>NZ_JAUQSZ010000001.1 GCF_030580995.1 Sphingomonas immobilis
GGGACGATATCCTCTGGCGCAACGCGAACGGTCAGGTGATCGACTGGCTGTCGAACGGCACCGGCTTCTCCGACAATCCGGCATTGCCCAAGCAGCAAAGCAACGACTGGCATCTTGCCGGGACCGGCGACTTCAACGGCGACGGCAAGGCCGATATCCTGTGGCGTCACGCCGACGGTTCGGTCACGACCTGGCTGTCGAACGGAACGTCGTTCGACGAGAGCGGCACGACCCGCAGTCTGGGCAACGACTGGCACGTGGCCGGGACGGGCGATTTCAACGGCGACGGCAAGGATGACATCCTCTGGCAGAACGACAGCGGCATGGTTACCGACTGGCTTTCGAACGGCAGTGGATTCATCGACAACGCCGCCGCCATGAAGGATCCGGGCGCTGGCTGGCACGTCCAGACGGTCTCCGATCTCAACGGCGACGGGCGCGCCGATATCGTTTGGCGCAATGACAGCGGACTTGTGAGTTCGTGGCTCTCCAACGGGTCTGGTTTTGCCGACAGCAACGCGATCAATCGCAATCTGGACAATGCCTGGAAAATCCAGGGCGATCATTTCTGGTGAAATGATCGCCCTGGATTTGGCTTGAGGCAAATCAATTTATATGACGGCACCGCCAAGGTAGTTGCCTGAACGTGCCATCTACGCACGATTATGTCGCTGATTTTGACGAAAACCGTTGAAATTGCTTGTTCGTCGCGCCGCGATGTCTGAAAAGTCAGGCATGACGGAACTGACACTCGATTTTCGGCAACCGAGCCCGGCCTTCGCGGATCATTTTTCGTTTTTCTACCATTTCCAGCAGGGCGACGAAGTCTTCGAGATGGTCGATCGCGCCGATTTCGCGCAGCTCCGCTTCATCCTGCGCGGCGATGGCCGGTGCCAGTTCGTGGATGGCACGGTTCAGGACATGCCCGACATCTACATCCAGGGGCCGACCACCGGTAATACGCTGATCACCGGGACGGGGGATGCCGATGTGATCGGTGTGGGCCTGATGCCGGCGGGCTGGGCCGCGCTGGTGCCGATGGACGCTTCGGCGGCTGCGAACCGGCTGTTCGATGCCGACGATCTGCTTGGCCCCGCGGTCACCGAAACGCGCGATCGACTTCTAGCCACAACGGATTTTGACGCGCGCGTGAAGATCTTCGAGGCGCTTCTCACCGGCCTGATGGCCGACCGCAAGGCGGGATATCACGATTTCGTGGCGGCGGTGAATCAATGGCTGGTGGATTCCGTCACGCCGGACGTCAACGAGCTGGCGGAACGGACGGGGCTTTCGGCGAGCCAGGTGCAGCGCGGGTGCAAGCGCTATTTCGGGTCGCCGCCCAAGCTGCTTGCGCGTAAATACAGGGCTTTGCGTGCGGCAATCGCGCTGACGCACAAGGATGGCGATCTCGATGATATCCTGGCGGAGGGGTTTTACGACCAGTCGCACTTCATTCGCGAGCTGAAGCATTTCACCGGCATGACCCCGGCTGCGTTCGCGGGTGAGCCGACCGTCCTCAACCAGCAGATCGCCAAGCGGATCGAGCTCGAGCGCAACAACCCGATGCAGCGCTCCACCGTCATCACATAAAGCGGCGCGGACCCGAAGGCCCGCGCCGCATGAACGATCAGAAGGCTGCGGTCGCCGAGAACAGCACCTTGCCCGATGCGATCGAGGAGCCGTCCTTGGTGCTCGAGAAGTTCGGCTGCAGATAAAGCGACTTGGCGGTACTGATATCGGTGCCGACGAACGACACGCCGAACGTCACCGGCGAGAAGGTGATGTCCGCGCCGACCATATAGTCGATATAGCTGCCGGTCGGCGTCACGCTGGTGCCGTTCGGGCCGAGGCCGGGATTGCCCTTCGAATAGCCGAGGTGCGCCTTGACGGTGACGGGCGTGCTGGGGATGGCGGTGCTGGCGTCGCCCCAGATGTAGAAATTGTCCTCGGTGTCGCCGATGCGGCTTTCCGGCGTGTTGCTCCAGTTACCGAGCGCCTGCTGCTCGGGTGCATAAGCGACGCCGACGAGAAGGTTCACCGGACCGGCGGTGCCGCTCACCTTCACATAAGGCTCTGCGAAATCGGTCTTATCGGCACCGCCCGGATACATATACCAGGTAAGGCCGACATCGACCGAGACACCGCCACCGAGCGACCGCTTGTAGCCCGCGATCAGATCGAGTTCGGTATTGGAACCGCCGAACTGGCCCCAGCCGGCGAGGTTCGAGCCCCATGCGCCGGCGTAGAAGCCGCTTTCGTGCGTGGCGGTGATGCCCGCCTGGAAAGCCATGTGCTTGTCGGACTGCGAGACGCCACGAAAGCGATAGTCGCTGACGATCGTGGCGCTGCCGGAAAAGGTGATCGGCTTGGGCGGCGCTTCTTCCTGAGCGAAAGCGGGCGTGGCGAACGCGAACCCGAATGCGAGCGCAGTGGCTGCCGAAACGAAAGACTTCTTCATTGGAGACCATCCCCTTTTAGGTGAATGTCCCCGCCTACGGGCCCGCGGTGGTGCGAACTCTGTGCCGGAGGTCGTCGGCCCGGCTCGCATCCACCGCGATGCTCCTCTCCTGACACCCGGGCTTGTCTCAACCGTTGCCCGACGGTGTCAAAACATTGCTACGACCGCTTCGTGTTGCGGTGCGGCATATTTGCAACGTCCCCTTTATAGTGTCGGCCCGCCCATTGTTGGGCAGGCCGACGCCTTCATTCCATCATACCGCCAGCCGCTTGAGCTGGTACGGCGATCCCAGCAGTTCGACCTCGTTGCCGCGCTTGGCCGCGCGTTGCAGCCACTCGCGCAGCAACTCGGCGCAGCTGTGATCGATCGCCGGCACCTGGTGCAGATCGAGCGTCACTGGCTTGCCGTCGGGCACCGCATCGAACGCGGTGTTGAGCTTGGGCACGCTGATAAAGGTTGCGGAGCCGGTGAGGCGGACGTGGCTGCGTTCCGCTCCGTGATCGCTATCGACCTTGAGGCGCAGGCTTCGGACGTGCGGCACCAGTTCGACCAGCGAGAGCGCGAGGCCGGCCAGCACGCCAGTCAGCAGATCGGTCGTCACCACCAGCGCGAAGGTCACCACCCAGATCGCGGCGGGCAGCAGGCCGTAGTGCGAGAAGAGGTGCGTGACATGCTTGAGGCTGACGAGCCGCGCGCCAGTGACGACCAGCACGCCGCCGAGCGCGGCCATCGGGATCTCGCGCAGCAGCCAGGGGAGCAGTGCCACGAAGCCGAGGATCCACGCGCCGTGCAGGATCGTGGACATGCGCGTCACGGCACCCGCCTGCACGTTGGCCGACGAGCGCACGATGACGCCCGTCATGGGAAGCGCGCCGGCCGCACCGCACAGCATGTTGCCGATGCCCTGCGCGCGCAGTTCCTTGTTATAGTCGGTGCGCACGCCGTCGTGCATGCGATCGACCGCCGCCGCCGAGAGCAGGGTTTCCGCCGAGGCGATGAAGGCGATGGCGAGCGCCGTCATCAGCACAGCCGGGTTGCCGAGCGGGCTCAGGAACCCGGCACCGGGCGTCTCGACCGCCGAGATGATCGATTCGGGCACGTTCACGCGCACGACATCGAGGCCGAAGAAGAAGGCGAACAAGGTCGCGCCGACCACGCCGATCAGCGCGCCGGGCACGAGCTTCAGCGCAACCGGACGGAACTTGTCCCAGCTCAGCATCAGCGCGATGGTGAGGAGGCCGACGATCAGCGCCAGCTCGGTCGAGGCGATGTTATTCGGCTCCAGGCCCATGACCCGGCCCGGCATCGCGGCGAGGTTCTCGAGCCCGTTCGACAGCGGCTTGGCGTCGAACAGGGTATGGAACTGCCCGACGACGATCAGAGCGCCGATACCTGCGAGCATGCCGTGGACGACGGCGGGCGAGATCGCGCGGAACCAGCCGCCGAGCTTCAGAACGCCCGCGATCAACTGCAGCGCACCGGCGAGTAGCAGGATCGGGCCGAGCGCGGAGATGCCGTGATCGCGCACCAGTTCGAAAACGATGACGGCGAGGCCGGCCGCCGGGCCGCTGACCTGCAGCGGCGATCCGGCGAGGAAGCCGACGACGAGGCCGCCGATGATGCCCGTCACCAGGCCTTTCTCGGGCGGGACGCCCGAGGCGATCGCGATGCCCATGCAGAGCGGCATCGCGACGAGGAAGACCACGACCGAGGCCGCGAGATCCTTGACCATCCAGCCCTGAGGCTTTTCGGCACTGGTGACGGGCGTGCTCATTCCGCCGCCTCCGGCCAGGCGAACGACGCGGCGAAGCGCTGACCGGCGGGGTGTGCGACCGGCAGCGGCGTGCCTTCACGCACCGTCTCGAAGCGGCCGCTCACGCCGTCGAGCGCGAGGATCTGACCGGCGTGGATATCGACGAACCAGCCGTGCAGCGAAATCTCGCCACGCGCGATGCCGGCCGCGACCGACGGGTGCGTGCGCAGGTTGGCGAGCTGGGCGACGACGTTCTCGAGCGAGATGGCGTGGACGCGCTCGGCCGGCTCCAGTTCGCCGTAACCGCTGTCGACCACGCTTGCCGCCGCCGAGCTGTGGCGCAGCCATGCGGCGACGTTGGGCATGGTGGCGAGCGGGGCCGGGTTGGCGACTGCCTTCATCGCGCCGCAGTCCGAATGGCCGCAGACGATGATGTCGCGGATGCCGAGCGCGAGGACGGCATATTCGACGGTCGAGGTGACGCCGCCGTTCTGCGTGGCGTAGGGCGGTACGATGTTGCCTGCATTGCGGCACACGAACAGGTCGCCGGGGGCGGCGGCCAGGATATGTTCGGGGACGATGCGCGAATCGGCGCAGGAGATCATCAGCGCCTTGGGGCTCTGGCCGTCACGGACCAGTTTGGCGAAGAGATCGCTCTGGTTGGGGAAGACATTCCGCTCGAAGCTGAAGATCCGTCCGATCAACTCGTTCATCTGGCATTCCTTTGGTACGCTGGAATGCCCGGATTTAAACCATCAGTTTTGCTGCGGCGCGGCGCGGAAGTGACGAAGTGTTGCTATGCGCAGCGGCGGCGGGAGGGGCCCGGAAACGCAGCTTCGTCGACACGCAAAGTGATACCTTGCTTGACAGATTGACACCTGAATCGAAACTGTAAGCCGCGATTGTTTCCAAAATCGTGCCAATCGAACGCGGAAAATCACACTGAGGCGACAGTGTCGCGTGTGTATCGCGCGACGGAGCCCGGTGAGGATGTGCTGCTGCACAGCGTTCTTGAGCGGCCGACGATGGGAAAGAGCGGCAGCGACTATCGCAGATACACGGCGTGTAGGACAGGGCGACTATCCGCCCCGCAAAAAGGCCGTCGAACTAGAGCCGATCCGCCGCCAGCACCTCCCGCGCGACGCTTGCGCGATTGTCGCGCATCCGATCCGGCGCTTGCCCGTCGAGACCGGGCGATTCCAGCACCCGCCTGAAAATGTCCAGATAGTCCGGCGCGCCTTTCTCGATCGTGAAACGGGCGGCCTGACGTTTCATGTCCGGTAGGCTGATGGGGGATGCATTTGCCTGCCGCATGGCATGGCCGAACGCCTCGCGATCCCCGGTCGGGACGAGCGTGCCCAAACGACCGTTGCCGAGGAGTTCGGACATGGCGACGCTGCATTGCGTCGCAACGATCGGCAGGCCGGCGGCCAGCGCTTCTATCACGACTGCGGGCACGCCTTCGTAATCGGAGGAGAGGACGAACGTGTCTGCTCGGGCGAGCCAGTCGTCCGCACTGCCATGACCGGGCAAGGAAACCTGGCTTTCCAGATGCAGTTCGGCGACCAGCCGTTCGAGTTTCCCCCGCTGGACGCCTTCGCCCAGGATGACCAGCCTGTCGTCCGCCCGCGCAATGTCAGCGAAGGCTTCGATCAAGAGGGCGAAGTTCTTTTGTTGAACGAGCCGTCCGACGGCGAGGAAGGTTTGGCCGCTATGCGATCTGTCGATCCGCAGCGGACCCCTGGAACTGAGCAAATCGAGTTGCGCCGCCGATAGAGCAGGATCGGGGACGATCGAGACACGCTCTGTCGCGACATCGAAAGCAGCGACGATCTCGGCACGGTTGGCATCCGCCATCCCCACGAGATGATCGATGTGCCGACCCTGGATACGCAACCATTTTCGATAGAAAAATCGCGACAATGGCCCCATGTCATCGCGGCCCAGATCGTTGCTGACTTTTGCGACGATGGGAGGGCAGCTACGCCCTAGCAGCAATTTCAGCAGGACGGCGAAGATCGTGTAGGTATTGCCGCCCACGAAAATGACGTCTGGCCGATGCCGTCGTATCAGGCCGGGCAACCAACGCAGCATTTTCAGGGATTTGCCGGGTATCCAGCGGCTTTCGGGAAGAAAAGCGTAGGGAAGGGCAGGCGCGGCGGCGCGGTAGTCCGCGTTGTCCTTGCCGACGATGATGCTCACCGCAGCACCCGAGTCCCTCCAGGCGGAGACCAGCCTGAGCGCGACTTTCTCCACGCCTCCAGGCTCGAAGCCGTGGATGAAGGTTAGAATTCTCATGGGCCGCCGGGTATCCGATCGAAGCGGCATTATCGATTGCTTTTGTGCAGACGAGTGTCGGCGGGCCGCCTCCCGCAAGCATGCGGGGTTTCGCCGTCGGCAACTGAGGTCGTTCGCTTTTCCATCATATCTGATCGACGCCGTCGAACGGCGAAACCGCATCCCGCGGGGCTAAGCGTTCAGCGTGATCGTCGCGCGCAAGCCCCCTTCGGGGCGATTGGCGAGGGTCAGTACGCCTTTTTCGGCTCCCACGACGCGGGCGACGATGGCAAGGCCGAGGCCGAGGCCGCCGGTGTTGCGCGCGCGGGCATCGTCGAGGCGGGTGAAGGGTTCCAGCACGTCGGCGAGCTTGTCCTCGGGGATGCCGGGGCCGTTGTCCTCGACGCGGAGCACGATCTCGGTCGCGGTCTTGTCGAGCGTCACGTGCGCACAGCCGCCATAGTGGAGCGCGTTCTCGATCAGGTTGGAGATCGCGCGGCGGATTGCCGAGGACCGCAATGTCATTTCGAGGTGATCGGGCCCGCGATAGGTCGCGTCGAAGCCGCGATCGGCACAGCGTTCGACCAACGTCGAGGTCAGCACGGCGAGGTCGGTCAGCGCCGGCTTTTCGGGATCAGCCTGCCCGCCGTAGAACGCGAGCAGCGAGGTGATCATGTCGTTCATCTCGGCGACGTCGTCGACCAGTTCCTCGCGCAATGCATCATCGGCGACCTCGTCGATGCGCAACTGCAACCGCGCGAGCGGCGTGCGCAGATCGTGGCTGACCGACGCCAGGGCCTGGGTGCGGCTTTCGAGCAGATCGTGAATCCGGTCCTGCATCTCGTTGAAGGCGTGAATCAGGCTGCGGACCTCGGGCGAGCCGGCCTCCTTGACAGGCACGCGCGTGCCGAGCCCGACCAGCCGCGCCGCGCGCATCAGCGTGCGCAAGGGGGCGATGGTGGAGCGGATGAGGAGGCCGCTGAACACCAGCAGCAGCAATGCGGGCACGAAGGCGCGCAGGACGCGGCCGACCGAGAGTTTCCAGCCGCCGTCGAGTGCTTCCTTCATCTGAAAGGTCAGCCAGCTGCCATCGGCGAGCCGCAGCGCACCGTGGACGCTGGAGCCGTCCTGCAGCGGCGGGAGACGAAGTTGCAGCTTAGAGCGAGCGAGATCGGGTTCCCACGCGACGATCTGGCGCTGCATGCTCGCCAGTTGCGGGCGGAAGGAGGAGCGGCTCGGCGGGGTGACGGTCCAGCCGACGACGTAGCGATCGGTGACGAGCTCGCGCGCGATGCGGGGGCGCTCCGGCGGCGGGCGTTCGTCGAGCAGTTTGCGCGCGACGACGAGATGCTCGGCGAGGCGGTGCGCCTCGTCCTCCTGCAGCGATAGTTCGGAGGCGCGTTCGTAGAGTAGCGTGCTTGCGCTGAATTCGACGACGACCGTCAGCAACAGGATGATGAGGAGCCGACCGAGCAGCCCCAACGACACATTCTTGATGTGCGTCAGGATCGCGTCACCTCGGCCTTCAGCATGTATCCGATGCCGCGGACGGTGATGATCGGCGCTTCCTTGCCCGACGCCGACAGCTTGCGGCGCAGGCGGCTGACCAGCACGTCGATGCTGCGATCCGAACTGTCGGCGAGGCGGGTGCGGGACAGCTCGATCAGCCGTTCGCGCGCGATAACGCGCTGTGGCTGGGCGACGAAGGTGGCGAGCAGATCGAACTCGGCGCCCGTCAGATCGATGGTGGCGCCGCTCTGCGCGCGCAGCTCGCGCCTGGGGAAGTTGACGACGAAGCCGTCGAACTCCGCCTCGTCCTGGCGATCCGCCGCGACCATGCCGTCGCTCGAACGGCGGCGCAGCACGGCGCGGACACGAGCGACGAGCTCGCGCGTGCCGAAGGGTTTGGGGAGATAGTCGTCGGCGCCAAGCTCGAGCCCCATGACGCGGTCGGCCTCGCTGCCGCGCGCGCTGACGAAGATGATCGGCACGTCGCTCTTGCGGCGGATCTGGCGGCAGAGATCGATGCCGTTGGTGCCCGGCAACATGATGTCGAGCACGACGAGATCGACCGGCCCGCCTTCGAACGCGATCCACATTTCGGGCGCGGTCGCGGCCTGGCGAACGGAATATCCATTCTCGCGGAGGGCGCGGGCGGTAAGGGTACGCAGGGGCGGGTCGTCTTCGACAAGGACGATGGAAGTTTCGCTCATGAACGCGGACGTAGGCCCCGTCGCGGATGCGATCAACCGTCTGTTGCTGCCCGGTTCGGGGTTCAAGAGGTCGAGCAATGATTTGTCACGGTAAGGCAATTATACAGCCATTTCGCGGACATGCTTCCTCACAATCGCGACAGGCGCGCGCAAAGAGGCAGACATATTTCTCGATCATCGATCCTGATGAAGAGGTATGCAATGTCTTTCCTGAAATTCGCAGCGCTCCCGCTCGCTCTCATTGCCGCCCCGGTCGCGGCGCAGTCGCTGACCGACACGCACACGCAGCGCTGGAACCAGGCGGGCAAGCTGCCCATTGTGACGCATCACCAGATCCGCGGCAATGGCTGCACCACCAATGCCGCGCCGATGCACCTGAGCGGCAAGTCGCAGTACGCGCCGCACGCCAAGCAGGATTGCAGTGCCGATTTTGCCAAGGCCAAGACCGCCAAGGTCGAGGTCGCCGGCAACTGAGCCCCCCCCGGCCCGGCCCGTCGTGAAGCGCGTCCTCGTGCCGCGGCGGGCCGGTTTGCCGTGAAATAAGCGGGCGGGCCCGGGGAGACCCGCCCGCCCCCCCTTATTTCGTGACCTCTGCGATCACCGCCCTGGCCTTTGCGACCGCGTCGGCTGTCTTGAGCTTTCCGGCCTGTACGTCATCCGCGAAACCCATCAGACGCGAGCCCGACGCCGAGCCCGTCTCCGCGACTTCGGCGACCTTGACGCCCTTGCCGCGCGTGATCGCCGCGTCCCAGTCGGCGCGGACGGCCGCCCAATAGTCCTTCGTCGCCTTCCAATATGTATCGGCCGACGCGACGTCGAAGGCGCTGTCCTTCACGTAGGTGTTGAGCACGCTTTCCTGCACGAACGGCACCAGCTTTCCGTCGACCAGCCCTTCCTTGATATTGTCCTGCCAGTGGATCCAGCCGGCGGGCGAGGGGGAGTGGCGGTTGATGCCGAGATAGCGGTCGTAGGGCGGATGCCGCACTGCGTCGCGCCGGGCGAGCGGGCGCCACGTCCAGTTCGAGCGCCAGCGTCGCACGCCGCCCTCCTCGGTCCACTGGCCCCAGCCGCCGTAACGAGGGCTGTCGTCGGTCTGCCACACGGTCTGCGACCAGCGGCCGGCACGCATCGCGGCGGGCACGTCCTCCAGTCTCCAAGTGCCCTGGCCGGCATAGGTCAGGACGGTGGCGGGCTCGTAGACCCAATCCTGCCGCCAATGCTTGATGACGAAGGTCTTTTTCGCGTCGTCGGTGACGACGAGCAGATGCTGGAGGACGATCGTGCGGCCGGTATCGACGATCGCGCGGACGACCTCATGCCCGCCGGAGATCTTGGCAGGGATCGGCGTGTAGCCTTCGCGCCACGGCGTCGTCTCCTTCATGTCGAACGTGACCTTGAAAGTGCCCGCCATCGCCAGGATCGAGGCGCGGTCGGCGTCGAACGCGGCCTTCTGATCGGTGGCGGACTTGGCGGTGACGGGACCGTCGGCGAGGGCGGGCATCGCCGGCGTCAGCGCGAAGGCGGCGGCGAGAAGGGCAATACGGAGTTTCATGCGAGTGATCCTCATTATCAGAATCGGAGCGAAAGCGAGATAGACGCATTGCGGCCCGGTTGGGTATAGGCATCTTTCACCGTCGACGTGTCGGCGAGGCCGCGCACGTCGCTCCACCAGGCGTATTTTGTGTCGAGCAGATTGAAGACGCCCGCGCGCAGCGTTGCGAAATCGGCGATGCGGACATAGGCGGTCGCGTCGAGGATGGTGAAATCGCCGGGGCGGTATGCGCCTGCGGGTGCGGCCTCGAGTTCCTTCTGTGCCGAATGCGTCATGATGATCTGGCCGCCGAAGCGCTTGCCGGGATCGTCATAGCCGAGGCCCATCACCAGCTTGAGCGGATCGATTGTCGAGAGAGGGGACTTCGCGCCGCCCGCGCCGGTGACGGTGCCGATCGCGTAGCTGATCGCGACGCGCGCGCTGAGGCCATTGGGCGAACTCAGCGCGAGCGACCCTTCCGCGCCCTTGATGCGGACGCGGTTGAGATTGACGAACTGGTAGATCACCGGGTTCGCGACCGTGCCGGTGCCGCCGACCATCTCCTGACTGATGAAGTTGGAATAGCCGCCGGTGAAGGCCGTGCCCGAGAGCCGCACCGGGCCGCTGCCCACGCGGATGCCGGCCTCCCAGGTCTCGCTCGTTTCGGGGCGGAGGTTGGGGTTGGGGATCGAGCGATAGGCGAAGCCGACGCCGTTGGGATTGTCGAAGAACTGGTTCACCTGCGTCGGCGAGGGCGCCTTGAAACCGCGCGCATAGTTGACGAAGATATTGCCGCCGCCGGGGATTTTCACCAGCGCGCCGATCTTGGGCGAGAGGCGCGATCCGTCCTGGCCGCTCGGCGTGGTCGATGCGCCGGGAATGAGCGCGTCGATCTTCGGGGTGAGCTTGTAATAGTCGAGGCGCAGCGCCGGGAAAAGCTGGAAACGCCCTTCGAACAGGCTGATCGTATCGGCGAGATAGCCGCCGGCCAGCACGTAGTCGGTGATCGGGAAGGCGCGCGTCGGGAAGACGTCGGGCGCGGTCGGGAGAGTACCGTCGCGGATGCCCTCCTGCCGGGTGACGCTGACGTCTCCGCCGAACGCGAGCTTGTTGCCGATGCCGCCGATATCGAAGCTGCTGCGCGCCTCGACACTGACGCCCCAGACCTGATTGTCGAAAGTGCTGATGCGAATGCGGTCGGCGGCGGTGTTGCGATCCTCGGCAGTGAACTGGCGGTTCTTGCCCTTCTGATACCAGCCGGTGACCTGCGCGAAGTCGATCGCGCCTTCGCCGGTGTAGCGCCAGTCGAGGCTGATGCGGTCGCGCTTGATCGTATCCTCGGCGGTGAGGCCGATCACGCTGGTCGCGGCCGTGGGCACCGCAGCGACGCCGCTAAGCACGTTGGTGAAGGCGTAAGCGTCGTAATGATCGAGCGTCAGGCGGATGCGGTGGTGATCGTTGGGCTCCCAGACGATCTTGCCGAGCACGGCGTTGGAGCGCGTGTTCTGCGGGTTCGCCTTGGTACGCAGCGCATTGGGCGTGTCGATCGTCCCGGCATTCTCATACTCGTGGCCGTCGCGGCGGGTGTAGGACACGACCGCCGACCAGTCGCCCGAGCGGCCGGCGAGGATCGCGGTCTCGGCGAACTGGTTGCTGGAGGAATCGTAGCCGGCGCGCAGCAGGCCGCCGTAAGCATTGCCGTCCTTGAGAAAATCGACCGGATCGCTGGTGACGAAGCTGACCGCGCCGGCGAGGCCGTCCGATCCGTAGAGCGCGGACGCGGGGCCGCGCAGGATCTCGACCGACTTGATGATGCCGAGATCGACATAGTCGCCGCGCCCGGCCGATTGCGCGCCGAATTCGAAGCCATCGGGCACGCGCACGCCATCGACCTGGATCAGCACGCGGTTGCCCTCCAGCCCACGGATGTTGAAGCCGGCGTCGCCGTCGCGACCGGTGACGCCGAGCGCCGCGCCGAAGCGGGTCGGCGCGCGACGCACGCTGACGCCGGGTTCGAAGCGGATCAGATCCTTGATGTCGATGGCGAGGTTGTTGGCGATGTCCTCCGCAGTGATGACCGACACGGTGGCGGGCACTTCGCTGGCCGGGGTGGGGATGCGCGTACCGGTGACGACGACGGGATCCTTGTTCTCGTCGTCGGCGAAGGAGAGGGCGGGTGCCGCCGCGTCCGTTGCCGGGGCCGCGAAAGCCGGTGCTGCGGCGATGGCGGTCGCCGTGCCTGCTAGCAGCAAGGCAAGGCGGCGAACGCCTTCGTTCCGCGGTTGATCTGTCATCATGTCCCTTCCCGTATGCTAATGCGAGTGATTCGCGATTGCGATTAGGAGGCGGGCGAGGGTGCGTCAATCGAGGTTCGTTGCAGCGGCGTTTCGATTTCAAAAGACTGTTGCGAATTAATCGCATTATCGATAGTCGCCTCGGAGCGACATAGACTCTCCGGAGACCCCATGTATTCCTTCGTTGATCGCCCCGTGGATTCGCTCTCGCAAGGCAGCCGTTTCGTCTTGTGGGCAATGCGCCGCTGGACCAGTGCGCGCGAGGCCCACACCTGTCCGCCACATGCGCTGTCGCCATCGTTTCAGGGCATGGGAGCACTTGATGCGTTGAGCCCGTTCCACCTGGGCATGGTTGTGCTAAATTGCCATTCGCGCTTGGCCGTGGAGGTCGCGCAGATCGATCAGCGTCGGATCGGCGCGGACGAAGCGGTACTTCTGGCCTTGTGGCGCGACAGTCTCGATGCTAGCGCCCGCCCGCGCCGCGATGCAACGCTGGTGCAATTGCTCGATACGCGCGCCGACACCGCCGCGCGCCTGTTCGATGCTGCTGCTTCCGCTCTTGCCGAAGCGGGGCTCGCGCCGGACGGGCTGGACCGTAACCCTGCCGGGGAAATTTTGTGAGCGACCATCAAATGCTTACCGCGACCAATTCGCTCAGCGTCGAGACGGTGACGCGCGTCCATCACTGGAACGAGCATCTCTTCACGTTCGCGATCACGCGGCCCGCGAGCTTCCGCTTCCGGTCGGGCGAGTTCGTAATGCTCGGGTTGCCCGATGGCCAGCGTCCGCTGTTGCGCGCCTATTCGATCGCGAGCCCGGCGTATGACGAGGAATTGGAGTTCCTGTCGATCAAGGTGCCCGACGGCCCGCTGACCTCGCGGTTGCAGGGGATCAAGGTCGGCGATCCGATGTTCCTCGGCCGCAAGCCCACCGGCACGCTCGTCGCCGACGCGCTGCTGCCGGGGCGGCGGCTGTATCTGCTGTCGACCGGCACCGGGCTTGCGCCGTTCCTCAGCCTGATCCGCGACCCGGACATCTACGATCGCTTCTCGCAGATCGTGCTTGTCCATTCGGTGCGGCGCGTGAGCGATCTCGCGTTCCACGACACGTTGCAGGCGCAGCTCGCGGGCGACCCGCTGGTGCAGGACCAGGCGCTGCTGCAGTTCCATTATGTGCCGACCGTGACGCGCGAGCCGTTCCACACCAGCCACCGGATCGGCACGCTGGTCGAGAACGGCGCGCTGTTCGCGCCGCCCGTCGCGGGACCGCGCCAGTTCGATCCCGAGCACGACCGCATCATGTTGTGCGGCAGCATGGCGATGATCAAGGAACAGGCCGCCGCGCTCGACGCGCTGGGCTTCACCGAAGGATCGAATGCCGCGCCGGGCCATTATGTGATCGAGCGTGCCTTCGTCGGATGACCACCCTGCGCGCATTTTTGCAACGCAGCATCGTTGTCATTGTGTTGGATCGGTAGGGGGAGACCGGGCATAGTCGCCGACAATGGCGAAGTTCCCGAAACCTTCCTTCTCGATCGATCCCTTCCTGCTGTGCCTGATCGCGGTCGTCGCGGCGGCATCATTGCTGCCGGTGCGCGGCGTGGCGGCGGGTTGGGTCGATCTCGCCGCCGATCTTGCCGTCGCGCTGCTGTTCTTCCTGCACGGCGCGAAGCTGTCGCGCGCGGCGATCGTGCAGGGCATGGGCAACTGGCGGCTGCACGCGCTGGTGCTTGGCTCGACCTATGTGCTGTTTCCCGCGATCGGGCTGGCGCTGATCGCGCTGCTGCAGGGCTGGAGCAACCCGTGGCTGCTGTCGGGCCTGCTGTTCCTGTGCCTGTTGCCCTCGACGGTGCAGTCTTCGATCGCCTTCACCGCGATCGCGCGCGGCAATGTCGCGGCTGCGGTGTGCAGCGCGTCGCTGTCCAACCTGCTCGGCATTTTCGTGACGCCCCTGCTGGTCGCGCTGTTGATGAAGGCCGATGGCGGCGTCGGCGGCGGGAGCGCCGGATCGTCGTGGCATTCGATCTGGACGATCACGGTGCAATTGCTGCTGCCGTTCCTGGCCGGGCATTTCCTGCGCCCGCTGATCGGCGGCTTCGTCGATCGTAACAAGAAGATCCTGCAGCCGGTCGATCGCGGATCGATCCTGCTGGTCGTCTATTCGGCGTTCAGCGCGGCGGTGGTGGGCGGCATCTGGACACAGGTCGGCATCGGCGATCTGCTCGGGCTGGTGGCGCTGAGCGGGGTTATCCTCGCGCTGGTGATGGGGGCCAATCTGATCGTCGCGCGGATGGCGAGCCTGTCGCGCGAGGATTTCATCGTGCTGCTGTTCTGCGGATCGAAGAAGAGCCTCGCGTCGGGCGTGCCGATGGCGGGGGCGCTGTTCGCGCCTGCGCATGTCGGGCTGATCGTGCTGCCGCTGATGATCTTCCACCAGTTGCAGTTGTTCGTCTGCGCGGTGCTGGCGGGGCGGTTCCAGCGCGCGGCAATTGCGGCGGAGGCTGCGGTCGGCTTGCCGCGCAGCGAGGCCGAGATCGGCGCGGCGGCGGCGGCCGTGGGCATGACGATTCCCGAGGCGTGCATGCCAGGTGTCGTCGCCAACATGGCGTTGCTCGACAAGCACGCCGGAAACCTGCGCGGATGAGGGGCGCGATCGAGATTGCGGCGGATGTGCGCGGCGGGCGCGTGCGCGCTCTGCAGATCGTCGAGGAGGCGCTCGCGGCGCTGGTGCGGGACGATCTCGTCGCGGTGACGCGCGTGCTGGCCGACCGCGCGCGCGCGGAGGCGGCGGCGGTCGACGCGACCGTCGCGGCTGGCGGCGATCCGGGGCCGCTGGCGGGCGTGCCTTACGGCGTGAAGGATCTGTTCGACGTCGCGGGTCTGCCGACGCACGCCGGATCGACGCTCTATGCCGGTGCGCCGCCCGCAAGCGGGGATGCCGAGGCGATCCGGCGGCTGCGGGCAGCTGGCGCGGTGCTCGTCGCGACGCTTAACATGGACGAGTTCGCCTATGGCTTCGCGACGATCAACGCGACCTATGGCACCACGCGCAACCCGCACGACCCGAGCCGGCTGGCGGGGGGATCATCGGGCGGATCGGCGGCGATCGTCGCGGTGGGGGTGCTACCGTTTTCGCTGGGATCGGACACGAACGGGTCGATCCGCGTGCCGGCGAGCCTGACCGGCGTCTACGGCCTCAAGCCAGCGCACGGGAGCCTGCCGATGGCGGGGGTTTTCCCGTTCGCCGACAGTTTCGACGATATTGGCCCGTTCGCGCGTTCGGCGGCGGCTTTGAAGCTGGTTTGCGAGGTGCTGGGCGGCGCGGCGATCGACGGGTCGGGCCTGCGCATCGCGATCCTCGGCGGGCGGTTTCGGGAGAACGCCGATCCCGATGCGCTCGCCGCGATGGCGGAGATCGCGCCGGACGCGCCGGTGATCGAACTGCCCGATATCGCGCGCGCGCGATCGGCGGCGTTTGTCATCACGGCTTCGGAGGGGGGCACCTTTCACCGCGCGGCGCTGGCGCGCGATGCGATGGCGTTCGATCCGGCGACGCGCGACCGCCTCCTGGCAGGGGCCTTGATTCCGCGCGGGCTCTACGATGAGGCGCAGGCGTTCCGCGCGGCGTTCAAGGCGCGCATCGCGGCGATGTTGGCGGACTATGACGTGCTGCTCGCGCCCGCCACGCCGACGACAGCGCCGGAGATCGCCGATCCGCGCATCGTGATCGACGGCGCATTGTCGCCGGCGCGCGCCGATCTCGGCATCCATACGCAGCCGATCAGCTTCCTCGGCCTGCCCGCGCTGTCGGTGCCGCTGCGGCGGCCGGGCAGGCTGCCGCTGGGGTTGCAACTGATCGGCAGGCCGGGGGGCGAGGGGGCATTGTTCGCCTTCGCGCGCGCGATCGAGGAAAAGGGGGTGGTCGGCTTCTCGCCGCCGCCGGGGGTCTATCAGGGGGAAATGGTATGACGGATGTCGCGGTAGAGGCTCCGCCAGAGGCAGCCACCTGGCTCGACCGATATTTCAAGCTCGGTGAGCGCGGCACGTCGACGCGGACCGAGGTGCTGGCCGGGTTCACGACCTTCCTGACGATGGCGTATATCGTCCTCGTCAATCCCGCGATCCTGGGGCAGGCGGGGATGCCGGTCGCCGCGGTCGCCGCCGCGACGTGCTTCGCCGCCGCCTTCGCCTCGATCCTGATGGGGTTCGTCGCCAACACGCCGCTCGCGCTGGCGCCGGGCATGGGGCTGAACGCTTACTTCAGCTTCACCGTCGTGCAGGGGATGGGCGTGCCGTGGCCGGTCGCGCTCGGTTGCGTGATGATCTCGGGCATCTGCTTCCTGATCCTGACGCTGACGGGCGTGCGGCAGCTGATCGTGACCGCCATCCCGACCTATCTGTTCGCGGCGGTGGCAGGCGGCATCGGCCTGTTCATCGGCTTCATCGGGCTGAAGAACGCCGGGCTGGTCGCCGCCAATCCGGCGACCTTCGTGGCGCTGGGCGACATGAAATCGCCGGGGGCGGAACTGGCGCTGTTCGGGCTGGTGGTGATCGGCGCGCTCTCCGTGTGGAAAGTGCGCGGGGCGATGCTGATCGGCATCGTCGCGACGACGGTGGCGGCTTGGGTGTTCGGCCTCGTCAAGATTTCGCCCGAGCCGTACAGCCTGTCGGCGCTGACGGGCACGGCGTTCAAGCTCGATCTGGCGGGCGTTTTCAAGCTGAGCGGCGGGCTGGTCGAGATCCTGTTCGTGTTCCTGTTCGTCGACCTGTTCGACAATATCGGCACGTTGGTGGCGGTGACGAAGCGCGCCGGGCTGATGGACAAGGAGGGGCGGATACCGGGGCTCAACCGCATCCTCGTCACCGATGCGGTGGCGACGATGGTGGGGTCGGTCGCGGGGACCAGCACGGTGACGAGCTATGTCGAGAGCGCGGCGGGCGTGCAGGCTGGCGGCCGCACCGGGCTGACGGCGGTGGTGACGGGCGCGCTGTTCCTGCTCACGATGTTCGTGGCGCCCTATGCGCAGATCGTGCCGCTGGCGGCGACGGCGCCCGCGCTCATCATCGTCGGCGGGCTGATGCTGCTGCCGCTGACCGAGGTGGAGTGGGAGGATCCGATGGCAGCGATCCCCGCCTTCCTGACGGTGGCGATGATCCCGCTGACCTTCTCGATCGCCAACGGCCTGGCCTTCGGCATCACCGCCCATGCGGTGCTGACGCTGCTGCGCGGCAAGGCCAAGCTGGGCGACTGGTTCCTGTTCGTGCTGGCGGGGCTGTTCGTGCTGCGCTTCGCGTGGATGAGCGCGGCGGCCTGACATGAGCCTTGCGACCGTTCGCGGCCGGCACGGCATGGTGACCGCGCCGCACTTCCTCGCGGCGGAGGCGGGCTTAAGCGTGCTGCGCGACGGTGGCAATGCGGTGGAGGCGTGCGTCGCGGTCGCGGCTGCGCTGGCGGCGGTCTATCCGCACATGACGGGCATCGGCGGCGACGGTTTCTGGGTGATCCGCGAGCCGGCCAAAAACTCTCGGGGCCGGGTACATTCGGTGCATGGCTGCGGCGGGGCGGCGGCAAACCTGTCGCGCTATGTCGGGCTGACGGCGATGCCGACGCGCGGGCCGCTGGCGGCCTGCACGGTGGCCGGGACGATCTCGGGCTGGGAACGCGCGCTGGCGGAGACGGGCGGGAGCCTGCCGCTGGAACGCCTGCTGCGCGATGCGATCAGGCATGCGGAAAGCGGTGTGACGGTGACGGCGGCCGGAGCGGCGATCGCGGCGGCGAAGGGCGGCGAACTGCGCGACCAGCCGGGTGATTATGCCAAGGTGTTCGAGCCCGAGGGGCGGCCGCTTGCGAAGGGCGATCTGCTGCGCCAGCCGGCGCTGGCGGAGACGTTGCGGGCGCTGGCGACGGACGGGCTCGACGGTTTCTATCGCGGGCCGCTGGCGGAGGCGATCGCGGCCGATCTCGAAGAACTCGGCAGCCCGGTGACCTGGGACGACCTCGCCGCGCATGCCGCGACGCGGCCGGAGCCGCTCAAGGCGCCTTGGCTCGGCGGCACTCTTTATAATACGACACCCCCCACACAGGGGCTCGCTTCGCTGCTCATTCTGCTGATTTCTCAGCAAATTGGTGTCGTGCCGGAAAGCTGGCAATACGTGCATCTGATGGTCGAGGCGACAAAACAAGCCTTCATCGTCCGCGATCAGCACGTCGGCGATCCGGCATATATGTCGCTCGATCCGCAAGCGTTGCTGGACGATCCGGGTGCGATCCGTTCGATGGTGCAAGCCATGAACGGTGAGCGCGCGCTCCCCTGGCCGCAGCCGCCGCAATGGGGCGACACCTGCTGGTTCGCCGCTGCCGATGGCGAGGGCCGCGTCGTCAGCTGCATCCAGTCGACCTATTTCGAGTTCGGGTCGGGGCTCGTCCTGCCGAAGACCGGCATCGTCTGGCAGAACCGGGGGAGTTCGTTCCGCATCGCCGCCGATGGCTGGAACGCGCTGAAACCGGGGCGGAAACCCTTTCACACGCTCAACCCCGCGCTGGCGGAGTTCGATGATGGCCGGGTGATGGCGTACGGCACGATGGGCGGCGAGGGGCAGCCGCAGACGCAGGCGGCGGTGTTCACCCGCTACGCGAAGTTCGGCGTCGATCTGCAGGAGGCGATCAGCCGTCCGCGCTGGCTGCTCGGGCGGACATGGGGCGAGCAATCGACGACGCTCAAGATCGAGGACGGCTTCGCGCCCGAGCTCTACGCGGCGCTTGCCGAGGCGGGGCACGATGTCGAGCGCGTCGGGCCGCTGACCGCGACGATGGGCCATGCCGGCGCGATCGTGCGCCACGGCGACGGCGCACTGGAGGGCGCGACCGACCCGCGCAGCGATGGCGGGGTCGCCGCGTGGTAGGCGGGGAAAGGGCGGTGGCGCGCTGCGACGCGCTGGGCGTGGCGCCGTACAGCGACATGGCGGGCGGTCTGTATCGCGGCTACCTCACGCCTGCTTACGGTGCGGCGCAGTCGGCGCTCGGGGAGTGGATGGCGGAGGCCGGGATGGCGGTGCGGCTTGATCCCGCTGCCAACCTCATCGGCCGCTATGAGGGCGATGATCCGGCGTCTCCCGCGCTGCTGATCGGCAGCCATCTCGACAGTGTGCGCGACGGCGGGCGCTATGACGGGCCGCTCGGCATCATGCTCGGGGTGGAAGCCGTCGCGGCGCTTTCCGATGCGGGCAGACGAATGCCGTTTCCGATCGAGGTGATCGCGTTCGGCGACGAGGAAGGCTCGCGCTTTCCGGCTGCCATGCTGACCAGCCGTGCGGTGGCGGGAACGCTGGATGCGGTGCCCTTCGAGATGGCCGATCGTGAGGGCGTGACGCTGGAAGCGGCGCTTTCCGCACACCCACCGTTCGTCCTGAGCGAAGTCGAAGGACGTGCCGCGAATGCTGCGTCCGGGATACGTGCTTCGACTGCGCTCAGCACGAACGGATATTTGGGGGCCGCGCGCGCACCCGGCACAACGCTCGCCTATCTCGAGGCGCATATCGAGCAGGGGCCGGTGCTGGAGGCCGAAGGGCTGGCGATCGGCACCGTGACGGGGATCGCGGCGCAACTGCGCTATCAGGTGGTGGTGAAGGGGGTGGCGGGCCATGCCGGCACCGCGACGATGACGCTGCGCCGCGACGCGCTGGCGGGGGCGGCGGAGATGATGCTGGCGATCGAGGCGGTGGCGCGCGAAGACCTCTCGGATCTCGTCGCGACGGTCGGGCGGATCGAGGCGCTGCCGGGTGCGCCCAACGTCATCCCCGGCGAGGTGCGCTTCACCATCGACGTGCGCTCCGGCGACGCGGCGCGGCGCGACCGCGCGGCGGGGATCATCCAGCAGAAGATCGCCGCGATCGCCGAGACGCGCGGGCTGGATATCGCCATCGAACGCATCCACGATCTGCCCGCAAGCCCCTGCGACCCGGCGCTGATGGACCTGATGGACGAGGCCGTCGCCGCGACCGGGTGGAAACCGCGCCGGCTCGTATCGGGGGCGGGGCACGACGCGATGGTGATGGCGGCGCTGTGTCCCACCGCGATGCTGTTCGTCCGCTGCCGCGGCGGGATCAGCCACAATCCGGCCGAGCATGTCGAGCCGGCCGACGCCGAGATCGCGCTGCAGGTGATGCTCGGCTTCATCGAGAGACTGGGAGCTCGCTTTGGCAACGCCTGAACCGCCGTTCTTCGGAGAGATCGATCCGCCGCAGCGGCTGCTGATGGGCCCCGGCCCCGTCAACGCGCATCCGCGCGTGCTGCGCGCGATGTCGGCCGATCTGCTCGGCCAGTTCGATCCGGAGATGACCGGGTACATGAACCAGGTGATGGCGCTCTATCGCCCGATCTTCGGCACGCAGAACCAGTGGACGATGCTGATCGACGGCACCGCGCGCGCCGGGATCGAGGCGGCGCTGGTGTCGCTGACGGCACCCGGCGACCGCGTGCTGGTGGTGAATTTCGGGCGCTTCGGCCTGCTGCTGACCGAGATCCTGGGGCGGATCGGCGCGGTGATCGAAACGGTCGAGGCGCCGTGGGGCGAGACCGTGCCGCTCGAGGCGATCGCGGAGGCGATCGCGCGCGTGCAGCCGAAGGTGGTCGCGACGATCCACGGCGACACCTCGACGACGATGGCGCAGCCGCTCGACGGGCTCGGCGACCTGTGCCGGGCTGCGGGCGCGTTGCTCTATGTCGATGCGACCGCGACGATCGGAGGGATGGAGATCGCGAGCGACCGCTGGGGCGCGGATATCGTCACCGGGGGTTTGCAAAAGTGCCTCGGCGGGCCCTCGGGCTCCGCGCCCATCACGATTTCGGACGCCGCGGCCGCGCACATCTCCGCGCGCCGCCATGTCGAACGGGGCATCCGCCGCGACGATATCCGCGACGGCAACGGCGTGCGGATCGGCTCCAACTATTTCGATCTCGCGATGATCATGGATTACTGGTCGGAGAAGCGGCTCAACCACCATACCGAGGCGACCTCGATGCTCTACGCCGCGCGGGAATGCGCGCGCGTGATGCTGGGGGAGGGGCTGGCGGCGCGCTACGCCCGTCATGCGGCGGCGGGCCGGGCGATGACGGCGGGGCTGCGCGCGATGGGCCTCACCGTCTATGGCGACGACCGTTACCGCATGACCAACGTCACAGGCGTGCTGATCCCCGAAGGCGTGGACGGTGAGCGCGTCCGCACCGCGATGCGTGAGCATTTCGAGATCGAGATCGGCAGCGCCTTCGGGCCGCTGCAGGGCAGGATCTGGCGGATCGGGGCGATGGGATACAATGCCGCCAAGCATAAGGTGCTGCTGACGCTGAGCGCGCTGGAGGCGTGCCTGCGCAGCGAAGGTTTCAGCCTCCCGGCGGGCGAGGCGGTGACGGCGGCGATCGCTACGTGGGACGCATGAGGGCGTCCCCACCTCCGTTCGCCCTGAGCGAAGTCGAAGGGCATGCGGTGAGGTCGGGGCATGTGCTTCGACTTCGCTCAGCACGAACGGGATTTCGGCTGTGAGTGGAAGCCGCGACCTCGTCGGCTATGGCGCAAGCCCGCCCGATCCGCGCTGGCCCGGCGGCGCGCGCGTGGCGGTGCAGTTCGTCGTCAATTACGAGGAGGGGGCCGAGAACAGCGTCCTCAACGGCGATGCCGGATCGGAGGCGTTCCTGTCAGAGATGGTCGGCGCGGCGAGCCATCCCGCGCGGGCGATGGCGATGGAGAGCCTCTACGAATATGGCAGCCGCGCGGGGTTCTGGCGGCTGCACCGGCTGTTCACCGCGCGCGGCCTGCCCGTCACGGTGTTCGGCGTCGCCAAGGCGATGGAGGCGAACCCTGAGGCCGTCGCGGCGATGCTGGCGGCGGAGTGGGAAATCGCCAGCCACGGCCTGCGCTGGATCGATTATCAATATGTCGCCGAAGAGACCGAGCGTGCGCATATCGCCGACGCCATCGCGCTGCATACGCGGCTGACGGGGAGCCGACCGCTCGGCTGGTATCAGGGCCGCACTTCGCCCAACACCGCGCGGCTGGTCGCCGAAGAGGGTGGCTTCCTCTACGATGCCGACAGCTATGCGGACGACCTGCCCTATTGGGCGGGGACGCAGTTGATCGTGCCCTACACGCTCGACGTGAACGACATGAAGTTCGTGGCTCTGAACGGTTTCGACGAGGGTGAGGCGTTCTTCCGCTACCTGCGCGACACGTTCGATCAGTTGCGCGAGGAAGGCGGCCGGATGATGTCGGTGGGGCTGCACGGCCGCATCGCCGGCAAGCCCGCGCGGGCGCGGGCGCTGGCGCGGTTCCTCGATCATGTCATCGCGAGCGGCGACGCCTGGGTCGCGCGCCGCATCGATATCGCCCGCCACTGGATGGAGGTTCACCCGCAATGACGATCGACGATCCCGTGCTGCTCGCTGAGGTGACCGCCGCGTTCCACGCATACGAACGCGCGCTGATGGCCGATGACGTGCCGGCGATGGATGCGTTGTTCCACGATGCGCCGACCACCAACCGCTACGGCGTCGGCGAGGTGCTGTACGGGATCGAGGAGATCCGGGAGTTCCGCAAAGGCCGGGGCGGATCGCCGCAGCGCAGGCTCGGGAAGGTCGCGATCACCGTCTACGGAGACGCTTTCGCCACCGCCGACGCCGAGTTTTTCCGCGAGAACAGCGACCGGCGCGGGCGGCAGACGCAGGCCTGGGTCAAGTTTGCCGACGGCTGGAAGGTCGTCTCGGCGCACGTCAGCCTGGAGGGGAGCACGCATTGAGCGCTGCTCTGTTCGAACACTCGCCTTGGGTCGAGGAACGCGCCGACGCCGCGCCGTCGTCTGGCGACCGGCACGCAGACCTGATGGCAGTGCTGCACGCGGCAACGCCGGAGGAGCAACTCGCGTTGATCCGCGCCCACCCGGAGCTGGCGGGCAAGGCGGCGATCGACCGGACGCTGACCGATGCCTCCGCCGCCGAACAGGCCTCGGCGGGGCTCGACCGGCTGACGGCGGAGGAGTTCGCGGCATTTCACGCGCTCAATGCGGCGTACCGCGCGCGGTTCGACTTCCCTTTCATCATCTGCGTGCGGCTGACTGACAAGGCGGGGATCCTCGCGGCCATGGAGGCGCGGCTGGCGAACGACCGTGACACCGAGATCGCGACGGCGCTGGCGCAGATCGGCGAGATCGTGCGGCTTCGTTTGAAGGACTTGGGACTGGAGGCGGCGGTATGAGTCTGGCGGAGCTCGAGGCCGATCTGGCGCGGCAGCTGGCGCTGATCGGGCATGGCGGCGCGGACTGGACCCGGCCGCGTGCCGGCGCCTACGACGTGGTGATCGTCGGTGGGGGGCAGAGCGGGCTGGCGACGGCGTTCGGGCTGTTGCGCGAGCGGGTGTCGAACATTCTGGTGATCGACGAGAGCCCCGAGGGGTTCGAAGGGCCTTGGGAAACCTATGCGCGGATGATCACGCTGCGCACGCCCAAGGAGCTCACGCCGATCGATTTCGGCGTGCCCGCGCTGACGTACCGCGCGTGGTGGGAGGCGCAGCACGGCGCGGATGGATGGGCGGCGGTCGACAAGATCGCGCGCGGCGACTGGATGGCGTATCTGCGCTGGTATCGCCGCGTGCTCGACCTGCCGGTGCGCAACGACGCGAAGCTCGACCTGATCGAACCGATCGGCGGGGGCCTCCACAAATTGCACATCGCGGGGGCCGAGCCGATCCTCGCGCGGAAGGTCGTGCTGGCGACGGGCATCCAGGGCGGCGGCGAATGGCATGTGCCGCCGATGATCGCCGACGCGCTGCCGCCGCACCTCTATGCGCACACCAGCGCGGCGATCGACTATGAGAGACTCGCGGGCAGGCGGATCGGCATCCTCGGCGGCGGGGCCTCGGCGTTCGACAATGCCAATGCCGCGCTGACGCTCGGGGTGGGCGCGGCGCATGTCTTCATCCGCCGCGAACGTCTGCCGCGCATCAATCCCATTCGCTTCATGGAGCGGGTGGGCTTCACCGGGCGCTTCCCGGCGCTCGACGATGCGACCAAATATGCGGTGATGGCGAGCTTCCTCGGCCACAACCAGCCGCCGACCAACGACACGTTCGCGCGCGCGGCCGCCTGGCCGGGGTTCGAACTGCACCTCGGCGCGCCGTGGCTCGCGGTGCGCGAGGAGGGCGGCGCGGTGCGCGTGACGACGCCGCAGGGCGAGCATGACTTCGATTTCGTCGTGCTGTCGACCGGACTGATGAGCGACCCCGGCCTGCGCCCCGAATTGCGGCTGGTGGCGGATCACATCGCGCGCTGGGCCGATCGCTATACGCCGCCGCCGGGCGAAGCCAACGCGCTGATCGACGCGCATCCCTATCTCGGGGCGGGTTTCGAGCTGCTGCCACGCGACGGCGCGGATGCGGGCGCGCTGCACGGGCTGTTCGCGTTCAATTATTCGGCGCTCATCAGCCTTGGCTTGTCGGCGTCGGCGCTGTCGGGGCTGCAGACGGCGCTGCCGCGTGTGCTGCGTGGGATCACCGATCAACTGTTCCTCGACGATCGCGAAGCGCTGGTCGCCGATCTGATCGCCTATGACGAGGCGGAGTTCCTCGGCGAATGGCCGCGTGCGCGGGAGGCGGCGGAATGAGCAGCCTGTCGACGCATGTCCTCGACACGATGCACGGCCGCCCGGCGGCAGGCGTCGCCGTGCGGCTGACCGGGCCCGGCGGCGTGCTGTTCGAAGGCGAAACCAACGCGGACGGCCGCTGTCCGGGTATGCCTCCGCTTGAGCCTGGTAGATATCGGTTGGATTTTGCCGCCGGCGACTATTTCCGGGCGGCAGGCGTGGCGCTGCCGGACCCGCCTTTCCTGGATCTGGTAGGCATCGACTTCGGTATCGCCGATGCCGGCCACTATCATGTGCCGCTGCTGGTTTCGCCGTTCAGCTACTCGACCTATCGCGGAAGCTGACGCGCGCGCTTTTTTGCAACGGCGCGTGGAAATCAATGCGTTTGATCGCGCGGGATAATTCCCGCACGCATTTCCCATCACTTGCGGGAAAAGCACGCGACATGGCGACACACGCTGCGGAAATAGCCCTTCCGCGAAACTGCACCTTCGATGCCGACGACTGGCTGATCCTTGCGCGGCACTGGTATCCGGTCGCGCTGGTCCGCGAGATCGGCGAGAAGCCGCTCGGCACGCATCTGCTCGACCAGCCGATCGTCGTCTACAAGGCGGATGGCGAGATCGTCGTCGCGGCCGATATCTGCCCGCATCGCGGCGTGCCGCTCAGCCTCGGCACGCAGGGCGAGCATGGCGTGACCTGCGCCTATCACGGCCTGCGTTTCGGTGCGGGCGGCAAGTGCAACCACATCCCGGCGCATCCCGACCGCAACATCCCGGACCGGATGCGCGCGCAGACCTTTCCGAGCGTCGAACGCTACGGCCTCGTATGGACGTGCCTGCGGCCCGACGATCCGCTGTCGGCGGGCAATGCGCTGCCCGACATGCCGCATTGGGACGAGCCCGAGTTCCAGCAGATCGTCTGCCCGTGGATCGATATCTTCGGGTTCGCGGGACGGCAGATGGAGGGGTTCCTCGACGTCGCGCACTTCGCGTTCGTCCACACCGCGACCTTCGGCGACGCCAACAATGCCGAGGTGCCGGCCTATCAGGTGAAGCGCACCGATTATGGCTTCGACGCGGAATATTGGAGCACGGTCGGCAATTATCCGATCGGCGTCAGCCAGCGCGGCGTGCCTGATTTCAAATGGCTGCGGCACTTCCGCTGCTCGCTGCCCTTCACCGCGACGCTGGAGATTCATTTTCCGGGCAGCGACCGGCTGGTGATCATGAACGCGGCATCGCCGGTATCGGCCAAGGTGACCCGGCTGTTCGCGCCGATGGCGCGCAATTTCGACACGGACCTGCCGATCCAGGACGTTTATGACTTCAATGAGCGCGTGTTCCAGGAAGACAAGGCGATCGTGGAGGCGCAGATGCCCGAATGCCTGCCGCTCGACCCGATGGACGAGGCGCATATCCCGGCTGACATGAGTTCGATGGCGTATCGGCGCGGGCTGCGCGACATGGGGCTCAGTAGGTTTTTCACATCGTAGTCGTGTCGCCTGAACATATCCTCCCCACGCGGTTCGTCCTGAGCCTGTCAAAGGGCGCGTCCAGAACACGCGCTTCGACGTCGCTCAGCACGAACGGGGATATGAAGGCGGTTCGATGATCCGGGCCTTTCGCGGGGAATTGCTGTCGGTCGCGCGCGATCCGCGTGGCGATGCCGGGGCCGTGCGGCATGAGGCCGATGGGCTGCTCGTGGTCGAGGACGGGATCGTCGTCGCGCGCGGCGCTTACAGCGATCTGGCCGAGCGGTTCGCGGGCATGGCGGTGGAGGCATTGCCCGGCCTGATCGTGCCGGGCTTCGTCGATTCGCATGTCCATTATCCGCAGATGGACCGGATCGCCTCGCACGGCGAACAACTGCTCGACTGGCTCGACCGGCATATCTTCCCGGCGGAGAAGGCCTTTGCCGACCGCGCGCATGCCGATGCTGTGGCAGAGGCGTTTTTGGGCGAGCTGCTGCGCAACGGGACGACCAGTGCTTTGGTGTTCCCGACCGTCCACGCGCAGTCGGTCGACGCACTGTTCGAGGCGGCGCTCGCGCGGCGGATGCGGATCGTGTCGGGCAAGGTGCTGATGGACCTGGGGCCCGAGGGGCTCGCGGATACGGCGGAGACGGCGCGGGGCGAGAGCGAGGCGCTGATCGCGCGGTGGCGCGGGCGCGGGCGGCTCGGGTACGCGGTGACGCCGCGCTTCGCGCTGACGTCGTCGGACGCGCAGCTGGCCGTGGCGGGCGCGCTGGTGGCGGAGCATCCCGACGTGCTGATGCACACGCACCTCGCCGAGAATGTCCGCGAATGCGAGGCGGTGACCGACCGCTTTTCGTGCGATTATCTCGACGCCTATGATCGCTTCGGGCTGGTGACGGCGCGATCGGTGTTCGCCCATGGCGTGCATCTGACCGACCGCTCCTGCGTGCGACTGGAGGAGAGCGGGGCGGGAGTGGCGGTGTGTCCGAGCTCGAACCTGTTCCTCGGCTCGGGCTTCTTCGATTTCGGGCAGGCGGACCGGCACGGTTTCCGCACCGGGCTCGGCACCGATGTGGGGGCGGGGACGAGTTTCTCGATGCTGCATACCGCCGGCCTTGCCTATCAGGCGGCGCTGGCGCGGGGCGACCGGCTCGATCCGTTCCGCGCGCTGTATCTGGCGACGGCGGGGAGCGCGGCGCTGCTGCATATCGGCGACCGGGTGGGCGCGCTGGAGGTCGGGCAGGAGGCGGATTTCGTGGTGCTGGACGATGCCGCGACGCCGCTGCTGGCGCGGCGGACGGCGGAGGCGAGCCTGGCCGAGCGGCTGTTCGCGCTGCAGATTCTGGGCGACGACCGGGCGATCCGGCGGACCTACATTCTCGGAGACTGCGCGTGGGAGCGGGGCGCTTGAGGTGGTTGTTTCTGCTTCTGCTGCTGGTCGCGGCCCCCGCGCAGGCCGAGCGGCGCAAGGTCATCATCGATGACGAGGGCTTCGCGCTGATGCACCTGATGCACCTGATGCTGCTTGAGGATCCCGATATCGACGTGATCGGCATCACTACGGTCTCCGGCAACGCTTGGGCCAACCGTGCGACGGCGATGGTGCTGAAGGGGCTGGAGATTGCGCACCGCACCGACGTGCCGGTGGTGCAGGGCGCGACCTTCCCGCTGCTCAACTCGGAGGCGCTGACCGACCGGTGGGAGGCGCTGTACGGCAAGCTGACGTGGAAGGGCGCGTGGATGAAGGCGTGGGTCGAGCCCACGCAGCAGAGCACGCCGCCCTATTTCGGGCCGACCGATCCGGTCGATCTTCCCGGCGGCAATGCGAAGATCAAGCCAAGCGACGAGATTGCGGCCAATTTCCTGATCCGCATGGTACACAAATATCCGGGCGAGGTGACGATCCTGGCGGCGGGACCGCTGACCAACCTCGCGCTGGCGCAGCGGCTCGATCCGGCGTTCGCGGGGCTGGCGAAGGAGCTGGTCTATATGGGCGGAAGCCTCAACCCGCATCGGGTGCTGAGCGATCGTTCGGCGGCCGATTTCGCGCGCGAATACGGCAACACGCCGCGCCGCGAGTTCAACGCGCGCTTCGATCCCGAGGCGGCGAGCATCGTATCGCGTAGCCCTTGGCGGAAGATCATCATCGTTCCGGTAGATCCCTCCACCGCGACGCAGCGGAGCAAGGCGCTGCTGGCGCGGATGGCGAAGGTCACAATCCCCGATATCGCCAAATTCATCAAGGAGATGGAGCCGGGTTTTCCCCTGTGGGACGAGATCGCCGCCGGGGTGTGGCTCGATCCGTCGATCGTCACTGACCGCGAGACGGTGTTCGTCGATTATAACACGCAGTTCGGGCCCGGTTACGGTGATATGCTGTCATGGCGTGCGAGCTATCAGCCGGGCGTCGGCGAGCAGGCGGCCGAGGTGGTGCGCGCGGTCGCTCCGGCGAAGCTGGAGGCGCTGATGGTGCGGGTGATGGCGGCCGGGGCGAAGCGCGACGCGGCTTTATCGCGGGCCGCGGCTGCGCCATAGCGGGACCATGCCGATCGAGCTCATCTGCGTCGATGCCGACGATACCCTGTGGCACAATATGCGCTTCTTCAACGCGACCGAGAACGCGCTTGTCGCGATGCTGGCGCCGTTCGCCGAGACCGAGATCGCGCGCGAGGCGCTGATCGCATGTGAGACACGCAACCTGCCGCATTACGGCTACGGCGCAAAGGGCTTCACGCTGTCGATGATCGAGACGGCGGCGGAGCTGGCGGGCGACGCGCTGTCGCGGGAGCTGATCGCGGGGATATTGGAGGCGGGGCGGGCGCTGCTGGCGCATCCGGTCGAACTGTTCGACGGGGTGGCCGATACGCTGGCGCAGCTTGCCGCGCGCGGGCGGCTGGTGCTCGTCACCAAGGGCGACCTGCTGCATCAGGAGACCAAGCTGGCCGCGTCGGGGCTCGGCGATCTGTTCGGCGGGATCGAGATCGTCAGCGACAAGACGGCCGCCACGTTCGAACGCATCTTCGCGCGGTACGGGGTGATGGCGGAGGCGGCGATCATGGCGGGGGATTCGATGCGATCGGATATCCGCCCGGCGCTCGAGGCGGGGGCCTGGGCGGCCTATATCCCGCAAGACGGAGCGTGGGCGCATGAGACTGCGGCGGCGCCGGAGAAAAATGCGCGGTTCCGGCAGCTTGCGCGGCTGTCGGAATTGCCGGCGCTGATCGACGCGATTGGTTAGGCCAGCCGCTCCGGCACCGACAGCGCCTCTTCCACGATCGCGGTGCCCTTGCCCATCGCTTCCCACGGGAAGACGAACCAGCGCTTGTCCTCGGCGCGGTCGATCATGTTCGCCCAGTAATCGACCGCGGTCTTGGAGCGCTGATTGTTGAGCACCACGGCGAAGCGGAGGTTGTCCTCCTTGCAGCCGCTCTCGGCCAGCAGCTCGCGGATATAGGTGATGGTGCCCCCGGTGTCGTTGATGTCGTCCACGAAGAGGAGCCGCTCGCCGGCGGCGCTCTTGACCGCGACCTTGCGGAGCAGCTCGTCGGCGAATTCCTCGACCTTGGAGGAGTGATCGACCGACAGCATCGGCAGCGCCAGCTGGTGCGAGATGTAGACCGCCGGCACCAGCCCGCCGCGCCCCACGCCGACGACGAAATCGGGCTTCCATGTATCGGCCGCGATCTTCTGCCCCACGAGGCGCACATCGGCGACGAAATCTTCCGAGGTGATGTAGTGGAGCTGCGGGGCGTCGTTGCTCATGCGCGAATCCAGTCGGGAATCGATAAAGCGGCCCGGTTACCGGCTGCGCAGGCGTTCGGCAATTGGGCCGGCAATCAGGCTGGGGCCGCCTCGATCGAGGCGGGGTAGCCGAGCTGGCCGAAACCGTGCTCGATCTCCGCCAGCACGATGCCCGCCGCATAGGAGGGCGTGCGCGCCGAGGCGGTACACAGAGCGAGCGTCATCGGCCGCAGGATCGGGTCGGAGATGCGGGTGAATGACAGCAACCCGCGCCGCACCTCGGTGCTCACGTCGATCGAGGTGAGGATGCCGATGCCGACCCCCTGCAGCACCAGCGATGTGACCATCTGGATATTGTCCGACGTCACCATCTTGTCGAGCACGACGCCGGTCGTCCCCTCCAGCACGGCGATCTGGTGCGATACCGCCAGCGGTTCCGAGGGGACGATCAGCGCCGAACCGTTGCAGGCGGAAAAGCGCACCTCGCGCAGGCCGTCGAAGGCATGGCCGGGCGTGGTGAGGAAGCCGAGCACGACATCGACGAAGGCGCGAGCGGTCAGGCCGCGAAAGCTCTGCGGATCGAAGAAGATGCCGCAATCCACCTCTCCGTTCATGATCGCCTGCCGCACGGCATCGTTGTTCAGCACGCGCACGCCGATGGTGATGCCGGGATAGCGCTGCTGCAACGACTGGATCATGGCGGGGATATAGCCCTTGGCGAGCGCGTCGATCACCGCGATCTCGACATGGCCGCGTTTCAGGCCGCGCAGATCCTCGATCTGGGCGCGGACGTCGCTCATGTCCTTTCGCCAGCGGATGCCGGCCGACATCATGATCTCGCCCGCCGCCGTCAGCCTGAGGCCGGTGGGAAGACGCTCGAACAGCGGCATACCCAAATCCGCCTCGACGTTGAGGATCTGCCGGTCGATCGCCGAGGCCGACACATTGAGCTCGTCGGCCGCCTTGCGGATCGACCCGAGCCGCCCGACCGCCATGAAGTAGCGCAGGAAACGTGAAAAGGCTGGCATGGACCCACTCTATTTTTTGCAACGCAGCGTAGAGATCATTGCGTTTGATAGGGTCACGTCAAGCCCCTACGCCTTGCAAACGTCCAAAATCGTTCAAGGCGCAGCGCCGGGACAGGCAGGTGGGAACCGGTTGCGATTGGCAAAAGGCCAACGACGCCGCGGACGATAACAGGGGGAAGCTCGCGCGGCACAAGGGCTGGCGCGGCATTTTTCCAGGCAAAATGGGAGAGGCGGGGAAATCATCGCGCGGCGATGGGCATCAGGGGCTCGTCGTCGGCATCAGGGGGCAAAATCTACGATGGCATACGCTCGGACTCTCGGCGCGGATAACGATACCGCGACGCAGCACAATCGTATTCGCAAGCCGCTCACCGCGCTTGTCGTTGCGCTCCTATCATGCACCGCGCTCGCCACGCCGGCTTGGGCCGATGACGCCAAGCCAGCCGAGTCGGCGCCTGCCGACGAACCGCAGGACGTCGTCGTCACCGGCTCGCTCGATGCATTGCCGAACAAGGACGTCAGCTCGGTGTTCGGTTTCGGCAAGACCGTGGTGGAGACGCCGCGTTCGGTCTCGACGATCTCGGCCGAGCAGATGGAACGCTACGGCGTAACCGACATCTACGATCTCGTCGCGCAGTCGCCGGGAACATTCACCAACTCGTTCTTCGGCGTCGGCGGCGCACTCGACATTCGCGGCACGCCGGGCGAAGTCTATTTCCGCGGCGTCCGCCGGCTCGATAACCCGGGCAATTATCCCACGCCGATCGCCGCGGCCGACCGGATCGACATCGTGCGCGGCCCCTCGTCGCCGATCTACGGCCCGTCCAAGACCGGCGGCTATATGAACTTCGTGCCGAAATCGGCGCGCGTTGCGGGCGGTGCGCTGCTCGATCATGCCGAGGGCTCGGTGAGCTACACCGGCGGGAGCTGGTCGTACAATGACGTCAAGGCGCAAGTGCGCGGGCCGCTGCGCTTCGGCGGCACCGAATTCGGCTACAGCCTCTACGGCGAGATCGAGGATTCGGGCAGCTATTACAACAATATGTCGACCCGTAACGTCGTGCTGCAGGCGGCGTTCGACAACCAGATCACCGACAGCCTGCGCGTCGAATTCGGTGCGATGTACCAGAAGTACGACGGCCAGCAGAACGGCGGCTGGAACCGCCTGACGCAGGCGTTGGTCGACAACGGGACGTACATCACCGGATCGGCCAAGCCGGTCGATTCGAACGGCGACGGTCAGGTTGCACCTTCCGAATTTCTCGCGATCGGCAATTTCAACCCGTTCGGCACGTTCGGCTGCGCGGCGGGAACGGCGACGCCGGGCACGTCGGCCGCCAACTTCACCGACGCCTGCCTCAACGCGAGCTATCCGTATCTGGCGCTGACCAACGTCGGCACCACGACGCTGAGCAGCAAGAACGTGCTGACCGGCCCCAACGACATCCTCAAGAACAAGCAAAAGACGGCGTATTTCGACGTGATCTTTACGCCGGGCGACGATCTCGAGATCAAGAACCAGCTGTTTTACGACGGCACCGACAACGTCAACAACAACGCCTACGGCTTCTCGCAATTCCACGATTCGTACGTGATCGAGGACAAGATCGTCGTTTCCAAGACGTTCAAGAGCGATATCGGCAAATTCTCGTTCCAGCTCTCGCCGTCGATCCGTTACACCGACTTCCTGCACGGGGACGATTTCAACTTCGAATATTTCCACCGCGTCGATCTGTCGGTGGGCTACACGCCGCTGTCGGACCGTCTGCTGTCGAACGAATGCGGCTGCGATTATTCCAACTATATCAAGGGCAGCAGCACCGATTACGGCTTTGCCGGTCTAGCCGATCTCGATTTCGACTTCGGCCTCGATCTGATCCTCGGCGCGCGCTACGATCAGGTCGACGTCACGTCGTCGTTCGTGCCGAGCAAGATGCGCGTTGCGCCAGCGGTCGTGAACGGATCGGGCAGCGCGGGCGGCTGGTCGTGGACGGCCAGCGCATCGTACAAGATGCCGTTCGGCCTGATCCCCTATGCGACCGCATCGCACCAGTCGACGATCATCGCCGGCCAAGGCTCCGAAATCGACCCCGTCACCGCCAACACCAAGACCTTCATCACCGCATCGAAGATGTACGAGGGCGGCATCAAGGGCAGCTGGCTCGGCGGCCGGCTCTACGCCGCGCTGTCGGTCTACACGCAGGAGCGGACCGACCACAACATCCAGTCCTCGACCGTCAACCAGTCGGTCAAGACCGATGGCCTGGAGGCGGAGTTCCGCTGGGCGGTCGACAAGCATCTGCTGCTGACGGGCGCGTACACGCTGACCAAGGTCTATAACCTGACCTTCCTCGATGCGGGATCGACCTTCAGCTTCTTCGGCATCGCGGATCTCGTGAACGTCGCCAACCCGGCGCTGACGCTCGGCGGCCAGGTCGGCGGTCTCGTGCCGATCCCCAATGCCGAGGCGGCACGCCGCGCGGGCATCCCGGAGAATCTGTTCTCGTTCACCGGCACGTACAAGTTCGACAACGGCATCGCGCTCAGCGGCAGCCTCGTCCACGTCGACTCGGTCTTCTCTGGCCAGTCGCGCGCAGTGAAGTTGCCGGCGTACACGACGCTCGATCTCGGCGCGTCGTACGAGACCGGACCGTTCCTGTTCCGCGTCGTCGTGAAGAACGCCACCAACGCGCGCTACTTCCGCGCAAACTTCACCGAGCTGTTCGGCAGCACGATCGTCCTGCCGGAGAAGCCCACCAGCTTCCAGGCGACGCTGCAGTACAAGTTCTGATGACGAAGGGGCGCTGGCCAGCGAGCCGGCGCCCTGTCTTTGCGAAGGAAACGACATGCGCCTGCTGACACGCGCCTTCATGCTCGTGGCGGCGGCGCTGGTCGTGCTTCCGGCACAGGCCGCGGTGCCGGATGTGAACGCGATCGCGGCGTGCGTGCCAGGCGGGCCATGCGCGCACCCGCTGCCGGTGCGCGTCGTGATCGTCACGATGTTCGAAGTGGGCAAGGATACCGGCGATGCGCCCGGCGAGTTCCAGTACTGGAAGGAGCGCCGTCACCTCGACACGCGGATCGCCTTCCCCCAATCGCACCACGACCTCTGGTACGATCCCAAGACGCAGACGCTCGGCATGGTGACGGGCATGGGCAGCATCAAATCGGCGACGGCGACGCTGGCGCTGGGGCTCGACCAGCGCTTCGATCTGCGCCGCGCCTACTGGCTGGTGGCGGGGATCGCCGGGATCGATCCGGCCAAGGGTTCGGTCGGGTCGGCGGCGTGGGCGCGCTATCTGGTCGACGGCGATCTCGCGCATGAGATCGACGCGCGCGAGATTCCGAAGGACTGGAAATCGGGCTATTTCCCGCTGCACAATCACGGCATCAAACCGGGTGCGCCGCCGGTGATCGACGGCGAGGTGTTCGAGATCAACGGCGCCCTGCGCGACTGGGCGTTCGCGCTGACCAAGGACATAAAGCTGCCCGACGATCCCGGCATCCAGGCCGAGCGGGCGCGCTATACCGACACGCCGATGGCGCAGCGCCCGCCCTTCGTGCTGAAGGGTGATCACGTCGCGGCGATGACCTTCTGGCATGGCAAGCTGCTGACCGAATGGGCGCGCGACTGGACGGCATATTGGACGCAGGGGAAGGGCGAGTTCGTCACGTCGGCGATGGAGGAGACGGGCAGCTACCAGTCGATCCTCTATCTCGACCGCATCGGGCGGGCGGACAAGGACCGCTTCATGGTGCTGCGCGCGGGCAGCAACTACACGATGCAGCCGCCCGGGCTGAGCGCCGCCGACAATCTCAAGCGCGAGAACGAGGGTTATTCCGGCATGCGCGCGGCGCTGGAGAGCCTGTACGTCGTCGGCGCGAAGGTGGTCGACGAGATTACCGGCCATTGGGAGCGGTACGAGAAGGCGCCGCCGAAGTGATGGAGCATATTCCATCACCGTTCGCCCTGAGCGAAGTCGAAGGGCGCGTTCCGGGCACGTGCTTCGACTTCGCTCAGCACGAACGGTGATGGGGTGACTCTCACCCTCGTCACCAATGCCGATGTCGTCGTGACGATGGACGACGCACGCCGCGAGATTGCGGGCGGGGCGGTGGCATTTCGGGATGGCGTGATCGCGGCGGTGGGGACCGCCGGCGAGCTGGCGGCGCTGGTTGCCGATGACGTGATCGACGCGGCCGGATGCGTCGTCACACCCGGCCTCGTCAACACGCATCACCACCTCTACCAGAGCCTGACGCGCGGGCTGGCGGTGAACGCCTCGCTGTTCGGCTGGCTCAAGACGCTCTATCCGATCTGGGCGCGCTATACGCCGGAGGACGTGTTCGCGGCGACGCAGCTCGGGCTCGCCGAGCTGGCGCTGTCGGGCTGTTCGCTGAGCACCGATCATCTGTACCTCTTCCCGAACGGCGTGACGCTCGACGATACGATCCATGCGGCGGCGGGGATCGGCATCCGCTTCTACCCGACGCGCGGCAGCATGAGTGTGGGGGAGAGCGCGGGCGGGTTGCCGCCCGACACGCTGGTCGAGGATGAGGCGGCGATCCTGGCCGACACGATCCGCGTGATCGACCGGTTCCACGATGCCGGGCCGGGCGCGATGGTGCGCGTCGGCGTCGCGCCGTGCTCGCCGTTTTCGGTGAGCCGCGAGCTGATGCGCGACGCGGCGCTGCTGGCGCGCGACAAGGGCGTGATGCTCCACACGCATCTGGCCGAGGATGCCGACGACGTGGCGTTTTCGCTCGAACGCTTCGGATGCCGGCCGGGGCAATATGCCGAGGAGCTGGGCTGGGTCGGGCGCGACGTGTGGCATGCACACTGCGTCCAGCTCGACGCGTCGGAGATCGACCTGTTCGCGCGGACCGGGACGGGGGTCGCGCATTGCCCGTGCTCGAACTGCCGGCTCGGCTCGGGCATCGCGCCGCTGAGGGCGATGTTCGCGGCGGGCGTGCCGCTCGGGATCGGCGTCGACGGGTCGGCGTCGAACGACAGCGGGCATCTGCTGAACGAGGCGCGGCAGGCGGTGCTGTTGCAGCGCGCGGTCGGCGGGGCGGGGGCATTCGATCCGCGCGACGCGCTGTGGATCGCGACGCGCGGCGGGGCGGAGATGCTCGGGCGGCACGATTGCGGATCGCTGGAGCCGGGCAAGCGCGCCGATCTCGCGATCTGGGACATGGCGGCACTGTCCTCGGCGGGGGCGTGGGATAGGGTGGCCGGGCTCGTGCTGAGCCCGCCCGGCGGCGTGCGCGACCTGTTCGTCGAGGGACGCGGCGTCGTGCGGGATGGTGATCTGGTGCAGACGAAACGCGGCGAGATCGTCGCGGCCGCCGACCGCTCGCTGGCGCGGTTGAAGGAGGCGATCTGATGGCCGTCACGCATTTCCCTGCGACCGGGGAGGACAATCCGCCGAGCCATGCCGGGCTGATGACGCCGGAGCAGGCACGCGATCCGGATTACTTCCCCGGCTTCGCGGTGGCGGTGCCGCTCGGCATCCAGCATGTGCTGGCGATGTTCGTGTCGAACCTGACGCCGCCGATCATCGTCGCGGGGGCGGCCGGGTTCGGCTTCGGATCGCCCGATCCTTCGGCGCTGATCTACATGATCCAGATGTCGATGATCTTCGCCGGGATCGCGACCTTGCTCCAGACGATCGGGCTCGGGCCGATCGGCGCGCGGCTGCCGATCGTGCAGGGGACGAGCTTCGCCTTCCTGCCCGTCATGATCCCGATCGTCGCGGGGCACGGTGTCGCGGCGATGGCGGAGCTGACGACGGCGGCGATCTTCGGCGGGCTGTTCCATACGGCGCTCAGCTTCTTCGTCGGGCGCATCCGCTTCGCGCTGCCGCCGATGGTGACGGGGCTGGTGGTGGTGATGATCGGGCTTTCCCTCATGAGGATCGGCGTGGTCTATGCCGCCGGGGGCGTGCCGGCGCAGGGGACGGCGGCATACGGCGCGGGGACGAGCTGGCTGCTGGCGGGCGTGGTCGTCGTCGTCACGCTGCTGCTGAGCTTTTTCGCGCGCGGCATCTGGTCGACGGCGGCGGTGCTGCTCGGGCTGGTCGCGGGCTATGTCGTCGCGGCGGCGATGGGCAAGGTGTCGCTCGGCGCGGTCGCGGGGGCCGGATGGGTGGTGGTGCCGACGCCGTTCCACTTCGGCTTCTCGGTGTCGGTGGCGGCGATCCTGGGCTTCGTGATGATGGGCTTCATCTCGGCGATCGAGTCGATCGGCGGCGTCTCGGCGATCTGCGAGAACACCGCGGGCCGCTCCGCGACCGACCGCGAGCTGATCGGCGCGACCTGCGCGGACGGGGTGGGAACGGCGCTCGCCGCGACCTTCGGGGCGATGCCCAACACCTCGTTTTCGCAGAACATCGGGCTGATCGCGATCACCGGCGTGATGAGCCGCCATGTCGTGACGGTGGGCGCGGTGTTCCTGATCCTGTGCGGGCTGCTGCCCAAGGTCGGCGCGCTGATCACGACGATCCCGATCGAGGTGCTGGGCGGCGGCGTAATCGTGATGTTCGGAATGGTGGCGTCGGCGGCGGTCTCTATCCTGTCGGGGGTGGAGTGGAGCCAGCGCAACATGCTGATCTTCGGCGTGGCGCTGTCGGTGAGCGTCGGGCTGGAGCTGGAACCGGCCTCGGTCGCGCACCTGCCCGAGACGCTGAAGATCATCGCGACATCGGGCGTACTGCCCGCCGCGCTGATCGCGGTGGTGCTGAACCTGGTGGTGCCGGGGCGCGGAAGGTCACACTAAGGTCACACTGGTGCGGCCTTTTCGGGCCCGGCGAAGGTAACGGCCGGTTGACACGATTGACACCTGATTGGAAACTGTCCGGGCCGATCGTTTCCGAAACTGAACTGATACTTCTTCGCGATTTCAAAGAGCGGCGATGACTGTCGCAGATTCGGGGCGTGTAGGACAGAGGCCGCGTTGCGGGCGCCTCCTAGCCGCGACGGATGTCCGCTATGGGTGGAAAGCGGACGTTGGCAGGGCGGCCGGGAATGGCGGGAAGCCGTTCAAATTCCATAACGGTGTGGTAGACGGGCTGACATGCCTACAACCGATGAGACTCACTGGAGGACAGACGATAGCGTCTTTTTGAGTGTGCCCGGCGGGCGGGAGATCGCTGATTGGTTTGAGCTCATTCCCTCATTTCATGATGCGACCTTGGAGAAGCTAGAGCTCACAAATGACGCGGTCTCCCTTGTTATTAGGGCTTTTCGGATGACCAGTCAGGTCGATTCGAAGGGGTATTTTGTGCTTGATAAACATGCGCTGGTCACGCTGCGCTTATCGGGCGTGACCGGAATTCAGCTGGAGGGCGAATCCGGCGTGATCATCTCAGATTTGGGGATGCGCCGTCTTTCGGTGAAACCGAACGGTTGGCATACGGGGTCCGGTCCAGAGGCGGGTGATTTCGAAGTGGCTTGGGATAGCTGCGTGGGCTTCGACGGCGTCATATTCGCTCGCGAAGTTACTTTGGCGTTTCATCCGGTAGAACCTTAGGACGATCACAACCGGGCGATGCCTGACGTCCGCCATCGCGCTGCAAATGTCCGCTAAGGCTCGATAGCGGACATTGGCGACGAAAAAGCTGGACCCCGGCTGCAAGCCCGAGTGACGTCGAGAGGGCGAAGGCGGCGTCGGCACACCGCGCGGTTCAGCTCATCCGTTCGAGCAGGGCGTCCACGCTGCAGCTTGCGAAGCTCGCGAAATTGTCGGCGACGCCGAAGGGCAGCAGCAGGGTGCGATCGTGGACGATCGCGCCGCAGCTATAGACGACGTTCGGGACATAGCCGCTGCGCTCGGTAGGGCTCGGCCGCAGGATCGGTTCGGGGGTGCGCGCCAGCAGCTTGCCGGGATCGGCCTTGTCGAGCAGGCAGGCGCCCATGCAATAATTGCGCATCATGCCGACGCCGTGGGTGATGACGAGCCAGCCCTCGTCGAGTTCGATCGGCGAGCCGCAATTGCCCATCTGCACGAATTCCCAGGGGTAGCGCGGGCCGATGAGCTTGGTGCCGCCGTTCCAGGTGGTGATGTCGTCCGAATCGATCAGCCACAGATTCTCATTGTCCTGGCGGCCGATCATGGCGAAGCGGCCGTCGAGCCGGCGCGGGAAGAGCGCCATGCCCTTGCTGGCGGGAACCGACCCCTTGAGCGCGGTCATCTCGAAGGTGTTGATGCCGGTGCCGCGGAACAGCTCGCACCGGGCGTTGCGGCCGTCGAAGGCAGTATAGGTGCCGAGGAAGCTGGGCGAGCCGTCGTCTTCGGTGAAGCGGACCATGCGCAGATCCTCGATGCCCTGGCGCTGGGTCGCGGTCACGGGGAACAGCACGCTCTCCGACGGCTCCTCGCTGCCTTCGCAGATGACGCGCGTCGTGCCGGCCTCGCCGCTTTCGTCCGGGCCTTCGATGCGCGGCGAGGTGATCCATTTGCTCGCGTCATCGACCTGGAAACCGCCCGCGGCGCACCAGCTGCCGGTGCGGAACGTGACCGAGGAGACGTGGCCTTCGCCGATGCCGCGCAGCGAGAGGATGAAGTTGATCCCGTCCTTCGGCGCGCCATCCTGGTTCATCCGCAGGACGATGCTGGGATTGAACAGGGCGGCGGCCTCGAACGAATATTCCGCGCTGAGATAGGCGCCGATCAGCAATTGCTGGTCCGGCTCGGCAGTCACGTTTTCGGGGAGGGAATCGATGACCTCTTCGTACCGCCGGAGCAGCATCGTCTCGACGTTGCGGTGCCGCTCCGACAGCGAGGCGATGGCGGCGTCGCTTTCCGAGCGGCAGGCATCCGCATCGAGCGACAGCACGCGTTCGATGACCTTTCGCATGCGGGGATGCGCGGCATCCTGAAACGGTTCGGGATATTCGACGCTGAAGGGCTTGATGACCGTGCGGGCCGGATCGGGGCGCAGGTGCAGGCTCGAAAAGTCGAATAGCGTGTCACTCATGCGATACGGCTCCGTGCTGGTCGGGGATCGAGCTGTCGTTACCGTCAAGCCCGGCGGTATGTGGATGTCACACGGCAAGCACGGCCGACGCGACGGTGGCAATTCCCGGTCCGAACGTTTCGCAGGCCAAACGGTGCCATCGGCGGGTGAGGGGTCAGTGCGGCGCGGCCTCGAACGTCGCGAAGTCGCGCTCCAGTTGCGCCTGTTTCGCGGCCTTGGGACTGGCGGCGAGGAAGGTGGCGCAGGCGGGCGACTCCATTGCGGAGCAGGCGCTCGCCCTCGCGCCGCCGCTACGATCGGCCCACAGGCTCGCGCCCGGCAGGAAACTGTACTGGAGGCTGTCGCGTACCATCGCCTTGAGATCGAGGTAACGCAGGCCCTGTTCGGTGACGGCGCGGACATATTCGTTGGTCATGTCGCTGCGCGAGACGCCCTCGTCGTCGGTCGAGAGCGTCACCGGCACGCCGTATTCGCGGTAGAGCGAAAGCGGGTGCGCCTTGCCCTTCACGCCGAGGATGACGGCGTTGCTGGTGAGGTTGATCTCGACGTCGATCCGGTCGCGCGCCATGCGCTTCAGCAGCGCGGGCGCGTCCTTTTCGTAGGAGATGTCGATGCCGTGGCCGATGCGCTTCGCGCCCGCCACCTCGACCGCCTCGCGGATGTGGAAGGCGAGGTCGCGCGGGGGGACGAGGCCGAGCGTCAGTTCGCCGGCGTGGAGCGACAGCTTGACCGTGGGATGGCGTGCCTTCAGCCAGGCGATCATGCGCATGTGCAGGGCATAGTCGCGCACCGCGATGGGATCGTGCTCGGGTGCGGCGATGTTGACGCCGACGAAGCGCGGATCGGCCTCGACCAAAGCGAAGTTGAAAGCGAGTTGCGCGAACACCTGCTGCGGCGCCACGGTGCGGATCGCGGTGGGAAGGTAGCGCATCGCCACGCCGCAATCGGGCTTTTCGGGCGTGGCGCAGGTGGCGAGGCTGAGCGCATCGGCCTCATAGCCGTCATAGTCCTTGCGCGCGGCGGCGACGGCGGTCGGGATGGCGGGGGCGATCTTCGCGTAGAGCTGATCGAAATCGAGCGAGTCGGTGGTGCCGAGCGCCTCGACGACCTTGCGCACCTGATGCGATCCCGAGCCGAGTTCGACGTAAGCGACATGATCGGCGGCGGCCTGATCGCGGGTGAGCGCGAAGGAGGCGGCGTTGTTGCCGCGCGAGGCGACGCCGAACGCATCGAAGGTCGCGAAGAAACGGTTGTAGCCCGAGACCATCGGATCGCCGACGCCGCTTTCGAAGCCGCGCGTCGAGAAGGCGTCGATCGCGCGGCTGTAGCTGGCGTAATCCTTCTCCAGACCGGCGGCGGGGATGCGGCCGGGCTTGTCGCACGGCGGATCGACCACGCGCCACGTGTCGGTGGCGATGCACAGGCCGCCGGCCGCCGCCCAGCGCAGGAAATCCTCGGCATAGATCGAGCCGCCGTTGTGATTGTGGAGATCGCCGCCCTTCGGCATCGCGTTCAGGAAGATGCGCAGGCGCGGCGGGCTGTCGGCGATGCGATCGAGCGTTGCGGCGGTGCGCGCGGCGGGGGACTGCGGCGTGCGCGGGGCGGCGGTCGCTCCGGTGCCGAGCAGCAGCATCATCGTGATCATGGTCTTGCGCATAACGTCCCCCTGACCGTCCTCTCGCGAACCGGCCCGTTCTGTTCAATCGCCATGATATGGATGGCGCGTTGCAGAAAAGCGTGCGCCTCGGGATCGTTGCCTGCTCTAATTTTTCGTCGTCATCGTGCCGCAATCGGCAATGGACGTGTGCAGGTGCCACCCCTAGGCCCGAATGAACGCGGGTGGGTCGGGGTATTTGTGACCGGAAAATCGGAAGCCAAGAGAATGCGCTGGCGCCCGAGCCTGCGAGGATGCGCGCTCGCGGTGAGCATGCTGGCCTTCGGCCTTGCCGTCGCGGTCCATTCCGACCGGGGCGCGGCGCAGGCACCCGCCGCCGCGCCCGATCCGACCAGGACGGCGAGCACGATGCTCGACCAATATTGCTCGCGCTGCCACAACGATCAGGATCAGATCGGGCGTTTCTCGATCGACGATCTGCGCGGCGACGATGCGCTGCTCGGCCGCCATGCCGACGAGTGGGAGAAGATCCTGCGCCGCACGTCGCTGGGCGAGATGCCGCCCGCGAGCAAGCCGCAGCCCGATCCCGCCGCGAAGGCGATGTTCGTCGCGTGGCTGCGCGGCGCGCTCGACAGCTATGCGGCCGCGCATCCCGATCCCGGCCGGGCGACGATCCGCCGGCTCAACCGCGTCGAATATGCCAATGCGGTGCGCGACCTGCTGGCGCTCGACGTGGATTTCACCCGCGAGCTGCCGCAGGACAATTCGGGCTACGGCTTCGACAATATCGCCGACGTGCTGAGCGTGTCGCCGACGCTGATGGACCGTTATGTCGCGGTGGCGGGCAAGGTCTCGCGGATGGCGACAGGCCTGTCCTCCTCGCGCGAGGCGGTGACGTCGTACGAGGTGCCGAAGGACGGGTCGGTGCGCAATTCCGGGCGGCCGGCCTATAACGAGCGGGCGAGCGACGACCTGCCGCTCGGCTCGCGCGGGGGCGGGGCGTTCAAATATTATGCGCGGCACGACGGCATCTACGAGATCGCGGGCTGGCTCAACGCCAACACCAACAACGAGACCGACCGCCAGAAGGAGGACCGCGTCGGCGTGCGCGTGCCGTTGAAGGCGGGGGCGCACATGATCGGCCTCTCGTTCCGCCGCGTGCTGGCGCCCGACGAGACCGTGCAGACGCTGCGCAACGACACCGACAAGGTGCCGCTGCCGACCGACAAGCCGAAGCTGCTGCCGCTCGACGTGTCGGTCGACGGGGCGGTGGTGAAGCAGATTCAGGTGCCGTCGTACCGGATGTCGGACCGGTACTCGCAGCAGAATTTCCCGCGCGACGTGCTGCAGATCGACGTCGCGGGCCCGTTCGATGCGGGCAAGGGCGCGGGCGACACGCCGAGCCGCAAGCGCATCTTCCTGTGCCGGCCGAGGGGCGCATCGGCCGAGACGGCGTGTGCGCGGCGGATCGTCGCGGCGTTGGCGCGGCGGGCGTATCGCCGTCCGGTCGGCGAGGGCGACATCGCGCCGCTGATGAAGATCTATGCGGCCGAACGCGCGGATTCCGACTTCGAGCACGGCGTCGAGGCGGCGATCGAGGGTATCCTGGTCTCGCCGCACTTCCTGTTCCTGATCGAGAGCGATCCTGCGGGCAGCGCGCCGGGCAGCGTCCACCGGGTGAGCGATCTGGAGCTGGCCTCGCGCCTGTCGTTCTTCCTGTGGTCGAGCCTGCCCGACGAGACGCTGCTGGCGGCGGCGGAGAAGGGCGAGCTGGGCAAGCCCGGCATGGTCGAGGCGCAGGTGACGCGGATGCTCGCCGATCCGCGCGCCGATGCGCTCACGAAGAATTTCGCGGGGCAATGGCTGTACCTGCGCAACCTCGACCAGCAGCGGCCGGACATCACCGTATTCCCGGAGTTCGACACGCGGCTGCGGCGGGCGATGGCGCGCGAGACCGAGATGTTCTTTGGCCATGTCGTCGCGAACAACCGCAGCGTGCTCGATTTCATCGCGGCGGATTACACCTTCCTCAACCAGCGGCTGGCCGAGCATTACGGGATCGGCGGCGTCTCCGGCACGAGCTTCCGCAAGGTGCGCCTCGATCCGGCGTGGCACCGCGGCGGCCTGCTGGGGCAGGCGAGCATCCTGACGGTCACGTCCTACGGCAATCATACGTCGGTGGTGAAGCGCGGCAAGTGGATCCTCGAGAACATGCTCGCCGCAGCACCTCCGCCGCCGCCGCCCGATATCCCGGCGTTGCAGACGGCGCATGGCGGCCGGTTGCTGACCGCGCGCGAGCAGCTCGAGCTGCACCGTACCAACCCGGCCTGCGCATCGTGCCATGTGAAGATGGACCCGCTCGGCTTCAGCCTGGAGAATTTCGACGGGGTGGGGGCCTATCGCCAGAAGGACGTCGGCCAGCCCATCGACGCATCGGCGGTGCTGCCCGACGGGACGAAGTTCGCCGGGATCAGCGGGCTCCAGCAGATATTGCTGGCGCGCAAGGACGAGTTCACCGCCGCCTTCACCGAGCGGCTGCTGACCTATGCGCTCGCCCGCGGGCTGAGCGCGCACGACATGCCGGCGGTGCGCAAGGTTTCGGGTGCGGCGGCGGCGGACCAATACCGTATTCAGACGATCATCAAGGGCATCGCGATGAGCGACCCGTTCACCCTGCGAAAGACACCCCCGAAATGAAGGTGATCCGCGAACCGCTGAGCCGCCGGACGATGCTGCGCGGGGCCGGGGCGCTGATGGCGTTGCCGTTCCTGGAGGCGATGACGCCGTCCGCGAAGGCCGCCGATCTCGCCGCGCGGCCGAAGCGGTTGCAGGTGTTCTACACGCCCAATGGCATGATGATGGACGGCTTCCGCCCGGCGACGCAGGGCGAGGGCTTCGCGCTGCCGTCTAGCCTGGAGCCGCTCGCATCGTTCAGGGACCAGATCAGCGTGTTCAGCGGGCTCGGCCATCCGCAGGCGGCAGCGTTTGGGGATTTCCCCGCTGGACACGGGCGATCTTGCCCGGCGTTTCTGACCGGCGTGCATGTGAAGCAGACCGAGGGCACCGATATCCGCTGCGGCATCTCGGTCGATCAGGTCTATGCCAATCACCTCGGCGATGCGACGCAGCTTAGTTCGCTGGAGCTCGGCATCGATCAGGCGAGCCTGCTCGGCAGTTGCGACATCAATTATAGTTGCGCCTATACCAACGGCATTTCGTGGCGCAGCGCGACGGTGCCGCTGCCGGTCGCGTCCAACCCCGGTGACGTGTTCGAGCGGCTGTTCGGCGACGGCGACGCGCTCGACGCCAAGAGCCGCCTCGCGCAGCTCCGCCGCCAGTCGAGCATCCTCGATTTCGTCGCCGACGACACGCAGCGGCTGTCGGGCCAGCTCGGCATGGAGGATCGGCGCAAGCTCGACGAGTATCTGGAGGCGACGCGCGATATCGAGAAGCGCATCCAGAAGGCGATGGCGACAGGCCCGTCCGCGCAGGCGACCGACATGCAGCGGCCCGCCGGCATCCCCGACGCTTTCGACGAGCATGTGAAGCTGATGATCGACCTGCAGGTGCTGGCGATGCAGGCCGACATCACCCGCGTCGGCAGCTTCATGATCGGCCGCGAGATCTGCAACCGGACCTATCCCGAGATCGGCGTCGCGGATTCGCACCACATGCTGAGCCACCACGGCAATAACCCCGACAAGATGGCGAAGCTGGCGAAGATCAACCGCTATCATATGGAATTCTTCGCTTATTATCTGAAGAAGATGCGCGAGACGAAGGATGGCGAGGGATCACTGCTCGACCGCACGCTCGTCATTCGGGGCTCGGCATTCGGCGATCCCAACGTCCACGATCACATGGATTTGCCGGTGATCGTCGCGGGCGGGCTGACCAAGGGCAACCGCAGCGTGGCGGTGGCGAAGGGGACGACGATGTCGAACCTGCTGCTGGCGTCGCTGAACGTGCTGGGCGTGCCCGATACGAAGTTCGGCGACAGCGACGCGCCGCTGAAGGAGCTGGTGCGTGCGTAAGCGGATCGCCGCCCTCGCCCTGCTGCTGTGCGCGAGCGGAGCGCAGGCGCGCGACCCGGATGCGCTGCCGCGCGCGATCCGCGCCGGAGACGGGGAGGCGGTGCAGGCGGCGCTGGCGGGCCACGCCGATGCCAATGCAAAGCTCGCCTTCGGGGCGACGCCGCTCGGCTGGGCGGTGCAGGCACAGGATGCGGGGATCGTCGCGGCGTTGCTCGCGCACGGGGCGAAGCCCAACGTCGCCGATGCGGAAAGGGTGACGCCGCTCGCGCTGGCGTGCGAGCTCGGCAACGGCGCGATCGTCGCGCATCTGCTCGCCGCACATGCCGATGTCCGCAAGGCCGCGCCCGACGGGGTGACGCCGCTGGCGATCTGCGCGCGCTACGGCCCGGCCGATGCGGTGGCGCGGATGCTGGCGGGCGGGGCCGCCGCCGACAGCGTCGACAGCCGGGGCCAGACGCCGCTGATGTGGGCGGCGGCATCGGGCCGGACCGAGGCGATCGCGCTGCTGGTGAAGGCGGGGGCTGACGTCAATCGCGTGTCGAAGGCGGGGTTCACGCCGCTGTTCTTCGCGATCAAGAGCAATGTGCCCGCGGCGACCGAGGCCTTGCTCTCCGCCGGGGCGAAGGCGGACTATCGCGGGCCAGAGAATACCAGCGCGGCGCAGCTCGCGGCGTACCAGAAGAATTATCCCGCCGCGCTGCTGCTGGTGTCGCGCGGCGCGGACCTGACCGAGCGCGACCGCGAGGGACGGCAATTGCTCCACGTCGCCGCCGAGGCCGGGGACACGGCGCTGGTTGCCGCGCTGCTGGCGAAGGGGGCGGATGCCAATGCCCTGACGGGCGCGTCGAAGATCACCTGGGTGACGGAGGCCAATTTCGGCCGCCCGCCCCCCGTCGTGCCACCGCTGTCGCCGTTGCTCGTCGCCGCCGAGAAGGGCCAGACGGCGGCGATGAAGCTGCTGCTGGCGGCGGGTGCGAACCCGCATTTCGTCGCGGCCAATGGCGAGAATGTCGTGCTGGCGGCGGCGCAGGGGCATAGCCCGGAGGCGCTGGAGCTGGCGCTGACGCTCGCGCCCGACGTGAATGTAGCGACCCCAGACGGGGTCACGGCGCTGCACATGCTGGTGGGCGGGGGGATGTATCCCGAACTGCCGGCGATGCTGCACGTCCTCGCCGCGCACGGCGCGCGCACCGATCTGAAGGAGAAGCACGGCTTTACCGCCGCCAAGCTCGCCGATGGTGGCCTGGGTGAGGTCAAGGCGATATTTCTCGAGACATTCCCGCAAAAGGCTGGCGTTTCGCTCGCCGGCGCACAAGGGAAACCGGTACGGATAGCAACGAGGTGAGCAGCATGATTCCGACACGAGCCTTCCGGCCCATCCATATCGCCGTGCTCCTGTCGGTGGGGTGCGCCATCGCCGCGCCCGCAGCCGCGCCGTCGCCCGCCGCGATCGTCGCGGCGCGGCAGGCGGGCTTCAAGAAGATCGGTGGCGCGATGAAGGTGCTGAAGGATCAGCTCGCCAGCGGTGCGCCGGTGAAGGCGACGATGGTCGCGGCTGCGCAGACCGTCGCCGCCGGGGCGAAGGAGCAGGCGAAGCTGTTCCCGGCCGGCAGCGGCGCATCGTCGGGCGTCAAGAACGATGCCCTGCCCTCGGTGTGGAGCGACCGCGCGGCGTTCGACGCGGCGATGCAGAAGTTCATCGTCGAATCGGGCAAGCTGGTGACGGTGGCGAACGGCGGTGACGCCGCGGCCATCGGCGCCCAGTTCAAGGCGACCGGCGGCACCTGCGGCGCGTGCCATCGCCAGTTCCGCGCCGAGCAGTAATGGCGAGCCTACCGCCGCCCGCACGGCGCGTCGCATGGCTGTGGGATCTGCCCGTGCGGCTGTTCCACTGGCTGCTGGTCGGGCTACTCGGCTTTTCGTGGTGGAGCGGCGAGCAGCATGAGATGGATTGGCACCGGCTGTCGGGCTATGCGATCGTCGGCCTGCTGATCTTCCGCGTCTACTGGGGCTTCGCGGGCGGGCGGACGGCGCGCTTCGCGCAGTTCGTGAAGGGGCCGCGCGCCGCCTTGGACTATGTACGCGGACGCTACACGGCGGCACCGGGGCACAATCCGGTCGGCGGGTGGAGCGTGCTGGCGCTGCTGGCGACGCTGACGGTGATGGTCGGCACCGGGCTGTTCGCGGTCGACGTCGACGGGCTCGAATCGGGGCCGCTGTCGGACTACGTGAGCTTCGATGCCGGGCGGACGGCGGCGGAGGTGCATCACCTCGCGTTCAATGCGCTGCTGGCGCTGGTCGCGCTGCATGTGGTTGCGATCCTCGTCTATCTGGTGCGGCGGAAGAACCTGATCGGGCCGATGATCCACGGGCGTCGCACGCTGGCGGGTGAGGAACAGGCTGCACCGCTCGGGGCGTCGTGGTGGAAGGCGGGCGTGGGCGTGGTGATCGCGGCCGCCATCGCCTGGGCGATTTCGAAGGGGTTCCGGTTCCGGTGACGCACGCTTTTAAGCTGGTCGACGTGTTCGGCACGGATCCCTTCACCGGCAATCCGCTGGCGGTGATCGCCGATGGCGAGGCTCTGTCGACCGAGGAGATGCAGCGCATCACGCGCTGGCTCAATCTTTCCGAGACGACCTTCCTGCTGCCGCCGACGGACCCGCAGGCGGATTACCGCGTGCGCATCTTCACGCTGGCGCATGAGCTGCCGTTCGCGGGGCATCCGACGCTCGGCACCTGCCACGCCTGGCTGGAGGCGGGCGGCGTGCCGAAACAGGCGGGCATTGTGATGCAGGAATGCGGCGCGGGGCTGGTCGCGGTGCGGCAGGGCGCGGACGGGCTCGCCTTCGCGGCCCCGAAGCTGATCCGCAGCGGTCCGCCAAGCGAGGACGAGATCGTAGAGGTCGCCGAGGTGCTGCGCATCGACCGTGCCGAAATCGTCGCGGCGGAATGGGTCGATAACGGGCCGGGCTGGATCGGCGTCATGCTGGCGTCGGCGGAGGCGGTGCTGGCGGTCGAGCCGGCGCGGCATCACACACGGCAGATCGATATCGGCATCGTCGGGCCCCATTCGCCGGGCGGCGAGACGGCGTTCGAAATCCGCGCGATCTTCTCCGTGCCCGGCGGCGGGCTGATCGAGGATCCGGTGACGGGCAGCCTCAACGCCTCGGTCGGGCAATGGCTGTTCGCGAGCGGGCGGGCGCAGGGCAGCTACATCGCTGCGCAGGGCACGCGGCTCGGCCGTACCGGGCGCGTGCGGGTGTCGCAGGCGCCGGACGGGCAGGTCTGGGTCGGCGGGCGCACCCTCACGCTGTTCGCCGGATCGTCCTGAAAGGACACGCAGACCGGTCTTGGCGCGACCGGGCCGTCATGGCATCGTCCGCGCCGGGGACGGGGGGTGCGGATGCAGGCCGATCGCGATGCGATGCTCAGCGAGCTGTACGACGAGATGCGCGCCGCCGCCGCGCGCATGCTGCGCCGGGATGCGCCCGCGCTGACGTTGCAGCCGACCGAACTCGCCAACGAGGCGGCGCTGCGCATCGTCCGGCTCGACCGCATGACCTGGAACGACCGGCAGCATTTCTTCGCCACCTGCGCGACGATCATGCGGCAGGCGATGCTCGACGCGGTGCGCAGCCGCAGGCGCGCGAAGCGGCAGGCGCCCGAGGTGTTCCTGACCGGCGAGGACGGCGGCGATATCGAGATCGAGGCGCTCGACGCGGCGCTGACCAAGCTGGAGGGGGTTTCGCCCGATCTCGCGCGGATCGTGGAGCTGCGCTTCTTCGTCGGGCTGAGCGTGGACGATATCGCGATTGCGCTGGAATCGTCCGAATCGACGATCAAGCGCCGCTGGCGCACCGCGCGGCTGTGGCTCGCGAGCGAGCTGGCGGAGCCGGCCTAGCGCGGGCCGCAATTGACGACGATGGCCGCTTCCATCGGCGCGAGCTCCGTCCGGGCGTCGCGCGCGTTGAGCTCCCCGCTCGCACGCAGGCCGAGCCACAGGTCGCGGCCACGGCGGGCGGTCGCGCAGGCCTCCTGCCGCGCGCCACCCTTGGCGAGGACGGCGGCATGGTTGGCGAGCGCGACCGCGACGTCGCGCTGGCGGTTCGGGTCACCGGGGACGCGCGCGAGCCGTGCCTCACGCACCAGGATGCCTGCGCGCGACGCCGCCATCGCTTCGGGCGTGCGGCCGAGCGCGTCGAGCAACAGCGAACGTTGGCCCTGCAGCACGGCGACGCGGATCTCGATGCCGGCGTCGGGACCGAAGGCCAGCACCTTCTGCAGATCGGAGAGTGCGGCATCGGCGATGGCGAGCGCCTCGGCATCGCGGCCGCCGATCTCGCCGAGCGTGCTGGAGATGTCGAACGCCGTTTCGCCCAGCTTCTCGGTCCAGCGTGCCGAGGGCGCGCGCGCGAGTTCGGCGCGGACGATGGCGTCGGCCTCGCGGTACGGGGCGAGCGCGCCGGGCTTGTCGCCGAGATAATAGGTGGCGTCGCCGATCTTGGCGAGGATGCCGATCTCGACCAGCCGGTCGCGCCGCCGCCATTCCGGTGCGGGCGGGAGGGCGCGCAGTCGCTTGAGCGCGGCCCGTAGCAGCGGGAGCGCGACGCCGGGCCTGTCGTTCGCCACCAGATCGAAGCCGCGATCGCGATCGACCATGATGCGCCCGAGACGCGCGCCGCGTGCCGTTGGATCGATCGCCAGCGCGCGGTCGAACAGCGCGGCGGCGCGGTCGCTGATCGCCGGGCCGCCCGCCCCTGCGAGAACCCAGCGCGTCTCCGCCACCCAGCCGCGTTCCTCGATGACGCCGGCATCGTTCGGCCGCTCGCGCGCGAGGCCGTCGAGGATCGCCTGCGCCGCGTCGAGCGCTTTCGCCGCCTCGACCGGGCGGCCGAGGCTGGCCGTGCCCGACAGGCCGAGGATGCTCGCCAGCCGGCGATAGCCGCGCGCGGTATCGAGGCGGAGGTCGACCGGCGCACCGCTGGCGGCGCGCAGCCGGTCGAGATAGCGGCTCGCGACCTCCGCCAGCCGCGCGCGCGCCATCACCGATCCGGGCGCGTCGTCGAGCCGGTCGCTCAGTTCGAACAGCATGAAACGGGCGAGCCCGCGCAGCTCGACGAAGCGCCGGTCGGCCTCGATCCGCGCGCGTTCGGCGCGGACATAGCTGACCGTGCTGAACACGGTCGCGCCGATCAGCACCAGCGCGGCGACGCCGGTCAACGCGAGGCCGCGGCGATGGCGCTGGACGAAGCGCGAGATGAGGTAGGTGCGCGCCGGATGCGCGCGCGCGGCGACCGGGCGATGTTCGCGCATCCGCACGAGATCGGCGATCAGCGCGGCGACGTCGGGGTAGCGCGCGGCCGGATCCTCCGCGAGTGCCTTGGCGGCGATGGCGGCGAGGTCGCCGTCGAGCTGGCCCGCGGGCAGCCGCGTTCCGGCCACGAAGGGCAGGTTCCCCTCGGGCGTCGCCTTGCCGAGCATCGCCAGCAGCAGCACCCCGAGGCTGAACACGTCGCTGGCGATCGTCGGCGCGACGCCAACGCCGCGTTCGGGCGCGGCATAGCCCTTGGTCAACGGATAGGGGTCGCCGGTTTCCTCGACGTCGAGATCGACGATCAGCCGGGCGATCCCGAAATCGAGCAGGTGGACGGCGCCGTCCTTGCTCATCAGCACGTTGCTGGGCTTGATGTCGGCGTGGATGACGAGGCTGCGGTGCGCGAAGGCGACGGCCTCGCACACCGCCTCGAACGCGGCGAGCCGTTCGGGCAGCGCCGCCCCGCGCCGGTCGAGCGCGTGCGTTACCGCCTCGCCATCGACATAGTCCATCGCCAGCCACGGCCTGCCGTCGGCATCGCCGCCGTCGAGGATGCGGACGATATCGGGGTGGCGCAGCCGCGCGAGGATGCGGCGTTCCTCGGCAAAACGCGCCTTGGCACGGTCGCTGGCGAGGTCGCCGCGGATCAGCTTGATCGCGACGACCTGATTGAACACGCCGTCGTCGCGCTCCGCCATCACCACCGCGCCCATGCCGCCGCGCGCGATCTCGCGGGTGACGCGCCAGGGGCCGATACGCGGCGGGATGAGATCGACCACGCCGAGCGGCCGGGCGAAGCTCTCGGTCGGCAACAGCTTGAAATCGGCGGTGTCGAGCGCGAGCAACTGTTCGACGCGGGCCTGCAGCGCGGCGTCGCCGCCGCAGCGTTCGGCGACGAAGGCGGCGCGCGCGGCCGAATCCTCGATATCGAGCGCGGCTTCGACGATCGCCAGTGCTTCGCCTTCGAACGACATATGCGCGCGGTCCCTCCCTCGGGCGATGCTATCCGCCAAAAGACCAAGGCGCCATCCGTCGCCGAAACGGGTCACGGGTGGCGGGAAAACTGGGGCTTGTGCGGCTTTTCGCATCATGCTTCTCCGGTGCGCGATGCGCGAGCGGCTCGATCAAGACAGGATGCGCGGGCGCTTCTTGGCGATGCTTGTCTGGCTGGCGGCGATGGCGCTGTTCTTCCGCAAACATATCCTGAGCGGATTCGACCAGGGCTTCAGCGACCGCGCCGACGGCATCATCGAGGTCGCGATCCTCGAACATTGGCGGAACGTCTGGTCGGGTGCCGCGGCGTGGAACGTGACCGGCTATTTCCATCCGTATCCGGGGACGCTCGGCTATAACGACGGCTATTTCCTCTATGGGCTGAGCTATACTTTCTGGCGGCTGTTTGCCGATCCGTTGCTCGCCGACACGCTCAACCTCGCGACCTTCAAGTCGATCGGTTTCTTCGCGGCCTACATGCTGGTCGCGCGCACGCTGCGCTGGGGGCGCGGTGCGGCGCTGTTCGTCGCGTTCGTGTTCACCGACGCCAACGGGCTGATGATCCAGGCCGGCCATGCACAGTTGCAGAGCGTCGCGCTGCTGCCGGTGGCGATGCTGCTGGCGGTGGCGGTTGTGCGCGCGGGGAGCGTGCGGGCGGCCTGCGTGGCATCGGCGGCGCTCGGGCTGCTGATGGCGGCGTGGCTGTTCACCGCTTTCTACATGGCGTGGTTCACGATCTTCTTCGGCTGCGTGATGGCGGGTTGCTGGCTGGTGACGAGCGGGAACTGGCGGCCGCGCAGGGCGATGCGGCTGTTCGCGCGGCACCACCGCACCGTCGAGGCGGGTGCGCTGCCGTTCCTGATCGCGCTGGTGCCGTTCTTCGCCGTCTATCTGCCGAAGATGCGCGAGACCGGCGGGCAGGCGCTGAACGAGATCTATTACTACCTGCTGTTCCCGATCGACGCGATCAACGTGGGCGCATCGAATTACGTCTGGGGCTGGCTGATCCGGTCCTTCCCGAGCGTGTTGCTGACCGGCGAGCATGTCACCGGCTTCCCCCTGCTGATGTTTGCGCTGGGGGTGACGGCATTGTGGCGATGCGTCGCACGCGGGAGCCCGCCGCTGCGCGCCTTCGCGCTCGCCGTCATCCTGTGCTGGCTGCTGACGCTGCGGGTGGGGGAATATTCGGGCTGGGCGCTCGTCTATCATCTCGTTCCGGGCGCGAAGGGACTGCGCGTCGTCGCGCGCTTCCAGTTGTTCCTGATCCTGCCGCTGCTGCTGGTCGTCGTCGCGGCACATCACGCGCGCGCGGCGCACTGGGCGCGGACGCGGCCGTTGCTGCTGGCGGGCGTCGTGCTGTTCCTGGTCGCCGAGCAGATCGGCAGCGACGTGCCGGTGGCGCTCAGCCGCAGCAGGGACGGTGCCGCGCTCGCCGCCGTGCCCGCGCCGCCCAGGGAGTGTCAGAGCTTCTACGTCGTCACCGCGCGGCGGCACGAGCCGGTCTATGTCGATGCCGCGCGCCACGGCATGTACCCGCACAATGTCGATGCGATGCTGCTCGCGCAATTCTGGCGGGTGCCGACGCTCAATGGCTATTCGACCTTCACGCCGCGCGACTGGGTGTTCGCGAACCCGCGCGCGGGGGATTACGACGCGCGCGTCGCGGCCTATGCGGTGCGGCACGGGCTCAGCCACGTCTGCCGGCTCGACATGGAGCAGCCGCAGCCGTGGACCCGCGTTTTGTGAGAAAGCGCTAGGTCGCGCGCGCCTTGCCCGGACGCGACGATGCGCGCGACCGCGTGGTCCGCTTGCCGCGTACCGGCTTGGCCGCGACGATCGGCGGAGCCTCGCGCAGCAGCGTCCAGCCCGGCGGCAGGTAATCGACCGACATATAGAAATAGAAGGCGCACGATCCGTCGGGACGATAGCTTCCGCCCTTGAGGATGCCGAAGGCGACGCCGCCGCTGAACACCGGCGCGCCGCTGTCGCCGCCCTTGCAGGTGGGGCCCGCGACCGTCACCCAATTGGGCAGGCACGCGCCGCCGCACAGATCGCCTGCGGGCGCGAAATCGGTGAGTTCGACGACCGCGCAGCTATAGCCGGTGCGCTCGCCGCGGTGGCAGACGAAATCGCCGCTGCGGGTCGAGATGCGGCCGCGTTGCGCCGTCACCGCGCGCGCCGTCTTGCGATCCTTGTCGACATAGAAGGTCGGCGGCAGCGCGTCGCTGCTGAGATTGATCTGCACGTCCTGATAGCCCCAGCCCCATTGACCGAGATAGGTGAGCGGCGCGTTGCCGCTCTGCGGATCGCGGTAGGTCAGCGTATCGGGGCAATGCGCGGCGGTGGTCACGCCCTGGCGCGCGCCGTCGGTGACGGTGAAGCCGGTCGTGCAGTAATAATTCTTGCCGTTGGAAGGATCGGGCCCGACGACGCGCGAGCCGCCTTCGGGCGCGAGGTTGACCTCCTTGCGATCGAGCACGCGCAGTTGCACCGGCACGCCGGTCAGTGCCTCGAACTTGGCCTTCAACGTGTCGCCGTCGCTGTCGGCGATGCGACGCGGCACGGTGATGACCATCTCGCCGGTGCGCGGATCGAGGCCGATGCTGGGTGCCAGCGGGAGCGCGGCGCGGATCTCGGTCTGGTGATAGGCCATCGCCCAGATGATGCGGTCGCGCGTCGCCTTCGCGCCGGTCTTGAACACCACCGGCACGTGCAACGGCCCCGCATCGACATATTGCGTCGGCACTGGATCGTCGCCGGTCAGATAGACCTGGATGCGGTACGCGGGCTTATGCTCGATCGAGATGCCGGCGAGCCTGTCCTCGTACAGCGCGGCGATGCGATCGGTGACGGGAACGCTCGCCTCCTGCGCATGGAGGCGCAGGATCGCTTCCGCGAGCGGAACGTCGAATTGCCTGGCATATTCGGCGGCGTCCTGAGCGATGGCGTCGTCGGGCGTCTGCAGCGCGGCGAGCGGCGGGCCGGCATCGGCGCGCGCGGCGGCGGGCAGGATCGCCAACATCGCGGCGAGGAAACAGGCGGTCAGGTTACGCAACAGCACCGTGCCAGGATGACGAAGACGGCGCGGGAGATCAACGCCCGGAGGATTACGGGGTCGTCCCCAGCCGCAGGCTGACCGGCCACGATACGAGCCGCTTCGTCTCTGCATTGCCCCACAGGGCCGCGATATCGCGCACGAACGCCGCGCGGATATCGTCGCGGCCGGCCTGTTCCAGCCGCCGGATCGCGGACCAGGTCGAGAGATAGCCGAGGAAGGCGTCGAGATCCCAGTCGCGGCGGATTTCCAGTGCCGGATAGGGGCGTTCGGGAAAGGGAAAATCGATGTCGGCATAGCCCGATTCGACCAATTTGCGCTCGGGCGGCCAGTAGGTGCCGATCTCGTCGTAATAGAAACGGTCGAAGCGCGCGGCGATGTCGGCGTCGAAGCGCGGCACGCCGTAGCTGACCAGCGCCACTAAGGCTCCGGGCGCGGCAATCCGTCGAACCTCGGCGTAGAAGCGCGGCAGATCGAACCAGTGCGCGGCCTGCGCGGCGGTGATCAGGCTGGCCGTGCCGGCTTCGAGCGGCAGCGCCTCGGCTGGCGCGACGACATAGCGGACGTGGTCGTGCGGGACGGCATTGGCGATCTGGTCGGTACTGGGATCGACGCCAATGACGCGCTCGAAATGGCGCGCGAGCTGGCCGGTGAACTGGCCGTTGCCGCACCCGACGTCGACCGCGAGCCGCGTGTCGGGCGAAATCTCCGCCAGAAAGTCCGCCAGCGCCTGCGGGCAATCGGGACGGTAGAGCGCGTAGTTGGAGCCGCCGCCCGCGAACCAGTTGGTCGTCATCCGCGGTTCCTCGTTGATTGCGGCCAAAACTCAGCCCATGCCGTTCTTATGCGCACCGTATCCGCCAATGCCAGCGTTCGGCTCTATCACCTGAGCGACGCCGATGCCGCCGCCGAGACGCTGTTCTACGGCCCGCTCGACGCGGCGCTGGCGGTCGCGCGGCAGCAGAGCGAGGCGGTGCAGGACAATCTGTGGCTGGCGACGGAGAACGACGTCGTCGCCTATCTCGATATCGAGGACGGCGGCCGGGACGATTAGTTTTCCGCCAGCCGTTCGTCGTCGGCGTCGACCGCGAGCTGCTTCCAGTCGAGCTTCTCCTGCAGCTCCAGATAATGGTCCGGCCCGATCCTATTGTCGTCGCGCAGCACCTCCAGCCGCTCGCGCTGCGCCAGTACGGCGGCGAGCGAGAGACCGCGGCGACGATTGAGCGGATAGGCCTGGTCCGGGTCGCGCGTGCCGTCGCAGATCTCGCGGTAGATCTGCCGCACGCCCTCGGCCTCCGCGCCGTCCTCGTCCGCGAGCCGTTCGAGCGCGGCCTCGGCGAGCGAGAGATGCGCCGCCTCCAGCTCCTCCGCCGCCTCGTCCTCGCGGTTGAGCTTGAGCCACCAGATGAGCGGCGCCAGCGTCGCGCCCTGGATCACCAAAGTCGCCAGCACGACGGCGAAGGCGGTCAGCACCAGCAGGTCGCGCTCCGGGAAGTCGGCGGGCAGCGCCAGCGCCGTCGCCAGCGTCACCAGCCCGCGCATCCCCGACCAGCCGACCAGCAAGGTCTCACCCGGCAGGAAGGGCGCGAGGCCCTTGCCGCGCCGGTATCGCAGCACGAGGAACCCGCGCAGCACGAAGGCGATCGCCAGCCGCGTGACGATCACCCCGACGACGACGATCGCCGCGAACCAGGCGGCGCGCTCGAACTGCGCGGCCGACATGGCATCGACGATCCGCCGCGCCTGCAGCCCCATCAGCAGGAAGGCGAGCACGTTCGACAGGAACACCACCGTCGTCCACACCGCGAACGAGTGGACGCGCATCCGCGGGCTGTCGCCGATCCGCGCGAGCGTCGCGATCGTCATCGCGCTGGCGACCGTGGCGAGGACGGCGGAGAGATGCAGCCGCTCGGCGATAAGCCAGGTCGCAAAGCAGTAGACGAACTGCAGCAGCGTGCCGCCGACCGAATTTTCCGTCACCGGGCGCAGCCGCGTCATCGCATAGCCGAAGGCGATCCCGAACAGGATGCCGCCCGGCGCGGCGAGCGAGAGCTGGATCACCGTCCCCGTATTGAAGCCGCCATGCGCGTGGACCGTCAGCGCGGCGCTGAACAGCAGCAGCGCCGTCGCATCGTTGAACAGGCTCTCGCCCTTCAGCAGCGCATCGACGCGGCGTGAGACCGGCAGGCCGGACAGCACGGCGGTGGCGGCGGCGGCATCGGGCGGCGCGACGATCGCGCCGAGGATGATCGCAGCGGTCAACGGCAGCGCGATCGTCACCGCGCTGATGCCGACGACCACGCCCGTCGTCGCCAGCACCGCGACCACCGCGTAGAAGAACAGCGGCAAGGCCATCCGCCGCGCAGTGCCGATCGGGAAGTCATAGGCCGAATCGACCAGCACCGGCGCGATGAACAGCGCCAGCACCGTCGTCGGGTCGATCGGGATGTCGGGCGCCCCCGGCAGCATCGCCACGCCCACGCCCGCCGCCGCGAGGATGCCGGGATAGGGAATCCGCAGGCGGCGCGTCACCTGCAGCAGCAGGATCGCGACCGCCATCAGCGCGACGAGGCTTTCGAAGAATGTCACGCGCGTGAGCTTAGCAGCGGTTCCGGGGCGTTGCAGCTTTTCGTGATCGGGTACAGGAGGCGGCAATGGACTGCGATATCGCGATCATCGGCGCGGGTGCCGCCGGGATTTCCGCCGCGCGGACACTGCGCGCGGCGGGCCGGTCGGTGCTCCTGATCGAGGCGAGCGACCGCGCCGGCGGGCGCGGCTGGACGCTGGGCATGGGCGGCATGCCGCTCGACATGGGCTGCGGCTGGCTGCACTCGGCGGAGCGCAATCCGCTGGTGGGCGTCGCGCTGGCGGGCGGATTCGACGTGGTCGGCGGCGATACCGCGTGGCGCGCCCAGTGGCGCGATCTCGGCTTCCCGCGCGAGGATCAGGATGCGGCGATGGCCGCGTGGGAGGCGCTGTCGGAGCGCCTCAACACCGATCCGCCCGCCAGCGACCGCGCGGCGGACGCGCTGACCCCCGGCGGCGACTGGAACGCCTTCTGCCAGTCGCTGAGCGGATATATGAACGGCGCGTCGCTCGACCGCCTCTCGGTCGCCGACTTCCTCGCCTACGACAATGCCGCGACCGACGCGAACTGGCGCGTGCGGGAGGGCTATGGCAGCCTGCTCGCCGCGAGCCTGCCCGACGTGCGGCTGCTGCTGTCGTGCCCGGTGCGGAAGGTCGCGCAAAGCGGCCAAGGCGTGCGCCTCGACACCGATCGCGGCCCCGTCGAGGCGCGCGCGGTGATCGTCACCGCCTCCACCAACGTGCTGGCGAGCGGGGCGATCGCCATCGCAGGCGCGGACGATCATCTCCATGCCGCGAGCCAGCTTCCGCTCGGGCTCGCCGACAAATTGTTCTTCGAACTCCACGGCGATCACGGGTTCGAGCCCGAGACGCACCTGCTCGGCAATCCGCGCAATGCGGGGACGGGCAGCTACTACATCATGGCGCTCGGCCGGCCGGTGATCGAGGGGTTCTTCGGCGGGCCCGGCGCGGTCTCGGTCGAGGATGCCGGCCCGGCGGCGGCCTTCGCCTTCGCGCTCGACGAATTGGTCGCGCTGCTCGGCAGCGGCGTTCGCCGCCATGTCCGCCCGCTCGTCGCCTCGGCATGGTGCCGCACCGACTGGATCCGCGGATCGTACAGCCACGCGCTGCCGGGCCACGCCGCGGCGCGCGCAATCCTCGCCCGGCCGGTCGCGGAGCGCATCTTCTTCGCGGGCGAGGCGACGCACGCCACCGATTTCTCCACCGCCCACGGCGCCTGGGAGAGCGGCGCGCGCGCGGCCGGGGAAGCGCTCGCGCTTATTTGATCGGCTGCTTGAGCAGTTTGCGCGCCAGCGTGCGGCGGTGCATCCCCAGCCGCCGCGCGGTCTCCGAAATGTTGAAGTCGTTGTCGGCCAGCGCCTGGTTGATCGTCTCCCATTCCAGCGTCTTGATCGAGGTCGTGCGCGTGGTGACGGGCACCGCCGCGTCGCCGCCCGCGCGGCTGAAGGCGGCCTCGATATCGTCGGTGTTGGAGGGCTTGGCGAGATAATGGCACGCGCCGAGCTTGATCGCCTCTACCGCGGTGGCGATGCTCGCGAAGCCGGTGAGGACGACGATCAGCATCGCCGGATCATATGCGTTGAGCCGCTGGACACAGGGCAGGCCGGAGGCCGCGCCGAGCTTGAGATCGACCACCGCGAAGCCGGGCTTCGCCTCGTCGAGCAGCGCGTCCATCTCTTCCGCGCTGGCGGCGGTCCAGACGCGGTAGCCGCGCCGCTCGAACGAGCGCTGCAGCGTGCGCGCGAAGGTCGCATCGTCCTCGACAAGGATCAGGCGGGGTTGATCGTCCATCATGGCTTCCCGGTGCTGTCGGGGGCGAGCGGCAGGATGAGGCGCACCTCGGCACCGCCCTCCGCCCGGTTGGCCGCCTCCAGCCGCCCGCCGAGCCGCCGCGCGACGTTGCTGGCAAGGAACAGGCCGACGCCGTGGCCCGCGCCCTTGCTGGAGGCATAGGGCTTGCCGATCGCGGGAAGCTGTTCGGGCAGGAAGCCCGCACCTTCGTCGCTGACCGCCAGCACCACGCCCTCTCCGGTGCGGGTAGCGCGCAAGGCGATGCCGCCGGGTGACGCCTCGGCCGCATTGTCGAGCAGGTTCCAGATCGCCTGGCGCAGCGACGGGCCGGTGACGAAGGCGGCCTCCGCGGGGATCTCGCAGGCATAGTCTACGGCCACGCCGCTATGCGTCGGTGCCCATTCGCCGACGACATCGTCGACGAAGGCGCGCACCCGCGCGCGCTCCATCGCCTCGCCGCGCGGCTCGCCGGCGCTGTGCAGGATGTCGGACACGATCGTCTTGCAGCGCTCGACCTCGGCGCGCATGTCCTCGAGTTCGCCGGCCAGTTCGGGGTCGCCGGCGAGCTGCGGCATGCGCCGCCAGTCGCCGAGGATCACCGACAGCGAGGCGAGGGGGGTGCCCAGCTCGTGCGCCGCGCCGCTCGCGAACAGGCCCATGCGGACGATGCCGTCCTCCTCCGCCGCGCGGTGGCGCAGGTCGGCGAGGTGGCGGTCGCGCGCGCGCAGATTGCGCGTGATGCGGGTGATGAACTGCGCCAGCAGGATGCCGGTCAGCGCGAAGCTGATCCACCCGCCGAGCGTGTAGAGCATGACGATATCGGGCAGCAGCAGCGGCGGATAGGCGAGCGGCACCCGCCACATCGTCAGCCCCGCGTAACAGAGGCTCGCAACGGCGACGAGCACCCAGGCCGACCAGCGCTCCAGCAGGATCGCGCCGAGCACGACCTGCAGCAGGTAGAAGGAGATGAACGGGTTGCTCGCGCCGCCGCTCAGATAGAGCTGCACGGTCAGCGCCGCCATGTCGAGCAGCAGCGCGAGCATGATCTCGCCGTTGACGATGGCGTGGCGCGGGAGGGCGGCGATCACTGCGAGATTGGCGAGTACCAGCAGCGCGACCACGCCGAGCATCGGCACGAGCGGCAAGGCCACGCCGAGCCCGAAGGCGACGCCGAGGATCGTGACGAGCTGCCCGCCGACGGCCAGCCAGCGGAGCTGGACGAGCTGGCGCATGTTCTCGCTCGCGACGGTCGCGTCGGCCACCGTCCGCCGGGTCAGCGCGAGCAACGGCCGGTCCATCAACGCCTCCGCAACACCATCACCGCGCCGAACGCCGAAAGCCCGGCGAGCGCGAACCAGGTGAGGGCATATATCAGGTGATTGTCGGAAAAAGCGATCACCGTCAGCCCGCCGACGGGGAGACCGCCGGGATTGGCGGTGGCGTCGGCATCGACGAAGACGGGGGCGACCGTGCCGAGGTGACGCGCGTTGGCGATGGCGGCGACGTCGCGCGAATACCAGCGGTCGTGCGCGGGATCGTTGCTGCGCAGGAACGCGCCGCCGGGCTCGCTCGCACGGACGAGGCCGGTGACGGTGACAGGCCCGGCGACGCGGAAGTGCGTGCGCTCCGGGGCGAAGCCGCGATTGACCAGCACGGTGCCGCTATCGGTGTCGAGCGGGGTCAGCACCCACCAGCCGGGGCCGAGATCGGTGACGGCCTGCACGAAGGTCTCGCTGCCCGGCCGGAAGGTGCCGCGCAGGCGGACGCGGGTGTAGGCGGGGGCGTCGTTCCTCAGCGCGCGGGGCGGGGCGTGGACGCGGGCGTTCACCGCCGCGATCAGGTCGTGCTTCCACGCCCGCCGCTCGACCTGCCACACGCCGAGCCCCGCGAACCCCGCCGCCAGCAGGATGCAGAGCGCGGCGAACCCCAAGCGTTTCAATGGCCGGTCATGTCCCCGGCGGTCATCGGCATCATGTTGCTGTTGAGGTGGTACATGATCCACAGCGACCCGCTGATGACGATGGCGATGATCACCACCGTGAAGATCAGCGCCATCAGCGTCCATCCGCCCTCCGAGCGTGTGTTGACGTGCAGGAAGAAGATCGTGTGGACGATGATCTGCACGAACGCGAAGGCGAAGATGGCGAGCGCGGTCGCTTGCGCGTCGGCGATGACGTGGTTCATCACCAGCCAGAACGGGATCGCCGTCAGCACTGCCGACAGCAGGAAGCCGATCAGATAGCCGCGGCGCGTGCCGTGATCGGCATGGTCATGCGTGGTTTCGGATGCGCTCATCGCACGACTCCCAGCAGGTAGACGAAGGTAAAGACGCCGATCCACACGACATCGAGCAGGTGCCAGAACATGCCGAGGCACATCAGCCGGCGTTTGTTGGCGGGGATCAGCCCGCGCTGGCCGATCTGCACCAGCATCACCGCGATCCAGACGAGGCCGAACGAGACGTGCAGGCCGTGCGTACCGACGAGCGTGAAGAAGGCCGAGAGGAAGGCGCTGCGCTGCGGTGTTGCGCCTTCGGCGATCAGCCCGGCGAACTCGTGCAGCTCCACGCCGACGAAGGCGATGCCGAACAGCGCGGTGATGACCAGCCAGACCTGCGTCGACCGCACCTTGCCCGCGTGCGAGTCGATCGCCGCCATGCCGAAGGTGATCGAGGAGAGCAGCAGGAACGTCGTGTTGAGCGCGACGAGCGGCAGCTCGAAGATCTGGCGCGGGGCGGGCCCGCCGGCATAGCTGGTGCCAAGCACGCCGTACGCCGCGAACAGCGTCGCGAAGATGAGCGCGTCGCTCATCAGGTATATCCAGAAGCCGAGCGCGGTCGCCCCGTCGGCGTCGTGATGCTCTTCCTCGGTGACGTAGAAGGCGTCGCGGTCGATGTCGGTGTCGGCGTGCGTGGTCATGTCAGCCCTCCACCGCCAGCCGTGCGGCCTCGCCTGCGGCGACCTCGTCGGCCGGGATGTGATAGTCGCGGTTGTAGTTGAAGGTATGGCCGATCGCGACGACGAACAGCCCGACCGCGCTCACCGCCGCCAGCCACCAGATATACCACACCATCGCGAAGCCGAGCGCGAGCGCGAGGCCGGACAGGATCACACCCGCGCCGGTGTTGCGCGGCATGTGGATCGCGCGGTAGCCGCTCGCCGGAGTCTTTGCCCCGCGCTCCTTCATGTCGTGCCACGTATCGAGCGTGTGGACGATCGGCGTGAAGGCGAAATTATAGGCCGGCGGCGGCGAGGAGATCGACCATTCCAGCGTGCGGGCGTCCCACGGATCGCCGGTCGTGTCGCGCAGCGCCTCGCGGTTTTTGATGCTGACGGCGATCTGGATGATGAAGGCGAGGATGCCGACCAGGATGATCGCCGCGCCGATCAGCGCGATCACGAACCAGATCTGCAGGCTCGGGTCGTCGAAGTGGCGTACGCGGCGCGTCGTCCCCATCAGGCCGACGACGTAGATCGGCGTCCACGCGACCCAGTATCCGATCACCCAGCCCCAGAAGCTGACCTTGCCCCAGAACGGATCGAGCCGGAAGCCGAAGGCCTTGGGGAACCAGTAGGTCATGCCCGCGAACAGGCCGAACACCACGCCGCCGATGATGACGTTGTGGAAATGCGCGACCAGGAACAGCGAGTTGTGCAGCACGAAGTCGGCCGGCGGCACCGCCAGCAGCACGCCGGTCATCCCGCCTACGGTGAAGGTCAGCAGGAAGGCGACGACCCACATCATCGGCAGTTCGAAGCGGATGCGGCCGCGGTACATCGTGAACAGCCAGTTGAAGATCTTCGCGCCCGTCGGGATCGAGATCACCATCGTCGCGATGCCGAAGAAGGAATTGACGCTCGCGCCCGATCCCATCGTGAAGAAATGGTGCAGCCACACCAGGAACGACAGGATGGTGATGACCACCGTCGCATAGACCATCGACGAATAGCCGAAGAGCGGCTTGCCCGAGAAGGTCGAGGTGATTTCGGAGAAGATGCCGAACACCGGCAGGACGAGGACATAGACCTCCGGGTGGCCCCAGATCCACACCAGGTTCCAGTACATCATCGGGTTGCCGCCGAGATCGTTGGTGAAGAAATCGGTGCCGACGTAGCGATCGAGCATCAGCATCGCGAAGGCGGCGGTCAGCACCGGGAAGATCGCGATGACCAGCACGTTGCTGCACAAGGCCGTCCAGCAGAACACCGGCATCTTCATCATCGACATGCCGGGGGCACGCATCTTCAGCAGCGTGACGACCATGTTGATGCCCGACAGCAAGGTGCCGATGCCCGCTATCTGCAGCGCCCACAGGTAATAGTCGGGGCCCGTATCGGGGCTGTTCTGCAGATTCGCGACCGGCACGTAGTTGAGCCAGCCCGCGCGGCTGAACTCGCCGACGAACAGCGACACCATCACCAGCGCCGCACCCGCCACCGTCAACCAGAAGCTGAGGTTGTTGAGAAACGGAAACGCCACGTCGCGCGCACCGATCTGCAGCGGCATAACGTAATTGATAATGCCAACGACCAACGGAATCGCCACGAAGAAGATCATGATCGTGCCGTGCGCGCTGAAAATTTGATCGTAGTGGTGCGCGTTGAGATATCCGTCGCTGCCGCCGAAGGCGATCGCCTGCTGCAGGCGCATCATCAGCGCGTCGGCGAAGCCGCGCAGCAGCATGACGATGCCGAGGATCATGTACATGATCCCGATCTTCTTGTGATCCACACTCGTGAACCACTCGCTCCAGAGATAGCCCCAGAGCCTGAAGTAGGTGACGGCACCGAGCAGCGCGACGCCGAGGATGGCGACGCCGATGAAGGTGCCGAGCACGATCGGCTCGTGGATCGGGAAACTCTCGAGCGAGAGGCGGCCGAAGATCGTGGTGAGCATGGGTCTTCCGATCAGCCGCGCGCGGGTGCGGCGGGCAGGAGGAGGGACATATCGCGGTTGCGCGGCGAATCGGGATCGGTCTTGCCGGGGGCGGGCCCGCGCGGTTTGTCGATATTGGGTTGGGGGGCGATCTCGTCCTTGTTCTTGAACAGCGCGCCCTTGGGCTTGCCGCCCGGCGGGGGCGGGGTGTCGTGGCCGGCGGCGGGCATTGGAAGCATCGGGGGCATGGCGTGCGGCGACTGACCCTCGGCCATGCGGTCATGCGCCATGATATCACGCATGCAGGGCGTGTCCGGCGCGACGCAGCGGTTGACGACGCGGTCGAACAGATCGGCCTGCACGCTGGTGAAGCCGATTGGCGCGACCTTCTCGCTCGGCTTTTCGAGCTTGAGATAATCGGCGGCGGCGAGGGTGCGGTTGCTGGTCTTCACGCGCGCGACCCAGGCTTCGAAATCCTTGTCGCTTAATCCGCGCAGCTTGAAACGCATGTCTGAGAAGCCCGCGCCGCTGTAATTGGCGGACATGCCCTCGTAGGTGCCGGGCTTGTTGAGCACGGCGTGGAGCGTGCTCTGCATGCCGGGCATCGCATAGACCATGCCGGCCAGCGTGGGGGCGTAGAAGCTGTTCATCATGTTCGACGAGGTGATGTCGAAGCGGACCTGGCGATCGACCGGCAGCGCCAGTTCGTTGACCGTCGCGATGCCCTGTTCGGGGTAAATGAACAACCATTTCCAGTCGAGCGCGACGACCTGGATATGGAGCGGTTTTTGCGCGTGATCGACCGGCTTGCCTGCCGAGACGCGATCGAGCGGGCGGAACGGATCGAGCAGGTGGGTGCTCGACCAGGTGAGCGCCCCCAGCGCGATGATGATGGCGAGCGGGGCTGACCAGATCACCAGTTCCAGCGAGGTCGAATGTTCGAAATGCGGATCGTAGGTCGCCGCGTCGTTGCCCTTGCGATAGCGCCAGGCGAACAGCACGATCAGGATCATCACCGGCACGATGATGAGCAGCATCAGGCCGGTGGAGATGAAGATGATGTCGCGTTGCTGCAGCGCGACGTCGCCGGCGGGATCGAGCACCGCGTGGCCGCATCCGGCCAGCGAGAGGGCGACGGCGGCGAGGCCGGCGGTTCGAACGAAGGGCGTATGGTCGCGCATGAGTGTCGCCTAGGCCGTTTACGCGTGGTGCTACATTGGACATTTTGTCCAATCCCACAACCGGCGCATACTAGGCACAAGGCACTATGGCGGCCCGCTTCCGGGCCGGGTTACTGGACGGCGGGATTGCCCGCAGGAGCATGGACGGCATGACCGCATCGACCGCCACACCCGATTCGACTCAGTTGGAGCGCGACGCCCGCGCGCTGCACGCCGACGGCCATGTCGCACCCGGCGAGATTGCGATCGGCGTGATCGTCGGGCGGACGTCCGAATTTTTCGACTTCTTCGTCTATGCCATCGCCTCGGTGCTGGTGTTTCCGGCCGTCGTCTTTCCCTACGTCGATGCGCTGACGGGCACGCTCTATTCCTTTGCGCTGTTCGCGCTCGCCTTTGTCGGGCGGCCGTTCGGTACGCTCATTTTCATGTGGATCGACCGCAATCACGGGCGCGGCGTGAAGCTGACGATCGCGCTGTTCCTGCTCGGCGGATCGACGATGGCGATGGCGCTGCTGCCGGGATACGAACAGATCGGCACGTGGTCGGCGGTGATGCTCGGCCTGTTCCGCTTCGGGCAGGGCATGGCGCTGGGCGGCGCGTGGGACGGGATGCCGGCGCTCCTCTCGCTCAACGCCCCCAAGAAGCAGCGCGGCTGGTATGCGATGATCCCGCAGCTCGGCGCACCGCTCGGCCTGCTGGTGGCGGCGTCGCTGTTCGCCTATTTCCTCGGCATCCTGTCGCCCGCCGATTTCCTGAGCTGGGGCTGGCGCTATCCGTTCTTCGTGGTGCTGGCGATCAACGTCGTCGCGCTGTTCGCGCGGTTGCGGATGATCGCGACGCCGGAGTTCGAAAAGCTGTTCGAAAGCCGCGAGCTGCAGCCGTCACCGGCCTTCGCGACTCTCTTCACGGAATGGCGGACGATCGCGCTGGGGGCGTTCGCGCCGCTGGCGAGCTTCGCCTTGTTCCACCTCGTCACGGTGTTCCCCCTCTCCTGGGTGACGCTCTATGCGCATGAGGAGCCGGTGCGCTTCCTCATCATCGAGGCGGGCGGGACGCTGGTCTGCGTGCTGGCGATGCTGGCGTCGGGGATGATCGCCGACCGCGTCGGGCGGCGTGCGGTGCTGGGCGTGTCGGCGGTGATGATCGGCGCGTATAGCGGCTTCGCGCCGCAGTTGCTGGGTGCGGGCGGGGTGGGCGAGTCGCTCTACATGATCTCGGGCTTCGCGCTGCTCGGCCTCGCCTTCGGCCAGTCGTCGGGGGTGGTGAACGACCGCTTCCCGCCGCAGACGCGCTATACCGGGGCGGCGATCGTCGCCAATTCGGCGTGGCTGATCGGCGCGGGCTTCGCGCCGCTGGCGGCGTTGTTCCTCGCCAGCCATGTCGGGCTGTGGTCGGTCGGGCTGTATTTGCTCTCCGGCGTGATCTGCACGCTCGGCGCGCTCGGCATCAATCGCGAATGGGCGCGGCAGACGGACTAGAGTGATAGCTCGCTTGACAGATTGACGCCTGAATCGAAAATGTAAGGCGCGATCGTTTCCAAATTTGCACCGATCGGGCGTCGAAGGTCTTAGCGATCGCGCGATTCCGCCTTTTCCTGAAGCAGCCGACGATGGGAAAGAGCGGCACCGACTGTCGCAGATCGGTGGCGTGTAGGACAGACGATATTCAGGCCGTCCAGCTCGAGACGTCGTCCTGCGCACCGATCAGCGCGAGGCCGTGGGCGATCGAAGTGAGCTCGCCGCCCGAGGCGATGCGGTCCTCCCCGAAACGCTCGGTGAAGAGGCGGCGCAGGCGTGGGGTGAGCGACGTGCCGCCGGTGAGGAATACACGATCGATGGCGGCGGGCGCGACCTCCGCCGCGGCGAGCGCGCGGTCGACCGCCGCCTCGATACGCGCGACGTCGGGCGCGATCCACTCCTCGAAATCGGCGCGGCGCACGTCCGCCTCGATGCCGAAACCCGCGCCGGCGAAGTGGAAATGCGCCCCCTCGGCTGCCGACAGCGCGCGCTTCAGCTTTCCCACCGCGTCGTAGAGCTGATAGCCAAGTTCCTGATCGATCACCGCAATCATCCGCGCGATGGCATCGGGATCGAGCGCGGCGCGGCGCAGCTTCTCGAGATCGGCGAGCGTCTTGCGGTTGCGCATCAACGCCAGCTTCGACCAGTCCGCGAAGTCGCTGAAGTAACCACCGGGAATATCGAGGACTTTGTCGAACGAGCGGTAGGAACCGCCCTTGCCGAGCATCGGCAGGACGAGCCGGTCGACGATGCGCGCGTCGAAGCGATCACCGGCGATACCGACGCCCGCCGTGCCGAGCGGGACGCAGCGGCGCGCGGCACCCGGCTCGGCGATCCGCACCACCGAGAAGTCGCTGGTGCCGCCGCCGAAATCGGCGACGAGGATCGTCGCGGGATCGCTGATCCGTGAGGCGTAGCTGAACGCCGCGCCGATCGGTTCGTAGACATAGTGGATCTCTTCGGCGAGCGCGCCGAACATCGCGTCGTAGCGTGTCCTGGCGAGCGTCTCGTCGGGGCGACTGCCGGCGAATTCGACGGGGCGGCCGACGATCAGGCGCTTCGCCCTTCCGGCGAGCGTCCCGCGCGAGCGGGCGACCAGTTTCGACAGGAACAGCCGCCCGATCTCCTCGAAACGGTAGCGACGTTCGAACACGCTGGCATGTTCGAACGTCGCATTGGCGGCGACCGACTTGAACGATTGCAGGAAGCGGGACCCTTGCGGGAAGGCGAGATATTCCTCGACCGCCCACGGCCCCGCCTCGCTGGCGATGCCGTCCTCCTCCCAGAAGCACAAGGCCGAGCGGAACACCGCGTCGGTGCCGCCGGGCGCATCAAGCATCACGAGATCGGCGGTGTCGGCGTGCGCAACGGCGGCCACCGAATTGGTGGTGCCGAAGTCGAGACCGATCGCGGGAGGCTGAGTCGCGGACATGGGACGCGCGCCTATGCCGTAAACGCGTGCGGGGGGCTATGGTCGGTAGACAGTACGGCATCCTCGCCACCCGTCATCCCGGAAGCCGATTTTCTTCAAATCTATGATTTGAATAGAAAATCGAGCTGTCCGGGATCCATCGCGAGGCAGGCGCCTGCGGAGATATGGATCCCGGACTGCAAGGCTTTCCAGCCAAAAACCTGACGGTTTTTGGGGAAAGCCTAACATCCGGGATGACGAAGAAGAGAGTCGAACGGGCCGCAACTTGCCCTTGCCGTGAACCGTCCTCCCGTCCATCGGCGGGCGATGGGGCGCGAAACACAGCATTGGTGGTGGCCGGAGGTGCGCGCGATGGTCGCGCTCGCCTATCCGCTCGTGCTGACCAACCTCGCGCAGGCGCTGATCGCGACGACAGACGTGGTGCTGCTCGGCTGGGCGGGGGCGGACAAGCTCGCGGCGGCGGCGCTGGGCGTCAACCTGTTCACCGCCTGCGTGTTCTTCGGCACCGGCCTCGTCACCGCCGCCGCGCCGATGATCGCCCGCGCGCTCGGCGAGCGCAGCCACGCGGTGCGCGACGTGCAGCGCACCGTGCGGCAGTCGCTGTGGGTCGCGGCGACGCTGTGCGTGCCGATGTGGCTGCTGCTGTGGCAGGCCGAGCCGATCCTGCTGCTGTTCGGGCAGGAGCCGGCACTGGCGCATGCGGCGGTGCGGCTGGTGCATCCGATGATGTTCGGGCTGCTGCCGCTGCTCGGCTATTACGTGCTGCGCTCGTTCGTGTCGGCGCTGGAGCGGCCGGTCTGGGCGTTCGTCGTCGGGGTGATTGCGGTGCTGCTCAATGCGGTGCTCAATTTCGGTCTCATCTTCGGGCATTTCGGGCTGCCCGCGCTCGGGCTGTTCGGGGCGGGGCTGGGGAGTGCGCTGTCGAACCTGTTCATGTTCGTGGGGATGGCCGTCGTCGTGACGCGGCACCGCCGCTTCCGCCGTTACCGGCTGTTCGGAAACTGGTGGCGGAGCGACTGGCAGCGCTATGCGGCGATCTGGCGGCTGGGCCTGCCGATCGCGGTGACGATCGGGCTGGAGGTGACGATCTTCAACTGCGCGGTGTTCCTGATGGGGCTGCTCGGCGCGGCGGAGCTGGCGGCGCATGCGGTGGCGATCCAGCTTGCGGCCTTGTGCTTCATGATCCCGCTCGGCCTCGCGCAGGCGGCGACGGTGCGCGTCGGCCTCGCCTACGGGCGCGGCGATGCGGCGGGGGTGTCGCACGCCGGGCGCGCGGCGCTGGGCATCACGATGGCGGTGATGGCCTGCACCGCGACGATCCTGACCCTGTTCCGGCACCAGTTGGTCGCGCTGTTCCTCGCCAGCACCACGCCGGCGGAGGCGCATGTCGTGGCGCTGGCGCTGTCGTTCCTGGTGGTGGCGGCGCTGTTCCAGTTCTTCGACGGCGCGCAGGCGGTCGGCGCGGGGATGCTGCGCGGGCTGCACGATACGTTCGTGCCGATGCTGCTCGCGCTGGTGGGCTATTGGGTGGTCGGGCTCGGCACGGCGGTGGTGCTGGCGTTCTGGCTGCACTGGGGCGGCGTGGGCGTGTGGATCGGGCTTGCCGCCGGGCTGGGCACGGTGGCGGTGCTGATGGTGGCACGCTGGGGGATGCGGACGCGCCTGTCGTAATCCCGCCGTCACGGAGCCGACACGAAGCGGTGGCTATGGTTGCCCGGACGGTCCCGATCGAAGGCGAGAGACGATGATACTGACACGGCGGGAAGCGATTGCGGGCGGCGTCGTGCTGGTCGGCTTGACGGCCGCGCGGGCGAGCGGGGCGGGGCGCGACCCGTTCAGCCTCGGCGTCGCATCGGGCGATCCCTGGCCGGACGGCATGGTGCTGTGGACCCGCCTCGCGCCCGAGCCGCTGTCGCCCGACGGCGGCATGCCCGCGCGGGCGGTGCCGGTGCGGTGGGAGATTTCCGAGAGCGAGCATTTCGCGCCGGTCCGCAGCGGCACGGCGATGGCCGAGCCCGCCTGGGGCCATTCGGTGCATGTCGAGCTGACCGGGCTGCGGCCGGGGCGCCCCTATTGGTATCGCTTCATCGCCGACGGCGTGGTGAGCCCGGTCGGCCGCACCCGTACCGCGCCAGCATCCGGCACCAGCCCCGAACGGCTGCGGCTGTGCTTCGGATCGTGCCAGAAATACGAGGCTGGATATTATGCGGCGTGGCGGCACGCGGCGGCGGAGGATCCCGATCTGATCGTCTTTCTCGGCGATTATATCTACGAGGGCGATCCGACCGACAAGGGCGTGCGCAAGCACCTGAACGCGAAGCCGCGCGATCTTGCCGGCTACCGCGTGCGCTATGCGACGTACAAGCTCGACCCGTGGCTGCAGGCGGCGCATGCGGCGGCGCCGTGGGTGTCGACCTGGGACGATCACGAGGTCGAGAACAATTACACCGGCGATTTCAGCGAGCATAACGACGACCGCGCGGTTTTCCTGAAGCTGCGCGCGGCGGCCTACAAGGCCTATTACGAGCATATGCCGGTGCGCCGCGCGGCGCGGCCGGTCGGATCGCACGCCCGGCTCTATCGCACGATCGGCTGGGGCGATCTCGCGCAGTTGCAGGTGATCGACGACCGCCAGTATCGCACCAGCCCGCCGTGCCAGGCACCGGGCGCGACCGCACGGCATCTCGCGGTGCCCGATGCCGCGCCCGATTGCCCGGAGCGCAATCTCGCCAGCCGCTCGATGCTCGGGTGGCAGCAGGAGGACTGGCTGGCCGGGCGGTTGCGGACGACGCGGGCGCGGTGGAATTTCCTCACGCAGCAGACGCTGATGCTGCCGCTGCTGCGCAGCCCCGACGACAAGCCGGACCTGCCGCTGACGCTCTACAATACCGATCGCTGGGACGGATTCCCGGCGACGCGCGCGCGCATCTTGCGCCATATGCGTGACGCCAGGACGCCCAACCCGGTGATCCTGTCGGGCGACATCCACGCCTTCGTCGCGGGCGACCATGCCGATCCCGACCGGCCGGAGCGCATCGTCGCGTCGGAATTCGTCGGCGGATCGATCACCTCGCTCAACCACGCGCCCTATCCGCAGAGCCCGAGCGCGATCAATCCGGGCTTCCGCTATTCGAACATCGAACAGCGCGGATACGGCCGCATCGACCTGACGCGCGACCGGTGCGAGGTGACGTACCGGGGGCTGGCGGATGCGCGCGACGAACGATCGAGCATCGCCGATATCGGGCGCTTCGTGGTGGAGGCGGGCAAGGCCGGACTGGTGACGGCGTGACCCGCGCCGTCATCGACCTGTAGCCGCCACGTCACCTGCCGGTCACGAAATAGCGTCAGGGAGCCCTTCGCGAAGGAACACGAGGAAGCGGGCTCGCAAAAGCGGCGGCCCTCGTGATTTCGCTTCGCCACACAGGGGGCATCGCATGATTCGGACTCGGTTTTTCGCGCGCGCCGGCGTTTCGCTCGTGGCGCTGGGTGTGGCGGCTGCGGCACAGGCACAGGACGCGCCGGATGCGGCCGAGGTCGTCGTCACCGGCCAGCGCGCCAGCCAGATCAAGTCGATCGATGCGAAGCGCGACGCGATCGGCGTGGTCGACGTCTCCGCATCCGACGACATCGGCCGCCTGCCGGACCGCAACGTTGCCGAGGTGGTCGAGCATCTCGCCGGTGTCGGCGTCACCTACGATCAGGGCGAGGGCCGCTATGTCGCGATCCGCGGCGTGCCCTCCGCACTCAACGGCTACACGTTCGACGGCATGCAGATCGGCAATACCGACGGCACGACGCGCGCGCTGCCGCTCGACATCATCTCCGGCCAGTTGCTCGCCCGCGTCGAGGTGGCCAAGGTCAAGACCGCCGACATGGACGGGCAGGGCATCGGCGGTAACATCAACCTCGTCACGATGACGGCGTTCGATTTCCCCAAGGCGTTCAACGTCTCGGGCCGGTTCCAGGCGGGCTATCAGGAGCTCAACAAGAAGGTGCCGATCCAGGGCGACCTGTCGGTGGCGGCGCGCTTCGGCCCGGACCAGCAGTTCGGCATCGTGCTCGGCGGCAGCTATTCGGACCGCGATTTCTATTCGCAAGGCTTCTACCCCGACAACTGGCGCCCCGACGCCCGCTTCGCGCGCGGCGGCGTGCCCGACAACATCAAATACACGCAGTACAGCCTGCGCCGCCAGCGGCAGGGCTATACCGGATCGTTCGATTGGAAGGCGAGCGACCGCCAGACCTTCTTCGTGCGCGGCATCTATTCGAAGTTCACCGAGGACGAGATCCGCCCGCGCTACCGCCTCGATTTCGCGACGGCGGCGATCGTGAACAACGCCGCCAACGGCTTCGTCATCAACCCCGACGGCCTGACCGGCAGCGTCAACAGCGGCACGCAGCGCCGCGAGGATCTGCGGCTCGACTACAAGTCGAAGTGGTTCTCGACCGGCATCGTCGGCGGCGAGACCGATTTCGATGCGGTGAAGCTGAATTACCAGGGCAGCTACAGCCACAACGAGCTGCTCGATACATTCCCGATCTGGCAATATCGCTGCAATCCGGGGAAGGTGAACTTCGATTTCACCGACAAGGTCTATTCGGCCGCGCCGGTGACGGAATGCACCGCCAACCAGCTTTCGTTCAATTCCTACACCGCCTCGCGCCAGGTCGCGAAGCAGGACATCTGGCAGGGCAAGATCGACGGCACCTACGCGCTGGGCGACCGCGGCTTCATCAAGATCGGCGCGAAATACCAGACGACGGACCAGGGCTTCGACGCCAGCAACCCGACCTGGGGCGTGGGATCGACCGCGTGGAGCGCGGGCAGCGCGGGCGTGTCCGCGCCGGGCGTGTGCGTCTATCCGAACAGCAACAACACCGGCCAATGCTATTTCAACAGCCCGTCGCTCGATCCGGCGGCGAGCCTGGCCTTCACCGCCGCCAACCTCAACAACCCGGCGTTCTTCAAGCTCAACACCGCGACGACGCTGCTCAACGAGACGCTGTCGGATTTCAGCCTGAACGAGAAGATCTACGCCGGCTATGCGATGGCGAACGTGAAGTTCGGGGTGGTGACGATCACGCCGGGCCTCCGCTACGAACATACCGACACGCGCGTCACCGGCTTCGCGCTGCAGAACGGGACGACGGTGGTGCCGCAGTCGGGCAGGGGCAGCTACGACGATTTCCTGCCGTCGTTGATCGTGCGGATCGAGCCGTCGTCGCAGACCGTGTTCCGGCTCGCCTATTCGCGCAGCGTCGGCCGGCCCGAATATGCCAGCCTCAATCCCGGCGGATCGGTCGACACGATCAACCTCGCCGCGTCGTTCGGCAACCCGAACCTGAAGCCGTACCGCGCCGACAATCTCGATGCGACGGCCGAATGGTATTTCGCCAAGGGCGGCCTGCTGTCGATCGGCGTGTTCGGGAAGTTCATCCGCAACCCGATCTTCACGCGCACGACGGTTGTGACCAACTACAGCTACGGCGGCACGGTCTATCCGACCTTCAACCTGGCGCAGCCGTTCAACGCCGACAAGGGCGACATCGTCGGCATCGAGGCGCAGTACCAGCAGCTCTTCACGTTCCTGCCGGGCTTCTGGTCGGGCTTCGGCATCCAGCTGACGGGCACGCTGACCGACTCGTCGCTGCGGCTGCCGAGCGGGCGGACCTCGACCTTCCCGTATCAGTCGCGCTACCTCTACGGGGCCGAGCTGTTCTATCAGAAGGGCCCGGTCGAGGCGTCGATCGCCTATCACAATACCGGCAAGGCGCTGCTCGCGGTGGGCGATCCGGCCTATAACGACCAGTATAACGACGATCTCCGCCGCCTCGACGCCAAGGCGAGCTTCGGCATCCTGAAGGAGGTGCGCATCTTCTTCGAGGCGCAGAACCTGACCGACGAGCCGACGCGCCAGTATCAGGGTGGCAACACCAACTGGCTCATTCAGAACGAACGCTACGGCCGCACCTTCTACGCGGGCGTATCGGCGAAATTCTGATGCGGATGTGGCTCCTCGCAGGCGTGCTGGCCACCGTGGCGGCGTCCGCGCAGGAGCCGGCCGCGGCGCCGCTGCCGGCGGTGCCGCAGCTCGCGCCCGCCACCGTCGTCGCGCGCTGGACGGCGGAGGAGGCGCGGCAGGGCGTCGCGGTCGACGCGCGCTATTTCTATCCGATGAGCAACAACCGCATCGGCAAGTACGACAAGGCGACGGGCAAGCGGGTGGCGCAGTGGGAGGGGCCGCGCGCGCTCTATCCGCACATGAATTCGTGCATCGTCGTGGCCCGCGAGCTGGTCTGCGCCGCCTCCAACTATCCGCGCGTGCCGATGGCGAGCGCGGTCGAGATCTTCGACACCGCCACGCTGAAGCACCTGCGCAGCGTCGCGCTGCCGCCGCTGCCGGGATCGCTGACCTGGATCGAGCGGCGCGGCAACGACTGGTGGGCGGGCCTCGCCAATTATCCGGCCGATCATGGTGGGGAGGCCGGGCATGACCATCGCTGGACCACGCTGGTGCGGCTGGATGCCGAATTTCGCCCGACTGGATCGTGGCACTTCCCCGACAGCGTGCTCGCGCAGTTTGCGCCGATGAGCAATTCGGGTGGATCGTGGGGCGACGACGGGCTGCTCTACGTCACCGGCCATGACCGGCCCGAGCTCTACGCGCTGCGCCTGCCCGAGGCGGGGACAGTGCTGGAGCATGTCGCGACGATCCCGCTGCCGACGGGGGGACAGGCGTTCGCGTGGGACCGCGCGCGGCCGCGCATCCTGTGGTCGCTCGACCGGCAGACGCGCAACGTCGTGGAAAGCCGCATCCCGCCGGTCGCGGTCCGCTAGCGCGCGGGCGGACGCAGCGCCGTTCGCGTTCCCGCCGGTTTCGCGAATACCGGCAGGCCGCGCGCCGACCACGTCACTTTCTGGATGCGCGGCGAGCGTTTGGCGGTGCATTTCATGTCCGGCCCCGGATTGGCGTGATAGACGATCCAGGTCTCCTGCCCGCCCGGCGAGGTGAAGAAGCCGTTGTGGCCGGGCGCGTAGACGCCCTGTTCGGGCGCTTTGGCGAGGACCGGGCGGGGTGCCTTCGTCCAGGCCTTTGGATCGAGCGGATCGCTGCCCGGCCTCGCGTGCAGGAGGCCGATGGCGTAATCGTCCGACCAGCAGGCGCTGGCGGAATAGCTGAGGAAGAGATCGCCCCGGGGCCCGGCGAGAAACTCTGGCCCTTCGAGGATCTGGCGGCCGCCGCGACGCTCCCAGTCGCGGTCGGGCCGCGCGAGGATGACTTCGCGGCCGGTGAGGGTCCACGGGTTCGCCATCTCGGCAATGGCGAGGTCGCTGTCCGGGCCGACATAGGGCGAATAGACGAAATAGCGTTTGCCGCGATGTTCGAACGTGGTGCCGTCGATGCCGGTATGCGCGGTGTTGAGCCGCCCGCGATCGACCCATGTGCCGATTGTGGGATCGTCGTTCGTGTTCTCCAGCACGAAGATGCCGCGGTGCGCATCGTCGTCGTGGCCGCTCTCGGCGGCGGTGTAATAGATGTACCAGGCGTCGCCGATGCGGTGGAGCTCGGGCGCCCAGATCGATTGCGCGTTGGGACCGGTGGCGGGCGGGGTCCACACGGTGATCTCGGGCGCTTCGGACAGCCGCGCGAGATCCTTCGTCTTGCGGATCGCGAGCCGGTCGCCGAGCGTGTTCATGTAGAAATAGGTGTCGCCCGAGCGCGCGATCCACGGATCGGGCCCGGACGGCAGCAGCGGGTTGGTGAAGGTCGTTGTCGGAACGTCGGCGACCGCCGCCGACGCTCCGAGGACGACGGCAAGCGCCAGGGCGAGCCGGGAGATCATAGCCATTCGCCCCACGTCACTTGTCGGGATAGGCGGCGACGATCGCGTCGTATTGCGCGCGCGTGATGCCGATCATCGATCCGTGGCGGAGCCCCTCGGGCATTTCGTAGCGGTTCCATTCGGGCACGCCGCTGTTGCCCGATACCTGGAACCACGGCCCCTCCAGCTTGGGCGCCATCGACAGGCCGTAGCTCGTGCCGGCATATTGCTCGTAATAAAGCATCCAGTCCTTGTCGTCGGGCGAGCGGATGATCGTCGGCGCTTCGCGGAAATTGGGGCTGAGCGACGGTCCGGGCTGCGGATAGGGGCCCAGCAGCCTGGCGGCGCAGCTGATCCGCACCGTCTTGCCCGTCGTCCAGGCGTAGGACGGGTAGCGTTCGTCCTTGATGATCGCGCAATAGCCGCCCTTGGGGTTGGGCTGGATGATGGTGTCGATCGTCGCCATGTTCCAGGCGAAGAGGCGCTTCGGCGGCGCGACGAAGGTCTTGAGATCCTTCGACTGGACGTAGAGCGTGCGCTGGCTGCCCCAATAGCGTTCGGGATCCTCCTTCGATCCCTCGAGGCTCGGCGTGTGCCAGGTGAGGAGGAACTGGCCCGAGGGCTTGTCGAAGAACAGCTTCGGCGCGCCGATCCGCTGAAGCGGGTTCGGATAGCCCGGCACCGCCTTCAGATCGGGCTGATAGGTGCCGTAGGGCGTCCAGCGCACGAGATCGTCCGACACCCAGAAGCGGATCAGCGGATCGTCGTCGCCCTTGTTGCCCACCAGATAGTAGCGTCCGTCGCCGCCGCGCGCGACCGAGGCATGGCCGTGGTAATCGTCCGACACCGGCTTGCCGCCGTTGACCTGCCGCCAGTGCAGCCCGTCGAGGCTGACGGTGTAATAGAGGACGCCGTAATGGCCCTTCATCATGTGCAGGAAGAGATAGGCCTTGGCCGGGTTCACATAGGGCGTGACCGGGCCGCCGGGCGCGACCTGCGCCGATGATGCGGTGCCGAGCGCCAGCCCGATCGCCGCGCCTATGCCCAAGATCGATCGAACCAATGCCATCATCCGCCTCCTCTTATCGTTAGATCATACAAATACGATAAAATCGGCGAAGTCTAGTGAGTCGATCAGAAATCGAACGGTGCGACACGCTCCTGCCGGGATACGAGGAAGGCATCGGCGACGAGTTGTAGCGGGCGCAGATCTACGTCGCTTCGGCCGCCTCGGATGAGCGTGGCGAAGCGGCGATAGAGGCGTGGGTATTCGCCAGCATCGGGGCCGGTCGCCTGTTCGGCCCCGTCGACGAACAGGCGCTTGCCGCCTTCGGTCAGCACCAGCGTGCCGGCGTCGGTCTCGACCTCGATGTTCCAGCTTTGCTGGCCGGTTTGCAGGAAATCGAGATCGAGCGAGACCGGCGCGCCGCCGGGCAATCGCATCGCGATCCGCGCGGCGATGGGGGAGGCGCGGTTCTCGGGCACCGCGATCGTGCCGCCATCGACGCACAGGTCGAGCGGCAGGATCGCCGTCGCGATCGACAGCGCGTTGATGCCGGGATCGAACACGCCGAAGCCGCCGGCTTCGAGGATCCAGTCCTGTCCGGGATGCCAGACGCGGATGTCCTCGCGCCAGGTGATCGCGGCGCGGCGGATGGTGCGATCCGCCAACCATGCGCGGGCGGCATCGACACCGGCGGCCTCGCGCGAGTGCCAGCTTGCGAACAGGGTCAGGCCGGCCGCCTCTGCGTGATGCCGTAGCGGTGCGATCTCGGCGACGGTGGCGCCGGGGGGCTTCTCGATCATGACGTGCTTTCCCGCCGCCAGCGCCGCGCGCACCATGCGGTCGCGACCGTGCGGCGGGGTGCAGATCGACACCGCGTCGATTGTCGGGCCGTCAGCCAGCATCGCCTCGATCGTCGGGAAGTTCGCGCAGCCGTCGACCGTGGCGTGGCGGCTGGCGGCGGCGACCAGCGTGAAATCGGGCGATGCCGCGATCGAGGGCAGGTGTTGATCGCGGGCGATCTTGCCGATGCCGACGATGCCGAGGCGCAGGGGCGTTTCGGGAGATTGGGGCACGGCGGCATCCTCGATTTTCGTTTATCTGATAAATAAGCTTTCTATCGATTGGTCGCTGCGCTATCAACCGCGAAAGCTCGGCCGACGGTTCGGCACGCAGGCAGATGGAGGGGTTCATGGTCGCGCACAGCATCCACACGGCGCGGGGCGTCGCATAGTGGCCGATCAGAAACGGAATTTGCGGTCGCGCGCCTGGTTCGACAATCCCGAGAATCCCGACATGACCGCGCTCTATATCGAGCGCTATCTGAATTACGGCCTCAGCCTGGAGGAGCTCCAGTCGGACCGGCCGATCATCGGCATCGCGCAATCGGGATCGGACCTCGTGCCGTGCAACCGCCATCACCTCGTGCTTGCCGAGCGCGTGCGCGACGGAATCCGCGAGGCGGGCGGCATCCCGATCGAATTTCCGACGCATCCGTTGCAGGAAACCGGCAAGCGCCCGACCGCCGGGCTCGACCGCAACCTCGCGTATCTCAGCCTCGTCGAGGTGCTGTTCGGCTATCCGCTCGACGGCGTGGTGCTCACGATCGGCTGCGACAAGACCACGCCCGCCGCGCTGATGGCGGCGGCGACCGTCAACATCCCGGCGATCGCGCTGTCGGTCGGGCCGATGCTCAACGGCTGGCACAAGGGCGAGCGGACGGGTTCGGGCACGATCGTGTGGAAAGCGCGCGAGATGCTCGCCGCCGGGGAGATCGACTATAAGGGCTTCATCGAGCTGGTCGCCTCGTCGGCGCCGTCGACCGGTTTCTGCAACACGATGGGCACCGCGACGACGATGAACTCGCTGACCGAGGCGCTCGGCATGTCGCTGCCGGGTTCGGCGGCGATCCCGGCACCGTACCGCGACCGGCAGCAATGCGCGTGGGAAACGGGCCGCCGCATCGTCGAGATGGTGCGCGCCGACCGCAAGCCCTCCGACATCCTGACGCGCTCTGCCTTCCTTAACGCGATCAAGGTCAATTCAGCGATCGGCGGATCGACCAATGCGCCGATCCACCTCAACGCGATCGCGCGGCATATCGGCGTCGAGCTGACGCTGGCGGACTGGGAAGAGACCGGCGCGGACGTGCCGCTGATCGTCAACCTGCAGCCCGCCGGCACCTATCTCGGCGAGGACTACTACCGCGCGGGCGGCGTGCCCGCGGTGATGGGCATGTTGCTGGAGGCGGGGCAGATCGACGGCTCCGCGATCACCTGCAACGGCCGCACGGTCGCCGACAACGTCGGCGGCAAGGCGACCGAGGATGCCGACGTGATCCGCCCGCTCGCCGATCCGCTGAAACATGCGGCGGGCCTGTCGGTGTTCAGCGGCAATCTGTTCGGCGGGGCGGTGATGAAGCTGAGCGTCATCTCCGACGAATTCCGTGACCGCTATCTGCGCAATCCGAACGATCCCGATGCGTTCGAGGGCAAGGTGGTCGTGTTCGACGGCCCCGAGGATTATCACCGCCGCATCGACGACGCCGCGCTCGGCATCGACGAGAATACCGTGCTGATCATGCGCGGGGCGGGGCCGGTCGGCTATCCCGGCGGCGCGGAGGTGGTGAACATGCGCCCGCCGACCGCGCTGATCCGCGCGGGCGTCCATGCGCTGCCGTGCATCGGCGACGGGCGGCAATCGGGCACGTCCGGCTCGCCCTCGATCCTGAACGCGGCGCCCGAGGCGGCGGTCGGCGGCGGGCTAGCGGTCGCGCGCACCGGCGACCGTATCCGCATCGACCTCAACACGCGCCGCGTCGACCTGTTGGTGTCCGACGAGGAGATGGCAAACCGTCAGGCCGAACTCGCGGCGGTCGAGCAGACGCTCGCGCCGCCGTCGCAGACGCCGTGGCAGGAAATCCAGCGCGGCATCGTCGGCCAGTTCGATACCGGCGCCGTGCTGGAGCCTGCGGTCAAATATCAGCGGATCGCCCAGCGGGGACTGCCGCGGGACAGCCATTGACGCCGCCGCGCGCCATTCCGCGCGAACGACGCGACGTGCTTGGCGAAGGACTGTTGTGGTCGGCGCGCGAGAATGCGGTCTATTGGACCGACATCCTGGGCCGGCGCGTCAACCGGCTGCGGCTGGCGGACGGGCGGGTCGATAGCTGGGAGGTGCCCGGCACGATCGGCTGGGTGATCGAGCGTGCGGACGCGCCGGGCTTCGTCGCCGGGCTCGATCGCCGCGTCGTCGCGCTCACGCTCGATCCGCTGACGATCGAGACGATCGCCGACCCCGATCGCGACGGCAACCGCATGAACGACGCCAAGGCCGATGCCGCCGGTCGCATCTGGTTCGGCACGATGGCGCTCGACGGCGCGCGGCCGAGCGGGGCGTTCTACCGGCTCGATCGCGACGGCGGCGTCGCGCGGGTCGACGCGGGCTATCGCATCGCCAACGGCCCCGCGATTGCCGAGGATGGCCGCACGGTCTTCCACACCGACAGCGGCGAACGCATCGTCTATCGCTTCGCGGTGGCGGCGGACGGCAGCCTCGGCGCGCGCGAGGTGTTCATCCGTTTCGAGGACGGTTGGGGCGACCCGGACGGGATGACGCTCGACGCCGAAGGGGGCCTGTGGATCGCGTGCTGGGGCGCGGGCTGCGTCACGCGCTTCACGCCCGAGGGCGCGCGCGACCGATCGATCGCGCTGCCGGCCTCGCAGATCAGCAATTGCATCTTCGCGGGCGAGGCGCTCGACCGGATGTTCGTGACATCGGCATCGGACGGTGTCGACGAGCCCGAGGCGGGCGCGCTGTTCGAGATCGATCCCGGCTGCACCGGCACGCCGACCCACCTATCGCGAATGAGGAGAGCAGGATGACACGAGCAAACGGCCTTGCGCTGGCAGGCAGCGCGCTGGCCCTGATGCTGGCGGCCCCCGCCGTCGCGGGCGAGGCGAAGCAGGCGACGTTCGGCACGCTGCCCGACGGCCGTGCGGTGGCGGCGGTGACGCTGACCAACGGCCACGGCGTTTCCGCGCGGATCATCGCGCTGGGTGCTGCGATCCAGTCGATGATGCTGCCGGGCCGGGACGGCAAGGCCGTCGATATCGCGGTCGGTTACGACACGCTCGACGGTTATGCGACCAAGCCCGAGTTCTTCGGGGCGACGGTCGGCCGCGTCGCCAATCGCATCGCCAAGGGACGCTACACGTTCGACGGCCGTGCCTATGAGACGCCGGTCAACAACGGCCCCAATTCGCTGCACGGCGGCACCAAGGGCTTCGACAAGGTGCTGTGGGAGGTGGTCGAGACCAAGAGCGGCCCGACCGCGTCGGTGACGCTGCGCTACGTCAGCCCGGACGGCGACATGGGCTATCCGGGGACGCTGACGACGTTCGCGACCTATGCGCTCAACGAGAAGAACGAACTGTCGATCGAATACCGTGCGACCACCGACAAGCCGACGCTCGTCAACATATCGAACCATGCCTATTGGAACCTCGGCGGGCCCGGCTTCGCGGGCGGCGCGATGGGGCATGTCGTCACCATCCCGGCGGATCGCTACACCCCGACCGACGCCACCGCGATCCCGACCGGCGCGCTGCCGAGCGTGGCGGGCACGGTGTTCGACTTCCGTACCCCCCATGCTGTCGGCGCGCGGGTGCGCGACGGGCGCGACATGCAGATCGTCTATGGCCGCGGGTACGATCACAATTGGGTGATCGGCACCGCCGTGACCGCGCAGACGCATCTGATGGCCAAGGTGACCGAGCCGGTATCCGGCCGGGGGTTCGAGCTATGGTCGAACCAGCCGGGTCTGCAATTCTATTCGGGCAATTTCTTCGACGGCACCGTCGTCGGCAAGGGCGGGCAGATCTACCGCATGGGCGACGCGATCGTGATGGAGCCGCAGCTTTTCCCCGATGCGCCGAACCAGCCGAAATTCCCCTCGGCGCGGCTCGATCCCGGCCAGACCTATCGCAACGTGATCGTCTACAAATTCACCACCGGCGCGAAGCGCTAAGGCTTCCGGGAGAGAAAACATGAAGACATTCAGCACCTTGCTGCTCGGCACGGCGATGATCGCGACGCTGGCCGGCACCCCCGCCGAAGCGCGCGACCGCTGGACGGCCAAGCAGGCGAACGCCTGGTACGGGCGGCAGCCGTGGCTGGTCGGATCGAATTACGCGCCGGCCTCCGCCATCAACCAGCTCGAGATGTGGCAGGCCGCGACCTGGAACCCGGCGCAGATCGATCATGAGCTGGGGCTGGCCGAGGGCATCGGCATGAACACGATGCGCGTGTTCCTGCACGATCAATTGTGGGAGCAAGACCCGGAGGGCTTCAAGCAACGGATGGACCAGTTCCTGACGATCGCGGCGAAGCACAAGATCAAGCCGCTGTTCGTCCTGTTCGACAGTTGCTGGGATCCGAACCCGGTGCTCGGGCCGCAGCACCCGCCGATTCCGGGCGTCCACAATTCGGGCTGGGTGCAGTCGCCGGGCCTGCCGGGGCTGCGCGACAAGGCGCGCTATCCCAAGTACCGCGCCTATGTCGAAGGCGTGATCGGCGCGTTCGCCAAGGACGACCGGATCATGGGCTGGGATCTGTGGAACGAGCCCGACAACCCCGCCGACCAGTATAAGGACCAGGACGGCAAGGAGCCGCTGGTCCGCGCGCTGCTGGCGCAGGTGTTCGAATGGGCGCGCGCCGCCGATCCGTCGCAGCCGCTGACCAGCGGCGTGTGGTGGCACGACGACTGGGCGACGCCGGGCAAGCTGACGCCGATGGAGAAGCTGCAGCTCAGCCAGTCGGACGTGATCTCGTTCCACGATTACGGCTGGCCCGAGCAGTTCGAGGGGCGCGTGAAGCAGCTCCAGGGCTATGGCCGCCCGATCCTGTGCACCGAATTCATGGCGCGCGGCAACGGATCGACCTTCGACGGATCGCTGCCGATCGGCAAGAAATACAATGTCGCGATGATCAACTGGGGCTTCGTCGACGGCAAGACGCAGACGCGGCTGCCGTGGGACAGCTGGAAGAAGCCCTATGTGGTCGATGAGCCGACGCTCTGGTTCCACGAGGTGTTCCGCGCCGACGGCACGCCGTACCGCCCGGCGGAGGCGGCGCTGATCCGGCGGCTGTCGGCCGCGCCGAAATCGGTGGTGCCGCTGCAATAGGGGACGACTGGCGGTGCCGATGGTTCGCGCCGGCATCGCTCCATCATTTCACGTGGTCTGACAAATAATACTTGTCGTATACCAACCGGCGCTGTAGGCAGCGTGATCAGTCGAATGGAAAAGTCGGCGCGATCTTTCAGGAGGGGTTGAATGGTTTCGAAATTCGCAGTGCTGTCGTCGGTGTCGCTGGTCGCCATGCTGATCGGTGCGACGCCCGCTTGCGCCGCTGCCGATCCGGCACCCGCCGCGCAAGATCAGGCCCAGGCTCCCGCCACATCCGCCGTCGAGGAAAGTGCGCCCGAGGATGTCGTCGTCACGGGCTTCCGCGCCTCGCTCGCCAAGGCGGCCGACATCAAGCGCAACTCGCTGAACGTGGTCGATTCGATCGTCGCCGACGATATCGGCAAGCTCCCCGATCGCACCGTCGCCGCTGCGCTGCAGCGCGTGCCGGGCGTGCAGGTGACGGTGGGTGACAATAACGAGATCGTCGGCCCGATCGTGCGCGGCCTGCCCGACATTCTCACCACGCTCGACGGGCGCGAGATCTTCACCGGCACCGGCCGCGGCTTCGCCTATCAGGATCTGCCGGCCGAGGCGCTGGCGGGGGCGGACGTCTACAAATCGACGTCGGCCGAACTGATCGAAGGCGGCGTCGCCGGCGTCATCAACCTGCGCCTGCACAAGCCGTTCGATTTCAAGGGCTTCACGCTCGCCGCCAACGGCCGTGCGATCTACACCGCCAACACCCAGGAAGTGAACCCGGTGCTCGGCCTGCTCGTGTCGGACCGCTTTGATACGGGCATCGGCGAGATCGGCATCCTCGGCGACATCTCCTACGCCCGCAACCGCTTCGACCGGCCGGTCGCGTTCAACTGCGACTTCCGCAGCGGCACGCAGGGCCCCCCGGGTGCGGCCGGCGTGATCGCGCCGACCTGCGTCGGCGGCGTCAGCCAGGAAGGCACGTACGAGCGCAAGCAGGGCAACCTCGCGCTGCAGTGGAAGGCGGCGCCGGGCCTCGAGATCTACGCCAACGGACTCTACACCGAATATGTCAGCCGCTGGGCGAGCAACTTCCTGATCGACGACGTCTTCGGCGGCACGTCGTTCAGCAACGTGACCAAGACCAGCCAGTGCCAGGATTATAACGTCGGCTCTGACGGTTTTTATCAGGAGCCGGGGAAATTCAGGCCCGACGGCACACCGATCCCGTCGTTCCGGCAGAACCTCTGCACGGCATCGGGCTTCACATCGAACAACCACGGTGGCTTCACCAGCACGCAGGCGCATTTCGACCGCACGCAGGTCTATATCATCTCGGGCGGCGCGAAGTGGACGTCAGGCGCGCTCGATCTGGCGGCGGACGTTTCGTACCAGCATTCGCGTGTGCGCAACCAGAACTTCATTCTGGATATCTTCAAGGCCGGCAACGGCATCACGACCAACGTGCAGACAAACGTCAACGGCGGCACGAATTTCGTCGATACCGCCAACGGCCTGGGGGATCCCGCCAACTTCGCGCTGTCGCCGCTCAACCAGGACAATATCCGCGACATCGGCAAGGAGTTCGCGGCGAAGGTCGATGGCACCTACCGGGTCGGCACGATCCTCGACAATATCCAGTTCGGCCTGCGCTATGCCGATCACAGCGCGACGCACCAGCAGTCGCTCGGCGGCGTCAATCCTGACGGCGTGCGCGGCACGCTGATTTCCAATGTCTCGTTCCTTCCCGCAGATTTTCTGGTCCATTCGTCGGGCATTCCGAGCGTGAACGGTAATTTCGGCGTGATCGTGCCGAACCAGGATCAATTGCGTGATCCCGCCATCCAGGACCAGTTGCGCAAGCTGTACGGTTTGTCGGCCGGTTGGCCGGAATTCACGCCCGACCGCGCCTTCGCTGCGGGTGAGAAAACCTATTCGGGGTATCTGCAGGCGGGTTACAAAATCCCGTTCGGTGGTTCGATCGAACTCGACGGTCAGATCGGCGGGCGCTTCACGCACACCGAGCGCACCATCAGCGGCGCGGCATACGTTACCCCGGCACCCACGACCGCAGTGCCCAATCCAGCGGCGGTGCTCACGCCGTTCGGCGCCAAAACGACCGATGACAACTTCCTGCCCAACGCGAGCGCCCGCCTCAAGTTCGGCGGCGGCCTGCAGGCGCGCTTCACCTATGCGCGCGCGATCGCCCGGCCGAGCTTCGGTGATCTCAACCCCGGTCTCAGCTATCTGATCTCGACAAACAGTCTGATCCTGCCGGCGGGATCGGGCGGCAACCCCAATCTGCGCCCGCAGAAGTCCGACTCGTTCGACGCCACGCTGGAATATTACTTCTCGCGCAACGGCTTCATCGCGATCGGCGGCTATTACAAGGACATCAAGGACCGCGTGATCAGCCAGAGCCAGGTCGAGACGATCAACGGCTTCGACTATAACATCACGCGCCCGCGCAACGTCGGCGCGGTGACGCTCAAGGGCATCGAGGTGAGCGCGCAGACGTTCTTCGATTTCCTGCCCGGCGCGTGGAGCGGGTTCGGCGTGTTCGGCAACTTCACGCTTGCCGACAGCAAGGTGAACACGGTTGGCGATCCGCTGTTCGGCCAGTCCATCCAGGGCGTGTCGAAGTACAATTACAACATCGGCGGCCTGTACGACAAGAACGGCCTGACCGGCCGCGTCGTCTACACCTATCGCTCGGGCTATTATGACGAGAATTACGGCGGCACCAACGTGCGGCCGGTCGGTCAGACGCTGATCCTCAACCAGGTGCGCCCGAACGGACGCCTCGACGCCAGCATCGGCTACGAGTTCCAGAAGGGCGTGACGATCTCGATCGACGGCACCAACCTGACGCACGCGAAGTACAAGAGCTACTACGGCGACTCCGCGCTGCCGCGCGACACCCGCTTCGACGATTCGTCCTACTCGATCGGCGTGGCGATGCGCTTCTGACGCTTCCTCCTCCCGGAAGCCTTTCGCGGACGTGGCCTTTCCCGGCCACGTCCGTTTTTTATTCGCTGGCGCTGGACTTCACGATCAGCTCCATCACCTCGTCGATGATGTTCATCATCGCCGTGCGCGCCGCCTCCGGGTCGCGTGCTTCGATGGCGTGCATCACGGCTTCATGCGCGGCGAGATCGGCAGTGCGGCCCTGGATGCGGTTGGTGAAGCGGATCGAGGTGCGCAGCGCCGTCGCCACCACGTCGCAGAATTGCGCGAAGAACGGGTTGGTCGAGGCGCGCAGGATCGCGACGTGAAAGGCGATGTCGGCCTCCAGCGTATCGTCGCCGCCGTTATCGGCCACCTGCATACGGCCGAAACCGGCGCGGATCAGCGCGAGCCCCTGTTCGTCGGCGAAGCGCGCCGCGAGCGATGCGGCAGCGGGCTCAATCGCGACACGCAACTGGTTGAACTCGCGCAGCAACTCGATCGAGAATTTGCGGTCGAGCAGCCAGCGAAGCACGTCGGGATCGAACAGGTTCCACGTGCTGTCGGGCTGGACGATCGTGCCCTGCCGCGGCCGCGCGCTGAGCAGGCCCTTGGTCGTCAGCATCTTGACCGCCTCGCGCGTGACCGAGCGGCTGACGCCGTGCTGTTTCGACAGTTCGGCCTCGGTCGGGAAGGGGCGGTCGGCATAGCCGCCGGTGACGATCGTCTTGCCGAGATGATCGAGCAATCCGTAGGTCAGGTTCCGGCCCAGCGAGACCCTGATTTCGCTCGGATCGGTAGACATCGCTTGCACTCCCCGCGGATAAACTGGTAGGTCTAATAGATCATATAAATAGGCAAGTCGCTAGGTCTGTCCTAGCGCTCAAGCCTTGCATGGGGAAGGGTCCATCGATGCAGCTCGCCACAATCGATATCGTCGTGGTCGCGACGTATTTCGTCTGCATTTTCGGGCTCGCGCAATATGTCTCGCGCGACCGGGTGGGCGCTGGCCCGAAGAACACCACCGACTATTTCCTCGCCTCGAAGAACCTGCCCTGGTGGGCGATCGGCGCGTCGCTGATCGCGGCGAACATCTCGGCGGAACAGATCGTCGGCATGTCGGGCTCGGGCTATGCCATCGGCCTCGCGATCGCGTCGTACGAATGGATGGCGGCGCTGACGCTGCTGCTGGTCGGCAAATATTTCCTGCCGATCTTCCTGAAGAACGAAATCTACACGATGCCGCAGTTCCTGGAGCGGCGGTACGGGCCGTCGATCCGCACGCTGATGGCGGTGTTCTGGCTGGCGCTGTACGTCTTCGTGAACCTGACCTCGATCATCTGGCTCGGCTCGATCGCGGTGACGAAGGTCGCCGGGATCAACCAGGATCTCGCGCTGGTACTGCTCGGCGCGTTCGCCTTGCTCTACCAGATTCGCGGCGGGCTGAAGGCGGTCGCGCTGACCGACATCGTGCAGGTGACGTTGCTGGTGCTGGGCGGGCTCATCATCGCCGCGCTGACGCTCGGGAAACTCGGCGAGGGCGCCGGGCTGGTCGCCGGCTTCCACCGCCTGACGGCGGCGATTCCCGACCATTTCCACATGATCCTGAAGCCGGGCGATCCGCATTACATGGATCTGCCGGGCCTTTCGGTGCTGATCGGCGGCATGTGGATCGCGAACCTCAGCTATTGGGGGTTCAACCAGTATATCATCCAGCGCGCGCTGGCGGCCAAGAGCGTCGGGGAGGCGCAGAAGGGTATCATCTTCGCGGCCTTCCTGAAGCTGCTGATGCCGCTCGTCATCGTCCTGCCGGGGATCGCGGCGGTGGTGCTCGCGCCCGATCTCGCCAAGCCCGACGAGGCCTATCCGACGATGATGCGGCTGTTGCCGAGCGGGCTGCTCGGCCTCGTCTTCGCGGCGCTGATCGCGGCGATCGTCGCGTCGACCGCCTCCAAGATCAATTCGATCGCGACGATCTTCACGCTCGATCTCTATGCGAAACGTCGCGGCGGTGAGGACGGCGCGGCTCGCGAAAAACATCTGGTCTTCGTCGGCCGGGCTGCCGCCGTCGTCGCGATCCTGCTCGCGATCGTGACCGCGCGGCCGCTCGTCGGCAGTTCGGAACAGGCGTTCCAGTTCATTCAGGAATTCACCGGCTTCTTCACGCCCGGCATCACCGTGATCTTCCTGCTCGGCCTGTTCTGGAAACGCGCGAACGAGGCGGGCGCGCTGACGGCGGCGGCGGCCTCGGTGATCCTGTCCTGGGCGTTCAAGGCGTGGTTGCCGACGATCCCGTTCATGAACCGCATGGGCCTGGTGTTCCTGATCGCGCTCGCGCTGGCGGTGATCGTCTCGCTGGTGACGCGCTCGCGCGCCGATACCGATACGATCGATACCAGATCGGTCAGCTACGCCACCGATAGCACTTTCAACGTCGGCGCCGTCGCCGTGGTCCTGATCCTCATCGCGCTGTACGTGACATGGTGGTGAGCGCAGCTGCCTTCATCGTCGTCGACTGGGGCACGACCAACCGCCGCGCCTACGCGATCGGCCACGACGGCGGCGTGATCGAGACGGTGCGCGACGCGAACGGCGTGCTGAGCGTTGCGCGTGATGCCTATGCCGGCGAAGTGGCGGCGATGCGCGCGCGGCTGGGCGACGTGCCGGTGCTGTGCGCGGGCATGGTCGGCTCGACGCGCGGCTGGGCCGAGGTGCCCTATGTGCCCTGCCCGGCGGGCATCGACGATCTGGTCGCGAAGACGCTGTGGGTCGAACCGGGCCGCACCGCGATCGTGCCGGGTGTCTCCGCCGGGGGCGCGCGCTCCGACGTGATGCGCGGCGAGGAGGTGCAGTTGCTCGGCGCGGTCGCGGCTGGCCTGGCGCCGCCCGACGCGCTGCTCTGCCAGCCGGGCACGCATTGCAAATGGGCGCGGATGGAGGGCGGCCGCATCGCCGATTTCCGCACGACCATGACCGGCGAGGTCTTTGCGCTGCTGCGCCACCACAGCCTGCTGGGAGATTTCCTGAAGGGGGATGTCGTCGACGGGCCGGCGTTCCGCGACGGCGTGGCGATGGCGGGCGAGAACACCCTGCTCTCGGATCTGTTCGGGGAGCGCGCGGCCGTGCTGACGGGGCGGCGCGACGCGGCCGACGTCGCCTCGCGCGTGAGTGGCCTGCTGATCGGCAGCGACGTGCGCGAACAGGCGCTGCGGCCGGGCGAGCCGGTCCACATCCTCGCCGACCCGGCGCTGGGGCAACTCTATGCAAGCGCCGTCGCGGCGATGGCCGCACAGCCCATCGTCATCGACAGTCACGCCGCCTTCCTGGCCGGCATCACCGCAATCTGGGACAAGATCCATGACCGCTGAAACCCGCTTCACCGATGCGTTCGCGCGCTGCCCGCTCGTCGCCATCCTGCGCGGGGTGAAACCCGACGAGGCGGAGGCCATTGCGGAGGCGGTGATCGCGGGCGGCATCCATATCATCGAGGTGCCGCTCAATTCGCCCGATCCTTTCGACAGCATCGAACGGCTGGTGGGCCGCTTCGGCGGCGACGCGCTGATCGGCGCGGGCACGGTCCTGTCGGCAGCCGATGCGCGCCGCGTCGCGGAAACGGGCGCGCAGCTCGTCATTTCCCCCAATGTCGACGTCGAGGTGATCGGTGAGACGGCGCGGCTCGGCCTCGTCTCGTTGCCCGGCTATTTCACCCCGAGCGAGGCGTTCGCCGCGATCAAGGCTGGCGCGCACGCGCTGAAGCTGTTTCCGGCGGAGGCCGCTTCGCCCAAAATCCTGAAGGCGCAGCGCGCGGTCATCCCACGCTCGGTGCCGATCCTCGCCGTGGGCGGCGTCACGCCCGAGACGATGGCGGACTGGCGCGGCGCGTGCGAGGGCTTCGGCCTCGGCTCCGCGCTCTACAGTGCGGGTATGGACGCCGCGGAAACCGGACGGCGCGCGCAAGCCTTCGTATCGGCGCTGACCGCCTGAGCAAACGCAATCTCGCCTCGGCAGGTTTGCCGGGCGATGGAGATGACCGATCTTTTGGCTGACGGCTTAAAGATCGCGCAAAACGCCCCACTCACGGAGCCGGGCGAGGCCGCCCTCACCGGGCTGCGGCGCTGACGAACCGACGCGGCCCGGCGTGCGGGAAAAGCGGGGCGCGGGCGCGGGCTGGGTGACGCCCTCGACCTCTGTGTACGTCTGGCGCGCGGCCAGGTGCGGGTGCTGCGCCGCATCCGCTAGAGCTAATACTGGTTGCACGCACGCATCGCTCCTTTCCAGCAGCGCAGCCCATTCGTCGCGTGTCCGGCGACGAAAGGCTGCGTCGAGCGCGGCGATCTCTTCCGCCCAGCCCGCGGTCTCTCCGGGTTCGCGGTCGCGTACGTCGAGGCCGACACCGACACTTTCGAGCAGCAGCGCGTGGAACTGCGGCTCCAGCGCGCCGACCGCGATATATTCGCCGTCGGCACATTCATAGCAGCGGTAGTTGGGTGCACCTCCCGCCAGCCCGAGGCGCCCGCGCTCGGTCGATCCGGGAAAGCTCGCGGCGAGACTGTGCAGGATCGCCGTCAGCGACGCGACGCCGTCGACGATCGCCGCGTCGATCACCTGCCCACGACCGGACCGGTCGCGCTCGTAAAGGGCGGCGACCACGCCGAGCGCCAGGTAGAGCGCGCCGCCGCCAAAATCCCCTACCAGGTTGAGCGGGGGAGGGGGGGGCGTGCCAGGATTGCCCAAGGCGTGCAAAGCGCCCGTCAGCGCGATGTAATTGATATCGTGTCCGGCGGCGTTTGCGAGCGGTCCGGTCTGCCCCCAGCCAGTGACACGGCCATAAACGAGGCGCGGGTTTCGGGCCAAGGCGACTTCGGGGCCAAGGCCGAGCCGTTCCATCACGCCGGGCCGATAGCCTTCGATCAGGACATCAGCCCGCGCGATCGCGTCGAGCGCGAAGGCAACCGCGTTCGCATCCTTGAGGTCCAGCTCCACGGACACCCGGCCGCGCGACGTGATATCGACCGGCAGGCGCGGATCGCCGCCCGGCCGGTCGATGCGCGTTACCTCGCAACCGAGATCGGAGAGCAGCATCGTCGCGAACGGCCCCGGACCGATGCCGGTAAACTCCAGCACGCGCACGCCGGCAAGCGGCCCGCTCATGCTGCCGCCAGCGCCCTGGCCGCAACGATATCCCCGCCGATCAGTCGCGACGCGCGCCAGAACGACAGACAGGCGAGCCCCATTCCCAGCCCGCAAACCGATAGCGCGATACCCAGTCCGCCGCCCGGCCCGATAGTGATGCGATCGCTTAACATTCCCGCGACGATCGGGCCGAGCACGTTGCCGAGAAGATTGAGCACCAACTGGATCGCGGCGGACGAGAAAGCGCGCATCCTGGGCGCGGCGATCGCCTGCGTCGCGGTATAGCTCAGCGACAGATAGCTGCTGCCGATCAACCATCCCGCCGCCTGGATGACGATCATCAGGCGAAGATCGGGGATCAGCCAGGACGCGCAATAGAGCGGCATCTGGATCGCCGCGCCGATCGCCGGAATCCGCATCAACCAGCGCGGATCCTTCGCCGCGATCCGGCTGGCGAGCAACCCGGCCGAAATGCCCCCGGCTACGCCGCCCGCACCAAGCATGAGACCGAAGGCAAGGCCGGCCTGCCCGATCGAAAGACCATGCGCGCGGATCAGGAAGGCGGGCCCGAACGCAGCGCCCGCCGACGTCGAGAAGGCGCCCAGCGTCGCGCCTGCGCACAGCCAGCGAAACGACGGCTGGCCAGCCAGAATCCTGACCGATGCGGCAAAGCCCGGCCCCGCCACGCCCGCAACCGCGCCGATCCGCTGGGGCTCACGCACGAACGCCATCAGGACGAGCGCCAGCAGCAGTCCGGGAACCGCCGCCATCACGAGCACCTGCCGCCAGGTGAAATTGGTCAACAGGAAGCCGCCGATCGCCATGCCGAACAGAACGCCAAGCGGTATCCCCGCGGTATTGAGAGCCATCGCCAGCGCGCGGCGGCGATCCGGGAAGAGATCGGCGATCATCGAGTGCGACGACGGTGCCGCACCCGCCTCGCCGATCGCGACGCCGGCGCGGGTCGCCATCAGAAACCCGAAGCCGGTGGCAAGCGCGCCAAGCCCCGTAAACAGACTCCACACCGCGAGGCAGGCCGACAGGACCGTCCGCCGCGACGTGCGATCGGCAAGCCGCGCCAGCGGCAGCGCGCCGAGCGCATAGACCAGCGAGAAAGCGAATCCGCCGAGCAGCCCGAGCTGCGTATCGTTCAGACCGAATTCCTTGCGGATCGGTTCCGCCATGATGAACGGCAATTGCCGGTCCATCAGGTTGATGGTGGTGATCAGAACCAACAGCGCCAACACCCCCCACCGGCCCCTCGACGGTATCGTGGTGGTCGTCTCGATCATGCATCAACCGTCGAAAAGCGGCGGCGGAGTTCGTGTTTGGCGAGCTTGCCGGTCGGCAACCGCGGGAGTTCTTCGACGAAGCGGATCGTGCGCGGGCACGCGATGTTGGAGATTGCGGCGCGGCAGTGATCGATAAGGCGACGTTCGAGCGCCGGCCCGGCCTCGACGCCCGGCGCCGGCTGAACGATACCGAGTACACCCTCTCCATATTCAGGATCGGGGATGCCGATCACCGCTGCGTCGGCGACATCCGGGTGGTCGATAAGCCGGTTCTCGGCCGCCTGGGGATAGATATTCACCCCGCCCGATATGATCATGAAATCCTTGCGATCGGTCAGGAACAGATAACCGTCGGCATCGACGTGCCCGATATCGCCAAGCGCGATCCAGGTCGGGTGGCGTGGATGGCGCGACTTCGCCGTCTTTTCGGGATCATTGAGATATTCGAACGGGCGGTCGCTCTCGAAGTAGACGAGGCCATCCTCGCCCGTCGGCACCTCGTCTCCGCTATCGTCGCAAATGTGGAGGATGCCCCAGACCGCGCGTCCGACCGAACCGGGCTTTCGCAGCCATTCCTCAGGCGTGATATAGCATTGTCCTACCGCTTCCGAGCCGCTGTAATATTCGTGAATGATCGGACCGAACCAGTCCATCATCCGGCGCTTTACATCGACCGGGCACGGCGCGGCCGCGTGGACGACCATTTCGAGGGAAGTCACGTCGTAGCGGGCGCGAACCTCGTCGGGCAGCGCCAGCATCCGCACGAACATAGTGGGCACGAACTGAGCCGACTTGACCTTCCATTGGTCGATCGCGCGCAAGGCAGCTTCCGCACCGAACTTGCGCAGCACGACCGCTGTGCCGCCGGCGCGGTGCGTCACGATCATCGAGACAAGCGGTGCGGCGTGATACAGCGGCGCACCGTTGAAGGTGACGAGCGGATCGAACCCCTGCAGCCGGGCGATCGATGCTTGTTCGGTTTGGCCGAGCTGCCCGATCGGACCAGGCGTGAAAGGGAGGATGATCCCTTTGGGTCGACCCGTCGTGCCGCTCGAATAGACGAGGTAATAGCCCGCCGTCTCGTCGTCGATCGGCGTCGCCGGCTGCGCGGCCAGCGCGTCCTGCCAGTTCTGCGCGCCCGCCATCGGTGGCGCGCAGACGTCGAACACCGCGTCGACGCCGAGCTCTCCGCTTGCATGCGCCGCGGCCAGCGCCACCGCGCTGTCGCCGACGTCGCGCCCGGTAACGAGCACGCGGGCGTTGCAATCCTTCAGGATGTACGCGGCCTCTTCGGGCTTGAGATGCGTGGATAGTGGCGCGGTCATCAACCCGGCGCGCTGCGCGCCCCAATAGGCGATCGGGAAATCGGGGCCATTGCGCAGCAACAGCCCGATCCGGTCGCCAGGTCGCAGCCCGAGCGAACGAAACAGCTGTGCCGCCCGGTTCGACGCTTCGTCGAGCGCGCGATAGGTCAACACCGCGCCGGTGTCCGCCACGACGAAGGCGGGCCGGTCGGGGTGGTCTATCGCGTGGCGGTACGGATGCAGCGTTGCGTCGGTCATGCGGTCAAACGCTCCTGATCAGAATTCGTAGCGGGCATTGACGCCGAAAGTGCGCGGCGCACCAAGCAGCCGCACCACGTCGCCGATGCTGGTGTAGCTATCGATCCCGGCGGTGTAATAGCGTTCCTTGGTCAGGTTCTTGACGAAGACCGACAGCTTGAGCGGGCGCCCGCCGACCTCGTCGAGATCGAGCCGCATGTTGATCGTGCCGAACCCGGGCAGGATCGCCCGCGGGATCACCGTCTGCGTGACCGGATCGAAATTCGTGGTATCGTCGGACACGGTCTTGGTCTGGTATGCGCCGTCGAGCTGGATGTGCGTGCGCGCGAAGCTCTCCGGCACCGGCAGTTTCACGCGGACCGCGCCGCTGATCGAATGTTCGGGCGAGCCGGCGAACAGCGAGTTGGTATAATCCTGCGTCGTCCCGCCATTGGCGACGATGTATTTGTCGTATTTGGCGCTGAGATACGTGTAGGCGGCGCTTATCTCGACCCAGGCGCCGAACCGGAGCGTGCCGTCGAACTCGATGCCGCGCGTCGTCGCCGACGCCGCGTTTAGGATCGAGTTCTGCGGAAACGGGAGACCCGACGGGTTGGTCGTCGTGAAGCGCAACAGGCGCTGAATGTCCTTATAATCACCCTGAAACAGCGCGATGTTGGCGCGACCGCTGACGAAGCCGGCTTTCCAGCGCGTCTTGAGCCCGACCTCCCAGTCCTGCACCGTTTGCGGGCGATAGGGCGCGAAGTCGGCCGGGCGCAGCGCCGAATTGGTGAAGCCGCCCGCCTGATAGCCAAAACGGCGCGTGACGTAGAGCAGGTTGTTAGGTGCAAATGCCCAGTCGGCGCTCGCGGTGTACGTCAGCTTGTCAAAGCCGATCGAACGCGAGGCAAAGCAGGGATTGAGCGGCACGCCGCCGACATCGGCGCTGATGAGCCGGCAGGTGCCGTTGAAAAGCCGCGAGCGCGTCGCAAAATCCCTGTGATCCGCAGTGTAGCGCAACCCGCCGGTGAACGAGACATGCGGCAGGAAGTCTGGCTTGTAGGTTGCCTGGCCGTAGGCGGCGGCCGTCTCGCTGGTGATACTGTAATCGGTCAGCGTGTTGGTTCCGCTGGTCGCGTTTAGCAGCGCAACCGACTGCTGCTCGTCACCGTCCTCGCGGAAGAAATATGCGCCGAAGACATAGTCGAGCTGCTTTTCGAAGGCACTGCCGAGCACCTGAGTCTCGTTGCTCCATTGGTGCTCGTGTGTCGTTTGCTCGCTCTGCGCGATCAGGGGGCTGGCACCGTCAAGGTCGAAGAAGATCGATGAATCGACCTTGCGGAAACCGAAGATGTTCTTGATCGTGATGCCGCCCGCTTCGATCGTGGAGATGTTGGAAACGGACAGTGTCCTGATCCGCGTACCCTGTGCCGGGACGATTGCGTTGGTCGTGTAGAAATCGGCTGTCTTGTAGAAATCGAGGTCCGGCTGTGCGGGCGCGGTCAAGCTCGCGGGGTTCAATTCGATCAGCTTGTAGGCGACGCCGCTGTCGGCCTCGTTGAAGCCGCTGACGACGAGGCGGTTTTCGAAACCGATGCCGGCAGGCGCAAAACGCAGCGAGGCGCGCCAGCTTTCGGTACGCTGATCATCGACCGCACGTCCACTCGGCGGATTGGCGAGATAGCCGCTGCGCCGCGTCCGCACCCCCGCCAAACGCAGCGAGAGCGAGCGGGTGATCGGCAGATTGATCGCACCCTCGGCGCGGAACATGTCGTAGTTGCCGAGCGTCACGTCCGCATAGCCGCCGAAGCTGTCCTTGGGTGCCTGCGACGTGATGAGAATTGCGCCGCCGGTGGTGTTGCGTCCGAACAACGTGCCCTGCGGACCTTTCAGCACCTGCACGCTCGCCAAATCGAAGAAGGCATCGTTGAGGCCTTGCGAACGGGCCTGCACAACTTCGTCCGAATAGACGGAGACGGCGGGATCATAGGCGATGTTGGCGAGCCCCTGCCGCTGCCCGCGGATCGCCAGCGTCAGTGCCGAATTGCCGAATGGCGAGGCTTGCGCGGTCAAGCCGGGCACGACCTGCGTGAGATCGGACACGCGCAGGATCTGTCGCTCCTGAAGCGTCGTGCTGTCGAACGCCTGGATGCTGAGCGGCACCGTCTGGATCGATTCCGCGCGACGACGCGCGGTAACGACGATATCTGGCGCCGGTGACTGGTCGCCAGCCGTCGAGCCCTCTGGCGCTGGGTCTTCGGGGGGTGTCGCTGCCAACGCCGCCGCCGGGTGCATCATCGCTGCCAGCAGAATAGGTGCGGCAACCCCTACGGCCCGCCATTGTACAGCCATAACCTCTCCTCCTCATCCCTTGGCCGCACGAATGTATTCCGCGCGTCCCAATCCGATTCTTCGATCGGCTTGTCCGGTTGAGCTAATACATATAAATCTATAGAACAAGCATTATAAACAATATAGAATGTTTCCGTTGCCGCGAGAGTCCTCCTATCGACAGAGGGGACCGCATCGCGATGCGAGAGAGGAACACGCAAGGCTCGATGACGACGAACGATCCCGAGGCGATGCCCTCCGCCTTCGCTGCCGGGGCAAGCAAAGCCGAGCGCCTGGCCGACGCGCTGCGTGGCGACATCGCCACCGGCCGCCTGCCCCGCGGAAGCAGTCTGCCATCCGAAGTGGAGATCATGGCGCAACATTCCGTTTCGCGGCCGAGTTACCGCGAGGCGATCCGCTTGCTCGAGGCGGAAGGACTGGTCGAAGTCAAACGCGGGGTCGGCGGCGGGGCGCGCGTCCTCACGCCTTCAATGGATCCGATCACCAGCCATTTCGGGGTCTATCTGCAGACGCGGAGCATCTCGATGGTGCAGCTTTTCGAGGCAAGGCTGACGTACGAACCGTCGATCGCGGCGGGCATTGCCGCGCGCCGCGATCACGATGCGCTCGAACACCTCGCGCGATGCGCCGCATCGCAGGAGTTCAGCATCGGCAATCGCCCCAAATTCAACGAGCAGGAGCGGATTTTTCGTCGCGCGTTGATAGAACATGCCGACAATCTCGTGATCCGCGCAATCGGGCTGATGGTAGATGACGTGTTCAACCGGCATATGGAGAACATCTCGCGATGGCTGCCGACGCCGGAATATGAACGCGCGCACCTGGAGGACGGGGTGCGCGCCAAGCATCTGCTCGTGCGGCTGATGGCGGACGGCGAGGTGCTGCGTGCGGAGCGAGCGTGGCGCGTATATATTCGCGTGTATCTGCGGCGGCTCATCAACGTCGTGGGCCGCGACTATGCGATCGAGGCTTATCCGCGGGACGGCGGCTAGGCGTGCTGCAACATTGCGACAGTCGCCAACAACTGTCGCAAATCACGATGTCTTGGGGTTTACGGTAGCGGTCGCCATTGGACCTCGTTCACAAACACGCTTCGTCTCAACATCCTGTCGCGCGAAGAATGCAGTGTCATGTGGCATCTCGCCGAGCATCCGCGAGATCAGCAGCGGCTTCGGAGGAAATCGCCACCAGATTCGAGGTGCTGCCGAGGAATTTCTGCGGGAATGGCTGCATCGTATGCCGCCCTTTCGGATGACATCAATTCGGCATATCGAGACTCGCGGTGGCAACATCATGGCGCTGGAGGCACTCCACCTGGAGTGGTGACATCGCGCCATGCGGTTGCCACGCAGGGCCGAAACCAACACTATTCCGTGGCCCGCCCACGCGAGGAGCCGAAGTGATCGACACCGCAGACTATATTATCGTTGGGGCAGGGTCAGCCGGCTGCGTCCTCGCCGCGGAATTGTCCAGCGATCCCAGCAACAACGTACTGCTGGTCGAAAGCGGCCCAGCGGACAGGCATTTCCTGATCGACATGCCGCGTGGCGTCGGCAAGCTGATGGCGCCTGGCAACCCGCACATCTGGTCGTACGACGTCACAAAAGCCGGCAATCGCGGGACCGAGAAGTGGGTCAAAGGCCGTGCGATCGGCGGATCGAGCAGCGTCAACGGCATGATCTACGCGCGCGGTTTTGCTTCGGACTATGATCGCTGGGCCGAGCTAGGTTGCACCGGCTGGGGCTGGGCGGACATGGTGCCGCACTTCAAGGCCATGGAAGACCACGAGCTCGGGGAGACACCCGAGCGCGGCGTTGGCGGGCCGCTGCGGATCAGCACACATCCGCGCAAGGTCGCGGGCGACGAATTGTGCGAGGCGGTGATCGACGCGGCCGCGGAGGCCGGCACGCCGCGCGTCGCCGACACCAACGCCAGTCCGCAGGGCGGGATCGGCTATCAGGCCCGGACGATCTGGAAGGGCAAGCGCCAGAGCGCAGCAAAGGCATTCCTGCGTCCTGCGCTGGCGCGCAAGAACCTGACGGTGATTTCCGATACGGACGTGCTGCGTATCCTCTTCGACGGGCAGCGCGCCTCTGGCGTCGAAGTCCGCGATGCGAGCGGGGTTCGCAGGATCGATGCCCGTCGCGAGATCATCGTGTCGGCGGGCGCGATCCAGTCGCCGAAGCTGCTTCAGCTTTCCGGGATCGGCCCGGCCCGGCTGCTGCAGGATCTCGGCATCGCGGTGGTCCACGATCAGCCGCAGGTCGGGCGCAACCTGCGCGAGCATTTTTATCTGCAGACCAAATACCGGGTGAAGCGCGGCAGCCTGAACCACGAATTCGCCGGGCCACGCCTGTTGTGGAACGTGTTGCGGTACGTGATCGCCAGCAGCGGTCCGATGACCCACGCCGCGCAGGAGCTGATCGGCTACGTCAAGACGGAGCCTGCACTCTCGCGGCCGGACTGCCAGATCGGCGTGGGGCTATATTCGATGGGACTGGGCCCCAAGGGTCTGGAACTGGACAAGGAACCCGGCCTCACGATCGGCGGCTATCCGATGCATCCCGTCTCGCTGGGCGAGATGCACATCGTCTCGGCCGATCCCGATGCCGCGCCGTATATCCTCGCCAATTATCTGACCGACCCGGAGGATCAGGCAACGGCGGTGCGGCTGGTGCGCTACATTCGCAAGATCGCCTCTCAGCCGGCCCTCGCGGAGTTGATGATCGAGGAAATGATGCCGGGCCGCGCGGTCCAAACCGACGACGAGATCCTCGCCGATTACCTTGCGCGGGGCGGCACTGCATATCACGTCGCCGGCACCTGCCGCATGGGATCCGATGCGGCATCCGTCGTTGATCCTCTGGCGCGGGTGCGGGGCGTCTCCGGCCTGCGCGTCGTCGATACCTCTATCTTCCCCGAGCTGCCCTCGGGCAACACCAACGCCCCGGCGATGGCGGCCGGCCGCAACGTCGCGATGATGATACGGAAAGACCGCTGAACTGCATGGCTTGCTGACGAATGAGGACGTGAATCCCGCCGAGGGGTTCTGTGCTTCGGCGATATATGTTGGGTGTCTTTCCTAGAAATATTCGGCAAAGCGTTCCCGGTAGGGTCCGAAAGCCGCATCGACTTCGTCTTCCGTCAGTCCGAAATCCGCAAGCGTGAAGCGAATGCTGGACTTGTGTTGCGCCGGGTTCGAGAGCCAGGCGCGCGCCGCCTGCTCGGCCTCGGCGGTGAAGGGCAGGCCGAAATGATCGTAGACCTTTTGCATCGCGGCCAACGGATCGCGGAACAGTTCGCGATGCGAGAGATCCAGAATACGTGCGTTGAGGACGGGATCGGCACGGTCTGCCAGGCAGCGCTGCATGCCGGTGCCCCATTGCGCGGCTTGCTCGCGTCCCGTCGCGGCACGCCTCGGATCATCCGGTCCATAGCCCCGGATCAGCGAAACGATGCCCGCATTCGACGCCAGTTGCTCGACGGGGTCACGATGCGTTTGCACCAACATGGCGTTGGGATATTCCGCCACCAGCCCGGCCGTTGCGAAACAGTGAAATGGAGATTTAAGAACCCACCGGCCCGCCGGCCCGCCCGTCTGTAGATGCTGCAATATCGATTTATGAAAGTGATAAGGCCTCTCTGGCCGCGTGAAGCGTAACCACTCGACATATTCGGGAAGCAGCGTTCCAACAGCGAGATTGGGACTCCAGAAATCCAGGCCGAGGAAGCTATTGCATTCGTCCGGCAAACGGGCGCCGAAGATGTGCATTCCGGATGCCACGATCGGGCTCGTCGGAGCCTCCGCGCGGAACCGTGCTTCCAGCGCCTCGATCCGTGGATCGTCCGCCCACGTCGCTCTCTCCGCGAGAGGAAACAGGTTTGCCGTTTCCCACTGGAGCGGGGCCCTGGCTGCGGGATCCTGCGCCAGAAGATCCACCAGCGCCGTCGTTCCGGTTCGCGGCAAGCCCATCACGACGAGTGGCCCGTCGATCTCCTGAAAGGCGATTTCCGGATGGCGATTGCGGTGGTCAACCAGCTTCAACCGGGTTTCGAGATTGCGCTGCCAGGCCGCCAGCATGGCGTCGCTCTGCGTCGCGGGCACGCCGGAAGATGCAAGCGAGCGCAACAGCACGCGCAGCCCGACACGAAAACCATCATCGCCAAAATCGGACAGACCGGTCGCCTTGATGGCGCGGTCCAGCAGAGCCTTCTCGCTCGTCATCTTATCCTCCCCCTTCGGATTGGCTTTTTCAGCCCTTGATCTTGTCGGCGGGGTAAGATCGCTCGATCATGCCGTAGGTGGTTTCTCCGTCCCAGGTGTAACGGGCTCCCCCCTGATGAAACGGCAGCGGAACGCCGTGCGGGGGTTCGCCTTGCGGCTGGAGCCAGTTTCCGAACATCGGATTGCCCAAGGCGATAAATGTGGAATCGTGGGTCTTGCCATCGATCCGTATCGTCTCGCCGTCGTCGGTCTGAAGTACGATGCCGACATCGCCGCCGTGGGGCGTGAACGACTCCATCCACGGAATCTGCAGCACCTTCACATAGATCTTCTCCTGGCCGTCGAAGACGAAGCCTTCGCTATAGGCAGGCGTGCCATCGGCTCGTTCCGGGAAGGATTGAATGCCGAAAGCCTTCCCGCTTGGGAACACCGCCGACATCCAGCAATGGCCGGGGAACGCGCCGATATCGCGCACGCCCGTCCGCCGAATTTTCAGCCCGGTCCCTTCGAACCGCTGTTCGGTTTCGCCTTCGATGCTGAAGGTGCCCGTGCAGCGAAACAGTTGCTCGTGACGGTGGCCGCCAACCGCGCCCATCGCCAGCTCCGTCGACTTGTCGCCGCTGCGCGCAGCCAGTTCGCCCGGCGACCAGGCCGGGACCGCGGCGATGGCATCCACATATATACGCACGTTTCTGGACGGACCGCCCGTGTGTGCGTTGATGGAGCGCGCGACCGTGCTTTCGTAGGCCGGCCCGTCGAAGACCATCCGCCAGTGTTTCAGCGGCTCGACCAGTTCGAAGCTCAGCGGCCCTGCGTTGAGCTCGACAATCCTGCCATTCGCCGATTTGGCCTCCCGGGCCGGATATCCGTTGGAGCCGATCAGAACGCGCCCGTCCGGGAAGGCGATATTGGCCTCGATGCCGCGATCCTCCCAGGTCTTTGCGACGACCTCGATGCACATTCGCGGAAAGCCGAACCGGCCCGCGTTGTCCGACACCCAGAAGGAAACACTTTCCCGCATCTCGGGATTTTCCGGGCGGCTCTGCAAGGGCCAGTCGAATTCCGGGTCATAGCCGCCGGTCAGGTCGAGCTGCGTCATCGTTCCGCTTCCTCTCCATCGTCCGAAAACCTTGTGCGTCAGGCTCCCATTCTTTTCTGTGGGACTCTGATCTCTATAGCCTTGTAGACTCTTTTGAACCGATCGGTCCAGTGCTTGCGCAGGGTGATGCGCGGGCAGAGGCGCTAAGATTTGCAGGAAAGGAAGATCGACGAATGACCGGAACAAACGATCGGGCGTCGGCTCGCGATCGCATCATCAAGGCCGCGACCGAATTGTTCTGGCATCACGGATATCACGCCGTCTCGACCGATGCGATTTGCAAGGCCGCCAAGGTCAGCAAGAGCAGTCTGTATCACGCTTTCCCGTCGAAAGAGGCGATCGCGGCGGAAACGCTTGAACGGGTGTGGGCCGCCAACTGGTCGGACATAAGCCAGATATATTCCGGCGATGGCGACGTGGAGTCCATGTTCAAGGCGCATCTCGATTGGTTCGTGACGTCGCAGCGGCTGTTGCTGGAGGAATATGGCGGCGTTCTCGGAACGTTCAACATGGCGTTGGGGGTCGCTGTTCCCGACGGTATCCGAGAGACGATGCGGGCGCATCAACTGGAACATGCGGCCCGGATAAGGGCATCGGTCCAGGCGGTTCTGGCAAAACGGAACATGGCCGACGATGCGGATTGGCTTGCAGATCTCGTCGATCATGTCTTGGCCGGCGCGCTCATCCGCGCGCGTCTCGCCAATGTTCTTGCTCCGCTGGAAGCCGTGCCGGGCGCGATCCTGCGACTGCTGAAAATCACCTGAGCAACCCAAACTCATCTGCCTGGTGACGCCATCGCGACGACGAAAGCAGACGCGTTCCAAATCCGCGACACCGGAAATCATCTCCAGACCTAGCGTCGAAAGTGAGACCGTATCACCTGAGATGATCTCCTTCGACCGGGAAGGTCGATGAGACACCGATGGAGCCCGAAATGATCGTCCCACCCCGTGACCAGTGCTCCTACCTGACGGGTTTGCTGAACCACCTCTCGTCCGAAGCGGTGCCCGGTTCCTTGCCGGTCGGGCGAAATAACCCGCAGCGCGTTCCTTTCGGCCTCTATGCGGAGCAACTTTCCGGCACTGCATTCACCGCGCCCAGAGCCGAGAACCGACGGAGCTGGCTCTACCGCCTGCGCCCCACCGCCAGCCACGCGCGCTTCAAGCCGTATCCGCGCGCAACGCTGATGCGCTCCGGCCCATTCGAGGAGGTGCCGCCTTCGCCGAATCGCATGCGGTGGAATCCACTGCCCATACCCGTCGAGCCGACTGATTTTGTCGATGGCATCACCACCTATTGCGGCAACGGCGATGCCGGGACGGGCAGCGGCATCGGCGTCCATCTTTACGCGCTTAACCGCCCGATGCACGACCGTGCCTTCCAGAACGCAGACGGCGAACTGTTGCTTGTTCCCCAGCAGGGCAGCCTTCGTCTCACCACCGAATTTGGGTTGATGGACGTCTCGCCGCTTCAAATCGCGCTGATTCCGCGTGGCGTGCGCTTTCGCGTTGATCCGGCTGATGGCACGGCGCGCGGCTATTTCTGCGAGAATTATGGCGCCCCATTCCGATTGCCGGATCTCGGCCCGATCGGGTCTAACGGACTGGCCAGTGCGCGAGATTTCGAAACACCGGTGGCGTGGTTTGTCGATCGGGATACCGGCTGCGAAGTCATCCAGAAATTCCAGGGCGGATTATGGAGTACGCAACTCGATCATTCGCCGTTCGATGTCGTCGCGTGGCATGGCAACCTTGCGCCGTGCCGTTACGATCTGCGCCGGTTCAACACGATCAACACGGTGAGCTTCGATCACCCTGACCCCTCGATCTTCACGGTTCTGACCTCGCCCAGCGATACCCCCGGCACCGCAAATTGCGATTTCGTGATCTTTCCGCCGCGCTGGATGGTGGCGGAAGATACATTCCGTCCGCCCTGGTTTCACCGGAACGTGATGAGCGAATTCATGGGGCTGATCAGCGGCGTCTACGACGCCAAGGCCGGCGGCTTCGCGCCGGGCGGCGCTTCGCTGCATAACCAGATGTCGGGCCACGGCCCCGATCGCGCGAGCTACGAGGCAGCGGTCGCGGTCGATCTCAAGCCCCACAAGATCGAGGATACCATGGCCTTCATGTTCGAGAGCCGCCATGTCTTGCGCTCCACGCGCTGGGCTGGCGATACGCCCCTGCTGCAGCACGACTATGACGATTGCTGGAACGACTTCATCAAGGCCCAGGTGCCGAGCCTGTGACGTTTTTAATCGACGAGACGCACGATGCCGCGCTTCGGAGCTGGATCGAGAGTGCCAACGGTCATTTGGATTTCCCTATCCAGAACCTTCCGCTTGGTATCTTTTCGTCGCCGGACGGTCGCCCGCGGCCAGGCGTCGCGATCGGCGACTTCATCCTCGATCTTCAGAAGATCGCCAACCTGCTTCCCGCTGTGGCTGCGCGAACGCTGGACGGCTCCACCCTCAACGCCTTGTTTGCTCTGCCCGCGACGGAACGGCGCGCCTTGCGCCACGTCCTCTCACGCCTGTTGTCCAGGACGGAGTACAGCGCCACAATAGAACCGGCGCTGCTTGCGACGGTGGACTGCGTGATGCATCCGCCCGCAGCAATCGGCGACTATACAGATTTCTATGTCGGCATTCATCACGCGACCAATATCGGCAAGCAGTTCCGCCCCGATAATCCGCTCCTGCCGAATTATAAGCATATCCCGATCGGCTATCACGGCCGGGCCTCTTCGATACGCGTGTCGGGCATCGACGTCGTGCGGCCCAAAGGCCAGAGAAAATCCGCCGACGAGGAAAGCCCAAGCTACGGCCCCAGCCGGCGTCTCGACTATGAATTGGAGCTGGGGGTCTGGATCGGGCGCGGCAATCTGTTGGGAGAACCAATCTCGATTGCCGAGGCACCCGAGCATATAGTTGGGCTCTGCCTTCTCAATGACTGGTCGGCGCGTGACCTCCAGGCTTGGGAATATCAGCCGCTCGGGCCCTTCCTCGCCAAGAATTTCCATACGACCGTATCGCCATGGGTGATCACCGCGGAAGCGCTTGCTCCCTATCGCATTGCGCAGCCGCGGCGCGCGCCGGGCGATCCCGATCCGCTGCCCTATCTGCTGGATTCGGAGGACCAAGCTCGAGGCGCGTTGGCAATTGACCTGGAAGTATCGCTCACAACGGCGCACATGCGTGCATCGGGCCTGGACCCCCACCGGCTGAGCACCGGCTCGGCGAGCAATATGTATTGGACGATCGCCCAGATGGTGACTCATCACAGCTCAAACGGTTGCGATCTGCAGCCCGGTGATCTGCTTGGCACCGGCACGATCTCCGCCCCCGATCCAGGAGGTTATGGAAGCCTGATGGAACTCTCGAGGGGAGGCGCGATGCCGATCGCATTGCCGGGCGACGAGACGCGAACGTTTCTCGAGGACGGGGACGAGATTATATTGACGGCCCGCGCGATGGCTCCGGGCCGGGTTGCACTAGGCTTCGGCCATGCCAAAGCGCGGATATTGCCTTCGAGGGCGTCATGAAACTGCACGGCTATTGGCGATCAACCGCTGCCTATCGCACCAGGATTGCGCTGAACCTCAAGGGCATCGCCTTCGAGCAGGTCTCGGTCGATCTTCGCAAGGGCGAACAGGCCGCAACGCCGTATCGCAGGCTCAATGCTCAGGGCCTTGTGCCGACGCTCGAAGCTGGCGGCGAAGCGCTGTTTCAATCGCCGGCCATCATAGAATGGCTGGAGGAGCGCTACCCAACGCCGCCACTCTTGCCCACCGACGCAGCGGGCAGGGCGATCGTTCGCGGCATGGCGGCGATCATCGGATGCGACATCCATCCGCTCAACAACCTTCGCGTGCTGAACGAGCTGCGCGATGAGCTTCATGCGTCGAAAGCGCAAATCGACAGATGGATATGCCGTTGGGTAACCGAAGGTTTCGAAGCGATCGAAGCGCTCGTCGGCCGCCACGGCCGGGGTTTTGCTTTCGGGGAGACGCCGACCATCGCCGACGTCTACCTCGTACCCCAGATGTATTCTGCCAGACGCTTCGATGTGCCGGTAGAAGCCTTTCCCAACATTCTTGCAGCGGTGGCAAGAGCTTCAGCGCTGGATTCATTCGCGCGCGCCGATCCTTCGATCCAGCCGGATGCCGATACTCCTCCAAAGCGATAACGGCGCACCGTCCTGCTTGAGAATGCCGCTGGATCTAGACCTCGAGCGCGACCTCATGAATGCCGTGTCGATCCAACGGATCGCCCTTTTCAAGCACCGAAGCCTTGGGGTTTCCTTTGCTCGAATGGAATTCGGGATCCCACCACGTTTCCTCGCCGACATAACGCGGGGCATAAGCGCGCCGGCTCAATTCGAGGCGCGTGTTCTCACCAGCGCCATGAACGGTGAGGCCCTGATGAATGAGCACGTCGCCCGGTTCGAGCTCCCAGTGCAGGATTTCATAGTCGTCACGATCGGCGTCGAAATCGGGAATCGTTTCAAACCGGGTATCCGATGATTCGGTGCCGTTGAAGAACTTCGGGCGGAACCAGCGATTCCAGCGATGGGAGCCCGCGACATATTCGAGGCCGCCATTCTCCCGCGTCACGGCGTCGAGAGCCAGCCAGGTCGAGCACACCTGTTCACCGCGGACGGGCCAGTAAGGCTGATCATGGTGCCACGGCGTCTTCGTCAGCGCGCCCGGCTCCTTGTCGAACAGGGAATCGCCGAAGACGATGACCTTGCGCGATTGCATGAGGTCGCGCGCGACCAACGGAAGTTTCGAGTTGACGAGGATGTCGTGAAGGACCGGGTGTTCGTCGGCGACACGGATCATGTGATGAAATTGCGGGCCGGCGTGACGCGGCTGGCCCTGTGCCTCCAGCGCCGCGAGTCGGGCCTCGATAACCTCCGCCGATGCCGCGCGCGCCCGTTCGACCGTATGCAGGTCAACGACGCCCCGGATGCAGATCGCCCCTTTCGCGCGAAAGAAGTCGAGATCCGCCTGGCTGACAAGGCCGGAGAGGAAGGTGTCGTTCTCGATCGTGGCGGTCGCCATAGGGAGCATCCTTATGATTTTCGGCGCTCGATGTGCAGCGCAGAGCCTGATTTTTCCAATCTATTGCACCGATGTGCCGATCGATTCCGGCAATGCGGGCATGATGCGCGCGCGCGCGGCGACCTGCTCTCGCAGCCAGAGCATCGCCGGATCGCTCTCTCTATAGGCTTGCCATTGCATCGCGATCCTCAGGGGGCCCACCGCGAAGGGAAGATCGAAAACCGCGACCGGCAGCGACGGTGCGATCTGCATCGCGAACCGTCTTGAGGTCACCGCGAGCAGATCGGTTCCGATGATGACCTGCGGCAGTATGGCGTGGGCAGACGTCCGCACGGTCAAATTCCGCCGTACGGAATGACGCCGGAGCATCTCGTCGACCGCACTGACTCCTTCCGCACCGGTCACGACGCCGACGTGATACAAGTGTTCGAACGTGCCGGCATCGAGGCCGGCTGCCACGTGCGTATTTCCGGTCCAGGCGATGCACGCGAACGCGTCCTCGAAGAGATATTCGCTGGGCCGGTCCGGATCGAGGAAAGCCTCTGAAGTAAGCACCAGATCGGCGTTTTCGGCGAAAATGTCTTTGGCGGGTCGCGGTGCGGTTGACTGAACCGACACCGACACGCCGGGTGCCTTGGCCGCGATGTCGCCAAGCACGTCCTTGAGGAAAATCAGCTCTATCCAGTCCGCGGCGCGCAGATCGAATATTGCGGCGCTTGAGGCCGGGTCGAATTCCGACGAGAGTTTGGACGTATCCTCGGCAATGACGAGGATGTTCCGAATGATCGGTCGCAGCCGCTCGCCGAGGGGCGTGAGACGCGGCCCCGCGGCCGAAAACAGGATCAGCGGATCGTTGTAGTGCTGCCGCAGCTGTTTCAGCGCGCCCGACAGAGCGGACTGGGTCAGCGACAGGCGCTGAGCGGCCTCGGTGAGCGTCGGAGCACCGGCGAGCGCATCGAACGCAACGAGCAGGTTCAGATTGAGGCCGCGAAGATGCACCTTAGGCTCGCACGGTGCCGACCGCGCCTGCGCGCGGCCCGCCACTAAACGCACGCTCGGCGCCGTGGGGCATCAATCCGTTTCCCCCGCGTCAGCCTTCATCCGCCTTCTTCCATTTGATGGCGTTGAAATCATGATTGGAGGCCGAAAGGTTGAACGAATACATCTCGGCCATGACGTGGAGACGGAAGTCGCGTTCGACGAGCGCCTTCCACGGCCTGACGCAGAGCTTGTGCGTCAACCGGCGGCACGAGCGGTTCTTGCTCATGACGTAGTGGGCAAGCTCCCAGGCGCGGTCGAGCAGCTTGTCCTTCTCGACGATCTCGTTCGCCATGCCGAGCTTGATGAGTTCTTCGGCCGGCAGTTCCGTTCCGGTCATCATAACGTAGTTGCCGCGCTTGGGGCCGAGCAGATGCTGTAGCGAAAGGCCCATGCCGTCGCCCGGAACATGGCCGTTCGCCATCGCATAGTGATTGTCCTTCAGGACGAAATCGGGCGAAATCAGCGTGATGTCGCTCATCACGGCCGTTTCCCAATGCGTGCCGCGGCCGTTGACCGCCGCGATCGTGGGGATCTCGATGTCGTTCAGGAAATTCTCCACGACCTTGAGCGTGTCGTAGATCTGCACATTGTAGCGTTGGTCGGCGTCGGCGGAGTCTTCAACTTCCTTGAAACTCTCCGTGTCCCACTGCGCGATCCAGTAGGGATTGGTGGAGGTGATGATGAGGCACTCGTTTTCCTTGTCGTGGCCGATCGCGGTCCACACCTCCGCGAGGGCGTGGTGGAACTGGTAGGACCAATGTACCGGGCCGCCGTTCGTGTGCATCTTCAGCTCGAGAATCCCGTTCTCGCGACGGAAGGTGAAAAATTCCGCGAAGCGTTTCGCATATTCCTCGAGCGTCTCGACGTGGGCGTAGGTGTTGATAGCCATTGAATCGTCCCTTGTTTAATTCGCGCTGAAACCGCCGTCGACGCGCAGAACCTCGCCGGTCACGTACGCGCCGGCCTTGGCGCTGAGGAAAATCACCGCGCCGGCGAAATCTTCGGGTTCGGCCAGACGCCCGAGCGGGATGCGTTCGAGCGCCTTCTCGCGGCGCGGCGCCCCCGCCTCGCTGAACATCCAGGCGGTCAGCTCCGAGCGGAAGATCGTGGGCGCGATCGCGTTCGCGGTGATGCCGTGCTTGCCCCATTCCGCCGCGAACGAGCGCGTGAGCATGTCGACGGCCGCCTTCGATGCTCCATAAGCGGTCGTCCCCGCCGGGCTGGCGAAAGCCGCGCGAACCGACGACACGAACAGGATCCGGCCGCCCCGGCCCTGGGCGATCATGACGCGGCCCGCGGCTCTGGCGATCAGCCAGGATTGCCGGACGTTGGCATCCTGAACGCGGTCGAACTGTTCGACCGTCAGATCCAGCGCCGGTGCCACGACGGACGTGCCGCTGGCCGCCACGAGGATATCGAGACCGCGCGCCTCCGCCGCCGCGGCGACGAGAGCGCCCGCGGATGCTTCGTCCGCCGGGCGGCCAATCGCAATGGAGGCGCGGTCGCCCAGTTCATCGCCGATCACGCGGAGTGCGGCTTCGTTCGCGCCGCTCAGCGTGACGTGCGCGCCTGCCGCGGCCAGGGCACGCGCCGCGGCAGCGCCGAAGGCTCCCGAGGCACCCGTGACGAGCGCGGACTTGCCGGAAAGGTCGAAAAGCGCGCGCGTATCCATCATGGCGCTCATGCTCGCGTCACCGTGTTGCGGAGCACGCCGAGCCCTTCGACGGCGAGTTCGATCACGTCGCCCGGCTTGAGCCATCGGTCGAGTTCGGCGCCGCATCCCTTTTCGCAGGTTCCAGAGCCGATGAAGTCGCCGGGGTGGAGCGTTTCCGACTGGGAAATGAAGGAAATGATCTGCGCGAAGCTCCAGCGCATGTCGGAGCTGCGTCCGCGCGACCAGACCTCGCCGTTGATGCGCGCTTCGAGTGCCAGGTCGGACGGGTCGATCTCGTCGCGGGTCACGAGCCAGGGCCCCATGACGTTGCCGGTGTCGAAATCCTTGCCCTTGGCGGGCCCCAGGTTGCCGCCGGTTTCGTACGTGATCGTCTCACGCGCCGACATATCGTTGAAGATGACGTAGCCGGCCACGTGATCGAGCGCCTTCTCGATCGGGATATCCGATCCGCGCGTGCCGATGATAACCCCGAATTCGAGCTCATAATCGAGCTTTTCGGAGAAGTTCGGCCACCGGATATCGTCATCTGGACCGATCACCGTCGCCGGATTGCCTTTGTAATAGATCGGGCGTTCGAACCAGACATCCGGCACCGGACGCCCGGTACGCTCCTTGAAGAAGCGCATGTGTCCTTCGAAGCTGATCGTGTCGCGGATCGATTGCGGGCGCGGCAACGGTGCATGCAGTCTGATCTCCGCGAGCGGACGGGGGGCAGCCGCCGCTACCGCCGCGCGCGCCATGTCCATGAAGGCGTCGCCGCCTTCGAGGAACGCCAGCATGGTCGCGGGCAGGCGATGTCCCGATGCCTCGGGCAGATCGACGATGCCATCGCCGACCATGACACCGATCGACGGGATACCCCCCTTTGTCGAAGAATAGGTCACGAGCTTCATGGATTTCTGGCACCCCGAAACAGTTTCATCTGCTGGATGAGGCCGCGATCGCGCGCCTCCGTGATCGATGCGGCCTGGTCGGGCGTATAATCGTACCAGCCGCGGCCGGTCTTGATGCCGAGATCGCCCCGCGCCACGCGGTCGAGCAGTTGCTGGAATGGCCCGGCGCGGTTGGAAAGAGTCGGCAGCAGAGCCGACTGGACGCGCGCGCCCGTATCGAGCCCGGTGAAGTCCGATCCCTCCATCGGACCAACCCATGCCATGCGGAACCCGATCGACGCCTTGACGCCCGCATCCAGATCGCGCGGACTGACGACGCCTTCGTCGAGGAGATAGCCGATCTCGCGCATCAAGGCGGCGGTCAGACGGTTGATGACCAGGCCCGGAACGGACTTCTCGATCACGAGCGGCACCTTGCCGATGCGATCGAGCAATGCGCGGACCTTCGCGACCGTGGCGGCGCTGGTTTCCGCACAGCGATGCAATTCGACTGCGGGTATGAGATGGGCCGGATTGAAATAGTGGACGCCGAGCATCCGCTCCCTGCTGAGCAGACCGTCCGTGATCGCGTCCATCGTCATCGAACTGGTGTTCGACGCGATCAGAACGTCGCCCGGCAGCGTAGCGAGGCTCGCGAAAATGCGGCGCTTCAGATCGGGCAGCTCCGGCACCGTCTCGATGACCAGCGCGCAGCCTGCCAGCGCCAGCTCCGGCGCATCGGTTTCTACCGGGTCGATATTTCGCGCGACGGCCGCGGGCTCCCGTTCGTCCAACCCGCAGGACCGCGCCAGCGCGACGTTGCGGGCGATGGCCCCGGTGCAGCGGCGCAATTGCGCGCCCGAGGTGTCGCAGAGCGTCACCGCGATGCCTGCTTCGGCAAAGCCCTGGGCGATGCCTTCGCCCATCGTTCCGGCCCCGATGACACCAACGCGGCGCACCGCATTCGACCAGTCCGACGGGGTTTCCTCCGCGCGCATCAGGACGGCGACACGACCAGCATGCGCGCGTGCGCGCCGCCGCGGTTCTCGACGATGCGCTCCTCATCGGCCTCGATAAGGCAGGAATCGAGCGGCCCCAGCTCTATGGTCTCGTTCGCGGTCACGACCGTGATCGCGCCTTCGACGACGATATAGACCTTGGCGGTCGGGCTCGAACCCTTTTCCGCGCCGCCACCCGGCGCAAAGTCCGAAAGGCCGACCCAGAATTCCTTCAGCGGCGTGACGTCGCGGCCATGCAGGCGGAAAGCCTCTACGCCGTGATGCGCGACCGCCTGATATGCTGGAGCCGATCCAGCGCGCGTTACATGCATGATTGTGCCTCCGCCTCCTCCGGTAGAAGGGGCGCGCACGCCGTTCCATCAATCGGCGGTGGTTCCGCTATGGCGGAAGCTAGTCGTCGTCGTCGGCCGCGCCGTCTTCGGGGGACAAAGCCGCAGTGAGCTTCGTGAGGGCGCCATCAAGGCCCTGCCATTCCTGCTCCGTAAGGATTTCGCGCAGATAGCGTTGAAAGTCCCGGGCTTCGGGCAGGATCTCCGCCACCATTCCCTGGCCGCGCGGCGTCAACTGCATCAGATGACCTCGCGCATCGTCCGGCCGCGTGACCCTCGCGATGAGGCCGCGATCCTCGAGCTTGATCGCGGCGCGGCTCACACGCAGCCGGTCGAGGCTGGTCCGCTCGATCACCTGCTGCGTGGTCATGACGCCCCCTTCATGAAGGATGTGCATGACTCTCCATTCCGGGCGCCGCAATCCGTGCCGCTGACGATATCGTCGCGCCAGCGTTCGGCTCATATATTCGGCAACTGTCGACAGACGGTACGGCACGTAATCCGCCAGCCGGATGCCATCGTCCGTATTATTGGGGGGTATTGCCCGCTTCGCCAATCGTCACCTCAAACGGACAAGACAAAGGGATCGATCAGGCGGCAAGCAGCCATTCCCGCTCCTGCGCCAGCGCATCCTTGATACGGCTCAAATCACCGTGAACCCGCTGGGACGGGCCGCCGATGCTCAAGATCACCCGCCTGCGTGCCTCCGAAACCGGAACGGCGACCGCGACCATGGTCGCGCTGCTGTGCTGCGACGATTCGATGACTGCGACGTCTCGCCCGCGCACAGCCTCGACACGGCAGAGCAGGCGATTGAGCGGAAGATTCGTCCGGTCCACCAGCCCACGCGCAATGGAGAGGCGGTAGAGGCGTTCGATCCGGGCCTCGTCCTTGTCCGACAGCCAGACCACGCCCATCGCCGACGTCACCAGCGGGTAGACCCGGTCTTCGGAAAACCGGATGTCGACAACCTTCGTCGGCGGGATGAACGCGATATTCTGCATGAACAGCTCGTTGGCCGTGGCGACCGCGATCATCTCGCCGGTAAGCATGCCGAGGCGCTGCGCGCATTCCTGCAACCGGCCATGCATGAGCATCGCATCGGGCACCCACGACCCCAGATGAGTCACTTTGGGGGTCGGCATATAGGTTCGCGTCACCGTGTCGAAACACAGATACCCCTCGCGGCACAGGCACTTCAGCAGTTCTTCGGCGCTCGACGTGGGGATTTCCAGCGCGGCGACCAGATCCTTGAGCGTCAGGGGCTCTTGCCGGATCTGAAAGAGTTCCAGAATCGCGAACACGCGCAAAGCCGATTTGGCAGTTGATTCCTTCATCGGACACCTCCCCAGCGCCACACTTCGTTGGCCGCTGCTCCTGTACCCGATACTGTATCAAATGATAACGATTTTAGAAGCCCATTCTGATCTGCTTGATCTCGGTGAACGCTTCGACGCCGACCCGGCCGTTCTCGCGCCCGTATCCGGACTGTTTGTAGCCGCCGAACGGCATCGGACCTTCTCCGCCGCCGCCGTTCACCACCACCAGGCCCGCCTCGATCTTGCGCGAAAGACGGTGGACGGTTCCCAGGTCAGTGCTCCAGATCTTGGACGAGAGGCCGTAGCTCGTATCGTTGAGGAGTGCCGCCAGATCGTCCAGCGCGATATCCTCGGCGAAGGCCTGCGCGGCGATCACCGGCGCGAACACCTCTTCCTGCATCACCCGCATATCGAGGCTCACGTCCGCAAGGAGCGTGGGTTCGTAGAAAAAACCCTTCCCCTGGCACCGCGCGGCACCGCGGATGACGCGCGCGCCCTGCGCCACGCTGTCATCGACGATGCTCTCCGCACGCAGCCGCTGCTTTTCGGAGATCATCGGGCCCATCGCGGTCGCGGGATCATGCCCCGGCCCGAGCCTGGCATGATCCATCAGATCGCGGATACGGACGAGGAGCGGGTCAAAGACCGAAGCCTGTACGAACAGCCGGGTTCCGGCGGCGCAATATTGCCCGCTCTTGAAGAGGATTTCCCGGGTGATCGATGCCGCCGCCTTGTCGAGATCGGCATCCGCGAACACCACGATGGGCGATTTGCCGCCAAGCTCCAGAATCACGCGCTTGAGATTGGTCTTGCCCGAAGCCTGGAGGATCGCCTTGCCGACCGCCGTGGACCCTGTGAAGCTGATCATATTGACGTCGGGATGATCCGCCAGCGCCTGGCCTGCGATATGGCCATGCCCCGTCACGATATTGACGACGCCGTCGGGGAAGCCGACCTGCTTGGCGATCTCACCCAGGCGCAGCGCCGTAAGCGGCGCCAGTTCCGCGGGCTTGACCACGACGGTGCAGCCGGCGGCAAGTGCCGGCGACAGTTTCTGGACCATCATCAGGAAGGGCGCATTCCACGGCGTGATCACGCCGACGACGCCGACGGGTTCGCGTGTCCAGTAGCCGAGCCCCTGCGTGCCGCTCGTGGTCATCGGCACGCCGCCCTCCAGCTTGGTGGCCCAGCCGGCATTCTCGCGCAGAAATTGCTGCGCCATGGCGATGTCGCCGTTCCTTACCGAAGCGAGCGTGTTGCCGGTGTCGAGCGATTCCAGCAGCGCCAGCGTATCGATCTCGGCCTCGATCGCGGCGGCGAAGGCATGAAGCAGTCCGGCGCGGCGGGCGGCCGGCATGGCCGGCCAGGGTCCGGCACGAAAGGCGCGCCGTGCAGCGGCGACGGCGCGATCGACATCGGCCGCGCTCGCCGCCGCGATCGTCGTCAAGGGCTCGCCGGTGGACGGGTCATCGACCGTGATCGTCTCGTTGCCGTCCGACGTCACCCACGCGCCGTCGATGTAGAGTTCGAACGTGCGGGAAGCGAGACTGGCCTTCAGGCCGTCGACCGAGGGCGCTGCGGACATTATTTCTCCAGGGTCAGATGCAGGATGGCGGAACGGCCGTCGCGACAACTCGCCAGGCCAGCCCTGAGCGCAGGCAGCAGATCCGGAAGTTCCCGAACGGAAAGGCCGGTCATTCCGAACAGCCCGGCCAGGCCGTGATATTCGAATCCCGCGATCGCGTTGCCGAAGCCTGCACCGGTCCTGGCAAGCGCGCCGTGCGGATAGTGGAAGTTGGTCACGCCGCCGCGCATCGCCCGGTATCCGGCGTTGTCGAAAACGACGAAGAGTACGGGCGCATCGAGATCGCGCGCTGCGCCCAGCGCCTGAACCACCGGATTGTAGAGGAAACCGCCGTCACCCATCAGGCACACGACGGGTTGGCCGGGCCGGGCGAGCTTGGCCCCGATCGCCAGGCCCATTCCCTGGCCGAGCCCGCCCGGCGCACGCTGAAAGCTGAGCGCCGACCCGATCGGCAGATGATGCCGGAGCGTTCCGTAATGGGTGACCGTCTCGTCGATCCAGATGGTGTCGGGCGTCGCGATCTCCCGCAGCGCCGCCGCGATCGACAAAGCCGTCAGGTCGCCTGATCGCACCGCCTCATCGCGCTCGGTGGCGAGCCGGTCTTCCCGTTCGCGGTGGACCTTCGCCCAACGCGCGGCGCGTGCATCGCGATCGGCCGGTTTTTCGGCGGCGGCGGTCAATGCGTCGAGCGTCAGCGCGACGTCCCCCTCCAGGTGCAGATCGGCATGGAGGCGCTGATAGTTCATCGCCGGCTTGTGAAGCGCCTCGCCGATCGCGACGATCTTCGCCTTGGCCGGGCGTTTATGCGGCGGCGACCAGGGCGTGCGTGGAGATACGAGGAGCACCAGATCGGCATCCGCCAGCGCCGAATAGTCGCCGAAACCACCCTGATAGAGCGGGTGAGCGGTCGGAAAGTTCGCATATGTGGCGCTGCGGCCCATCAGCACCGGCATCGCCTGCGCTTCGGCAAGGCGGATGAGGGCGTCCCACGCCCCGATGTGCCGGCCGGAGCTTTCGACGACGAGCACCGGATTGCGGGCTTCCGCGAGCATCGCCGCGACCGCGGCGATGGCCGCGTCGCCCGGCCGCACCGGCGATGGTGGCGGCACCGTGCCGCCAGCGGCATCGAGATCATGGCTGGCGTGGAGATGTTCGACAGGCAATCCGAGGAATACCGGCCCCTGCGGTGTCGACCGCGCCAGTTCGCCCGCCCGCAGCAGCGCGCCCGTCAAGGTCGCCGCGCTCGCCACGCTGCGCGACAGTTTCACGAAGGGCGCCGCGATGCGTTCCGGGCTGCCCGAGAGATAGCCGTACCATTGCGGTTCCACCGCAATCCCGGGATCCTCGCCGAAGCTGACCGACTCGCCGGATGCCACGACCATCGGCACCTCCATCTGCACGGCGGTCATCAGTCCCAGACTGCCCTGGAGGACGCCGACCGTGGAGTGGAGCAGCACCGCGTTCAGCTGGCCCGACTGCAACGTATGTCCCATCGCGATATCGACGGCCAGCGTCTCGTGCCAGACGTCGAGAAGGCGCGGGGCGTCGCGCCCTTCTTCCGCGCGGCGCGCCAGTGCCTCCCACAAGGCGCTCCATTCGGAGCCGGGCGACGAGAGCATGAGATCGATACCAAGCCGCTCGAAAGCGCAAAGGAGGGCCTCTCCGCCATCGGCGCGGCGGCCGGTGCCGTGGTCTGTGATAGTCTCCATGAAAGCTGTCTAGGCCGTCGCGGCGAACGGCTCCACCGCGCGAACATTATTCCGTTGTCGCGGAAGTTCCGTTCACGCTTGGGCCGGGGAAGGCGCCGCGTCTAACGGTTTTGCGGGAGGCAAATGATGTCCGACTTCGCAGGCAAATGCGCAATCGTCACCGGGGCGGCCGACGGCCCCAAGGCTGCGCTGGGCGCAACCTTCGCGCGAACTCTGGCCGCGGCCGGCGCTTCCGTGCTCGTCGTTGACCGCTTGGACGTGGAGCCCACGGTCGCATCGATCAAGGAGGGCGGGGGATCGGCGGAAGGCTATCGCTGCGATCTGGCCGAACCGTCGGCCGCGATCGACGCGGCGAACGCGGCCGTCCGGCACTTCGGCCGCGTCGATATTCTGGTCAACAACGCTGCCCTCGGATCGAACATCCCACCTGTCGGCATGGGGGATATTCCCATCGAGCTTTGGGATCAGATGATGGCCGTGAACGTACGCGGCACGATGCTCGCCGTTCGGGCGGTCGCGCCCATCATGGCCAGGCAAGGCTATGGCAAGATCGTCAACCTCGGCTCTCCCATGCGGATCACGGGTGCCGCGATGCGACTCCACTATGCCGCTACCAAAGGTGCCATTCACGCCATGACCCGCAGCATGGCGCGCGAACTTGGCGGAGACGGTATCCGGGTGAACACGCTGACGCCCGGACTGCCCGGAACGGCGTTCAATCTGGAGCGCATGTCCGCCGAAATGGAGGCCGGGCTCCTCGGCGGCAGATCGATTCACGAGCATATCACCGCATCCCAGATCGCAGACGTGCTGCTGTTTCTCGCCTCGCCGCGGAGCGATGCGATCACCGGCCAGGAACTGCTCGTCGACAACGGAGGATCATTTTTATGACGCTGACGCTGAACGACGCCGACCGGATTGCCGATGGCTGTATCGCGAAGGCGCGGGAGCTTGGGCTGCAGCCGCTCACCGTCGTGATTCTCGACGCGGGGGCCCATTACCTCGTTCTCAAACGAGAGGATGGCGCCGGCTTCCTCCGGCACCAGATGGCGCATGCGAAAGCCTTCGGCGCGCTCGGCTTCGGCAAGGGAACGCGCTTCTTCGCCGAACAAAGCGCCCGAAATCCCCAGGTCGTCGCCAACATGATCGCTGCGATCGACGGGGAACTCTTTCCGTCGCCCGGCGGCGTGCTGGTGCTCGACGCGGAAGGCCGCGTGGCCGGTGCGATCGGCGTCTCGGGGGATCTCGGCGACCGGGACGAGGCGGCCGCGCTCGGGGGCATCGAAGCGGCGGGATTTGCGGCGGCGACCGGCGGTTCGGCGTGAGCGCATGGGACTATGTGATCGTCGGCGCAGGGTCGGCCGGCTGCGTCCTTGCCGCTCGTCTCAGCGAGGACGCGGACGTTCGTGTCCTGCTGCTCGAAGCCGGAGCCTGGGACCGCGATCCGATGATCCGTCTGCCATTGGGCTTCGGCATGCTCCATGGCGCACGCAAGCACGATTGGGGATATGACAGCGAGCCGGACCCGGCGCTCGAGGGGCGCGTAACGCCGGTGCAGCGCGGAAAGGTCGTTGGTGGCTCATCATCAACCAACGCCATGAATTTCGTGCGAGGTCATCATAGCGACTTCGATCGCTGGGCAGCCAGCGGCGCCGAGGGGTGGAGCTTCGCCGACGTCCTTCCCTATTTCCGAAAGCTTGAGAGCTTCGAAGATGGCGGCGATGCGTGGCGCGGCGGTTCCGGGCCTCTTCGCGTCACGCGGTCCAAATGGCGCGATCCGCTGAATGACGCTGTGTTCGAAGCCGCGGCGCGCCTCGGATACCCGTCGACGCCCGATTTCAACGGCGCCGAACAGCGGGGCTTCTCGGTCCAGCAATTGTCCCTTGCCGGAGGACGGCGGCAGAGCGCCGCGACGGCCTGGCTCTTGCCTGCCCGAAAACGGCCGAACCTCGAAATCCGCACCGGAGTGCTGGTCGAGCGGATCTGCTTCGACGGGCGCCGCGCGACCGGCGTCCGTTTCCGCCATCGCGGTGCTGAGATAACGGCCTCGGCCAACAGGGAAATCATCGTCTCGGCTGGCGCGATCGCTTCGCCCCAACTCCTGTTGCGCTCCGGCGTCGGCGACGCCGACGACCTTCGCGCCATCGGCATTTCGCCGCAGATCGATGCGCCGGAGGTTGGGCGAAACCTGCGCGATCATCCCTCCGCGGGGGTGCGCTATGTCCGTGCGAAACCGGGGCCGTTCCAGGCACTCATGAGGCTCGATCGTCTCGCGCCGGCGATGGCCCGTGCCATGTTGTTCGGGACGGGCCCGGCAGCGGCGATTCCGGGCGGCATTTCCGGTTTCATCAGCACGGCGGGGCAGGGGGTTCCCGACGTTCAGATCCTCTATTCGCCCACTTCGTTCGATGCGGCGCCCTGGTTGCCGCCGTTCCGCCATGCCTTCCGCGACACGTTCTCGATGAGGGCGGTGCTCCTGCGCCCGGAAACGACCGGCCGCATCCTGCTGCGCGACGCCGATCCCTCCAGCAAGCCGCGCATCCAGTTGAAAGCCTTTGCCCACGACTGGGAAATGGAGACGCTCGGCCGCGGCGTTTCGGCAGTTCTGGACCTTTGCGAAGCCCCGGAGCTTGCGCCCTTCCGCGGCGATCGCATCCTGCCCGCGGCTCGACCGGAGAGCCGCGAGGATATGAACGCCTTCCTGCGCCGCACCGCATTCGCGCTCGATCATCCGGCCTGCACCTGCGCGATCGGCAAGGTGGTGGACTCCTCGCTCCGGGTTATCGGTGCCGAGAATTTGCGGGTGATCGACGCGTCCGTCATGCCCGATCTCGTCGGCGGCAACATCAACGCGGCGGTGCTGATGATCGCGGAGCGCGGTGCCGACCTGATCAAGGCAGGCGGTTGACCGCAGCGGCTAGGCGGCCTCAGTCGCGCCGCGCTCCTCGTCGAGCTTCCGCTTGAGAATGCGGCGGGCCATGACGGCACCGGCATCCACGGAAAGGATGAGCGGCCGCATTTCCCAGAAATCCCGATCGCCGATTTCGCGCTGAATGGCTTCGACCATCGGAAAGTCTTCCTCGGTAAAGGCCTTCTTGCCGCCCTCGTACAGCGTGCGATCCACCGTTTCGTCGTCCTTGCGAAAGGCACGGCTGAGCGCGGTGAAATAGTGCGTGCTCTTCTCCGTCTCCGGCGTCAGGAGGTGCAGGCCTTCCAGGATGTCGGCGTTTTCGCGATTGGCGCCGGCCGTCGCGAACGCGATCTGCTGCTGGATCTGGCCTGGTGCGCGCCAGATGCTCGTCATCCAGTGATCGACCTTGGCGTTCCTGTACCAGGGCATGACCTCCTGAAACAGCGGCGGTGCTTCACCGCCGGGAGCGTCCAGTTCATAGACAACGTCATCCCCGATGCGTTTGACCTTCCTTTCCGACTGGATAATCGCGCGACTGCCCAGCGAGGAGCCATGGAGGTAGGCGGTGTGCCCGAGATCGAGCAGATTGTCCGCGACCAGCTCGTAATTGGATTCCGTGTGCAAGTACCGGCGAATGGTCTTCAGCTCGGGATTGAACACATTGCCATAGTCGGGGATCAGCGAGGGGTCGGCCAGCGCCGGATCGCCCATCCAGATCCATTGCATGCCAAAGCGCTCGGCAAGCGGCCAGGGTTTGAGGTGCGCGTTCGGCGCGATCTTGCCGTCGCCGTGGGGGTTGAAGATACAGCGCCCGGCATAGTCGAATTCGAGGCCGTGATAGCCACACTGAATCGTGCCGTCCTTCACGACGCCGCGATCGAACGGGGCAAAGCGATGCGGGCAGCGATTGGGCAGCGCCGTCACCGTGTCATCAGCGTCCCGCAACAGCATGACGGCGTGGCCGAGAATGCGCCGGTAGAGCGGCTCGCCGGCCAGAATTTCGTCGTTCCAGGCCGCCGCGTACCAACGGTGCAACAGGAAAGTCATCGGCATCTCCGGGGCCAAGTGGCCCATTACAGCTTCAGGATCCGGGCGGCATTTTCATACGCGACCGCTCTTTTGACGCTTTCCCCGATCGGGGCCGTCTCCAGGAATTCGGCCGAACGTTCCGAAGACTCGAACGGGTAATCCACCGAGAACATCACGCGGTCGGCGCCCATCGAGTCGATCGAACACACCAGCGGCGGATGCGCGTTGACCCCCGATGTCGTCACCATGATGTTGCGGCGAATGTATTCGGACGGCGTCAGCGGCAATCGCTGCGTGCCGGGTCGAACCGCGTACCGGCTGTCAAGCCGGGACAGCAGGAAGGGCAGTGCTTCGCCCATATGGCCGAGAATGACGGTAAGGCCCGGAAATTCCTCGAACACGCCGCCGTAGACCAGTCGCAGGGCGTGGCCGCCCGTCTCGTTCATCCAGCCCCAGCTCGCCCCTTTCATCCAGGGATAGCCTTCGAAGACCGCGGGCGTGCCGAGCATGTCGCCCGGGTGAATATATATCGGATAGCCGAGGTGCTGCACCCGCGCCCAGAAGGGGCGGTATTCCGCCGCATCCAGATAGCGTCCTTGCGTATGCCCGTTGACGAGGGCGCCGCGGAATCCGAGATCGCCGATCGTTCTGTCGAGTTCGCGGATCGCGGCACCCGGCGATTGCATCGGCAGGTGTGCGAAACCCAGGAAGCGATCCGGCGCAAAGGCGATGTGCGCCGCCAGATCGTCGTTTGCGCGCCGGGCGAGTTCGATCGCGGCGTCCGCGCCGATGGCGGACTGGGCACCCGGCGCGGTGAGCGACAGGACCATGCGTTCGATCCCCGCGCGATCCATTTCGGCCAGCCGGTGCTCGCCGATCTCGCCCATCCGTGCGTGAATGTGCGCAAAGAAACCCGGATCGAGCCGGCTTTCCATCGCCTCGATGTCGTTCGGCAACCAGGGCAATGAGAAATGCTCTTCGAGCGCGATCTTACGCATGAATTCGACTCTCTGATATCACCCCGGCAACTGGATCGGCTCTCGCCGCCGATCAATGACGAGGCGTCGTTTCCGCCAAGTCGGAAAAATCACCGCTTCGAGTGCAGAGCCTGTCTGCCGACGAGAAAACCGGCGACGGTGGTGATCAGGAGCATGGCGGCGTCGATCACGAAGAACGCCTGCCCGCCCAGATGCAGGGCCCAGCCGCCGATGAAGGCTGCGCTGACGGCCCCCACTCTTCCGATAGCCATGCCGAAGCCCACGCCTGTCCCGCGCATCTCGGAAGGGTAGATCTGGGAGACGACCACATAGAGAAGACTCTGCGTGGAGCCGACCGCAACCGACGTGATCGCGAGCAGCGCGAAGAGCATCGGCGTAGAAGCGCCGACGCTGAACATGATCGACAGGACGAGGAGCCCCGCCGCACCGGTCAGCCCGATGAACAGGATCGGCTTTCTCGTGCCGAACCATTGCACGATCAGCACGGTGGCGGCCGCGCCGATGATGGCGCCGATGCCGTTCGCGGCCAGCGCGGCAGACGATTGCTTGAAGGAGCCATGGGCGCTGGCGAACAGCGACGGTATCCAGGAAACCGCAAGGTAGGTCGTGCAGAGCGTACCGAACAACGCGATCCAGATGAGAATCGTATCGCGCCGGTAAGCCGCGTTGAAAAGTTCGCTCAGTTTCGCCCGGCCCGCCTTTTTCGCGCCCACGTCAACCGCCCAGGCGCCGGCCCCCGTCCGGGCCATCACACGTTCGAGCTCCTCCCGGCGATTGGCCTGTCCGCTCAAAAAGGCCGGTGTTTCCGGAAAGACGAGCGCCAGCACCACCACCAGCAGCGCGGGGCCGACGCCGCCGATAACGAACATCGTCCGCCAGCCGAACGTGTCGAGCAATGCGGCGCAACTGGTGCTTGCGCACACCCCGCCGAGCGGCATGCACAATATGCCGAACGACACCATCGCACTGCGCCGGTGTGGCGGTGTGAATTCGGCGAGGCAGGTGGTGGCGGCCGCCAGCGCACCGCCGATGCCCGCCCCCACGACGAAGCGCGCCACGCCGAAAGTGATCAGATTGGATGCCTGGCTTACCGAGATGCTCCCGATGGCGACGATCGACAAGGTGGCGATCAGGCTCAACCGCCGGCCGATCCGGTCTAGCGCGATCCCGGCGAGGGCGGCACCACACGCGACCCCGACCGTCCCGAGCGCCAGCACGCCGGCGAACGCGCTCTTGTCGATGTGCCAATCGCGCGCGATCGCGGGTAGACAGAGCGCGATCAGCTGGCTGTCGTACCCGTCGACCAGAATCGCGAGAGCCGCCAGCCCCCCGAAGAGCATCTGCATCTTGGTCCAGCGATCGGCGGGTGCGATGGCTTGCGCCTGGTTTTTCCTCATCCTCAATCCTAGTTTCGGGCGTCAGCCCGTCCGGCCGTTCGCTCTCCCGCCCGCGCGCCGGGGATGGAGGGAATGGTCTCGTTCACCGCATCGTAGCGGAACAACCAGTCGTAGCGCATCTGAACTTTGTCAGGCCGCCATTCACGGTCGATGATGGCCGCTGCGGTCTCCGCTTCCGCATAGGCGGCGTTGTGGAAAATCTTGGCCTGATCGCTGGAGCCCTGCACGATGCGGCCCGTCCGCTCGAGCCGCATCTCCTCGAAGGCTCGAAACGCGGTGACGGGGTCCGCGTGGCGATCGAGACAACGCACCGCGACGAGCGCGTCCTCGATTGCCATGTTCGCACCCTGGGCCAGGAAGGGGAGTGTGGGATGGCAGGCGTCACCGAGAACCAGAATCCTGCCGTCGGCGCAGCGCTGCAGCGGCTCGCGCGCCAGCAACGCCCATTTGAAATGCTCGTCGATGCCCTCGATCAGCGCCCGCACGTCGGGATGCCAGCCGGCGAAGTCGGCCAGGCATTCGCTGCGATCACCCCGGTCGGTCCAGGATTCCACCAGCCAGTCGTCGCGTTCGACCACGCCGACGAAATTGACCAGAGTGCCACCGCGCAGCGGATAGCTGATGACATGCTTGCCTGGGCCGACCCAGTTGGTTCCCACATTCTCGGTCAGGCTTGCCGGCAGCTTGCTCGCCTCGGCAACACCGCGCCATGCCAGGATCCCTGTGAACCGCGGTGCGTCGGCGACGAACCTGGCGGCGCGAAAGATCGAATGAATGCCGTCGGCGCCGACCGCCGCATCGCCCTCTACGATTTCTCCTCCCGCGACATGCACCCGCACACCGGAAGGGGACTGATCGACGCCGCAGACCTCGGTGCTCGTGCGGATCTCGACTCCCGACTCGACCGCAGCCTCAAGCAGCACGCGATGGAGATCGCCGCGATGGATCATCCAGTAAGGCGCACCGTACAGCTCGCGCGATTGCGCTCCGAGGTCGAACAGCTTCCAGGTCTGTCCGGTGCTCCAGAGACGGATGACCTTGCCGTCGGTCTCAGACGCGACGCGCCGGATCCGCTCTTCGAGACCCAGGTGCAGCAGCACGCGCGTGCCGTTCGGGGCGAGCTGAAGACCCGCGCCAAGCTCCAGCAACTGCGGCGCACGCTCCAGGACGATCACCTCGTGACCGGACCGGCGCGCGGCGATCGCCGTTGTCAGGCCGGCGATCCCCGCGCCCGCAATCAACAGCCGTGCCATCCTGATCCTCCCCGAGTGGCGCTTCGATTTCCCGCATGACATGCGTGTCGAGCGTAACCATCTGTATCAAACGATATTAAGCTGAGCGATCGCGGCCGCGCAATCTGTAACCGCCTTTTTGACGGGGGCATGGGCGACGGAGCGGCGGTTCCGCATGGGCGGAATTTCGACGGCGTGCTGGAAATTGATATCAATCGATCTCAATCAGGGTGGAAATAAACGAGGCCTTTGAGCCCAGGGGAGAGAGAGATGGTCAACCGGAGGGAGAAATCATTGAGGGCGCTCGCGCTTGCGAGCCTCGCTGCAGGAACCGCGTGGCCCGCGTCGCTGCACGCGCAATCGGCCGCGCCCGCTGCGGCACCAGCCGCCCCGTCGAAGGCGGATGCCGGCATTGCCGACATCGTCGTCACCGCGGAACGTCGCGAATCGACCATCCAGCGTACCCCGATCGCCATCACCGCCATCAACGGCGGCGCGCTCACCAAGGCCGGCATTACCAACGCGCGCGACTTGACCGGCGTCATTCCGGGTCTTGAGCTTCGTCAGAACACCGCTGGCGTCGCAATCTTCATTCGTGGCGTCGGCACCGAGAATCGCACGATCGGTTCGGACCCTTCGAACGTCTTCACCCTCGACGGCATCGCGCTCAACAGCCGCGCGTCCCCGGACGCGCTGTTCTTCGACGTCGACCGGGTCGAGGTGCTCAAGGGCCCGCAGGGCACGCTTTATGGGCGCAACGCTGTTGGCGGCGCCGTCAATCTGCTGACGCGTGACCCGAGCCTTGGTGCGATCGGCGGATACGGAATTCTCGGTTACGGCAATTACAATGCGGTGAAGGCAGAAGGTGCGTTGAACCTGCCGCTGTCATCGACCGTGGCCATTCGCATCGCCGCCAACCGCGTGACTCACGACGGCTATCTGGATCACGGCACCTTCACGCAGCAACCCGAGCCGTCCAGCCACGCGAATGACGAGGATACGACGGCGGGTCGCGTGAAGCTTCTGTGGCAGCCGAGTTCCGCCGTTCGGCTGATATTGAACGCCGATTATGCGCAGAACCGGGGCCGCGGGCCGGGCTATCTCATTAACGGACCTACCAACAGTGCGGCTGCCGGTGCGGTCAATATTGCCGGGTTCGTCAACAACGATCCCTGGCTCGATCCGTGCAGCGATCAGGTCCGCACCGCCGTGGCCGGCCTGAGCAGGTCGCCCGTCGCGATCGGCGCGGCCTGCTCGGGCTTCGTTCGTCAGAAGACCTGGGCCGTCGGGGGCAACCTGCAGGTCGATTTCGGGCCTGTAAAATGGACAACGCTCGCCAACATCCGCGAGAGCGATGACAATTATCGCTACTTCTTCCGGTGGGACAGCGTCCGCACGATCGGCCACGTCACGGAAAAGACCGTCGAAACGCGGCTGGCGTCCAATGGCAGCAGCCCGCTCACCTGGGTCGCCGGTTTCTATTATTTCAACGAATCGGGCTCGCAGATTGACTGGGCCGAACTCAACACGGCGCTCTACAGCGCGACCAACAAGCCCAACAACACCGCCACGTCCTACGGCGTTTTCGGGCAAGCGACCTATTCGCTGCTCGACAATCTGCGCGTGACCGGCGGCGTGCGCTATTCGCACGACGAAAAGGCCTTTACGGGCCTGGCGACGCAGAACCAGCCGGTCGAGGGTCTGTATCCCGACGCGACGGCGTTGAAGGTGGCCAACCAGGCAACCTTCAGCAAGGTCAACTATCGTGCCGCGGTCGAGCTCGATGCCAGCCCTCGCAATCTGATTTATGCGTCCGTGAGCAGCGGTTATCATGCCGGCGGTCTCGCTCCGGGCGATCCGACGGGCCCCTATATCTCCCATTATGATCCCGAGACGCTGACCGCATTCGCGATCGGCTCGAAAAACCGCTTCTTCGGCAACCGGCTGCAAATCAACGCCGAGCTTTTCTACTGGAAGTATCAGAACCTCTTGTTCACGACGCGTGGCTTCGTGAATTGCGCCAGTTGCGGGGCCGTACCGACGAATCCGCCGACGCCGGCCGGCTCGACCATCGCGTTGGTCACCTACAATGCTGGCCGGGCCTATATCTACGGTGCCGACATCGACGTGCTGGCGCGTATCACGCCGACCACCACGTTCAGCGGAAACCTCTATCTCAACAAGAGCGAGTATCAGGACTTCGCCATCTCGCCATTGAATGCCGCGTTGAACGCCAAGGGCAATCGTCTCGCCAACATCCCGGCGACGCAGGCCAGCGCCGCTCTCGAACAGCGTATTCCGCTTGGGAATGGGGCGAACATAACGGGTGCCGTGCGCTGGCGGTATCTGGGGCCGACGTGGACGGGGCCGTCGCATAACGTTCCGGGCAGCAGGCTCGGCGCGCGCAACACCGCCGACCTCGATCTTACCTACAGTCCCCGGGGCGACCGTTGGTCGGTTACGGCATATATCCGCAACGTTGCCAATGCCGCGAACATGCTGAGCGGTTCTGGAAACGGCGGCGATCGTGAGCCGACGACCGGCGCGCTTTGGGGCTCCATCGCTCCACCGCGCACCTTCGGGGGCCAGGTGCAGTATAAATTCTAGAGGAGATACGGGTTGCCGATTTCGATCAGCTCATGCGAACGCGCCGGTTCGTATCGGCTGCTCTCGCGTCCCAATCTATCGTTGTTTCAGAGGGAGTTAGAATGAAAACCCGCGCCGCCGTCGCGTTCGAGGCGAAGCAGCCGCTCGAAATCGTCGAGCTCGACCTCGACGGGCCCAAGGCGGGCGAGGTGCTGGTCGAGATCATGGCGACGGGCATCTGCCACACCGACGCCTACACGCTCGACGGCCTCGACAGCGAGGGGCTGTTCCCCAGCGTGCTGGGTCACGAAGGTGCGGGCATCGTGCGCGAGGTCGGCGCGGGCGTCACCTCGGTGAAACCCGGCGATCACGTCATCCCGCTCTACACCCCCGAATGTCGCCAGTGTAAGTCGTGTCTCAGCGGCAAGACCAACCTCTGCACCGCGATCCGCGCCACGCAGGGCAAGGGGCTGATGCCCGACGGGACCACGCGCTTCTCGTACAAGGGCCAGCCGATCTTCCACTACATGGGCTGTTCGACCTTCTCGAACTTCACCGTCCTGCCCGAGATCGCGGTCGCGAAAATCCGCGAGGACGCGCCGTTCAAGACTTCATGCTACGTCGGCTGCGGCGTGACGACGGGCGTCGGCGCGGTGGTCAACACCGCCAGGGTGCAGGTCGGCGACAATATCGTCGTGTTCGGCCTCGGCGGCATCGGCCTCAACGTGCTGCAGGGCGCGCGGATGGCGGGCGCGAACAAGATCATCGGCGTCGACATCAATCCCGACCGCGAGGCATGGGGCCGCCGCTTCGGCATGACCGACTTCATCGACGCGCGCGGCCAGTCGCGCGAGGATACCGTCGCCGCCGTGCTGGCGCTGACCGATGGCGGCGCGGACTATACGTTCGACTGCACCGGCAATACCGAGGTGATGCGCACCGCGCTCGAGGCGTGCCATCGCGGCTGGGGCACCTCGATCATCATCGGCGTGGCGGAAGCCGGCAAGGAGATCGCCACGCGGCCGTTCCAACTCGTTACCGGCCGCAACTGGCGCGGCACGGCGTTCGGCGGCGCGAAGGGCCGCACCGACGTGCCGAAGATCGTCGACTGGTATATGAACGGCAAGATCGAGATCGATCCGATGATCACCCACGTCCTCGCGCTCGAAGACATCAACAAGGGCTTCGACCTGATGCACGCGGGTGAGAGTATCCGCAGCGTCGTCGTCTATTAGTTCCTCAAATCGAGACGGATCTAGTCAAACGGCTGGCAAAATCGGCAGGTGACATTCAGCCCCTAAGAAGCATGTATGGATCCCAGGTCGTGCAATGCGGGCGTCGTCAGCGACAGGGCCTGCACGTCGAGGCCGGTCTCGTCCATCAGCGCCAGCCGTTCGCCCGCCAGATCGAGGAGGCGCCGCTCGACATCGGCCGAGTGCGCGGCGACCATCGGATCGGCCGCTTCGAGCGCGATCGCGGTCCAGGCGTTGCGCACCTCCTCGGTCAGATAGTGTTCCTCGATGCCGATCAGTCGCATCGCTCGTTCCTTCGCTTGGGGACTAGCTTCGCCCGGTGGCCTGGATGATGAGCCGGGCAATTTCCTGCGGATGCGACAGCAGCGACACGTGGCTGGAGGCCAGTTCGATCGTCGTCGCGTTCATGCGTTTCGCCATGAAGCGCTGGAGCTCGGGGTCGATGACGCGATCTCGCGTCGAGACCGCGTAGAAGCTCTGCTTCGATCGCCAAGCCGCGTTGCCGGTCTTTTCGGACGTCAGCGTCCTCCTGAACGGCCACTGTGCGGCATAGAGCGCGCGCGCTTTCGCAGGCGGAAGATCGGGCGCGAAGTCGTGCAGAAATGCCGCTTCGCTCAGCCGGCCTTCATCGCCATCGAACACGATCCCGGCGGATGCCGGCGGCTTGGGGTAGCGGGCCGCCAGCGCGGTGTAGTCCTCACCGGCATCAGGCGCGCGGGCGGCGACATAGACCAGGGCCGACACGTTCGGATGAATACCGGCCTCGCTCACGATCATGCCCGAAAAGGAATGGCCGACCAGCACGGTCGGCCCGGTCTGCCGATCGAGCACGCTGGTGCAGGCAGCAGCGGCCTCGGGCAGGCTGGTCAGCGGATTCTGCACCGAGGTGACGGTCAGGCCGCGCGCCTGCAGATGGGGAATGACGTCGAGCCACGACGAGCCGTCCGCAAACAGGCCGTGGACCAGCACGACGTTGTCGGCACGCGGTACGGCGGGCGTGACCGCCCGCGCTTGCGGCACGGACAGGGCCACACCGCTCGCCAGCAGCGCGGAGGAGAATGTACGGCGATCCAGTTCCATAATGATCTCCAAAGTCTTGGACCAAGCGTCAATGACGAGGACGCGGAAGCGGTCCTCGGGTTGCATCATAGCAGGGGGACGGGGGTCACCACGGCACCGTCTGGCCCTTGCGATCGAGATATTCGAGACCGGGCCGCCCACGTTTGGCGAGCAACGTATCGACTACCGCGGGAATGCTGTCCTCGATGCCCAAGGGCGCGTCCGGCCCACCCAGTTCAGTCCGTACCCAGCCCGGCGCGATCAGCGCCAGCGCGCGCTGTCCGTTTGCATGGCGTGCCGCGTAGCTGCGCATATACTGGTTGAGCGCCGATTTGCTGCCACGGTAGACTTCATGGCCGCCATTGTCGTTCTGGCTGATACTGCCCTGTCCCGACGACATGATGCCGATCAGGCCGTCCGCCGGCACCAGATCCTGCAGCGTCTCGATCACCCGCATCGGCCCGAGCGCATTGGTCGTCATGACATGGACGAACTCCTCGGTCGAAACCTCGCCGATCGTCTGGTTCTGATTTTTGTCGGCGGTGCCGGCGTTCGAGAACAGGATGTCAAAACTGCGACCCGTCAGACGGTCGCGGAGCGCGGCGATCTGCGCCGGCTCGGTGATATCGACGGTCTCGATCTCGAGCTGCGGATTGCGGTCCGCCAGATCGTGCAGTTCGGTACGCCTTGTTCCCTGCACGGTGCCGACGACGCGCCATCCGCGTTTCAGGAATTCGGCCGCCATCGCATAGCCGAGGCCGCGCGACGCACCGATGAGCAAAATGGTGTTCTGTGACATGACGTGAACCCTTCCATGATGGACAGGGACGCCATATGGGCTGCTCTCGACATGGCGCCAGACGCATCGCATGCACTATGACGTTGCACGAAGCGCCATGTCTGGCTGGCGGGTCGGAGAGCTCGAGCGTGACGAACGATGTCGATCTGAACCTGTTGGTCGCGCTCGATGCGTTGCTCGACGAAGGCAGCGTGACCCGTGCCGCGCGCCGCCTCGGGCTGAGCGCCTCGGCGATGAGCCGCACGCTGGCGCGCCTGCGCGCGGCGACGGGCGATCCGCTGCTGGTCCGCGCCGGACGGGAACTGGCCGCGACGCCCCGAGCACTCGAATTGCGCGACCGGGTCCACCATCTCGCCCGCGACGCGCGCGCCGTCTTGCGCCCCGTCGTCAGGGCACTCGATCTGACGACACTCGATCGGACCTTCGTCGTGCGGGCCAACGAGGGGTTTGTCGATCTGTTCGCCGCGCACCTGACCGCCGCGATGATCCGCGAAGCGCCCCGCATCTGCCTCCATTTCGTTCCAAAGCCGAATGCCGATCCGCTGCCGCTGCGCGAAGGCCATATCGACCTCGATATCGGGCTGCTGGGTCATTCTGGCCCCGAAGTGCGTACCACCACGCTGTTCCATGACCGGTTTGTCGGCGCGGTTCGCGAAGGCCATCCCCTGTTGTCTGGTACGGTGACGGCGGAACGCTACGCCGCCTTCGATCATGTCGTGTCATCCCGCACGAACAGCTTTCGCGGGCCGGTCGACGATGCTCTGGGGAAGCGCCAGCTGCGGCGCACCATCCGCGTCGTCGTGCCGGGCTTTCCGGACGCGATGCGCGTCGCGCAGCAATCGGACTTGGTCGCGCTGATCACGAAAGCCTGCCTCGGAAACGCGCCGACGGGCATGCCGGCGGCGGCGGCCGGGCTGGTCGGTTTCGACCTGCCCGTCGAGACCCCTGACATCACCGTCTGCGCGATGTGGCATCCGCGCGTCGATGCGGATCCTGCCCATCGTTGGCTGAGAGAGACGTTCGCCTCGGTGTGCAGACGCGCTTATCTGTAGAACAATCGACGGTTTGCCGAGCCGCTGCCCAAAACGGTACTTCGTCGTCCCGAGCTTGCCGACGCAAATACCGCAGACGCCCACGCTTCGGACGATCTGAAGTGGATGCGTACTCTCGACGGGTTCCAGCACATGTCGCCGCGGTCGATCGTGCAAAATTGATTTTGCTGGCTGGGGCGGCAGGATTCGAACCTGCGAATGGCGGCACCAAAAGCCGCTGCCTTACCACTTGGCGACGCCCCAACAGCGAAGGCGGGCGTTTAGACGCCGCTTCGCGACCTGAAAAGACTTAATCCAGCCGTTCGAGCCAGCCCTGCGGATCGGGCAGTTTGCCGAACTGGATGCCGGTCAGCGCGTCGCGGATGCGTACCGTCGTCTGGCCGGGGCCGCCGCTGCCGATCGTGAAGGCGCCGTCCTTCATCTTCATCTCGGCGATCGGTGCCACGACCGCGGCGGTGCCGCAGGCGAACGCCTCGACCAGCCGGCCGGAGGCGGCGTCGGCACGGCACTGGTCGATCGCATAGGGCTCCTCGCGCACGGTCAGGCCCTGCGCGCGCGCCATCGTCAGGATCGAATCGCGCGTGATGCCGGGCAGGATCGTGCCGGTCAGCGGCGGCGTGACGAGGCTGCCGTCGTCCATCACGAAGAAGATGTTCATGCCGCCCAACTCTTCGATCCACTTGCGTTCGACCGCGTCGAGGAACAGCACCTGGTCGCAGCCCTGCCGCGTCGCCTCGGCCTGCGCGACGAGGCTGGAGGCGTAGTTGCCGCCGCACTTGGCCGCACCGGTGCCGCCCGGCGCCGCGCGCGTGTAATCCTGCGAGACCCAGAGCGTCACCGCGCCCGCGCCGGCCTTGAAATAAGCCCCGACCGAGGAGGCGATGACGGCGTAGATATATTCCGACGACGGCTTCACGCCGAGGAACACCTCGCTCGCGATCATGAACGGCCGCAGATAGAGCGAGCCGCCCTCGATCTCCGGGATCCAGTCCTTCTCGACACGCACCAGCTCGCGGATGGAATCGAGGAAGATCGCTTCCGGCAGCGGCACCATCGCCATGCGCCTGGCGGACTCGGCGAAGCGCTTCGCATTGGCCTCGGGCCGGAACAGCGCGGTGCCGCCGTCGGCGAGGCGGTACGCCTTCAGCCCCTCGAAAATCTCCTGCGCGTAATGCAGCACCGCCGACGCGCCATCCATCTGGAAGGCGGCGCGGGGGCAGATCTTCGCGTCGTGCCAGCCCTGCTGCTCGTTATAGCGCACGATTGCCATGTGATCGGTGAACACCCGCCCGAAGCCGGGATTGGCGAGCAGGCGCGCGCGCTCGACGGTATCGATCGGTGCCGCCGATTGCTCGAACGCGAAGGTCAGCGGCAAATCGGCTTCACGGGCAAGCGTATCGGGCATCGCGACCTTCGTACATTTTGATACAATTTGGGGGTTGAACCCTGATAGGGTTGGGTTCAATTCCGGTCAACATGCCGGGCCAAGCCACAGCCGCCTCCCCACTTTTTCTCCGCGAAGCCGAACTGCGCCGCGGGCTGGAATTGTTGTATTTCGGGAACAGCAACCTCACGCGCAGCATCGATCAGGGGCTGCACGATCAGGGGCTGGGCCGGGCGCACCACCGCGCGCTCTATTTCATCGCGCGCCAGCCCGATCTGACGGTCAGCCAGTTGCTCGCCCTGTTGGCGATCACCAAGCAATCGCTGGGACGCGTGCTCAACGAGCTGATCGAACGCGGCCTTGTCGAGATGCGGCCGGGGGAGCGCGATCGCCGCCAGCGGCTGTTGCGGTTGAGCGCGGCGGGGCAGGGGCTGGAGGGCGAGCTGTTCGATGCCCTGCGCGAACGCCTGTCGGCCGCCTATGCGAGCGCCGGGCAGGCGGCGGTCGGCGGCTTCTGGGCGGTGCTGGAGGGGCTGATTCCCGAGGAAGAGCGCAAGCTGATGGCGCGGCTGGGAGACTGAACGGCCGCGTAAAGGGCCGCTCCGGGCGCGCTGTGGCGTCGCCGCCACAAGCTCTAGGTACATTGCCAGAGTGTAACGAAATCGTTGCCGATCTGTAACTGTTGCGACGCATAACCCGCTTACGGCCCCGGTTCGGGGCAGGGCGATCGGTTCAGATCGGCGCGGGAGACAGCCCCGCAAGCGGCCATGCCGCGCGCAGGTTCGGGCAATCCAAGGGGCAGATTCCACATGAAAATTTCGTTCTCGGCGCGGGTCGCGTCGCGGCTCGGCGGCGCGTTGCTGCTTTCGACCAGCCTGATCGCGAGCGTCGCGCACGCGGCGCCTGCGCCCGCCGACGCCGCCGCACCGGCGGATGCGGACGTCACCGACCAGAGCCAGGACATCGTCGTCGTCGGCAGCGGCGAGACGCGATCGGTGCAGACGCTGCTGCCGCAGAACCTCGACGTGCTGCCGCCGGGCACCAGCGTGCAGAAGGCGCTCAATTTCCTGCCCGGCGTCATGGCGCAGTCGATCGACGCGCTCGGCGTCAACGAACAGTCGCTGTCGCTGCAGGTGCGCGGCTTCAACACCACGCACCTCGGCTACACGCTCGACGGGATGCCGCTCGGCGACGGCGCGTACAACAATTACAACGGCCTCACGATCAGCCGCGCGCTGATCTCCGAAAACCTCGGCCGCGCCGATCTCGCGACGGGCATCGCCGGGCTCGCCATCGCCTCGACCAGCAACCTCGGCGGCGCGGTGATCTACACCAGCAGCGACCCGAGCAAGGAAGTCGGCCTGCGCGTCAGCCAGACGGTCGGCAGCGAGAACAGCCTGCGCACCTATGCCCGGCTCGACACCGGCGACATGGGCGGCCTCTCCGCCTATATCTCCGGCCAGTATACGAAGCAGGATCTGTTCGTGAACCAGGGTACGGGCAAGACCTCCACCGGCGAGCAGATCAACGCCAAGATCAAGTACGAGAACGAAGGCTTCACGCTGACGGCCTATGCCGACATCTCGCGCACCAACCAGGCGGACGACGCCTATATCTCGAAGGAGATCCTCGGGCGTCGCGGCTACGATCTCGGCGGCTACGCGCCGGACTGGACCTCGTACCTGCAGCGCAACGCCTGCACCGTGACGACCACGCCGGTCGCGTGCGTGCCATCGACGCTGCCGGAGAAGATCGGCGACGTCACCTACACCAACGGCCAGATCCTGCGCAGCGACGATCTCTTCTACATCGCCGCCGACTTCAAGATCACCGAGGCGCTCAGCGCCCGCGCACAGGTCTATCGCCACACCGACGGGGGTGCCGGCAACAACTTCATCACCGGCCTGTCGAACCAGGGCACGGCCTCGACCGCAGACGATCTGCCGGTGCAGATCCGCGACACGCGCTACACGATCGATCGCACCGGCGCGCTCGGCAATGTGAGCTGGCACGTCGGCTTCAACCATTTCGAGGCCGGCTTCTGGGTCGAGGAAAACACCAGCAGCGCGGCCCGCTACATCCGCACCGACGTGACCGGCCCGATCGATCTCGGCCAGTTCCTGCAGGGCCAGCCCGCCACCGCGCAGTGGGTGCAGGAAACCCAGTGGACCACGCGCCAGTTCTTCGTTCAGGACACGATGAAGTTCCTCAACGACACGCTGAGCGTCGATTTCGGCTTCAAGGGCACCTATTCGCGCTCCGACGCGCGCGCCATTCCGGGCGTCGCCAAGGCGGCACCCCCGGCCTCGACCCAGTTCGCGACCGGATCGCTGGTGGCGGAGGATTATTTCCTGCCCGAGGCCGGCATCCGCTGGGAAGTCGCGCAGGGCCATGAGCTGTTTGCCAGCTACGCCGAGAATATCGCCATGTATCAGGGCGGCTTCAAGCTCGGGCCGCAGTCGGTCTCGCAGGCGGTGTGGGACGTGCAGGGCAAGACGCTGAAGCCCGAAACCTCGCGCAGCTTCGAAGGCGGCTATCGCTTCGTCAGCCGCGGCCTGCAGGTCTCGCTGACCGGCTATTGGGTCGATTTCAACAACCGCCTGCTGCAATACAACCCGTGCCCGACCGCGCAGCAGCAGAATCCGGGCTGCGGCAACTCGTTCCACAACGCCGGCAGCGTCACCAGCAAGGGCGTCGAACTCGGCGTGCTGTGGAAGCCGCTGCCGTTCGTGACGTGGTACAATTCGGTCTCGTACAATGAGTCGACGTACAACGAGGATCTCAACTTCTGCACCGCGACGTGCATCCTCTATCCGACCGCGGGCAAGCAGCAGGTCGATACGCCCAAGTGGCTGGCGTCGAGCGTGCTGACCGCGAAATACGCGGGCTTCACCGGCTCGCTGTCGGGCAAGTACACGGGTGAACGCTTCTACACCTACACCAACGATCAGGGCTTTCCGGGCTATTTCACGATGGATCTCGGGCTGAGCTACGATGTCGGCAACATCGGCCCGCTCAAGTCGGCGAAGCTGTCGCTCAACGTCACCAACCTGACGAACCTGCGGTATGCGTCGAACTTCGACAACAGCGTGTTCGCGCCGACCGATCCGACCGGCACGATCATCGTCTTCCACTCCTCGGCCCCGCGGCAATTCTTCGGGACGCTGAGCGTGGCGTTCTGATCCCGCGCTATCCCGCCGCCTTCACGTAATCGAGGAAAGCGCGAAGCGGCGGTGGCACGAGACGGCGGCCGGAATAATAGACGAACGGGCCGGAAAAACTCTGCCACCAGTCGGGCAGGATGGGCACGAGCGCGCCGCTTTCCAGATGCGGGCGCACCCAGTCCTCGAAGATGTGGATGATCCCGCCGCCCGCGATCGCCACGTGGATGGCAAGGTCGATCGCGGTCACGCGCGTGATGAGCGGCCCCTGCGGCTCGACCCGCACGATCTCGCCGTCGCGCTCGAACTCCCACGGGCTGGTCAGCGCGCCGCTGTCGAAGCGGCCGAGCAGGCAGGCGTGGCCGAGCAGGTCGCGCGGATGCTGCGGGCGGCCGCGCCGGTCGAGATAGGCGGGCGCGGCGGCGGTCGCCATGCGCTGTATGCGCGGACCGATCGGCATCGCGATCATGTCCTGCTCCAGCCGCTCCTCGTAGCGGATGCCCGCGTCGCAGCCCGAGGCGAGCACGTCGACGAAACCGTCCTCGGCGATGATCTCCAGCTTGATGTCGGGATAGGCGGCGAGGAAGCCGGGCAGGATCGCGGGCAGCACCAGCCGCGCCGCGCTGACCGGTACGTTGAGGCGCAGCTTGCCCGCCGGGGAATCGCGAAACGCGCCGACCGCGTCGAGCGCCGTCTCCACCTCGCCGAGCGCCGGGGTGAGCCGCTCGATCAACCGCGCCCCGGCCTCGGTCGGCGTGACGCTGCGCGTGGTGCGATGGAGCAGGCGCACGCCGAGCTGCGCCTCCAGCCGCCGCACCGCCTCGCTCAGCGCCGACGGGCTCGCGCCGCCGGTGCGCGCCGCCTCGCGAAAGCCGCGCGCGCGGGCGACCGCGAGGAACGCGTTGAGATCGCCGAGATCGGTTTTCATTGTTCGGATATCCGCACAGCCTATCCCGATTATGCGGAATTATCGGCACCCGCCGCAATGCCTATCTGTAGGTCATCCGAAGGAGACGCGACATGCAGACGATCGAAAAGGCAGGCACTTTCCACTTCGCGGGCCGCAGCGTGAACCGGCTCGGCTACGGCGCGATGCAGCTTGCCGGGCCCGGCGTGTTCGGCCCGCCGAAGGATCGCGATGCTGCCGTCGCGGTGCTGCGCGCGGCGGTGGCGGCGGGCGTCAACCATATCGACACCAGCGATTTCTACGGCCCCCACGTCACCAACCAGATCATCCGCGAGGCGCTGTCGCCATTCCCGGACGACCTGCTGATCGTCAGCAAGATCGGCGCGACGCGCGGCGACGACGCCTCGTGGAACCCGGCCTTCGGCGCGGACGATCTCAAGCGCGCGGTCGAGGACAATCTCCGCAACCTCGGCATCGACGCGCTCGACGTCGTCAATTTTCGCGCGATGTTCGGCATTCATGGCCCGGCGGAGGGGTCGATCGCCGAACCGCTCACGGCCATCGCCGATCTCCAGCGGCAGGGGCTGGTGAGCCACATCGGCCTCAGCAACGTAACCGCCACGCAGGTTAAGGAAGGGCAGGGCATCGCCGAGATCGTCTGCGTGCAGAATATGTACAATATCGCCCACCGCGAGGATGACGCGCTGGTCGATGCGCTCGCCGAACAGGGCATCGCCTATGTGCCGTTCTTCCCGCTCGGCGGCTTCAGCCCGCTCCAGTCGGATGCCCTGACCGAGGTCGCGAGGACGCTGGGGGCGACGCCGATGCAGGTCGCGCTGGCGTGGCTGCTGCGACGCGCGCCCAACATCCTGCTCATTCCCGGCACGTCCTCGGTCGCGCATCTGGAGGAGAATCTGGCGGCGGCGTCGCTCGAACTGCCCGACGATGCGGTGGCGACCCTCGACGCGATCGGCGGCGCATAATCGCTGTCCTACACCGGGGGTATCTGGCAGGGCTGCGAACGCTCCCGGATATCGCCGATGCGGGTCCGCTATCGCGAGAATCGGTCGGTCGGGACGGGCTCGGCAGTGTGACCTTAGTGTGACTTTCCGATGTCGCACGCCGCCGCAATCGCCGCCCAAACGGCGTCGAGATCGGCGTCGTCGATGCAATAGGGCGGCATGACGTAGATCGTGTTGCCGAGCGGGCGCAGCAGCACGTTCGCTGCGCGGAAACTCGCCGAAAGGCGCGGGCCGAGCGCGGAGAGATACCCTTCGTCCTCGACCGCGATATCGAGCGCGGCGATCGTACCGAGCTGGCGCTTGCCCACGACGCGCGGGTGATCCAGAGCCGCCAGCCGTGCCGCCTGCCGCGCCGACAGATCGGCGATCCGCGCGGCCACCGGCTCCTCGCGCCAGATCTCGAGATTGGCGGCAGCGGCCGCGCAGGCGATCGGATTGGCGGTGTAGCTCGACGAGTGGAAGAACATCCTCGCCCGGTCGTCGGACAGATGCGCCGCGTAGATCGGCTCGCTCGCCAGCGTCACCGCGAGCGGCACGGAGCCCCCGGTCAGCCCCTTCGACAGGCAGAGGATATCGGGCACGACGCCCGCCTGCTCGCAGGCCAGCAGCGTGCCGGTGCGGCCCCAGCCGGTCATCACCTCATCGGCGATGAACAGCACGTCGTATCGCGCGCAGATCGCCCGCATCTCGGCCAGCACGCTCGCCGGATAGATCAGCATCCCGCCCGCGCCGAGCACCAGCGGCTCGACGATGAACGCGGCCGGATGCTCGCGGCACGCCGCCTCCAGCGCGTCGAGCGTGACCTGCGCGTCGGAGGGGTAGGGGATCGTGCCGACGTCGAACAGCAGCGGGGAATAGGCGCGGTTGTACACGCCGCGCGCGCCGACCGACATCGCGCCGATCGTGTCGCCGTGATAGCTGTGCTCCATCACCAGAATGCGGCTGCGATCCTCAGCCCGATTGTCCCAGAAGCCGAGCGCCATCTTCAGCGCGACCTCGACCGCGGTCGAGCCGGAATCCGAGAAGAACACGCGCGTCAGCGCCGGCGGCAGGATCTCGAGCAGCCCGCGCGCCACGTCTTCCGCCGCTTCGTGCGAATATCCGGCGAAGATGATCTGGTCGAGCTTGGCGGTCTGCGCGGCGATCGCGGCCATGATGCGCGGGTGGCGGTGGCCGTGCGTCGTTACCCACCAGGACGAGATCGCATCGATGATCCGCCGCCCGTCGTCGGTGAACAGCGCCGCACCCTCGTTGTGGATGATGCGCGGAATCGGCTCGCCGAGACCGTGCTGCGTAAAGGGATGCCAGATGGGGGAGGTCATCGGAAATCGTCCAAATTGAAATTGCGGGCGAACGCTTCGCCAAGACTCCGCGCATCGAGGGGCTCCAGCCTCGGCAACCGCCCCAGCCGCTTCACCCGCCCGATCGCGCAGATCGTCGCCTCGCTGTCCTCGACCGCGTCGCCGATGAACGCTACGCCGAGGATCGGCACGCCGCGCGCGCGCAACGCCTCGATCGACAACAGGCTGTGGTTGATCGTGCCAAGCGCGGTTCGCGCCACCAGCACGACCGGCGCGCCCCAGCGCGCGAACAGATCGGCGTAGAGCAATTCGCGCGTGACGGGCACGAGCACGCCGCCCGCACCCTCGACCACCAGCGGACCGTCGACGTCGGGCAGTGCGAGCCGGGCCGGATCGATGACGACGCCGTCGATCTCGGCGGCACGGTGCGGGGAACAGGGCGTGGTCAGCCGGTAAGCCTCGGGCAGCACCCGTTCCACGCCGAGCACCGCGACGCGCTGCGCATCGGAGCCGTCGTCGAGGCCCGCCTGCACCGGCTTCCAGTATGTCGCGCCGAGCGCCCCCGCGAGCCCGGCGGCGAACACCGTCTTGCCGATGTCGGTATCTGTGCCGGTGACGACGATCGCGCTCACAGCGCTTTCCCGATCACCGCGGCGAGCCCGTCGATCTCCGCCTCGCCGATGTTGAGCGTGATCGAGATGCGCAGCCGCGACGTGCCCGCCGGCACCGTCGGTGGGCGAATACCGCGCACGTCGAAGCCCGCCGCCTGCACCGCGCCCGCGACGCGCATCGTCGTGGCATCGTCGCCGAGAATCAGCGGCAGGATCTGCGACCCCGACGCGACCGCGCCGTGCGGTGACAGCACCGTCCCGGCATAGGCGGCGAGCGCGTGCAGCCGTTCGCGCCGCTCGGGTTCGTCGGCGAGGATGCGCAGGGCGGCACGCACCGCGCTCGCCATCAGCGGCGACGGCGCGGTCGAGAAGATGAAGCCGCGCCCGCGATTGACGATGAAGTCGCGGACGACGGTGGGCGCGCAGACCAGCGCGCCCTCGCACCCCATCGCCTTGCCGCAGGTTCGCAGCGTGATGACGTTCTCCGCGCCGTCGAGCTCGCTGGCCAGCCCGCGCCCCTGGGGCCCGAACACTCCGGTCGCATGCGCCTCGTCGATCAACAGGAAAGCCTCGTGCCGCGCAGCGACCTGCGCCAGTTCGGAGATCGGCGCGCGGTCGCCATCCATGCTGTAGAGGCTCTCGAAGGCGATCCACACGCGGCCGGTGCCGCCGCGCGCGCGCCAGTCCGTGATCGCATCGTCGAACGCCTGCGGGTCGCTGTGCCGCGCCGAGGCCCGTTCGGCGCGCCCGATCCGCATGCCCTCGTGCGCGGATGCGTGGACGAGTTCGTCGTGGACGATGAGGTCGCCGCGCTGCGGCAAGGTGCTCAGCAAGGCCGAATTGGCGGCGAACCCGCTCGAGAACCACAGGCTGCTCTCGCACCCGAAGAACGCCGCCGCCTCCGCCTCCAGCACGTCATGCTCGGGATCGTTGCCGCGCAGCAGGCGGGAGCCGCCCGATCCGAGCGGAACGCCCCGCGCCAGCGCCTCGGCCACGGCGTCGCGCAGACGCGGCGAAGTCGCGAGGCCGAGATAGTCGTTCGAAGAGAAATCCAGTCCGCGCCGCGGCGTCAGCGCGCGCAGGCGGTCGCGCGAGGCGAGATCGGCAAGGTCGGCGGCGTGCGTATCCAGTATCGGCATCGCAGGGTTCGTTAGGGCGCGCTTGCCGGGCGCGCAATCGCCGTTAAGCTCGCGCGCATGTCGAGCCTCCTCCGCAAGAAGATCATCGTCACCGGCGAGGATCAGCCGCCCGAACACCGGCTGGCGCGCACGCTGTCGTGGCCGCACCTCGTCGCGCTCGGCGTCGGCGCCATCGTCGGGACGGGCATCCTCACGCTGATCGGCGTGGGGGCCGATCGGGCAGGGCCGTCGGTACTGCTGAGCTTCGCCGTGGCGGGGGCGATCTGCGCGTGCGCCGCGCTCTGCTATGCGGAGATGGCGACGATGATCCCGGCATCGGGCAGCGCCTATACCTACAGCTATGCGGTGCTGGGCGAGGTGATCGCGTGGGTGGTCGGTTGGAGCCTGATCCTCGAATATTCGCTGGTGGTCGCGACCGTCGCCGTTGGGTGGTCGGGCTATGCGACCGGCTTCCTGCACGGGCTCGGCATCGATTTGCCCGGCTGGATGACGCACGGCCCGACGCTTGCCGGCACGGCGTGCGACGGCACCGCGCAGGCGGCGAGCTTCGGCGTCAACCTGCCGGCCGTGCTCATCATCGCGGTGGTGGCGACGCTCCTGTCGCTCGGCACGCGGGAAAGCGCGCGGATCAACACCATGCTCGTTCTGCTCAAGATCGCGACGCTGGCGCTGTTCGTCGCCGTCGCGCTCCCGCATTTCGATGCGGCGAACCTGAAACCGTTCGCGCCGTTCGGCTACGGCAGCGTCGCCGGCGCGTGCGGCGTGAAGCACGGCATGATGGGCGCGGCGGCGATCATCTTCTTCGCCTTCTACGGCTTCGATGCCATCTCCACGGCGGCCGAGGAAACCAAGCGGCCGGAACGCGATCTGGCGATCGGCATCATCGGATCGATGGCGGCATGCACCGTCATCTATATGGTGGTCGCGGCAACGGCGATCGGCGCAACGTCCTTTACGGTCTTCGGCAAGAGCGCGGAGCCGCTGGCGCTGATCCTTCGCCAGCTCGGCCAGGGCGGGATCGCGACGATCGTCGCGGCGGCGGCGGCCATCGCCTTGCCGACCGTGATCCTCGGCTTTCTCTATGGGCAAAGTCGCATTTTCCTGGTGATGGCGCGCGACGGCTTCCTGCCGCCGGCGCTGGCGCAGGTTTCGGCGCGTGGCACGCCGGCGCGGATCACGGCCGTCACGGCGGTGTTCGTGTCGGTGATCGCGGCGCTGACCCCGCTCGACGTCATCGCGAGCCTCGCCAATGCCGGCACGTTGTGCGCCTTCATCGCCGTCGCGGCCTGCGTCTTCGTGTCCCGCAGGCGCGATCCGAATGCGAAGCGGCCGTTCCGCACGCCGCTCGTCTGGGCGGTCGTGCCGGTAGCGATCCTCGGCTGCCTGTATCTCTTCGGCAGCCTGCAGACCGTGACGCAGGTCTCCTTCCTGGCGTGGAACGCCGTGGGGCTGGCCGTCTACTTCGCCTACGCCCGCTCGCGCGCGAAGGTCGCCTAGGCTTCGACATCAGCATGCCTCACAGAGGCGCGTGACGGTGGACAACAACCGCGCATCGGCTATCGCGGAGGGCGCAACCGGGAACACTGCCTCATGTCATCTGCCAAACAGGGCGAATCTAATCTCGTCATTCTGGCTGCGCTTGCCGCAAATCTCGGCATCGCGGTCGCCAAGTTCATCGCGGCGGGGATCACCGGCTCGTCGTCGATGCTGACCGAGGGGTTCCACTCGGTGATCGATAGCCTAAACCAGGTGCTGCTGCTCTACGGCCAGCATCAGGGGAAGAAGCCGCCCGATCACGATCATCCCTTCGGCTACGGGCGTGAGCTGTATTTCTGGTCGTTCGTCGTCGCGATCCTGATCTTCGCGGTCGGCGCGGGCGTGTCGGTCTACGAGGGGTGGGAGCATATCATCCACCCCGAGGAACTGCGCAATCCATTGGTCAATTACATCGTCCTGGGCGTCGCGTTTGCGATGGAGGGCGGATCGTGGTTCCTGGCGATGCGCGAGTTCGCGGCGGACAATCGCGGCACGAGTTGGTGGCAGGCGTTCCGGCAATCGAAGGATCCGGCCGGGTTCGTCGTACTGTTCGAGGATTCGGCGGCGCTGGCGGGCCTCGTCATCGCCGGCATCGGCGTCTGGGCGAGCCATGCCTATGGCGATGCGCGGATCGATGGTGTCGCCTCGATCGCGATCGGCATCATCCTCGCCGCGGTGGCGATGGTGCTGGCGCGCGAATCCAAGGGTCTGCTGATCGGCGAGGGTGCGGACCCCGCCATCGTCGCGGAGGTGCGCGCGATCGTCGACAAGCATCCCGACATCACCGGCGTCAATCACGTCCGCACCATCCACACTGCGCCGCAGAGCGTGTTCGTAGCGATCAGCGCCGATTTCCGCGACGCGCTGACAATGGGCGAGGCCGAGACGGTGATCGAAGGGATCGAGACCGACCTCAAGACACGGCTGCCGATGCTGTCCTCGATCTACATCCGCCCCGAAAAGCGCGAGGACGCCGCGACGATCCCGCCGCGCGCGCCGTAGTTCAGCGCGCCGGCTGGGCAGGGTCTTCCGGCGCTTCGGGCTTCGCGCCCGACATCGCGACTTCCGGGCTCGGGGTCGCCACCGCGATCGGGGCGGCGGGCGTCGTCGGCAAGGTCGGCACGACGGGCGGCGGCTTGGGATGATAATAGTCGCGCCAGGCGTCGTAATCGCGGTAGAAATCGAGGAACGGCTTGTCGAGCCGGGCGAGCGCGGCGCGCGCGAACACCGGCAGATCCGCATCGGCGACCACGGCGACATTGCTCACTTCGGCGCGCGCGGCGGTGCAGAAGGCCTCGCGCATCGTCGTCTGGCTGTAGAAATTGTAGATGCGCGTCTGGTTGTTGTCGTACGCGGCCTGCCAGTCGCCCCAGCCCGTAATCTCCCATTCCGCGAGATAGCGTTTGTAATAGGCCTCAAGCGCGGGGCCATGCGCGGCGAGCCAGGCGTTGTACGGCGCGGCGATGCCACCGCCGACCTTGTCGCAGCCGAGCGCCGCGACGTTGAGCGCATTGCGCAGATGCCACACGGCCGCCTGATCGGTCATGTTGAGGTTCGGATTGGGGTAGGTGCCGTCGGGCCGCTTCTTGGGAATCTCCATTCCGACATAACCCCCATAGGGGATCACTGGCGGGGGCGGCGCGATCGTCGCCACGACGGGCGGCGGCAGAACCGCCGGGGGCGTTGTCGCGCAACCGGCCAGTCCCGCAGCAAGCAGCATCGAGGCCAAGATCGAAAGCCCGCGCGTCGTCATTCCGTTTCCCTAGTCCCTTTTCCCGTGCCGCAATATTCCGCCTAACCTGACTGCTGGCTGACCGACCGCTTCCGCATCAGCGCGCCGGTGTGATCTCGACGATGTCGAGCAAGGATTCGAAGCGCGGACTGGGCAGCACGAGCCGCCAGCGCCGCTCACCGATCCGCTCGACATAGCCTGCCATGTCGCGACGCGGATCCTTGCCGTATTGCAGCGATTTTGTTTCGTCGCCCAGCACCAATGTGCCGAGGAATACCGCGCGGGCGACCGTATCGGGGAAGATGAGCCCGACCGGGCGCTGCGCGCCGCCGACATTGTAGAGGCTGGAGACCTCGCCCTCGTTCTCGATATGGCATTCGGTCGCCGGATAGCTGGTGAAATCCGCCATTGCGGTGCCGTTCGCGCCGATCTTGTAGGTGCGGCAGCGATAGGCGCCGGGCGGGGGCGTCGGTTCATCGAGCGCACGGTCGGGATCGGCGAGCAGGCCGAGCGCGTCGATCGCCGGCCCGCGCCCGCCGGCGCGGGCTTTCGCAACCGCCGCCGTCCAGCTGTTGCGCCAGCCGCGGATACGGTCGCGGTCGTCGTCGGTCGCAACCTGCCGCCAGTCCGCGACGCGCGGCAGGTTGGTGCCCGCCGCCGGCCCCGCGCTGATCTCCGGCGCGGGCGCCTTGTGCCCGCAACCGGCAAGCGCGAGGCCGATCCCGGCGGCAGCAACGAACGATACGGTTTTCAAGCTGACGAACCCCTTTTGCGGTCTAACTAACCACGGGGGATTCGGGTTGCCAAGGCGATGCGATTTCGACGCGGCGCGCTCAGGCGGCGGTCCAGCCCCCGTCCATCGAATAGTTTGCGCCGGTGATCGACGCCGCCTCGTCGCGGCACAGGAATAGCGCCAGTGCCGCGACCTGTTCCACCGTCACGAACTGCTTGGTCGGCTGCGCGTCGAGCAGGACGTCGTTCATCACCTGCTCCCGCGTCATGTTCCGCGCCTTCATCGTGTCGGGAATCTGCTTCTCGACCAGCGGGGTCCAGACATAGCCCGGCGAGATGCAGTTGACCGTGATGCCGAAGGTCGCCGTTTCCAGCGCAGCCGTCTTGGACAGGCCCGCGATGCCGTGCTTGGCGGCGACATAGGCCGCCTTGTTGGGACTGGCGACCAGCGAGTGCGCCGACGCGGTCGAGATGATCCGGCCCCATTTCTTCTCCTTCATCAGCGGCACGGCATGGTGCATCATGTGGAAGGCGGAGGTGAGGTTGATCGCGATGATCGCGTCCCATTTCTCGGCCGGGAACTCGTCGATCGGCGAGACGAACTGGATGCCGGCATTGTTGACGATGATGTCCGGGCCGCCGAGCTCGTCGTGGCAACGCTTGATCATCGCCGCGATCTCGTCGGGCTTGGTCATGTCGGCGGCATCGTAGAGCGCCTTCGCGCCGCTCGTCGCCTCCAGGCCGCTACGCTCCGTCTCGATGTCGGCGGCATCGCCGAAGCCGTTGATGACGACCGAGGCCCCCTCGCTCGCGAAGGCCTTGGCATAAGCGAGGCCGATGCCCGAGGTGGAGCCGGTGATGATGGCGCTCTTGCCCTTCAGGAACATGGGATGTCTCCGTTCTAAGCTTTGGAAGGATGGACGGTGAGGTCGAAGGCGGCGGTCTTGCCGGTCTCGATATTGGCGGCGACGAGTTGCGCGTTGGCCATCGTTTCCCGCACCGCCTGCAGGCCGGCGTGCCAATGTTCGTTCATGGTGCGCGCGGAAAATTCGAAGTCGCGGCTGCCGCCTTCCCATGCGTTGGCGCGGTAGATGAGCTGCACGAGGTTGACCGCCTCCTCCTGCACGCGGGCGGTGAACGCGACGACGTCGGGATCGCCGAGCGCTTCGGGCGGCAGCTTGGCGAGCACCTTGCGCGCCAGTTCCTTGTCCTTGCGCACGCGCAGCAACTGATCGGAGATCTGGCGGGTGCGGCTGGAGAAGCGGATCTCCTTCTCGCGCGCCATGACGTCCATGATCGTCTTGGGCCGGTCGGCGGCCGAGGAGAAGAGATCGACCTGGAACACCAGCATTTCCGCGAACTGGTTGTCGAGGACATGGCTGAGCGGGGTGTTCGAGACGAGGCCGCCGTCCCACCACAATTTCCCGCCGATCTCGACCGGCGGCAGCCCCGGCGGCAGCGCACCGGAGGCCATGATGTGACGCACATCGATCCGTTCCGCCGTGGTATCGAAGAAGCGGAAATTCCCGCTCTCGATATCGACCGCGCCGACCGAGAGGCGGACCTTGCCGGAATTGAGCAGATCCCAGTCGATGAACGAATCGAGCGTCTCGGCGAACTGGCTGGTGTCGTAGAAGCTGAGCGCCTCGGCACTGCCCGGTATCGCGAACAGCGGCGAGAGCAGGCGCGGGCGGAAGAACCCCGGCACGCCCGCCGCCATAACCACGCCGGCCGACCATTCGTGCAGGAATTCGCGGATGCGATCGTCGGGATAGATCGGGAAGCTGGGCAGGCCGCTCGTCAGCAAGGCCCAGAAGGCGCGCAGTTGCGCGACGCGCTTCTCCGGCGGGTTGCCGGCGACGATGGCGGCATTGGCCGCCCCGATCGAGATGCCCGCGACCCAATCGACCTCGATCGCGGCGGCCTCCAGCCCTTCGATAACCCCGGCCTGAAAACTGCCGAGCGCGCCGCCGCCCTGCAGGACCAGCGCGACGGTATCGGGAAGGGGGAGCGCCTTGGCGTGGCGCTTGGGGGGATTGCGGGGAGCGGAATCGGCCATGCGCCTGACATGGGCTGCTGCAGCGCAGCGATCAACGACAGTTTGATGAAAATGGCGTCATCGCCGGAAAATCGCGGTGGCTTGCAACACCGCGTGCGCCCGCGCATTCAGACGGAACCCGTAACGACGCCGGAACCCACGCGATGCGCCTCGACGATTTCGACGACAACATCAATGTCGAGGACCAGCGCGGGCAGGGCGGCGGCGGATTCGGTTTCGGCGGTGGGGGCGGGGGCGGCGGGTTGCTGTTCGGGCTGCTGCCGCTGGTGATGAGCCGTTTCGGCTGCGGCGGCGTGGTCGTGCTGCTGCTCGTCATGGCGGTGTTCGGCGGGCTGGGTGGGCTCGGCGGCGGCGGCGTGCAGACCGGTGCGCCGACGCAGATCGGCCAGCCGCAGCGCAGCGGCACCGACGTCAAATCGAGCTGCACGGTCGATGCGGCCAGCAAGTCCGCATGCAACGCCTTCAGCTCCGCCGACCGGACCTGGGCGGCGTTGTTCCAGCGATCGGGCGAGCGTTTCGTGAAGCCCAAGCTGGTGTTCTACGGCGGTAGCGGCCGCTCCGGCTGCGGCGCCGCACAGAGCGCGATGGGGCCGTTCTACTGCCCGACCGACCAGGGCATCTACCTCGACACGAGCTTCTTCGACGAGCTCGCCAACCGCTTCGGGGCGAAGGGCGATTTCGCGCAGGATTACGTGATCGCGCACGAATTCGGCCATCACATCCAGAATCTGCTCGGCGCGTCGGACAAGGTCCACCAGATCCAGCGTTCGGGCAGCCAGGTGGAGGGCAATGCCGCCTCCGTCCGGCTCGAGCTGCAGGCGGATTGCTATGCCGGCGTCTGGGCGGCGCAGAACCGCGACCGGCTGGAACCCGGCGACGTGCAGGAGGGCATGACCGCCGCGCACGCGATCGGCGACGATACGCTGCAGCAGCAGTCGCAGGGCCGCGTGGTGCCCGACAGCTTCACCCACGGCACCTCTGCGCAGCGCATGCGCTGGTTGCAGAAGGGCCTCGACAGCGGTGATCCCGCCCAGTGCGATACCTTCAGCGGGGCGATCTAGGCGACGGTGATGCGACGCTAGAGTGATAGCTTGCTTGACAGATTGACACCTGAATCGAAAATATCCGGGTCGATCGTTTCCAAAAATGCACCAATGCCAACGATGGGAAAGAGCAGGTGCGACTTTCGCAGGTTCGTGGCGTGTAGGACAGCAAGAAGTCCGCGCGACGTTACTGCTCAAGCGTAGCGCGGATCGGCCTCCGCCGGCATCGCGAGCATCTGATCGTGGGCCGAACGCAGCAGGTCTTGTGCCAGCGTCAGGTTGCGCGCCTCTATGGCAGGGCGCAGCAGATCGTTGATCGGCACGCTCGTCGTCAGCAGGCCCGGCCCGCGCGGGAGCGCCAGTACGGCGAGGATGCCGCGTTCGACGAAGGCCGCCGCCAGGCCGATGAAGCGCTCGCTCTCCAGCGTCTCCGGCGGCCCGATCAGCAGCAGATCGACCGCGTGCTTGTAGCCGTAGGGCGGCGTGCCCCACACGATCAGCACGCCGCTGCGATCGGGCCGCCAACTGTCGTCGAGCCCCGGCATACTGCGCCAGACACAGTGATAGTCCCGGCAGATGCTAAAACGGGTCTCATAGATCGCGCAGCCGCCGCCGACGATGCAATGTTCGCAAGCTAAACCGGCGGGTTTGTCGATGCCGCCTTCCATGATGGTAAGATCGGTGCAGCAGGCGGTGCAGGCACCGCAGTCGCGTCCGGGGACCAGTACGTCAGTTGACTTGCGAGTCTGCATGCGCGCGCGACCAGAGAGAGGATGCGGACTGATCGCACACTGTCTGCGGACTTGCACAGCAATTTTTCGTTACGGGATGGGGAGTCGAGAGCTTGCGGTGACGCTGGCCATAGCAGTTGGCGCAAGTAACGGATTGGGAATGTTGAGTGAATTGATTTGGAAAGCGTCGTGTAATCGGGGCAGTTAGCGCGCCGACGGCAAAGCCGTCGGCCGGAATCAGGCGCTGCCTGACCCGCCGGCCGGTTCGGGCGATGCGCTTTGCGCACCGGCGCGGGCGTCGCCGCGCCTTCGCCCAAACAAAAGAGCGGGCGTTCCCGGGGGAACGCCCGCCCATCACCCGGTGGGGCGACCGTGCCCGCGCCGAAGCACGGACACGAGGGAGAACTTTGGGGAGAACTTTGGGGAGAACCTTTGTGTTCAGTAGGTTCCCGAGAAGCTGCGGTTCAGCACGTGCGGGCCGTTGCTGTCGGCATTGCCCGCACCGCGTGCCTGATCTTCGCCGAAGAACGCCTGGTTGCGTTCCTCGTCGCGCCAGTGCGCATGGGCCTCATCCGCGGTCTTGCGGATCTTGACCTGATTGTCGTCGACCGTCTCGATCCAGCGCGACGGGATCGAGTGATGGCGGCCGCCGGCCTCGGCGTCGTTCTTGGTCAGGATGATGCGGTCGCCGCGCACCTTGTCGACCGTGCCGACATGCTGGCCGTCGGAGCCGACCACGTCCTGATGCTCCTTCACGCGCGACAGCGAGCCGCGCTGGCCCTGCCGCTCGGTGCGCCACGTGCCAAATTCGTTCGAGAACTTCGAATGGTTCTCGCGGCGATATTCGTCATAGTCGCGGTCGAGCGCGTCGATCTGCGTGCGGCGCCACTGGTGGTAATCGTCGTCGCGGCCGAAGCGATCCTGCTGGCGGTAGTAGCGCTCGTCCTCGCGCGCGTCGCGTTCGCGGCGGCGCTGGGCATCCTCGTCGCCGAACCATGAGCGGACCTCGTCGCCGGCGCGATTGAAGAAGCCGCGATCGTCGTAATCATAGCCCTGTGGCTGGCGGCCGTAGCCACGGTCGCGATCGGCGTCGCGGTTGCGGCCCGTCTCGGTGAAACGGTGGCCGTCGCTGGCATAGCTGCCGTAATAATCGCGACCATAGCCCTGCTGTCCGTAGCCGCGCTCCTGATTGAAGCTGCGATCACTGCCGTAGCCGGCGCGATAGTCGCTGCCATAGCCGCCGCGCCCGTCGTTGCCGTAGCCGATGTCGCGACGGTTGCGGTCGCGATCATACGCGCCCGCGGCCTGATAGTCGCGCGCGCTGGAATAGGAATAGTCGCGGCCCGATCCGTAATCGCGACCGTAATCCTGCGGCTCCTGACGGTTGTAGTAATCGCCCAGATTGCTGTTCTGGGGATAGCGTTCATAGCCCATGATGGCGTCCTCCTGAGACGGTCATGCAATGCCGGCGGCACGAGCGCTCGCCCGGTCATTGCCCGAAAAGAAGGAATGAAAGAGACGTTTGTTCCGTGACTTGGCTGTCACACCTGGCAGGTCGCCGCGCCTTCGGAGCGGCCCGTCGCAGCGGAAAAAACGCGGCAATGGCGGGCAAGCGCGGCGGCGTGGTTGCATCGGGAAAAAAGCGCGGTTACAGGCGTCTTCCCGCACGCGCGGCTGGCGCGGGGCTGTAGCTCAGATGGGAGAGCGCTGCAATCGCACTGCAGAGGTCAGGGGTTCGATTCCCCTCAGCTCCACCAGCCACTTTATCTCCTGAAATCCGTATCTTACGACCGGCATCCGGACCTGTCAGAAGAGCTTCACTTCCGAAAGCCTGATCTGCGTGCCCGGCCGTTTCGTGAACACGACGCGAAGCCGCTGTGCCGAGACCGGTTGCCAGGCGCTTGCCGATGTCGTCACGGTGTGGCGCAGGCTGGTGGAGGACAGGTCGATCCATCCTTCCTTTGCCCAATATTGCAGCCGGTACGCGCTCGGTGGTGCGAACGTTCCACCCGCGAAGAACGACAGTTCCGCGCTGCGCAGCGATACGGATTTGCCGAGATCGAGCGAGAACCATTCGGTCGCGCCCTTCGCGGTGGAGTCCCAGCCATTGGGGCTTTCGGGGAAGGACCAGAGGCGTCCGTCGATGGCGTCATGGAGTTTCTCCGGGTCTCTCCCGCTCGACGCATCGGCGCGGGGAAAATCGGACCGGACCAGGTTCACCGCCAGATCCACCGGGCGTTCGATCGCGCGATTGGTGCGCGGCTGCACCGTGACGGTCAGGCGGCCGGGCGTTTCGCGCTGGCCCGCCAGGACGCCATCCACATAGAGCCGCAGGCCCCTGCCGGCGCCGTAGCGGCTGCCGTCCTCGTCATAGAACACCGATACCAGCCGCCCGTGATAGGGCACGTCCTGCAGCGCGAAGTGGCGGATGCGGTCCTTGCCCTCAGTGGCGATCAGCGGGTCGACGGTGAGGTCGTCGCCGTCCGAAGGCCGCAAGCCCACCAGCCCGGTGATCACCAGATCGTCGAAGCCGCTGTGGAAATAATGGTGGCTGCGCGCCAGCCCGACGATCGGCTTGCCGGTTTCGGGATCGTAATCCTCTTCGAGATCGAGCCGGTCGCCCTGCAGGTGGAGCCGGGCATATTGGCGCAGCAGGCGCATGTAGTCCGCGCGGGTGACGGCCCCCTGCGGCGCATCGTGGAGCAGGTTCGCCATGCCCATCAGCACCTGCGTCGTCTGGAACGGCCAGACGGGCCCGTTCCACTGGCACTCGCGCCCGCCGCTATCCTTGTCGTAGCGATACTGCCGCATGTAATATTGGTAGGAGGGTTCGACCGTGCGCATCCCGGCCGCCCCCGCGAAACCCCGCGGCGAGAGCAGATGTTTCCACGCGGCGGTGTAGCGGGGATCGTCGACCAGCCCGAAGGTCCAGGGCAGATAGCCGACAAGTTCGCGCGCGCGGATCGGCTCCCAAGAGCGGACGTGCTCGTTGCCGACCTTGTAGCGATCGACGAAATGGCCGAGCGGAGCGCTCCACAGATCGGCAAGCATCCGCGCCTTCAGCCGCTCCGCGCGGCCGGCATAATCGGCGGCCACGGCATCTTCGCCGGCCAGCGCCGCGATCCGGGCGATGGCGCGGGCGTTGGCCGCCATGTAGCTGTTGATCGACGGGCGAAACGCATCGCCGCCGCGAAACCCGTCCTTGCCGCCCGAGGCGTCGATCGAGGAGACGGTATATTCGGTCGCGTCGAGCAGCGGCTCGATCCAGTAGAGGCCCTTCGCGACGTCGAAATGATCGTCCCACAGGCCGTAGACGTGCCGCATCGCGCCGAGGTGCCGCAGCGCGCCTGCGCGGTCGTGATCGACGAGATAGCGTGCCCAGACGGCGTCGGCGATGGCCTCGCTGAAATGCCGGTCGTTGCCGCCTTCGTCATAGAGGAAATTGATGTAATCGTCGGCGAAGCGCCGGTCGCGCAACCAGCGTCCTTCGTAGAGGTGGAAACCGGTCGCGTCGTTGAGGCTGGCGTAGGGCTCGCGCTGCCAGCCGACATCGTCGAGGAACTCGGTGGTGATATAGCCCTTCGCGCCGAGATCGCGCTGGTGCGCGCGGAACACCTGCCAGCGGTAGTAATAGACCCGGTCGAGCAGCGGGTCCGAGCTTTCGAACAGCGGGATGTTGTCGACGTACCAGGCCGCGTCGCTGCCGTAGCGTTCGGCGAGGATCTTCGGCGCGTCGAGGCGCGTCGGCGGCGCGGGCGCCGCGGCGGCCAAAAAAACGGGCGCCGCGCACAACAGGAGAGTGCGCAGCGCCCGCAAGAGGTGTCCGGGTCCGCTCACAAGGGGAGGAGCAGCGGGGCCGGACGAGGAAACAGCATCAGCGGAAGCCGTAGCGCACGCCGATCGCGAAGGTCCGGGCGAGGAGGGTGGTGCCGAGGTTGAAGCGCTCCGGCCCGCCGACATCGTCGAACTTGTAATAGGTCTGCTGCGTCGACTGAAGCAGGTTGACCGCATCGAAGGTGATGCCGAGCCGATCGGTGACGTTGTACGTCAACTGTACGTCGAGGCTGCTTTCCGGCGCGCGCCACACGCCGATCGGATTGGCGAACAGCCGTGCCTCGTTGTTGGCGAGAAATTCCTTGCGCCAGACGTAGGAGACGCGCGCGCCGACCGGGCCCTTATCGTACGCCAGCGTGGCATTGTACGAGAAGTTGGAGACGCCGAAGAACGCCGACTGGAACTGCCCGGTGAGATTGCCGGCGGAGTCGAACTGCGGGATGTTCTGGCTCGAATCGAGGAAGGTCGCGCTGCCCACGAAGCCGAGGCCGTCGAGCAGGCTCGGCAGGTAATGCGGGAAGTAGGTGACGCCGACCTCGATGCCCTTCAGCACGCCGTTGGATGCGTTGAGCGGGCGCGTGATCGCGAAGGTGTTGGTGGCGCCCGCGACGATGCCGTTGTTGGGGATGGTCTCCAGCCGCGTGACCGGCACGACCAGCCCGTTGATCTCGCGACGGAAGCCCGTCACCGTGATCGCGCTGTCGCGGTCGAAATACCATTCTGCCGCGATGTCGAAGTTGCGCGACGTCGTCGGTTTGAGGTTGCCGGTGCCCGCCGAACCGCTGCCGTAGCCGACGTTGGTGAGATCGCCCGTCAGCGTGTAGTTCGGGTTGACGTCGGTGAAGTTCGGGCGGCGCAGCGTCTCGCCGTAGTTGAAGCGCAGCCGCAGCTTGTCGGTGATGGCGTAGCGGGCGGTGAAGCTCGGCAGGAACTTCTCCGCGCCGTTCGAGGCGTTGGTCTGCGCGAAATTGTTGTAGCGATCGAAGAACTTCGAATTGGTGTCGACCGTCACGAAGCGCACGCCGCCCTCCATCTGCAACGGGCGGCCGAACAGCGAGATCTCGGCATCGGCCTGCACATAGGCCGACAGCGTGATCTCATCGATGTCGAACACCGTGCCGAGCGTGAGCTGGTCCGAGGTCTTGAGGCCGTAGAGCGTGCGCACCTTGTCGGCATTGGCATAGACCCAATAGCCGTTGGCGAGCACCCAGCTCGTCGGGATATCGGCGCGGCCATCGAAGAAGCCCTTGTTGGTGAAGGCCGCATCCGCACCGAGCGAGGCGAGGCTGACGCCGAGGTTGCCGGCATCCTGCGACCGTACCGCCGTCGAGGCCTTGCGGTCATCGAAGCGGAAGCCGCCCTTGATGCGGCGCAGGAAGCCGTCGTCCCACGTATATTCGCCGTCGATCGTGCCGGTGATCGCGCTGCCCTTGTCGCGCTGGGCGTTGTCGTAGAGCTGGGCGACGTTCCACACGCTCGGGTCCGCCAGCAGCGCGTCGTTGGCGAAGTGATAGGAGGGGATGCCGCCGCCGGCGTTGAAATCGACGTTGATCGTGTCCGCCACACGGTCGGTACGCATCGCGATGAACGACGTATTGTAGGTGCTGGTCTGGTAGGCGAGATCGGCGACGATCTTGCCGTGCGTGCCGACGTCCCATTTGCCGTTCAGCGCGTAGACGAAGCTGTCGGTCTTGTTCTGCGTATAGTCGCCGCTGTTGAAGCCGTACACGCTGTTGGCGACGCGCGACTTCACGATGTTGGTGCCGTCGTACAGCGTCGGCTGCTGCGCGTTCGCCCAGAAATCGACGAAGCTGAACTGCAGGCTGTTGAAGGTGTTGCCGCGGAAGCCCGAGTAGAACACTTCGGCGGTGTAGACGCTGCTGCTGTTGGGTGCCCATTGCAGGGCGACGTTGAACGAGGGGCGCACGCGCTCGCCGTACAGATCCGAGCTGAACACCGCGTCGCGCGAAAGATAATAGGGCGTGGCGACGCCATTGTTGATGAGCGTCGAGCCAGCCGCCGTCGGCAGGCCGCGATCGAGGCCGACCTGCCAGTTGGGCGGGCTCTTGCCGTCAGGGAAGATGCGCTCGAACGGGGCGAGGCCCGATCCGGCGGGCGGGTTCAGCGTCGCGAACGGTACGAGCGCGCCCGCCGTCGTCGTCATGTCGCGGTAGTTGGTCTTGCTGTAGCTGCCGTTCACCAGGATGCCGATATCGCCGATCCCGGTTTCCCAGCGGTCGCTGACGAGCAGGGCGGCGTTCGGATTGAAGGTATCCGCCTGCTGGTTGTAGATGCCGCGCGCGAGGCCGGAGATGGCGAAGCCCTTGAAATCGAATGGGCGGCGCGTCTTGACGTCGACCTGGCCGGCGAGGCCGGTTTCGATCTGGTCGGCCGAGCGCGTCTTGTAGACGTCGACCTGCTTGATGAGGTTCGCCGAGATATCCTGCAGCGAGAAGGACTGGCCCGCCGCGGTGAAGATGTTGCGGCCGTTGAGCGTGGTGAGCGCGTCGGGCAGGCCGCGGATCGAGATGCCCGCCGCTTCGCCGCCGCTGCGGTTTGTCACCTGGATGCCGGTGACGCGCTGGAGCGCCTCGATGACGTTGTTGTCGGGCAGCTTGCCGACGTCTTCCGCGACGATCGAATCGATGATCTGCGTCGAATCCTTGCGGACGTTGAGCGCGCCGACGATCGAGGCGCGGACGCCGTGGACGACAATGTCCGGCGCGTTGTCGTCGGTGGATTCCGCCGTCTGCGGAGGAGTCGATTGCGCCATCGCCGGTGCCGCCGCGAGCAGCGACAGCAGGGAAACCGAGCACAGGATTACGGGCTTCATCGCCATTAGAAACATCCCCATTCCTAGCCGTTCGTGTGCGGCTATTAGTCCTACAAATCAAATGCAGCTTTGGCATCGAGTCTGCGATGCGTCAAGCCGATACCGCCGTGTTCGCGCGGGCATTGGCAGAAATTCGTGCCGAGCGATGCCAGAAAGGCACAGATCATCACTGAACAAGTAAGAGTTATAGAGCGACCTCAGGCGTGATCTTCAGCAGCGCCGTACCGTGCGGGGGCAGATCGCGCGCGACGGTATCCCGCATCGTCATCGCGGGCCCGCCGGTCCACAGATCGCGCGCCGATGCGGACGCGGGCATCCCGATTTCCCGCAGCGGCAGCGCCACCCGCCGGATAGTGTCGCTCGTGTTGAAGAGGGCGACATAACGGTCCGCATCCTCGGCCCGCGCAGACCACACGCGCGTGCCGTCCGCGACGAAATGCGGGCGGTTGCCGCTGCTCGCCTGGTTGACCGAGATCACCGCGCGGTTGGTCAGCAGCGCGAGTGTCGCCGCGTCGAGATGGCGCAGATCGCCGCCCATGATCAGCGGCGACCGGGCGATCGCCCACAGGGTCATCAGCGTACGCTGTTCGTCGGGCGTGAATTTCGTGTCGCGCGCGCCCATCGCGATGCGGCCGAGCGGCAGCATGTCGGCATCGGGCCAGTGCCCGCCGCCGATGTGCGGGCTCCAGTTCTCCAGCCGCGTGAACTGCGCCTCCAGCAGTTTCCAGTCGTCCCAGAAATCGTCGGAGATGCGCCACATCTCGGCATGGCGGCGGACATGATCGGCGCGCACGACCGGCGTCTCGCCGGGCGACAGGCTGAGGATCATCGGCCGGCCGCAGCGGCGGATCGCCAGCGCGATGGCCTCGATCTCCGCCGCGTGCGCGTCATAGGGGCGGCTCATGTCGTCGACCTTGACGAAATCCACGCCCCAGCGCGCATATTCGGCGAACACGCCGTCGTAATAGGCCTGCGCGCCGGGCTTGCGCATATCGACGCCGTACATATCGACGTTCCACGAGCAGATGCTGTTCGTGTCGGCGATGTCGCGCGCGCGGTAGGACGTGCCGGCGAGCGGCAGGTTGGCGGCGACCGCCGCGCGCGGGATGCCGCGCATGCGGTGGATGCCGAATTTCAATCCCAGCGCGTGGACCTGGGCTGCGAGCGGCGCGAAGCCCTTGCCGCCTGCGCTCGACGGAAAGCGCACCGGATCGGGCTGGAAGCGCCCGAAAGCGTCCATCACCGGCACGATATCGGCGTTGTAATCATAACCCTTGGCGCGCGGATCGTACCATTGATGATCGACCGTGAAGATCGAATAGCCCGCCGGCAGCAGCTTTTCCGCCATGATGCGCGCGGTCTCGATCGCCTGCGCCTCGGTGATCGTCACCGCGAAGCTGTTCCAGCTGTTCCAGCCCATCGGCGGCGTCGGCGCGAGCGCGGCCGTCGCAGGGACTTTCGCGCCGGCAAGCGCGGGCAACACCGCGCCTGCCGCGCCCGCTGCGAGCAGCGTGCGGCGGTCGATGCCGCTCAAAGCAGGCGGCCGTTGGCGACGGGCTCGCCGAATACGGGCGTGCCGTCGGCGGCGTAGCGGAAGCGCTGCATCCGCGTGTGGCGGTTGGGATCGAACAGCGGATCGCCGCTGATCTTGGCATAATCGCGTGCATGATAGACCAGCACGTCGCGGCCACGCTCGTCGGTGGTGAAGCTGTTGTGGCCGGGGCCGAACACTTTATGCGCGGGCGACGACTGGAACACCGGCACCGGCGACTTCGTCCAGTTGGCGGCATCCATGATGTCGCCGTCGGCGGGCGCGGTCAGCATGCCCATGCAATAGCGATCGTCGGTCGCGCTCGCCGAATAGGTCATGAACAGGCGGCCGTTGCGTTCGAGCACGGCGGGTGCCTCTGCGACCTTGAAGCCGCGCACTTCCCAGTCGAGCGTCGGCACGGTGAGGCGCACCTGCTTTGCCGCCAGCGTCAGCGGCGTCGCGAGCGGGGCGAGATAGAGATTCGAATTGGTCTCGATGCCCGGCTCGCGCTGCGCCCAGGCGAGATAGCGTGTGCCCTTGTGGACGAAGCTGGTGCTGTCGAGCGTGAAGCTGTCCCACGCCGTCTGCAACTGGCCGAGCACCGACCAGGCCCCGGTCATCGGATCCTTGCCGTCGCAGGCGACCGCATAGGTGCGGATGCGGAACACATCCTCGCCGCCGCCGCTCGGCCCCGCCGCGAAGTACATGATCCAGCGCCCGTCGATCAGATGCAGTTCAGGCGCCCAGAGGAAGCCCGACATCGGGCCGGATTTCTCGTGCCGCCACAGCACGCGCTCGGTGGCGGTGGAGAGCCCCTCGAGCGTCTTCGAACGGCGCAGCACGAGCCGGTCGTATTCGGGCACGGAGCCGGTCATGTAATACCAGCCGTCGGTATGGCGGAACACCTGCGCGTCGGCGCGCTGACGCACCACCGGGTTGACGATGGCGGGTACGGCCGCGCCCTTTTTCGCGAGCGCGGGGGTGGCGGCGAGCGCCGTGGCGCCGGCGACGAAAGCGCGTCTGGTGAAATCGGTCATGCTCAATCCTCCGCTGTCGGCCAGCCGTCCGCGCCCCACCGCACACGGGCGATGCGGAGCGTCGGCGTACCTTTGTTGTCCTTGTCGTAGGCATGGTAGACGACGTAATCGGTGCCGTCCGTATCGTGCAGCCAGCCGGCGTGGCCGGGGCCGCGAAAGCGATCCTTCTCGGGCAGATCGGCGCGCAGGAACACGCTGCCGCCGCCAGCCATCATGCTGCTGCCGTCCTTGCCGAGATAGGGCCCGGTAATCGCCTTCGAACGGCCGATAACGGTATAATAGGTGCTCTGCGCGCCCTTGCAGCAATAGTCGTAGGAGGCGATCAGCCAGTAATAGCCGCCGTGATCGACGATGAAGGGCGCCTCGACCGGGGCGGGGGCTCCGGCGGGGGCGGGGCGCCGCGCGATGGAAATCGGCGCGGCCTTGGGATCGAGCGGCTTGCCCGTTGCGGGATCGAGCCGGAACAGCTTCAGTCCGCTCCAGAAGCTGCCGAGCGACAGCCATTGGCGGCCTTGGCGATCGACGATCAGATTGGGATCGATCGCGTTGAAATCGCTCTCTTTGGTCGACATCAGCACGAGCCCGTCGTCGCGCCAGCCGTAGCCGGGCGCCTTGGGGTCGAGTGTCGGACTGGTCAGCAGTCCGATCGCCGAGCGGTTCGATCCGAAGGTCGAGACGGCATAGTAAAGCCGCCAGCGCCCGTTCACGAAAGATATGTCGGGCGCCCAATAATCGCCGCTGCCCGGCACCGCCTGCTTGGTCCAGGCGGGAAGCATCTCGATCACCTTTGGCGCAGCGCTCCAGTAGACGAGATCGGGCGAGGTGCGAACGCCGCCGCCGGTGGTGAATACATAATAGGTGCCGCCCTCGCGCGCGATGACGGGATCGTGGACGGGGGTGATGTCGCCCGCCAGCCGGTCGTTGAGCGTCTCCCCCGAAGCGGCGGAGACGCTCAGCAACAGCGCGGCGAGGGCGGCGAGGCGCTTCATTTGAGGTCGAGCATCACGACCGACTTGGCGGGGAGGGTGACGACCAGCGCACCGCCGTCGATCCGCGCGCCGTCGAACGCGGCTGGCTTCACGGCATCGGGCGCGCCGAAATCGTTGAGCGCGTTCATCGCGCCCGCCGTCAGCACTTTGCCCGACACGGTCGCCGCCGTGATCCCGTCGAGCGCGATGCGGACGGTGTTGGCGCGGTTCGGGTCGAGATTGGCGAGCGCGACGTGCGCCACCCCCGCCTTGTCGCGCACAGCCGACGCGCTGACCGCCGGCATCGACCATTTGCCGGCGCCGTAGCCGGGCGACTGCACGTCGATCGGCAGCACCGTCGCGTCCATCCACGGCTTGTAGAGATCGAACACCCAATAGGTCGGCGTTTTCACCATCTTCGCGCCGTCGGTCAGGATCATCGCCTGCAGGACGTTGACCATCTGCGCGATGGCCGACATCTTCACCCGGTCGGCGTGCTTGGCGAAGATGTTGAGGTGGATCGCCGCGACCAGAGCGTCGCGCAGCGTGTTCTGCTGGCGCAGGAAGCCGGGGTTGGTGCCGGGATCGCCGGCATACCAGGTGCCCCATTCGTCGACCGCGAGGAAGATGCGCTTCTTGGGATCGTATTTGTCCATGATCGCGCTGTGCTTCGTGATCAGGTCGTCCATGCGGTTCGCCTCGGACAGCGTTTCCGCCCAGCCGCTCTCGTCGAACTGCGTGGCGGAGGCGCGCGGCGGCCAGCTTCCCGGAATCGTGTAGTAATGGAGCGACAGGCCGTCGACCTGATCCGCCGCCTCGCGGATCATCGTCTCGGTCCATTTGTAATCGTCGACGTTCGCGCCCGAGGCGATCTTGAGGATCTTCGTATCCTTCGGCGCCTTGATGAAGGTCGCGTAGCGGCGCGTCTCGTCCGCTGCGAATTCCGGGCGCATGTTGCCGCCGCACCCCCACAGCTCGTTGCCGACGCCGAAATAGGGGACCGCCCACGGTGCCTTGTGGCCGTTCTTCGCGCGCTCCTCGGCAAGGCTGCCGGCGGGCGAGGTCATATATTCGACCCACTCCGCCATCTCGCGCGGGGTGCCGTTGCCGACGTTGCCGGCGATATAGGCCTCCGACCCGAGCTGATCCATCAGATCCATGAACTCGTGCGTGCCGACGGCGTTGGGTTCGGTCACGCCGCCCCAGTGGGTGTTGATCTTGACCGGGCGGTTCGCGCCGATCCCCTCGCGCCAGTGATATTCGTCGGCGAAGCAGCCGCCGGGCCAGCGCACGACGGGCACGCCCAATTCCTTCAGCGCGCCGACCACGTCGTTGCGGAAGCCGCGTGTATTGGGGATCTTCGATCCCTTGCCGACCCACAGGCCGCCGTAGATGCCGTTGCCCAGATGCTCGGCGAACTGCGTGAAGATGCGCCGGTCGTACGTCGCGCCGGGCTTGTCGGCGTGCAGCGTGGCGGTCGCCGCACCCTCGGCCGGGGTGGAAGCGGGGGCCGTCTGCGCCATCGCCGTACCGGACAGCAGCCATGCCGCCGCGAATCCTGCCAGAGCTTTCCTCACGTGCGTCTCTCCCTTTATTCGTTGAACGGCTCGACGATTTCCCGCTTGGCGCGCAGGAAAGCGTCGGCGACCAGCTTCAGCGGGCTGGTATCGACATCGCTCCTGCCCGTGCGGATCAGCGTGGCGAAGCGTGCATAGAGGCCGGCATATTCGCGGTCCTCGCTATGTTCGGTGCCGCTCGGCAGCGTCAGCACGGAGCCGCCGCGCGACAGCTTGAGTGTGCCGGCGTCGGTCTCGACCGTGATGTCCCAGCTCTGCGGGCCGGTCTGGCGCCAGTCGAGATCCATCGTGATCTTCGTGCCGGCCGTGTCGCAGAATACGAGATCGGCGGCGATCGGGGCCGAGCGGTTCTCGGGCCGCTGCAGCACGCCGCGCCGCAGGAAGAAGGGGCGGGGCAGGATATGCGTCGCGATCGACAGCGCGTTGATGCCGGGATCGAATACGCCGAGGCCGCCGGGTTCCCAGATCCACGCCTGTCCGGGGTGCCAGACGCGCACGTCCTCGCGCCAGACGATCGCGACCGAGGTGACGTGGCGATCGGCGAGCCATGCGCGCGCCGGGGCGACGCCCGCCGCGAAGCGCGAGTGCCACGCCGCGAACAGCGACGCGCCCGCGCGCCGTGCGCGCTCGGTCAGCGCGTCGACTTCCGAGAGCGTCGCGCCGGGCGGCTTTTCGAGAAACACGTGGACGCCGCGCGTCAGCGCCATCTTGGCGAGATCGTAGCGCACCTGCGGCGGGGTGCAGAGCGCGACGGCATCGACCGCCGGCCCCTTGGCGAGCAGATCCTCAAGGCTTTCGAGGTGCGGCACGCCGTCGATGCCCTTGTCATGCGGACTGACGGTCGCGGCGAGGCTGAAGGCGGTGTCGCCGGCGATGGCGGGCAGATGCTGGTCGCGGGCGATCTTGCCCATGCCGACCACGGCGATGCGGATCGGGTCCAACCTACAGCGCCTTCACGATGACGGGCTTCGCCACGTCGCGCACCAGCGAGTTGCGCAGCGGCAGCGTGAACGGTGCCGCCTCGATCTCGAACACGTCGCCTTCCTGCGTGCGGATGCCGTCGGCGAAGGACAGCGTCGCGGTGCCGAAGAAGTGGACGTGGATGTCGCCGGGCCGGCGGAACAGATCGTATTTGAAGTGATGCTGTTCGAGGTTGGCGAAGCTGTGCGACATATTCGCCTCGCCCGACAGGAAGGGCTTTTCCCACACCGTCTCGTTGCCGCGCCGGATGCGACTGACGCCCTCGACATGATCGGGCAATGCGCCGGTCAGCAATTCGGGACCGAGTGCCGCCTGGCGCAGCTTGGAATGGGCGAGCCAGAGGTAGTTGTGCCGCTCGGTGACGTGATCGCTGAATTCGTTGGCGAGGCAGATGCCGAGCCGGAAGGGCGTGCCGTCCGGGCCGATGAGGTAGATGCCGGCAAGCTCGGGCTCCTCGCCGCCATCCTCGGCAAAGCTCGGCATGGCGAGCGGCGCGCCGGGGGCGACGAGTGCCGATCCGTCGCCCTTGTAGAACCACTCCGGCTGCTGCCCGGTCTCACCCTCGGCGGGCTTGCCGCCCGCGACGCCTTCCAGGAACATCCGCATCGAATCGGTCTGCGCGGTGGCTTCGGTGGCGGCGCGGTGCATCTTGTCGCGCCCTTCCGCGGAGCCGAGATGCGTCAGGCCGGTGCCCGCGAGGATCAGGTGTGCCGGGTCGTCATGGTCGATCGGGGCGATGATGTGTCCGGCCTCATATTCGGTGGCGAGCAACACGCTGTCGCCCGTGCCGCACGCCGCGACGGCGGTGACGAGATCGGTGCCGGCCTCGATCGCCCGCATCGCCAGTTCGCGCACGGAAGAAACGCCGTTCACGAAAGCGGCCGATCCGTCGAACGCGGCAATGACGGCGCGCGCGCCGGAGGTGTCACGATGCTGCAGCAGGCGCAAAGCCATTCAGTCCACTCCTTTCAAGCGCGCCGCTGTTACGGCCGCGCGCAGTCCGTTGATGTCAGCCGCGCTTGCCGTCGGTGAGGTGCGGGGTCGCAGCAAGCGCATCGTCGCGCAGGTCGGCGGGCAGCAGGCCCTGCGCGATATTCTGGTAGGATACCGGCCGCAGGAAGCGGTCGATCGCAAGGCTGCCGACCGAGGTCGTCCGCCCGTCCGAGGTCGCGGGATAGGGGCCGCCATGCACCATCGCATGCGTCACCTCGACCCCGGTGGGCCAGCCGTTGGCGAGGATGCGCCCGGCCTTGCGCTCGAGAATCGGCAGCAGGCGCGCGGCGAACGGCTCGTCCGCCGCGTCCATGTGCAGTGTGGCGGTGAGCTGGCCCTCGGTGGCTTTGAGCACGTCGGCCAGTTCGACCTCGTCGCGGCAGCGCACGAGGATCGCCGACGCGCCGAACACCTCGTGGCCGAGCTTCTCGTTGGCGAGGAAGGTCGCGGCATCGGTCGAGAAGAACGCGGCCTGGCCGCAAGCCGTGCCGCCCGCGAGGCCGCGCGCGACGAGGGCGACGTCGCCCTGTTCGGCGAGCGTCGCGACGCCCTTCTCATAGGCGGCGTGGATGCCATCGGTCAGCATCGGTGCGGCGGCGCTGGCCGACAATGCCGCGCCGGCGGCGGCGACGAAGGCGTCGAGTCCGTCGCCCTCGATCGCGAGCAGCAGACCGGGGTTGGTGCAGAACTGCCCCGCGCCCATCGTCAGCGAACCGACGAATGCCATGCCCAGCGCGTCGGCGCGCGCGGCGAGCGCGGCGGGCATCAGCACGACGGGATTGATGCTCGACATCTCGGCATAGACCGGGATCGGGACGGTACGATTCTGCGCGAGCTTGAGCAGGGCGAGCCCGCCGCCGCGCGATCCGGTGAAGCCGACCGCCGTGATGCGCGGATCCTGCACCAGAGCGGCGCCGATCTCATTGCCCGCGCCGGTGACATGCTGGAACACGCCCTCGGGCAGGCCTGATGCCGCGACCGCGCGGCCGATCGCGCCGGCCACCAGGGCGCCGGTGTCGGGATGCGCGGGATGGCCCTTCACCACCACCGGGCAACCGGCGGCGAGCGCGGAGGCCGTGTCGCCGCCCGCGGTGGAGAAGGCGAGCGGAAAGTTGGACGCGCCGAACACCGCGACGGGGCCGAGCGGGATCATGCGCAGGCGCAGGTCGGGGCGGGGCAGGGGTGCGCGATCCGGCAGGGCGGGATCGTGACGCAGGCCGAGCCATTCGCCGCGCCGCACGACGTCGGCGAACATCTGGAGCTGGCTCACGGTGCGGCCGCGCTCGCCTTCGAGCCGGGCGCGGGGCAGACCCGATTCGCGCATCGCCGCTTCGATCAGCGGTTCGCCGATGGCGACAATCTCCTGCCCGATTCGCTCGACAAACGCGGCGCGCGCCTCGCGGGTGGTGTTGCGGTAGGGTTCGAAGGCGGATTCGGCCGCCGCGCAGGCGTCCTCGACCGAAAGCGGGGCACCATCGCCGGGGATTTCCAGTTCTGGTGCGATGATGCTGTCGACGGTCATTGCCTTCTCCTTATTACTCCGACTTAATAGGCGCAGATGCGAAACGCAATCTTTCGTTCCACCGTTGTGCGACGAAGGATAGGACGGCATGGGAGGATGCAGATGACCGATCGGGGCGACACGGGTGCGGACGGCAAGGCGGCGGCGACGCCGCGCACGCCGCGCGGCACGGGCCGGCGCTTGCACGGCGCGATCGCGCACAAGCTCGGCACGGCGATCGTCTCGGGCGAATATGCACCGGGCGATATCCTGTCGAGCGAGGTCGATTTCTCGGAAGCGCTCGATGTCTCGCGCGGCGCCTATCGCGAGGCGATCCAGGTGCTCGCCGCCAAGGGGCTGGTCGAAAGCCGGCCGAAGGCGGGCACGCGCGTGCTGCCGCGGCTGCGCTGGAACCTGCTCGATCCCGACGTGCTGGCCTGGGCTTTCGCCGGCGAGCCCGACAAGGGCTTCGTGCGCAACCTGTTCGAATTGCGCGCCGTCGTGGAGCCGGCCGCGGCGCGCTTCGCGGCGGAACGGCGCGACCGCGAGGAATTGCGCATCATGAAGGATTCGCTCGCCGCGATGCGCCGCCACACGCTCGCGACCGAGGCGGGCCGCGCCGCCGACCGCGATTTCCACGACGCCATCCTCCGCGCGACCCGTAACGAGGCGATGATCGTGCTCAGTGCGAGCATCGGCGCTGCGGTGAGCTGGACGACCCAGTACAAGCAGCGCGCTCGCGCCCTGCCGCGCAACCCGATCCCCGATCACGCGAAGGTCTATGACGCGATCGCCGCGGGTGACGGCGACGCGGCCGACGCCGCGATGCGCGTGCTGGTCGACCTGGCGTTCGAGGACACGCGCTTCGCGATGCCGGAGTAAGGCTACTTACCGTTCGCCATGAGCTTGTCGAAGCCTGTCCTGAGCTGGCTTTGCCAGCCAGCCGAAGGGAGCTGCACTTCTTGGCACGAAGAAAGGGCAGGGCTTCGACAGGCTCAGCCCGAACGGTGAGGGGGTCGCTCGTTACTTCACCACCTCTGGCGGCGGGAGTTCGCCGGTCGGCTTCGATCCCCACAAAGCGTAGAACAGCACGTAGAGTTCGCATGCGACCGTCAGCAGGAACGACATCTGCAGGCCGAACTTGTCGGCCAGCCAACCCTGCACGATCACGAGCGCGCCGCCCGCGATTGCCATGATGAGCAGGCCTGACCCCGCCTCGGTCAGCGGGCCGAGGCCGCGGACACCGAGCGTGAAGATCGTCGGGAACATGATCGAGTGGAACAACCCGACCGAAATCAGCGCCCACATCGCCACTTCGCCGTGCGTGAAGGTGGTGATCGTCATCACCACGAATGCGCCCACTGCCGCGACGGCGAGTACCTTTTCGGCCTCGATCCGCTGCATCACGAACGCGCCGGCGAAACGCCCGACCATCATTCCGCCCCACAGGAAGGTGAGGTAGCGGCCCGCCTGCTCGTGCGTCAGATTGGCGATGTCGGGCTGGCTGACGAAGTTCACGAACAGGTTCGCGACGCCGATCTCCGCGATGAGATAGATGAAGATCGCGGGCACGCCGAACACCAGGTTGCGATGGCGTAGCAGCGAGTAATTTTTGCGCTCGGCCGCCGTCGCGCGGTTCGCGGCGGCGCCCATTGCCGGCAGCGGGAAGCGCGCGATGACGACCGCCAGGACGATCAGCACGGCGGCCACCAGGATGTACGGCAGAATCACCGATTGCGCATCGGCGAGCCGTTCGGCCGGGGTCAGCACGGTGCCGGCGAGCGCGGTGCCGCTCTTGGAGCGACCGAGGATCAGATAGGCGCCGAAGCCGGGCGCGAGCATCGTCCCCGCCGAATTGAGCGCCTGCACGAGGTTGAGCCGCGCCGACGCCGTCTCCGGGCTGCCGACGACGGCGACATACGGGTTGGCGGCGACCTGCAGCAAGGTGATGCCGCTGGCGATGACGAACAGCATCGTCAGCGTGACGCCGTAGGAGGGGATGCTCGCCGCCAGCGTCATGCCGAGCGCACCCGCCGCCATCGTCAGCAGGCCGACGACCAGCGACTTCTGGTAGCCGATCCGCCGGATCAGAAAGGCGGAGGGGATCGCCGCCACGAAATAGGCGATGAACCACACCGATTCGATGAACGTCGTCTGGGTGTAGTTGAGATCGAACACGCTGCGCAGGTGCGGCAGCAGCGTGTTGTTGATGACGGTGATGAACCCCCACATGAAGAACAGGCTGGCGAGCAGCGTCAGCGCGGGGCGATAATTGGTGCCCGGCGCAGGCGGTTCCGCGGCCACCGCCGTCGCTACATTCACTGGCCCGGCCATCCCATTCTCCTGTCGCTACCCATCATGGCAGATTTTCCAGCCTCACATAGATGGCTTGCTCTGCTTTCATTTGTCGGACTATATAACTGGCAAGCACGCGTCAACGGGCGTGCATATACGCAAGGATCGAGGATATGCGGGGAACGATGCGCTCGGGCGCGATTGTGGCGATGGTTGCAGGGATTGCGGGAATGACGACGGCGAGGGCGCACGCGGCCGAGGCGAAGCGCGAGACGGCGGGCACGCTGAAGGACGGCACCGCGATCGAGGCCGTCACTCTCTCCAACGGCAAGGGCGTTTCGGCTCGGATCATCAGTTTCGGTGCCACTCTGCAAAGCCTGATGACGCCCGATCGCGAGGGCAGGCTCGCCGATATCGAGCTCGGTTATGACGATATCCAGAGCTATGCCGATCATCCCAATTACTGGGGCGCGAGCGTGGGCCGCTACGCGAACCGTATCGCCGGCGGCAAGTTCACGCTCGACGGGAAGGCGTATCAACTGTCGCAGAACGACAAGGCCAATTCGCTGCACGGCGGCGCGAAGGGCTTCGACAAGCGCAACTGGCGGATCGTGGCGGTGAAATCGGGCGCACAGGCGAGCGTCACACTGGCGCTGACCAGCGAGGCGGGCGACCAGGGCTATCCCGGCACGCTCAAGGTGACGGCGACCTATGCGCTGAACGACGCGGGCGACCTGACGATCGATTACGGCGCGACCAGCGACGCGGCGACGATCGTCAACCTGACCAATCACGCCATCTTCAATCTGGCGGGCGAGGGCGCGCCGGGCGGCGTGGGCGGTCACCGGCTGACGATCCCCGCCAGCCGCTACACGCCGGTCGATGCCGCGCTGATCCCGACCGGCGAGCTGAAGCCGGTCGCGGGCACGGTGTTCGATTTCACGAAGGGCAAGATCATCGAGGGGTCTTTGCGCGACGGGCGCGATCCGCAGATCGTCGCGGGACGCGGCGTCGATCACAATTTCGCGCTCGATGCCGGGGCGACCAAAGAGCCCAAGCTCGCCGCACGACTGGAGGATCCGGCATCGGGCCGCGTGCTGGAGGTGTGGAGCGATCAGCCCGGCGTGCAGGTCTACACCGGCAATTTCCTCGACGGCACGCTGATCGGCAAGCAGGGCCACCTCTACCGCATGGGCGACGGCATCGCGCTCGAGCCGCAGCTTTTCCCGGATACGCCCAACCAACCCGCGTTCGGCTCCGCGCGGGTCGATCCGGCGCATCCCTATCATCACCGCATGATCTTCCGCCTGTCGACGACCGGCTGAACCAAGGACTCTCGATGACCGACACTTCGCCGACGCCGAAGCTGCGCAGCCGCGCCTGGTTCGACAACCCCGCCAATATCGACATGACCTCGCTCTATCTGGAGCGGTATCTGAACTTCGGCATCAGCCTGGAAGAATTGCGTTCGGGCCGGCCGATCATCGGCATCGCCCAGACCGGCAGCGACCTGAGCCCCTGCAACCGCCATCACCTCGTGCTGGCCGAGCGCGTGCGCGACGGCATCCGCGAGATGGGCGGCGTGCCGCTCGAATTCCCGGTCCATCCGATCCAGGAGACGGGCAAGCGCCCGACCGCCGGGCTCGACCGCAACCTGTCGTATCTGGCGCTGGTCGAGGTGCTGTACGGCTATCCGCTCGACGGCGTGGTGCTCACGATCGGCTGCGACAAGACGACGCCCGCCTGCCTGATGGCGGCGGCGACCGTCAACATCCCGGCGATCGCGCTGTCGGTCGGCCCGATGCTCAACGGCTGGCACAAGGGCGAGCGTACTGGTTCCGGCACGATCGTGTGGAAGGCGCGCGAGCTGCTGGCGGCGGGGGAGATCGACGAGGCGGGCTTCATCAAGCTCGTCGCGAGCTCCGCGCCGTCGACCGGCTATTGCAATACGATGGGCACGGCGACGACGATGAACAGCCTTGCCGAGGCGCTCGGCATGTCGCTGCCCGGCAATGCCGCGATCCCCGCGCCGTACCGCGACCGGCAGGAATCGGCCTATTGGACCGGCCGCCGCATTGTAGAAATGGTGCATGAGGATCTGAAGCCCTCGGACATCCTGACGCGCGATGCCTTCCTCAACGCGATCGTCGTCAATTCGGCGATCGGCGGATCGACCAACGCGCCGATCCACCTTGCCGCCATCGCCCGCCATATCGGCGCGGAGCTGTCGCTCGACGACTGGCAGGACTATGGCCACAAGGTGCCGCTGATGGTGAACCTGCAACCGGCGGGCGAATATCTGGGCGAGGATTATTACCGGGCGGGCGGCGTGCCCGCCGTGGTGGCCGAGCTGATGAAGCAGGGCCTGATCCGTGAGGATGCTATCACCGCCAACGGCAAGAGCATCGGCGACAATTGCCGCGATGCGACGATCGAGGACGGGAACGTCATCAAGCCGTTCGACGCGCCGCTGAAGGAAGAGGCCGGCTTCATCGTGCTGCGCGGCAATCTGTTCGATTCAGCGATCATGAAGACCAGCGTGATCAGCCCCGAGTTCCGCGACCGTTACCTGTCCAACCCGGAAGATCCCGAGGCGTTCGAGGGGCCGGCGGTGGTGTTCGACGGGCCGGAGGATTACCACCACCGCATCGACGATCCCGCGCTCGGCATCACCGACCGCACCCTGTTGTTCATGCGCGGGGCGGGGCCGATCGGCTATCCGGGCGCGGCCGAAGTCGTCAACATGCGGCCGCCAGCCTATCTGATCCGCGAGGGCGTCCATGCGCTGCCGTGTGTCGGCGACGGGCGGCAATCGGGCACGTCGGGATCGCCGTCGATCCTCAACGCCAGCCCCGAAGCGGCGGCGATGGGCGGGCTCGCGCTGCTCCGCACCGGCGACCGCGTGCGGATCGATCTGCGCAAGGGGACGGTCGACGTGCAACTGCCGGAGGCCGAACTGATGGAGCGCCGCGCCGCGCTGACCGAGGCGGGCGGCTATCCGTATCCCAAATCGCAGACGCCGTGGCAGGAGATGCAGCGCGCGGTGGTCGGCCAGATGGAAACCGGCGCGATCCTGGAAGGTGCCGAGAAATACCAGCGCATCGCCCAGACCGCCGGTCTGCCGCGCGACAACCACTGAGATGACGGACTGGCGCATCGTCGCGCGCGAGACGCGCGATACCCTCGGCGAGGGTACGCTCTGGTCCGCACGCTACGACGCGCTGTTCTGGGTCGATATCCTCGCGCCCGCCGTCAACCGGCTGTCGTTCGCGGACGGCAGGATCGATCGGTGGGCCATGCCCGAGCCGGTGGGCTGGCTGGTCGAGCGGGCGGAGGGCGGCTTCATTTGCGGGTTGCAGAGCGGGTTCGCCGAACTGTCGCTCGACCCGTTCGCGATCCGCCACATCGCCGACCCCGAGCCGCACCTGCCCGGCAGCCGCATGAACGATGGCAAGGCGGACGCCTCCGGCCACATCTGGTGCGGGACGATGGACATGGCGGAGGAGGCCGATTGCGGCGCGCTCTACCGCCTCGGCCCCGGCTTCGCGTGGGAGCGGATGGATGAGGGCTACCGCGTGCCGAACGGTCCCGCTTTCTCGCCCGACGGTGCGTGGCTCTATCATAGCGACACGGCGCGGCGGACGGTGTTTCGCTTTGCCCGCAAGCCGGACGGGTCGCTCGGCGCGCGCGCCCCCTTCATCCGCTTCGCCGAGGCCGACGGTCATCCCGACGGCATGACGACCGACAGCGAAGGCTATCTCTGGATCGCGCATTGGGGCGGCGGGCGCGTCAGCCGCTTCGCACCCGACGGCACGCTCGACCGCGCCGTGCCGCTGCCCGCGCGCCAGATCACCAACGTCGCCTTTTGCGGGGAGACGCTCGACCGGCTTTTCGCCACGTCCGCGGCGATCGGCCTGGACGATGCGCGTGCGGAGGATGGCGCGGTGTTCGAGATAGACGCCGGTGTCCGGGGGACGCCGCCCGGTTTGTACGGTGCCGAGCCGCTATCGCGAGGGGCGATGGCGGCCTCGTAAGCGGCCAGCCGGCGCGGACCGAGCGTGCCTCAGTGTGGCCCGATTTTCCAGGCTGGCCCGAAATTGAGGAACAGGAAGGTCGCGGCGGCCCCGGCCATGATCGCCCCGGCCCAGCCGATCGCGCCGAACACCGGGCCCCAGGCGAGCATCGCCAGCACGAAACCGATGCCGAGCAGGCCCCAGGCGGCCGCGCGCAACGCCTTTACGCGCGGCTTCGGGCACGGGCCACCGATGCGCTTGCGATGATGCGGGTCGGTCGCCAGCGCGAAGCAGGCAAAGGCGGCGACCGCCACGATCAGGCAGAGCGTTATCATACCGTCATCGCCACGCGCTCGGCGTCGCGCGCGCGACGCACATAGGGGCGGTGGCGGCGCACGCGGTTCGCCGCCCAGCCGAAGCACAAGCCCAGCGCGAGCAGCGTCAGGTCGGCTGCGGCCAGCACCCAGTCGCCGGCGGCGATCGTCGCGGGCAGGCCCTTGGGCGTCGCGATCATGTCGAACACCGGCAGCGCGACGAGCAGCGCGCCCGTCAGCCCGAGCAGTTCCGCCCAGGCGCGCACCGGCTTGCGGACAAAGGCGAACAGCAGCACCGCGCCCCACAGCGCGAACATCGTGTTGACCTCGGCATTGGCGCGGTCGGCCAGGCCGACGGGCAGCAGGCGATTGGCCCACAGGAACCCCGCGATCGCCAGCGGGTAGCCGCCGACGACGCCGACGTTGAGCCGCTCGACCAAATGAAAGCCGAAATGCGGGCGCTCGGGATCGGGCAATTTCTCGCGGCGCTTGACGGTCCACAGTACGAGCCCGCTCGCCACCATCAGCGACCCACCGATCCCGCAGAGGAAATAGAGCCAGCGCATCGGGTAGTCGCCGAAGCGGCCCGCGTGCAGGCCGATCATCGCGCCCGCCGTCACCTGTGCGCCACCGCTCGGCGGTGAGGCCCAGATCACTTTGCCGGTGACGCCGTCATAGGTGATCGACGGCGTGTAACTTGACAGCATTGCGCGGTTGCTCGCCGACATGGTGACGCGCGCGGCGGCATCGCCGGGGTTCGTCACCGCGATGAAATCAACGGGCGTGCCCAGCCGCCGCGCGCCGTCGCGCCACAGGCTGGCGATATCGACGAGCGGTGCCGGCCGGTCGGCGCGCTCGGCGGGCGGGGCCTGCGGGAAGGTGAGATCGAAGAACGCACCGGGCTTGGCGTAATTGGCGACCACCGCCCACGGCATCAGCATCGCCATCAGCGTGACGAGACCGGTGTAGGTGATCATCAGGTGGAAGGGCAGGCCGAGGACGGCGACGGCATTGTGCCCGTCGAGCCACGAGCGCTGTCCCTTGCCGCCACGGAAGGTGAAGAAATCGCGGAAGATCTTCTTGTGCGTGACGATGCCGCTGAGGATCGCGACGAGCATGAACATCGCGCAGATGCTGACGATCCAGCGCGCCCAGATCACCGGCATGTAGAACAGGTCGAAATGGAAGCGGTAGAAGAAGTCGCCGCCGCGCGTCGCCCGCGCCGTCACCGGCTGGCCCTCGGCGTCGATCGTCGCGGATGTGTCGCGGCGACCGTGGCCGCGTCCGCCGCCCTTGGCGGGCACCCAGAACACGCTGCCCGCCGCCGAGCGGTCACTGGGGGCGGTGATGAACCACGTCTTTGCGTCCGGCGCTTTCTTCGCGAGGAACGCCTGCGAGCCGCGCACGACGCGCGCCGGATCCTCGACGCGCGGCAGTTCGGGTTGCGCCCAGCGGTTGAGCGCCTCGCGCCAATAGGCCGTCGTGCCCGAGACGAAGACGATGAACAGCACCCAGCCGACCAGCAGGCCCGACCAGGTGTGAAGCGTCGCCTGGCTCTGGCGGAAACTCTTGCTCATATCCGTCCGGTCAACTGAATCGAGATTGCGGTGATCGCGCCCGCCGCCGCGCCCGCCAGCAGCATTGTCCAGAACGCGCGCCAGCCGCTGCGCGCGGCGAACGCCCACATCGCGGTGACGGCGCAGATCGCGAAGGCGACGAGCGTCGCCGCGATCGTCGCATTGGCGGGCCCGCCGGGCAGGATGCGGGCGAGCGCCATCGCCCACAGGCTCGCGACGGCATAGCCGCCCGGCATGGCGACAAGGATGCGCAGCGCATTGTCGCCGCGCCGCAGCCACGCATCGCGTCGCCCCGCCACCGTGCGGCTCACGATATCGTCCGGGAGATGGCGAGGCGATGCGTCATTGCTCAGAACTTCCAGCCGATCGTGCCCTGCACGGTGCGGCGGTTGCCGTACCAGCACCATTGGAAATCGAGATAGCAGGTGGTGACATATTTCTTGTCGAGGATGTTCTGCGCGTTGATCCCCAGCGACAGGCCCCGCAGACGGTCCGACAGGCCGCCGAGATCGTAGCGCAGCAGACCGTCGAACACCGTGAAGCCCGGCGTGCTGATGCGCGTGACCGTGCTGGCATAGATGCTGTCGACGTGACGCACCGCGCCGCCGATCGCGAAGCCCTTCAGCCCGCCGTCGCGCGGTGCCCATTCGAGGTTGGCGGAAACGCCGCCGCGCCCGACGCCGAGAATGCCGACGCCGATGTTGGCCGGATTGTCGTCGGCGATCTTCTGCACCTTCTGGCGGCTATAGGCGACGCGCGCGTTGAAGCCGTAGGGCAGCGGCGCATTGGCCTCGATCTCGAAGCCTTCCGAGCGGAACACGCCGCCCTGCGTCGAGATATTGGTGACGGGATTGGATACCACGAGGTTGCTCTGGTCGATCTGGAAATAGGCACCGGTGATCAGCACCTTGGTGCCCGGCACGCTGAATTTCACACCGCCCTCGATCTGGCGACCGCTGCTCGGCTTGGCGACGATCAGCGGGCCGTTGAGCACGGCGCGGTAGGTGCCGTTGGGCTCGAACGAGGTCGAATAGCTGGCATAGGGCGCGAGGCCGAACGAGGTCGTGTAGAGCAGGCCGACGCGGTAGGTGAACGCCTCCGAACTGACCGCAGCGACGGTCGGGCTCGAGCGGTTGCTCGCCCAATCCTGGCGCGCGCTGAGCAGCAGGCGCAGGCCGCCCGCCGAGATCATGTCCTGCGCGTAGATGCCGGCCTGATGGAAGCGCGGCAACGCGGTAGTCGCGGTCGCGCCCGTCACCTGTTCGGGCTGCTGCGGCACGACCATCGTACCGTAGACCGGCGCATAGCCGTTGAGCGGCGTCGCGGTGCCGAACGCACTCGTCGCGCTGGCGTTGCTGGTCTGGTAATCCACGCCGAACAGTACGTCGTGCTTGATGTCGCCGGTCTTGAAGCTGCCGCGAACCTGATTGTCGAACACCCAGGCGTCGGCGCGTTCGCGCGTCGAATAGGAGGCGCGGTTGAAGAGAGTGGAAGCGGGGTTGCTGGCCGCAGGCGCGAGCGGACCGGCGGCATAGATGATGCCGAGGCGCGAGGTGCCGTGCTGGTAGCGGCCCGATGCGCGGATGCTCCAGTCGGGATTGAGCTGGTGCGTCAGGATGTACGTGCCCGCCGCCTGATCGCGCATGTAGAAATTGTCGGGCTCGCCGAAGTCGCGGTCAGTCGGGATCTGGCCGTTGGGGTTGGCGATGAAGGTGCCCGATGCCGGAAACACGCCGTAGCTGCCGTTCTGCGGATCGTGCGAATAGGCGCCGAGCAGCGTCAGTTGCGTCGCGTGATCGAGATCGAAGGTGACGGCGCCCGAGATCGTCTGGCGCTCGCGACCACTGAAGGTCTGCTGCGTATGCGCGCCGTTGACGCTGCCATAGACGCGCCAGCGGATCGAGTCCCCCGCGCGGCCGCCGACATCGGCATCGACGCGGTAGAGATTGTAGGTGCCGTAGGTGGCCGAGACCGCTCCGTAGAAATCCTCATCGAGCGGCAATTTGCTGGAGATGGCGACGAGACCGCCCGGACCCGACTGGCCATAAAGCACCGAGGCCGGACCCTTCACGACCTCGATCCGCTCGATGCGCGACACATCGACCTGCGGCGTCAGATAGCTCGCGCCGCCGGTGATCCTCAGCCCATCGAGGAACTGCGGCGCGTTGAAGCCGCGCAGCTTGAACTGATCGTAGAGCTCGGCGCTCGAACCGCGCTGTTCGGTGGTGACGCCGGCCACGAAGCGCAGCGCCTGGTTGAGATTGGCGAGGCCGAGGTTGGCGAGATCGGCCGAGCTGATCACGCTGATCGACTGCGGCGTTTCGGCGAGGGGGGCGGCCATCTTGGTGCCGGCGGCGGATTCCGTGCGCGGGCGCGCGCCGGTGACGGTCACGACATTGTCGTCGTCGCCCGACTGGTCGTCGGCGGCGGCCGCCGCTGCATCAGCCGGGGCCGTTTCCGGCAGCGGCGCGGCGATCGCGGGGCTCGCGAAAACGGCTGCGCTCAGCATGGTGGCGGTGAGGAAATAGTGCTTCATGAACGGTCCCTTTTTATGCGGGGCCGCCCTTGAGGCATTTGCGAAGCATTATCAATAGCAATGCCGCGTGCAGTGCGAAAATTGTCGATCCAGCAACAAAATGTTGCATTTGAGGAGAGTGGACAGGCGTCGTTCTGCGTAGACGGCGGGCGCGCGCCCGAACGGTTTAGGGTTGCAGGGCCGAAATATCCTCGGGAGCGGGCGCCTCCAGCCCGAGCGCCAGCGGATCATCCGGCATCTGCGGATCGGGCTCGGTTGCGAGACTTTCATCGACGACGGAAACCCGCGCCCCGATCCGGGTGACGGCGAACAGCTTCTTCGCGAAGGCCAGCGGCACGCGCACGCAGCCGTGAGAGTCGGCGAAGCCGGGATCGCGTCCGGCGTGGATCGCAACCCCGTCCCAGGTGAGCCGCTGCATGTAGGGCATCGGCGCATCGTCATAGAGGCTGGATTTGTGATCGACCTGCTTCTGCAGGATCTTGAAATCGCCGGTCGGGGTGTCGTGGCCGGGCTTGCCGGTCGAAACCGCGGAGACGGCGAGCAATGTCGCGCCCTGATAGAGGTAGAGCTTCTGATCGGCGATGCTGATGACGATGCGCATGGCGGCAGGCTTGGCCGGAATGGTGTGGGCGGCGTTCCAGACGAAATCGCCCGCGCTCAGCATCGCGACGGCCTCGGCGGTCGGCTCCGCATTGCGGGCGTGCGCCGCGAACGGGAGAGACGACAGGAGAATGGCCGCCGCGGCGCATCCGCCACGGCGCAACAGCAGCGAAGCCATGTGCGTACCTTTCGACGTTCATTGCCGGATCGCGCCGTGGCAGGAATCCGGCCCTTGTCTGAGGTGATGAACGCAAAGCCTTGATTTTCGATCCGATAATCGGCATGGGCGCAGCCGTTGCGATAGAGCGAGCCAGGCGCCGGACAAGCGCCCGACCGGCACGGAACCGATGCGGTTTCGGTCAGGAGCCGCTCATCGTCGGACGCTAGAACGACTCTGCACGTTTTTACGGGGTATCGATTCGGATATGGACCACGGGGACATCACGCTGTCGCGACGCTCTTTTGCTAAGGCCGGGCTCGCGCTCGCCGCGGTCGCGACCGTGCCGCCGCCGGTGCGCGCGGCGACCGCGCCCGCCACGGTGCAGCCGCTGGCATCGAGCAGGGTGGTGCGGCCGGAATTGTTGCGGGCGGCACTGGCTGCGCTGCAGCGGCATGGCGGGCGGATTCCGCGGCATGATCGCATCGCCATCGCCGACTTCGCGCTATCGTCCGCGCGGCCGCGCTTCTTCCTGATCGACATGGCGAGCGGGATGGCGACGACGCTGCTGGTCGCGCATGGCAGCGGCAGCGATCCGGCGCATACCGGCTTTCTGCAACGCTTTTCGAACGCGCAGGGCTCCAACGCATCGAGCGAAGGCGCCTTCCTCGCGTCGGATTATTACATCGGCAAGCATGGCAAGTCGCAGCGACTGATCGGGCTCGATCCGACCAACAGCAATGCCCTGTCGCGCGCGCTGGTCGTCCATGCGGCCTGGTATGCCAACCCCGATATGCTGCGCACCCACGGTCAGCTCGGGCGCAGCCAGGGGTGTTTCGCGGTCGGCGAGCGCGACCTAGAGCAGGTGTTCGCCCGGCTCGGTCAGGGCCGGATGATCTACTCCGCCAAGATCTAGGCGGCGGCGCGCAGCTCGACGATTTCCCCGCGCCGCTTGATCGGGCGGAACACCAGCGACAGCAGCACCGGCTCGGCGAAGGCGGTCGGCGGCACGAACAGCAGGCCGGCGGGCGCGGCGCGGTAGAGACCGGCGGACATTTCCTCCATGCCGTCGGCGATCGCGTTCACCGTAACGGTGCGGCGCTGATCGGCGTCGCTCGCGAGATCGGCGATCGGCGTGACTTCGAGGTGATCGACCTGCACCCATTCGCAGATCTGGCCCAACTGGATGCCGATGCTCGCGCGCTGCGACGGGATGGGGATCTGCAGACGGTGATAGCCGTCGATCGTCTGCCACGCGCTCTCGGTGCTGCCGACATGGCCGGTCGCGGTCATCGTCAGGACGGGCACGTCGATGCCGCCGCTCTGATAATCGCTGACGCGCAGGTCGAGGCCGAAGCGCGTTGCGGCGAACATGCCGAGGCCGGTCGGCAGGCCGAGCCGCTGAAGTTCGGCGGAGAGAAAGCTGGTCTGTTCGCGATCCGCACCGAAGCCGAGACCGTAGCGGCGCAGCGCCTCGTCGGTCTTGTCCTGATCGACCAGCCGCGCGCTCGCGGCCGAGCCCATGTTCATGTCGAAATCGAAGTTCGCGAACAGATCGACCTCGGCCGCGTTGGGCAGGAAGAACAGGCGCGCGAGCGACGCGGCGGCGGCGCGGCAGCGCGCATCGAGCGTGACGGCCCCGGGCACGCGCAGCATGCCGATACCGGCCTCATGAACATAGGTCAGGCACGCGGTTTGCACGGCGTCGCGCGTGGCGCTGTTGGCGCCCTTCGCGTCGATCGTCTCGCGCACCGGAGCGCCGTCGGCGGTAAAGTCGATGGTCGAGCCCTGGGCCACGTTGCAGAGCTGTTCGATTACCACGACAGCGGTCGACATGGCGTGGATCGCGCGGAAATCGTAGTTGCGCCCGTCGATCATGCCGCGCTTGTCGAGCCCGGTGATCTGGCCTTCGCGCAGGAACAGGTAGCGGCCCGAGACATCGAGATTCAGCCGCTCGCGCAGCACCGGCGTCAGCACGTTCTGGACGGTGCCGTTATAGCCGATATCGACCAGCATCACCGCGTCGCCGTCCGCCACGCCGGCAGTGGCGAGGTGCTTCACCAGCTTGTCTGTGAAGGCGCGGCAGCGCTTGATGATCTTGGCCTGCATGTCGCGCGAGCGCACAGCGCGGACGAAACGCAGGCGCTGTTCCTCGGCGGTGCCGCCCTTCACGAGCTTCGCCCATTCATGCTCGAACAGCATGAGCTGGCGCGCGATCATCGCGATCGGCAGACGGTGCGCCCAGTCGGCCATGTAGAAATCGAGCGTCTCGGCATCCTTGATCGACGCGCGGAAGGCGACGAAGCGGCTGAGTTCGACCTTCGCGGCTTGCGCCTCGGGAAACATCGCGTCGAACACGCGGAAGGGCAGGTGGCCGTCGCGCATCACGAACAGCGGCTTGACGGTGCGTCCGAGGCGGGCGGAAGCCTCGTCGAGCTCGCCCTTCAGCCATAGCGCGAAGCTGTGCATGACCGGGCCGATCACGTCATGGCCGAGCGCGGACGCGGCATCGGACGGGCGGCGCAGCGCAACCTGCGCGCGGTGCGGCTGGCAGAAGATGCGCCCACCCTGATCCGAGCCGAGCAGGGTCGCGGCGGTCGCCTCAAGGCGGAGGCGCTGCTCGCTCTCCTGATCGAACTGCTTGAGATGGACGGCGTGGAGGCCGTGCTTCGCGGCGGAGACATAATCGGCCGAACGGTTGTCGCCGACGTGCAGGATCTTGTCCGGCGCGATACCGAGGGTTTCGAGGACATGGTCGAACAGCCCGTCGCACTTGCCCTTGCCGTAGGCGGAGGAGACGAAGACGTGTTCGATCTGCGCCAGCAGCTCGGGACCGGCGGCGGCGGCGATATGCGCGCGGAGCTGTTCCTCGGTGAGGTACATATCGGAGACGATGACAACGCGCAGACCGCGGCGGCGCGCGGCCTCGATCAGGCGGACGGCGGGGGCGAAGGCGACCGCGTGGCGGGCCTCCAGCGCGAGCTCGTGCGCGATCGCATCGGCGCGCGTCGCATCGTCGGCGGCGGGGTAGAGATAGCGGTAGACGTCGGCGAGGCCGATTTCCTTCGCGCCGTCATTGAGGAAGGCGTGGCGGCGGGCGGCCGACTCGGCCATGATGCGCGCGTCCATCGCGCTGCCGGGCAATTCGAGGCCGGCGAAAACGTCGATCGGCGCATGCGTGGTGCGCCAGATGATCGTGTCGAAACAGTCGAGCGACAGCACTTCGACGCCCGCCGGAAGCCGGTCGAGCAGCGTCTCCAGTTCATAGGCGCGCACTTCGAATTGCATGAAAGTCCCCCGGATTATGCTGAACCAGGGGTAAATTTAATGGGTTGAGGAGAGGTTAATGCGCGGGCGGACGCGGCGCGCCCAAGTGTAACGTAATATTTCCGGTGACACGCTGTCGTAACGCTCGCGCAACCGAAATGTCGCAATCCGCGCCTAGCGCGACCCCTGTTCACGAAGATTGGGGGTTTTCAATGCGAGCGACGACAACCGCGCTGCTGGCGCGTGCCGCGACCTGTGCGCTGGCCGCGGGTATGCTGTTCTCGACCGTTCCGGCGTTCGCGCAGGCTGATGCGCCGGCTGTCGAGGAACCCGCGTCCACCGATGTCGTCGTGACCGGCACGCGCATGGGCCAGCGCAAGGCGGTCAACGAGAAGCACACCGCCGACAACACCGTCGAGGCGCTCTATGCCAACGATGTCGGCAAGCTGCCCGACCAGAACGTCGCGGAAGCGGTGCGGCGCCTGCCGGGCCTGACGGTCGCCAACGATCAGGGCGAGGGCCGCTACGTCATCATTCGCGGCATCGATCCCAATCTCATCAACGTCACGCTCAACGGCCAGACGCTGCCCGCGCCCGAGCCGAGCGGCCGTCAGGTCAAGCTCGACGATCTGCCCTCGGCGATGATCCAGTCGGTCGTCGTCTCGAAATCCCTGCTCGCCAGCCAGGACGCCAATGCGATCGGCGGCGAGGTCAACATCAACACGCTGACCGCGTTCGACCGGAAGCAGCGCCTTTTCCTCGATGCGCGCGCGTCGGCGGGCTATTCGAACCTCAACGGCAAGACGCCCTGGGAGATCGACGGCCAGATCGGTGGCCGTTTCGGCGCGGAGGATCAGTTCGGCGCGGTGATCTCGGCCAATTACTCGCGCCGCCCGATCGAGTCCGAGAATTTCCAGGCGACCACGGCCTATACCGTCGTGGGCGGCGTGGCCCGGCCCGACCAGGGCGGCCTGCGCGACTATAACCTCGTACGCACCCGGCTCGGCATCGTCGGCAATTTCGATTGGCGGCCGAACGACCACACCAAGGTCTATATCCGCTCGAGCTATTCGAAGTTCACCGACAACGAGTATCGCGACCAGAACCGGCTCGACGCGATCACCTTCACCGGCGCGGCGACCGGCACCTTCACCGGGCGCGGCGCGGTGCTGATCCGCCGGCGGCAGGAGGACGACAACACGAAGTCGGTGACGGCGGGCGTCGATACCGATCTGTTGGGCGGGCGGCTCGAAGCGTCGGGCGGCTGGACGCGGGCGGTGAAGCTCGATCCGCTGCGTTCCGAATTCCGTTTCCGCACGGGCAACAACGCCGTCGCCGGTAGCTATGATCTGACCACGGACCAGCCCTATATCTTCAATCCGTTCGTCGGCAGCGACCTCACCAAATACATCTTCAACTCGCTGAACATCGAGACGCGGCAGGCGGCGGAGGATCTCTGGCAGTTTCGCGCCGACTACACCCACCCGATCGCGATCGGCGACGGTTCGAGCATCAAGATCGGCGGCAAGTATCTCGACCGGCACAAGACCAACAATCAGGACCGCGTGAATTACGGCACGGTCTCTGGCGCGGCCGGGTCGGCGAGCTTCCAGTTGCCGTCGGTCAGCTACGTGTCCGACACCAATTTCTATGACGGCCGCTATACCTTCGGGCCGCGCATAGACTACGATAAGGCGCGCGCTTATCTCGCCGCGAATCCCGGCGTCGCTTCGATCACCACCGCCAGCACGATCTCCGACACGCTGGCGAGCGACTATGACGTGCGCGAGAGCATCGTCTCGGGCTACGCGATGGCGACGCTCAAGTTCGGCGGGCTGACGCTGATCCCCGGCATCCGCGTCGAGCATACGCAGGACAAGACCAAGGCGAAGATCGTCAACGGCAGCTCGACCACCGCGACCGACTTCAACAGCTTCGGCGAGAAGAGCTACACCGACGTGTTTCCGGGCCTGAACGCGAAATACGAGTTCAGCCGCGAGCTGCTGCTGCGCGGTGCCGTGACGACCGCGATCGGCCGGCCGAATTATCCCGATCTCGCGCCGTACGTGATTACGGATACCAGCACCCCGGCGACGCCGCTCATCACGATCGGCAACCCGGCGCTGAAACCGTACAAGGCGGTCAACCTCGACGCATCGATCGAATATTATCCGACGCCGGAAGCGGTGTTTTCGGCAGGCGTGTTCTGGAAGCAGATCGACAACCCGATCTACATTTCCCAGACGCTCGGGGTGAACGGCACGTTCGGCAACGTGGCCTACACCAATGCCAGCGTCACGCAGTCGATCAATGCGCAGGACGAGACGCTGACCGGCGTCGAGTTCAACGCGCAATATCAGTTCACGCAGCTGCCAGGCTTCTTCGGCGGGTTCGGCGTGTCGGTGAACTACACCCACGTCTCGGGCCATGCCAATGCGCCGGGCATCCGCGCGGGCAATCTGCCGCTCGCTTTCCAGTCGCGCGACAGCGGCACCGCGCAGGTGTTCTACGAGAAGTACGGCTTCGCGTTGCGCGTCGCCTACAGCTATCGTTCGAAATATCTCGATCTGCTCGGCACGAGCGCGGCGACCGACCAATATACCGACGACAACGGCCAGCTCGACCTCCATGCCAGCTACCAGATTTTGCCGCAGGTGACGGTGTTCGGCGACGCCACCAACCTGACCGATGCGCCGTGGCGGCGCTTCATCGGCAACAAGGATCAACTGGTCGAGCGCGAGCGCTACAGCTATTCGCTGCGTGGCGGTGTGCAGGTGCATTTCTAAGGGAGCAAGCGCGATGTGGCGTTCGGGTCTGATCGCGGCGGTGCTGCTGGCGGGGGCCGCGGACGCGCAACCGCCCGCGCCGCCGAAACTGACGGTGGAGCGCGTCGTGCTGCTGATGCGGCACGGCGTGCGCCCGCCGACCAAGGCGCCGGCCATGCCGGCGCGCGTGACGCCCGAGCGTTGGCCGGAGTGGCCGGTCGCACCAGGATATCTGACGCCGCATGGCGCGGACGCGGTGACGGCGCTCGGCGTGGCGGACCGTGCCGGGCTGACGCGCAGCGGCCTGCTGGCGGTCGGCGGATGCCCGAAACCGGGGACGATCGCGATCATCGCCGATAGCGACCAGCGCACCATCGCCACCGCCGACGCCTGGCTGAAGGGCGTCGCGCCGGGCTGCGCCGCTTCGCGTGAGCAGAAGCCGCAGGGCGAGGACGATCCCTTGTTCGGGCCGCTCGGCAATGGCGCGACGATCGATGCGGATGCCGCAAATGCTGCGGTGAAGGCGGCGATCGGGCCGGGTGGACTTGCCGCCGCCGACCGGAAATATGCGCCGCTGCTGAAGCGGCTCGACACGATCCTGTGCGGGAAGCCGCGCGCCGGTTGCGGCGTGAGCGGGGAGCCAACGACTCTCGTCCCGGCGACGCCTACTAGTCGGCCGAAGATCGACGGTGCGCTCGATACGGCATCGACGGCCGCGCAGATCCTGCTGCTCGAATATGCCGACGGCAAGCCGCTGTCGGAGATCGGCTGGGGCCGCGCGAGCGCCGCCGACGTGACCGCGCTGTCGGAGTTCCACGCGCTCGAATTTCGCCTGCTCGCGCGGCCGCTGCCAGTGGCGCGGGCGAACATGGCGCTGCTCAACCGCAAGATCGATGCTGCGCTCAATGCTGCGGACGGCGCGCTCGTGACCATGATTTCCGCGCACGACACGCAGATCGCCAATTTCGGCGGGCTGATCGGCGGGCACTGGCACGTGCCTGGCTTCGCCGAGGACGATCCCGCGCCCGGCGGCGCGATCGTGATCGAGCGGGTGCGCGATGCGAAGGGCGCGGCCTTCGTGCGGGTGAAATATCGTGCGCAGCCGCTCGGTCGCCTGCGTGCCGGCGGGGCGGGGACGTTCGAGCAGCCGATGACGATCGCGGGTTGCGGCACGCCCAAGCCGGTCACGCTCTGCCCGGCGGAGCGGTTCGCGGCGTTGCTGGGCACGAAATAGGCCGCACTAGCGCCGGGCGGGCGGGGCGGCTAACCGCTGGCGGCATGATTGCCCCGCACCGCCTGCGCCTCGATACCGCCGCTCTTGTCGCCAATTGGCGCGCGCTGGCGAAGCTGAGCGGGGCCGCCGCGTGCGGCGCGGCGGTGAAGGCCGATGGCTATGGGCTGGGCGCGATCGAGGTCGCACGGCGGCTCGCGGACGCGGGGTGCCGCGACGTCTTCGTGTCGAGCTGGGCCGAGGCTGACGCACTGGCGCCGCTCGGTCTGCCGGTCGCGGTGCTGCACGGGGTACGCGAGGAGGATGTCGCGGCGGCGAAGGCCGGGATCGGCTGGCCGGTGCTCAGCACGCCCGCGCAGGTCGCGCGCTGGCGGGCGGCGGGCGGCGGGCGCTGCGACGTGATGATCGACACCGGCATGAACCGGCTCGGCCTGTCGGCGGAGGCGGTGGGCGAGGGCGTGCTCGACGGATTGGAGATCGGTACGCTGATGAGTCACCTCGCCTGCGCGGAAGAAGACAGCCCGATGAACCGCCGCCAGCGCGATGCCTTCGCAAGCCTCGCCGGACGGACCGGCGCGGCGCGGATGAGCCTCGCCAATTCGGCCGGGATCGCGCTGGGTGCGGACTATGCCTTCGACCTGACGCGGCCGGGGCTGGCGCTGTACGGCGGCGTGCCATGCGCGGCATTGGCGGGCGTGATCCGGCCGGTGGTGACGCCCGAGGCGCAGATCCTGCAACGGCGCGTGCTGCGCGCGGGCGACACGATCGGCTATAACGCGACCTATATTGCCGATCGCGATGTCGAGGTGGCGATCCTCAATATCGGTTATGCCGACGGCTATTGGCGTGGCTTTTCGGGCGGGAAGGGCGCTGCGCTGCACGACGGCGCGCGCCTGCCTGTGCTAGGGCGCGTGTCGATGGATCTGACCGCGATCGCGGTCGATGCCGCGCCGGAGCTGGCAGAGGGCGACTGGGTCGCGCTCGACTATGCCTTGCCGAAAGCGGCGGCGGCATCGGGCATGTCGCAGTACGAGCTGCTGACGGGGCTGGGCGCGCGGTTCGCGCGTTGCTGGTTCGACTGATATAATCTTTTACTGGTATAGTAACATCGCACACTAGGTCTCGGCGAATCAGGTCGTCATAACGCCGCCAGCCACCGTGCCAGTGGTTCCCACAATTGCACGTGGCGCGAACCGCCGACGATCATGCCGACGTGTCCGGCCGCCAGGTCATGGCGATCGGGGAGGTTGGCGGCGCTGTCCGCGGGGACGATCTTGTCGTGGCGCGAGACGAAATCGATAGCGGGGCAGGCGAGCCGTGCAGGATCGACCGCGATCCGGCCGATCCTCCACGCGCCGCGGCCCGGCGTATCCTCGGCGACGAACTCCTCCATCAGTTGCCGGCCGGCCGCATAGGGCAGGGGGGCACCGGTATTCGCCCAATCCTCCAGCGCTATGAAGGATTTCCATGCCGCACTGGCCGGCTTCATGCGCGCGAACGCTTCGTATTTGGCGATCGTGCGGGCGGGATCGAGCTTCCAGAAGCCGGTCTGCAGAAGTTCGAGTGGCACGAGGCCCATCGCCTCGCACGCCGGTTTGCCCGCTTGCCACAACGCGCCGATATCGGCGCGCGACAGGCCAAAGCCGGCAAAATGCCAAGGTGCTGCGATCATCGCCAGCCCCGCCACCGGCGCGGCGCAGGCGGCGGCAAGCGCCATCGTCCCGCCGAGGCAATAGCCCGCCAGCACCGGCGGCCTGCCGAGCCGTGCCGTGACGGTCGCGATCAGAGGCAGCAGCAGTTGTTCGACATGCGCGGTTATGTCGAGGTCGCGGTCGGAGGGCACGGGACTGCCCCAATCGACCAGTAGCGGACGCACGCCCTTTTCGCTCAGCCAGCGCAGCAAGGACACATCGGGCGCGAGGTCGAGGATATGGGCGGAATTGATCAGGGAGGGCACGAAGATCACCGGCCGGCCATCCCCGCCATAGTCGCGAATGCGGACACGCCCTTTGCGGAAGCGCACCGGGCCGAGCCGCCGCATCCGTCCGCGTGGCGCAGTCTGGAAGGCGCGCAGACCTGCAAGTGCCGCAGCGCGGCGATCCGGCGATTCCGCAGTTTCGCTTTGCAGCATTTCAAGGAACAGCGGCAAGGGGCGGGGACCGTGTTGCGGTGCGGTATCGAAAGGTGGTAGACGCGGGTCAGTCACTGGGGGGCGGAGCCTTTATCGCATGAAGAAGCACAATGCGGGCGATGGCCCTGCCATCATCAAGAAGTACGCGAACCGCCGTCTCTATAACACCGAGACTTCTTCGTACATCACGCTGGAGCACCTCGCCGCGATGACGCGCGAAGGCCGCGATTTCAAGGTGGTGGACGCCAAGTCCGAGGAAGACATCACCCACAATATCCTGACGCAGATCATCATGGAGGAGGAATCGCGCGGCGAGACAATGCTGCCGGTCAACTTCCTGCGGCAGCTAATCTCGATGTATGGCGATTCGATGGGGGCGATGGTGCCGGGCTATCTGGAGGCGTCGATGGACAGCTTCCGCCGCAACCAGTTGCAGTTCAAATCGGCGGTCGAGGGTGCGTTCGCCAATTCGCCCTTCGCGGAGCTCGCCAAGCAGAACATGGCTATGTTCGAGGCGGCGACGCAGGCGTTCAAGCCGGGTGCGGCGAAGCCCGCCGATGCTGCGGCCGCGACGCCAAGCAGCAAGGACGACGAGATCGCCGCGCTGAAGGCCGAACTCGGCCGCCTCAACGAGAAGATCGAGAAGCTCGGCGACTAACGGGGCGGCCGTGCGCCGTCAGTAGAAGTTGCGCAGCACGAGCGGATGCGAAGTGCCGCTGCAATCGCTGAGATCGACGGAGCGGCCGGCCGCTCCGATCGGCCAGCGCGCACGGGCGCTGGCGGCGTATCGCGCATCGACGGGCATGCCATCGACCGCGCAGATCGTGTCGCCCGCGTGCCATCCCGCCGCTTCGGCCGGGCCACCGCGCATGACGTGCAGTACGCGCAGGCGATCGGGCAGCGCCTCCAACTGCAACCCGCTGGTCGAGCGTACCGCAGGCGTGTTGGCGGTGCGGCCGGGGGCAAGCACCATCCGCCCGGCACCGGGATCGAGCAGCACGCGATACCCCCGCAGCAGACCCGATCCGATTCGCCCGGACATGCCCGTCTTTGTTGAAAAGCCGCCCGCGCTTTCGATCCGCATTTCGACGTCGCGGATGGCGGTGGTGCCGCTGTGGAGTTCGGGCAGCATGATCAGATCCGCGACGGTGGCGCCCGCGATCGAATAGTCGAGCGTCGAGGTGGCGGGTGCCAGGCCGGGCAGGCGCGCGGCGGCGTCCTGTGCGAGGGTGAGCGCGGTGCCGTCGCCGGTATCAATGACGATCCGGTCGATCTTGTCGTCTCCGATGGAAACTTCGGTAACGTAGAACGGCCAGTCGGTTCCGATCCGCAACCGCGACGACGCGCCGGCGAAGGGCAGGCGGCCGGAGCGCAACAAGCGGAAGCGGCGGTTGTCGAAATCGAGATCGAGCGCGAAAGGTGCCGTGAGATCGGCACCGATCAGCAGATCGACTGGCGCTCCGCCTGTCGCGGCGGTGGCGAAATCGGCAACGGCGAATCGCGTCGCCCCGCGCGCGACAGGGCCGAAGGCAAGCGATGCCGCTTCCGCCCAGCCCGCGGCGACGCTGCCCCCGACAGTCAGCGCGTCGCCGCCAGGCTGCATCACGAGCTTCGCAGCGTTGGCGAAGCGGCGCGAGACGGCGGACGTGGTGACGCCGGTGTCCAGGATGGCGACGACCCGCCTGCCGTTGACCAGCGCGGTGAAGCGAATCTGGTTGGCCGATGTCAGTTCGAACGGCACCCACCGTCCTTCGGCATCGGCGGCGAGCACAGGCGGCGCGGCGGCGGGAGGGGTGCCGGGTGCCGCGAGCAGCAGGAACAGAGCGAAAAGCATCGCCCTCGATAGCGAGATTAGAGGCAGGCCTCCAGATAGGCTTGGTCGAACCCGAACTGCCGCGCCTTTTCGAGCGTGTAGGGGCGCAGGCCCATCGAGCGATACTCGCCCAGGATCTTACCGTCGGCGCTCTCGTCCATATATTCGAACTTGAAGAGCTCCTGCGTGACGATCACCGGGCCTTCCATGCCGATCACCTCGGTGATGTTGGTCACGCGGCGCGAACCGTCGCGGAGGCGCTTCACCTGCACGACCATGTCGACCGAATCGGCGATCTGGCGGCTGATGGCTTCCTTGGGCATCTTGATGTCGCCCATCATCACCATGTTCTCCATACGCCCGAGGCACTCGCGCGGGGAGTTGGAGTGGAGCGTACACATCGAGCCGTCATGGCCGGTGTTCATGGCGGCGAGCAGATCGAAACACTCGCTGCCACGAATTTCGCCGAGGATGATGCGATCCGGGCGCATACGCAGCGAGTTCTTGACCAGATCGCGGATGCTGATTTCGCCCTGGCCTTCGAGGTTGGCCGGGCGCGTTTCCAGCGGCAGCCAGTGCGGCTGCTGCAGGCGGAGTTCGGCCGCGTCCTCGATCGTCAGCACGCGTTCGCCGGGGTCGATCATCTTCGACAGGGCGTTGAGCATCGTCGTCTTGCCCGAGCCCGTACCGCCCGAGATGACGATGTTGAAGCGGCATGCGCCGGCGATCTTCAGCGCGGTCGCCATCTTGACCGACATCGAGCCGAAGCCCGCCATCATGTCGAGCGTGATCGGCTTGTCGGAGAATTTACGGATCGAGATCGCCGTGCCCTTGAGGCTCAGCGGCGGCACGATCACGTTGACGCGGCTGCCGTCCTTGAGGCGGGCGTCGGCGAGCGGCGTGGTCTGATCGACGCGGCGGCCGACCGAGTTGCAGATGCGCTGCGCGATCTGGAACAGATGTTCCTCGTCGCGGAACTGGATCTGCGCGAGCTCGAGCTTGCCCTTGCGTTCGATGAAGGTCTGGTCGGGGCCGTTGACCATGATGTCCGAGATGTTCGGATCGTTGAGCAGCTCTTCGAGCGGCCCGAGGCCGAGCAACTCGTCGACCAGCACCTTTTCGAGCGCGAACTGTTCGCGGCGGTTGAGTGTCAGCTTCAGCTCGGCGAGCACCTCGCCGATGATCGGGCGGAATTCCTCGGCCAGCTCGTCCTTGTTGAGCGTGGCGGCGGCTTCGGGATCGACGCGCTCGAGCAGGCGCGGAAGCACCTGCTCCTTGATCTTGTGAATCGAGGATTCGAAACCCTCGACTCGGCTGCTACCCGAATCGGCGGACGCGGACTGACGCTCGGCAAGGCGCTGCATCGCGTCCTGCTGCGTGGCGGGGGCTTCCGATTCGCCGGGCATCGGCATGTCGGCGACCGGCGGGAACTGTTCGGCATTCGATTCGGCTTCGGTTGCCGGACGCGCGCCGCCCTGCATCGGACGCGCGACACCGAACGCGGGGCGATTACCCGGTCCAGCAGCTCCGGGGCGACGGCCAAATGCACTCATTTCAGGCAATCCTTCATGTCGAGGATTGGATTAGCGGCTAAGTTTTTATAATTTGCTAACCGCGAAAGAGGCTTGGCGAGGTTCGGCTCAGTGCAACTGATCCATGTAGAGCAGCGGTTCGGGCCACGGGCCGTCCCAGCATTTCGCCAGATGCTCTGGTGCGATTCGCGCGGGATCTCGCGGCGCGATTGTGGGTGAGACGCGGGCGAGCGGCGCGACATAGGTGGGGAACCCACCGGGGACGACGCCGAAATAGCTGCACAGGATGCGGGGTGCGCGCGGCAGGCTGACGGCGTGCCATGTCTCCATGACGGGCGTTACGAGGCCGATGGCGAGCGCCACCGTCAGCACGCCCCGCCACAGGCCTTCACCGGGCTGGCGCGGGCTGAGTAGTACGCTGGCGACGCCGAGCGCGAGGATGGCGAGCGCGGGGATCGAGGCGCGCATCGTGAAATCGGTCGATGTGCCGACCTGTCCGTAGGGGATCAGCAGCAGCGTCGCGGCGAGGATCGCGAAGGTCGTGCCGGCGAACGCCGTGCTGCGCCCGAGGAACCACAGGCCGAGCAGATACGGGCCGACCTCCAGCACTTCGAAGGCAGCATATTGGTGGAACGGGAGCGGCGTGAGGCCGCCGCCGACCGCATCGCTGCCGGAGGCGAGATAGAGCAGGCCGGGCAGCGCGAAGAGCGCTGTCGCGGTGGGGAGCAGGAGGTCGATGGCGCGGATGTCTCGCCGGACGAGCGTGGCGATCGCGGCATGCGCGGCGAAGGGAAGGGTGCCCAGCAGCGCCAGCGGCGACCAGAGCGCGAGCAGTGGTAGCGGCGCGAGCGCGGCCGCCAGCGGCAGCTTGCCCGCGCGCCACAGCAGGTAGAGCACCGCGCCGCCCCAGCCTACCAGTGCGTGCTGCGGCACCCAGTAGAGCTGATCGAGATGCGCGGAATAGACCGCGAGGTTCCAGCGCTCGGCGTTCATCGTCAGCGGCTGGCCGGCGAGAAGCTGGCCGATCGCGTCCATCCCGCTGAAGCCCGCGAAGATCGCGAGCGCGCCGATCCGTGCCTTCGCACCTTCGAACAGCAAGGCGCCGAGGCCGAACAGGCAGGCGAGCGTTGCGGTGTTCTGCGCGAGAAGGGCGAACTCGGCGGCGCGGACGCCGCCCGCTGCCTTGCCGATCAGCGCCGGCGTCAGATACATGCCGAGCGGCGCGCGCAGCAGCCACGGCCCGCCGGGTTCGTCATAGACGAACGGCCAGGGATAGAGCGTCAGGTCGCGCAGCACCGCACCGCGCACCTGCCAGTCGGTCGTCGCGTAGAGCAGCCGTCCTTCGCCGCCGAGGATGCAGAGCAGGAGGGCTATGGCGGTAGCGGCGGCGAGTGTGCGGAGGCCGACGCCGGCGGCGGCGTTACGCTGGGCGCGGACGATCAGCCAGGCGGTGGCGGCGAGAAGAGCTGCGGCGAGGAGCGCCGTCACGGCATTGCCGGTCAGGCCGAGAAAGCGCCACAGCAGGATCTGGTCGAGCGCAGCGCCGCCGGAGACGACGGCGATCAGGGATATGGGGGAAACGCGCGCGAGGGGCCCGCGCACGGGTGCGGTAGGCGGTGTCAGCCGGCCTGCTCGGCGAGGACAGTCAGGCCGCTCGCGTTGACCTCGGCGAAACCGCCGCTGACAATGATGTGCTCCGGCACCGCGCCCTGCGTGGCGTAGACCTCGATCGCGCCGTCGCGGATCGTTGACATGACCGGCGCATGCCCTTCGAGCACGCCGAAATCGCCCTCGGTGCCGGGGACGACGACCATATAGACCTCCTCCGAGCGGATGAGCTTTTCAGGCGTGACGAGTTCGAAGTGCAGCATTTCTTTTCTCTCTTAGCCCCTCCCCTTCAGGGGAGGGGTTGGGGTGGGGGCCGCGGGCGACGGTCTCGGTGAGACTCAGCCCCACCCCCAACCCCTCCCCTGAAGGGGAGGGGCTAGAAGGATGGCTTACGCCTCCTGCGCCAGCTTTTCGGCCTTGGCGATCACGTCGTCGATGCCGCCGACCATGTAGAAGGCGTTCTCGGGCAGGTGATCGTATTCGCCTTCGACGACGGCCTTGAACGACTTCACCGTATCCTCGATCTGCACGAACTTGCCGCTGATGCCGGTGAAGACCTCGGCGACGTGGAACGGCTGCGACAGGAACTTCTGGATCTTCCGCGCGCGGCTGACGGTGAGCTTATCCTCTTCGGAAAGCTCGTCCATGCCGAGGATGGCGATGATGTCCTGCAGCGACTTGTACTTCTGCAGCGTCGACTGCACGGCGCGGGCGGTTTCGTAGTGATCCTGGCCGACGACGCGCGGTTCGAGCACGCGCGAGGTGGAGTCCAGCGGATCGACCGCCGGGTAGATGCCCAGCTCCGAGATCGCGCGGTTGAGCACGGTCGTCGCGTCCAAGTGAGCGAACGACGTGGCCGGCGCCGGATCGGTGAGATCGTCGGCCGGGACGTACACGGCCTGCACCGAGGTGATCGAGCCCTTGTTGGTCGAGGTGATGCGCTCCTGCAGCGCGCCCATGTCGGTCGACAGCGTCGGCTGGTAGCCCACGGCCGAAGGAATACGGCCAAGCAGCGCCGACACTTCCGCGCCCGCCTGCGTGAAGCGGAAGATGTTGTCGACGAAGAACAGCACGTCCTGGCCTTCGACATCGCGGAAATATTCGGCGATCGTCAGGCCCGAGAGCGCGACGCGGGCGCGCGCGCCGGGCGGCTCGTTCATCTGGCCGTACACCAGCGCGACCTTCGAACCCTCGCTGATGGCGTTGCCATCGGCATCCTTGGCGATGACGTTGGCGTCGAGGAACTCGTGATAGAGATCGTTGCCCTCGCGGGTACGCTCGCCGACGCCGGCGAACACCGAGGTGCCGCCGTGGCCCTTGGCGATGTTGTTGATCAACTCCTGGATGAGCACGGTCTTGCCGACGCCGGCGCCGCCGAACAGGCCGATCTTGCCGCCCTTCGCGTAAGGGGCGAGCAGATCGATGACCTTGATGCCGGTCACGAGGATGGCGTTGTCGGTCGACTGATCGACGAACAGCGGCGCGGCTGCGTGGATCGGCGACCGCAGCTCGGTCTGAACCGGGCCGCGCTCGTCGATCGGCTCACCGATGACGTTGAGGATGCGGCCGAGCGTCGCGGGGCCGACCGGCACCGAAATCTGCGTACCGGTGTCGGTCACGGTCTGGCCGCGCGTCAGGCCCTCGGTCGCGTCCATCGCGATCGTGCGGACGGTGTTCTCGCCGAGATGCTGGGCGACCTCGAGGACGAGGCGTGCGCCGTTGTTGGTGGTCTCGAGCGCGTTCAGGATCGCCGGGAGCGTGCCCTGATCGAACGAAACGTCGACGACGGCGCCGATCACCTGGCTGATGCGGCCGGTGTTGTTGGAGACTGCTGCGGGGGCGGTTGCCATCGGTTCGTTCCTACCTTCTTACGGTTACTTCAGCGCTTCCGCGCCGGAAATGATTTCCACCAGTTCGGTCGTGATCGCGGCCTGGCGGGCTCGGTTGTATTGCGTGCTGAGACGCTTGATCATGTCGCCGGCGTTGCGCGTGGCATTGTCCATTGCGGTCATGCGGCTGCCCTGTTCGGACGCGGCATTTTCCAGCAGCGCGCCGAAGATCTGGATGGCGATGTTGCGCGGCAGGAGATCGGCGAGGATCGATTCCTCGTCGGGCTCGTATTCCACGGCTGCACCGCCGTCGCTGACAGGCGCATCGTCATTGGCGGGCAGGGCGACGGGAATGATCTGGCGGCCGATCGGCTCCTGCACCAGCGCCGACTGGAAGCGCGCGTAGAACAGGTGGGCGACATCGAACTCGCCCGCTTCGTAGCGCGCGATGATATCGTCGGTGATCGCCTTGGCATCTGCGAAGGCGACGTATTTGATGTGGCCCATCTCGTGATCGTGCGCGATCTGGCTGGGGTAGAAGCGGCGGATCACGCGGCCCTTCTTGCCGGCAATGTAGATCTTCACGGTCTTGCCGGCGGCCTCCAGGCTCTCGGCCTTCTTGCGCGCGGCGCGGACGATGTTCGAGTTGAACGCGCCCGCGAGGCCGCGCTCCGACGTCGCCACGATCAGCAGGTGGACCTGATCCTTACCGGTGCCGGCGAGCAGCTTCGGCGAGGATTCGCTGACGGTCACCTTCGAAGCGAGACTCGCCATCACGCGCTCCAGACGCAGCGCGTAGGGGCGCGCGGCGATGGCAGCCTCCTGCGCACGGCGCAACTTGGCGGCGGCGACCATCTTCATCGCCTTGGTGATCTTCTGCGTCGACTTCACCGAGTTGATGCGGATCTTGAGGGCTTTGAGGCTCGCCACGGTCTACGCCTTACGCGAAGGTCTTGGCGAAGCTGTCGAGCGCGGCCTTGAGGCCGGCCTTGGCTTCGTCGCCGAGATCCTTGGTCTCGCGGATCTTGGTGAGCACGCCGGCATGGTTCGCACGCAGATCGGCGAGCATCGCCGCTTCGTAGCGGACCACGTCCTGCACCGCGACCGTATCGAGATAGCCGTTGGTTCCGGCGAAGATCGACGCGGTTTGTTCCTCGAACGGCAGCGGCGAGAACTGGGCCTGCTTGAGCAGCTCCGTCAGGCGTGCGCCGCGGTTGAGCAGCTTCTGCGTCGAGGCGTCGAGATCCGAGCCGAACTGCGCGAAGGCGGCCATCTCGCGGTACTGCGCGAGCTCCAGCTTGATCGAGCCGGCGACCTTCTTCATCGCCTTGGTCTGCGCGGCCGAGCCGACGCGCGACACCGACAGGCCGACGTTGATGGCGGGGCGGATGCCCGCGAAGAACAGGTCGGTCTCAAGGAATATCTGGCCGTCGGTGATCGAGATCACGTTGGTCGGGATGTAGGCCGACACGTCGCCCGCCTGCGTCTCGATGATCGGCAGCGCGGTGAGCGAGCCCGAGCCGTTGTCCTTGTTCATCTTCGCGGCGCGCTCAAGCAGGCGCGAGTGGAGATAGAACACGTCGCCGGGATAGGCTTCGCGGCCCGGCGGGCGGCGCAGCAGCAGCGACATCTGGCGGTAGGCGACTGCCTGCTTGGAGAGATCGTCGAACACGATCAGCGCGTGCATACCGTTGTCGCGGAAATATTCGCCCATCGCGGTGCCGGTGTAGGGCGCGAGGAACTGCAGCGGGGCAGGGTCCGACGCGGTCGCGGCGACGACGATCGAATAATCCATCGCGCCGTTCTCGGTCAGCGTGCGGACGAGCTGCGCGACGGTCGAGCGCTTCTGGCCGACGGCGACGTAGATGCAGTAGAGCTTCTGAGTTTCGTCATCACCCTGGTGGGCGGCCTTCTGGTTGATGAAGGTGTCGATCGCGACGGCGGACTTGCCGGTCTGGCGATCGCCGATGATGAGCTCGCGCTGGCCGCGGCCGACGGGGACGAGCGCGTCGATCGCCTTGAGGCCGGTCTGCACGGGCTCGTGAACCGAGGTGCGCGGGATGATGCCGGGGGCCTTGACCTCGACGCGGCTGCGCTGGTCGCTGACGATCGGGCCCTTGCCGTCGATCGGATTGCCGAGGCCGTCCACGACGCGGCCGAGCAGGCCCTTGCCGATCGGCACGTCGACGATCGTGCCGGTCCGCTTGACGACGTCGCCTTCCTTGATCTGGCTGTCCGAGCCGAAGATCACGACGCCGACGTTATCGGCCTCCAGGTTGAGCGCCATGCCCTGCACGCCGTTCGAGAATTCGACCATCTCGCCGGCCTGGACGTTGTCGAGGCCGTGGATGCGCGCGATGCCGTCGCCGACCGACAGCACCGAGCCGGTTTCGGAGACTTCTGCTTCGGTGCCGAACGAAGCGATCTGGTCCTTGATGACCTTCGAGATTTCAGCGGCGCGGATGTCCATAATCAGCCTTTCATCGCATGCGCGAGGGAGTTCAGTCGGGTCTTGATCGACGAATCGATCATCTGGCTGCCGATCTTCACGACCAGCCCGCCAAGCAGCGAGGGATCCACCGTCAGATCGACGGCGACGTCACGGCCGATGCGGGTGCGAAGCTGCTGCTTGAGCGCATCGACCTGATCGGGCGAGAGGGGGTGGGCCGAGGCCACTTCCGCCGTCGTCTCGCCGCGGTGATGCGCGGCGAGGCTGCGGAAGGCGCGCATGATCGCAGGAAGCTGCGACAGGCGGCGGTTTTCGGCGAGGACGCCGAGAAAATTCTTCGTGGTGCCATCGACGCCGAGCGCATCGGCGGTCGCCGCGATCGCCTTTGCGGCGTCCTTGCGGCCGAGCAGCGGGCTCTGCGTCAGGCGCGTGAAATCATCCGATTCGTCCAGCGCCTGGCGCACCGTGGTGAGGCTCGCCTCGACCGCGTCGATCGACTTCGTGTCGCGGGCAAGCTCGAAAAGCGCGGTGGCGTAGCGCCCGCTTAAGCTCGCTTGAATACCGCCGGATGTCTCCACGCGATTGAAATCCTCTTGAAGGTCTAACGAATGGCCCCATGCGAAAAGAAGGCGAATAAAGCGCCTTCAGATGGGTTGGCGGGCGGTTAGCATCGGGTTCGCGAATGTGCAAGCACACCAAAGGCCCAGCTTCATCGTGCCGGTGGCGCGACCGCCAGCACCTCGCCCGTATAGTTTTCGACGACGTGGCTGAAGGGCGTGCCGTCGGGCAGCACGAGTACGGCGCGGTTTTCGATGACGCGCGGCGGAATCGCGAGCTTTGCGCGGGTATCACGCGGCGACGGCGCGGTGCTGTCCCAGTCGTCGGGCAGCGGCTTCCACAGGATCTGCGAGCTGAGCGTGGTGCGCCGGAAATCGAGCGGGCGGACGATGCGGCCGAACGAGATATCGCTCGAATCGAGCTGGCGGTTCATCTCGGGCGTGAGGCGGGAGGGCACGTACCAATTGTCGGCGATCGACAGCGTGTGGCCGCCGCAGCGCAGCGCGACGAGGCGATGGCGGATCGGCTCGTCCGCGCCGACGTGAAGGCTTGCGCGGACATCGGCGGGGGCGGGTTTCTCCGCGCCGGGCTGGCGTTCGGCGATTACCTTGCTGCCGGGCGGGGCGAGGTGATGCTTCGCGCACCAATCGTCGAGCACGAGCGTGGCGCTGTCCTGCGTCACCAGCGCGAGTTCGAGCGCCTGCAGCATCGCCAGCGCCTGCAACCGCGCGACCGGCGTGTCGGGCCATTCGATCGCGGCGGGTGCGGCGATCGTCGGCGGGGGAGCGGGGGGAGGAAGCGCCGGCACGCGGGCGTCCTAGCGGCGATTGTGCGTGTGCGAAAGTCTGGGCGCGTCCGGCAAAATCCTCCCCCGCCAAGGGGAGGTGGCGCCGAAGGCGACGGAGGGGGAGGTAAGCGACTCGCTCCACTACGGAGAGCAGCCAGTCCGCCCCCTCCGGCGCTGCGCGCCACCTCCCCCTGGCGGGGGAGTATTGCATGGCTTTGAACGCAAAGCGCGGGATGTGGGGGCGGGTGCGTTCGCTTATATCGAGGGCATGACACAGCACGCCATCGACGCCGACGCCGCCTGGGCCGCTTTCGAAGCGCGCGACCGGGCGCATGACGGGCGCTTCATCGTCGGGGTCCACACCACCGGCATCTATTGCAAGCCGAGCTGCCCGGCGCGGCACCCCAAGCGCGAGAACATCTCCTTCTACCGCGACGGGGCGGAGGCGCGGGCGGCGGGGTTTCGCGCCTGCCTGCGCTGCAAGCCCGACGAGGCGGGGCGCGACCGGATCGCGGTGGCGCGGGCGGTGGCCTTGCTGGAGGCGGGCGCCAAAGAAGGTGGGGAGCCGATCGGTTTGGAAGAGCTGGCGGCGCGGGTCGATTACGCGCCGCATCATTTTCACCGCCTGTTCAAGCGCGCGACCGGGGTGACGCCGGCCGCTTACGCGCGCGGACTGAAGGCGCGGCGGGCGGCACAGGCTTTGAGTGAGGAGGGCAGCGTGACCGAGGCGATCTACGAGGCGGGCTATTCGGCGCCGAGCCGTTTCTACGAACATGGCGCGCGGCGGCTGGGCATGAGCCCGAGCGCTTGGCGGAAAGGCGGGGCGGGGGTGACGATCCGCTGGACCGTGGCCGACACCAGCCTCGGAGCCCTGCTGGTCGCGGCCACCGACAAGGGGCTGTGCCGCGTGGCGTTCGACGAGGACGACGATGCGCTGCGGGTGCGCTTCCCCAAGGCCGAGATCGTCTCGGGCGGGGCGGCGCTGGCCGATCTGGCGGCGCGGGTGGTGGCGTCGGTCGAATCGCCGGAGCGCGACCAGCATCTGCCGCTCGACGTGCAGGGCACCGCCTTTCAGGAAGCGGTGTGGCAGGCGCTGCGCGAGATCCCGGCGGGCGAGACGCGCAGTTACGGCGAGATCGCGGCGGCGACGGGCAAGCCCGGCGCGGTGCGCGCGGTGGGCAGCGCGTGCGGGGCGAACCCGGTCGGCGTCGTCGTGCCGTGCCACCGCGCGAAGCGGGCGGACGGATCGATGGGGGGCTATGCGTGGGGCGTCGACCGCAAGTTGGCGCTTCTGAAGCGGGAGGGCGTGGCGTGAGCGGCTTCGTCATCGCCGGGCTCGATCCCGCGCCGTTCCGCCACCTGTATGGCGCGAGCGATGCCGAGCTTGCAGCGGCGGGCGCGGTGCGGATGCGCGCCGATGCGACGCCGGGTTTCCCCTGCCGCATCACGCTGGAGGATGCCGAGCCGGGCGAGGATCTGCTGCTCGTCAATTACGAGCATCTGCCGGTCGCGACGCCGTATCGCTCCGCCCATGCGATCTTCGTGCGCGAGGGGGCGGAGGTGGCCGCGCGCTATGAGGATGCGGTGCCCGCGCAGTTCGCGCGGCGGCTGCTGTCGGTGCGGGCGTTCGATGCGGCGGGCATGATGCGCGATGCCGACGTGGTGGACGGGCGGGCGCTGGAGCCGCTGATCGCGCGGATGTTCGGCGATCCGGCGGTGGCGTATCTGCACGTCCACAATGCCAAGCCGGGGTGTTTCGCGGGGCGGGTGGATCGGGCTTAGGCCATTTCCGTTCGTGCTTCGACTTCGCTCAGCACGAACGGTTTTGGGTGCGGCCGTGCAGGACTGTTATTTGGACGCTGCCGTACAGGCGTAGACCAACTTCTCGTTCGGGTAGGGCGGCAGGGTCGCGCGGATGGTGGACTGGCGCGCGGCGAGGGCGGTGAGCTGGGCAGGGTTGGCGGTGCAGGCGGCGGGCTTTTGCTGGGCGCCCTTGCGCAGCGTATCCATCTGCGCGGCGCCGAGGAAATAGCGCAAGGCCGTGTACGTCTTGGTCGCGGGATCGAAGCGCGTCACCGATACGGTCTGCTCGTTTTCGGGGATCAGCACGCGCTCCCATTCGGGGCCGCTCTCGGCGAACTGGTCGTGGCCGCTCGCGCAGCCGCCGGCACCCCAGTCGAGCGTCACGTCGCCGGTCGTCGAGGAGACGATGCGGCTGCGCTCCGGCACGATCGTGCAGACGAGCTTGCCGAGCGCGGCGGCAGGCGCGATCGGCTGCGGCGCGGACGTGACGATCGCGGGCGGCAGCACCGGCTCCTGCAATGGGCGGTTGAGATAGACCGCGACCGCGCCGCCCATCAGCAGCACGCCCGCGCCGGCCGCGACGATCGCCCAGCGGCGTTCGTCGCGCAGTTCCAGGAAGCCGCCGCCGCTGACCGCGAGCGAGCCCAGCACCAGCATCAGCGTGGCGAGCGCCATCACGTCGTCGCGGTTCTTCTCGATCTCGGCGCGGGCCTTGGCGAGCGCGATCTCGCGCGCGGCGGCGGCGCGGGCGGCGGCGTCCTGCTTCGCGGCGGCGGCCTTCGCGCTGGTCTGCGCGTCGGCGTCGCTGTCCTGCTTGATGCGTTCGGCGATGCTCGTGCAGGGCAGGCCGACCGCCGTATAGGGCTGTTTGGCGGCGGCGAGGAAGGCGGTCAGCTCGCTGTCGGCGATGGCGAAGCCGAAGCTCGAATCGCCGTCCTCGCCGCGCGTGATCGCCGAATTGACGCCGATCACGCGCCCGCACGGATCGAGCAAGGGCCCGCCCGAATTGCCGCGCGCGATGCCGGCCGTGTGCAGCAGCACCTGCGTCCCCGACATCGCGCGGCGGCCGGAGAACACGCCTTCCGAGCGGATCGGGGTGAGCGGGTGGATGTAGTCGGCGGCCGAGCGCGCGGTCGCGAGATCGACGTTACCGGGATAGCCGAGCGCGGTGACCGGCCCGCCCTCGTCGAGCGGGCCGCTGTAGAGCGCGACCGGCGGGACGCTGGCGCCGGTGATCTCGATCAGCGCGAGATCGTGGACGGCGTCGATCGCGATCACCTTGCCCTGATAGCTCTTGTCCCCCTCCGACGGGACGATGCCGACGACGACGTTGCGCGGGTAGCGCGCCGCCAGTTCGACGACGTGGGCGTTGGTGACGATGCGGTTGGGCGCGACCGCGAAGCCGCTGCCGTGGCCGAAGCCGACCACCTCGTTATCGACCATCGCGATCGTGACGACGCGCACGACGCCGCGCGCGGTGGCGGAAATGTCGTCCGCCCCCGCCGGAGTCGCGAGGGCGAAGGCGGCGAGGATCGCGAGGAGGAGGTGACGCGACGTCCGCGCGAAAATGCGACGAACCGAGTGGCTACGGGGGGTGCGGTGGACGGAAGGGCGCTCAGTCATTGCTGGCGACCCTGCCAGTGCTGCGCACCGCGGGACAGAGGGAATGAGACAGGCTGCTGAAAATCAGCGGACGACGGCTCAACTGCCCTTTTCGATTTTCGAGCGCTCGGTCTTGATGAGGGCGATGGCGGCGTCGATCCTGGTCTTGTCTTTGGCGTCGAGCGCATCGATCAGGTCGGCCGAGGCTTGCGCGAGTTTGTTGGCCTTGCTTGGCGCGAAGGCGAGCGGGCGCAGCGCCACCTTGGCTTCGGCATATTCGTTGTCGGCCACGCGTTGCAGGATGACGGCGATGCGCAGCTTCGGGTCGTCGGGCAACAAATCCAGCGCGGTGTAGAGTCCGGCCTTGGCATTGGCGGTTGGTGCCTGGCCTGCACTTTCGTAAGTGAGGTAATTGTACATAAGCGGCTCGGCATCGCCGTTTTCCAGCCGGTTCGCCCTGACGAAGGTGCGGCGGATATCGGACCAGGTCGCCCCGTCCGTGACCTTGGCGGCCTTGGCCATCGCCATTCGCGCGCGCGCCTTGAAGATGTAGGCCTTCTCGGCGTTCGGCGAGAGCGCGATTGCCTTTTCGGCGGCGGCCGACGCGGTCGCATTGTCCCTGGCATCGATCGCAGCCTCGGCGAGTTCGAGCTGTACGGCGAGATCTTCGGGAAACTTCTCGGCGACTTTCCGCGCCATTGCCAGCACGCGCGGCGCCTCCGACGTGTCGACCCCCGCCTTGCTGCGGATGCGGGCGGGCATGATCGCGGCCTCACCGGGCGCGAGCTTGCGCACCGTGACCGGATCGATCGTGATCGCCTTGCCGAGAATGGGCAGCACGTCGATCTTCGGCTTCAGGATCTGGCGCGAAATATCGCGCTGGAACGCATCGAGATCGCCGAACACGCTTGCCGCCTCCATCGGCGATTTGCCTTCGTTGAGCGCCTGAAGATAGGCTTTGAGCTGGCCCTGCCGGCTCGGCTCGAAGGTAAGATAGTGGATCAGCAGCCAGCCATGGCCATACATCTCCTCCCACTCCGGGCCGGTGAGGCGCCGGGTATCGGCAGTCAGTACCTGACGGACGGACAGCGTGTTGCGATCGACCAATGCGCTGGCGCGGTAAGCCGGGTTGGCCCCGAACGTGACCGAGCCGTCCGCGCCGAACGTCGCGGTCGCGTGGAATTCCGCAAAACCCTCCACGAACCAGAAAGGCAGTGCGGTTCGCGGATAATTGTCGAACATGAAATGGTGCGAATATTCGTGGCGGAGCACCGAATTGCCGTCGAGGTCGTAGGTTCCGCCGGTCGTGCCGATGAACAATCGTGAACCGCGAATGTGCGATTGCCCATCGTCGATCTTCGGCACAAACGCGACAGGGCCGCTGACCGGCGCCCTATAAAAGCCTGCGATTCCGGGGCCGGACAGGCTCTCGATCTCGGCGACGTCGCGGACGATGTAAACGGTGACGCGAGCGACGGGCGCGATCGGCCGGTCCTCGATGCCGCGCAGCAGCCGCATCGCCTTGTCGAAGCGTTCGAGCTGTTCGGCATAGCCTTGCAGATGCTTCGGATCGTCGTTGGAGAGGACGACGAAATGCTTCGAATCGGCCTGATACCATTCGGCCTGCGCGGCGACTGGCATCGCGGCCAGGTACAGCGCCAGAATCTTGCGGATCACGAAAGCCCCCTTTGTGTCACGCGGGCAGACTATGCGCTTGCGGGGGTGTCGCAAGCGAAAAAGCGTTCCTCTACAGGAAGCTGTAGGGATCGACGTCGACCACCACGCGAACCTTTGACGGCCAGTCCAGGCGGCCGAGCCAGTCGCGGATGACGTCCTGCACGTCGAGCGCGCGACGCGCGTGGACGAGCAGGCGGAAGCGGTGGCGGCCACGCAGCATGGCGAGCGGGGCGGGGGCGGGGCCGTAGACGTGCATCGCCTCGATCTCGGGGGCGGCGCGGCCGATGGCCTTGGCCGTGTCCTGCGCGGCGTTCAGGTCTTCGCTCGACACGACGATCGCGGCGAAGCGGCCGAAGGGCGGGGCACCGGCCTCGCGGCGGCTCTCGGTCTCGGCGGCGTAGAAGGCATCGGCGTCGCCGGTGACGAGCGCGCGCATGACGGCGGCGTTCGGGCTGTGCGTCTGGAGGTAGACATGGCCGGGTTTCGCGCCGCGCCCGGCGCGGCCGGCGACCTGCATGATCTGCTGGAAAGTGCGCTCGGACGCGCGGAGATCGCCGCCTTCGAGGCCGAGATCGGCGTCGATCACCCCGACGAGCGTGAGATTTGGGAAATGATAGCCCTTCGTCACGAGTTGCGTGCCGACGATGATGTCGATATCGTGCGCCTCCATCCGCGCCACGAACTCGGCGGCCTTGGCGGGGGACCAGATCGTGTCGGAGGTGACGACCGCGACCTTCGCCTCGGGAAAGAGCAGCTTCACCTCGTCGGCGATGCGTTCGACGCCGGGACCGACGGGCACCAGCGTGTTCTCCGCGCCGCATTCCGGGCAGGCGCGCGGGATCGGTTCGACATGGCCGCAATGGTGGCAGGCGAGGCGGCGCGTCAGGCGATGCTCGACCATCCACGACGTGCAATTGGGGCATTGGAAGCGGTGCCCGCAGGTGCGGCAGAGCGTGAGCGGGGCGTAGCCGCGGCGGTTGAGGAAGAGCAGCACCTGTTCCTTGCGCTCCAGCGTCTCCTCGATGGCGGTGACGAGGCGCGGCGCGATCCAGCGGCCGCGTTCGGGCGGTTCGGCGATGAGGTCGATCGGCTGGATCGCGGGCATCTCGGCGGCGCCCCAGCGGCCGGGCAGCTTGAGCTCGGCATAGCGGCCGTTGGCGACCTGCTGGCGCGTTTCGATGGCGGGGGTGGCGGAGGCGAGGATGACCGGGCAGCCCTCGAACTTGCCGCGCATCACTGCGACGTCGCGGGCGTGGTAGTGGACGCCCTCCTCCTGCTTGAAGCTGGTTTCGTGCGCCTCGTCGACGACGATCAGGCCGAGGTCGCGATAGGGCAGGAACAGCGAGGAGCGCGCGCCGACCGTGACGAGCGCCTGCCCCTCGGCGATCTGCCGCCACGCGCGCCTGCGTTGCGACTGGCGCAGGCCCGAGTGCCAGGCGACCGGCGCGCAGCCGAAGCGGGCGGCGAAGCGTTTCAGGAAGGGCTCGGTCAGCGCGATTTCGGGGAGCAGGACGAGGCTCTGCTTGCCGGCGCGAATGGCGGCGGCGATCGCCTCGAAATAGACCTCGGTCTTGCCCGATCCGGTGACGCCGTCGAGCAGGGTCGGCTGGAACGCCTCGGCCTCGACGTCGCGGACGAGCGCGGCGGCGGCGGCGCGCTGGTCGGCGGAGAGGGCGGGCACGCCGTGCGCGGGATCGGGCAGCGGGAAGGGTGCGTCGATATCGACCTCCACCGCCTCGAACGCGCCCGCCTTGACGAGCCCGCGCACCACCGCGTCGGACACGCCGCCGATCGTCGCGAGCTCGCGGATGAGGCCCTGGTGGATGCCGATGCGCTCCAGCGCCTGCTCGCGCTGCGGGGTGAGGCGCGGGGGCACCTCGCCGGTCGCGCGATATTCGGTGACGAGCTTCGCCCCCTCCAGCGCCGAGGTGGAGGCGAGCGCCATCCGCGCGACGGCGGCGGGCGGGGCGAGGTAGTAATCCGCCGTCCACTCGATCAGCCGTCGCAGCGGATCGGCGAGCGGCGGCACCGGCAGCACGCCCATCAGATTGCGCAGGCGATTGTCGCCGACCTCCGCATCGGACGGCATCCGTTCGGGCTCCCACACGATGCCGAGCAACTGGCGCGGGCCCAAAGGCGCCACGACGACCGAGCCGGGCTCGACGACCATGCCGTGCGGCACGCGGTAGTCGAGCGGGCCGAGTGCGGAGTTCATGACGAGGACGCGGGCGCGGGACATGGTCGTGGCTCTAATATAGGAAGGCCCCCGAGAGGAACCCTGTGAACCCGCAAGCGCAGCTCGACGCGATGATCGATCGCTTCACGCCGGAGGTGGCGGGCGTTGCGCGGGCGGCGGTGGCGATGGTGATGGCGCGGCTGCCGGGGGCGACGGTGCTGGTCTACGACAATTACAATGCGCTCGCGATCGCCTTCTCGGCCAGCGGCAAGGCGAGCCAGGCGGTATGCTCGGTGGCGCTCTATCCGCGCTGGGCGAGCCTATTTCTTGCGAACGGGCCGGACCTTGCTGACCCGGACGGGCTGATGGAAGGGCAGGGCGCGACGATGCGGCACATCAAGCTGACGCCTGCGCTGGTGGACGATGCGCGCGTCCACGCGCTGCTCGACGCGGCGGCGGCGAACGTGCGGGTGCCGATCGATCCGGCCGGGGAGGGGCGGCTGGTGATCCAGTCGGTGTCGGCGAAGCAACGGCCGCGACGGGCATAAACGTCGCCCCGGCGGAGGCCGGGGCCGTTGGGTAATTTGGCGAGGCCCGTGCCACAAACACTGCGGCCCCGGCCTTCGCCGGGGCGACGATTTGGGGTAGGCGATAGCCATGACCAACCCCCAGGCCTTCGCCGATCACCTCTCCCGCGACCGGCGGCGGTCGGCGCATACGGTGCGGGCCTATCAGGCGACGGCGGAACGGCTCGTGGCGTTCCTGCGCGGGCATCATGGCGGGGAGCCTGCGCTGGACAAGCTGACGGCGGCCGATCTGCGCGCGTTCCTGGCGCTGCGGCGGGGGGATGGGATCGGCAATGCATCGGCGGCGCGGGAGCTGTCGGCGGTGCGGGCGTTCCTCGGCTTCGCGGGCGTCGCCGTGCCCGCGCTGAAGGGGCCGCGCGTGAAGAAGGGCGTGCCGCGCCCGGTCTCGCCCGACGAGGCGGTCGCGCTGGCGGACGAGGTGGCGGAGAGCCGCGACGAGGCGTGGATCGGCGCGCGCGATCTCGCGGTGCTGCTGCTGCTCTACGGCAGCGGCCTGCGCATCGGCGAGGCGACCGGGCTGACCGGTGCGATCCTGCCGCTCGGCGAGACGCTGTCGGTGACGGGCAAGCGCGGCAAGACGCGGATCGTGCCGCTGCTGCCGCAGGTGCGCGCGGCGGTGGAGGACTATGTGCGCCTCTCGCCGTACGGCACCGCGCGCGACGCGGCGTTGTTTCGCGGCGCGAAGGGCGGGCCGCTATCGGACGCGATCATCCGTCGCGCAGTGCAGGCGGCGCGGGTGCGGCTCGGCCTGCCGGAGCGGACGACTCCGCATGCGCTGCGGCACAGCTTCGCGACGCATCTGCTGGGGCGCGGGGCGGACCTGCGTGCGCTGCAGGAATTGCTGGGGCATGCGAGCCTTGGGTCGACGCAGATCTATACGGCGGTCGATGCGGCGCATCTGCTCGACGTGTACCGGAATGCGCATCCCCGGGCTTAGCCGCGGCTTTCCAGACACTCGGCGACCGCGGCGGCAAAGACTTCTTCCGCATTGGCGTCGAAGCAAACGAAAACTATCCGGTCGAGCGCCTCCGGCTTGAAGACGATGCGATCGGCGATCGTTCGGGAGGCGATGCGCGCGGCTTCGGCGATCGGGAACCGGAAGATTCCCGTCGAGATTGCGGGAAAGGCGAGGCTGCGAAGGCCGTGACGAACCGCCAGATCGAAGGACGCGGAATAGCAGCTTGCCAGCAAATCGCGCTCGTCATGCTCGCCGCCGCGCCAGACCGGGCCGACGGTGTGGATGATGTGCCGCGCCTTGAGGCGATAGCCTTTGGTGATCTTTGCCTGGCCGGTCTTGCAGCCGCCCAGCAACCGGCATTCGTGAACCAGATCCGGGCCCGCCGCGCGGTGAATGGCGCCATCCACGCCGCCACCACCGAGTAGTGACGAATTGGCGGCGTTGACGATCGCATCCACATCGAGGACGCTGATATCGCCCTTGATGACGTCCCAAACAGTCCGGCCCAATATCATTTTCGGCATCATCCTCGCGGTTTCCAGGTGACGACGCGCCAGATGTAACAGACGACCATCGCGACGATCAGCACCACCGTCACCGGCCCGAAATACGCATCGAGCTGGCGGAAGTTCGCGCCGAGATACCAGCCGGCCCAGGCGAGGAAGGTGTTCCAGATCGCCGCGCCCGCCGCCGTCCACACGAGGAAGCGACCGCGCGGCATCCCCGCCATGCCCGCCGGCAGCGACACCATCGTGCGGAAGGCGGGCATGAAGCGGAACACGAATACCACCCACTGGCCGTGGCGCAGGAAAAAGGTGTGGAGCCGCTCGACATCGCGCCACTCGATCGTCAGCCAGCGGCTCCAGCGATCCACGAAAGGCTTGAGCGGCTCGTAGCCGAAGCGGCGGCCGATCGCGTACCAGAAGTAATTGCCCGCCGTCGTGCCGAGCGTGCCGGCCACGATCAGCGGCACCATCGTCATCGTCCCGCGCGCGACGGCAATGCCACCGAGGCCCATCACCACCTCCGACGGGAAAGGCGGAAAGACGTTCTCGAACGCCATCAGCAGGAAGATGCCGAAATAGCCGCCCCAGGCGACGAGATCGAGGATGAACTGGGTCATGGGGCGGAGGAGCGTTCCTCACGATGATGCCAGACCCTCACGATGAAGATAGCGTCGCTCGTGATCTCGTACCGCATTTCATAGGCGTCGACACGGAGGCGACGGACTTCGCGCGGCGCATAGTCGTCGAGCTTTTCGCCGAGACGGGGAAAGTCGCTCAGACGATCGGGTGCGCTCGTAAGTCGCTCCACCACGCGGAGCGCGGTGTCTGGTGCCACCGGCTCGAGAAAAGCGCTCAGGCGCGCGAGATCCGCCAACGCTTCATTCGACCAGAGAATTCTCACACTGTCGGCAGCGGCAGCGGGTTATCCGTGGAAAGGCTGGCGGCCCAGGCCTTGACGCGCTCATGGTCGATAGTGCGGCCGGCATCGACATCCGCCAGTCCTTCCAGCGTCATGCGGTGCCACTCTTCTTCGCGTTCGATCCAGGCCGCGAGCGCCTGTTCGATCACCCATTCCCGAGACCGCTTCTGTCGCGATGCCAGGGCATCGACCTGATCCGCCAGATCGAGCGGCACATGGGCGGTCAGGGCTTTGGTCGGCGCGGTCATGGTGCGATCCTACGCTTTTTGCGCCGCGCTCACAATCGCGCCGCCACCTTGCCCTCGATCGCCTGCCAGATCAGCGCGGCCACGTCGGTGCCGTCGAATTTCTCGATCGCGACGATGCCGGTGGGGGAAGTCACGTTGATCTCGGTCAGCCATTTGCCGCCGATCACGTCGATGCCGACGAACAGCAGGCCGCGCTTCTTGAGTTCGGGGCCGAGCTCGGCGCAGATCGCCTTTTCCTCGGGGGTGAGCACGGTCTGTTGCGCGGAGCCGCCGACCGCGAGGTTGGAGCGGATCTCGCCTTCGCCGGGCAGGCGGTTGATCGCGCCGGCGACCTCGCCGTCGACGAGCACGATGCGCTTGTCGCCCTTCGCCACGTCGGGGAGGAAGGCCTGTACCATGTGCGGCTCGCGCCAGGTCATGTTGAACACTTCCATCAGCGCGGAGAGGTTGGCGCCGTCGCTGCCGACCTTGAAGATCGCCTTGCCACCGTTGCCGTGGAGCGGCTTGATGACGATCTCGCCGTGCTTGGCGAGGAAGGCGCGTGCTTCGTCGAGGCTGCGCGTGACGAGCGTCGGCGGCATGAAATGCGCGTAATCGAGCACGAACACCTTTTCCGGCGCGTTGCGGACGGAGGCCGGATCGTTGACGATGAGCGTCTGGTGCGCGATCCGTTCGAGCAGGTGCGTGGCGGTGATGTAGCCGAGATCGAACGGCGGATCCTGCCGCATCAGCACGACGTCGGCCTCGTTGCCGAGATCGAGATTGACGGACTCGCCGAACGCGAAGTGATCGCCGGGGACGCGCTGCACCGTGACCGGGTGCGCCTTCGCCCAGACGCGGCCGTCCGAATAGTTCAGATCCTCGGCAAGATAGTGGAACAGCCTGTGCCCGCGCGCCTGCGCCGAGAGCATCAGCGCGAAGGTCGAATCGCCGCCGATGTTGATACCATCGAGCGGGTCCATCTGGACGGCTATGGTGAGGGGCATTCGGGTTCAAACCTTCCGTTCGCCCTGAGCGAAGTCGAAGGGCGTGTGCTGGGCACGTGCTTCGACTTCGCTCAGCACGAACGGGGATTTAGGGGCGCGGGCGCGCAAAGTCACGCCGCGGCAAAGCCGCGTCGTCCGTCGGGTTCGCTGCGCGACCCGCGGGCCGGGTAAGGCGCTGCGCCTTCGGCGCACCGGCACGTTGACGCGCCTGCGCCTCACCCGATCCAAGCGTTCTCGATATGCCGAGGAGTCGTGCCGGGCGCGAGCAGGATGACGTCGACGCGGATGTCGTCGCCCGGCCCGGCGTAGGTCGGCATCAGATATTCCGCCGCCGCCGCGACGCGGGCGAGGCGGCGTTCGTCGATCGCGAAGTCGAGTTCGGCGGCGGTGCGCCGCGCCTTGACCTCGACGAAGGCGACGAGGGTGCCCTTGCGCGCGACGATATCGACCTCGCCGGCCGGCGTGCGCACGCGCCGGGCGAGGATGCGCCAGCCCTTGAGCCGCAGCCACCACCCCGCGATCCGCTCGCCGCGCCGGCCTGCGGCCTCGGCGGCCTGGCGTTTTGGCGAGGGGAGGGGTTTGGGGCGCTTCGGCCTCAAATGGCGCATGCAGGCTCAGGCATCAGGATTCAGGAGGCGGACATATCACGAGCCGTATGCACGACGTGGAGGATTTCCACGGCCTCGGGCAATACGCGGTAAAGGATCAGATAGGATCCATGGACGCGACGACGGATCGCCAAGTGTTCCAGCCGGTGCGCGAGCGGGAAACCGAGAGGCATGTCCAGGATGCTCTCCCCGGCGCTGACGATCTCATCGACGAAGGAGACTGCCCGCTGTGGATTGTCGGACCCGATATAGCGGCTGATGTCCCTGAGGTCGGATCGTGCGGCCTGCGTCCACACCGTCTTCACGAAGCTGAGCGCCGATCATTCTCAAGCTGTTCGAGAAGCCATCCGCGCACCTCTTCGGAGGTATACACGCGGCCCGCTTCGGCATCGGCGATCCCGCGCTCCACCGCCGCCTCCAGCGTGGCGAAGTGGCGTTCGCGTTCCATCCAGCCGCGCATCGCCTCGCGGATGACTTCGCTGTTGGAGCCATAGCCGCCGCTCTCGACCTTGGCGCGGATGACGCGGACCATTTCGGCGGGGAGGGTGATGGAGAGTTTTTCGGCGGCTTGCATGATCGGCACCTCAATGAGAGTAGTATAAAATACTACTTCATCCGCCTACTCTCAACCCTTCATCTCCAGCGCGCGGGCATAGAGCGCCTTGCGGTCGAGGCCGAGTTTCTTGGCGACCTCACTTGCCGCCTGTCCGGTCGAGAGGCGGGTGAGGGCTTCGGCGAGCGCAGTGTCGGCGTCGGCGTCGCTGGCCGCTTCGGGGTCGCCGGGGGGCGCCACCACGACCACGATCTCGCCTTTGGGCGGGGCGTCGGCGTAGCGGGCGGCGAGCGACGTCAGCGTGCCCGTCACCGCTTCCTCGAAACGCTTGGTGATCTCGCGCGTCACCGCCGCCTCGCGGTCTCCCAGTCCTTCCGCGAGCGCGGCCAGCGTCGCGGCGAGGCGCGGGCCGGATTCGTAGAGCACCAGCGTCGCGCGGATGCCCGCCACTTCGGCGATGGCGGCGGCGCGCGCTCCCGCCTTGGGCGGCAGGAAGCCGACGAACAGGAAACGGTCGGTCGGCAGACCCGCCAGCGTCAACGCCGCCACCGCCGCGCAGGGTCCGGGAATCGTCACCACCAGATGCCCTGCCGCGCGCGCATCGCGGACGAGTTTGAAGCCGGGGTCCGAGATGAGCGGCGTGCCGGCGTCCGACACCAGCGCCACCGCCTCGGTCGCCATGCGCGCGATCAGGCCCGGTCGCACGCCCTCCGCATTGTGATCGTGATAGGGTGTCATCGGTCGCTTGATGCCGATATGGCGGAGCAGCCCGGCCGTCACCCGCGAGTCCTCGACCGCGATGACGCCGGCGTGGGAGAGGATGTGCGCGGCGCGCGGCGAGAGATCGCCGAGATTGCCGATCGGGGTTGCGACGATATAGAGGCCGGGCGCGAGATCGGTTTCGTTCATTGGAGAGGTTCATGGCAGACGCCGCATCGATACCGCAACCAGGCATCCTGGGGGGCAGGGGGTTGCGCCGGGCTTTCGTCGTTCTTGGCGCGCTGTTTCTCGCGGGCTGCGACACGGTCGTGCCGCGTGGCCCTGCGCCGCCGCCGCCCCCTCCGCGCATCACCCAGCCGCAGGTCGAGCCGGGTATTCCGACCGATACCGAGCGCCACCGCGTCGCGCTGCTGGTGCCGCTGTCGGGCCCGAATGCGGGCGTGGGGCAAAGCCTCGCCAATGCGACGCAGCTCGCCCTGCTCGATTCGCGCAGCGAGCGCGTGCGCATCACCACCTATGACACCGCGACCGGCGCGTCGGCTGCGGCGCAGCGCGCGATCGCGGACGGCAACCGGCTGATCCTGGGGCCGCTGCTCGGCGAGGACGTGCGCGCGGTGACGCCGATCGCGCGCGCGGCGCGCGTGCCGGTGGTGTCCTTCTCGAACGATACCGCCGCCGTCGGGCAGGGCGCGTATCTGATGGGCTATGCGCCGGGCCAGTCGATCCAGCGCGTGGTCGATTATGCCAAGGCGCAGGGCATCACGAGCTTCGCGGGGCTGATCCCCAACGGCACCTACGGCGAGCGCGCCTCGACCGCGTACCTTCGCGCGGTGGAGAATGCGCGCGGGCAGGTGGTTTCGCTGCAGACCTATCAGCGCGTGCCGGGATCGATCACGGCGGCGCTGACGCGCATGGCGAAGGATTCGCCCTATCAGGCGCTGCTGATCGCCGATGGCGGCAATACCGCCGCCAATGCGGTGCCGGTGATGCGGCGGATCGGCAATGGCGGGGCGCGCGTGCTCGGCACCGAATTGTGGAATTCGGAGAGCGCGATCGCCACCAAACCGGCGCTGAACGGCGCGTGGTTCGCCAGCGTTTCGGACAATCTGTATCGCCAGTACGCCGCCAAATACCGCGCGCGCTTCGGCGCGGCACCGTTCCGGCTGTCGAGCCTCGGCTATGACGCGGTGCTGCTGACGATCCGCATCGCGCGCGACTGGCGGGTGGGGACGCCATTCCCGGAGGAGCGGCTGCACGATCGCGGCGGCTTCGCGGGCATCGACGGCGCGTTCCGCTTCCGCGGCGACGGCATTGCGGAGCGGGCGCTGGAGGTGCAGGAGATACGGGGCGGAACGACGGTGACGGTGTCGGCGGCGCCGACGGGGTTCGAGTAACCTGACGTCGCCCCGGCGGAGGCCGGGGCCGCCGAGTTTGTGGCACTGCCTTCGCCACGCAACCTAGCGGCCCCGGCCTCCGCCGGGGCGACGGGAATTAGCGAACCACCTCAGGCAGGATCGCATCCAGCAGGAGCATCCCGCTATCCGCGACTGCGAGGTGGTCGCCGTCGCGGGTGAGCAGGCCCTGCGCGGCGAGGCGGGTGGTGGCGGCTTCATCGATCAGGTCGGCGACCGGCGCTTCGCCCAGCGTCGAGATGCGCGACAGGTCCACGCCCTCACGCAACCGCAGCCCCATCAGCAGCACCTCCTTCGCGCGCTCCGCCGGGGTAAGTGTTTCCTCGATCTGCGCGCCGTGGCCGTTGCGCTCCACCGCCGTGATCCAGTTCTCGGGTTTCTTGTGGCGCGCCGTCGCGAGGCCGCCGCGCCTGCCATGCGCGCCCGGGCCGACGCCGGCGTAATCCTGGTAGCGCCAGTAGACGAGGTTGTGGCGGCTCTCCGCGCCCGGCCGCGCGTGGTTGGAGATTTCGTAGGCCGGCAGCCCCGCGCGCGCGGTCGTCTCGCGGGTCAGTTCGAACAGGTCGGCGGCATAGTCGGGATCGGGCAGGGTGAGCCGCCCCTCGCGCTCCTCGGTGGCGAAGCGCGTGCCCTGCTCGACGGTGAGTTGGTAGAGCGAGAGATGCTCGGTGCCGAACGACAGCGCGCGGGTGAGTTCGCCGTGCCAGTCGGCGAGGCTCTGGCCGGGGCGGGCGTAGATCAGGTCGAAGCTGACGCGATCAAAGCACGCCTGCGCGGTGTCGAGCGCGGCCAGCCCCTCGGCGACGCCATGCGCGCGGCCGAGGAAGCGCAAGGCCTCGTCATCGAGCGCCTGCAGGCCGAGCGAAACGCGGTTGACGCCTGCCGCGGCGATGTCCGCGAAACGTGCCGCTTCGACGGAACTGGGATTGGCCTCCAGCGTGATCTCGATATCGTCGGTCGGCGCCCAGGCTTCGGTTGCCGCTGCGATCACTGCCGCGACCGTCTCGGGCGGCATCAGCGAGGGCGTTCCGCCGCCGAAGAAGATCGAGCCCAGTTGCCGGTCGGGCAAGGCCGCCGCCTCATAGGCGAGATCGGCGAGCAGCGCCGCCCGCCACGCGGCCTGATCGACGCTCTCGCGAACATGGCTGTTGAAATCGCAATAGGGGCATTTCGAGACGCAGAACGGCCAGTGGACGTAGAGCGCTAGCGGGGGGAGGGCTAGCGGTGGAGGTGAGGACGCATACATGATGCGGGCGGCTATGCGCCGCGTGGCGGAGCTAGGGAAGATGCGGATACTGTTCTTGGCGCTCCTGTTGCTCGGTTGTACGCCCGCGCCGACCGAACCCGCGCCACGGGTGATGCCGCCGCTGCGATCCGTCGAGCTGCGGACGAGCGACAGGCCCGCGCCGCGCGGAGCCAGCCTGCTGCAACGGGCGATGCTGAGCGCCCATGCCGCCGCGCGCGCCGAGGTCGGCCTGCCCCCGCTTGCGTGGGACGATACGCTGGCCGATCACGCGCTCGCCTATGCCTGCACGCTCGCCGCCGAACACCGCTTCGAACATGCCCACCAGCCGATGGGGCCGTCGCGCGAGGGCGAAAACCTCTGGACGGGCACGCGCGACGCCTATCGCTATGACGAGATGGTCGGCAGCTTCGTGGCGGAGAAACGGATGTTCGTGAACCGCCCGACCCCGTACTTCAGCACGAGCGGGCAGTGGCAGGATGTCGCGCATTACACGCAGATCGTGTGGCGCGGCACGACGCGCGTCGGTTGCGCACTCGCCAGCAACGACCGCGACGATACGCTCGTCTGTCGCTACAGCCCGGCCGGAAACGTGGTGGGGCAGGCGGCTTTCTAACGATATTCCTCGCCGGTCTTGGTCGTGTAGCGACCGTCCGCCCTCCACAGCATGTCGATATCCGAATAGCCGCCGCCCGTGTCCGGCCCCGCGCCGACCGCGATGAAGACGCAGTCCTCCGCGCTGCGATTGACTAGGACATGGCCGTTGCGCACGCCGCCGGGGAAGCTCGCGCAGTCGCCGGGGCGCATCGGATATTCGCCGTCGTCGTCGATCAGCACCGCCGCGCCCGACAGCATCACGACGAACTCGTCCTCCGCCGCGTGCCAGTGGCGTTGCGACGATTGCGCGCCGGGCTTCAGCGTGACCTGACTGACGCCCATGTGCGTGAGGCCCGAGGGCGGGCCGAGGCGGCGATACCAGCGGCCCGCGACGACATGCGCGAATTGCGGCGGGTAGTCGGTGAGATTGACCTGCGGGATTGTATCGAGATCGAGCTTGGGCAATGCCGCCTCCCATGACTGACACAGCGAACCTGCCCCAGATCCTCGGCCTCACCAAGGCGCTGATCGCGTGCGAGAGCGTGACGCCCGCGCGCGGTGCCGTGTTCGACGTGCTGGAGCAAGCGCTGGTCGAGCGCGGTTTCACCGTCGAACGCTTCGTGGAGGGCGAGGCGCCGGACGGGCCGGTCGAGAATCTGCTGGCGACGCGCGGGGGGCAGGGCCAGCATTTCGCCTTCGCGGGGCATCTTGATGTCGTGCCGCCGGGCGCGGGCTGGGCGAGCGACGCCTTCGTGCCCGAGAAGCGCGGCGGGCTGCTCCACGGGCGCGGCGCGGTCGACATGAAGGGGGCGATCGCCGCCTTCGTCGCGGCGATCCCCGACGAGCCGACGATCCCGCTCAGCCTGATCATCACCGGCGACGAGGAAGGCCCGGCGACCTACGGCACCAAGGCGCTGATGCAGCGTATGGCCGAACGCGGGGTGCGGCCCGACCTGTGCCTCGTCGGCGAGCCCACCTCGGTCGCGCGGCTGGGCGACATGATCAAGATCGGGCGGCGCGGATCGGTCAATATCTGGATCGAGGTGACGGGCAGGCAGGGCCATGTCGGCTATCCGCATCTTGCCGACAATCCGATCCCCAAGCTGGTGGCGATGCTGGCCGAGATCGACGCGGTCGTGCTGGACGAGGGAAATGACTGGTTTCAGGCGTCCAACATCGAGGCGACCGACATCACGGTGGGCAACCCCGCGACCAACGTGATTCCGGGGCACGCCTCCGCAAGGCTCTCGATACGCTTCAACGACCTGCATACGGGCGCTGATCTGGTCGAGCGGATGCGGGGCATCGTCGCGCGCCACGACCCGACCGCGACGCTGACCGCGCGCATCTCGGGCGAGGCGTTCCTGACGCGGCCAGGGGCGTTCTCGACGCTGATCGGCGACGCGATCGCGGCGCGGCTCGGGCTGCGGCCGGAATTGTCGACAACGGGCGGCACGTCGGACGCGCGCTTCCTCTCGGCGCTGTGCCCGGTGGTCGAGTTCGGCCTGTGCAACGCGACGATGCACAAGCTCGACGAGGCGGTGGCGGTGGCCGATCTGCCCGCGCTTGCCGGGGTCTATGCGGAGATCATCGCGCGGATCGCGCAGCTTTAGGCCTTCTTTCGCAGCGCCGCGTCGAGGCTCCACGCACCGCCGCCGGCGGCCGCCAGATACAGGAAGATGAAGCAGAACAGCACCGCGGCCTCGCCCATGTTGACGGCGGGCCAGAAGCTGACCGGGGCGTGCGCGATGAAATAGGCGAAGGCCATCTGTCCCGCGCAGACGAACGCCGCGACGCGGGTGAACAGTCCGAGCGCCAGCAACGTACCGCCGGCCACCTCGATCAGCGCCGCTACCATCAGCATCGCAGGCAGCGGATCGGGCGCGCCCGGCTGCGGCACGGGGAAGTGAAACAGCTTCATCAACCCGTGTTCCATAAACAACAGCGCCGCGACGATACGCAGGACACTCAGGAACTGCGGGCTCCAGCGCGAAAGAAAGGTCATTCCCGTCTCCTCTACAGTGGCTGGAAGGTAGGGCGGATGGCGTTCGCGCGGAAGGCGCGGTCCGGCAACGGACCGTTTCGGCCCCGTTACCGTCCTGTCACCATATCCCGGATCCGCACCGCCAGCGCATCGATGGCGAAGGGTTTGGCGACGAGCTGCATCCCCGGATCGAGCGGGCCGTCGCCGACCACGGCGTTCTCCGCGAAGCCGGTGATGAAAAGGACGGGGATGTCGGGCCGCAGCGCGCGAGCGGCATCCGCCACCTGCCGGCCGTTCATGCCGCCGGGCAGGCCGACGTCGGTGACGAGCAGGTCGATGCGACCCTCGGCCTCGAGCGCGGCGACGGCCTCGGCGCCGTCGCTCGCCTCGATCGGTTCGTAGCCGAGTTCCTCCAGCACATCGACGACGAGCATCCGCACCACGGCCTCGTCATCGACGACCAGCACGCGCTCGCCGCGCGCTTCGGGCAGGGCGAGTGCGCCGCCTCCACCCGCTTCGTCGGCGGCGACGTCGCCGTGGTGGCGGGGGAGGTAGAGCGCCATCGTCGTGCCGTGGCCGAGGCGCGACTCGATCTTCACCTGGCCGCCCGATTGCCGCGCGAAGCCGTAGATCATCGACAGGCCAAGGCCGGTGCCCTGGCCCATCGGCTTGGTGGTGAAGAACGGATCGAACGCGCGGGCGACGACGTCGGCGCTCATGCCGGTGCCGGTGTCGATCACCAGCAGCACGAGATAGGCGCCGGGCGCGACATCGCGCTCCGCCGCCTCGCGCGCATCGAGATCGCGGTTCTGCGCGGAGATGGTCAGGCTGCCGCCGTCGGGCATGGCATCGCGCGCGTTGATACAAAGGTTTAGCAGCGCATTTTCGAGCTGGTTGGGATCGACCAGCACCGGCCACGCACCCTCCGCGATATCGAAGCCGAGCGCGATATTGGGCCCGACCGTGCCGCGCACGAGATCCTCCATCCCGGCGATCAGGCGTGCGACGTCGGTCGGGCGCGGATCGAGCGGCTGCTTGCGCGAGAAGGCGAGCAGGCGGTGCGTGAGCGCGGCGGCGCGGCCCGATGCGGTCTGCGCAGCGCCGATATAGCGCGGCAGATCGTCGATCCGGCCCTGCTTCAGGCGCATTGCCATGATCTCCAACGCGCCGGAAATACCGGTCAGCAGATTGTTGAAATCATGTGCCAATCCGCCGGTGAGCTGGCCCACGGCCTCCATCTTCTGGCTCTGGCGCAGGCGCTCCTCCAGTTCGCGCTGGCGGGTGAGATCGACGCCGACGCCCATGATCGATTCCGCCTTGCCCGCCGCGTCTTGCAGCACGCGGTTGCGCACCATGATCCAACGGATTCCGCCGTCGGGACGGATGATACGATATTCGCTTTCGCCGTCCTCCCACAGGCCGCGCTGGATATCGCGGAGCATCCGCATCTTCGGCAGATCGTCGGGGTGAATGCGCTGCGCGACCTCCATCATCGACACGCCGCCCGCATCGGTCGCCGCGTCGAAGCCGAGCAGCGCCGCGAAGCCGGGGTCGCTCCTGAAGCGGTCGGCGGCGATGTCGTAGGTCCACACACCGACGCCCTCCATCGCCTCCAGCACGAGGCGCGTGCGTTCCTCGGCGGCGAGCAGCGCGGCCTGCTGCTGGCGCTCCTCGGTCACGTCGCGCGCGATGGTGTAGACGCGGTCGTTGATGCGCGTGCCTTGCCAGGCGAGGCGGCGATAGTCGCCGGCGCTGGTGCGATAGCGGGTCTCGAAACCCGACAGGCTTTCCTTGACGTTGAGTTCGTCGAGCAGCGGTGCGCTGATCTCATGGTCGTCGGAATGGCGCAGCCAGCTTGAATCGCGCCCCAGGATCATGTGGCGCGGCCAGCCCAGCACCCGCTCCCACGCCGGGTTCACGTTGATCCAGCGGCCCTCGAGATCGGCGATGCCGAGCAGATCGCGGCTCGCCTCCCAGATGCGGTCGCGTTCGGCGGTGCGGTCGGCAACCTGATCGACCAGGCTGTCGTTCATCACGCGCAGCCGTGCGATCGCCTCGGTCCGCGCGACCGAATCCCAACTGAGTTCGGCGACCTCCTCGACCAGCGCAACCTCGCCGGGGGACCAGGACCGGGGATGCAGATTGCTGAGGTAGAAGCCTGCCTGCCAGCGCCCGTCGCGCACCAGCGGTACGCTGATCGCGGCGCGCGTGGCGCGTCCGTGGACGGTTTCCGGCACCGGGCCGGGGTCGTCGGCGCCGCCCGTGAAGACGAGCGTGCGTTCGGTGCGCATCATGGCATCGATTTCCGGGCCGAAGTCGGCGACCGGCATCTCCCCGGTCAGCGGCGGCACGCTGCCGTCTGTCCAGCACGCGCCGTAGTGGAGCAGCGCATCGCCGTGGACCCGGTAGAATCCGGCAGCGCTGACCGCGAGCCGTTCGCCGAGCGCGGTTGCGGTCATCTGCATGATATCATCGGAGGACGAGAGCGCGCGTTGCCGCTCGGTCAGCATCAGCAGGAACTCGCGTTCGTCGCGCGCGTGGCGCAACTCCTCCTCGCGCCGACGCGCGTCGGTCACGTCGAGGACGATGCCGGAAAAGCGCGTCAACACGCCCGCTTCGTGAGTAGCGCGGCCCTGCGACAGGAGCCAACGTTCGGCGCCCTCGGCAGGGAGGATGCGGGCTTCGACAGAATATTCGCCGCCTTTTCCGAACACCGCCTTCTGCAGCGCGGACACGCGCCCGATGTCATCGGGATGGACGTTGGCGCGGTAGAAATCGGCGGGTGCGCCCCGCCGCGCGGCCGCCGGATCGACCCCGTACAGGCGGGCGGCGCGTTCATCGGCGATGATATGATTGGTCACCGGATCCCAGTCCCAGGTGCCGACATTCCCCGATGCATCGAGCGCCATCTGCAGGCGCTCCTCGCTGGCGCGCACGGACTGTTCGGCGCGGACCTGCGACGTGACCTCGTTGCCGGTGTTGAGCACGCCCAGACGCATGCCGCTCTCGTCGCGGATCGGCAGGCTGCTGTAGGTGTAGAACGCTTCCTCGATCCTATCGCCGCGCTCGCACATCAACCGCTGCCGCTCCAGGGAGACGCCTTCGCCCGATGTCATGATCCGTTCGAGCTGCGGGCCCAATATCGGCCATATATCGGCCCGCGCCACCGCACCGGTCTCACCGAGCGTAGCGGGATGGCCGCGGCCGACCGGGATCCACGCATCGTTGTATAACAGCCGGAAATCCGGGCCCCAGTAGATCGCGGTCGGGATACTGGAGTGCAGACACAGGCTGACGGTGATCTTGAGGACCAGCGGCCAGTGCTCCGCCGGCCCAAGCGGATGCGCCGCCCAATCGAACGCGCGCATCCGCGCGCCCATCTCCCCGCCACCGTCGAGGAAACGCAGCGTTGCGGGCGATTCCGGGGTATCTGGCGCGGACGCCATCGGCGCTGTTCTCGCTTGCGGTTGCGCAGGCGAGCCTGCGGAACGGCGGGGGCAGTGTCAACCGCTTGAAAAGCCGCGCTGGCGAAGCAGGCGCGGGGCCGATAGAATGGCGCGGGAAAAGGGGTGCCATGTCCAAGACGCTCGACCGGTTTCGTTCATCGACCTGGGGCTGGCTGCGTGGCACGCTCGCCGGGTGGGGCACGCTGCTGCTGTGCCTGGTGGGCGTCGGTTTCGTGATCATCCTGCTGAAGTGGATCGCCAATCTCGGCACGACATACGAAGTGACCGAGGACCGGCTGGTCTTGCATCGCGGCATCTTCAGCAAATCGATCGACGAGATCGAGCTCTACCGGATCAAAGACATCCGCATCGATTTCAGCCTGATCAACCAATGGGCAGGGATCGGCACGATCACGCTTTTGTCGAGCGACGAGACGACCGCCGGCAAACCCTTCGCGATCCGCGACGTGGAGAAGGCGCAGGCACGGCGCGAGGAACTGCGCGACCTGGTGAACGCAGCCCGCCGGGCGCGGGGCGTGCGCGAGTTCGACATGGTGCAGGAGGCGAACCTGACTTGACCCCGTTCGCCCTGAGCTTTTCGAAGCCTGTCCTGAGCGAAGGGGGCTGCACTTCTTGGCACGAAGAAAGGGCAGGGCTTCGACAAGCTCAGCCCGAACGGAGAAGGTTTACAGCCCGCCCAGATCGATCTCGCCATGCCGGTCGAGCGCTATGCCTGCTTCCGGCATGGGGTATTTCAGCCCCGTCGCGCAGTTGAACAGCACCACGCGGTCGTCCTCGTCGACGAGGCCGGTACGCAGCGCTTCGCGGTAGGCCGCAAGCGTCGCGCCGCCCTCGGGGCACATAAGCAGGCCGTCCTGCCGTGCGCAATCATCGACGGCCTTGAGGATCGCGGGATCGCCGACCGCCATCGCCGTGCCGCCCGATTCGCGCACCGCGCGCAGGATCAGGAAATCGCCGACTGCCTTGGGCACGCGGATGCCCGCCGCCACCGTCGCGGCATCCTCCCAGCGCTCGGCGTGTTCTTCGCCCGCCTCGAACGCGCGGACGATGGGGGCGCAGCCGCTTGCCTGCACCGCGAACATCTTCGGCCGTTCGGGCCCGATCCAGCCGAGCGTCTCCATCTCGGCGAACGCCTTCCACATGCCGATCAGGCCGGTGCCGCCGCCGGTCGGGTAGAAGATCGCCTGCGGCAGCTTCCAGCGGAACTGCGCCGCCAGCTCCAGGCCCATCGTCTTCTTGCCCTCGATCCGGTACGGCTCCTTGAGGGTCGAGAAATCGAACCAGCGGCCCTCCGCCGCACCGCGCCCGACGATCGCGCCGCAATCGTCGATCTGGCCATTGACGCGGTAGACGCGCGCGCCCTGCGCGGCGATCTCGCGGACGTTAACCTCGGGCGTTTCTTCGGGGCAGAGCACGATCGTTTCGATCCCGCAGCGCGTCGCGTAGGCAGCCAGCGCCGCGCCGGCGTTGCCGTTGGTCGGCATCGCGATCTTCGTGACGCCGAGCGCCTTCGCCATCGCCACCGCCATGACGAGACCGCGCGCCTTGAAGCTGCCGGTCGGCAGGCGTCCTTCGTCCTTCACCAGCACGTTGGGGCCGCCCGATTTCGGGATCGGCACCAGCGGCGTCTCGATCTCGCCGAGGCTGACGATGTCGGCGGTGCGCCGCACCGGCAGCAACTCGCGCCAGCGCCACAGATCGGTCGGCCGTGCCTCGATCATCGCGCGCGGCGCCATCGCCCGCACGCCGTCGAGATCGTAGCGCACGAGCAGCGGGCGGCCTACGCTGGAGAGCCCGTGAAGCTGATCGGCCTCATACCGCTCGCCCGTCATCGAACATTCGAGATGCGTGACGAACGTCGGGCGTTCGGCGGTGAGGTTGGGGTTCAGGGACATGCCGTCAGCCTTTCCAGAACGCGACCGTCAGTCCGCCCGCGACGATCAGCGCACCCCCGACATAGACCGGCACACCGGGCACATGCCGGAAGGTGATGTATGCGATCACCTGCCAGACGATGAACAGAGTCGCGATATAGATCCCCACCACCCGCTCGAATGGCAAAGGCGCGAGATTGAGCAGCAGGCCATAGGCGAACAGGAGGACGGCGCCGGCCGCGAAGAAGCCGCCGCGGACGAGTCCATCGCGTGCGATTCCCATGCGAACGATAGCGTCGCCGCTTACCTCCAGCACCGTCGCCGCGATCAGGAAGAGGAGGATGGAGAGGAAAGCGGGCATGCCACCCTATCCCAACCGCCCGTCGCGGGCGCAAGCGAAAGCGGGCGGGTCAGTCGGCTTTCTTGGCCACCGCCACCAGCGCGGGCCGCAGCAGGCGGTCCTTGATCATGTAGCCGACCTGCATTTCCTGCACGACGGTGCCCGGCTCCTTGTCGCTCGGCATTTCCAGCATCGCCTGGTGAAAATTGGGATCGAGCTTGGCGCCGAGCGCCACGATCTTGGAGATGCCGTGGCGCGTGAAGACCGCGTCGAGCTCGCGGCCGGTCGCTTCCAGCCCTGCGACAAGGCCCTTGAACTTGTCGTCGGCACGCAGCTCCGCGGGGATCGCGTCGAGCCCGCGCGAGAGATTGTCGGCGACCGAGAGCAGGTCGCGCGCGAAGCTGGTCGCGGCATAGGCGCGCGCATCGGCGGCTTCCTTCTCGGCACGGCGGCGGATGTTCTGGCCCTCGGCATGGGCGTAGAGGACGGCCTTCTTGGCTTCCTCCAGCTCGGCCTCGAGCTTCGCGGTGCGGTCTGCTTCCGCGACTTCGGGGGCGGCCTCGGCGGTTTCCTCGCGCAGGTCGGCGGCTTCGGTATTGTCTTCGTTCATCATTCCGTCCCGGTAATCTTAACCCATGAGCCGCGCGAGCGTCGCGGCAGTGAAATCGACCATTGGCACAACGCGCGCATAGTTCAACCGCGTCGGGCCGATCACCCCCACCACGCCGACCACGCGCCCGTCCGTCCCGCGGAAGGGCTTGGCGATGACGGACGATCCCGACAGCGAGAACAATTTGTTCTCCGCGCCGATGAAGATCCGCGTAGCGTCGCCGGCGCTCGCGCTGTCGAGCAAGTGGGCGATCTCCTGCTTCCCTTCAAGGTCGTCGAGCAGATCGCTGATCCTATCGAGATCGGCGGCGGCGGCCGCGTCGAGCAGGCGGCCCTGGCCGCGCACGATGAGGACGGGGCGGCGGTCGCTGTCCTCGCTCCACACCGCGAGGCCGCGTTCGACGAGGGTGCGGGCGGTGACGTCGACGAGGGCGCGTTCCTCCGCCATCTCGCGCTCCAGCCGCGCGCGCGCCTGGCCGAGCGTGAGGCCGCCGAGCATCGCCGTCATGTAATTGCCCGCCTCGATGAGGGCGGAGGGCGGCACGCCGGCGGGCAGATCGACGACGCGGTTCTCGACCGATCCGTCCTGCGCGACCAGCACGGCCAGCGCCTTGTCGGCCGAGAGCGGCACGAAGCTCATCTGGCGCAGCACCAGTTCGCGCTTGGGCACCATCACCAGCCCCGCGCAGGCCGAGAGGCCGGAGAGTGCGAGCGTGGTCGCCGCCAGCGCCTCTTCGACCGGGCCGACCTGCTGCACCTGCGATTCGATCGCGGCGCGCTCTGCGGGGGAGGGTTCCAGCGCGTGCATCATGCCATCGACGAACAGGCGCAGGCCCGTCTCGGTCGGCATCCGCCCGGCGCTGGTGTGCGGGGCGGCGAGCAGGCCGAGCTCCTCGAGATCCTGCATGACGTTGCGGATCGAGGCGGGCGAGAGGTTGAGGCCGGAAAGGTGCGCGATCGTGCGCGACCCGATCGGCGCGCCGGTGTTGAGATACGATTCCACCACCACGCGAAACACGTCGCGCGCGCGATCGTTGAGTTCGGAGACGGGTGGGGCGTGCATCACGGTCATGTGGGGAGCGACTTTGCGCGGCTCAACCGGGATTGTCACGCGTTGGGTGTGAAGGGGTGACAGCACCCACCCGCAAGGATAGGGCGGCGGCCACTTCACGAGGAGAATACCCCATGCGCCCATCCGGCCGCACCCCCGATCAGATGCGCGAAATCACCATCACGCCGAATTTCACCAAGCACGCCGAAGGATCGGTGCTGATCGCCTTCGGCCATACCAAGGTGCTGGTGACGGCGTCGGTCGAGGAGAAGGTGCCGCCGTTCATGCGCGGGCGTGGCGAGGGCTGGGTGACGGCGGAATACGGCATGCTTCCGCGTGCCACGCATACGCGCGGGTCGCGTGAGGCGGCCAAGGGCAAGCAGTCGGGGCGGACGCAGGAAATCCAGCGGCTTATCGGGCGCAGCTTGCGTGCCGTCACAGACCTGAAGCTGCTCGGCGAGCGCCAGATCGTGCTCGATTGCGACGTGATCCAGGCCGACGGCGGCACGCGTACCGCCTCGATCTCGGGCGCGTGGGTGGCGCTGCGGCTCGCGATCGATGGGCTCATCGCATCGGGCAAGCTGACCGCGGACCCGCTGACGCAGAAGGTCGCGGCGATCTCCTGCGGCATCTTCAACGGCACGCCGGTGCTCGATCTCGATTACGACGAGGATTCGAACGCCGATGCCGACGCCAATTTCGTGCTGCTCGAAAACGGCAACATCGCCGAGGCGCAGGCCACCGCCGAGGGTGCGACCTATGACGAGGAGGCGCTGCTGCGTCTGCTTCGCCTCGCGCGGATCGGGTGCGCGGATATCTTCGCGGCGCAAGCCAAGGCCGTGGGTCGGTGAGCGAAGTGCCGCCGCAGGCGATCCGCAAGCTCGGCAAGGGCAAGCTCGTCATCGCCAGCCATAATCAGGGCAAGGTCAAGGAAATCCTCGAGATGCTCGGGCCTTACGGGGTGGAACCTGTGTCGGCGGCGGACCTCGACCTGCCCGAGCCGGAGGAGACCGGCACCACCTTCCTCGCCAATGCCGAGCTGAAGGCGCGCGCGGCGGCGGACCTCACCGGGCTGCCCGCGCTCGCCGACGACAGCGGGCTGTGCGTCGATGCGCTGGGCGGCGATCCCGGCATCTTCTCGGCGCGCTGGGCGGGGCCGGAGAAGGATTTCGGGCTGGCGATGCGGCTCGTCAACGAGGCGATCGAGGTGAAGGGGCCGGATGCGAGCCGCGACGCGCATTTCGTCTGCGTGCTGGCGCTGGCGTGGCCCGACGGCCATGTCGAATGGTTCGAGGGGCGGGTCGACGGCACGCTCGTCTGGCCGCCGCGCGGGACGGGCGGGTTCGGCTATAACCCGATCTTCCAGCCACTCGGCAGCGAGCTGACCTTTGCGGAAATCCCCGATGCCAAGAAGGCGATCAGCCACCGTGCCGAGGCGTTCCGGCAGATGGTCGCGGCGGTGTTCTAGAGCCCGCACTCCGTTCGCCCTGAGCGAAGTCGAAGGGCACGGGTTGCCCATGTGCTTCGACTTCGCTCAGCACGAACGGATTTAGGGTGTCACCCCACCGGCTGCTCGAACTGCTCGATCACCCATTCCTCTTCCTGCGCGGACGCGATCCAATCCTGCATAAACGGATGCGTCAGCACCGCGTCCATATAGGGTCCGGCGAAGCGCGCGATCGGCAGGCTGTAGGTGACGATGCGCGTCACCACCGGCGCGAACATGATGTCGGCCGCGCCAAACGCGCCGAACAGGAATTCCCCGTCGCCGCCGAAGCGCGCGCGTGCCTGCGCCCATAGCTCCATGATGCGGGTGAGATCGGCGACGACGTCGTCGTCGGGGGTCTTTGGCGGGAAGACCTGGCGGACGTTCATGCTGTGCTTCTTGCGCAGCGCGGTGAAGCTGGAGTGCATTTCCGCCGACATCGACCGCGCCATCGCGCGGGCGGCGGGGTCGGCGGGCCAGAACAGGTCGCGGCTGGTCTTTTCCGCCAGATATTCGACGATCGCGAGGCTGTCCCACACCACGGCGTCGCCGTCCCACAGGATCGGCACCTTGCCGGAGGAAGGGGCAAATTCGTCGCCCTCGCGGCGCTTGTCCCAGTCCTGATCGTAAAGCGGCACCACCACTTCCTCGAAGGGAAGGCCGGATTGCTTGCAGGCCAGCCAGCCGCGCAAGCTCCAGGACGAATAGGCCTTGTTGCCGATGATGAGTTTCATGGGCGAAGCGTTAGTCATGTCGCCGCATTGCCACAACTGCCGGATAAGGCTTTACTTGGGAAAAGGGCGGGGGCCTGACCGGGAGAGACACTTTGTTGACCATCGACAAGGACGGCCTGATCACCAGCGGCCGTATTACCCAGCATATCGTATCGACTTTGGGCAAGGGACCGCTCGGCACCGTGAACGGGATCGTCGTCCACCAGACCGGCGGCAGCACCGCGCAGTCGGCCTTTTCGGGCTATGTCGCCCGGCCGTACGGCACGCATTTCCTGATCGACAAGGACGGGACAATCTACCAGACGGCGTCGCTGCTCTATTACACCTCGCACGTCGGCAAGCTGCGTGCGCGCTGCGTGGCGGAGCATCGCTGCACGCCGGTCGAGATGAAGACCTATGCCAAGTTCAACCCGACCCTCGAGAACAAGCTCGAATCGGCCAAGTCGGCGCCGGATCGCTATCCCGGCAACAAGGACAGTATCGGCATCGAGCTGGTCGGCGAGGTGAAGGCCGGCACCGACACCTATGTCGATGTGACCGCGGAGCAGAACGCATCGCTCAAATGGCTGGTGAGCGAGCTGGCGATGACCTTTCACGTGCCGATGACCGAGGTGTTCCGGCATCCGCAGCTTTCGCGCAAGAACGCAACCGAGGCGAGTACGGCGACATGGTGAGTGCATTTCTCCTGCTGGCGCTTGCGGGCGCGCATCCTTCCTGCACCGAGGGCACGGAGGAAGTGCCGCCGCTGTGCCCGGCGAACATCCCCGCGATCCGCGCGGTGATCGTCGAGCGATCGGGCAAGGGCGACCATATCGAGGATGACGAGCGGCTCGACTGCTCCAGCTTCCGACTGAGCGCGCCGGAAGTGCGGCGCTATTTCCGCGACGCACGGCGGGTGAACCCGCAGGCGGCGGACGCGACGCTCGATCGCTCGCCCTGCTATGTCGCGGGGCGCGTGACCTTCGCCAACGGGCAGACCGGCAAGTGGCGGATCGAGCAATATAAGGTCGGCCGCCTGACGATCGGCAAGCGCAGCCTTTTGCTCTATGCGCCCGATGCCGGGGAACCGTTCATCGGGTGAACCTGCCCGCGCGCTAGAGTGATAGCTGGCTTGACAGATTGACACCTGAATCGAAAATGTAAGGGGCGATCGTTTCCAAAATTGCACCAATCGGGCGCGGAAAGTCACACTGAGGTCACACTGATCCGCCGGTTTGGCGCGGACCCCTCGTGTGGGGATCGGTGAGGGCGGGCCGACGATAAGAAAGAGCGTGGCGACTGTCGCAGATCGGCAGCGTGTAGGACAGCCTAACATGCGCTCGTCGTTCAGTCATCTTGGGGGGATCCCCGGCGCAGGCCGGGGTCCAGTTGCGGATGTCCCGGTAAAGTGCGCCGCGCTCCAGTCGCCGGGGCCTTCCCGACTGGACCCCGGCCTTCGCCGGGGAACACATGTTTCGAGAAGCTGAGCACCGCAAGCGTCCGGGATGACAGCGTGTTCGTGCTAACCGATCGCCTCGATCACCGCGGCGCGCAGTTCGGGGATGCCCAGGCCGGTTTCCGACGAGGTCGCGAGGATATCGGGGTGGGCGGCCGGGTGCTTGCGGATTTCGGCGGCGGTCGCCTCCGTCACTTCGGCGAGTTCGGTCGGCTTGATCTTGTCGGCCTTGGTGAGGACGATGCGGTAGCTCACCGCCGCCTTGTCGAGCATCTCCAGGATCTCGCGATCGACCTCCTTGATGCCGTGGCGCGCGTCGATCAGCACCAGCGCGCGCTTCAGCACGTCGCGGCCGCGCAGGAAGTCGTTCACCAGGAAACGCCATTTCTTGACGATATCCTTGGGCGCCTTCGCGAAGCCGTAGCCGGGCATGTCGACCAGCCGGAAGGCGAGCGGGGTGCCCACGTCGAAGAAGTTGAGTTCCTGCGTACGCCCCGGCGTGTTCGACGTGCGGGCGAGCGCGTTGCGGCCGGTCAGCGCATTGAGCAGCGACGACTTGCCGACGTTCGAACGCCCCGCGAACGCCACTTCGGGCACCACCGCGTCCGGGATGAAGTCGAGCGAAGGCGCCGATTTGAGGAAGGCGACGGGGCCCGCGAAGGTCTTTCGCGCGGCCTCGATCGCTTCTGGTTCGAACGGATCGCTCACTTCGCCACCGGCACCTTGAGCTCGGGATGGCGGGCGTAGAGCAGGCGCTGCTGCAGGATCGTCAGGCAGTTCGACGTGATCCAGTAGACCTGCAGGCCGACCGCGAACGGCGCCATCACGAACATCAGCACCCAGGGCATGATCTTGAAGACCTGCGCCTGCGCCTCGTCCATCGGCTGCGGGTTGAGCTTGAACTGGAAGTACATCGAGATGCCGAGGAACACCGGCACCACACCGATCGCCAGGAAGGCGGGCAACTGGAACGGCAGATAGCCGAACAGGTTGAGCACCGTTGCGGGATCGGGTGCCGACAGATCGTGAATCCACAGCACGAACGGCTGGTGCCGCATCTCGATCGTCAGCAGCAGCACCTTGTAGAGTGCATAGAGGATCGGGATCTGCAGGAAGGTGGGGAGGCATCCGGCGAGCGGATTGACACCCTCCGCCTTGTAGAGCGCCATCACCTCCTGCTGCGCGCGCGCCTTGTCGTCCTTGTAGCGTTCCTGCAGCGCCTTCATCTTCGGCTGGATCACGCGCATCTTCGCCATCGAGGCGAACTGGCGCTGGGCGATCGGGAAGAGCAAAGCGCGGATCGTCAGCGTCAGCGCGATGATCGCGACGCCGAAATTGCCGATCGCGCGGAACAGGAAGTCGAGATATTTGAAGATCGGCTTTTCGACGACCTCGAACCAGCCCCAGTCGATCGCCTTGCCGAACAGGTGGACGCCGAGCTTGTCCTCATAGCCGTCGAGCGTGTTGGTTTCCTTCGCGCCGGCGAAAACCTTCACCGACGAAACCAGCGCCTTGCCGGGCGCGACGACCTTCGGATCCAGCGCGAAATCGGCCTGGAAGGTATCGCCGACGGCGGCGCGGAAGCCGCCGTGCATCTTCGCGCCCGAATCGGGGATCAGCGCGGCGAGCCAGTATTTGTCGCCGAAGCCGAACCAGCCGCCCTTCGAATCGAAGGTGTTGTCGCCGGGCTTGCCGATATTGCCGAAGATCTTTCCGAAGAACGTCGCCTCATGCCCCTGCAGGTTGCCGTAGGTGATGTCGTAGGTCGCGCCGTTGGTGAACACGCCGATCGGGCCGACGTGATCGGTCCAGGTATCGGGATCGGGCGAGACGCCGGTGCGCGAGATGAGCGCATAGGGGCGCAGCGTGACGGGGGCTGCGGTCGGGTTGGTCACGGTCTGGCGGACGGTGAACATATAGCGTTCGTCGATCGCGATGCGGATCGCGAAGCGCATGCCCTGCGGATTGGTCCAGGCGAGCGTGACGGGCTGCGCCGGGGTGAGGACCGGCGCGCTGGCTGCAAACACCGTGTCGGCGTTCGGCGTCGTCACGCCGTCGCCCGACCAGCCGAAGCCGGCGAAATAGGCATGTTGTGCGCCGGAAGGCGAAAACAGCCGGATCGACTTGGAATCCTTGGCGATCGTTTCCTTGTACTTGCTCAGCACGAGATCGTCGATGCGCGCGCCCTTGAGGTTGATCGAGCCGGCGAGGCGCGGCGTCTGGATACGGACGCGCGGGCTCTCGGCGATCACCTTCTCGCGGTCGCGAATCTGGCCGGGCCTGTTGGCGGCAGGACCGGCCGGGCCGGCGGTGGTATCGACGGGCTTGCTCTTGCCGTCCACGATCTTGGTCGCGGGCGGGTTCGCGGTGGGGAAGAACTTGGCACCGATGATCTGCCAGCCGAACAGGATCAGCGCCGCGAACACCGCGAACAGGAGGAAATTCTTGCCTTCGTCTTTCACCAGGAAATCCCGTTCGTGAGTCTGTGGGTGCTTACGGCACCGGGTCGGGGCCGAAACCGCCCCAGGGATGACAGCGCCCGATCCGCTTTGCCGCGAGCCAGCCGCCCTTCAGCGCGCCATAGCGGCGAAGCGCCGTGATTGCATAGGCGGAACACGAGGGCTGGAAGCGGCACGAGGGCGGCAGGACGGCGGAAGGGCCGATCTGCCACGCGCGGACGAGCGCGATGAGGAGGCGGGTCAGCATCGGGTCATGCCCCCAACTTCCGTTCGTCCTGAGCGAAGTCGAAGGACATGTGGCAACGCCGGGGCATGTGCTTCGACTTCGCTCAGCACGAACGGGCTGCGCGATTCGCTCACCGCGCGACCTTCGCCAGCGCCTTGCCGAGATCGGCCTGCAATTGCGCGAAATCGCGGGTCAGGCCGTCGCCGCGCCCGATCAGGACGTGATCGGCACCGCGCACGCCGCTTTCGGGCAGCGCGGCGCGGGCGAGCGCGCGCAGGCGGCGCTTCAGCCGGTTGCGGATCACCGCGTTGCCGATCTTCTTGGTGACGGTATAGCCGATCCGCATCATGGGATCGCCATCGTCGCGGGGGCGCATCAGCAGGACGAAGCCCGGCATCGGCGCGCGCCGCCCGCTGTTCGCCGCGAGGAAATCCGCGCGGCGAGTCAGAGTCGCAATTACGCCGACAGCTTCTTGCGACCGCGCGCACGGCGGGCGCGAATCACGTTGCGGCCGCCCGGCGTCTCCATCCGCGCACGGAACCCGTGCCGGCGTGCCCGCACCAGATTGCTCGGCTGAAAGGTCCGCTTCATGAGTCATTCCCTGATCGTCGAATAGAAAAGGGCCACCACAGGGGCGGCCTTGCAGCGGGTGCGCATAGGCGGGAGTGGCGTGGAAGTCAATTCGAAGATTGGCGCGGGGCGGCATCGCGGAGGGAGATAGGAAGGTGTCTTGGGTGTGCAAGACACAAAGTTCCTCTCCCTTCCAGGGAGGGGAGAAGAGGCTTCCCCAACCCATAACCGTTCGCTAAGCGTTCTCCCAACCGGGGGGGTATCGAATGGTCGCGAGCGTATCGACGGTGGCGTATCTCGGGCTCGAGGCGCGCGCGGTCGAGGTGCAGGTGCAGCTCATTCCCGGCCTTCCCAATTTCAACGTGGTGGGCCTCGCCGACAAGGCGGTGGGGGAAAGCCGCGAGCGCGTGCGCGGGGCGATCGCGTCGATGGGGCTGGCGCTGCCGCCCAAGCGCATCGTCGTCAATATGTCGCCCGCCGATCTGCCCAAGGAGGGGTCGCATTTCGACCTGCCGATCGCGCTCGGCCTGCTGGCGGCGATGGGGGTGGTCGATGCCGAGCAGCTCGCCGATTATGTCGTGGTGGGGGAGCTCGGGCTCGACGCGCGGATCGCGCCGTCGCCGGGGGTGCTGCTGGCGGCGCTGCATGCGTCGGAGCTGGGCAAGGGGCTGATCTGCCCGGCGGCGCAAGGGGCGGAAGCTGCGTGGGCAGGATCGATCGGCGTGCTGGCCGCGCCGGATATCCTCAGCCTCGTCAATCACTTCAAGGGGCACGGCCTGATCGGCGCGCCCGCGCCCGGCGAGGCGGAGGACGGCGCGCACGGCCCCGATCTGCGGCAGGTGAAGGGGCAGGAGACCGCCAAGCGCGCGCTGGAGATCGCCGCCGCCGGTGGCCACAATCTCATGATGGTCGGGCCGCCGGGCGCGGGCAAGTCGCTGATGGCGGCGTGTTTGCCCGGCATATTGCCGCCGCTCGACGCCGCCGAGGCGCTGGAGGTGTCGATGGTGGCGAGTGTGGCGGGCACGCTGAACGGCGGCCGGCTGACGCGCACGCGGCCGTTCCGCGCGCCGCACCATTCGGCCTCGATGGCGGCGCTGACCGGCGGCGGGCTGAAGGTGAAGCCGGGCGAGGTGAGCCTCGCGCATCTCGGCGTGCTGTTCCTCGACGAGCTGCCCGAATTCCAGCGCGCGGTGCTCGATTCGCTGCGCCAGCCGCTGGAGACGGGCACGGTCAGCGTCGCGCGGGCCAACGCGCACGTCACCTTTCCGGCGCGGGTGCAGCTCGTCGCGGCGATGAACCCGTGCCGCTGCGGGCATCTCGGCGACGCGGCGCTGGCGTGTTCGCGCGCGCCCAAATGCGCGGCGGATTATCAGGCGAAGGTCTCCGGGCCATTGCTCGACCGCATCGACCTGCACGTCGAGGTGCAGGCCTTGTCCGCCGCCGATCTCGTCCTGCCGCCGGCGGCCGAGGGATCGGCGGAGGTGCGGGCGCGCGTCGCGGCGGCGCGGGGCGTGCAGGCTGCGCGGTACGAGGATCACCCGGTGCGCACCAACGCCGAGGCCGATGGCGGCCTGCTCGACGCGGTGGCGACGCCGGATGAGGCGGGGCGGGCGCTGCTGGCGCAGGCATCGGAGGCGATGCGGCTGTCGGCGCGCGGCTATACCCGTATCCTGCGCGTCGCGCGGACGATCGCCGATCTGGCCGGGAGCGAGGGCGTGGGGCGCATTCACGTCGCCGAAGCGCTCAGCTATCGCCGCCAGCCGCCGCGCAATTGATCGCTTGCCGCTGGGGCCCAATTCGCGGACTATCGCGCCAAAATATACGAGTCGCACGGCCTGATTTTTGGGGGAGACGTCCGATGGAATATATGTTGATGCCGTTGAAGCGTTACGCCGATTTCGAGGGGCGCTCGCGGCGGACCGAATACTGGATGTTCGTTTTGGGCATCTTCATCGTATCGATCGTGATCGGTGTGATCGCGGGGATTCTCGGTGCGATCCTGGGCGGCGGCGAAGGCGGCGGCGGCGCGATGGTGGTCGTCTTCGGGCTCTTCGGCATTTTCGCCCTCGGCCTGATCGTGCCCTCGATCGCCGTGCAGGTGCGCCGTTTCCACGATCAGGACAAATCGGGCTGGTTCGTCCTGCTCGGCCTGATCCCGTATGTCGGCGGCCTCGTCGTGCTGGTGTTCATGTGCCTGCCGGGCACGGTCGGCCCGAACAAGTTCGGCCCCGATCCCAAGGGTGACGGCAGCGACGTGATCGGCGGCGGTGTGATGGCGGCGCGGCCCGACCTGCGCTGAGCCAGGCCTAGAGCGGCGCGATCGAGAGGATTTCGATCGCGTCGGCCTTGCCGCCGAAATCGGTGAAATCCCCGGCTTCCGCACCGATCATGGCGCGGGCGAGCGGGGCGGAGAAGGCGATCCGGCCGGCGGCGGGATCGCCTTCGTCGTGTCCGACGATCTCGATAGTGCGTTCCGCGCCGTTGAGCGTGAACGCCACGCGCGTGCCGATGGCGACGCTCTCGCCGGTGGCGGGGGCGGCGACCTCGGCCGTCGTCTCGCGCGTTTGCCAGTAACGCAGATCGCGCTCGGCGAGCTTGCGCGCCTCCTCGTCCTCCGCGCTTTCCGCCAGCGCCGCGAAATGTGCGACCTGGGCGGAGATCAACGCCAGCCCGCGCGGGGTGACAAGGTTCGGCCCCGGCGGGATCGGCAGCTCGAAACGCGGTTCCTTGTGTTCCTCGTCGCTCTCGCGGCGGAAGGCGACGCTCATCGGTATATCCTTCGGTTGCCGTCACCAACGGTGCGGCCAAGAGAATGTTGCGGCAGCGGCCGGCTTGGGCTAGCGGGGATGTCGTGCGGGCGTGGTGGAACTGGTAGACGCGCCGGACTCAAAATCCGGTTCCGCAAGGAGTGTCGGTTCGATTCCGACCGCCCGCACCATCTTTCAATCCTTCTTGCCAGCGACGCTCTTGTCGAGGTTTGCCGCCACCATCGGGTGATAGGTTTCGCGCGCGGTGGCGTAGATGCGGCGGGCGATCGGCGGGCCCCAATCGCCTTCGGCCATCAGCAGGCGGTAGAGCGGATAGACGAACAGCCCGCGCCCGATGCGGTGGAGATAGCGGTCCATCGCCGGCACGGCGGGATCGTAGCGGTTGACGATCGCGAGGCGGAACCACGCCGCACCGATATAGGCGCTCGGGCTGTCTGAGAGGGTAAAGGCCTTGTCGAGCTCCGCCAGCCGCTCGGGCGTCTGCTTGCGCGGCAGGCCGTTGAGGAAGCGCAGCCATTCCTGCGTGGACCAGCCCTTCGTATCGACCGCCGTCGCAGCGCCGCCCGCGGTGAACGCCGCGAGCTTCGCGTCGACAGCGGCGAGCGTCGTCGAGCGGACGTGGACGGCATTGTCGGGCAGGCCGGTGCCGTAGACCCAGCGATCGAGCTGGAGATCCGTCTCCAGCGCGGCATCGCCCCGGATCAGGTTCGCGCGGATATCGGCGAGGAAGCCCGCGCTGGTCTGCGGCTGGAAGGCGTGGCGATCGAAATAGCCGCGCAGATAGGCGTCCCATTTCGCGCGGCCGACGCGGTATTCGATCGTGCGCAGGAAGGTCGCGCCCTTGTTGTAATCGAGCTCGCCGTGCTTGTCGCCGCCGCCGGGTTCGCCGTGCAGCCGCGTGTCGGGGCCGTCGCCGCCCGCCGCCTTGAGATCGCGCTGGAGATCGTCCCAGCTCAGATCGGCGAGCGTCGCGGCGCGTTCCTTGCCATAGACCGCCTCGTCGATGCGGTTCTCGAAATAGGTCGTGAAGCCCTCGTTGAGCCACGAATCCGACCAGGTGGCGTTGGTGACGAGATTGCCCGACCAGCTATGCGCCAGCTCGTGCGCGATGACGTCGACGTTGGACTTGTCGCCGGTCAGGATCGTCGGCGTGGCGAAGGTGAGGGTGGGGTTCTCCATGCCGCCGAACGGGAAGCTCGGCGGGAGGACCAGGATGTCGTAGCGGCCCCAGCGGTACGGGCCGTAGAGGTCGCCCGCCGCCTTCACCATCTTCTCGGTATCGTCGAGCTCGGCCGCCGCCTTCGCGAGCGTCGCGGGTTCGGCATAGACGCCGGTGGTGGGGCTGAGCGGCTTGAAGGCGATGTCGCCGATGGCGAGCGCGATCAGATAGGGCGGCACGGCATGCGGCATGGCGAAGGCAAAGCGGCGCGCGCCTTTCGCGACAGGCGCGCCTTTCGGGGTGAGGCGTTCGGCGCTCATCACCGCCGTCATGGTCGCGGGCACGGTGATCTTCGCCGACCAGCTCTGGCGGATGCCGGGGCTGTCCTGCGTGGGGATCCAGCTACGGTTGAGGTTGGGCTCGCCCTGGCTGAATAGGAAGGGCTGTTTCTTGCCAGCGGTGAGCGAGGGCGGCAGCCATTGCAGCGCGGAGGCGTTCGGGGCGGAGGTGTAGGTGACGACGACCTTGCGCGCGGTGCCGATCTGCACCGTCAGCGGCGCGCCGAGATCGGGCCTGGCAGCGCCGACCGACCATTTCAGCGCGCGGCCGGCGGCGTCGGTGATCTTCGCGATCTCCAGCCCGTCGTCGTCGAGCACGATCTCCCCCACGCCCGGCTTCGCGAGGATATCGAGCGTCGCGGTGCCGCTGAGGCGTTGTTTCGCGAAATCGGCGGTGAGATCGAGCGCGACGTGCGTGACGCGCGCCTTCTCGGGCTCGGCGAAGGACCAGACGTCCTTCGCTTCGGGCGTGGTCAGGATCGGGGCGGGCGGTGCTTTGGTCTGCGCGGCGAGCGGCGTGACGGCGAGGGCGGCGAGTGGGAGGAGATAACGCATCGCGCCTGTTACGCGATTTCGGTCCGCTCGCAAAAGGTCATGCGCCGGGCCCGCGCAGCGCGAGCCCGGCGCGCCGCCTCAATATTGCAGGAAGGTCGTGTTGTGTTCCGACCGGTTGGTATCTTCCATCATGATGCCGAGGTGACGGATCGGCCGCCAGCCGCGGTGGCCCATGTTTACGGGATCGGGATCGTAGGCATAGATTTCGTATTCGTCGCTGGTGGGCACCTCCCGGATACCGCCGATGACAAAGACATGGCCGTTGCTCACCCGTTCGCCGCGCCAGTTCGTGCCGACGCCCGTCACGTAGAGCGGCCCGCGTTGCAGCCATTCGCCGATCTTGGCGGGGCTCGGCGAGAGGATGACGTTGTCGGTCAGGCCGACCTTGCCGCATTCTTCGCGGACCAGCGCCCAGGGCAATTCCATCTGGCTCTTGTACCGGCTGCTGATGGTTGGAACGTCGGCCGGATTCGTCGGATTGCCGCCGCGCTTCTTGTTCCATTCGTACATCATCAGCAGGCTGGCGTACCAGCAACCGTCCTTGTAGGTCTGCGGGATCAGCGGGATCCCCGCTACCATGACATTCAACCCCATTTGTCGCTCCCCCCTGGGCCGAAAACAGAACAGCAGCCGAATGGCTGCTGTGACCGGATTTGGTGCGACTCTTCTTTTTTAATTGCGGTTTGAGTATCGGGCGCGGCCGCGACTGTAAACGCGGAAACGTCATGGGCGGGTTTACCCAAGTTAAGCTGGCCTACACTTTCACTTCGCGTTCGATCCCGATCGCTTCCAGGAAGCGGCGGTCGTGGCTGACCACCAGTAACGCGCCGTCGTAGCGAGTCAGCGCGGCCTCCAATACTTCGATCGAGGCGATGTCGAGGTGGTTGGTCGGCTCGTCGAGCAGCAGCAAGCGCGCGGGCTGCGGGCCGCCGAGCACGCAGGCGAGACCGGCGCGCAGGCGCTCGCCGCCCGAGAGCGTGGCGACGATGCGATCCGCATCGCGATTGCGGAAGGCGAAGCGCGCGAGGGCGGCGTGGGCCGCGTTCGCATCGAGGCCCGGATGCAGCCGGCGGAAAGTGTCGAGGATCGTCGCGGCGGGATCTAGCAGGCCGACATGCTGGTCGAGCATCGCGAGGCGCCCCTCGGCGCGGCGCACGGAGCCCGACGAGGGCGCAAGGGTGCCGAGCGCGAGGCGGAGCAACGTGGATTTTCCCGCGCCGTTCGGCCCGGTGATCGCGATACGCTCGGGGCCGCGGATCGACAGGCTCCACGGCCCGAGGATGCGGTCGCCGAGGGCAAGCGTCGCGGCGTCCATCGCCAGCAGTTCGCTGTTCGCGGGCAGTCCGGTCGGCATCAGGTCGATGGTGAGCGGGGTGACGATTTCCACCTCCGCGCGGGCGGCGGCGAGGCGGTCGCCTGCGGCCTCGGCCTGCCGCTCGGCGAGGCGATCGTCGCGCCCGGCGGTGTTTTCGGCACGCTCGGCCTGACGGCCCAGCAGGATTTTCGGCGCGCTGCCGCTGGCGGCGTAGGCGCGGCCCGCCTTGTCGCGGCGTGCCTTGGCCTCGCGCCGGTCCTGCGCGGCGCGGTCTGCGGTTTTCGCGGCGCGCGCGGCGGCATCACGTTCGGCCTCGGCGCGGGCGCGTTCGGCATCGCGCTCGGCGGCGAAGGCGGACCAGCCGCCGCCGACCTGGCGCACGCCGATGGCGCGCAGTTCGACGATGCGGTCGACGCCTTCCAGCAGGGTACGATCATGGCTGACGACGATCGCCGCGCCGCGCCAGCGCGCAAGCATGGCCGCCACCGCCGTGCGCCCGGCGGCGTCGAGATTGTTGGTGGGCTCATCGAGCAGGATCAAATCGGGGGCTTCGATCAGCAGCCGCGCGAGGCCGACGCGGGTACGCTCGCCGCCAGAGAGCGTGGCGATGCGGCGGTCGAGATCGAGCGCGGCGAGGCCGGTTTCCGCCAGTGCTTCGGCGACACGTGCCTCCAGCGTCCAGTCGGCGGCGGCGAAATCGGCCTCGCTGCCTTCGCCCGCCTCAATGCGCGCAGTGGCGGCGCGCACCGCTTGGATGCCGAGGGCCTCGGCGATGGACAATATCTCGGGCCAGTCCTGCGCGAGCGTGCCGATGCGGCCGGTGCGGGCGACATGGCCGGTCGCCGGGGCTGCGACACCCGCGACGATAGCGAGCAGGCTCGACTTGCCGCTGCCGTTGCGGCCGACCACGCCGATGCGGTCGCGCGCGCCGACAGACAGCGTCAGCCCTGAGAAAAGTGTGCGCCCATCAGGGGTTGCGGCGGAGAGATCGGTGAGGGTGAGAAGCGCGGACATGGGGCACTCGCGATGCGGGGAACGGGAAAGCGGCGTTCGTCCGATCGTTCATGTTGGCCTCCATTGGTTGCGCCGAAGATATGCGGCGGCCGGGCGGGGCGTGCAAGGGTTACGGGGCCGGTACTTCGCGCCATTCGCCCGGCGGCAGATCGTCGAGAGCCCAGTCGCCGATCCGCCAGCGCACCAGCCGCAGGGTGGGGTGGCCGATCGCGGCGGTCATGCGGCGCACCTGCCGGTTGCGCCCCTCGCGGATCGTCAGTTTCAGCCAGCAATCGGGCACGCTCTTGCGGAAGCGGACGGGCGGATCGCGCGGCCAGAGCTGCGGGTCTGCGATGCGCTCGACCTCGGCCGGGCGCGTCGGGCCGTCATTGAGCGTGACGCCCTTCCGCAGCCGGTCGAGGCTTTCCACCTGCGGATCGCCCTCGACCTGCACGAGATACGTCTTGGGCAGTTTGAAGCGCGGATCGGCGATGCGCGCCTGCAGGCGGCCGTCGTCGGTCAGCAGGAGCAGCCCCTCGCTGTCGCGGTCGAGCCGGCCGGCGGGGTAGACCCCCGGCACCGCGATGAAATCCGCCAGCGTCGCGCGCGGCGATCCGCCGTCGGTGAACTGGCAGAGCACGTCATAGGGTTTGTTGAACAGGATCAGGCGCATCGCTACGCCGCGATCGCCTCCAGCGATTCGCTGATCTCGAACCATACCGCCTCGGCCGTCTCCAGCTTTTTCGCCACTTGCGCCTGTTCCCGCGCGATCTGCGCCGGGTTCATCCGCGCGAGCCACGGTTCGGCCGCAGACGGATCGGCGATGGCGCGGTCGATCGCGTCGCGCTGGCGGGTGAGCTTGGCAACCAGCGCCTCGGCCTCGTGCGCGCGTTTGCGCAGGGCGTCGCTCTGGGCGCGGGCCTCGGCATCGGCGCTCTTTTCCTTGGCGACGGCCTTGGCCTTGGCGGCGGTTTCCTTGTCGTCGCCGGCGAGCACGAAGGCGATATAATCCTCCATGCTGCCGTTATATTCCTTCGCGGTGCCGCCATCGACCAGCACCAGCCGGTCGGCGGTGAGCTCGATCATGTGGCGGTCGTGGCTGACGATCACCACGGCGCCCTCATAGGCGTTGAGCGCCTGCACCAGCGCCTCGCGCGCATCGACGTCGAGGTGGTTGGTCGGCTCGTCGAGGATCAGCATGTGCGGAGCTTCGCGCGTGATGAGCGCGAGCGCGAGGCGCGCGCGCTCGCCGCCCGAGAGCTTGCCGACCTTGGTCGTCGCCTTGTCGCCCGCGAAGCCGAAGCGGCCGAGCTGCCCGCGCACGGCGGCGGGCGTCTTGCCGGGCATCACGCGCATCATCGTCTCGACGGGCGTGTCGTCGCCGTCGAGCTCCTCGACCTGATACTGGGTGAAATAGCCGACGCGCATCTTTCCCGACGCGGTCATGCCGCCGTCCATCGGCGCGAGCTGCGCCGCGAGCAGGCGCGCAAGCGTGGTCTTGCCGTTGCCGTTGCGCCCCAGCAGCGCCATCCGGTCGTCGGGATCGAGCCGCAGGTTGAGGCGCTGGAGGATCGGTTTTTCGCCGTAGCCGACCGTCGCCATATCGAGCGTGATGAGCGGCGGCTTGAGTTCGTCCGGGCTGGGGAATTCGAACGAGAGTGTCGGATCTTCGGACATCGCCGCGATCGGCTGCATCTTCGCCAGCATCTTCTGGCGCGACTGGGCCTGTTTCGCGGTGGAGGCGCGGGCGGAATTCTTGGCGATATATTCCTGCAGCTTGGCGCGCTGGGCGTCCTGCGACGCCTTGGCGGCGGCGAGCTGTGCGGCACGTTCGGCCCGCTGACGTTCGAAGCTGTCGTAATTGCCGGTGTACATCGCTACGCGCCCGCCCTCGACGTGGAGGATCGTGTCGACGACGTTGTTGAGCAGATCGCGCTCGTGGCTGATGACGACCATCATATTGGGATAGGACTTCAGGAAATTCTCGAGCCACAGCGTCGCTTCGAGATCGAGGTGGTTCGAAGGCTCGTCGAGCAGCAGCAGATCGGGCTCGGAGAACAGCAAAGCGGCGAGCGCAACGCGCATCTTCCAGCCGCCCGAATAGCTGTCGAGCGGGCGGTTCTGCATGTCCTCGTCGAAGCCGAGGCCGACGAGGATGCCCGAGGCGCGGGCCGGCGCGGTATAGGCGTCGATCGCGCCGAGCCGCTCGTAAATCTCGCCGAGCCGGTCGGCATCCTCGCACGTCTCGGATTCGGTGAGCAACGCCGCGCGCTCGACGTCCGCCGCCAGCACGGTCTCGATCGGCGTGGCGGTGCCGTGCGGGGCCTCCTGCTGGAGGTAGCCGATGCGCGTCTTGCGCGGCATTTCGATCTCGCCGTTGTCGGGATCGAGCGCGCCGATCATCACCTTCATCAGCGTCGACTTGCCCGCGCCGTTGCGGCCGATCAGGCCGACACGGCTCTTCGCCGGCAAGGTCGCCGAGGCGTTGTCGAGGATCGTGCGCCCGCCGAGGCGCACCGTGATGCCATTGATGTTGAGCATGATGCGGGCGCGCTTATCATGCGGTGCAGCATTCGTCACCTCCGCTCGAAAAACAGCGGAACAAATCGCGACTCGCGCTCGTTGAATCGTTGCCTGTCGGCGACGAGCCGAATTGTCCCCGGCGGCAGAAAGGGGAGCATTCATGAACGCGTCCATTCATTTCAGGGCGGATCACGAACTGGTCGCTCGCGTGATTGCGGAGAAGCTGCGGCGGCGCACAGACCGTGCGCGTATCGAGGACGGTTTCCGCGTCGATCCGCCGCGTGGTGAGGGCCGCCGCGCCAACTAGCGCGGCAGCGTTATCACCGCCTCCAGCCCGCCGCCGTCGCGGTTGGCGAGGGTCACGTCGCCGCCCGCCTCGCGCACGATCGCGCGGGTGAGGGCGAGGCCGAGGCCGATGCCCCCGGTCTCCTTGTTGCGCGAGCTTTCCAGCCGGGTGAACGCCTCGAACACGTCGTTCAGCCGGTCCTCCGGAATGCCGGGGCCGCGGTCGCAGACCATGATCTGCACCTCGCGCGGTGCCTCGACCAGCTTCACCTCGACCTCGCTGCCGTATTTCAGCGCATTCTCGATCAGGTTGCGGAGAGCCCGGCGCATCAGCGAGGGGCGCAGGCGCATCCTCAGCCGCGCCGATTCCTCGCACGCGACTTCCGCGCCGAGATCGAGGAAATCGTCGACCACCGCCTCGACCAAAGCAGCCAGATCGACCTCGGTTAGCGGTTCGCTCGGCCGGCCCAAGCGCGCGAGCGAAAGGATGTCGTCGAGCGTGCGGTTCATCTCGTCGATCGTGTCGGCCATCTTGTTGCGATCGTCGTCGTCATCGACCGATTCGATGCGGACGCGCAGCGCCGCGAGCGGCGTGCGCAGGTCATGGCCGATCGCGCCGAGCATCCGGTCCTTTTCGTCGAGCATCGCCGTGACGCGCAAGGCGAGCGCGTTGAAGGCGGAGATCACGTCGCGCACGTCCTGCGGGCCGGCTTCCTCGACCGGAACGACTGCCTCGCCCGGCCGGAAGTCGCGCGTGGCGGCGGCGAGGGTACGCAGCGGTTTGGCGATGCGCCGGGCCGCCCAGGCGACGGGGATCAGCACGATCACCCACAGCACGATCGTCTGCCAGAGCAAGCGCCAGACGAGATACGCCTCCGCGCGGGGCCACGGTGCGCGCAGGACGTACCAGCCCTGACCCGGCTGCTCGACGGCGATGATCAATTCGCCCCCGCTGCGCGCCGCGCGGTCGGCGAAGCGTTGGCCCATGCGGCGAAAGCGGCGGTCGCCGGGGCCGAAATCGCGCACTTCGGTCTCGATCTTGCCCGCGTCGAGCCCGGCTTCGTGGAGTTCGCTGCGCAGGCCGGTTTCGATATCGCTGCGATGCTCGCCCGCCGGATTGACCGGGGAGGCGGGCAGCAGTTGTACGCGGCCACGCCCGTTGTCGCGGTCCGAGGGCAGGATGCGGCCGGTCTTCGCGCGTTCCACCGCATCGACGATGCGCGCGACGGCTGGGCCGGTCGCCTGATCGTAACGCGCCTGACGCCGGTCCTGTAAAAAGGTCGCGAAGTTGATCGCCTGCGCGACGAACAGCGCCAGCGCGACGAGCAGCACCATCTGCCCGGAGAGATTGCGCGGCCAGAATCTCATGCTCCCCTCCCCTTCAGGGGAGGGGCTATAAGAGAAAGGTCAGGCCTCAAAGCCGCGTCACTTCGGCCGCGAGCGTGTAGCCGCCGCCCCACACCGTCTTGATGAGTTCGGGGTTCTTGGGATCGGTCTCGATCTTGCGGCGCAGGCGGCTGACCTGGTTGTCGATCGCGCGGTCGAAGGCGGCGGCCTCGCGGCCCTGCGTGAGATCGAGCAACTGGTCGCGCGTGAGCACCTGGCGCGGGCGCGTCACCAGCGCGTGGAGGAGGTTGTATTCGCCGGTCGACAGCGGCACCGACACGCCCTCGCGGTCGACCAGCGCGCGTTCGCCCGATTTCAGCACCCAGCCGGCGAAGGCGAACGATCCGCTGGCGGGCGCATGCTGGCGCGCGCCGCCCGCCGCCGCGCGGCGCAGGATCACCTTTGCGCGCGCCGCGAGTTCGCGCGGGGAGAAGGGTTTCACGACATAATCGTCCGCGCCGATCTCGAGCCCGACGATGCGGTCGGTCTCCTCGGTCTTGGCAGTGAGCAGGATGACGGGAATCTCGCCCGTGCCGCGGATGTGGCGGCACAGGCTCAGCCCATCCTCGCCGGGCATCATGATGTCGAGGATGACGAGATCGATCGCATAGGCCGCCAGCCGCATCCGCGCGCCCTCGGCATCGCCCGCCTGCGTCACACGGAAGCCCTGCTTGGTCAGGAACTGCGCGAGCGGTTCGCGAATCGAGCGCTCGTCGTCGACCAGCAGGATGTGCGGAGTGTCGCCCATGGTTTCTTGGCTTAGCATGGCAGCGCCAATCGCAGAAAGTGGCGGGAAAAATGCCGGGCGGGCGAGAGGGGGGGTGCCCGCCCGGCGACCGGACCAGAGGGGATTACTGGCCGGCGTCCTGTTGCGGCGCTGCGGGAGCGCCGGGAACTGGTGGTGGCGGCGGAGGCGCAATGTCGCCCCGGCCGTGCATCTTCATGCGCCCCCGTAGCGCATCCATCTCCGCCTTGTCGATGTAGCCGTCATGGTTCGTGTCCAGCTTATTGAACCGTTTGTCGGCATTTGCGCGCATTTCGTCGCGGCTGATACGATTGTCGCCGTTCGTGTCGAGCTTTGCGAGGAAATTGCCGTGATGACCGCGATGGCCGCCTATGTCTCCCGGCGGGGGCGGCGGCGGGCCGTCCTCACCGGGGCCGCCGCCCGCGCCGCGACCGCCACGACCACCGAAGTGACCGCGCATCGCCTGCATCTCGGTGTCGGAGAGCTTGCCGTCATGATTGGTGTCCAGCTTGTCGAAGCGATCGTTCGAGAGCTTCAGAAAGGCGGCTTTCGTCACCGTGCCGTCGGGGCCGGCGGCGGCGGAGAGCATGCGGCCTCCACGGCCCTGCATCTCGTCGGCGGAAATCTTCCCGTCCCTGTTGACGTCGAGAGCGGCGAAGCGCGCCTCGGCGCGAGCGGTGAACTCGGCGCGCGAGATGAAGCCGTCGCCGTCCGTATCGCCACGCGCCGCGTTGCCGGCATATTGCGCCAGCAGCGCGGTGCCGGTCAGCCCGGAGACGGCGGCGCCGGCGAGCGCGGCGGCGAGCAGAATTTTCCTCATTGCATCAACATCCTCGTGGAAACACCCGGCCTTTTCCGGGATCGTCCACGCTGAAGTAGAAGGTAGCTGTCGCCGGGCTTTGTCAGCAATCCGCGAAAGTGTCGCAACTTGTCGCAGGCCGGTTCAATTCTCCCCCGCAAGGGGGAGGATTATCGGTTACGCCGCCGTCTTGCTCGTCTGCCCGAACAGGATCTTGCGTTCCTCGTCGGTCATCGGCGGGCGCACCGCCTGGATCTCGGAGCCCTTGGCGTAGGCGATGATCGTCGCCGGGCGCGCCTTGATCTTCTCGAACCAGCGCTTCACGTTGGGGAAATCGTCGAGATTCTGGCCCTGGTTCTCATGCGGCACGATCCACGGATAGGCGGCCATGTCGGCGATCGAATAGTCGCCCGTCAGGAAGGCGCGGTCCTCGAGCTGCTTGTCGAGTACGCCGTACAAGCGGTTGGTTTCGTTGACGTAGCGTTTGATGGCGTAGTCGATCTTCTCTGGCGCATAGTGGCTGAAGTGATGGTTCTGCCCGGCCATCGGCCCGAGCCCGCCCATCTGCCACATCAGCCACTGGATCGTCGCAGTGCGCCCGCGCAGGTCGCGCGGCAGGAACTTCCCGTGCTTCTCGGCGAGGTAAAGCAGGATCGCGCCCGATTCGAACACCGAAACGGGATCGCCGCGATCGACCGGGTTGTGATCGACGATGGCGGGCATCCGGTTGTTCGGCGCGATGGCGAGGAAATCGGGCTTGAACTGATCGCCCGCGCCGATGTTGACCGGCTTGATCTCGTAATCGACCCCGGCCTCTTCCAGAAACAGCGTGATCTTGTGGCCGTTCGGCGTGGGCCAGTAGAAGAGGTCGATCATCTCATGCGCTCCGTAGGTTCCGGTCGCGTCACAGATGGGGCGGGGGCTCGCCTCCGGCAACCGTCGCGCGGGCGCGCAGCGGACGGATCACGCCGACAAAGACTATTCCCAGCGAGAGCAACGCTATCGCCGCCGACAGCAGGAAGGCCGCGCCGGGCACGCCGTGCTCGGTGCCGCTGGCGAGCACCTGCGTCATCATCAGCGGGCCGATGACGGCGGCGGCGCTGCCCACGCTCGACATGCCGCCCTGCAGCGATCCCTGGTTGGACGCATCGACCATCCGCGACAGCACCGCATTGAGCGAGGGGAAAACGACGCCCATCATCGTCCCGACCGCGAGCAGCGGAAAGACCATCCACGGCGCGGTGATGAAATTGAAGGCGATGAACACCGCCGTCGCCGCCACCATGCCGATCACGAGTGTGCGCTCCTCGCCGAAGCGCGCGATCAGGCGGCCGGTCAGCAATGTCTGCGTGAGTGCCATCATCACGCCCGTCGCCGCCAGCGACCAGCCGACCTCGCGCGCGCTCCAGCCCCAGCGCGCCTCGCACCAGAAGGCCCAGGTCGAGGGATAGACCATCTGGCAGATCTGCCAGAAGAAAGCCGTGACGATCAGCGGCAGCGCACCGCCGGCGTTGAACAGCGGGATGAACGCACCGAAGGCATTGGCGCGCTTCCACTCGAAATCGCGCTGGTCCTCGGGTTTCAACGTCTCGGGCATGACGAAGCCGATCCAGATGGCGTTGATCAGCGCGAGGCCGCCCGCGACGAGGAACGGCGCGCGCGGGCCGAACACCGACAGCAGCCCGCCGATCGCGGGGCCGATGATGAAGCCGACGCCGAACGCCGCGCCCATCAGCCCGAAGGCGGCACCGCGCTTCTCCGGCGGGGTCACGTCGGCGATGACGGCGTTGGCGGGCCCGTAGACCGCGCCCGCCACTCCGGCGATCACGCGCCCGAGGAACAGCCAGCCGATCGTCGGCGCGAACGCCATCAGCGCATAATCGATGGCGAAGGCGAGCATCGCCAGCAGCAGCACCGGCCGCCGCCCGAAATGATCGCCGAGGCTGCCGATAACCGGCCCGGCGAAGAATTGCGCGACCGAGAAGGCGATCAGCAAGGCGCCGCCGGTGCGCGCGGCATCGGCCAGCGTGTTGTGCGCGAGGTGCATGATCAGCGAGGGCAGCACCGGCAGGACGATGCCGAACCCGATCGTGTCGATCAGCACGGCCGACAACACGATCGGCACCGCACGATGTTCGAACCGCATTACCCGCCGCTCCCCTTACAGCGGGGCCGCGCTATCACGCGCGGCGCGCTTAGAACAGCAGCTTGACGCCGACCAGCACGAGCGTGATCGCAAGCATCGTGCGCAGCGCGACATCGGGCACGCGCGCCGACAGCAGGCTGCCGGCGATGATGCCGGGGATCGACCCGATCAGCAGCGAGGCGAGCAGGCCGAGATCGACCGCGCCGAGGAACCAGTGCCCCATGCCCGCGATCAGCGTCAGCGGGACGGCATGGGCGATGTCCGATCCCACCAGCCGGTTGGTCGGCAGGCGCGGGTAGAGCGCGAGCAGCGCCGTCATCCCGATCGCGCCTGCGCCGACCGAAGTGAGCGAGACAAGGATGCCGAGCACCGCGCCGAGCACGACGGTGAGGGCGGCGATGCGGCGGTTCGGCAGATCGTCCGTCGCCCCCGAGAGGCGCGCGAGGATGACGCCGCGGAACAGCATCGCGATCGCGGTCAAAATCAGCGTGACACCGAGGATGATGGTAATGGCGTGCGTCGTGCCCTCGTAATGCTTGCCGGCGTAGTTGAGCGCGATCAGCGTCAGGATCGTCGCGGGCACGCTGCCGGTGGCGAGGCGGCGCACCACCGCCCAATCGACGGTACGGTTGAAGCCGTGGACGCCCGTGCCGACCGCCTTCGTCGCCGAGGCGTAGAGCAGATCGGTGCCCACCGCCGTGACGGGGTGGAAGCCGAAGGCGAGTACCAGCAGCGGTGTCATCAGCGATCCCCCGCCGACGCCCGTCAGCCCAACCAGAATTCCGACCGCGAGCCCGGCGAGCGAATAGAGCGGGTTGATGGCGGAGAAGATCATGCAGATTCCGGCGAGAGGCAGTCACGCCCCATGCACCGCCGCAAGGGGTGGGGACAACAAACGGAAGCTTGGGGGCTGCAATGATGCGGTATGGCGCGGCTCAGCTCGCGGGCCCGCTAGCGACGCGCCGCAGCGCCTGGTCGAAGCCGGTGCAGAAGTCGAAGATATCCGCGGACGCATTCGCGCTCGCCAGCTTGTTGCAGCGCAGGCTGTAGGCGACGGCAGCCGCCCGGCCGGAGCGTCGCACCAACTGTTCGAAATGCTGTTCGCCAAGCAGGATCTGCTCGCTCGATCGCGACGGGACGGCAGGCTTCGTCATGGCTGCAATACGCTCAAGCTCGGAGGCGATCGCGGTCGGGGTGGCGGCCGGCGCGGCGTCCACGAGGTCGGCCGACGCGCGTGCCGGGCGAAGCGGCGGGGCGGGGCGTTGGCTGGCGATGCTCTGCTGGCTGTCGTCGAACCATTGGATGGCGAACACGGTCGCACCTGCGGTCAGGAGCAGCGCGGCGGTGAACGCTATGTCCGCGACCCGGCGTCGCAGGCTGCGGCGTGGCGGCGCTGCGGCGGTGCCGCTGAGCGCGGCGGGCGCGGCGTCGGTGCGGAGCTCGATCAGCGCGATGCCGGCGGGCCCCGAGCGAGAGGAGCGGCCGCGATCGAAGGCGGCACGGCGCGCGGGGTCTCCGAGGATGGCATAGGCCTGGTTGATCTCGGTCGCGCGCTGATACGATGCCGGATCGTCGGTGAGATCGGGGTGATGTTTCGCGATGAGCGCCTTCCACGCCGCGCGGATCACGACGCCGTCGGCGTCCTGCGCCAGTCCCAGCACGGCATAGGGGTTCATCACGGACGCGATTCTTAGTCGATTGTCGGCCGTGCGCAACGGGCGAGACGGCGGCGGTGCGCTTCGATTCGGGAAGGGACGGTCACCCTAAGATTGCACTGGTGGCATGCAGTCCGGGAAGGTGGCGGATGGTGCGTCGATGCGTGTGCGGGTGAGTGATGCGTGTGACGCGAGAAAGCGCACGGCCATTCTGACACGCTGCGGCCGAGTAGGACAGACTTGGACAAGGCGTCCGACCGCGGAGGCTCTTTCCGGCGCACCGCGGCGAAGCCGCGTCGTCGGATGGCGGGTCGAGCGCCGTCAGACGGTCGCGGATGGCGCGCGCTTGGCGGGGACAATCGCTCGCCACCGCGCCGCACACGAAAAAGGCCAGCCCGGCAATGCCGCGCTGGCCTTCTCGAAACATTGCCTTGAAATCGACCGCAGGCCGACATCAAGCCCGTGAGATCACGGGCTCGGCGGGTTGTTGGTCGCCTGGTAGATGCCGAGGCCGGCAGCACCCAGTGCGAGAGCGCCGAGAACGTAAGTACCGGCACCGGCACCACCTTCGCCGCCGGCGGCAGCTTCGTCTTCAGGAGCGGCGACCGCGAGCGACTTCGGCGTCGCGCAAGCCTTGCTGGCGCCGACGCTGACGACCGATACCGGGCTCAGCGAGACGTTGCAGCCCGACAGGGCAGCGCGGGCGCGGGCACCGTTGCGCGTGATCAGCTTGTCGCCGGTGTACAGCGCGCTGCCAGCCTTGACCGGGAGCATCTTGCCATCGCGCGAGACGAAGGTTCCCGCGCTGGCAGCAGTCACGCTACCGACGGGTTGGGCCGAGCCAGCGAACGCCGGGACGGACAAGCTCGCCACCAAAAGGGCTGCAATTCCACGGGAAACCGACAATTTATGTCTCCTTCAAACCAACCAAGGAACCACTGGAACCTTCGTTCAGGACTACTGTACGCTTGAAACTCTGATATGGGATAGCCGTTCCGCTGTCTATCCCAAAAGCGACCGAAAATCTTCAATTCGTTCGGTGTTGCCGCCTCGACACACTTGTAACGAGCGCCGCTTAAACAAAAGTTAAATTTTCGCAGGCGCACAATCGCACAATAGATCGATTGTTAAGCGATGTATTCGACAAGAAAGACTGCGATTTTCTCGACAAGAGTTCTTGTTATTGTAGGCAGTCTCGCCACGAGACACTATGTAGTGCTGCGATCAAAGCCCGGATAAGGTTTTGACCTCATTTGCGCGACGTGATGAAACTTCGCTCCGTTCCCTCGATCCGTACGGCGGTAAGCGTACCCGATGCGTACGCCCCCGTATCGACACCGATACGATAGTCGCGCTCGTCCGGGGTGCGCGTGATCGAGTGGCCATGTACTACGCGGTATGGCAGCCTTGCCGGGCTGTTGAGAAAATCGTCGCGAATCCAATGCAGATCGGCGATCGTCTGGTCTTTCAGCGCCACGCCTGGACGCACGCCGGCGTGGACGAACAGATAATCGCCGAGCTTGAAACTGTCCGCGAAGCTCCCGACGAACTCCAGATGCGCCGGGGGAATCGCGGCACGCAGCGCGCGGATTGCCGACTTCGAAGGCATCGCCAGCAGGTCTTTGGGATCGAGACCGTAGCTCGCCACGCACGCATCTCCGCCGTAAGCGAGCCAGTCGCGCAGTTGCTCGTCCTCGCCGCCGGCGATGCGCAACAGCATCTCCTCGTGATTGCCGGCGATGAAGACCGGATTGGGCAGGGTTTCGCGCGCCCGCAGCAGATAGTCGATCACGCCGGCCGAGTCAGGGCCGCGATCGATCAGATCGCCGAGCAGAATGACGAACTCGCGCCCGATCGGTGCCGCGCGGCTGTCCGCCTCGATCTGGCCGAGCAGATCGGCGAGTTGATCGAGGCAGCCGTGGACGTCGCCGATCGCATAGGCCCGCGTGTCGGGAGGCAGGCTGAAGGCCGGTGTCGGCTGGTTACGCTTCAAGAACTGGAACAGCGCCATGTAATCTTGCCCTGATCAGGGCAGGCGGCGACCGCGCCGTCGCCGCATGCCCGCCTGTGCCGCCGCCCTCACGAGGCGCGGCTATCCGGCCTCGCAACTTGCTTGGCCTTTGCACATGCGGCATAGACTTTTCTGAGGGGCAGGCAACAAACTTGCGTTTCCTACAGACTGAAAATCCCGATGTCCGCCGCGATCCCTTCGCTGTTTTTCTGTGAATAATGCTGCGACTGCGGCCAAGGGTTCCCGATGATCGACGACGTCCAGGTACAGCGCGACTATTACGCCCGCACCGCGCAGGATTACGATGCGTTGCACGTCACCGATGACGACGAGCATAGCGTGGCGCTCGCGGCCTTCTGCGGATTGGCGGGATCGCGCGAGCCGGCCAGCATCCTCGATATCGGCGCAGGGACGGGGCGCGCGATCCAGCGGCTGCAGGGGCGTTGGCCGAATTGCCGCAGCTATTCGATCTTCGACAATCTCGACCAGATCCGCGCGAAGTTTTCGCGCGTGTTCGTGATGAACACGCATGATCTGGCGGGAACCGATCCGCGCTTCGGCAGCGCGCATGCGATGATCTTCGCGCTGAAGGCCTAGCCTAGAGCATCGTCAGCAGCTCCGCCGCGCGGTGATCCCAGGTGCGGGCGCGGGCGAAGGCGATCATGTCGGCGGCGGGCGGCGCGGGATACGCGACGAGGTGGGCCAGCACGCGCGCCATCTCCGCCGGATCGTCGGCGATGCGGATCATCTCGGGATAGAGCATCGCCTCGGGCACCGAGGTGCTGGCGAAGGGGCGGCCGGCGGCGATCGCGTCCATGATCTTGGTCGGGCAGGAGGCGCGGTTGAAACCGTGGGCGGTATCGTACGGCATCCAGTTGACCGCCGAGCGCCAGTAGAACGGCGCGACCTCCGCCTGCGGCACCGCGCCGAGATGGTGGACGTTGGGCAGCGCAAGCGCCGCGTCGCGTGCCTGCTTCCAGTCGGGCGGCTGCTGGTCGCCGACGCCGTCCGCCAGCCAGGTGAGCGAGCCGACGATGTTGAAGGTGAGTGCGGGTGCCGCTTCCGCCACCGCGCGCACGAACGGCCAGTCGACGCGATCGGTAAGATTGCCGACATAGCCGATCGTGCCGGGCTCGGGCGGCGCTTCCGGGGCGGGGTTGAGGAAGGCGCGCTCCACGCCGAGCGGGAAATGCAGGATGTCGGCCGCGCGCGAAGGATTGCGGCGGCGCAGGACATCGGCCTGATAGGTCGACAGGCAGATCGTGCGGCGCGCGCGCGCCACCAGCCGATCCTCCTGCGCGTGCGTCTGCGCGGTGCGATCGAGCGCGTAGAAGGCGTATTCGTCGAGGCTGTAGTAGATCAGCCGATCGTCGGGCACGTTCGCGAGCCAGGGCTCGAGATAGGGATAGGGCGCGATCACGAACGGCTCCTCGCCGCCGCTCGCACGCCGCAGCCGCGTGCGCTCGGCATCGATCATCGCGCGCAGCGCCGGCGCGAACATGGTCTGGAAGCGCCCGGCATAGCCCGGCGGCATCACCCGCAGTACGCGGCGCAGGCTGGTGCTGGCACCTTCCGGCCAGCGCGGCCGCTCGCGGCGCCAGGTCAGAAAGTCGTAGAACCGCATCGCCGTCGCCGGCCGCGATACCGACAGCGCATCGCCGAGCGCGAAGACCCAGGGCGTGTTCGCGCTGAGCAGGAGGAAACCGGCGGGCATCAGAGCAAATCCGCCATATAGCCGCGCAGCGTCTCCGCCGCGCGTGACCAAGTGAAATGCTGTGCGCGGGCGTGTCCTCGCGCGATCAGTGCGGTGCGTGCGCCCGCGTCGTGGAGGAGATGATCGATCGTATCGATATGCGCGTCGCGGTCGTGCGGATCGACCAGCAAGGCGGCACCCCCCGCGACTTCGGGAATGGAGGACGTATCCGTCGAGACGACGGCGGTGCCGCACGCCATCGATTCGAGGATCGGTATGCCGAAGCCTTCATAGAGCGACGGCACCCAGGTGAGTTGCGCTGCGCCGTAGAGCGAGCGCAACACCGCATCACTGACGAAGCCGGTGAGCAGGATGCCGTCGCCCATCGCCTTCGCCCGCGCGGCATAGGCCGGGTCGCAATGGCTGCCGATGACCAGCATCAGATCGGGATGGCGCTCGCGCAGCACCGGCCACGCCGCCAGCACGAGATCGGCATTCTTACGATACGCCAGCCCGCGCGGCAGCAGAATAAAGCGCTTGTCCGCGAGCCCGAGCGCCGCCAGCCCCGCTTCGCCCTCGGGCGTCGGCGGGGCGAAAAAGACGTCGGTCACGCCGTTATGAACGACGCGGAGCCGGTCGCGCATCGCCGGGAAGAAGTGCGCGAGACGATCGGCGGAGAATTGCGAGACGGTGTGGAACATGTCGGCGCGACGCGCGAGCTTGCCATGCATCAGTCGCCATTTCAGGCTCTGGCGCCAGCGGGCGAAATTGCGGGCGAGCGCGTCCTCCTCAAAGAAGGCGGCGTCGTGCAACGTCACGACGGATTTCGCGCGTTTCGTCGGCACGTAGGATTCCATGGTGCAATAGACGAGCTCGGCCTCCGGCCACCAGCTTTCGGCCTTGGGGCGGTCGGTGAGCAGCCAGCGCGCCTGCTGTTTCGAGGTGTCGAGCGTGAAGTCGTGATAGGTGAAGCCGTCCCACGGTGCGCCGACGAGTGGCACGATCCGCTCGCGATCGGTGCGGTCGCACAGGATCTGGAGATTGTCCTCGCCGAGCGCGTGCAGCGCCTCGACGATGTTGCGCGCCACACGCCCCGCGCCGGTCGATCCGTAGATGTTGCGCAGATGCACGTAAGCGAGGAGGTTCATCGCGGAATCGCGACCCAGTTTTCGAGCATGAAGCCGGATGCGACGTCCGCTGGGGTCGCGGCATAAAGGCGATTGCGTTCGGCAATGCGGAACAGATCGTAGCCCGCGTCGGCGAGCGTCTGCGCCGGTCCGGCGGCGGGGAAGCCGACACGCTCGGTCAGGATCGGGCACACTTCGAAATAGATCAGCGCGGGACGAATGTCTTCCAGCACGCGCCTGGCACCGCCGAACACCAAGGTCTCGAAGCCCTCGACATCGACCTTGAGCAGCCCGATCGAAGCGATGCCTTGCGCGGCGACGAAGCTGTCGAGCGCGACCGCGGGCACTTGGGTGCTGAACTTGCTGTCGGGCGTGGCGATGCTCGTCGTGCCGCGATTGATCGGATCGTTGTCGAACAGGACGGTGCCGTCCTCACGCGATACCGCCAGTTGATGACAGCGGACGTTGGCCGCCTTGTTGCGCGCGACGTTATCCGTCAGCGCGTGGAAGGTCGTGGGGTTGGGCTCGAACGCATGGATCGCCCGGTCGGGAAAGCGGCGCGCTAGCACCAGGCTGACGAGGCCGACATTGGCGCCGATATCGATGATCGGCCCGGTGCCGAAATCGGTCGTCTCCAGGAACGCGCGCTCGTCTTCGTTGATGAAGCGCGGCACCGAATGATATTCGGAGAAATTGCTGAAACCGGCGATTTCGATCCCGCCGAGCATCTTGCGCGTCGGCTTGCCCCCGGTCGCGGCCTTGCTGGCGAGCCAACCGGCATATTCCACGGCGAGACCGGGCTGGCGCAGCAGCGTGGCGGCGTGGCGGAAGACGGCGCTCATCGGCGAAGCGCTTCGGACCAGGCGGCGTGGGCGTGAGCCATCGTGAATTCCTCTTCGTAGCGCGCGCGGATGCGTGCGGCGTCGATGCGACCCTCTTGCAGCGCCGATATCGCCGCGTCGATCGCATCGGCGATGGCGGTGACGTCCTGATCGGCGACCATCACCCCGGCCTCCTCATGCCCCGTGTAGATATCGGGAATGCCGCCGACGGGCGAGGTGATGACGAAGCGCCCGGCCTGCAGCAATTCCATCAGCGAGAAGCACGGCCCGCCTTCCCAGCGCGAGGTGTAGAGGAAGAGGTGCCGCGCGGCGACGATGTCGGCAAGGTCGCGGCGGTGGTCGTAGCCGCCGTGCAGCGTGACGAAGCCCGACAGCAGCTTCTCGTCGATCATCGCCTGCAGCCGTTCCAGGTCGCCGCCGTCGCCGTGGATGTCGAGCAGCACGTCGCTGCGGCGCTTCGTCACCAGCTCGAACGCATCGAGGATCACGTCGAGGTTCTTCTGCGCGATATCGACCCGGCCGAGAAAGCCGATCCGCCACGGCGGCCCCGGCGGCAGCGGCAGCGGCGCATCGAGGATCGGCAGATTGTGATAGCGCACCACGGAAACCGGCCCTTCGTAGCCGTAGATCTCGCGGAATTCTGGCACGTTGCAATGCGCGACGGAGATGACGCGGTCGGTCTCTGCCACCGCCGTATTGAACTTGCGGCCGAGCCGGCCCGGCGGGGGCGGCAGGAAGCGCGGGGCGAACATCCAGCTCGCGGCGATCTTCGCCTTGCGGCGGTGTACCGCGCGGACGAGCGGAAGGTAGATTTCCGGCAAGGGCTGGCGCACGCAGAACACCCAGTCGTCCGCCTTCAGCCGCCGCGCGAGCCGCCATACCAGCAGGCGCTTGCGGACGTGCCAGCGGTCGCCCGGCACATGGGGCTGGCGATCGACCTCGACGCCTAGGGCCTCCAACTCGGCGAGCAGGGGGCAGGGGGCGTTTTCGCTCACGACGATGCGGAACGGCACGTGCTCCGCCAGCAGGTGCGTGGCGAGCGCGTGCAGATAGGTCTCGATCCCGCCGGACCGGCCCAGGATATCGGCGAAGAGGTGGATCACACGCGGTTAGCCGCGCGCCACTTCGCTTGCCCAGGGATCGGGGAACAGGCCCTCGTCGACCAGCGCGTCCTTGAAGGCGGCGGCCTGCGCGTGGCCCCAGGCGGGCGAGTGGATGCCGAGCTGCGATCCCGCGACGACGGCGACGGGAATGGTCGCCGAAAGCTCGTGCAGATATTCCGGCACGCCGTTGTGGCCGCTGAATTTTCCCCAATTGCCGTAGTCATGCCAGACGAGGTAGCCGCCAGGCTTGACCAGCGGGAGCAGGATCTCGGAATCGCGCTTCACCGCCGCATAGCTGTGATCGGCGTCGAGGAAGATCAGGTCGTAGCTGCCCGGCGCATCGCCGGCGAAGGCCTCGGTCGTGACCTCGCACACGCGGCGCGTGATCATCGCCGCTTCGGGAAGGGTGCGATACGCCTCGCCGTGCTGCGGCTCGCGATCTACAGTGGTCAGATGCGCGCCCGTCGGTGCGTGGCGCGCCATCATCAGCGCGGTGAAGCCGCGGTAGCTGCCGACCTCCATCATCGTCATCGGCTTCGCGCAGGCGACGAGTTTCATCAGCATCATCACGTCGGCGAGCGGTGCCGACCATTGGCCGAGCGGAACCTGATTGATCGTGACGGGCGTCTCGTCGAAATGCGGAAACAGCCGGCTGAGGTCGAGAATCGGCAGTTTCAGGCGCGCCTTGTCGATCGCTGAAAGAGCGATGTCGATGCGCGGCCGCTTTTGTATCAGGCGTTCGAACATCCCGGTCCCCATCCTTGAAATCACAGCGCCTCTAGCATCGCGCCGCGCCGCAGCGCGAGTGAAAACGAAACAGTGTTAAGTGGGTGGACTTTACGCAGGCCTCGTCGTTAAACCCAATTCGGGTTAACTGGAGCGTCCCATAGAGTGGATGCCCGACCGCATGGCCCGGGAGAGGCCGCGGAAAAACTACGACCGGTCGCGTTCGGTGAAGTGCCTGGGAGGGCCAGATGGACCTTGATCACCTGCGCCATGGCGGTCACGCCGTCGAGGCGACATGAGCGACGGCGTACAGCAGAAACTGCGCGTGGCAATTCTGTTCGACAATTTCGGGCCTTATCATATCGCGCGGCTGGCGGCGGCGGCGCAGACCGTCGATGTGATCGCGATCGAAGTGGCGGCGCGATCCTACGAATATGCATGGGAGCCCGCCGAGACGGAGGCATTCCGGCGCGTCACCTTGTTCCCCGCTGGTGTGTCGGAGGAGCGGAGCAACCGCGAGATGGCGCAGGCGGTGATCGCGGCGCTCGACGGTGCCCGCCCGCAGGTGCTGGCCGTGCCGGGCTGGTCGGACCGGGCCGGGCTGGTCGCGCTCGGCTGGGCGCGGCGCAACAAGGTGCCGGCGATCGTGATGAGCGCGAGCAACCTGATCGACCGGCGGCGGCACTTCGTCACCGAATTCGTCAAGCGCAGGATCGTCAGCCTGTTTTCGGCCGGGATCGTCGGCGGCACGCTCGGCGCAGACTATCTTTCCGCACTCGGGATGCCGCGGGACCGGATCGCGAGCGGTTACGACGTCGTCGACAACGATCATTTCGAGCAGGGATCGAAAGCCGCGTTGGCCGATCCCGTCCTGCGCGCGGGGCTCGGCCTGCCGGAGCGCTATTTCCTGTGTTCGGCGCGGTTCGTGAAGAAGAAGAACCTGCCGGGGCTGATCGACGCCTACGCGCAATATCGCGCGGGCGTTGGTGCCTCTGCCTGGTCGCTGGTGGTCATCGGCGACGGGCCGCTGCGTCCTGAACTCGAGGAGCGGATTTCGGCGCTCGGGCTCGACCGGCACGTGCTGTTGCCGGGGTTTATCCAATATGGCGACCTGCCGAAATATTACGGGCTGGCGAGCGCCTTCATCCTGCCCAGCGCGATCGAGCAATGGGGACTCGTGGTCAACGAGGCGATGGCCTCCGGGCTGCCCGTCATCGTCTCCGCACGGTGCGGCTGCGCGCCCGATCTCATCGTGGAGGGGGCAAACGGCTTCAAGGTCGATCCGGCCGACCGCGCCATGCTGGCATCGCGGATGGCGAGCATCGCCACCGGCGAGACGGCACAAAGCATGGGCGTGGAGAGCCGTGCCATCATAGCACGCTGGACGCCCCAGCTGTTCGCGGACGAGTTGCGCCGGCTGGCAGAGATCGCGTATAGCCGCCCTCGCCGAAGGGGATCGGTACTGGGGACGTTTTTTGTAAGCCTGTGGCCCACCGTGGGACGGGCGATATCGCGCCGATGACTGCCGTGATCCAGGGGGGCCGGATCACGATTGTTCACCGCGTACGATATGCGAAGCGATACAGTGCAAGTTACCCGAAACGACGTGTTGCGTTTGGTGTGTTTTGGGGGAGTTGAGTTTGCGGATCGCGATCCTGTTCGACAACCTCGGACCCTATCATCTCGCGCGTCTGAAGGCGGCGGCCGCCGCCGGGATGACGGTGATCGCGATCGAGACACGCGGCCAGTCCAGGGAATATGCCTGGGACAAGGTCGAGACCGGCACGGTACTCGACCGCGTAACGCTCGTTCCGCACAACGAACAGGATCCCGGCAAACGCGAAATCGGCAAGCGCCTGACCGACCTGCTCGCGCGGCGCGCGCCCGATGTCATCGCGATTCCGGGCTGGAGCGATCACGTCGGGCTCACCGCGCTGCGCTGGGCCCGCGGCGCGAAGGTTCCCGTCATCGTGATGAGCGAAAGCAACCGCGACGACGGCCGCCGCGTGTGGACGCGCGAGATGGTCAAGCGCATCCTGCTGTCGTTGTGCGCGGCGGGGCTGGCGGGGGGCAGGCGCGCCGCCGCCTATCTCGAAGCGCTCGGCATGCCGGCGGATCGGATCGCGACCGGCTACGACGTGATCGACAACGCCTATTTCGCGGCGGGTGCCGATGCCGCGCGCCGCACGCCTGACCTGAGGCAGAGCCTCGCGCTGCCGGATCGGTATTTCCTGTGCTGCGCGCGCTTCATCGCGAAGAAGAACCTGCCGTTCCTGATCGACGCCTACGCTCGCTATCACGTCGAAACGCTGGCCGCCGGCGCGCAGCCGTGGGGGCTGGTGATCGCCGGCGACGGGGAAGAGCGGCCCGCCGTCGAAGCGCGTATCGCGGCGCATGGGCTGGGCGAGGCGGTGACGCTCGCGGGGTTCGTCCAGTATGACGGCCTGCCCAAATATTACGGCCTCGCCGGCGCGTTCGTGCTGGCGAGCACGACCGAGCAATGGGGGCTGGTCGTCAACGAAGCGATGGCATCGGGTCTGCCGGTGCTCGTATCGAACCGTTGCGGCAGCGCCGCCGATCTGGTGAAGGATGGCGTCAACGGGCTCACCTTCGATCCCGCCGACGAGGGCGCGCTGGCGGCGCGCATGAAACAGATTGCGGAGGGCGACGGGCAGGCAATGGGTAGCGAGAGCGCGCGCATCATCGCCGATTGGGCGCCTGAGCGATTCGGCGCGTCGATCGCCACGCTGGCGCGGCTGGTCGTCGACCGGCCGGACGATCGCAAGTCCGTCGTCGCGCTGACGACGCTGGATATGCTTATCCAGTGAAGATCGCCTTCCTCTCCCCGTCGCTGTCGCGAATCGCGGGAGGCATTTTCGAAGTGGAGCGCGACCTCGCGCTCGCGCTGGGCGCGCTGCCTGACACGGAGGTCTCGGCATATGGTGTGGCGGACCGCGAGACCGACAACGACCGCGCGGCGTGGCGGCAGATTCCGCTCCACGTCGGCGCGCTAAAGGGGCCGATGGGCTTCGGCTATTCGCCCGAAATGCGCGATGCCTTCGCCGCGAACGATGCCGATGTTGCGCATCTGCAGGTAATGTGGATGTACACGTCGATCGTCGCGCGAGATTGGGGCCGCCGCACCGGCAAGCCCTATGTCACCACGGCCCACGGCATGCTCGACCCGTGGGCGCGGCAGAATTCCGGCGTGAAGAAGCAGTTCGCTGCGCTGGTGTACGAACGCAGCGCGCTGCGGCAGGCGGGGTGTCTGCATGTGATGACGCCCGCCGAGCTCGATTCGGCGCGCGAATGGGGTGTGAAGGGGCCGTTTTGCCTCGTCACCAACGGCGTGAGGCTGCCCGCAAAGACCGCGCTCGCCGATGCGCCGCCGGCCGTGCGCGCGATCAAGGCGGCGGGGGAGAAGTTCCTGTTCTTCATCGGGAGGCTGCACCCGAAGAAGAACCTCGTGAAGACGCTGGAGGCGTTCATCCGCATCGCGCCGGCGCATCCCGAATGGCATTTCGTCATCGCCGGCTGGGGCGTCGAGGCGTACGGCGCGCAATTGCAGGCGATGGCGCGCGACGCTGGCCTTGCCGCCCGCGTGCATTTCACCGGGCCGCTCTATGCCGACGCCAAGGCGGCGGCGCTGGCGGCGGCCGATGCCTTCGTGCTCGCGTCGCTGAGCGAGGGGGTGCCGATGTCGGTGCTGGAGGCGTTCGCGAACCGCGTGCCCGTCGCGATGACGCGGGCATGCAACCTGCCGGCCGGGTTCGACGCCGGCGCCGCCATCGCCATCGGGCCCGAAACGGCGGATATTGCCGCCGGCCTGTCGGACCTGTTCGCCATGCCCGAAACCGAGCGGTCGGCGATGGGCTCGCGCGGCCGCGCGCTGGTCGAGGACGGCTTTACCTGGGACAAGGTCGCGCTGCAGATGCGCGCGGTCTATGGCTGGCTGCTGGGCGGCGAACGGCCCGACTGGGTGATTTTATGAGCGCTTTCTCGGACCGTATCACGCCCCTCATCATCACCTTCAACGAGGAGGCGAACATCGCGCGTACGCTCGCGCCGCTCGGCTGGGCGCGCGAGATCCTGGTGATCGACAGCGGCAGCACCGATCGCACGCTGGAGATTCTGGCGCGCGATCCGCGCATCCGCGTCGTGACGCGCACGTTCGACAGCTTTGCCGGGCAATGCAATTTCGGGCTGGAGCAGGTCCGCACCGAATGGGCGCTGTCGCTCGACGCCGATTACCAACTGAGCCCGGAGCTCACCGCCGAGATCGCGGCGCTCGATCCCGGTGCCGACGTCGCGGGCTATAGCGCGGCCTTCGTCTATTGCGTGTTCGGCCGGCCGCTGCGCAGCACGCTCTACCCGCCGCGCACCGTACTCTACCGCCGTGCCTGCGCGCGCTATCGCGACGTCGGGCATGGCCACAAGGTCGATATCGAGGGCGTCGTGCAGCCGCTCGCCGCGAAGATCCGCCACGACGACCGCAAGCCGACGCGCCGCTGGTTCACCTCGCAGATCGGCTATGTCGCGCGCGAAGCGGACTATATCGTATCGTTGCCGCCGGAACGGCGCTCGCGCCTGCAGAAACTGCGGATGATGGCGTGGCCTGCGCCGCTCATCATGGTGTTCTACACATTGTTCTGGCGCGGATATGTGCTCGATGGGCGTGCCGGGCTTTACTATTCGTTGCAGCGGGTGCTGGCGGAATTGATGCTGGCGGTGGAGATCGCGGACCGACGGTTGCGGGGTTAGTCGTTCAGCATCCGCAGTCCGCGCGCGACACCCTTGTCGGCGGCGCGGAAGAAGCGCAGCTGCACCGCTCCGCCGCGCGCGAATGTCAGTGCGCCGCGCACCAGCCGCTTCGCCGCATTCTGTCGTACCGGGATCGGCCGGCCGACCCGCGAGGCGAGCACGACCAGCGACGCATTCGCGGCTTCGGTGATGCGCAATAGATAGTCTTCGCTGATGCGGAACGCAGGCATCAGGTGCAGCAACGACAAGATGGGAAAGGTGCCCCATCCGAGCCCGAACTTGCGCGACACATAGGCCATGTCGAGGTCGCCTGCGCCGTCGAGCGAGTCACCCTTGCGATCGAGCCTCGCACGCGCAGGATCAGTGCGCAGTTCCTCGCGGTAGAGCCGAGCGATCACGGTGCGGATGCACATGCCGGCACCGACGGGCGTCGATTCCCAGTGGCTCACGTCGTTTGACCAATGCGGCTGATCGTAGTGGCGCAAGGCGAGCTGGATCAGGTGCGGCTCCGCCCAGGGCTCCGGCGGGCTCTCGAATTCGGGATCGAGGATGCCCGCCCCCCACGCGCCGAGAAAGCTGTGCGTGTCGCCGATATCGGCGGCGACCTGGAGGTAGTCGGGTTGCAGCACGTTGTCGTCATCGACGAACAGCATCAGCGGTGCAACCGCCTCGTCGATCGCCCGCATCCGTGCCGGCGTCAGGCCGAGCTCGGGCTCGACCACGAAGCGCGCCGAGGGATGCCACGACAGGTCGTACCGTTCGCTCAACGGTTCTTTCGAGGCGTTGTCGATAACGACCAGTTCCCACGCATCGCGCGGCATGGTCTGCGCCTCGAGCGCGGCGAGTACGCGCGTGAAATAGGCGTCCCGCGGATTGTGCGTGCAGATCACGACGCTGAGGCGTTCAGTCACGAAATACGCTTTCTAGCTCAGGAAAGGCTGCCAACGGGTGCCTTGTTTGCGGCCCAGGAGTTCGCTGATCGGGTGTTCCCGCATCTCGATGACAACCGCGAAGGGATAGAAGTTTACGCTCGCGACGTGCGCCCTCGCGCCCTGCACTGGCACATGCTGCCGTACCGAGCCTTCGTTGAGATCGCGGTATTGGTCCATCGCATTCAGGGACGCGGCAATGCCATAGACCGCATCGACGAATATATTACGATCGCCGTGAATATCCTCGCAGATGAAAATACCGCCGGGCTTCAGATGCGGTAGCATCTCCTGCATCGTAACGAGTTGTTGGTGCGGTTCATGCCCTCCGTCGTCGATCAGGATATCGAGTTGCGGCACGAGCTTGCGAAAGTCTTGCCAGAAGCGTGGATCGGCCTGATCGCCGATATGGATATCGACCCCGTCACCCCGATATACCTCGCAGTCCGGTTCGATATCGATGCCGTGGATATGCGCGCCGGCCCCGAAATAGCTGCGCCACATATTGAGACTGCCGCCGCTATAGACCCCGATTTCCGCCATCACCGGCGATTTGCCGCGAAACCGAGCGAGGTGACGGTCGTAAATCTCGAAATAATGAGTCCATTTCCACAAGCCGGGGCCTTCGAGATTGCTTTCGAAAAAAGCTCGAAGGTCATTTTCGCGCATGTCGGAAAGCCCGGCGGCCGGCTTCGCCCAGATCGGCGCGCTGGCCAGATCGCGGCCCTGCGCGATGGCATGCATCCGCGACCGGGCACCCCGGAGAAAATCAGGCAGAAGGCGTGAAAGCATTGTCTTCCTTTGATGTCGGCCCCCGCTGAGCATCCGACCAAGTCGCCGGCCATTCGACATGCCCGATAACAGAGGCCGGCGGCCGCAGCGGATCGACGCGATCGTCACCGAACTGGATCGAGAGCACGTCGAGCCTGCCGTCGTGATCCTCATACCAGTCGCCAAGCCACACGGAGACCAAATATTGACCACGCGCGATCGGCAGGTCACGCGCCTCGCAGATCAACGTGCCTGTCGCGACCCCGTCGCCCCCGCTGCGCTGGTGGAAACGCCCATTCGAGCCCCAGACCGCTTCGCCGGATACGCTGCGCAGCACGAGCCCGCCGATCGGGATTTCGAGCGGGCCGGGCGCGGTGAAGTCGATCTCGACATGCAGCGAGCCGTGCCTCAGCGCGACCTCGTCGATGCGGATGGCGGTGATCGACGGCTTGTCGGGCCGGGCCTCGAAGGAGATGCCATAGGCTTCCTGCACGGTGCTCGAATAGAGCGCGATGGCGCTGTCCGCGTCGGTATCCGCGATCACCTTGCCCTTGGCGAGCAGGATGCCGCGCGTGCAGAGTTGCCGCACCGCGCCCATATTGTGGCTGACGAACAGGACGGTGCGGCCTTGCCCCGCCACCTCGCCCATCTTGCCCAGACATTTCTTCTGGAATTCGGCATCGCCGACCGCGAGCACTTCGTCGACGACGAGGATTTCGGGTTCGAGATGCGCCGCGACCGAGAAGGCGAGGCGCACGTACATGCCGCTCGAATAGCGTTTCACCGGCGTATCGAGGAAGCGGTCGACCTCGGCGAAGGCGACGATGTCGTCAAACTTGCGCTTGATCTCGCCGCGCGACATGCCGAGGATCGCGCCGTTGAGGTAGATGTTCTCGCGCCCCGTCAATTCGGGATGGAAGCCGGTGCCGACTTCCAGCAGGCTCGCCACACGCCCACGGATTTCGAGCCTGCCGGAGCTGGGCTCAGTGATGCGCGACAACACCTTGAGCAGCGTCGACTTGCCCGCGCCGTTGCGGCCGATGATGCCGACGACGTCGCCCCGCGCGATCTCGAAATCGACATGGTCGAGCGCCCAGAATTCCTCGACATGATCGCCCGCAACGTTGGGGCGGCCGCGCGCCATGTCGATCACGCTGCGCCCGAAGCGGCGCGCGCGTCGGCTGACGACATCGCGCAGCGCGGTGTAGCTCTCGGTCTCGTGCCCGATCAGATATTTCTTGCCGAGCCCTTCTGCCCGGATCGCGACGTCGCTGCTCATCAGATCAGGTCGGCGAAGGTGCGTTCGGCGCTGCGGAAATAGCGGACGCCGATCCACAGGAAGACGATCGTCTCGACGATCGCGATCGTGAAGCTCTGCCAGTAGAACGGTGCCTGGCCGCCCAGCACGCACCAGCGGAAGCCGTCGATCACGCCGACGACGGGGTTGAAGCTGTAGAGCAACCGCCAGGCGTCCGGGATCACCGCGCTGGAGAAGCCGACTGGCGAGACGTAGAGGCCGAACTGCATCACGAACGGCAGCACATAGCGAAAATCGCGGTATTTCACGTTCATCGTCGTCATGATGAGCGCGGGGCCCAGCGCGGTCAGGATGCCGAGCAGAACGAAGGCGGGCAGCAGCGCGATCCGCCAGTCCGGCGCGAAGCCGAACCACAGCATCAGCGCCAGCAGGATCACGAAGGCGATCAGGAAATCGACGAAGGCGACGGCAGTGGTCGCGGTGGGGATGATGAGGCGCGGGAAATAGACCTTGCCGATCAGATTGGCGTTGGTGATCAGGCTGTTGGCGGCCTCGTTCAGGATCGAGGAGAACAGGGTCCAGGGTAGCAGACCGGCCAGCACCATCACCGGATAGGGCGTGGTGCCGACGCTCGGCAGCTTCGCGACGCGGCTGAACAGGATTGTGAAGATCACCAGAGTGAGCAACGGCCGCACGACCGACCAGGCGACGCCGATGAAGGTCTGCTTGTAACGAACCGCGAGATCGCGCCACGCCAGGATGGCGAGCAATTCGCGATACGCCCAGAGATCGAGCCAGTAATTGCGCTCGCTGCGGCCGGGCGCGATGATCAGCAACCTCTCGGACTGGCCGGTCGTGGGTGACGCGGTCATCGACTTCATTCCCCCGCTGCGCGGCCCCGCAGGCCCGGCCCGGACCCACGCCGGGACGACGCGATATCGCGTAACAAGAATGGCCTATCGCACCATTTTGCAGCGCGTCAAGGTCGTCATCGGCCTCGGCCGGGCGGGTGGGAACGGGGCTGACGAGGGGGTTTCGCTGTGCTAGTGCCCGGCCGGCATGGATCTCGATTTCGCCACGATATATGCGCTGCCGGCCGCCTACTGGTTGTCGATGATGGCGTTGATGTTGCTCTCGGCGGAGGCTTTGTTTCGGCTGCGCGATAGCTGGTCGCTGCCTGCGCTGATGGTCTATTTCACCGTGTTCGGCTGGTACATGATGGAGCCGATCAACTCGCCCGAGACGATGGCGTTTGGCGACGAGGAACTGTCGACAGCTTATTTGACGGTGTTTTTCTTCCTCGCGGCGTTCCGCGGGCTGGTCACAGTGCTGGCAAAGATGTTCGCGGCGAAAAAAGATGTTCAGGGGCTGTCCGTGGACGCTATTCCTGCGGAAAAGCTGTTTCTGGTTATCGGCGGCTTATGGCTTGTGCTGCTCTCATTCGGCACGTGGCGCATGGACGGAAATCTGTTCGCCACGTTGCTTCCACTGGATTCGCGAGCGGGTGTGAGCATGTGGCAACGGGCGGCGGGTGCCGACGCAGGCTCGCTAGGGTTTCTCGTCTCGATGGCAGCTTACCTCTACACGCTGGTGCTCGCGATGTTCGGCATGCTGCTCCCGCTGATGAAGCGTCCACTCTTTCGCGTCCTGTGTGTAGTCGCGATTTTGATCTCTTGGCCGTATATCTTTTTACAGGGCAGCCGCAACCTTACGCTTGCTGTGTTCGTGCCGATGGTATTCTCATTCGTGTTTTTTACTAAGGCAAAAATGTGGATAAAAGGGAGTAGTCTGCTGGCCGCAGCATTGTTTGTCAATTGGGCTCTGAAAGAGATAATTACTTTCCGAAACTACGGATTCAATTATAGTGGTGATATCGAACAAGAGAAGCATCTTGGTCTAAACATGGCCTCTGAGTTAATATACTGTACGACATTTGTAAAGACTGGAGTTGTTAGCCTTGCCTGGGGCATGAATACAATGGCGGAGCTTGCGAATGTCGTGCCGCGTGCGCTTTGGGTAAACAAGCCGTTAATCGGCATCGATTATGCCATCGCGCGCGGTTTCGCGGGTGGTGCTTCAGATACGGGTGTATTCGCGACCATTTCGACGGGCATGATCGGACAGGGCGTACTAGAGTTTGGGAATATCCTGGGGCCGCTTTATTCCGCACTGCTGATGGCGATTTGGGCGGCTTGGCTCGCGCGCCTGCGCGAACAAAAGTCGTTGACGCGCACCTGCCTGTTCCTGGTCGGGATGGGGCTGACCTTCAATCTCGGCCGCAATATAACCTTGCTGGTGCTGTGGCCGATGGTCTTTGGCTTTATGCTAGTGCTGGGCTTGGAATTCTATTTCAGGCACCGAACCGCGGCCTCGAAAGCCGCTGGGCAGGCCAATCTACCAACAGGCATCATCATGGGCACGGAACCGGGCCAAGTGTCCTCCTGACGCGGCACCTAAGCCATCAAATCGCTGGGGTGCCCGCGTTGCGCTGGTGCCAGGCCCAGGCGGTGCGGACGATCGCGTCCAGATCGGCGTAGCGCGGCTGCCAACCCAGCAGCTCGCGGGCGCGGCGGGCGTCGCTGATCAGGGCGGGGGGGTCGCCGGGGCGGCGCGGGCCGAAATCGTGCGGGACCGGCAGCCCGGTGATCGCCTCGACCGTGCGGACGACGTCGCGCACCGAAAAGCCGTTGCCGTTACCGAGGTTGAGCGGCTGCGACTCCACGCCGCGCTCCAGCGCCGCCAGCGCCAGCACATGCGCGTCTGCGAGATCCGACACGTGGATATAGTCGCGCACGCAGGTGCCGTCGGCAGTGTCGTAGTCCTGGCCGAAAATCGTCAGCGCCGCCCGCCGTCCGCTCGCCGCGTCAAGGGCGAGCGGGATGAGGTGGGTCTCGGGATCGTGCAGTTCGCCCGTCTCGTTCTCCGGGTCGGCGCCCGCCGCGTTGAAATATCGCAGCGCGATCCAGCGCAGATCGTGCGCGACGCCGAAATCGGCGAGGACGCGCTCGATCATCAGCTTCGACGCACCGTAGGGATTGATCGGGGACTGGGGCGTCGTTTCCAGGATCGGGATTTCGCTGGGCACGCCGTAGGTCGCGCAGGTCGAGGAGAAAATGAAGCGGCCGATCCCGTGGTCCCGCGCCGCCTCCAGCAGCGTGAGCGTGCCCGCGAAGTTGTTGCGATAATATTTGCCGGGATCGGTCACGGATTCTCCGACATAGGCATAGGCCGCGAAATGGACGATCGCGGTTGGCGCATAGTGCGCGATCACCGCATCGAGCCGTGCGCGGTCGCCAATATCGCCGCGTTCCAGAACGCCCCAGCGCACCGCTTCCGCATGTCCGTAGACGAGATTGTCGAACACGACCGGATCATAGCCCGCAGCGCGGAGCGCCTTGCAGGTGTGCGAGCCGATATAGCCCGCCCCGCCGGTCACGAGAACGGTGCCGCGGCCCGGCGAAGAGGTGGGGTCTGTCATTGAGGAAACCTTATCGTTCGGGCGGGCTTATCCCGGTTGCCGACCAAGTCAACCAAGGCTGCGTAGCTTGACGGGACACCCGCCTTTGCTAAGGGTGACCGGCGTTTCGCCCTTGCGGTTAAGCGATTTTTTCGGGGCGGGAAGGGGCGGTTTCATGTCACGTCTTATCAGGCTGGCAGTGGTGTGCATGTCGGCCTTGCTGGTCACCGCCTGTGTCACCAAGGGCGGGCCGGTTCCTTACAATGTCACCGAGTTCGGCGCGCCCGATCTGCCCGTCGCGCAGGTTGGCGAGGAATATCACGTCAGCCCGACCGACGTGCTCGGGATCGAGGTGTTCGGCGTCCAGGAATATACTGGCGATTACACGGTCGACGATCTCGGCCGCATCCGACTGCCGTTGGTCGGCAACGTGCCGGTCGCGGGCCAGACCACCGACGAGATCGCCTCCACGCTTTCGAAAACGCTGGGTGAGCGGCTGCTGCAGTCTCCCACTATTCAGGTGCAGGTGAAGGCTGCGAACAGCCGCCGCTTCACGATCGACGGTGCCGTCATGGCGCCCGGCATCTATCAGTTGGGCAGCGGCAAGGTGACGCTCGTGCAGGCGATCGCCACCGCCAAGGGGCTGAACGAGAGTTCGAATGACCGCCGCATCGCGATCTTCCGCACGATCAAGGGGCAGCGTATGGCGGCCGCTTTCGACCTGAAGGCGATCCGCCGCGGCCAGATGCCGGATCCTGACATCTATCCGAACGACATCGTCGTGGTCGACGGTTCCAACGTCCGCAAGAATATCCAGCTTGTGCTGCAGACGCTTCCGCTGATCGGGTTGTTCACACGCTTCTAAAAAGGTCGCCTTCCCTCCGCGGGAAGGACGGGGTAGGAAAAAATATGAACAAGTCCGTGCATCTGGGCGGTAGCGGAACCGACCGGGAAGGCCTGATCCTGGCGCCGACCGGCGGGGCGATTGGCCCGGTCGGGCCGGTGCTGCCGACGACGCCTCCCAAGGAGCAGCAGGCGTTCAACCCGCGCGAGCTGGCGCGCATCCTCTATCGCTGGCGCTGGCTGATCCTGTTCTGCGTGGTGATGGCGGCGGTGCTGGCGGTTGTCGTCACTTTGCTTTCGCCGCCGATATATCGCGCCACCGCGTCGCTCGAAATCACCGAGCCTTCACCCGAACTGATCGAGGGCGCCGCCGTACAGAAGGTCGCGGTGCGCGATCCGCAATTCCTGACGACGCAGTTCGGGCTGCTGCGCAGCCGCGCGCTGGCCGAGCGGGTGGTCGAGGAGCTCAATCTCGCCAAGAATCCCGCCTTCGCGCCGCAGGGTGCCGATCCCGCCACGCGCACGAAGATCGCCACTGCGGTCGCCGCGGGCGGCTTCAGCGTCGTGCCCGTCGGTGCGAGCCGGCTCGTCTCGATCAATTTCACGAGCCGCGACCCGCAGATCGCAGCCCAACTCGTCAACGCCTATGCCGATGCGTACATCGCGTCCGACCTGCAGCGAAAATTTGACACCACCGCCAACGCGCGCAAGTTCCTGCAAAACCGCATCGCCAGCACCAAGGCCGCGCTCGAGACGTCGGAGCGCGCGCTGGTGCAATATGCCCAGGCACAGAGCATCGTCGAGGTCAGCACCGGAAAGGACGGCGCCGGCAGCGCGTCGCTCGATTCCGCATCGCTCAGCGCGGTCAACGGCACACTGGCCGAGGCGATTGGTTCACGCATTCAGGCCGAACAGAAATACCGCCAATTTACAAGTTCCGGCGATACGCCCGAGACGGTTGCCGATCCGGCTGTCAATCAGTTAATATCCGATCGGGCCAAGCTGCAGGCGGACTATGATCAGAAACTCGCGCTGTTTCGCCCGGAATTCCCGACGATGCGGCAGCTGAAGGCGCAGATTTCCGCAATCGACAGCCAGCTTTCACGGCGACGCGGCAACGTCGCTTCGGCGGCCAGGGCCGAATTCCAGGCGGCGGTCGGTCGCGAGAACGAATTGCGTGCCAAGGTCAACCAGCTCAAGAGCTCGGTGCTCGATACGCGCGGGCGCGGCATCCAGTACAACATCCTGCAGCGCGAGGTGGATACCAACCGCACGCTCTACGACGCGCTGCTCCAGCGTTTCAAGACGATCGGCGTCGCGGGTGGTATCGGCACCAGCATCGCCTCGGTGGTCGATCGCGCCGAGCCGCCGTCGGTGCCGTTCAGCCCGAACCTGACCGCGAACCTCGCCATCGCGCTGACGATCGGCACGTTGCTCGGCATCGGTCTCGCTTTCCTGATCGAGTTCATCGACGACACCGTCAAGACGATGGAAGACCTGCGCACCAAGATCAACGTGACGCCCCTCGGCGCGATCCCGTCGATCGGCAAGAACTCGACCTTCTACGACGAGGTCGGCGACGTGCAGAGCCCGGTGGCAGAGGCGTATCTGTCGGTTTGCACCGCGATAAACTTCGCGGCGGCCGGCGGCACGCCGCGCTCGATCGTGTTCGCCAGCGCGCGTTCGGGCGAGGGCAAGTCGAGCTCCGCCTTCGCGATCAGCTATTTCTATGCGCGGCGCGGCATGTCGGTGCTGCTGATCGACTGCGACATGCGCAAGCCCTCGTTCCGCATCGAGAACGACGACGGATCGGAAGTGCGCGGCCTCGCCAACCTGCTCGCTTCGAACGATCAGGTGGTCGACTGCATCGTGCCGACCAAGTTCGAGAACCTGTTCCTGCTGCCCGGCGGCCATATTCCGCCCAACCCGGCCGAGCTGATCGCATCGCCCCGCATGCGCGAGATCCTGGCTGCGTGCGAGGACCAGTTCGACCTCGTCGTGATCGACGCGCCGCCGGTACTCGGTCTCGCCGACACGCCGCTCCTGGCATCGATGTGCCAGGCGGTCGTGTTCATCACCCAGGCTTCCGCCGCGCGGCGCCCCGCCGTGTCGAGCGCGGTCGAGCGGTTGCGCGGGTCCGGCGCCAACGTGATCGGGGCGGTGCTGACCAAGGTCAACGCGAAGTCGACCGGCTATGGGTATGGCTATGGATATGGCTACGGCTATGGTTATGGCTACGGCCAGGGCGAAAGCAGGAAGCCGAAGCTCGAGCTGCTGAACTGACATGCCGGCCAATAGTGCGAACGGCGCTGGGACGTTCGGCGAGCCGGGGTTGCCGCCGCGCGCGTCGGCGCTGCGCAAAGGCGTGGTGCTGGTCCTCGCGCTCGCGGCGATCGTGCTGATCGCGCTCACCGCTCAGTTCAACTATCTGCGCCTCGGAATCTTTCCGCACGACGTCCGGCAGGCGACCTATCCTTGCTGTGGCGGTGCGGCAGGGAAGCCGGCCGACCAGCTTGCCCAAATTCCGCTCGCCGCCGGGCCCCTGGTGGCCGAGGCGACGCGGCTCAAGCAGAGCGACCCGGCGCGCGCACGAAAACTGATGCTGGCGGCGGTGGCGCGCGATCCGCTGTCGCCCGAGGCTCGTGCCTGGCTGGCCGCCGATGCGGCGATGCGCGGCGATTTCCCCGATACGATCGTCCAGCTCGACTGGCTCTACACGCTCGATGCCGGATCGCGTCCGCGCGCCGCGAAGGCGCTGGCCGGGCTGGCGCGTTTCCCGGCATCGCAGGCTGCGGTCTCGGCCTTCGCGAAGCGCCAGCCGATCTGGCTCAACGCCGTCGCGGAGGAACTCGTGCGCAGCGACGCCGATCCCGCGATCTTGTTCCGCGTGCTGGGCGGGGCCGGGCCGCGCATCAACGGGAGCGACAAGGGCGGTTACGATGCGAGCGTCATCGACCAGCTCATCAAGCGCAAGCAATATGATCTCGCGTATCTCGCCTGGGTCACGCAATTGCCCGAAGGCGCGCTCGACAAGGTCGGCTACGTCTATGACGGGCAATTCGCGAAGCTGCCCGGCAGCCCGCCGTTCAACTGGCGGCTGACCGACAACGGCGAGGCGACGGTCGATTACACGAAGGGCGGGGGCTTGCAGGTTTCCTATTTCGGCGATGGTGCCTCGCAATTCGCCGCGCAGACTCTGTTGCTGCCGCCGGGTGCCTACCGCATCGCTGCGGCTGCGAACCGTTCCGGCAAGGCTGACGGAAACCTGGCCTTCTTCACGCTCGCCTGCGCAGCGACGCCGGATACCCCGCTGGTGACGCTGGATATTCCGGTCGGCAACGCCCCGGCGCGGATCGGTGGCAATGTCACGATCGCTGACGGGTGCGACGTGCAGGTTCTGGCGCTGGCGGGGCGGCCTTCGGATTATCCTTCGACCATGCAGATCGCCGTCACCTCTGTCGCCATCACGGGAGCGCAGCCATGATGCGCGCGCTCCACCAGTCGCTGCCATCCGCGTTTCTGGTGCTGGCGATATTGCTCGGCGGATCGACCAGCGGCGGCGCGGTGCCCAATGCCGTGCTGCAACTCGTCGCGGTCCTGCTGATCGCGTTTACCTCGCTGTCGGCCGGCGGCATCGCCAATGTCGCTGCCGAGCGTCATCTGTTCATGCTGGCACTGGCGGTGCCGGCGATCGCCGTGCTGCAGTTGATCCCGTTGCCGCCGTCGATCTGGACGCATTTCGGCGGCCGCGCTGCCGCAGCCGAGGGATATGCATTGGCGGGTGCGCCGCTGCCGTGGCTGCCGCTGTCGCTATGGCCGGCCTCGACGATCGCGTCGATCGCCGCGGTACTGCCGGTACTGGCGGCGTTGCGGCTGATCTCCGGTGCAGGGCCGAATGCGGTGCGGCGCATGGCATGGACGCTCGCGGTGCTGGCGGCGGGCTCGTTCCTGCTCGGCTTCTTCCAGATCGCGGGCGGGCAGCAATCGCCATTCTATCTCTATCACCTCACCAACCGCGACCAACTCGTCGGTATGTTCGCCAACAGCAATCATCTCGCGACTTTGGGTGTGATGACGCTTCCCTTCATCGCCGCGCTCGCCGCACGCGAAGGCGATGGCGGCGACGCCGCGCCAAAGAATGCCGGCAAATGGGTGATGCTCTCCGGCCTGACGATCTTCATCATCCTCGGCACCGTCGCCGATGGCTCGCTGGCGGGCATCCTGTTGATGGTGCCGTCGGTGCTGGGCAGCGCGATCATCTTGCGTGTCGAGCGGCGGCGGGTCGCCTTGCCGCTGATCGGCCTGCTGCTCGTCGCCACGTTCGGGCTGCTGATCCTGATCGGCGTGTCGAGCCCGCTGTTGCATGGCTTCGCCGCCACCGACATCGCGGCCGGCACGGGTACGCGCACGTCGATCTATCGCGATACCCTGCGCGCGATCCGCGATCTCGCGCCGCTGGGCTCAGGGCTCGGATCGTTCCTGATGGTCTATCCGCTCTATGCCGGGGCGCAGGCCGCGACGACGGTGTACATCAACCATGCGCACAACGATTATCTGGAATTCCTGATGGAGACCGGAATCGTCGGTCTGATCCTGATGATCCTGTTCTTTGCTTGGTGGGTGCGACAGGCGCTGTTCGCATGGCGCGAAGCGGGGCAGCGCGCGCGCTTCGCTCGCGCCGCCACGGTCGCCTCCGCGTTGATCATGGCGCACAGCGTGGTCGATTATCCCGGCCGCACCGCTGCGCTCGCCGTGCTGTTCGCGATGTGCTGCGCGATCATGGCGCGTCCGCTCGCGACGATCTCCGGTCAGCTATTCGCCGGCAGCGCGCAGCGCACGCGCGGCAAGATGATGGAAGCCGATGGTTAAGCGCCGCCGCAGCAACGATCGCGAACCGGGTTTGAAGGGCGTGCTGCAGCACGTCCGCAGCCGTTTCCTGATGATCACCGACATGGGCACCTTCCTGTGCCGCTTCCGTATCCACGAGGTGCGGCGCAGCACGGTGCGGCATGAACATGGCCAGTGGCGCGCGCGCTGCGCGCGCTGCGGCTGCATCCTCGAACGCCCGGCGCGAGGCGAGCCCTGGCGCGAACGCGGCGCATCCTGACGATACTTGTCATTGCCCGCCGAAGCGCGGAAATGGCGGAGGGGCGGGAACGAGGGACGAACGTGCTGCAATTCAACCGGGACGAGCGGCGATGAGCGATACCGGCCACGCCGCGCTGATCCGTCAGCCGCCGACCTCGTTCGCGAGCAAGGCTGGACGCGCGGCATGGGGCGTCGTCTGGCTGCTGCTGTACCGCCCGTCGCCGCGCCCGTTCCATTTCTGGCGGCGAATGCTGTTGCGGCTGTTCGGCGCGCGCATTGCAGGCGGGGCAAAGCCGTATCCGTCCGCGACCGTCTGGGCACCGTGGAACCTCGTGATGGGCGCAGGCAGCACGCTTGGCGATGCCGTCGATTGCTATTCGGTGGCGCGGGTCGAGCTCGGTCGCGGCGCGACGGTCAGCCAGCGCGCGTATCTCTGCACCGCCAGCCGCGATGTCGATGACGCCGATGCGCCGCTGATGACCGCGCCGATCGTGATCCATGCCTATGGCTGGGTCGCGGCGGAGGCTTATGTCGGGCCGGGTGTGACGGTGGCGGAGGGTGGCGTGGTCGCCGCGCGCGCGGTCGCGGTGAAGGACGTGCCGGAATGGACGGTGGTGGCCGGTCACCCCGCGAAGCCGCTGCGCGCTCGGGACAGGGCAGGGCGCGGATGACCGCCGCCGCGCCGCGCCTCCTGTTCGTCAACCGCTTCTATTACCCCGATCACAGCGCCACCGCCCAAATCCTGACCGATCTTGCCGAAGCGCTGGCGGCGCGGGGCTGGCGGGTGTCGGTGATCACGAGCCGGATGCGCTACGACGATGCCGCCGCCGTGCTGCCGAAGTGCGAGACGCGGGCGGGCGTGACGATACGCCGTGTCGCGACGACGCGCTTCGGTCGCGCCGGGATCGCGGGGCGCGCGATCGACTATCTCTCCTTCTACATCGCCAGCTTCCTCGCGGTGCTCGGCGCGGTGAGGCGTGGTGACATCGTCGTCGCCAAGACCGATCCGCCACTGCTCGGCACAGTGATCGGTGGGGCGGCTGCCTTGCGCGGTGCGCGCGTCGTAAACTGGTTGCAGGATCTCTACCCGGAGATCGCCGCCGAGCTTGGGATCGAAAGCCTGCGCGGGCCCGCCGGAAAGCTGCTGACGGCGCTGCGCAATCGCTCGCTCAAGCGTGCCGCGCTCAATGTCGCGATCGGCGAGCGCATGGCCGAGCGGCTGGCGGCGGCGGGCGTGCCAGGCGAGCGCGTCGTCGTGCGCCCCAACTGGAGCGACGATGAGGGCGTGCGTCCCTTGCCGCGCGACACGGTGCCGCTCCGCGCCGAATGGGGCCTCGAGAGTAAATTCGTGATCGGCTATTCCGGCAACCTCGGCCGCGCGCACGAGACTGAGACGCTGATCGGCGCCGCTAGGCTGCTGCGCGACCGTGGAGACCTCGTTTTCCTCATGATCGGGGGCGGGCACGAGAGCCGCAAGCTCGCCGAGCGCGTCGCGGACGAGGGCCTCGCCGATCTCTTCCAGTTCCGTCCCTATCAGCCGCGCGAACGGCTCGGCGAGTCGCTTGGCGTCGCCGATGTCCACTGGCTGTCGCTGCGGCCCGCGATGGAAGGGCTGATCGTGCCGAGCAAATTCTACGGGATCGCCGCCGCCGGCCGTCCGGTGATCGCGGTGTCCGATCCCGATGGCGAGATCGGCCGCATCGTAACGCGGCACGATTGCGGCATTGCGGTTGCGCCCGGCGATTCGGCGGCGATGGTCGCTGCGATCGACGCGCTGGCGGGCGATCCCGTGCGTCTCGACCGGATGGGCGCGAACGCCCGCGCGCTGCTGGACCGGGAATACGCCCGCGCTATCGCGTTCGACCGTTGGCATCGCACCCTTGCCGATCTCGCTGCCCAACATGCGTCAGATTAGCGAAGTAAATCGGCGGAATAGCGTTGAATTTCGGCCCCGGCGTTGGACCGCGCGGCGAATCATGGTAGCCGATGCCGGTCGGTGGTTGGGACCGGCTCTTGGGGTGGTGCGATGTTGATGGTCCCGCACGAAAAATCGGCGAGGCAGGCCACGCTTCTGTCCAAATTGCGCGTGCAGGTGTTCTGCACCATCCTGCTGTCGTGCGTGCTGCCGCTGGCGCTCGTCCAGTTCCAGTTGGAATATATCGCCAACGTCGTCACGATCAGTGTCGTTGCGTCGGGCCTCGCGGCGCTCACCGCGCTTCTTGTATTCCGCCGGATGACGGCGTTTCCAGGGATCGCAGGCTACAGCGTTATCCTGCCGGCCTATTGCGTCACGTACGGCATCGCGGTCGCCGCTTTTTTCTTTACGCGCTCCGATTACAGTCGGCCGATGCTGTTCGTGGGGTTCGCAGCCTCCACCAGCTTCGCCTTCCTGCTGACGCTGTTCCTGGAACGCCGCGCCGTACAGCGCTTCTATATCGTGCCGGGCGGCCGCGTGGCGACGCTGTCGAGCCTCGGCCATGTCATCTTCGTCGCGTTGCGGGAGCCGGTTCTGCCGCCGGGCCGCGAGGCGATCGTCGCCGATTTGCATCACGATCACGCGCCCGAATGGGAGCGGATGCTGGCCGAGGCGGCGCTGCTCGGCCGGCCGGTCTATCACATCAAGCAATTGCAGGAATCGCTGACTGGCCGGGTCGCGATCGAGCATCTGTCGGAAAATAGCTGGGGCTCGCTGCTCCCCAACATGGCGTATGGCAAGATCAAGCGCCTCTTCGATCTCGCTGGCGCGCTGATCCTGCTGCCGTTGCTCGCGCCGTTGATGGTGATGACGGCGATCGCCATCCGCCTCGATTCGCCGGGCCCCGCGCTGTTTCGGCAGCAACGGATGGGATACCGCGCGCGCCCCTTCACGATCTACAAGTTCCGCTCGATGCGCGTTGCCGAACCGTGTGATGCGGCCCGCACCAGTGCGATGACCTTGGCCGACGATGCCCGCGTGACGCGGATCGGCCGTATCATTCGGCGGACGCGCATCGACGAACTGCCGCAGCTCATCAACGTGCTGACCGGCGAGATGAGCATGATCGGGCCGCGGCCCGAGGCGCTGGCGCTGTCGCAATGGTACGAGCAGGAACTGCCGTTCTATTCGTACCGCCACGTCGTACGGCCCGGCATCACCGGATGGGCGCAGGTGAATCAGGGCCATGTCGCCGAACTCGATGACGTTCGCCACAAGCTCCAGTACGAATTCTACTACATCAAGAATTACTCGGCCTGGCTCGACATCGTCATCACCGTACAGACGCTGATGGTCGTCCTGACGGGTTACGGCGCGCGTTGACCACGATCCTTGTTGCAACGCGGCATGGCCTGACATAACGCCCGCCCCGGAACGGGTGATTCCGCTCTTAGGGAGATGTGGGGACCATGACGATCAAGCCGCTTCGCAAAGCCGTTTTCCCGGTCGCTGGCCTCGGCACGCGTTTCCTGCCGGCAACCAAGGCGATGCCGAAGGAAATGCTGACGGTCGTCGACAAGCCGCTGATCCAATATGCCGTCGAAGAGGCGCTGGAGGCGGGGATCGAGCAGATCATCTTCGTCACCGGCCGCGGCAAGAGCGCGCTCGAGGATCATTTCGACATCTCCTACGAGCTTGAGGCGACGATGAAGGCGCGCGGCAAGTCGCTGAGCCTGATCGAGAACATCCGCCAGAAGCCCGGCTCGCCGGTGTATGTCCGCCAGCAGGAGCCGCTCGGCCTCGGCCATGCGGTGTGGTGCGCGCGCGAGATCGTCGGCGACGAGCCGTTCGCGGTACTGCTGCCCGACGAACTGATGGTCGGCGGCTTCATGAAGCAGATGGTGGAGGCGTATAACAAGGTCGGCGGCAATCTGATCGGCGCGCTCGAAGTGCCCGCCGAGGAAACCGACAAATACGGCATCATCACGCCGGGCAAGATCGACGGCCGCCTCACCGAAGTGCTCGAAGTGATCGAGAAGCCCAAGCAGGGCACCGCGAAATCGAACCTGATGACTCCGGGCCGCTACATCCTGCAGCCCGAGGTGATGAAGATCCTCGACAATCCGGTGAAGGGCGCGGGCGGCGAGATCCAGCTCACCGATGCGATGGCGCAACTGATCGGCAAGCAGCCGTTCCACGGCTTCACCTTCGACGGCCAGCGCTATGATTGCGGCGACAAGGCCGGCTTCATCCAGGCGAACCTCGCGCTGGCGCTGGCACGCGACGATATCGGCAGCGTGGTGCGGGCGTTCGCGAAAGAGCTTCTCGCTTAGACCACAGCCGTTCGCACTGAGCGAAGTCGAAGTGCCTGTCGCGCGCTTGCCGCATGTCCTTCGACTTCGCTCAGGACGAACGGGGGTTGGGGTTCAGCTCGCCAGCCGCAGCGACACCGTCTTGAGATCACACTGCGGCTGATCCGGCCAGATGCCGCGCGTATCGTAGACCTGCTTGGTAGCACGCTCTTCCAGTGGCACCGATTTGAACACGTCGTGATCGACCAGCACGATCATCACGCGGCAGCTCTCGATCGCAGTGTCGATGTCGATCAGGCTCGCGCCCGTGCCCGCGAACGAGGCGGGCAGCGCGTCGGCATAGGGCTCGACGATGCGCACGCGCTCGCCGAAGCGGATGGCGAGCGCCTCCGCCACCTTGAGCGCCGGACTCTCGCGGAAATCGTCGATGTTCGCCTTGAAGGCAAGGCCCAGGCAGGCGACCTGCGCGCCCGGATTGGCGGCGATCATCGCCTCGGCGCGGGCGACGACGTAATCGGTCTTGGCATCGTTTACCTCGCGCGCGGTGCGGATCAGCGGCGTGTTCTCGCGGTCGGCGTGGACGAGGAACCACGGATCGACCGCGATACAATGCCCGCCGACGCCGGGGCCGGGCGACAGGATGTTGACGCGCGGATGGCGGTTGGCGAGGCGGATCACCTCCCACACGTCCACGCCCATCGTGTCGGCGACGCGGCTCAGTTCGTTGGCGAAGGCGATGTTCACGTCGCGGAAGGCGTTCTCGGTGAGCTTGGTCATCTCCGCCGCGCGGCTCGTCGTGGTCACGCAGGCACCGCGCACGAAGCGGCGGTAGAATTGCAGTGCCTTGCGCGCACAGCGGGGCGTGATGCCGCCGATGACGCGGTCGTTGTCGATCAGCTCGACGAGGATGCGGCCGGGCAGCACGCGCTCCGGGCAATAGGAGATGGCAATATCGGGGCTGTCACCCGTCTTGCCGGGCACCTTGAGATCGGGGCGAAGCTGCGCGAGCAGATCGCGGACCTTCTCGGTCGTGCCGACCGGCGAGGTCGATTCGAGGATCACCACGTCGCCCGCCTTCAGCACGGCGGCGATCGTCGTCGCGGCGCGCAGGACGTAGCCGATGTTGGGCGCGTGATCCTCCGCGAAGGGCGTCGGCACGGCGATGACGAACACGTCGGCCGGCTCGATTTGCGTCGAGGCACGGAGATTGCCGCGCGCGACCACGCCCGAGACGAGACCGTCGAGATCGACCTCCTCGATATGCACCTTGCCCGAATTGACCGTATCGACGACGTGGCTCGACACGTCGATGCCCAGCACCTGCGCGCCCGTCCGCGCGATCACCGCGGCGGTGGGGAGCCCGATATAGCCAAGGCCAACGACGACGACCTTCAGCTCAGTGTCGGAAATCATGTACGGGCGCCCTCGTTGCGATGGCGTCCCTCTTGGCCTCGACCTCGTAAATATTCCGGTAACGGCGCGCCTTCAGGCCCCCCGATTTCCGCTGATCGTCGCGGTGAAGCGCGGCAGCAGCCGGCGCAATGTGAAATAGACGGCGACGAGCAGCGCGGCGATGGCGAGCGGCTCTAGCATATAGACCGCTGTTACCACGCCCGGCGTCGGTGATAGAACGCTGTAGAGCAGCTTGCGCACGAGCGTCATCAGCGGCTCCTGGGCTGCGAACACGAAGAAGCTCGCCCCCGAGAGCGTGAGGAGCGCCGCGCTCATCCGACGCGCGCGCATGACGTAGCGCGGCAGGCAGAGCGCAGTCGCGACGCCGAGGGCGATGGCGGGCTGGTGCAGCCACCACCAGTCATACCGCAGCCGCATGACGATATCGGCGATGAGCAGCACGAGATAGAGCGGCGCGAACAGCGTCATCCGCTCCTCCCACGCGAACAGCGAGCGCCCGCGTAGCGCGAGTGCGGCGCCGATCGTGAACCACGTGGTCGCCTCGATCGCGGGAAGGGGGAGGAACCACCAGCTCGCCACCCAGCAGGGGACGAGCAGCGCCGGCAGCAGCCACGACGTCCGCGTCAGGATCAGGTGCAACGGCAGCGCGAGGATCGCCAGCACCATCAGATCGCGGATGAACCAGAAAGGGTAGGCGATCGGAAAATGTGTGAAGCCGAATACCGCGTCAAGCGTGGCGAGCGCGCCGCCGCCGAGAATCTTCGCACTGCCGCTGAACAGCGGCGCGGTTTGCGGCAGCGACTGGCCGACGATGTAGAGCGATGCGATCAGGACGTTCCATAACAGGTACGGCACCAGCAAGGTGCCCACGCGCGCGCGCAGTTTCCGGCCGTATGCCGCGACGCTCCCGTCGAAGCCGATGAAGAACAGATAGCCCGACATCAGGAAGAACAGCGGCACCGCGACGCGGGCGATGCCGTTCGACAGCGCCTCGCACAGCAAGGTCAGGCCGAACGGGATCTGGAGCTGCACGCTGCCGCCGGCGAAATTCACCGGCGCGATGAAGGAGTGGATATAGAGGACGAGCAGGATCAGCGGGAAGCGTACTATCGACAGCCGCTTCGAATCCACGTCGCTCAATCTGCCCCCAGTCATGCGCGGCGGCATGGCACGGCGAGGTCAGCCGGCAAAGCCCTTCGATACGACCGCCGCGATACGTTCGCTCGCATGGCCGTCGCCGAATGGATTGTGCGCGCGTGCCATCGCCCCGTAGGCGGCTTTGTCGTCGAGCAGCGCGGAGACTTCCGCGACGATGCGGTCGCCGTCGGTGCCGATCAGCTTGGCGGTGCCGGCCATCACGCCCTCGGGCCGTTCGGTCGTCTCGCGCATGACGAGGACGGGCTTGGCGAGCGCGGGCGCTTCCTCCTGCACGCCGCCCGAATCGGTGAGCGCGATCTCGCACAGGCCGAGCGCGCGGATGAAGTGCGGGTAATCGAGCGGCTCGATACGGGCGATGTTGGGCCGGTCGCCCAGCACGCGCTCCATCGCCGCGACGACATTGGGATTGGGGTGCATCGGGAAGAGGATCGCGGTATCGGGACGGTCGGCGATGCGGCCGAGCGCGCGAGCGATATTGTCCATGCCGTCGCCGAAATTCTCGCGGCGATGCGTGGTGACGAGGATCAGGCGCTTGCCGGCGAAGCGCGCAGCGATGTCGTCGAGCCCGGCGGCGAGCGAAGGATCGGCGTCGAGCTTGGCGCGGGTCGCATGCAGCGCGTCGATCACGGTGTTGCCGGTGACGTGGATCGTCGCGGGGTCGATATTCTCGCGACGCAGCGCCTCGGCGGCGGTCTCGGTCGGTGCGAAGTGCTGGTCGGCGATCGGCGCGACGATGCGGCGGTTCACCTCCTCGGGCCAGGGCTGGTAGATGTCGCCGGAGCGCAAGCCTGCCTCGACATGGCTGACCGGCACCTTGCGGTAATAGGCCGCGAGCGCGCCGACCATCGCGGTCGCGGTATCGCCCTGCACGATGACGCGGTCGGGCTTCTCGGCGTCCATCACGTCGCCGAGGCCGGTGAGCAGGCGCGCGGTGAGGCGGTCGAGTGTCTGGCCCGGCTCCATCAGATCGAGATCGATGTCGGGGACGAGGCCGGCGATGGCGAGCACCTGATCGAGCAGGCCGCGATGCTGCGCCGTCACGCAGGTCCGCACCTCGAGGCCGGGCGTGTCGCGCAGGGCGGCGACGACGGGGAACAGCTTGATCGCCTCCGGGCGGGTGCCGAAAATGACGAGGATTTTGTGCGGCGCGGTCATGGACACGCGCATAGCGGCGTGAGGTTAACGGCGCGATACCCGTGTCGGATAAAGCCTTCTCCCCGTACGCGGGGAGAGAGATTTTAGTGCCCGCATCCCGGGCAGCCCGGATCCTTGGGCAAGGCGATCGACCGGAACCGCCCCGCCAGGGCATCGACCAGCAGCAGCTTGCCCGCCGCATCCTCACCGAAGCCCGTCACCTGACGCATGACCTCCAGCGCGGCGAGACTGCCCATCACACCTGCCATGGCGCCGAGCACGCCGACGTCGGCGCAGCTTACGTCGGGCCGATTTGGATCGTCGCCGACGAAGCAGCGATAACAGGGCTTGTCCGCCTCCCACCCGCGATAGACGGCGAGCTGCCCCTCGAACTGCGCGACCGCCGCAGACACGAGCGGGATACGAAGCTCCAGCGCGGCATCTGCCACCGCGAGGCGGGTCGCGAAACTGTCGGTGCCGTCGAGGATCACGTCCGCCCCGGCGAGCAGCCCGCGGGCGTTGCGCGCATTGATCTGTTCGGAACGCACCACGACGATCACGTTGGGGTTGAGCCGCACCACCGCGCCAGCCGCCGCCGCCACCTTGGTGCGGCCGATATCGTCCTCGCTGAAGAGTGTCTGGCGTTGCAGGTTGGAGAGATCGACGCGGTCGTCGTCGATCAGCAGCAGCGTACCGACACCGGCGGCGGCGAGATACTGGATGGCGGGCGATCCGATGCCGCCTGCGCCGATCACCGCGACGGTAGAACGGCGCAGCTTCGCCTGACCTGCACCGCCGACTTCCTTCAGAACGATATGACGTGCGTAACGATCAAGCTCGGCGTCGGTGAGGTTCATATCCGCCAGTCGAAGGTGATCGTCGTCTTGTACCAGCCTGCCGTCGGCTTGGCCTTGATGTTGCCGCGCGCGAAACTGGTGACGAGACCCGCGCTATATTGCTCCACCGTCGGGCAGGCGATGGCGCGCGGCACCGCGCGCTTCACGCTGCCGTCCGGGTCGACCCAGGCGGCGACATCGACCTTGACGAGATAATGGCCGTCGCCGGGGCGCGGGATGGTGCAGCGGCCCGCCGTCACCTCATCCGCCACGAAGCGCGAGAGCTGCGTCGTCACCGATGGCGTGGCGGCATAGGGCACCGGCGCGAGCGCGGTCCAATCCGCGGGCGGAGCGGGCGCGTCGGCGGCGGCCTGAGCAAGGAGGGCTAGCAATATCATCGTCCGGTCGATCCGAAACCACCGGCGCCGCGAACGGTTTCATCCAGCGTAACGACTTCCTGCAAAAGGGCGCGCTGGACGGGGGCGGGAACGAGCTGGGCGATGCGATCCCCGCGCGCGATCTCGAACGGTTCGTCGCCGAGATTGGCGAGGATCACCTTCACTTCGCCGCGATAGTCGCTGTCGATCGTGCCGGGTGTGTTGAGGCAGGTGACGCCGTGTTTGAGCGCGAGACCGGAGCGCGGGCGGACCTGCACCTCATAGCCCTCCGGGATCGCGACGGCGAAGCCGGTCGCCACCGCTGCACGCGCGCCGGGGGCGAGCGTCAGCGCCTCGGCGGCGACGACATCCATGCCGGCCGCACCCGCGCTGGCATACGCGGGCAGCGGCAGACCGGCGGCATGGTCGAGCCGTTTGATTTCCAGGGTGATCGGCGCAAGCTGCATGTCTTCCGTTGTACGATAATTGCGCGTTTTGTCTAAGACCTGTGTTGCATTGCGGCGTGAAGAAGCGCCGAGTCGAGTGTAAAGGAGAGCCCAGTTGATGAGTCCGATGCTTTCGACCGTGCTGCTGATGCTCACCCAGGCCGCTTCGCCCCCCGCCGGCGACGATATCGTCGTGACGGCGCGGCCCGAAGGGTGCCGCATCGACCTTGCCGAAAAGGCGCTGACCGATCAGGAATTCGACGCCAAGGCGAAGGAATGGGCGGCCGGGCGTCCGGTGCGCGTCATCGCCAAATCGAACGCCAGCATCGCCTGCCTGTCGAAGATCGCGTTCAAGCTGAACGATCGCGGCGTGACGCAGATTCAGTTCGTCGATCCTTCCGGCAAGAGCGAGGGCAAGTTCCGCCAGCCCAACCTGCCGGTCCAGTCGAGCGGGGGAGGTGGCGGCGGGAGCGGCGGCTATGTCGAGGACGACATTCGCGAGCGGGAGCGATCGCTGTTCGCGCGGAGGATCGCCGGGATGATCCTGGCGGGCAATTGCGGCGCGGCACGGCGGCTGGCGCTGGAGAACGGCGATCTCGATGCAGCGGCCAAGGCGACCACGGTGTGTTCCGCGCCGATGCCGGGGAAATAGGCTAGGCGAGCGCCGCCGCGATCCGCTCAGCGAGCTTCGTCGCGACCGCGTCCTTGGGCATCCGTTCCCAGCTTTCGACGCCGTCGGCAGTGACGATGTGGACGGTGTTGGCGGTGCCCCCCATCACGTCGCCCGACACGTCGTTGGCGACGATCCAATCGACATTCTTGCGCGCGCGCTTGGTGGTGGCGTGGTCGATGACATGCTCGGTCTCGGCCGCGAAGCCGATCAGCAGGCGCGGGCGGCGTGGGCTGGCGGCGAGGCCCGCGAGGATATCCGGGTTCTCGACGAGGCGCAGCGTGGGCGGCCCGCCCGCGCCCTTCTTGATCTTTTGCCCTGCGCTCTCGACGCGCCAGTCGGCGACGGCGGCGACCATCACGGCGGCATCGACGGGGAGGGCCGCCTCTACCGCCGCCTGCATCTGGACGGCGGTTTCGACGTCGATGCGCTCGACGCCGGGCGGGGTGGGGAGCGTCACCGGGCCGGCCACCAGCGTCACGCGCGCGCCGTGCGCGGCCAGCGCGCCGGCGATCGCGAAACCCTGTTTGCCGGAGCTGCGATTGGCGAGATAGCGCACCGGGTCGATCGGCTCATGCGTCGGCCCGGCAGTGACGAGGATGTGCGTGCCGCTCAGCATCTTACGCACGATCCCCCTCCCTGGAAGGGAGGGGAGAAGGAAGTCGAACTCATCCCGTCAGCGCCCACTGGATCGCGCTGAGGATCGCCTCGGGTTCGGGCAGGCGACCGGGGCCGTATTCGCCGCAGGCCATCGGGCCTTCGTCGGGGTCCATCACCGTCACGCCGTCGCCGCGCAGGGTCGCGACGTTGCGCTGCGTCGCGGGGTGCTGCCACATGCGCACGTTCATCGCCGGGGCGGCCAGCACGCGCTTGTCGGTGGCGAGCAGGACGGTGGTCGCGAGATCGTCGGCGATGCCCGCCGCCATCTTCGCCATCAGATCCGCCGTGGCGGGGGCGACGACGATCAGGTCGGCCTCGCGGCTGAGCTGGATATGCCCCATCTCGGCCTCGTCCTTGAGATCCCAGAGCGAGGTGAACACCTGCTGCTCGCTGAGCGCGGCGAGCGTCATCGGCGTCACGAAATGCTGCGCGGCCGCCGTCATCACGCAGCGTACGCCGATGTTCGCCTTGCGCGCGAGGCGCACCAGCTCGCACGCCTTGTACGCGGCGATGCCGCCGCCGACGATCAGCAGGATCTTCATCGCACCATCCGCGTGACGGTGATGCGGCGCGTGGCAAACGCCGCGCGCACGAGATCGCGCACCGCGTCGGGCGCGAAGGCGAGGCCGGTGAGGATCGCAGGGGCCACCATCAGTCCCCAGTAAAAGGTATCGGCCCGCCCGAACAGCGCAATCAGCAGCGCATAGGCGGAGTATGTCGCGAGCGCGCGCAGACCGAGCGGCGAATTCCACCCCGCCCAGCCCGCGAAGGCGAGACCGACGAGCGGCGCGGCGGCCCACAAAGGCAGCAGCGCGAGCCCCGTCGATTTCGCCATCGTCGCCACGAAGAAGCCGAAGCCGAGCATGCCAGCCCAGCCGGGCGAGTTTGCGTCGGTCGCGTTGACGACCTCGCTCACCGCATGGGCGTGAAGCGCTACGACGACCGCCAGCACCGCGACGGTCGCGCCCCACGCGATGGCCTCGCGCCGCTGGCCTTCCGCGAAGGCGAGCACCGCCATGATGCCGACGTAGAGCGCCGCCGTCTCGCGGATCAGCATCGCCATCAGCCCGAACGCGACCGCCTCGACCCATCTGTCCTCGCGCCGCAAAGCCAGCGACAGCGCGATCAGCAGTCCTGCCCAGATCTCGTGGAAGGCGGCGATGTCGCTCTGCACGAAGGCGAGCATCCCGGCCGCGAGCAGGAAGCCGGCGAGGATCAGCGGGGGCCCGCGCGTGAAGGCGCTCCGCAGCCGCAGCAGCCACGCCGCGAACACGCCCGCCGCCAGCGCGTAGAGCAGCGCCGTCACGCCCCACGCGGGCAACGCCGCCTGGATCAGCGCGAGCGTCGGCAGGCGGAAGGTGACAAAGGGTTTGAGCGGATAGTCGCCCGCGCGCAGCGACCGCGCGGCGATGGCGTAGTAATTGCCGCCCGCGCGCACGCCCTCGACGATCGTCTCGTAGAGCGCGACGTCGGTCTCGCCCGACGTCGCGCCTTCGCGCGGCGGCTCGGGCGGCTGGACGAGCGCGAAGAAGGTCGCCGCCACCAGCAGGATCAGGCCGAACAGCACGATCTGCGCGGGCCGCCGCTTCAGCCCCGCGAAGCGCGTCGGCGCGGCCAGCCACAGCGGGGCAGCGGCCCGCGCCATGTCAGTGCAGCACCAGCCAGGCCGCGCCGAAGCTCGCCGCGGCGCTCAGGATCGCGACGCCGAGATAGCGCCAGCCATGCCCGCCACGCCTTTGGCCGAGCACGGCGATAGGCTTGAGCGGCGGCTCGGGCGGGGCACCGCCGGGGGTGGGGAAATGCCGCTCGATGTTGCGGATGAGCTGCGGCAGGCGCGACAGCGTGCGCAGATCGGTGACGAGCCGGTCGGCCACGGCGGCTTCCGGGCCCAGTTCGGTCCTGATCCACTCGCGCACGAACGGCGCGGCCGAATCCCACAGGTTGATGTCGGGATCGAGGCTGGTGGCGACGCCCTCGACCATCACCATCGTCTTTTGCAGGAGCAGCAGGTGCGGCTGGGTGCGCATGTCGAAGTCGCGGGTGATGTTGAACAGCCCTTCGAGCATCATGCCGATCGACATATCCTTCACCGCCATGCCGCGCATCGGCTCGCCGACCGCGCGCAGAGCGGTGGCGAACTCGGCGACATTGTGGTGTGCAGGCACATATCCCGCCTCGAAATGGATTTCCGCCACGCGCTTGTAGTTACCGGTGATGAGGCCGTAGAGAATCTCCGCAAGCCATACCCGTGCGCGACGGTCGATCCGCCCCATGATGCCGAAATCGATCGCGGCGATGCGGTTGCCCGGCAGCGCGAACAGATTGCCCTGGTGCATGTCGGCGTGGAAGAACCCCTCCGCGATCGCCTGCCGCAGGAAAGCGTGGACGAGCGTGTCGGCGAGCTTCTGGAGATCGTAGCCCGCCTCCACCAGCGCGGCGCGGTTCGACAGCTTGATGCCGTCGATCCATTCGAGCGTCAGCACGCGGCCGGTGGTGCGCTGCCAGTCGATCGCCGGAACGAGGAAATCGGGCTCCGCCGTCATCGCATCGGCAAGCTCGGAGGCCGAGGCCGCCTCGCGCCGCAGGTCGAGCTCGCGCGCGGTCCAGCGCTTGAACGTCTCGATGACGAGGCGCGGGCGCAGGCGCGCGAGGTCGCCGCCCATGCCCTCCACCTGTGCCGCCGCCCATTCGTAGGTGTCGAGCGCGCGGACGAACTCTTCCTCGACGCCGGGGCGCAGCACCTTGACCGCGACCGTCCGCCCGTCGGTGGTGACGGCGCGGTGGACCTGCGCGATCGAGGCGGCGCCGACCGCGACCGGATCGATCGAGGCGAACAGCGTCGCGGGATCGCGCTGGAACGCGCGCGCCATCTGCGCGTGGATCACCTCGAACGGCAGCGGGGGCAGGGCGTCCTGCAGACGCAGCAGATCGCGCGCGGCATCCTCGCCGACGATATCGGGCCGCGTCGCCAGCGTCTGGCCGAGCTTGATCGCGGCGGGGCCGATCGCCTGGAAGGCATCGGCATAGCGCGGGATCTTGGGCACGCGCGCGCCGATCCGCGCAATGCGGACGAGGCGGCGCACCGGGGCGGGCGTCGCCGGATCGCGCTCGATCCCAGTGAGCGCGCCGTGCCGCGCGAGGATGCGGCCCCATTTCAGGAGCCGCCAGATGTGCGTCGCGGTGGCGGTCACTTCTTAAGCCCCTCCCCTTCAGGGGAGGGGTTTGGGGTGGGGCAGTTCCGGGCGGCGCGCTCTGCGAGGCTTCCCCCACCCCAACCCCTCCCCTGAAGGGGAGGGGCTACAGGTTGGCCCCGCATCAAATCCGCCAGCCGCTGTGGATCGCGACGAGGCCGCCGAGCATCGGCTCGACCTTGGTCTGCACGAAGCCTGCGTCTTTGATCATGCGCTCGAAGGTCGGCATGTCGGGGAAGCGACGGATCGATTCGATCAGATAGCGATACGAATCCGCATCGCCCGCCAGCAGCTTGCCGAGCTGCGGCACGAGCTTGTGCGAATAGGCGTCATAGGCCTCCGCGAAGCCCGGCCACACCGTCGTCGAGAATTCGAGGCAGAAGAAGCGCCCGCCACGCCGCAGCACGCGGTGCGCCTCCTTCAGCGCGGCGGGAATGTCGGTGACGTTGCGGATGCCGAAGGCGATCGTGTAGGCGTCGAAGAAGCGGTCGGGAAATTGCAGCACTTCGGCATTGGCCTCGGTCCACACCAAGCCGTCGTAGCCGCGCTTGGCCGCGCGCTCCATGCCGACTTCGAGCATCTGCGGGTTGATGTCGGCCACGGTCACGCTCGCGCCGCCATCGGCGAGGCGGAAGGCGATGTCGCCGGTGCCGCCCGCCATGTCGAGGATCTGCTCGCCGCCTCGCGGGCACACCCGGCGCACGAAGCGATCCTTCCACAGCCGGTGCATACCGCCCGACATGGCATCGTTCATCAGATCGTATTTCGCCGCCACGTTCGAGAACACGCCGCCGACGCGGGCAGTCTTTTCGGAAGCGGGGATGTCTTCGTAGCCGAAGGAAACGGTGTCGCTCATGGCGATCGCTCTAGCGGGCGCTTGTGGCGCGGGCAAACGCAACCTAGCTGTCTGGCCCATGCCCGAGCTTCCCGAAGTCGAGACCACCGTGCGGGGCCTGCGCCCAGTGCTCGAAGGCGCGCGCCTCACGCTGGTGCAGCCGCGCCGCGGCGACCTGCGCCGGCCATTCCCGGAGGATCTCGGCCAGCGCATGACCGGCGCGCGCGTGACGGCCCTTGGCCGCCGCGCCAAATACGGGCTGATCGACACCGATCGCGGCGACACGATGATCTTCCATCTCGGCATGTCGGGGCGCTGGCGCGTCGATCCGGCGGAGCTGCTGCCGCATGACCACCTCATTCTGGAGACGGATACCGGGCGCAGGCTCGCGCTCAACGATCCGCGCCGCTTCGGCTCGGTCGATCTGGTGCGGACCGATTCGGTCCTCGCCTGGCCGCCCTTCGCCGCGACGGGGCCGGAACCGTTCGATCCCGGTTTCACCGCCGCCTATCTGAAGGACAAGCTCGCCGGGCGGATCGCGCCGATCAAGGCGATGCTGCTCGATCAGAAGGTCGTGGCAGGGCTCGGCAATATCTACGTCTGCGAGGCGCTGTTCATCGCGCGCATCAGCCCGAAGCGCGAGGCCGGGCGAATCAGCCTCGCCAAACTCGAGAAACTCGTGGCCGCGATTCACGAGGTGCTGATCGCCGCGATCGAGGCGGGCGGCTCGACGCTGCGCGACTATGCGCGGCCCGACGGCGAGCTCGGTTATTTCTCCAAGCAGTTCGCCGTCTACGGCCGTGAGGGCGAGCCGTGCGCCGGATGCGCGGGCGTCGTCAGGCGCTATGCGGACGGCGGCCGGTCGACGTTTTGGTGTCCTTCTTGCCAGAAATGATTGACCACCACCGCCTCAGCCGGTAAGGGCGCTGCTTTCCGGGGCCGGGAGCGATTCCTGCGCCCTTTCTTGTTTCAGAATCAGAGGGCTTCATGGCCAATACGCCACAGGCGAAAAAGCGTATCCGTCGCAACGACCGTCGCGCGGAAATCAACGGCAACCGGGTCGGCCGCATCCGCACCTTCGTGAAGAAGGCCGAGGCCGCTCTGGCAGCAGGCGACAAGCCCGCCGCCACCGAAGCGATGGCCGCGATGCAGCCGGAGCTGGCACGTGGCGTCGCCAAGGGCGTGCTGCACAAGAACACCGCATCGCGGAAGTTCTCGCGCCTGACGAAGCGGCTCGCCGCGCTCGCCTGATTCGACCCGTTTCGGGGCAGTCTTCAGCCCGCCCGGCCAGTTCCGGGCGGGTTTTTTGGCGTCCAGAAAAGACGTTTCAAATATGCGCAATTTCGTTTCTCGATGCTGCAGCTGCGTTGCTGGGAACTCGATGCTCTAAACATAGGAGATTCCACGATTCGCAGGGTGTTTCATCAAACAGAAACATAAGACCTTAGTCTTATCAGCCACTTGTGCGATTTTTGACGGGAATCCTTGGCGCAATTCGAGTCAATCCCGAATATTTCAAAATTCTGACGGGTCGCGCTCTTGCTCGACTCGTTTTGATCTTCATAAATGGCCGGCGCAGCGCAGGCGGTTCCGCCTCGCGTCTCATCGAAGTTGGATTGCCAGGCGGATCGTGATTCCGGCTGTGGGGGTTTTTGTCTGTCGTCTGTCTGGCGGCGCGGCACTGTGTCGCGCCGTGGTGGAAGGGTATTGCGTGAACGGTTTTGCGGTCAAGAATGCGATACGGTCGAACGGGCTTGGTAGCGAGCAAACGAACGGACAAGTAAGCGCACAGGCCAACGGAGAGGTTGCGAAGGCCTGGAACACGGTGCGCGCGCATCTGCGCGAATCCGCCGGAGCGCGGCTGTTCGACAAATGGCTGAAGCCGATCGAGCTTACCCCTGAATCGGATACCGACACGGTGCGGCTGGCGCTGCCTTCGGCGTTCATGACCAACTGGGTCAGCAACCACTATGCCGACCGGTTGCTCGCCGAATTCCGCATGCAGATTCCGGGCGTGCGCAGCGTGTCGATCGAGACGCGCTCGGCGATCCCGCAGGTCGCGGCGCTACGCGTCGAGGCCGTTGACGCGCCGCAGGACGCGCCCACTCCGGTCGCGACCATCGCCACGCCGGGCGTGGTGCGCGAGCGGCCGCCGCTCGATCCGCGCTTCACCTTCGATCGCTTCGTCGTCGATCCCTCGAACCGCGTCGCCTTCAATGCCGCACGCGCGCTGGCCGAGCCCGGCGTGCCGCGCTTCAGCCCGCTGTTCCTTCACGGCGGGACGGGGCAGGGCAAGTCGCACCTGATGCACGCGATCGGCGCGGCGTATCTGCTGGCGGTGCCACAGGCCAACGTCATCCTGATGTCGGCCGAGCGCTTCATGTTCGATTTCGTCCAGGCGATCCGCGCGCGCGACACGCATGGCTTCAAGGCGCGGCTGCGCGCCGCCGACCTGCTGCTGATCGACGATCTGCAATTCATCGCCGGCAAGGATTCCACGCAGGAGGAATTCTTCCACACGATCAACGAAGTGATGGGTGCCGGCAAACGTCTCGTCATCAGTGCCGACCGTTGCCCGCAGGGGCTCGACGGGATCGAGCTGCGCATCACCTCGCGCCTGTCGTGCGGTCTCGTCGCCGACATCAAGGCACCCGACCTGACGCTGCGCCGCGCGGTGCTGGCGCGCAAGCTGATCGACATGCCCGAAGTGTCGGCGCCCGCCGAGGTGCTCGATCTGCTGGCGGCGCGCATCACGGCGAACATCCGCGATCTGGAGGGGGCGCTCAACCGACTCGTCGCGTACTCGCAGCTTACCGGCGATCCGATCGACATGGATTTCGCGGTGGCGACGCTCGGCGACATGCTGCGCGGGGCCGAGCGACGCGTGACGATCGACGAGATCCAGAAGGCCGTTTCGGCGCATTTCGAGTTGAAGCCGGTCGATCTCGTATCGGCCCGCCGCGCCGTCGTGGTCGCCCGCCCGCGCCAGATCGCGATGTACCTCGCCAAGCGCCTGACGACGCGCTCGCTGCCCGAAATCGGGCGAAAATTCGGCGGGCGCGACCATTCGACGGTGATCCATGCGGTGCGCCGCATCGAGGAACTGCGCGACAAGGACCGCGACATCGACGCTGCGGTCAGGACTTTGCTGCATACGCTGGAGGGCTGAGCTTCGCTCAGCTTTGAGGTGTGAGATCCCCGGATTCGAAGCGGTGACGCTTGCGGCCTGGGGTTCCATTTTCTGATGCCGTCGCCCCGGCGGAGGCCGGGGCCGTTACGTGCTAGGCAACCGCGCGCCTGATACTCTAGCGGCCCCGGCCTGCGCCGGGGCGACGATCAAACATGCAGCCCCACTGCGGCCTGCGCCGCGCGCAGCGTCGGTGCGGCGATGGCATTGGCCTTGGCGGCCCCCTCCGCCAGCGCGGCGCTCACCGCCGCCTTGTCGTCCAGCAGCGCCGTCAGCCGGTCGCGGATCGGGCCGAGAACGGCGATCGCGAGATCGGCGAGCGCGGGCTTGAACGCGCCGAAGCCCTTACCGGCAAAATCCGCCGTCACCTCTTGCGGGGTCTTGCCTGCCAGCACCGCGTAGATCGTCACGAGGTTCTTCGCCTCGGCGCGCTGTTCCAGATCGGTGAAAGCCTCCGGCAACACGTCGGCGTCGCTCTTGGCCTTCTTCACCTTCGAGGCGATCGTGTCGTCGCTGTCGACCAGGTTGATGCGCGAGGCGTCCGAAGGGTCCGACTTCGACATCTTCGCCGTGCCGTCGCGCAAGCTCATGATGCGCGGCGCTTCCTTGGAAATCAGCGGTTCGGGCAGCGGGAACAGCTCCACGCCGAAATCGGTGTTGAACTTGGTGGCGATATCGCGCGCCAACTCGAGATGCTGCTTCTGGTCGTGCCCGACCGGCACGTGCGTCGCCTTGTAGAGCAGCACGTCGGCGGCCTGGAGAACCGGATAGGTGAAGAGATCGACGCTCTGCGTCTCGCCGCTCTTGCCGGCCTTGTCCTTCCACTGCGTCATGCGGTTGAGCCAGCCCATGCGCGCCGTGCCGCCGAGCAGCCACGCCAGCTCGCTGTGCGCGGGCACGCGCGCCTGGTTGAACAGCACCGAACGCGCGGGGTCGATTCCGCAGGCGAGCAGCGTCGCGGCCATCTCGATCGTGTTGGCGTGCAGCTCGGCCGCGACCACCGGCTGCGACAGCGCGTGCAGATCGGCGAGGAAGAACAGGCAGGTGCCCGCCGGATTTGCATCCTGCATCTGCACCCATTGCTTGATAGCGCCGAGATAGTTGCCGAGGTGGAGGTTGCCGGTAGGCTGGATGCCGGAAAGCACGCGCATGGGAAAGTCCTAGAGGGTCTTGCGCCGCCCGAGCAGCGCCTTGATGTCGGCCACGCGGTACGCGCCGGTGAGGAAACACGCGACGCCATAGATCGCGCAGCCCGCGCCGACCAGCACCGCCAGCGCCGCATAGCGCACGATCAGCGCCCCGCCGAGATACGGATCGAACAGCCGCTCGCACGCATAGACGGTCGCGCCCATCGCCAGCGCTGCCAGCACGAGGCGCGGCACGCGGCGGCGGAGCTGCGCGTCGGCGGCGAAATGTCCGCGCTTCACCAGTGTGGAATAGAGCATCGCCACGTTGACGGTCGACGCGAGTGCGGTCGCGAGCGGCGGGCCGACATGGCCGATCAGCGGGATCATGATGAGGTTGCCGATGATGTTCACGACGATCGACAGCATCGCGAAGCGCACCGGCGTCTTCGTATCGCCGCGCGCGTAATAGCCCGGCGTCAGCACCTTCACGAGCACATAGGAAGGCAGGCCGATCGAGAACGCGCTGAGCGCCCAGCCGCATTTGCGCGCGTCCTCCGCGTCGAAACGGCCGTACTCGAACAGCCCGCGCACGATCGGTTCGGCGGCGATCAGAAAGGCCATCGTCGCGGGAAGCGTCAGGAACAGCGCCAGCTCGATGCCGCGATTCTGCGTATCCATCGCCTCCTGCTCGCGCCCGCCCGACAGCAGGCGCGAGATCGTCGGCAAGAGGATCGTGCCGAGCCCGATGCCGATGAGGCCGAGCGGGAGCTGGTTCAGCCGGTCGGCGTAATAGATGTACGTGATCGAGCCCGAGGCGAGCAGGCTGCCCGCGAGCGAGGTCGAGATCAGCAGGTTGATCTGCGATGCGCCCGCACCGGCGGCGGCGGGGACGATCAGCTTGAGCATCTGCCGCACGTCGTCGTCGAGCCTGGGCATGCGCAGCCGCATGTCGACGCCCGCGCGGTGGCACGCCCAGATCAGCCACAGCAGTTGCAGCACGCCGCCGACCGTCACGGAGATCGCCTGCACGCGCGCGGTCTCATACTCGTCGGCGCCGTGGAACAGCCACAGCCCCGCGATCATCGCGACGTTGAGCAGGATGGGGGCGGCGGCATTGACCCAGAATTTGTCGAGCGAATTGAGGATACCCCCCAGCAGCGACGCCAGCGAAATCAGCGCCAGATAGGGTAGGGTAATGCGCGACAGCATCACCGCGAAGGCGAATTGCTCCGGCGTCGGATGCTGGCGCGCGAAGCCGCCCGACAGCAGCCAGGTGATCGGCCACGCCGCGACCAGCAGCGCCACCGTGAACAGCACGACCACCGGCAACAGCACCGACAGCGCGCGTTCGGCGAAGAGATAGCCGCCGGCCATGCCGTCCGGCCCCGCCGCCTTCTTGTTGAACATCGGGATGAACGCGGCCGAAAACGCGCCTTCCGCGAACAACGCGCGAAACATATTGGGCAGGCGGAAGGCAACGCCGTTGAACGCATCCGACGCGAAGCCCGCGCCGACATAGCGCGCCGCGAGCGAATCGCGCAGCAACGCCAGCACCCGGCTGACGAGCGTAAGCCCGCCGACCGAGCCGAGCGATTTTACGAGGTTCATGGCTTTGTCACCCCGTTCTCCATCACCGTTCGCCCTGAGCTTGTCGAAGGGCTGTCCTTCTTGGCACGAAGAAAGGGCAGGGCTTCGACAAGCTCAGCCCGAACGGGGAGGGGGGCATCCAGGCCAGATCAGGCTCAAGCCGTGCCGGTCACCCCGACATTGCCGTTCTGCGCCTCGGCCTGCTGCATGAACAGCGCGGCGAAATCGATCGGCTCGAGCAGCAGCGGCGGGAAGCCGCCGTCGCGCACGGCATCGGCCAGCACGCGGCGGGCGAAGGGGAAGATCAGGCGCGGAGCCTCGGCGAGCAGGAAGGGTTGGAGATGCTCGACCGGCATGTTGCGCATCCCGAACAGCCCCGCGTACGAGAGATCGACGAGGAAGGCGACGGTATCGTCGGCCTGCGCCTTCACCTCGATGCGCAGCGTCACTTCATGTACGTCGTCGGCGACCTGCTGTGCGTTGATATTGAACTGGACGTCGATGTTGGGCTGCGCCTGCGACTGGAAGATCGCCGGTGCGTTCGGATTCTCGAACGACAGGTCCTTCACATATTGCGAGATCAGCCCCACCGCCGGCGCGGTATCCTCGCCGTTGGTCAGCGGCACGGTGGAAGTGATGATGCCGTCGTCCTGTTCGCTCATGAAAACGCGTCCTTAAATCTGTCCGGGCAAACGCCGTGCTGGCTGGCGTTCGCGAAAAGGCGCGCCTAGCAGGGGGCGCGAGGCAGTTCAACGGTGCCGGTTTCGGCTCCATTTGTAACGCTCGCGCGTTAGGGCTATATTGAACGCTCGCCGAAGATCCGGAGGCTTAGGCCCAGTGCAACTATTCTACGTCGTCTTGCTCGCGATGGTCGCCGGTTTCCTGGCGCTCCGTCTCTATATGGTCCTCGGCAAGCGCACCGGCCACGAGCAGCCGTTGCCCAAGCCGGCCGAGGAACGCGCGCCCGTAACGGCGCTGCCGCGCCCGATCGAGGTTCCGGCAGAACAGCGCGATCTCGCCGCCCGCAACATCGCGCCGCGTGCCGAGGCGGGTATCCGTTCGATCGTTTCGGCCGAGCCCGGCTTCGACGTCGCGCGCTTCCTGGAAGGCGCGCAGTCGGCCTATCGCATGATTCTGGAAGCCTATTGGAAGGGCGACGAGGAGCAGCTTTCGTGGCTCGCCGACGACGAGGTCCGCGCGGCCTTCGTCGCGGCCATCGCCGAGCGTGCCGAGGCGGGCCATGTGCTCGACAACCGCCTCGTCTCGATCGAACGCGCGATGATCTCCGACGCGTCGCTCACCGGCAAGCTCGCGCGCATCACGGTGCGCTTCGATGCCGATATCGCCGCCGTCACGCGCGATGCCGAGGGTGTCGTGGTCGCCGGATCGATGACCGACGCGGTCGAGACGCACGACGTCTGGACGTTCGCGCGGACGCTCAAGAGCAACGACCCGAACTGGAAGCTCGCGGACACCGACGAAGCGTGATCCGCTCGGGGGGGCTGGGGATCGCAGCGACGGCCACGCTGCTGCTGCTTTCGGCGTGCGTAAGTCCGGGAGGCGAACGCCCGCGTGATGCCGCGCGACCGCAGCAATATCCGTCCGAGCCGTACCGCGCGCCCGTTCGCGATGCGCCGCGTCAGCCGGTTGCCGCCAAGCCGCTGCCGCCCGTTGCCGTCGCGCCGCCGCCCGCCAATACCGCGAGCGCGCGCAGCGCCGGCGTCGTCGCCGGCCCGCCTGTCTACACGCTGCCGATCAGCGAGGAACGCGCCGCCGCCGCGCTCGGTGCCTTCCGCACCTCGTGCCCTGCGCTCACCCGCCGCACGGATTCGTCGGGCCTGACGCAAGCCGCCGACTGGGTCGGCGTGTGCAGCGCCGCCAGCGGCGTGCAGAGCGGCGAGGCGCGCAGCTTCTTCGCGCAATATTTCGAGGCGGTGCAGGTCGGCGACGGCAAGGCCTTTGCCACCGGCTATTACGAGCCCGAGATCGCCGGATGCCGCACCCGCCAGCCGGGGTGCGAGACGCCGGTCTACGGCCGCCCGACCGATCTGATCGACGTCGATCTCGGCCTGTTCAGCGATACGCTGAAGGGCAAGAAGATCCGCGGCAAGATCAGCGGCAAGAGCTTCGTCCCCTATGACGACCGCACGGGCATCGAGGAGGGCGCGCTCGGCAACGGCCGCGCGCCGATCCTCGCCTGGGCGGCCGATCCGGTCGAATTGTTCTTCCTGCAGGTGCAGGGATCGGGGCGGCTGCGCCTGCCCGACGGCGGCACGATCCGCATCGGCTACGACACGCAGAACGGCCGTGACTATACCGGCATCGGCGCGCTGATGCGGACACGCGGGCTGATCGGGCCCGGTCAGGCGTCGATGCAGGGCATCGTCCAGTGGCTGCACAATCATCCGGCCGAGGGCCGCGAGATCATGCGCGAGAACAAGAGCTACGTCTTCTTCCGCATCATGCCCGGCCCGCCGCAGGGCGCGATGGGCTATGCCGTGACCGGCGGCGCGAGCGTGGCGGTCGATCCCAAATTCGTGCCGATGGGTGCGCCCGCCTTCCTGTCGATGGACCGCACCGATGCGACCGGCATCTGGGTGGCGCAGGATACCGGCGGCGCGATCAAGGGCGCCAACCGCTTCGACACCTATTGGGGCGGCGGCGACGATGCCCGCGCGATCGCCGGCGGCATGTCGGCGCGCGGCACCGCCTTCCTGCTGCTGCCGGTGGGCACGCTGGCGCGGTTGCAGGCGGAGAGGCCCAGGGAATAACGGGGTGGGAAAGCACCCGCTGACCCCTGACGAAGCGGCGTTATGGGCGCGCGTGATCGAGACGGTGCGGCCGTTTCGCGCCGTCGCGGCGGTTGCGGCACCTGCCCCCGTTGTGGAGGCGCCCAAGCCTCAGCCGTCGCCCCGGCGGAGGCCGGGGCCGTTGGGTAGTGGATCGACGGGCTCGCCGAGCAACGTAGCGGCCCCGGCCTCCGCCGGGGATCAGCCGAAGGCCCATGCCGACAAGACGCTCGACGGCTCCTGGGACAAGAAACTCACGCGCGGCGTCGTCCAGGTCGATCGTTCGGTCGATCTCCACGGCCACACGCTCAACTCCGCTTACACCCTCCTTGACCGCGCGCTCGACGCGGCGATCCGCGAGGGCGACCGCGTCGTCCTGCTCGTCACCGGCAAGGCACCGCGACCGGAAAGCGAGCGCCCGCACGCGCGCGGCGCGATCCGCGCGGCGGTCGGCGACTGGCTCGCCGGATCGCGCCACGCGCGCGACATCGCCGCCGTCCGCCCCGCGCATCCGCGCCACGGCGGGGCCGGCGCGCTCTATATCGTGCTGCGCCGCACACGCGATTTACCGAAGAATTAACCTGTTGCTGGCAGGCTCTCGCCACCCCGAAATCCAGGACGGGGATGGTCGCAAGAGGGTTTCTAACGCGCGATGGAAGGTTTCACGCTCAAAGCGCGCGCGATCACCTTCGCGATGGGCGCGGCCGCGGCTGCCTTCGTCATCGTGCTGGTGGCGACCGCCGGCGGTATTCCCGACGCGAGCGAGATCGGCCGCGCGCTGATCCTCGCGATCGTGTGCGGCGCGATCTGCTGGTTCTCGATCGAGCGCGGCGTCGCCACCACGGCGGCGGCGATCGATGCCGCGATCGAGCGCCTGACCGAAGCCTCCAAGGGCGACCTCGCCAGCGAAATCCCTGCCGAGATCGAGACGCACGTGCCGCATCTCGCCGCGACGATGCGCGGGCTGTTCGGCCATCTCAGCGCCAATCTGGAGAGCGTCCACCGCATCGCAATGGTCGACCCCGTCACCGCGCTGCCAAACCGCACGAGCTTCCGCCGCAGTTGCGAGCATATGCTGGAGACGATGCCGCCGCAGCAGAACGCGGCGTTGCTCTTCATCGATCTCGATCGTTTCAAGGCGGTCAACGACACGATGGGCCATGCCACCGGCGACATGCTGCTCGGCATGGTCGCCAACCGCCTGCGTGCGGTCGGCGACCGCGTGGCCGCCGATGCGACCGGGCCCGCGCCGCTGATCGGGCGGCTGGCCGGCGACGAGTTCACGATGTTCTTCCCGGAGCTTGGCGACGACGCCGACATCTCGCGCATCTGCCGCGGCGTGCTGTTCGCGCTGGCCGAACCGTTCCACATTCTCGGCACCGATATCTCGATCGGCGCGTCGATCGGCGTCGCGCTGCGCCCTGAACACGGCGAGGCGCTGACCGATCTGATGCGCGCCGCCGACGCTGCCATGTACCATGCCAAGGCAACCGGACGTGGCCGTGCGGAACATTATTCCGAAACGCTCGCCAACGAGATCGCCGGGCGCCTGCGCCTCGAAGGCGAATTGCGCGAGGCTATCGACCGCAAGCAGTTCGATCTCGTCTATCAGCCGCAGGTCGCGATCCGCGGCGGCGAGACGGTCGCGGCCGAGGCGCTGCTGCGCTGGCACCACCCGGACGGCGTGCGCCTGCCCGAGAGCTTCATCCGCCGCGCCGAGGAAACCGGCCTGATCGTCGAGATCGGCGACTGGGTAATCGGCAAGGTCGCCGCCACCATCGCGCGCTGGGGCGAGCTCGGCATCGAGCAGCGTCTGGCGATCAACATCTCGCCGCGCCAGCTCGACCGCGCCAATTTCTTCCACCGCCTGCGCGCCGCCATGCAGGAGGCAAACGCGCCCGCGCGGCTGCTGGAGCTGGAGATCACCGAATCGCTGGCGATGCATTGCAGCGACACCGTGATCGAGGCGATCGCGCTGCTGCGCGCCGACGGCGCGACGGTGGCGATCGACGATTTCGGCACCTCCTATTCCAGCCTCGCCAAACTGCGCGCGCTGCCGGTCGATCGCATCAAGCTCGACCAGAGCCTGATCGCCGCCATCGCCACCGACGAGGCTGCCCGCAACATCACCCAGGCGGTGATCGGGCTGATCCACGGATTGGGCTGCGAAGCGGTGGGCGAGGGGATCGAGACGCAGGCGCAGGCCGACGTGCTGCGCGTGATCGGTTGCGACGTGATACAGGGCTATGCCGTCGCGCTGCCGATGGACGAGGCCGCCTTCATCGCCTGGAGCCGGGGCAACACGGCGGACGACGCGCGCCGCGCATAGGAAAAGGGCCGGGAACGCCTTCGCGCGCCCGGCCCTTTCTTTTCCGCCAGAGGCGGTCGGTTTACATCTTGTAGGTCAGGCGGACGTAACCGAACTGGCCGGGTGCGTCGTAGGTCGTCGGATCGTAGTTCGCGCCGCCGCAGCTGAAGCAGGCGGGCGGATCACGATCGAAGATGTTGTTCACGCCGAGCGTCAGCGCGAGCCGCTCTTCGAGGAACGACGGTGCGTAGCCGAGCTGAAGGTCGCCGTAGAACACGCTGCCCATGCGGTTGCCGTTCACGCTCTCGGTCACGCCGCTGATGTAGCGGCCGGTGAACGCGGCGGTGAAGCCCGCCAGCGACCAGTCGAGCGTCGCATTGCCCTTGAAGCGCGGGAACGCCTGGTCGGGGCTGCCGCGCTCGGTGCCTTCACGATTGAGCACGACCGCGCCGTTCGACGCGGCGAGCGTGTACTTGAGCAGCCACGTCGCGTTCGCCGACAGGCCGAACGCGCCGATCGGGGTCAGCGGCGAGCGGTAGCGGAAGGTCGCATCGATGCCGCGCGTCTTGATCGAATCGAGATTGTCGAGCGTCGCGTCGATCTCGTTGATGAAGCCGTTGGCGGTACGGATGATCTGCGAGCAGGCGCTCGCATCGCCGAGCAAGGCGCAATTGTTGAGCTTCACGTTGGCATCGAGTGCCGCGATCGCGTTGTCGACCTGGATGTCGTAGTAATTGACTTCCAGGCTGAGCTGCGTCGACCAGCCGCTGCTGCGCGCCCATGCCGGCGAATAGACCGCGCCGAACAGCAGGCTGCGCGACGTTTCCGGCTTCAGGTTGCGGTTGCCGCGGGTCAGCACGGGCAGCTGCCCGCCCTGATCCTCGGCATAGCTGCCGTCGGCGGGAACGCCGTTGGCGATGCAGTTCGCGCGGACCGTCGCGTTGGACTGGAACAGGCCGCCGGCTGCGCTGGTGCAGGGATCGTTGGCGGGAAGATCGAAGCGCGAGCGGTCGCTGAACAGCTCGCCAAGGCTCGGCGCGCGGAAGCCCGTTGCGTACGAACCACGCAGCAGCAGGTCATCGACCGGCTTCCACAGGCCGATCGCGGTGTAGGTCGTGCTGCCGCCGGTGATCGAATAATCGGCATGGCGGACCGAGCCGTTGACCTCGAGCGACTGGATGAAGGGCGTGTCCTTCACCAGCGGCACGCGAAGCTCGCCGTAGAACTCGTTCGAATGATACTTGCCGGCTGCCGGCTTGGACGGGATGTCCGCACCGAGGCCCGCGGCGATGATCGGATCGGGATTGAAGTTCGCGATCTGGACACGGTGTTCGTACCCGATCGCGAAGCCGATCGGGCCGGCCGGCAGATCGACGAGATCGCCGCTCAGGTTCGCCGTGTAATCGTACAGCTCCTGCTTGCTGCGATCGATCTCGGTGAACTGGATGTAGTTGAGCATCGCCGGCGTGATCGAGCCCGCACCACCGAAGATGTTGAGCGGCACGCAGCCCGGCGTCGCGTTGCACGCGGCGACGGGACCGAGCGCGAGCCCGACGCGGTCGGCGCGGACGTTGCCGGTGAAGGTCTGGTACGCATCGTTCACGCCGAAGGCGGCCGTCGCGTCCCAATACCACTTATGTTCGCCGACGTTGAACGAGCCGTCGAGCGTCGCCGACGCGGTCATCGTGTCGACCTGCTGGTTGAACGTGCGCTGTCCGGCTTCCACCAGGCGGCGCGCGACGAAGCTGTAATTGGCGGGGCCCTCGCCGGGCTTGCCGGCCGACAGCGTCACGCCGAAGGGGTTGTACGGGTTGGTGCGGTCGATCGACATCACGTCGAACAGGCTGCCCGCGCCGTTGCCCGCATCGGGGCCGATGAACAGCGGCTCGAACGCCGCCTGGTTCTGCGAGTTGCGGCGGTTGTAGGCGGCCTTCACGCGCAGGTTGATGTTGTCGTTCACCTCCTGCTTGAAGCTGAACCACGCGCCATAGCGCTCGGTCGGCGTCACGATGTAGTTGAACGGCGCGAAGTTGAAGCGATCCGACGCGGTGAAGGGCCGCAGATCGGCGAGCGTCGGATTGTTGTTCGGCGCGTTCCTGATCGTGAGATTGCCGAAGAAGCCGAGGAAGCGGCCGTTGACCGCCGCGCTGCTGCAGCCGCCGATGGGATCGGTACAGGCGGTCTGGCCGGGGTTCGGGAATTGCGAGATCGTGCGGTTGGCGGTGCGCACCGCCTCCTGCTTGGTGTAATAGCCGCCGGCGACGAAGTTCGTCGTCGGGCCCTTGATGCCGTAGCTCAGGCTGTAATCCTGCGTGTGGCCGTCGCCCTGGCGGAACGTGCCGAACTGCGCGGATGCCTTCAGGCCGACCTGCTGCGCGACGGTGATGACGTTGACCACGCCGGCGATCGCGTCCGAACCGTAGAGCGACGACGCGCCCGACTGCAGCACTTCGACACGGTCGATCATGTTGCTGGGAATGGTGTTGAGATCGACCGTCGCGGGGATGCCGCTGCCGCTGGTGCCGGGCACGTAGCGGACGCCGTCGACCAGCACGAGCGTGCGCTTCGAGCTGAGGTAGCGCAGGTCGATTTCCGCCGAGCCCGCGCCGACGCCGCCGCCGTCCGGCGGATTGCCGAGGTTGCCCGAATTGTTGACCTTGCTGTTCAGGCCGCCGCTGGCGCTCGGGATGCGCTGCAGGACGTCGGCGATCGAGGACAGGCCGGTCTTGGCGATGGTCGACTGGTCGAGCGTGACGACCGGGCTTTCGTCGTTGAGCGGGTCGCGGCGGATGCGCGATCCGGTGACGACGATGTCGCCCGAGGGTGCCGCGGCCGGGCCATCGGCCGGCAGGCTCTGCGCCTGCGCCGCGCCGGCGCCGAACATGAGCGCGGACGCGACCACGCCGCATCGCAACGCTGATTTGTAAGTCATTCGATTTCCCCTGTTGTATGACAGGAAGGTGACGCCGCAGCCGTCCCCCGGTCAACTCGAAAGGGGCCGTTTCGGGGTTTTCGCCGAAAAATGTTTCAGTATGTTGCTGCGACGCAACAACCTGTTAACGTCTTGCCGGGGTGGATTGCGGACTTCGCCGGGTGGGTCTTTTCGGCTATGTCGTCGTCCCAAGGGGGCCGGATGCAGCATCATCACGATCTGATCGTCATCGGCTCCGGCCCCTCCGGCCGGCGCGCGGCGGTGCAGGCGGCGAAGCTCGGCAAGAGCGTGCTGGTGGTCGAGCGCGGGCGGCGCGTCGGCGGCGTCTCGGTCCACACCGGCACCATCCCCTCCAAGACTCTCCGCGAAACGGTGCTGAACCTTTCCGGCTGGCGGGAACGCGGCTTCTACGGCCGCGCCTACCGCGTGAAGCAGGAGATTTCCGCCGAGGACCTGATGGTCCGCCTGCACAAGACGCTCGATCACGAGGTCGAGGTCCTCGAACACCAGTTCAGCCGCAACGGCGTGAAGGCGATCATGGGCGAGGGCCGCTTCATCGATCCGCACACGATCGAGGTGACGACGACGGGCGGCGACATCAGCATCCACAGCGCCGAGTTCATCCTGCTCGCCTGCGGGACCAAGCCGTTCCGCCCCGCGCACGTCCCCTTCGACGGCAAGCACGTGCTCGACGGCGACGAGATCCTCGATCTTACCCACCTGCCGCGCAGCCTCACCGTCATCGGCGCGGGCGTGATCGGCGTGGAGTACGCCACGATCTTCTCCGCGCTCGACGTGGCGGTGACGTTGGTCGAGCCGCGCGACACCTTCCTCGACTTCATCGACCGCGAGATCATCGAGGAGTTCGTCCACGACCTGCGCGACCGCAATGTCGCACTCCGCCTCGGCTCCGAAGTGACCGACATCCGCGTCGAGGGCGGGCAGGTGCTCAGCCAGCTCAAGGCCGGGCGCACGATCCGCAGCGAGATGCTGCTGTTCGCCGCCGGCCGCGTCGGCGCGACCGACAGTTTGAACCTGGAGGCGGCCGGCATCGCCGTCGATCACCGCGGCCGCATCCAGGTCGACGATCACACGATGCAGACCGCCGTTCCGCACATCTACGCGGCGGGCGACGTCATCGGTTTCCCCAGCCTCGCCTCGACCTCGATGGAGCAGGGCCGGCTCGCCGCGTGCCACGCCTTCGGCCTCGCGCCGCCGCCGCCGCCCGAATTCTTCCCCTACGGCATCTACTCCGTCCCCGAAATCTCGACCGTGGGGATGAGCGAGGAGGAGGTGCTGCGCCGCGGCATCCCCTACGAATGCGGCGTCGCGCGCTTTCGGGAGACGTCGCGCGGGCACATCATGGGGCTCAACACCGGCATGATGAAGATGATCTTCTCGATCAAGTCGCGCCGCCTGCTGGGCGTCCACATCGTCGGCGAGGGCGCGACCGAGCTGATCCATATCGGCCAGGCGGTGCTCAACCTGAAGGGCGGCATCGATTATTTCATCGAGAACACCTTCAACTATCCGACGCTGGCCGAGGCGTACAAGATCGCGAGCCTGGATGCGTGGAACCGGTTGCCGCGCTAAAAAACCTCTGTCCTACACGAACCGATATGGTTATTTGGTGCGCGCATGCAGGATCGCGTGCCCACCACCCGCCCAATGCTCGATTTCGAGCCTGTCCCCCGCAAATACCGCGTCGACGGCTGGACGCCCGAACGCCAGCAGGCCTTCATCGCGGCGCTCGCCGAAACCGGATCGGTAAGGTCTGCGGCCAAACGCATCAACATGAGCCCCGAGGGCGCCTATGCCCTCCGTCGTCAGCCCGGCGCGGAAAGTTTCTGCCGCGCCTGGAACGCCGCGATCGACCACGGCGTGCAGAACCTCGCCGATGCCGTGCTGGATCGCGCGCTCAACGGCGTGCCGGTCCCGATCATGTACAAGGGCGAGCAGGTCGCCGAACGCCGCGTATACAACGAGCGCACGGCGCTGGTCGTGCTCGCCAACCGCATGCCCGATCTGTTCGGTCGCCCCGGTCTCCGCCCCGGCACGAAGAGCCAGGACACGATCGCGCGCGAGGCGGCCGAGAACTGCCCGGTCTGCCGCGCCGAGCGCGAGGCTGCCAACGATCCCGACGAGAAGGCGGCGCTCGGCGTGATGCTCGACACGCTGTTGCAGAACTACATGATGAAGCTCGTCTACGAACGCCGCGCGCGCCTGAACGGAGACGTCGCCGCGGCCGACTTCACCGTGCGCCAGCTCACGCAGATCGAACTGATGGTCGCCGCCGCCGATTCGTCGCCCGAGCGGATCGCCATCTGGCAAGCCGCGATCGAGGATATCAGCCGTAGCTGGAAATGGTCCGACGAGAAGCGCGCTGCCGTCGTAACGCTCACGTGCGAGATGAGGCGGATGCGCGAGACCGTCTGGAAGGGGGATCGCGACCTGCGCCCCTTCGCGCGACCGCCGCAGGATTTCGGCCCGCAGGGCATGGGCGGCGGCCCCGGCATCGACGACCGCTACAAGGTGCAGGCGCAGGCCCGCGAACAGATGGCGGCGGCACAGGCGCTGTGGGAAGCGGCGGCGACGGAGGAGGGGTGGGAGAGGTGGCGGGAAGGAGGGGGAAGACCTGTCGACCGCTGACGCCCCCGTTGTGGTCGTGTGTTGAATGTCGGCTAACGCCCCTTGGCGGACATTGCCAGCGGCAGGGGATCGAACCCGCACCCGTCGCCGAGATCGCTGTAGCGATACGTCTACCAATTCCGTCACGCTGGCGGGCTCGACATAGCGTGATTGTAGCTACGTGGCCAATGTCCGCTTTCGACCCATAGCGGACATTCAGGCTCCTCACTATCATGGCGCAATGAAGACGCCCGATGATCTGACTTGGTTGATGCAGTGGTATCTCGGTCAATGTGACGAGGACTGGGAGCACGAGTTCGGGGTTCAGATTGACACCCTCGACAATCCGGGCTGGAGTTTGAGCATCGACCTTAATGGCACCTCGCTAGAAGGACGGACGCTTGCGCCAGTGTACGATGGTGTATCTGAAAAGGAGCAATCCATCCAAGGCGGTGACGGAGACGTCCCATGGCTGGTTTGCCGCGTCGAGGGTTCAAAGTTCAAAGCGTGGGGAGGTCCACGTGACCTTGGACGGATGATACAGGCATTCCGATCATGGGCGGAAGGATGAGCAATCAGAGCCTAGGGGTGAAGTGGGCGGCGCTGGCAGCTATTTTTGCTCTGGGCGGATGCGTAACCGGTTCCCGAGCTACAGGAACAACAATCGAGATTTTGGAAGGTAACCCGGCTGCCTACCCCGCATTCATAGATGCCGCGCGCTCTTGCGGATTTTCGGCATACCGACAGACCGGGGACGGTAGCGGCGGCACTCACTATCTCGTGACATTCTCGTATAGGAACAGGCGTCCTTACATGATGGACCCACCGTCATTCTGCGTCATCAAGTGGGTCGAAGGTAACCCGCAAACAGGGCTGGTATTGTCCGGCGAATGAACGCGTTTGCTACAGATGAATGTCCGCTTTCCACCCATAGCGGACATTGAAAGGTTCTTTAAAAGCACCCGCCGCGGCAAAGCCGCGTCGTCGGTCGGGAGCTACGCCCCCGCCGGCCGGGCTCGGTTTCGATCCGGGGCTAAGCTGCGCTTAGCCCTCCGCGCTCTCTAATTTTCGTCCCCCATGCGCAGCGCGGCGATGAACGCTTCCTGCGGGATCGAAACCGATCCGTACTCCCGCATCTTCGCCTTGCCCTTCTTCTGCTTGTCCAGCAGCTTGCGCTTTCTGGTCGCGTCGCCGCCGTAGCATTTCGCGGTCACGTCCTTGCGCATCGCGCTGATCGTCTCGCGGGCGATCACCTTGCCGCCGATCGCCGCCTGGATCGGGATCTTGAACAGATGGCGCGGGATCAGTTCCTTCAGCCGCTCGACCATGCCGCGCCCGCGCACCTCGGCGGTGCCGCGGTGGACGATCATACTGAGCGCGTCGACCGGCTCCTCGTTGACGAGGATGCCCATCTTGACGAGATCGCCCTCGCGGTAGCCGATCTGCGTATAGTCGAAACTGGCATAGCCCTTCGACAGCGATTTCAGCCGGTCGTAGAAATCGAACACCACTTCGTTGAGCGGCAGTTCGTAGGTCGCCTGCGCGCGGCCGCCGACATAGGTGAGGTTCTGCTGGATGCCGCGCCGGTCCTGGCACAGCTTCAGGATAGAGCCGAGATATTCGTCAGGGACGTAGATCGTCGCGAGGATCCACGGCTCGCTGATCGAGGCGATCTTGGTGGGATCGGGCATGTCGGCGGGGTTGTGCAGCTCGATATGGCCGCCGCCGTGGGTGAGTTCGATCTCGTAGACCACCGACGGCGCGGTGGTGATGAGGTCGAGATCGTATTCGCGCGTGAGGCGCTCCTGGATGATCTCGAGGTGCAGCAGGCCGAGGAAGCCGCAGCGGAAGCCGAAGCCGAGCGCCGCCGACGTCTCCATCTCGAACGAGAAGCTGGCATCGTTGAGGCGCAGCTTGCTGATGCTCTCGCGCAGCTTCTCGAAGTCGTTGGCGTCGACCGGGAACAGGCCGCAGAACACCACCGGCTGCACTTCCTTGAAGCCGGGGAGCGCTTCGAGCGCGGGGCGCTTCACGTCGGTCAGCGTATCGCCGACGCGCGCTTGGGCGACGTCCTTGATCTGCGCGGTGATGAAGCCGATCTCGCCGGGGCCGAGATCGGTGAGCTGCTCGATCTTGGGGCGGAAGCAGCCGACGCGGTCGACCAGATGCTCGGTGCCGGCCTGCATGAACTTGACGTTCTGGCCCTTCCTGAGGACGCCGGCCATCACGCGCACGAGGATGACGACGCCGAGATAGGGGTCGTACCAGCTGTCGACGAGCATCGCCTTGAGCGGGGCGGTCGCGTCGCCCTTCGGTGCGGGGATGCGCGTGACGACCGCCTCCAGCACGTCGGCGATGCCGATGCCGGACTTGGCGGAGGTGAGGACGGCCTGGCTCGCGTCGAGGCCGATGACCTCCTCGATCTCGGCCTTCACCTTCTCGGCGTCGGCGGCGGGCAGGTCGATCTTGTTGATGACGGGGACGATCTCGTGGTCGTGCTCGATCGACTGGTAGACATTGGCGAGCGTCTGCGCCTCGACGCCCTGCGCGGCGTCCACCACCAGCAGCGCGCCCTCGCACGCGGCGAGGCTGCGGCTGACCTCATAGGCGAAGTCGACATGGCCCGGCGTGTCCATCAGGTTGAGCGTATAGGTCTCGCCGTCCTGCGCCTTGTAGGACAGGCGCACCGTCTGCGCCTTGATGGTGATGCCGCGCTCCTTCTCGATGTCCATGTTGTCGAGCACCTGCTCGGACATCTCGCGGTCGGTGAGGCCGCCGGTCGCCTGGATGAGACGGTCGGCGAGCGTCGACTTGCCGTGGTCGATATGCGCGATGATGGAAAAGTTGCGGATCTTGTCGAGCGGAGTCACGGCGGCCAATCTTGAGAATGCAGGTGTAGCGCGCGCCGATAGCATCGCTTGGCGCATATCCAAAGCGGGACGCGGACGGTTTGTAGGGTCTGGCAACGCGCCGAACGAAATGATAGGAGCTTGCGCGACGGGGTTGCGTTTTCACAACAAAGTTGCGGTCTGGGCCGAAGTATCGGAAAGATCGCGGTTTTTCTGGGGGTTCTAGATGCGTAATCTGATGACTGCGGCAACGCTTGCCGCACTGGTTCTTGCGCCCGAGTCGGCGATGGCGCAGCGCCTTGCCAAGCCTTCGGGCACGCAGAAGCTGCAGCAGGCGACGATGAACGACGTGCCGAAGTGCCCAACCAAGCACGGCACGATCTCGATCGTCGATGGCGACGATCCCTCGGGCTGGACGCAGTACAGCCTGGCGGCACCGTCGAAGCTGCTCAAGGTGCTCGTGCAGCGGTCTGGCTGCTTCAACCTCGTCGATCGCGGCTCCGGCCTGCAGGCGGCGCAGCTCGAGCGCAACATCGGCGGCAACCTCGGCCTGCAGCGCGGCGCGAACGTCGGCCAGGGCCAGATCAAGCAGGCCGATTACGTGCTCCAGGCCGAAGTGCAGGCGGCCAACGGCAATGCCAGCGGCAGCGGCATCGGCGCGGGCGTGGGCGGCATCATCGGCGGTCCGTTCGGCGGCCTGATCGGCGGCATCCGCAGCCGCAAGCAGGAAGCCAACGTGGTGCTTTCGATCACCAACGTGCGCACGACCGAAACGCTGGCGACCGAGGACGGCTATGCCGCCAAGAACTCGATCAGCTTCGGCGGCGGCGGCGGCGTGTTCGGCGGCATGGCCGGCGGTGGCGTGGTCGGCGGCGGCTATGACAACACCGACATCGGCCGGATCGTGACGCTCGCCTTCATCCAGGCCTATGCCAAGCTGGTCGACGGCCTCGGCTATGTCCGCGCGGGCGACACCGGCACGGCGGAAGCGGCACCGAAGAAGACCTACACCACGATGGGCCCCGTCGCGATGCGCGTCACGCCCACCGCGACCGGCAAGGTCGTCCGCACGCTGCCGCCCGGCTCGATCCTGTACCTCTCGGGCGAGAAGCAGGGCATGTGGTGGCAGGTCGCCGACGAGAACGACAACACCGGCTGGGTGATGAATACCAAGCTGGAGCCCTCGCGGTAAGGACCGACCGCCATTCGGCCCCTGTGGGCCTGCAAAGCGCGATTTTCTCCGCTCCGGTGCTCACGTACTAGAAGTACGCTGCGCTCCGGTGCTCGAAAATCACCCTTTTCGGCTCCGCATGAACCGAATGACGATCGGCCCTGAGACGGGGCAGAGATGCGGGCGCGCCGCCGGCACCGATGGTGCTGGCGGCGTCGTCGTGTCCGGGCTAGGCCATGCGCGTATCCTCGCCCCCAAGGAGTCGCCCGATGCTCAAGATCCTGACCGCGCTTTCGATTGCGGCACTCGCCGCCACCCCCGCGTTCGCCGCGCTGCCGGTGGGGGCCAAGGCACCCGACTTCACCACCAAGGCCGCGCTCGACGGCAAGGATTTCGACTTCTCGCTGAAGGCCGCGCTGAAGAAAGGGCCGGTCGTGCTGTATTTCTTCCCGGCCGCCTTCACCTCGGGCTGCACGGTCGAGGCGCATGCGTTCGCCGAAGCCGCCGACGATTTCAAGAAGGAGGGCGCGACCCTCATCGGCCTGACCGCGGGCAATGCCGAGCGGATCAAGGAATTCACCAAGGTCGAATGCCGCGACAAGTTCCCGGTCGGCCTCGCCACGGCGGCGACGATCACCGGCTACAAGGTCGCGCTCGCCGCGAAGCCGGGCTGGACGGATCGCACCTCCTACGTGATCGGCAGGAACGGCAAGATCGCCTACGTCCTGTCCGAGATGAGCCCGGAAGGTCATATCACCGGCACGCTCGCCGCGGTGAAGGGCCTGAAGGCTAAGCCGAAGGGCTGAGGCAGGCGTCGGCGATGGCGGCGAGGGCGTTTTCGAAGCGCGCCTCGCCGGTGCCGCCGACGACCGCGTACTCGACGCCGCGCCGCTCCAGTTCGGCGCGCGACAGGTCGAAGAAGCGCTGCCGTTCGGCCTCGGTGCCGAACATGCGCGTGCCGTCGTCGATCCACGGCAGGTCGGTATCGAGCAGCAGGTAGAGATCCGCCGTCGCGTGCCAGCCGTCGAACCACGGATCGCGGCGGCCGAACAGCATGTCCGCCCACACCGCCGTCATCAGCGGATCGGTATCGAGGAATACCGGTGCGGCACCGGTCGCCAGCGTCTCGGCGGTCATGGCGTCATGCGTGCGGGCGATGGTGACGAGATCGTCCATCGTGAAGGCGGTGCCGCGCTCCTCGGCATAGGTGCGGCCGAATTCGGGCACCCAGGTCGTGCCGAAATGATCGGCGAGGCGCGGGATCAGCGTCGACTTGCCGGTGCTTTCCGGGCCGTGCAGGCAGATGGTTCGGATCATGCCGCCACGTCCCTTGGCGTCGCCTGTCGCCGCTCGACCCGCGCCCAGTCGATCAGCCCGCCGAGCGCGATCGCCAGCAGCAGGACGTAGAGCGCGGTGGTCGGCCGCAGGCCCTTGGCCGCGTACATGCCGATCGAGGCGATATCGATCGCGATCCACAGCACCCAATTCTCCAGCTTGCGGCGCGAGAGCAGGATCTGCGCGGCGACGCTCGCCATCGCAATGCCGCCATCGACGAAGGGCAGGGCGGCATCGGTGAAGCGGTGCATCAGCCAGCCCCAGATGCCGGTAGCGAGCGCAATACCGGCGAGCCAGGTGAGCCGCGCGGTCGGCGTCATCCGCTCGACCGTGATCTCGCCCCCATCGGCGGCGGAGCGCGACCAGTTCCACCAGCCGTAGAATTGCAGGACGAGGAAGAAGATTTGCAGCAGCGCGTCGCTGTACAGCTTCTCCTCGAAGAACACGAAGGCGTAGAGCAGCACGCCCGCCACGCCGAACGCATAGTTCCAGATGCTGCGCCACGCGACCAGCGCCACGTTCGCCACGATCAACAGGGAAGCGGCGATCTCGAACGGCGACATGGTGCGGGCGATAGCGAGGCGGAGAGGCGGGGTCGAGGGTGGAAAGTCACACTAAAGTCACACTGATCCGGGGGTAACATGTTGGACGGTTTCTGCGCGGAAGTTTACAAAGTTTACGCTAAGTCTGCGCCTGTTGCCCCTTTTCCGGGTTTGCCGGAGCCGGGCGCGCGGAGCCGCCGCCGAAATGGCGGGCGATGGTGCCGACGGTTCAAAGAGCGACGCGCCAGCCTATCGCACGATTGCGGGCGTGTAGGACAGCGCGATGGGGCGCGGGCGGTCGGTCCTTGATCATTTCGATATTTCGAGTAAATACGAAATATCGAAATGAGGAATGCTATAGTGGAATTTCCTGTCGCCCTGGAGGCTTTGTCCGCGCTGGCGCACGGCCATCGCCTCGCCGTGTTCCGGCTGCTCGTGCGTGCGGGGAGCGAGGGGTTGGCGGCCGGCACCTTGGCGCACGAGATCGGGGTGCTCCCGAACACGCTGTCTTCGCATCTCACGATCCTGAGCCATGCGGGCCTTATCCGGGTGCGCCGCGAGGGCCGGTCGCTGATCTATTCGGCCGACCATGACGGGATGCGCGATCTTCTGAGCTTCCTCGCGGCGGACTGTTGTGACGGACGGCCCGAGATCTGCCTGCCGCTGGCCGCGCTTGGGCAGACGTGCGGCGGGGCGGCATGACTGTCTCTCGCAAGATCGCGGCGGAGTTCCTTGGGACGGCGATGCTGCTGGCGGTCGTCGTCGGCTCCGGCATCATGGGGCAGCGGCTGGCGGGCGGGAACGATGCGTTGGCGCTGCTCGGCAACACGATCGCGACGGGAGCGGGGCTGATCGTGCTGATCCATATGTTCGGTCCGGTGTCAGGCGCGCATTTCAACCCGGCGGTGACGCTGGTCGTGGTGATGCGGCGCGGCATCGCGCCGGGTGCCGCCGCCGCCTATGTCGTCGCGCAGACGGCGGGTGCGCTGTCGGGCGTATGGCTTGCGCACGCCATGTTCGCCGAACCGCTGATCCAGATATCGGCGAAGCTGCGCGACGGCTGGCCGCAGGGGCTGTCGGAGTGCATCGCGACCTTCGGCCTGATCGGTACGATCCTTTCCACGCAACGGTCCCGCCCCGAGTTCACGCCGGTGGCGGTGGGCCTCTACATCACGGCGGCCTATTGGTTCACGGCGTCGACATCGTTCGCCAACCCCGCCGTCACGCTGGCGCGCAGCCTGTCGGATACGTTCGCCGGCATCGCCCCTTCCTCCGTGCCGCTGTTCATCGCCGCGCAGATTGCGGGCGCGGTTCTGGCGCTGGCCGTTTTCGCATGGTTGCTGGAAGAGGAGCCGATCGATGCTTGACGCCTTTCCTATCACGATCTATCACAATCCCGAGTGCGGGACGTCGCGCAACGCGCTCGCGATGATCGCGGCGGCGGGATATTCGCCGGAGGTCGTGCTCTATCGGCAGGCGGGCTGGACGCGCGCACGCCTTGTGGAATTGCTTGCGGCGATGGAGGCGAAGCCGCGCGATATCCTGAGAGAGAAGGGAACGCCGGCGGCGGAGCTCGGACTGCTCGATGCGTCCGTCGGGGACGATGCCATCCTCGATGTGATGATCGAACATCCGATTCTCGTGAACCGACCGATCGTCGTGACGCCGAAAGGGACGCGGCTGTGCCGGCCGTCCGAGCTTGTGCTGGCGCTGGTCGAGACTGCGCCGGAGACGTTCGTGAAGGAGGACGGCGAGATCGTCCGGCGCTGACCCGCGCCCCATTGCCCCCGCGTCGCCTGCACCCTAGCATACCGGAAACGGGCCCAAAGAAGGGCTGGGAGAGACGCCATGCGGCATATCGCGATCATCGGTTCCGGGCCGGCGGGCTATTATACGGCGGAGGCGTGCCAGAAGCAGTTCGGCGAGGACGTGCGGGTCGACATCCTCGACCGGATGCCGGTGCCCTACGGCCTGATCCGCACCGGGGTCGCGCCCGATCATCAATCGATCAAGGCGGTCGCGCGGCGCTATGAGGCGGTGGCGCTGACCGATTCGGTGCGCTTCGTCGGCAATGTGACGATCGGCAAGGACATCTCGATTCCCGAGCTGCAGACGCTGTACGATGCGGTGGTGCTGGCGACGGGGGCTCCGGCCGACAAGCCGCTGGGCGTGCCGGGCGACGATCTGCCCGGCGTGATCGGATCGGCGGCGTTCGTCGGCTGGTATAACGGCCACCCGGATCATGCCGCGCTGAAGCCGCCGCTGGAGGGGCCGGGCGCGGTGATCGTCGGCGCGGGCAATGTCGCGCTCGACGTGGCGCGCATCCTTGCGAAAGCCGAGGCCGAGTTCGAGGGATCGGACATCGCCGGCCATGCGCTGGAGCATCTGCGCGGAGGGACGCACAGCCGCATCACCATCCTCGCGCGGCGTGGCCCGCACCAGATTGCGATGACGCCGAAGGAGCTGGGCGAGCTCGGCCAGCTTTCGCGCGCCGCGCCGCTGGTCGATCCGGCCGACCTGCCGCCGGTCGAGAGCGATGCGCCGCTGGAGCCGGGCCTGCGCAAGGCGGTGAAGCATCTGCGCGATTTCGCCGCGCAGGGAGCGGGCGGCAAGCCGATCGAAGTCGTGTTCGATTTCTACGCCATGCCGCTGCGCGTCGAGGGCGAGGGCAAGGCAGAGCGCGTCATCGTCGAGCGCACCGCGCTCGATGCGGGCGGGCAAGTGGTGGCGACGGGCGAGACCTATGCGATCCCCGCCGGGCTGGTGGTGAGCTGCATCGGCTATCGCACGCCGCCGATCGAGGGCGTGCCGTACGACCAGAAGCTGGGGCGGTTCGCCAACACGGACGGGCGGATCGCGGACGGCCTCTACGCGGTCGGCTGGGCACGGCGCGGGCCGACGGGGACGATCGGCACCAACCGCCCCGACGGCTATGCCATCGCGGAGTTGATCGCCGCCGATGGCGGCGATGACAGCGGCAAGGCGGGGCGTTCGGGGCTCGACGTGCTGCTCGGCGCGCGCGGCGTCGATATCGTCACGTTCCGCGACTGGCAGAAGATCGAGGCGGCGGAAATCGCGCGTGCCCGCGACGGTGCCCCGCGCGAGAAGTTCACCAGCATCGACGAGATGCTGGCGGCGCTTACCTGAGGGTTTTAGGGGTCACTGCAATGGTCGGGGCGATAGGATTCGAACCTACGACCCCTGGACCCCGAGACCAGTGCGCTACCAGACTGCGCCACGCCCCGACACATTGCAGGGGGCGGCACCTAGCGGCGGCGGCCACCCCTATCAAGTCTAAAATGTCGGACGGGCGAGCGAAGGCCGGGCCGGATGAAGTGTTTGTCATCACCGCGACGGCTTCCGGCAACGCGCGCGGCGCGATAGGACGGGCCGGAACGGGAGTATAGACAAGGCAATGGCGGATCGGCCGATCTTCTACGACGCATCGGGGCGCAGGCGGCGGCGTTTTGCCCTGGGGGTCGGCGCGTTCGTGCTGCTGGCGATCCTGTCGATCGTCGCGCTTGCCCTGTCGATCAGCGCGGTCGCGCGTGCGCCGCTGTTGCCGGTCGATGCCGAACACCCCGCGCTGGTCGGCCTGCCGCCGCCGCACGAACCGCTGCTGAAGCGGACGCGGCGGGGCCTGCTCGATTACGAACGGATGCTGACGGGCGCGCCCGCGCGCGGCGTTGCCGACGACAAACCGCTCGCCATCGCCTTTCACGTGCCGTGGGATCCGTCCTCGGCGGCGTCGCTGCGGCGGAACATCAACGAGCTCGACTGGCTGATCCCCGGCTGGGTGAGCGTGACGGGGCCGCAGCACAAGATCACCGTGTTTCGCGACACGGCGGCGCGCGAGATCCTCAACCGCGCGCAGCGCCGCCCGCTGCTGCTGCCGATGATCCAGAATGCCGAGAGCGGCGACTGGGACGGCGCCGGGATGGCGGCGCTGCTGCATGCGCCGGCCGCGCGGAAAAACCTGCTCGACAAGCTCGAGCCGTGGCTGGCGGCGAATCAGGCGGGGGGCGCGTTCTTCGATTTCGAGAATCTGCCGCCCGCGGCCTTGCCCGACTACCGCACTTTCCTGCGCGAGGCGAAGGCGCGCTTCGCAAAGCGCGGATGGGTGACGGCGATCGCCGCGCCGGTGGGCGACGACGGATGGAACATCCGCGCCTTCGCGCCGGTCGTCGACCGTGTGTTCCTGATGGCCTATGACGAGCACGAGCTGAGCGGCGACGCTGGCCCGGTGGCGTCTCAGGCGTGGTTCCAGCAGGCGGTGGCGCGCGCCGCGCACGGTGTGCCCAGGGACAAGATCGTCGTCGCGATCGGCAATTACGGATACGACTGGCACAGCGACAGCGAGGCGGGCGGCGACCCGATCGCGATCGAAGAAGCGTGGCAGGCGGCGCGCGAATCGAGCGTGACGCCGACCTTCGACAAGGCGAGCGGCAACACCGGCTTCGCTTACATGGACGGCAAGGTCCGGCACGAATTGTGGCTGCTCGACGCGGCATCGGCCTATAACCAGTTGCGCTTCCTCAATCGCGCCGGGTTGAATTCGGTGGCATTGTGGCGGCTGGGGTCCGAGGATCCGGGCCTGTGGTCGATCTTCGGGCGGTCGCACCGGAGCTTGCCCGTCGCGTCCGCGATCAACGCCATCCCGGCGGGCACCGACGTCGCGATCAACCATCCCGGCGAGATCCTCACCATCAAGGGGCCCCCGGTAGAGGGCGTGCGCGCCGCGAGCGGGCAGAACGGGGCGATCGACCGCGTCGATTTCACCCGGCTGCCGGCGCCCTATGTGGTCGAGCGAAGCGGTTACAAGCCCGGCCTCGTCGCATTGACCTTCGATGACGGCCCCGATGCCAACTGGACGCCCAAGATCCTCGATATCCTGAAGGCCAAGCAGGTGCCGGGCACCTTCTTCGTGATCGGCGAGAACGCGCTGACGCAGCGTGGTTTGCTGGAGCGGCTGATCCGCGAGGGGCATGAGGTCGGCAGCCACACCTATACCCACCCCAATCTGGCCGGTGCGTCGGACACCGAGACGGCGTTCCAGCTCAACACCACGCAGCGGCTGTTCCAGGCGTTCACCGGGCGGTCGCTGCGGCTGTTCCGCGCGCCGTATTTCGGCGATGCCGAGCCGACCACCGCGGACGAAATCGATCCGGCGCTGCAGGCGCAGAACCTTGGCTATGTCTCGGTCGGCCTGCACGTCGACCCGGACGACTGGAAGCGGCCGGGCGTGCAGCCGATCATCGACAAGGTGGTGTCGATGGTCGCGGCGAACCCGGTGTGCAACGACAGTTCGGATGCCAATTGCAGCCACAATATAGTCCTGCTGCACGACGGCGGCGGCGATCGGTCCGAGACGGTCGCGGCGTTGCCGCAGATCATCGACCAGTTGCGTGCCAAGGGGTTCAAGTTCGTGCCCGTCTCGACGCTGGCGGGCATTCCGCGCGACGAGGCGAACAAGCCGATTTCCGGCAGCGACCGGCTGGCGTCGCAGATCGACCTGCTGGTGTTCACCGCACTCGGCGCGATCGTCGTCGCGCTCGGGTGGATCTTCTTCTTCGCGATCACGATCGGCATCGCGCGCGCGCTGACGCTCTCCGCGCTCGCGCTGATCCAGGCGCGGCGCGAGGGGCGGACGGTGTTCCCGGCGATCGACCCGCAGCGCTTCGTGACGGTGATGATCCCCGCCTTCAACGAAGAGGCGGTGATCGAACGCTCGATCCACACCGTGCTCGCCTCGACCGACGTGCGGATCGAGATCATCGTCATCGACGACGGATCGAAGGATCGCACCTCCGAGATCGTGCGCGAGGCCTTTGCCGACGATCCGCGCGTGCGGCTGCTGACGCTGGAGAACGGCGGCAAGGCGCGTGCGCTCAACCAGGGGCTGGCGCTGGCGACGGGTGAGATCGTCATCGCGCTCGACGCCGATACGCAGTTCGAGCCGACGACGATCGCGCGGCTGGCGCGCTGGTTCACCGACCCCGAGCTTGGCGCGGTGGCGGGCAACGCCAAGGTCGGCAACCGCGTCAACCTCGTCACCAAATGGCAGGCGCTCGAATATATCACCGCGCAGAACCTGGAGCGCCGCGCGCTCGCCCGGCTCGATGCGATGACGGTGGTGCCGGGCGCGGTCGGCGCGTGGCGGCTGGCGGCGGTGAAGAGCGTCGGTGGCTATCCCGACGATACGCTCGCCGAGGATCAGGATCTGACCATCGCCATTCAGCGTGCCGGGTGGAAGGTGCATTACGACCAATATGCCGTCGCCTGGACCGAGAGCCCGGAGAGCTTCAAGGGCCTCGCCAAGCAGCGTTTCCGCTGGGCGTACGGCACGCTGCAATGCCTGTGGAAGCACGGATCGATCATCGCTACGGGCAAACCGCGCGGTCTCGCGCGCGTCGGCCTGCCGCAGGCGATCGTGTTCCAGATCGTGCTGGCGGCGATCTCCCCGATCATCGACCTCGCGCTTATCGTCAGCTTCGTGACGACCTTTATCGCGGTGCAGGCGCACGGCTGGGCACAGACGCAGCACGACGTCGAGACGATGCTGATCTACTGGCTGGTGTTCACCGCGATCGACCTGCTGGCGGCGACGATCGCCTTCGCGCTGGAGCGGCGCGAGAAGTGGAGCCTGTTGTGGCTGCTGATCCCGCAGCGGATCGGATACCGGCAGATCATGTATTACGTCGTGCTGAAGGCGATCACGCAGGCGCTGCGCGGGCCGAAGGTGGGCTGGGGCAAGCTGCAGCGGACGGGGCGCGTGCAGGCGGGGTAGTCGCGGTCTCGGAGGCAGGGAACCCCAAGCCGTTCGGGCTCAGCTTGTCGAAGCCCTGTCCTTCTTTCCGTCGTTGCAAAGAAGTGCAGCCCTTCGACAAGCTCAGGGCGAACGGGATTGGGATTGGCAAGGTTCTCGCTATACCGGCTGATATGATCGCTCGTCTCCTCTCGCTCCTCGCCGCCTTCCTCCTGACCGCCGCTGCACCCGCGCCGCCGCTCGTGCTGGCCGCCGCCAGCCTGCAGGAATCGATGAACGCTGCCGCCGATGCCTGGGCGAAGCAGGGCCATCCGCGCCCGGTGATCTCGTTCGCGGCGTCCTCGGTACTGGCGCGGCAGGTGGAGGCGGGCGGGCGGGCGGATCTGTTCGTGTCGGCCGATCAGGAATGGATGGATGAACTCACCGCGAAGAAGCTGATCGTTCCGGGAACGCGCGCGACCTTCCTTGGCAACCGGCTGGTTATCGTCGCCGCCGCGGGGACGCGGGGGCGGGCACCGCTCGCGGCGAAACCGCTCGCGCGTTTTCTCGGAACGGGGCCGCTGGCGATGGCCGATCCGGCGGTGCCGGCGGGACGCTACGGCCGCGAGGCGCTGACGAAGCTCGGCGTGTGGAACGCGGTTCAGCCGCGCGTCGTCTCGGCCGAGAACGTCCGCGCGGCGCTGGCGCTGGTCGAGCGCGGCGCGGCGCCCTACGGCATCGTCTACGCGACCGACGCGCGCGCCTCCGCCAAGGTGCGGATCGCGGGCGTGTTCCCGGAGGCGACGCACGCGCCGATCACCTATCCGGTCGCGCGGCTGGCGGGCTCGGCCAACCCGGAAGGCGAGGGCTTCCGTCGCTTCCTGCTGAGCCGTGCGGGCAAGGCGATCTTCGTGCGTTACGGCTTCTCTGCCCTGTGAACTTCGGGCGGTGATCTCGCCCGAGGAATGGCAGATCGTCGCGCTGTCGCTGCGCGTCGGGATGGTCTCGATGCTGGTGACGCTGCCGCTGGCGTTCGCGCTTGCGTGGCTGCTGGCGCGGGTCGTCTTTCCCGGCAAGATTCTCGTCGATGCAGTAATCCACCTGCCGCTCGTCGTGCCGCCGGTGGTGACGGGGTGGGTGCTGCTGCTGCTGTTCGCGCCGTCCGGGCCGGTCGGTGCCTGGCTGGAGGCGTGGTTCGGCGTGTCGGTGCTGTTCCGCTGGACGGGGGCGGCGATCGCGAGCGGCGTGATGGCGCTGCCGTTGATGGTGCGCGCGATGCGGCTGTCGATCGAGGCGGTCGACCGGCGGCTGGAGGGGGCGGCACGGACGCTCGGCGCGGGGCGCTGGCGGTGTTTCCGTACCATCACGCTGCCGCTGAGCGTGCCCGGTATCCTCGCCGGCGCGGTGCTGGGCTTCGCGCGCGGGCTGGGCGAGTTCGGCGCGACGATCACCTTCGTGTCGAATGTGCCAGGCGAGACGCAGACGCTGCCGCTCGCCATCTACAGCGCACTGCAGCAGCCGGGGGGCGATGCGATGGTATGGCGGCTGTCGGCGATCTCGGTGTTGCTGTCGCTGGCGGCGCTGGTGGCGTCCGAATTGCTGGCGCGGCGTGCCGGGCGGGGGTTGCATGTCATTTGACATCGACGTCCGCAAGCGGATCGGTGACACCGATATCGCGCTGACCTTCGCGAGCGAGGAGGGTGCCACGGTGCTGTTCGGGCCCTCGGGCGCGGGCAAGACGAGCGTTCTCAACATGATTGCCGGGCTGATCGCGCCCGACGCCGGGCATATCCGCGTCGGCGGCGAGACGCTCTTTGACGCGGGTGTGAACCTGCCCCCCGAGCGGCGCGGGGCGGGGTACGTCTTTCAGGACGCGCGGCTGTTCCCGCATCTGCGCGTGGCGGCGAACCTCGGCTACGGCGGCCCGCTCGATCTCGATGCGATCGCCTTTCTGGGGATCGATCATCTGCTCGATCGCTGGCCGCGCACCCTCTCGGGCGGCGAGGCGCGACGCGTGGCGATCGGCCGCGCGCTCCTGTCGCGCCCGCGCTTCCTGCTGCTCGACGAGCCGCTCTCCTCGCTCGACCGTGCGCGTCGCGAGGAAGTGCTGCGCGCGATCGAACACGTCCGCGACACGCTCGCCCTGCCGATCCTGATGGTGACGCACGACGCGGCGGAGGCCGAGCGGATCGGGACGCGGATTATCGCGATGTAGGTGCTTGCGGCGTCCTCAACTCTCCGCCATTTCGGTTCTCGGGGGAGGGGTTCATGAAAGCATTGTCATGCGTCGTCGCGCTGGTGACGGCTTCGGTCGCCGCTGCGCAAACGCCGCCGGCGGAAGCGCCTGCGCCGGGTTTCGTGCGGCTGGCGGGCGGGACGCCGGTCATGATCGCGGTCGCCGATGCGATGACCTCCAAGACCGCGAAGATCGACGATTTCTTCGCGATCCGGCTGATCACGCCGATCACCGTCGATGGCGTCGTGATCGTGCCCGCGGGGACGACAGGCAAGGGGCAGGTCGTCCATGCCGCAAAGGCGCGCGCACTCGGCAAGGCGGGCGAACTGATCCTCGCGGCGCGTTCGCTGACCTGCGGCACGACCGAGATCGGCCTGCGCGGCTTCCGCTTCAGCGGCGAAGGCCGGGACAAGTCGCATGACCTGACCAAGGTCATCGCGGTCGGCAGCGCCGCCGCCAATGCCGCCGCGGCCTATACCGGCTACGCAGCGCTGCCGCTGATGTTCGTGAGCGGCGGCGAGATGGTGGTGCCGGCGGGCACCTACGCCGACGCCAAGGTGCGCGCGACGATCGATGTGCCCGCGGCGCTCGCCGGAAGCTGTCCGGTGCCGGGGGCAAAAGAGATTTCAACGGGAGACAAGAAATGAAGACCTATCTGATCGCCGCCGCAATGGGGTGCGCGGTCCTCGCCGCGCCGCTCGCCGCGCAGGAACCCGCCGCGATCGTCACCAAATCCGGCACGATCGGCAAGCCCGAGGCGGGCAAGGGTCTGATCGTCTTCTGGCGCCCCGGCACGCTCGTCGGCGCGGCACTGGGATGCACAGTGCATGAGGGCGACAAGGTCTTGGCGCGGCTTGGCTCGGGCAAATATTACACGGTCACGGCCGAACCCGGCAAACACGTCTACAACACCGAGGGCGAGGTGAAGGACGTGCTCAACATGGAGATCGAGCCCGACGAGACCTATTTCGTGAAGTGCAAGATCGGCATGGGCATCATGGCCGGCCGCCCCAACGTCGCGCCGTCCGATGCCGCCGAGTTCGGCAAGAAGGCCAAGGGCATGACGATGTGGAAGGGCCCGAAGGAAGAGAAGTAAGGCCGCGCGGCGCGGGCGTCAGGCCCGCGCCGCCACCACGCCCACCGGCGGCAGGCGTTCCGCGAGATCGCCGAGGCCGCCGACCACCAGCGCGCGCATCGGGTGCCAGAAGGCGGAGAGCGTCAGCAACGCGGAGCCGATCGCCAGCGCCGTGAAGCCCCAGGCGAGTTCGAGCGACGCGGTCGTCTGCAGCAGAGAATACATCGCGTAGAGGACATAGGCGAGGCTGGAGACGAGCAGCGCGCGACGGTCGATCGCCAGCGCCACGAAGCCGAAGATCACGTAGAGCACGATCACCACGATCGCCGTCACCATGCTGATATCGCCCTGGAACATGCCGAGCATGTGGAACACCGGATGCGCGATGAGCGGTGCGGCGGCGAGGTGTAGCCAGAAGGCGACGTCGCTGCGGCGCGTGCGGCGCTCGCGGTCGGAAATGTCCCACCACATCGCCAGCGCGAATACGACGAAGCCGCAGATCAGCAGCGTCGGGTACATTAGCTCCTTCGCCTCGGGCGCGGAGGCGACCGTCAGCGCGGCGACGACGGCAACCGCCGCCGCAGCGCCTGCTGCGACGGTGATCGGCACCATGAAACGCCGCCAGTGCAGCCACGCAGCACCACCGGTAATGAGCGCGATGCCCGCCGCGATGACCGCGCCAACGCGGGCGGGGATGTCAATATGCAGATCGGTCATCACCCCGACGAGCGCACCCGCCACACCGCCGACGAAGGCGAGCAGCAACAGGATGCTGGGCAGCGCCATGCGTCGCACTCGCGTGAAATATTCCGCCAGGCCCCAGGCTGCACCCGCGACCAGCACGCCCGCGACGGGCGTCGCGACCGCCTTGCCGAGTTGCGCCAGCGCGGTGAGCAGCATGACGATCGCGATCGAGACGAAGATGTCGTTGAAGCCGCTCAGCAGACGGAACTGTTCCTCGTCGACGATCGGTGTGGCGCGCTGGGCGGCGATGTGATGGCGCAGGGCGTCGGCGGCTTCACGGGAAATCGCGCCTGCGGTGACGGCGCCTTCGAGATCGCTATCGCTGTACATGGCATTCTCCTGCGCGGAGATATGCCACAGGTGTATTGACTATGCAATACACCTGTCAAGGCGGGGCGGACGCGGTGATCCGCCCCGAGGCAAGCTTACTTCTTGTGGTGCATCTTCTTGCCGCCACTGCTACCGCGCTCGGTGCATTGGTCGGTCACGGTCCTGGAGCAGGGCGGGTACTCGGCCTGCGCCTCGGGCGCGGGCGCCGCGGCGGTCGGGGCCGGTGCGGCCGCCTGCGCCGGATCGGCGGCGGGCGCGCTCATGTTGGAGGCCGAGGCTGCGGGCGCGGCGGCGTCGGGTGCTGCCGGAGCCGGGGCCGGCGTAGCGGCGGGATCGGCCGGGGCGGGGGCAGGCGCGGTGGGTGCCTGCGTCGAGGGATCGGGCGCCGGGGCGACCTGAGCGGAGAGCGGGGCGGCAGCCGCAATCGCGGCGAGAAGGATCAGTTTCATCGGGTTTACTCCTGCAGAACCTGGGCAGCTGTTCACGCTGCACGAGACCCCCAACGCATTGAGGGGAGTATTGTTTCGCAGGCGATTCGAGGGCGAGGCCGAGGCGCGCACGCTGCGCGCCGGTCCACGCGGCGGACGGCCTCGCCCGGCCGGCGTAGCGCAGCTACGGCCGACGGCGCGGCTATGCCGCGGCGTGATGCCGGGAAGCTATCGGGCCTGCCGCGGCAAAGCCGCGTCGTCGGACGGCGCTAAAGCGCCGCCGGCCGGGCGCGCGCGTCCGCTGTGCGGACCGGCGCGGAAGTGCCTTCCGCGCCTCGTTACGCGCCCGAATCCAAAGCATACCCCGCCGACCGCACCGTCCGAATGATATCCGGCCGGCTCTCGCCGTTGATCGCTTTCCGCAACCGGCGAATGTGGACATCCACGGTGCGGCTCTCGATGTCCGAATCGTGGCCCCACACCGCGTCGAGCAGGCGCTCGCGCGAGAACACCCAGCCCGGATGCTCCAGGAAATGCTTGAGCAGCCGGAACTCGGTCGGCCCGAGGGGGATGACCTCGCCCGAGCGGCGGACCTTGTGGCCGACCGTGTCCATCTCGATGTCGGCATAGGTGAGCTGCTCGCCCGCCAGCGCCGGGCGCACGCGGCGCAGCACCGCGCCGACGCGCGCGACCAATTCGCGCGGGGAGAAGGGCTTGGTGACGTAGTCGTCGGCACCCGTCTCGAGGCCCCGGACGCGGTCCTCTTCCTCGCCGCGCGCGGTCAGCATGATGATCGGGATGTTCGCCGTCTCGGGCATGCGGCGCAGGCGGCGGCATACCTCGATGCCCGACAACCCCTCGACCATCCAGTCGAGCAGGACGATATCGGGCGTCGCCTCCTTCGCGAGCAGCAGCGCCTCTTCCCCGTCCGGGGTCTGCTTGATGTCGAAATCCTCGCGCTTGAAATGCCAGATCAGCAGTTCGGCCAGCGCGGCATCGTCTTCCACCAGCAACATCTTGGCTCGTGCCATTGTGCTTACTCCCTCATATCGTGGGTGCGGTTCCGCGATCGCGCTCCGCCATGTGCGTGCCGGTCGCGGCGAAATAGACCATCTCCGCGACGTTGGTCGCGTGATCGCCGATCCTCTCCAGGTTCTTCGCGATGAAGAGCAGATGCGCGATCTGTCCGATCTGCGCGGGGTTTTCCATCATGTGCGTGACGAGCACACGGAACAGGCTGTTGTAGAAATCGTCGACCGCCTTGTCGCGCTCGCACACCAATACGGCGGCGGCGGGATCGCGCGCGGCGAAGGCGTCAAGCACGTCGTGGACCATCTCGATCGCGAGCGCCGCCATCGCCGGCAGGATCGACAGCGGCTCGATCTCGCCGTGCGCGTCGATCAGCGGCGTGCGCTTGGCGATGTTCTTGGCATAGTCGCCGATGCGCTCGATCACGCCGGCGATCTTGAGTGCCGCCACCACGTCGCGCAGATCGTCCGCCATCGGTGCTCGCAGGGCGATGATGCGCACGGCCAGCGCCTCGACCTGGTGTTCGAGCAGATCGATCTTCTTGTCGTCGGCGACGATGCGCGCGGCGTCGGTGAGGTCGTGCCGCTTGAGCGCCTCGATCGCGTCGCCGATCGCCTGTTCGGCCAGCCCGCCCATCTGCGCGATCAGCCCGCGCAGCTGGCCGATCTCCTCGTCGAAAGCCTTGATCGTATGTTCGTGCGTGGCCATCAGCCGTATCGTCCCGTGATATAGTCCTTGGTGCGCTCCTGCCTCGGGTTCGTGAAGATGTCCGAGGTCGTGCCGTATTCGACGAGGCTGCCGAGGTGGAAGAAGGCGGTGCGTTGCGACACGCGCGCCGCCTGTTGCATGTTGTGGGTGACGATGACGATGGCGTAGCGGCCCTTGAGCTCGTGGATGAGCTCCTCGATGCGCGCGGTCGCGATCGGGTCGAGCGCCGAGCACGGCTCGTCCATCAGGATCACTTCGGGGTCGACGGCGATGGCGCGGGCGATGCACAGCCGCTGCTGCTGGCCGCCCGACAGAGCGGTGCCGCTGTCGGAAAGGCGGTCCTTCACCTCATCCCACAGGCCCGCCCGCTTCAGCGAGCGTTCGACGATGTCGGCGAGCTGCGCGCTGCCCGAGGCGAGGCCGTGGATGCGCGGGCCATAGGCGACATTCTCGAAGATCGACTTGGGGAAGGGGTTCGGCTTCTGGAACACCATGCCGACGCGCGCGCGCAACTGTACCACGTCCATTTCGGCGGCATAGATGTCCTCGCCGTCGAGCGCGATCCGCCCCTCGACGCGGGCGTTCGCGATCGTGTCGTTCATGCGGTTCAACGTGCGCAGGAAGGTCGACTTGCCGCAGCCGGACGGGCCGATCAGCGCCGTCACGACGTCACTGTCGAAATCGAGGCTGACGTCGCTGATCGCCTGCTTCTGTCCGTAGAAGACGTTGACGTTGCGCGCGGATATCTTGGAGGCGTTCACCAGCGGGTCTCGAATTTGTTGCGGAGATAGATCGCGACGCCGTTCATCGCGAGCAGGAAGACGAGCAGCACGATGATCGCCGCGCTGGTCTTTTCGACGAAGCCGCGGTTGACCTGATCGGACCACAGGAAGATCTGCACCGGCAGCACCGTCGCGGGGTCGCTCAGACGGTCGGGCGGGGCGGAGATGAAGGCGCGCATGCCGATCATCAGCAGCGGCGCCGTCTCGCCCAGCGCGCGCGCCATGCCGATGATCGTGCCGGTGAGGATGCCGGGAAGCGCGAGCGGCAGGACGTGATGGAACACGACCTGGATCGGGCTCGCGCCGACGCCGAGCGCGGCGTCGCGGATCGAGGGCGGCACCGCCTTGATCGCGTTCCTGCTGGCGATGACGATCACCGGCATCGTCATCAGCGCGAGCGTGAGCCCGCCGACCAGCGCCGCCGAGCGCGGCAGGTGGAAGGTATTGAGGAACACCGCGAGACCGAGCAGACCGAAGATGATCGAGGGCACCGCCGCGAGATTGTTGATCGACACTTCGATCAGATCGGTGAAGCGATTCCGCGTCGCATATTCCTCGAGATAGAGCGCCGAGAGCACGCCGACCGGAAAGGCGATCAGCAGCGTCACCACCATCGTGAAGATCGAGCCCTTCAGCGCGCCCCAGATGCCCGCCATCGTCGGATCGGTCGAATCCGAGGCGGTGAGAAAGAAGGCGTTGAAGCCCGTCGACAGTGCGCCCATCGCCTTCAGTTTCGCGACGATCGCTTCGTCGGCGGGCGCGCCGTCATGCTTGGCGGCGATATCGATAGTGTCGGCGGCCGGCACCCAGAGCGTCGCGCGGCCGCGCAGCAGCGCCGGGTTCGCCTTGACCTGATCGCGCACGCGCAGCCACGCGCCGTCGCTCAGCAGTTTGTCGCCGTCGGGTCCGTAGGCGACGATGGCGGCAGCCTGCGTCGCTTCCGGTAGGCCCGCGCCCGCCAGCGCGAGGTCGGCACCCGGTCCCTTCAACCGCGCCTGATCGAGCGTCAGCCCGGCGCGCGGGAAATCGATCGGCAATGCAATCCGCGTCTGTGCGAAGCCGCCGATGCCGTTGCTGATCATCGTGAACAGCAGGATCGCGAGGAACCCCGCCGACATCACCACCGCGAACAGCCCCATCAGGCGAAAGCGCGCCTCGGCGGCATAGCGGCGGCGGATGCGCGTCTGGCGCGACGCGGTCTGCCAGTCGGTCGGCATGCGTGCGGGGACGGTCACCGGCGCGGCGGTGCCGGGAACGATCGGGGCGACGCCGTCACTCATAGGCTTCACGATACCGTTTCACGACCGTCAGCGCGACGATGTTGAGGAGCAAAGTCACGACGAACAGCGTCAGCCCGAGGGCGAAGGCGGCGAGCGTCTTGGGGCTGTCGAACTCGGCCTCGCCGGTCAGCAGGTCGACGATCTGCTTGGTGACGGTGGTGGCCGAGGCAAAGGGATTGAGCGTCAGCGTGGCGACGCCCGATGCGGCCATCACCACGATCATCGTCTCGCCTATCGCGCGGCTCACCGCCAGCAGCACGCCGCCGACCACGCCCGGCAGGGCGGCGGGCAGCAGCACACGGCGGATCGTCTCGGATTGCGTCGCGCCCATCGCCAGGCTGCCGTCGCGCATCGCGGTCGGCACGGCGGCGATGGAGTCGTCGGCCATCGAGGAAACGAAGGGGATGATCATGATCCCCATCACCAGCCCCGCCGCGAGCGCGCTTTCGGAACTCGCCCAGCTCACGCCGATCGACACCGCGAAATCGCGCACCAGCGGCGCGACCGTCAGCGCCGCGAAATAGCCGTAGACGACGGTGGGCACGCCCGCGAGCACCTCGATGATCGGCTTCATCCAGGCGCGGGCGCGGGGATGGGCATATTGCGTGAGGTAGATCGCGCTCATCAGCCCGAACGGGATGGCGACGATCATCGCGATCACCGCGCCGATAAAGAACGTGCCCCAGAACAACGGCAGCGCGCCCAGCGACGCGCCGGGATCGCGCGCGTCGATCACCTGCGGGCTCCAATGCGTGCCGAACAGGAATTGCCCGATCGGCACCATCTGAAAAAAGCGTATCGATTCAAACAGCAACGAGACGACGATGCCAAGTGTCGTGAGGATCGCGATCAGCGATGCGGCGAGCAACAGCGCCATGATGACGCGCTCGATCTTGCTGCGCGCGCGGAAATCGGGGCGGACGCGGGTGAAGGCCCAGGCCCCGCACGCAAAGGCGAGCAGCAGGGCCACGCCCGATCCGATCCAGTCGTAATGCGATTGCGCATCGGCATAGGCCGGCGCGAGCTTCGCCGCGAGCGGCGTGGGTTCACCGAAGCTCTTGCCGGCGGCAATCTCACGCGCCTCCGACAGCAAAGCCGCCCGTTCGAACCCGGGCGGCGGCAGCTGTGCGGCCGCCGGATCGGTCAACACGCGGTCGGTGACGAGCGCGGGCGACGCCGTCGCCCACACCGCCAGAAACAGTGCCGCGGGCAGCACCGTCCAGAGTGCCACGAACGCGCCGTGATGCGACGGCAGCGAGCTGAATCGCGCGCCGGTCGCGCGGCGGAACCCCGCTGCGCGCATCCGCGCGGTTAGCCATGCGATCAGGCCGAGCCCAACAACCAGGAAGGAAAGAACGAGAATGGACAAAAGGTTACAGGCTCTGTTTGATCTGGAGTATCAGGTTTATTTGAGTGTCTTGCCGTCGAGCACGGTTTCCCAGCCGACAATGCCGACGGCGGACTTGCGGACGTCCTCGGGCGAAGCGATCAGGCCCTTGGCGACGAGCGGGCCCTTGGGATCCCATGCCACCGAATATTCCTTCAGGAAGCTGCGCAGGCCCTTGATCGCGGTGAGATGCGCTTTCTTCACGTAAAGGTAGAGCGGACGCGAGCCTGGATATTTGTTCTGCGAGATCGTCTCATAGGTCGGTTCGATGCCGTTGATCGGCACGCCGTTCAGCTTGTCCTTGTTCTCTTCGAGATAGGAATAGCCGAAGATGCCGATGGCGTTGGAGTTGGACTGCAGCTTCTGGACGATCAGATTGTCGTTCTCGCCGGCATCGACATAGACGCCGTCCTCGCGGATGCGGGTACAGGCCTTGGCGTAATCGTCGGGTTTCTTGTCCTTCAGCGCAGCCGAATCAGGTTCCATCGCCTCGCATCCGCGCCCGAGGATCAGCTCGGCGAGCGCGTCGCGTGTGCCGCTGGTGGCGGGCGGGCCGTAGATCTGGATCGGGACGGCGGGCAGGGCGGGGTTCACGTCTGCCCAGGTCTTGGCCGGGTTGGGCTTGCCGCCGATGTTTGCGGCCATCGCCTTGAACAGATCGGTGATGGTCAGCGACAGTTTCGGGCCGTTCTTGGCCTCGGCGAAGGCGATACCGTCGAGGCCGACGGGAACCTCGATGATGTCCTTGACGCCGTTCTTCAGGCAGGTGGCGTATTCGCTCGCCTTCATCCGGCGCGAAGCATCCTCGATATCGGGATGCGCGGCACCGACGCCCGCGCAGAACAATTTCATGCCCGCACCCGTGCCGGTCGATTCGATGACGGGGGCCTTGGCACCGGGGTTCTTGGCGACGAACTGTTCGGCGACGATGGTGGTGAACGGAAAGACGGTCGAGGAGCCGACGACCTTGATCTGGTCGCGCGAGCCACCGCCGCCCGCGGCCTGATCGGTGCAAGCGCCCAGCAACGCCGTGAGCGCTAGCGCGGGCACGGCGGCGGTAATGATCTTCCGGTTCATGATGACCTCCCCCGAGACGACTCGAAACCGTCTCGACGCCCGCGCTACCACCGGCGGAACCAGCCTGTGTGACGGTTCCGTTACCGTTTGATGACAGCGCTTCCGGCGGGGGTTCCGTGCGCGGGCAGCAGGATCTTCACGGTGGTGCCTTCGCCCAGCGTGCTCTCGATATCGAGGCGGCCGCGGTGGCGTTCGACGATGTGCTTGACGATGGCGAGGCCGAGGCCGGTGCCGCCCGCCGCGCGGCTGCGCCCGGCATCGACGCGGTAGAAGCGCTCGGTGAGGCGGGGGAGATGCTCGGGTGCGATGCCGTCGCCCTCGTCGCGCACCAGCACCCGCACCATACCGGTCGGATGGCGTTCGAGCCCGACGGTGACGGCCCCCCCCTTGCGCCCGTATTTCATGGCGTTGCCGATCAGGTTGTGCAGCACCTGGCTCAACTGGGCGCGGTCGCCGGACACCGGCGGCACGTCGTCCTGCAACGCGGATATGATCGGCGGCCCGCCGTCCCGCGCATCGACCAGTTCGGAACGGATCTCCTTGATGAGCAGGCTGAGATCGACCGGCGTATCGGGCAGGCGGTATTTCTCGGCCTCAATGCGCGACAGCGAGATCAGATCCTCGATCAGCCGCTGCATCCGCCGCGCCTCGTCGAACATGATGCGCAGGAAACGGTTGCGCAGATCCTTCTCCTCGCCCGCTTCCTCACCCAGTGTCTCGATATAGCCGAGGATCGAGGCCAGCGGCGTGCGCAGCTCGTGGCTGGCGTTGGCGACGAAATCGATCCGCATCCGCTCGGCCGCATAGCTGTCGGTCTGATCGACGAGGTGGACGATCTGCGCGCCGCTGGCGGTGCGGCCGATGCGCATTTCCCAGCGCTGCTCGCGCGCGCCCAGGCCGACGAGATTGACGGGCGTTTCCGGCCCGTCGCCGGGCGGGCTGGTCAGCCGCTCGGCCGCGCCGGGGTGACGGATGGCGAGGCGCACGTCCTGGCCGATGATATGCTTGCCCAGCAACGCGCGCGCGGCGTCGTTGGCGTGCGCGACGCGGCTGTCGCTGACGATCAGGATCGGCTCGACGATCGCCTCGATCACGTCCTGCACGCTTTCGGCCGGGCGCGGTGCCTCCGTGGGTGCGGGCGGATGCGGCGTCAGGTCGCCGGTGCCGGTCGCGATCAGCGCCGCCGCGATGCCGCCGATCAGCGTGACGAGCGCCGGCTGGATATCGGATTCGATTGCGAACACCGCGACGGCAGCGACCGCGACGATGCCGATTGCGGTGAGGGTGCGGAGACCGAAGCCGTTGAGCATGGGAAGGGCCTCTACCCGAAACGTCCTTAACTCCGATAGCCTTGCTTGCTTGGGCGATGCGAATGTGAAAGGGATTCGCGCATGAGCGACGATCAGGGCAGCCCCGAGCAGGAAGGCACCGGCACGAACCGCCGCCGCGCGCTGATGCTCGGCGCGGTCGGCGCGAGCGCGGTGCTGTCGATCCGCCCCGCGCTGGCGGCGACGCAGGCCTCGATCCTTACCTGCGAAATCCCGGTCCCCGATGCCGGCCACGCGGGCTCTGCGATTGCCGCCGACGGCACTCTGGTGCCGAGCGGAACGGCAGGCTCCTTCGCGCCGCCGGGCCGCCCGCTGAAGGGCGAGGACGTGCGCAAGGCGCTCGCCAACGGCGGGCAAATCCCGGGCGTCGATTACGAACGCAGCCGCGCCTACACCAATTACATCCGCCGCCTGCAATCGGGGACGAGCGGCTTCACCTGCTTCGCATCGCTGCAGATGCCGCGCGGCTGAGGCCGGGTGGTCCCATCTATTCACACGACCGTTCGTGCTGAGCGAAGTCGAAGCACGTGCCCGGAACACGCCCTTCGACTTCGCTCAGGGCGAACGGACTTGGTGGGTTAGGCCGTGCCCGACACCATATACCGCGCCGCCGCGCCCGATACCGTGCGGACGGCCGAGCTCGACGCCTTCACCGCGATCTATCACCGCGCGTCGGGGATCACCCACCTCGTCACGTCGCCCGCGCCCGAGATTCTTGCGATGCTCGGCGGGGGCGGCCTGACGCGCGCGGCACTGCTGGCGCGGCTGGCGGCGGACTTCGATCTCCCGGACGGCGATGAGGGCGCGCTGGCTGCGCGGCTCGACGAGCTGGTCGCGGCGGGGCTGGTGTCGGCGTCATGAGGCACGTCTTTTCGGTCCGCGTCGGGCCGGTGGGCTTCCGCGTCGGATCGGACTGGCGCGCGCCCATCGCGCAGCTCGAGACGCTCTACGCGGGCTATCCAAAGCCCGAGGTGCCCGATTTCTCGGTGCGGCTGTTTGCGGCAAGGCCGTGGCGGCGCTTCCTCCGCCCCTCGGTAATGATCGGCGGCGATTTCGTCCTGCCCGAGGCCGCGCCGCTGCCGCTGGCACAGGGGCTGCTCGCCGCCGAAATGGGGATGAATCTGCAGATGGCGCTCGGCCAGCGCCGCTATCTGCTGCTGCACGCCAGCGCGGTCGAGCGCGACGGGCGGGTGCTGCTGATGACCGGCCATTCTGGCTCGGGCAAGTCCACGCTCGCGGCGCTGCTGTCGCGGCGTGGCTGGCGGCTGATGGGCGATGAATTCGCGCTGATCGACCCGGAGACGGGGCTTGCGCACGCCTTCCCGCGCCTCGTCAGCCTGAAGAATGCCGCGATCGCGGTCGTGCAGGCAGCGGCGTCCAACGCGCGCTTCGGCCCGCTGCTGGCGGAGACGCCGAAGGGCGCGATCCGCCATCTCGTGCCAGACGCCGACGCGGTCGCGGCGATGGACCGGCCCGCAACGCCGGCGCTGCTGCTGTTCCCGAGCTACGGCCATGCGGCGGCGGTGCGGGAAGTGCCCGAGAGCGAAGTGTTCGTGCGGCTGACCCAAGCCTCGACCAACTATGTCGCGCTGGGCGAACGCGGTTTCTCCGCACTCACCGGGCTGGTGAAGGCGATCCCGGCGCGGGCCATCGATTATCCCGATACCGAGAGCGCCGTCGCGCAGGTCGATGCCTTGTGGGGCGGGCTGTGAGCGACGGCTGGCTGCTCGCCCGCATCCTCCGCGCGCCCGGCGAGGCGGCGGTGCTCGATGCGGCGGGCTGGACCGACCTGATCGGCATCGCCCGCGCCGAGCAGATGATCGGCACGCTCGCCATGCGGCTGCAGGGCGTCGCGGTGCCCGAGGGTGTGGCGCGCATCCTCGCCGACGCGCGCGCCTCGGCGGAACAAGGCCGCGTCGCCGCCTTGTGGGAGGCGGAGGCCGCGCGGCGGGCGCTGGCGCCGCTCGGGCTGCCGGTGGTGCTGCTGAAGGGCACCGCCTTCGTCGCGGGCGGCCATGCGGCGGGGCAGGGGCGGTCGATCGGCGATCTCGACATCCTCGTGCCACGTGCGCGTATCGACGAGGCAGAGGCGGCGCTGCTCGCGGCGGGCTGGGAATGGGTGAAGTCCGATCCCTATGACGACGCCTATTACCGGCAATGGATGCACGAGCTCCCGCCGCTCATTCACCGTGACCGCGACCGGATGATCGACGTCCACCACACCATCCTGCCGCTGACCGCGCGGATCATGCCCGATGCCGCCGCGCTGCTGGCGGATGCGGTGCCGCTGCGTGCAGAGAAGAAGGGGGGCCTCGCGACGCTTTCCCCCCACGACATGCTCGTCCACGCCGCCGCGCACTTGTTCGCGGACGGCGATCTGGCGGGGGGCATGCGCAACCTGTGGGATGTGCATTGCCTGACCGGGGAATTCGGCGTCTCGGGGCTGACCGAACGCGCGCAGCATCATGGGCTATGGCGCGAGGTCTCGCGCGCGCTGCGGCTTGCCGATGCTCTGTACGGTGGGGGTGGGAACGCCGGTCCGGTGGACAGGCTCTACCTCCGCCGCCTGACCGCGCGCGACGGCTGGGGGAGGGCGACGCGGCCTTTCGTCCGTCAGGCCTTCTACGTCCGCTCGCACTGGCTGCGCATGCCGCCGGCGATGCTTGCGCGGCACCTGTGGATTAAGTGGCGGAAGGCTTCCTGAGGCGCCGGATCAGGCCCGCGATCAGCAGCACGACGATCACCGCGCAGGTATCCGCCACCCAGTCGCGGATGTCGCAATCGCGGTGGAGATCGGGGATCGACTGCACCACCTCGATCATCGCGCCGACGAAGGAGAGCCGCTCGGCAATGCGATAGAGCGGGAAGCGCGGGAAGGCAGCGGCGGCCAGTGCCGAGATGACGGCAAAGGCGAAGATATGCTCGACCTTGTCGCCATATTGATCGAGCGGCGTGTGCGGCGGATGCGGCAGCACCGCCATCGTCACCGCCCCGATCAGCGCCGCCCAGAAGGCGACACGCGCCAGGATCGTGAAGCGGGTCATGCGGGAAGGGCCTCCAGCGCGGGGATGAGATCGGCGAAATGGTCGATCACGGCATCGGCATGGAGCGCCTCGATGGCATCGAGCCGGTAGCCGAAGCTGACGAGGACGACGGGGATGCCGGCATTGTGGGCCGCCTCCACGTCGAAGCGTGAATCGCCGACGAACGCCGCGCGCCCGCCGCCGAGCCGCGCGATCATTTCGCGGATCGGCGCCGGATCGGGCTTGGCGACGCCGAGCGTGTCGCCGCCGATGACGGTCGCGAAGCGGCTCCGCAGTCCCAGCCCGGCGAGCATCGCCTCGGCGAGATGCTCCAGCTTGTTGGTGACGAGCGCGATCTTCACGCCGCGCGCCGCAAGCTGGTCGAGCGCGTCCAGCGCGCCGGGATAGGGTTTGGTCAGGCGCGCGATATCGGCCTCATAGGCAACGAGCAGCTTGGGATAGAGCCGGTCGAGCAGAGCGTCGTCGCAGCCGCCCGTCGCGGCCAAGGCCTCGCCGAGCATATGCCGCGATCCCGCGCCGACCATCTTTAGGATAGCCTCCGTCGGCAGCAGTGCGCGGCCTTCGCCGGCCAAGGTGACGTTGACTGCGGCGGCAAGATCGCCGCCGGTGTCGAACAGCGTTCCGTCGAGATCGAATCCGACGATCGGGAATGAAAAAGCGGTCATCTGCCGCGCGCCTGACAGGGATGCTATGGAATTGGCAATAGTGTCGTGGCAGGGCGGAGCATATGGACGATAATTCCACGGTTTCTGCATCTCCCCCCACCTCCAGCGTCGCCGCCGTTATCCTGGCGGCGGGCAAGGGGACGCGGATGAAGTCGGACCTGCACAAGGTTCTCCATCCCATCGCCGGGCGGCCGATGCTGCTGCACCTGCTGGCGAGCGTCGAGGCGTTGTCTCCCGAGCGGGTCGTGGTGGTGACGGGCGCGGGGCGCGAGCAGGTCGAGGCGGCGGTGGCGCCGCTCGGCGCGACGACGGCACTGCAGGCGGAGCAGCTCGGTACGGGCCATGCGGTGGCGCAGGCTGCGGAGGCGCTCGCCGGGTTCGAGGGCGCGGTGCTGATCCTCTATGGCGACGTGCCGCTGGTGACGACGGCGACGATGCGGCGGATGCTCGACCGGCTCGGTGCGACGGACGCGCCCGCGACGGTGGTGCTCGGTTTCCGGCCTGACGATGCCGCCGCCTACGGCCGGATCATCGCGGACGGCGAAGGCCGGATCGCGAAGATGGTCGAGTTCAAGGACGCCTCGCCCGAGGAGCGCGCGGTCGATCTGTGCAATTCCGGGCTGATGGCCGTGAAGAGCGCCGACCTGTTCCCGCTGCTGGCGCGCGTCGGCAACGACAATGCGGCGGGGGAATATTACCTTCCCGACATCGTCATGCTGGCGGCCGGCGACGGCCGTGCGTCGGTGGTGATCGAGACCGCCGCTGCCGAGGTCGCGGGCGTCAACAGCCGCGCCGAACTCGCCGTGGTGGAGGCGGCCTGGCAGCAGGCGCGTCGCGCGCAGGCGATGGCGGACGGCGCGACCCTGCTCGCGCCCGAGACGGTGTGGTTCTCGCACGATACCAGGCTCGGCCGCGATGTCGTCGTCGAACCGAACGTGTTCTTCGGCCCCGGCGCGACGATCGCCGACAAGGTCACGCTGCGCGCGTTCAGCCATATCGAGGGCGCGAGCGTCGCCTCGGGTGCGATCGTCGGCCCCTACGCACGGCTGCGGCCCGGCGCGGTGGTGGGCGAGGATGCGCATGTCGGCAATTTCGTCGAGATGAAGAAGGCGGTGCTGGGCAAGGGTGCCAAGGCCAATCACCTGACCTATCTGGGCGATGCCGAGATCGGCGCGGGCGCGAATATCGGCGCGGGCACGATCACCTGCAATTACGATGGCTTCGGCAAATATCTGACGCGGATCGGCGAGGGCGCGTTCATCGGATCGAACTCCTCGCTGGTCGCACCGGTGGCGATCGGCGACGGGGCCATTGTCGGCGCGGGTTCCGTGATTACCTCGGACGTCGAGGCCGATGCGCTGGCGGTGGCACGCGGCAGGCAGGAAGCGCGTCCCGGCTGGGCGGCGCGCTTTCGGAGTGCGATGAAGGCGAAGAAGGCCGCCAAGTAGCGGACGCGAAGGAACGAATTATGTGCGGAATCGTCGGAATCGTCGGCAAGGACTCGGTCTCGGAGCGGCTGCTCGACGGGCTGAAGCGGCTCGAATATCGCGGCTATGACTCCGCCGGTATCGCGACCGTTGCGAACGGCGCGATCGAGCGGCGGCGCGCGTCGGGCAAGCTCGTCAATCTCGCGAATGTGCTGGCGGAGGATCCGCTGCCCGGCGATACCGGCATCGCGCATACGCGCTGGGCGACGCATGGCGGTCCGACTACTAACAATGCGCATCCGCACGCCACCGAAGAAGTCGCGCTGGTCCACAACGGCATCATCGAGAATTTCAAGCAGCTGCGCGAGGAATTGATCGCGCGTGGGCGGACCTTCACGTCGGAGACCGATACCGAGGTCGTCGCCCATCTCGTCAGCGAGAAGGTGGAGGGCGGCATGGCCCCGGCCGATGCCGTCGCAGAGGTGTTGCCGCGGCTGCACGGCGCGTTCGCGCTGGCGATCCTGTTCCGCCAGCATCCCGAATTGCTGATCGGCGCGCGGCTCGGCTCGCCGCTGGTGGTCGGATACGGCGATGGCGAGACCTATCTCGGCTCGGACGCGCTCGCGCTCGCGCCGCTGACGCAGCGCATCGCGTATCTGGAAGAGGGCGACTGGGTCGTCATCACCAGGGACGGCGCGCAGATCTACGATCAGGCGAACACTCCCGTCGAGCGGCCGATCACGATCTCCGGCGTCACCGGCGAGCTCGTGTCCAAGGGCAATCACCGCCACTACATGCTCAAGGAAATCTACGAGCAGCCGATCGTCGTCGCGCAGACGCTGCGGTCGTATTTGAAGCGGATGGAGGATCAGGTCACGCTGCCGATCCCCGATTTCGATCTCGGCGCGATCAAGCGCGTGACGATCGTCGCGTGCGGAACGAGCTTCTACGCCGGCATGGTCGCGAAATACTGGTTCGAGCAGTTCGCGCGCGTGCCGGTCGATCTCGATGTCGCATCCGAGTTCCGCTACCGCGCGCCGGTGATGGAGCCGGGCGGGCTGATGATCGTCATCAGCCAGTCGGGCGAGACCGCCGATACGCTGGCGGCGCTGCGTCACGCGAAAGCCGAGGGGCAGAAGATCGCCGCCGTCGTCAACGTGCCGACCAGTTCGATGGCGCGCGAGGCGGACCTTCTGCTGCCGAGCCATGCCGGGCCCGAAATCGGCGTCGCATCGACCAAGGCGTTCACCTGCCAGCTCGCGGTGCTGGCGGCGCTGGCGGCGAATCTCGCGCGCGCCAAGGGCCTGCTGACCCCGGCGCAAGAAAAGGAAATCGTCCGCCATCTCGCCGAGGCACCCGCCGCGCTCAACGGCGCGCTCGCCTATGACGAGAAGATCGCCGAGATGGCGCATCTGATCGCGAGCGCGCGCGACGTGCTGTATCTCGGGCGCGGGACGGATTATCCGCTGGCGCTGGAAGGCGCGTTGAAGCTGAAGGAAATCAGCTACATCCACGCCGAAGGCTATGCGGCGGGCGAGATGAAGCACGGGCCGATCGCGCTGATCGACGATCAGGTGCCCGTCATCGTCATCGCCCCGTCGGGCCCGCTGTTCGAAAAGACCGTCAGCAACATGCAGGAGGTGCAGGCGCGTGGCGGCAAGGTCGTGCTGATCTCGGATTACGACGGCATCCAGGCGGCGGGCGAGGGGTGCATGGCGACGATCACCATGCCCAAGGTCCACCCGCTGATCGCGCCGCTCGTCTACGCGGTGCCGGTGCAGTTGCTGGCGTACCACGTCGCGGTCGCCAAGGGGACGGATGTGGATCAGCCGCGCAATCTGGCGAAGTCCGTGACGGTGGAATGAGCGCGCTAGAGTGATAGCTCGGTTGACAGATTGACACCTGAATCGAAACTGTAAGGCGCGATCGTTTCCGAAATTGCACCAATCGGGCGTTGAGGGTCACGCGAGAGTGTCGCTCCTGCGAGCATTTCACGCGTGGTGGGTCGCGAAGAGATCGCGTGGGGCGACATTTTCCAGAGTGGTCCGACGATGTGAAAGAGCGACAGGCAATGTCGCAGATCGGCGGCGTGTAGGACAGCGGGAATGTCCGCTATGGGTGGAAAGCGGACGTCAGCCGCCCTTTGAGAAGCCACATCCTTCGAAGGCGAGCTTGCCTGACTCGCGGTCAAATCTCCCGTCAGCCGAGCTGCCCGGTCTGTCGTCTATCTCGCCTAGAAAGCCGTGCGTAGCTGAAAGTCGGCTACGGCCAGGTTTGATCGGATATCCGCCGTCCCCCCGCCGTAACCTAAAAACTACAATGTTTACAAAGATCTTGCCGCCGGTCGATGAGTTAACGCCTATATCTTGTAGATATTGATACCGCCTTTCCCATTGAGCCAAGTCGCCTATGCATTGTTGCTTCGACAACAGCATTTCAATTCGGTCAATTTGGCTCGCAGCGGGCATCAGCAGCGAGTCGTCCTCGCGGCTACACGCTGCCGCGAGGCATAGACATGCAAGGGGTAATAAGCACTTCATGCAATCAAATTAAACGCATCCTGCATGTCCGCAACTGGGGCGTTAGTTCCGTCCCGCGCCGCATCGCAACGTCCGCTACGGGTCGAAAGCGGAAGTCCGCTATGGGTGGGAAGCGGACATTGATGGAAGGCCCCGGTGCGGTGGTTAGCGCACTAGCCCGTCTGTCAGTTCTGCTTCCCGACCTGTCGCCTTGATCAGTATGCCATCCACGAATTTGAAATTCACCATGACGCCGGTTTTCTTTGACTGATCTCGAAATAAAATATCCGTGCTTTGGTCGCACCTCAGCGGCTGAACCGTAATGGGGCCTGTGACAAATATGGCCTTTTCAAAGGCGAACGCTTTAAGGTCTTGGCTCCAGAATACCGCATTGGGAACGCCGTCCAATATCGACCCCGTGCTGTAGTCGCCTCGCCACGTCGAAAACTTCGCCGTCGGTGAGACTAAGGGCATTAGTGCAACCGTGTCGTTGGCCAACCCTGCGCGAACTATGGCCACGGCGCGTAGGGTGTAAAAGCGCTCCACCTCTTCCGGTCTCGACCCTCCGGCATGATAGCCCGGACAGGCAACTGGCTTTGCCTTTGCTACAACTGAGCGCGGAACTGCCAAGGTCAACCCGGTGAGAATTGAAAGCATGAGTTTCATCCGGGCCTTTTAAGCCTCTTCTGCCCATCTTAAAATGGTGCGATCCGTGTCACTGGCTGTTCGCCGCGAACGTCCGCTATGGGTCGCTAGCGGCCACCACTTATACCGTCCGCGACGAAAAAGGGCGCCGGTCCTGCGACCGACGCCCCTCGAGTTTGCTTTTGCGCCGACGGCAAAGCCGTCGGCCGGGTTCGGTGCTTCGCGCCGACCCGCCGGCCGGGGCGGGCGCTGCGCGGCTCGTGCCGCGCACCGGCGCCGTCCCCGGCTTTCGCCGGGCGACGCGCCTGCGCCCTTAGCTCAACAACCGTTGCGACGGTTCTGGGCGCGGTCGTTGTTCTTGTCGAGGGTGCGACCGAGGAGACCGCCGGCAACGCCGCCGACCACCGCGCCGAGCGCGTCACCGCCGATGGCACCACCCAGCACCGCGCCGCCGACGCCGCCGGCGATCGTGCCGGTCGTGCCCTTGCTGCGGCGGCAATCCTGCCGGTAATAGCGGCGGCCGTCACGATCGTTGTAGCGGCTGTTATACTGCTGATCGCGATAGGCCTGATCGCGCTGCCACTCGCTGTCGCGATACCCATCGCGATACCCGTCCTGAGCCGTCGCAACCGCCGGCACACCAAGGCCTGCGATCATGGCTGCAATGATAATGCGTTTCATCGCTCGAATTCCTTTTCCTGACCCGCGTCGTGGATCAATAACTCCCGTCCACGGCGGAGGTTCATTTCGGCTGCGAATTTAATCTTCATGTAATGTTCGTGCAGCCGACAGGTCACGATGACCTGTTCGTCACCCTGCACCTTCGGGCATTTACTCGGCATTAACCGTGGTTCCTTACGCCTGCGAAACCAGAAATTCTGAGCCGGGGATGGGGCGGAAATGCGGGTTCTGATCGTCGACGACGAAGCGGGAATGCACGATTCCTACCGGCGCAGCTTTGCTCCGCAGGCGGCGGACGTCGAGGCGCTGGGCGCGATGGCGGAAGATTTGTTCGGCGACGACAGCCCTGCGGAAAGCGGCCCGTCGGCGATCGATTTCGACCTCACCTTCGCAAGTCAGGGCCTCGACGGTGTCGCCGCGGTGGAGCAGGCTATCGCGGACGGCGCGCGCTTCGCGGTCGCCTTCATCGACGTGCGGATGCCGCCCGGCATCGACGGCAAGGATACCGCGACGCGGATCCGGGCGCTCGATCCCGACATCAACCTCGTCATCGTGACGGGCTATTCGGACTTTTCGCCGCTGGAGATCGCCAGGGCGGCGGGGCCGGCGGACAAGATCTTCTACATCGCCAAGCCGTTCGAGGTCGCCGAGGTGCAGCAGATGGCGAGCGCGCTCGCGCATCGCTGGCAGGTCGACCGCGCGCTGGCCGAGGCGCGCGAGACGCTGGCGCGGCAGGTCGCGCAGCTTCAGGAACAGAGCCACGAGCTCGCCGCCAACGAGAGCAAGGCGATGCACATCGCCAGCCACGATTCGCTGACCGATGCGCCCAACCGGCTCGCCTTCATGCGCACGCTGGCGACGCGGGCACGGATCGAGGGGAGCTTCGCGGTGGCGATGCTCGATCTCGATCGCTTCAAGGCGGTCAACGACACGTTCGGGCATCTCGCCGGCGACGAGCTGATCCGGCAGGTCTGCCAGATCATCCGCCATGCCGCGCCCGACGGCGCGATGGTGGCGCGGCTGGGCGGCGACGAATTCGGCCTGCTGTTCGACACGCCGGGTGCGGAAGCCGCGCAGATGGCGTGCGAGCGCGTGATCCACGCCTGTTCGACCACCTTCCGCCTGTTCGGCCACAGCGTGCAGGCGGGCGCTTCGGTCGGGCTGTTCTTCGTCGACGACGTGACGCAGCGCGACCCCGTCGACCTGATGCGCCGCGCCGACCTCGCGCTCAACGACGCCAAACATTCCGGGCGCGGTGCCGCGCGGCTGTTCGACGAGGTGATGGACGAATCGATCCGCTTTCGCCGCCGCATCGAGGGCGGGCTCGCCCAGTCGATCGCGCGCGAGGAGCTGAGCATGGCGTACCAGCCGATCGTCGCGCGCGAGGGGCTGGAGATCGTCGGCTTCGAGGCGCTGCTGCGCTGGAACACGGCGGAGTTCGGACCCGTCAGCCCCGGCCTGTTCATCCCGATCGCCGAGGAATCGAACCTGATCCACGAGCTCGGCGACTGGGTACTCGACCAGAGCCTCGCCGTGCTGAAGGACTGGCCCGGACAGTATGTCTCGGTCAATTTCAGCCCGCGCCAGTTCCGCCGCCAGAATTTCGTCGCGCATATCGTCGAGCGCGTGCAGCGCGCCGGCGTCGAGCCGCGCCGCGTGCAGATCGAGATCACCGAAACCGCGATCTTCGACGATGCCGATCATGCCGCCGAGACGCTCTACCGCCTGCGCCAGATGGGCTTCCGCATCGCGCTCGACGATTTCGGGACGGGCTATTCGAGCCTCTACAACATCCGCATGTTCGCGCTCGACAGCCTGAAGATCGACAAGAGCTTCATCGACGGCATGGGCCGCGAGCGCGAGAGCGCCGCCATCGTCCATTCGATCGTCCATCTCGGCCGCTCGCTCGGGCTCGGCGTGATCGCGGAAGGGGTGGAGACGGAGGCGCAGGTGCAGGCGCTGCGGCTGGCGGGGGCGTCGCATCTCCAGGGATTCTACTTCGCGCATCCGATGACGGCGGAGGACGCGCGCGAACTGGCGCACCAGCGCTTCATCGCCGGTGAGGACGATACCGCCGACGAGCCGGGAACCGGGACGCACGGCTGATGGCGGCGACGTACCGCGCCGCACGGGGCACGATCGACACCCTCCGCAAGCCCGGATCGCTGGGGGCGAAGCTCGTCCTCATGCTGACGGCGATCGGCGTCGCCGGGGCGATCGCGATCACCCTGCTGCTCGCCACCGTCATCATGCCGAGCTTCGACCATCTCGAGCAGAAGGTGGTCGCGGGCCAGGTCGAGCGGACGCGCGGGGCGCTGAACGACTATGCCGCCGGGGTCGAAACCACGGTGCGTGACCTTGGCGACTGGGATCCGAGCTACGCCTATCTGGCGAAGCCCACGGCGGCGTTCGTGGAAGAGAATGCCTCGCCGATGGCGATGGCCAATCTCGGCATCAGCGGCGTGGCCTATATCGGGAAGGACGGCCGCGTCGTCACCGCGCGCTGGCGCGATCCCGAGAGCAGCGCGGACCGTGCCACGCGCGCCGCGCTGATCCGGCTGATCGGCGGAACCGATTTCCGGCGCGCGATCGGCAAGAGCAATTCGGCGCGCTTCTTCGCGCGGCTGGGCCATGTCGTGGCGGCGGTCGGCGTGGCGCAGGTCCGCCGCAGCGACGGCAGCGGAGACCCGCGCGGATATGTGCTGGTGGCGCGCGAGATCAGCTCGGCCGAACTCGCCGCGCTGCTGCAGACCGACGCGCGGATCGACCTCGACGGCGCTGCCGATCGCGGCTCCACGCGCACCAGCCTCAATGTCGCGGTGCCGATGCGCGGGTCGGACGGCCGCACCGTCGCCAGCGCCGTGTTCGGCGTGCCGCGCGACCTGTCGGTGCTGGGGACGCGGATGCTGATGCTGGCGGTGCTGGGATCGATCCTGCTGCTCGCGCTCGTGCTGCTGATGCTGCGGCGGATGATCACGCGGCTGGTGCTGCGCCCGCTGGCGCGCGTCGAGCGGCACATGCAGGCGGTGCGCGCATCGGGCGAGCCGAGCCCGCTGGAGGAGGAACAGCGCCGCGACGAGATCGGCGCACTCGGCAAGAGCTTCAATTCGATGCTGCGCCAGCTGCAGGATGCGCGCGCGCAGATCGAGGCGCAGAGCTTCCAGCTCGGCCGCAGCGAGAGCGGGGTGGCGGTGATGCACAACGTCCGCAATGCGCTCAATCCGGTCAGCACGATCCTGTCGCAGGGGATCGCGATGCCGCCACCGGTCGACCGCGCCGCACTCGATCGCGCCATCGCCGAACTGGCGGCGGACGACCTGCCGGTGGCGCGGCGCGCGAAGCTGCTCGCTTTCCTGACCGCGGCGGTCGAGGCGGAGGCGAACGACCGTACGCACCGCCGCGACCAGCTCGAGATCGGGCGCGAGGCGATGCGCCATGCGCTCGAAATCATCGGCGCGCAGCAGCAGCAGGCGCATGGCCGGCCCGAGCTCGAAGCCTGCGACGTCAGCGACATCGCCGCGCGCAACGCGACCATCGCGCGCTATTCTGGCGGCGTCGCGATCGCGTTCAGCGTCCCCGATACGGCGGAGCTGGTGCTAGCGAACCGCGTGATCCTCTCGCAGGTGATCGGTAACGTCTTTTCCAACGCCGCCGAGGCGATCGCCGCGTGCGGGCGCGACAGCGGCACGATCACCGTGACGATCGAGCGGCACGGCAGCGAAACGCGCATCGCCATCCGCGACGACGGCGAGGGGTTCGCGCCGGGAGACGCGCCGAATCTCTTCCAGCGTGGCTTCTCGACGCGGGCGCACAAGTCGGGCGGGCTGGGGCTGCACTGGTGCGCCAATGCGATGAACGCGATGGGCGGGTCGCTGCGGCTGGAAAGCGCGGGCCGGGGCCACGGCGCAGTCGCGGTGCTGACGTTGGCCGGGGCGGGCGAGGGGCGCGACCTGGCGGCTTAAGGCTGCATCACCCGTTCAGGATTTGCGCGGCCACTTCCTGCATATCGCCCACCACCAGCAACGAGTCTCCGCCGACAAGGCCGACCTTGGTCTGGCCGTTCTCGTCCATGCGCAGATAGGCGACGTTGGCCGCCACGACGAGATAATCGCCGCCGCGCGACCGGAGTTTGACGAACTTCATCGGTGAGGTCTCCTGATGCGGCGGGGATAGCGGCGAAACCGTGCGATAGGGTTAATGCTGGCGGCGGCTTTCATCCCCGCATAACCTGCCGCCATGATCGAGCGGCGCTTCGACGCGGACAGCGGCATCATCCACGTCGTCGGTACGGGGATCTGGAAGCGCGCGGATGTCGATACGCATTACGGCGCGATCCGTGGGATCGCCGCCGGGCTGCGGGAGGCGGGGCGGCCGATCCGGCTGCTGTCCGACGTGACGGGTGCGGAGCGGCAGGCGCCCGATATCGAGGCCTATATCAAGCTGCAGATGGAGCGGACGTTCGCGCCGGGCGACCGGATGGCGCTGCTGGTGCCCGACATCCATGCCCAGCGGCACATCCGCACGCTGCTGGGCAATGCCGAGGTCGCGACCTTCTGCTCGCGCGACGCGGCGGAGGCGTGGCTGCGCAACGATATGCGCGAGACGGCCTAGCCCGCGGTCGCCACGCCGGCCCGGCTCTTCATCAGCGGCTGGATACGGGTGCCGAACGCCTCCACGCCCTCGACGAAATCGTCGAAGGTCAGCAGCACGCCGCCGGTGCCCGGCACCGCCGCCATCTCGTCGAGCATCCGCGCGACGCTTTCGTAGGAGCCGACGAGCGTGCCCATGTTGATATTCACCGCCCCCTCGGGTGCGGCGAGCTGGCGGACGTTGGTGTCCGTGTTGTGCGTGTCCTTGGCGCCCTGTTCGGCGAGCCAGGCGATCGCATCCATGTCGACGCCGGCGTTGTAGCTCTGCCACTTCGCCATCGCCGCTTCGTCGGTTTCGTCAGCGATGATCATCACCAGCACGAAGATCGACACGTCGCGCCCGGTGAGCGCGGTGGCGGCGGCGAGGCGGGCGTTGTTGTCCTGGAACGCCGTCGGCGTGTTGACGCCCTTGCCGAGGCAGAAGGCATAGTCCGCCCATTTGGCGGAGAAGGCGAGGCCGGCGTCGCTCGACCCCGCGCAGATGATCTTCATCTCGCCCTCCGGCTGCGGGCGGACCCGGCAGTCGGTCATCTCGTAATATTTGCCCTTGAAGTCGGACACGCCGGTTTCCCACAACTCGCGCAGGATGCCGGCATATTCGTCGAGCATCCGGTAGCGGTCGCGAAAGTGGTCGTCGCCCGGCCACAGGCCCATCTGGGTATATTCGGGCGGCTGCCAGCCGGTAATGAGGTTGAGCCCGAAGCGGCCGTGGCTGATGCTGTCGATCGTGTTGCACATGCGCGCAGCGAAGGCGGGCGGTATGATGAGCGTGGGGCAGGTGGCGTAGATCTTGATCCGCTCGGTAACGGCGGCGAGGCCGGCCATCAGCGTGAAGCTCTCCAGCCCATATTCCCAGAACTCGGTCTTGCCGCCGAAGCCGCGCAGCTTGATCATCGACAGCAGGAAATCGAGCCCGTGCTTCTCGGCCGATTGCGCGATCGTCTTGTTGAGGTCGAAGCTGGGTTTGTACTGGGGCGCGTTCTCGCTGATCAGCCAGCCGTTGTTGTTGATCGGAACGAAAACGCCTACTTGCATTGCGAACCCTTCTGGTTAAACCTCAACCGTTCGTGCTGAGCGAAGTCGAAGCACGTGCCCCGTAACACGCCCTTCGACTTCGCTCAGGGCGAACGGAGCGGGAGACGGTCGTTCATCGAATAAAGTCGATGACGCGGCTGTTGAACTCGTCGGGGCGGGTTACGTTGACGGCATGGCCGCCCGACGACATCGAGGCGAGCTTGCCCTTGGGGATCAGCTTGGCGAGCTTCTCCGAATTGACGGCGGGCACCAGCGCATCGTCCTCGGATGCGAGGCACATGACCGGGCATTCGATCGTGCCGAGCCGCGCCGCGCCCGGATCCCACATGCGCGCGGCGTGGATGCGCGCGAGCAAAGTCTCGGCCTGCGGGAAGTGATCGAGCGCGTCGTTTTCCCATTTGAACAGATCGGCATCGTGTTCGGAGACGTAGGCGGGCGGGTAGAGGAACAGCGGCTGCGCCTTGAGGTACGCCTGCGGGCTGACGCCCAGCAACGCCTCGCGCACGTCGAAGCAGCGCGCGGTGAACGGATCGAGCGTCGCCCAGCCGTTGACCACCATCACGCGGCTGACGAGCTCCGGTGCCTGCATCGCGACCTCGAGCCCGATCATGCCGCCGATCGCGTGGCCGACGAACCCGGCCGGTTCGTCGAGCTCCAGTTCGGTGAGCAGCGCGACGACGTCCTGCGCCATCGACGCGATCGACGTCGTCTCGACCGTCAGGTCCGAGCGGCCGATGCCGCGGTGATCGTAGACCAGCACGCGGTAATCGCCCGACAGCGCGAGCACGTTCGGCTCCCAATAGTCGGCCGATCCGCCCAGCCCCGAGGACAGGACCACCGGCGGCAGCCCTTCCTCTCCGAACCACTCGTAGTGGAGCCCTTGCGCGATCGGCATCAGAGGTGCGCCACGGAGGCGATTTCGACGAGGCAATCGGGCTTCACCAGATCGCACTTCACGCAGTAGCGCGCGGGCTTCGCACCCGGAAAATACTCGGCATAGACCGCGTTGAACGCGGCATAATCAGCCAGATCCTTCAGGAAGATGTGGTTCATCGCAACGTCCCCCAATGTCGCGCCGCCGGCGGCGAGCGTGGTCTTGATTACCTCCAATATGTGACGGGTCTGCGCGGCGACATCGCCGACATGCAGCACCGCACCGCCCTCGCCGAGCGCAAGCACGCCCGAGACGTACACGGTGTTCCCCGCCTTCGCGCCCGCCGAATAGGGGGCGATGGGGGTGGGAAATTCGGGCGGGTTGATGGGTTCGAAGGGCATGGGTCTCTACTCCTACCGTTCGCCCTGAGCTTGTCGAAGGGCTGCACTTTTTAGCGACCGTCGAAAGAAGGGCAGGGCTTCGACAAGCTCAGCCCGAACGGTTTCGGGATTCATCCTTTGGTCTCCACCTGTCCCACGCTTCCGCAGAAATCCGCGACCGTGCTGACCCAGCCGAAGAATTTCTCGACGTTGTAGACGGTCGCCTGCTGGATGAAATCGGGGCCGAGGTGGTGCGTCGCATCCTCCAGCATCACGGCGAAATATTCGAGGTGGAAGGCGTCGCGCAGCGTCGATTCGACGCAGACGTTGCTGGCGATGCCGACGAACACGATGGTGCGGATGCCGCGTGCGCGCAGCACGCTGTCGAGCTGCGAGTTGAAGAAACCGGAATAGCGCGTCTTGTGCAGGCGGATGTCGCCCGGCTGCGGTTGCAGCGCGTCGACGAGATCGTAATCCCAGCCGCCGCGCGCGAGCAGTTGACCGGAAAGCTCGGGCCGCGCGCGCATCGTCTTGAGCGCGTTGGACTTGTGCCAGTTGGGCGACTTCGGCGTGCCGGCCTCGACATAGTCCGCGTCCCAGCCGTTCTGGAAGAAGATCACCGGCATGCCTGCCGCGCGCGCCGTGTCGAGCACCGACGCGATCTTGCCGATCACGCCCGCCGCGCCGCCGATGTCGAAACCGGCGAGATCGACGTAGCCGCCTTCGCTCGCATAGGCGTTCTGCATGTCGATCACGACGACGGCAGTGGTCTCGGGCGACACGCGCACGCCTTCGGGCCGCGCCGGCAGGACGATCCCGGCTGGGGCGTCGCCGGGCAAGAGATCGGCGGAGGAATCACGGGCAGCCATCGTCGCGGAGTGTGGCCAGTAAGCGATGCCGGGGCAAGCGTGCATCGCCGGAACCGTCCGCTAGGCTTCGCTCGCGGTGCGCAGCAGCGTCGCCTGCCGTTGCCAACCGTGTTCCGCGATAAACCCTTCGGCCAGCATCAGTCGCGTTTCGAGCTGCGCGACCTCCTGTTCCGACAAGCGTTCGAGATCGGCATAGCGGGTGATGCCGAGCGCGAAGAGGCGGATGCTGGTCGGCGTGTCGATGCCGTCGATCCGCGTGAGATCGTCGCGCGCGCCGCCGCGCAGCCAGCCGCCGACCGGCTCGGGCGGGGTCGCGGCGCCGATCGGGGCGGGGGTGGGTGTCGTCAGCGGCGCGATGGGCGCAGGACTGGGCAGGGGATCATCGTCACCGCGCGGGCGCAGCGCCTCGATCGCGGCCTCCGCCGCCAGCAGCTTCTCGGATAGGTCGCGCTTGGTGAGTTCGAGCCGCGCCTTGGCGCGCGAGGCATCGCGCAGGCGGAGCTGGCTATCCTTGCGCAGGTGCTCCAGCTCGCGCGACAGCCGCGCGATCGTCACGCGCCGCCGTGCGCTGTCGGGATGGACGAGGAAACCGAGCAGCCAGCCACCCGCCGCCACCGCGCAGAGCACGAACAGCTGGAGCGGGCTGGTGAACAACATGGCAACCAGGATACCGGCGGCATCGCATGGGCCGCAAGCACGCGATGTGCGCCGTTTGGGGACAGTTTCGACCCGCCTCTATCCCCTCGTCACCCCGGGTCGAGCCCGGGGTGACGGGTAGGTTTTAGTGCCCGCCGTGGATGAAGGCGTCGGAGATCGAGCAGGCTGCGGGGCCGAGAATGACGATGAACAGCACCGGCAGGATGAACAGGATCAGCGGGATCGTCATGATCGCGGGCAGACGTGCGGCCTTTTCCTCGGCGCGCATCATGCGCTCGTTGCGGAATTCGGCCGACAGCACGCGCAGTGCCGAGGCGAGCGGCGTGCCGTATTTCTCGGTCTGGATCATCGTCGTGACGACGCCCTTCACGGCATCGAGCTTTACGCGGCTGGCGAGGTTCTCGAACGCCTGGCGACGTTCGTTGAGGAAGCCCAGTTCGATCGCGGTCAGCGTGAATTCGTCGCCCAGTTCCGGGTACGCCTTGCCCAGTTCGCGCGCGACGCGGCCGAAGGCGGCGTCGACGGTCAGACCGGCCTCGGCGCAGATCACCAGCAGATCGAGCGCATCGGGCAGGCCCTTGCGGATCGCATCCGAACGCTTCTTGATCTTGTTGTTCAGGAACAGATCGGGGAATTTGTAGGCGATGATGAACGTCACCGCGACCAGGCCGTACGCCTTGATCGGCGTCCAGTCCGAAAACATGTCGGTGCCGTAGACGAGGTAGATCATCAGCCCGCCGAACACGATCGGCAGGACGAGCCGGCCGAAGATGACGGCGACGGCATATTCCTTCTGGCGGATGCCGGCCTGCAGCAGCTTGATCTGCGCGGCCTTGAGCTGGCTGTCCTGCAGCACCGACAGCGACGTCAGGAACGCCTTGATGCGATCGGTCGTCTCGTTCTTGGTGACGAGCTTCGCGCGGCGCTTGGTGGAGGCGGTGATGCCTGCCTTGAGCTGCTCGCGGCGATCGTTGAGCGCCTTGACGCGCTTCGTCATCGGGTCGCGCACCGTGGTCGCGGCGTAGATGGCGAACATCACCGCGAGCGCGCAGACGCCCGCGAGGATGGTCGCGACCATGAAGACATCGACCCCGAGGAGCTTTGGTCCGGCTGTAGGTTCCATCGTCTTGCCGATCCCTCAGATTTCGAAGTTGACCATCTTGCCCATGATGAAGGCACCGATGCTCATCCAGATCAGGCCGCCGCCGCCCGCGACCATCAGCCGCTGGTCGTGGAAGAAGCCCTGCATGTAGCTTGCGTTGATCATCCAGATCATGCCGAACACGATGAACGGCAGCGATCCGACGATATAGGCGGACGCCTTCGATTCCGACGACATCGCCTTGATCTTCAGCTTCATCTGCCCGCGCATGCGCAGCACGTTGGCGAGGTTGGCGAGCGTTTCCGCCAGGTTTCCGCCGGTCTCGCGCTGGATCGCGATGGTGATGCAGAAGAACTGGAATTCGGGCGTGCCGAGCCGGTCCGCCGTATCCTGCAGCGCCGCATCGAGCGTGCGGCCGATCTTCATCTTGTCGGTGATCGAGCGGAATTCGACGCCGATCGGGCCGTCGATCTCGGCCGCGACCACGCCGATCGTCTCCGTGATCGGCAGGCCCGAGCGCAGGCCGCGCACGAGCAGCTCGATCGCATCCGGGAACTTGGAGTTGAACTTGCCGAGCCGCGCCTTGATGAAATAGCCGACCACCATGTGCGGCAGGCCGGCACCGACGGCGACCGCGATCAGCAGCGACAGCGCGATCGGCGCGCCGATGAACATCAGCAGGATCGCGAAGAAGGCGATGCAGCCGAGCGTGACCGCGCCGTACTGGCCCACCGTCCAGGGCTTGCCCGTCATCGACAGCCGCTTCTTCAGCGCGTCGGGCTTGGGCAGGAAGCGCATCGCGGCGGCATCCATGCGGTTCGCGCGCGCGGCGGCGATACGGCGCATCTGCGCCGCGACCAGCGCGTTGGCTTCCTCGCTGTGGCGGGCGCGCAGGGACGTGAGGCGGCGTGCCCGCGCCTTCTCGACCGAGGGGCCGGAAAGCGCGAACAGCAGCAAGGTCAGCACGCCGAGCGTGCCGACCCCGAGGGCGACGACGGGCATCATTTCCATCGCGGCGTTGGTCCCTTCATGACGGCGCGCTGAGGCGCCATTATTTCTTCTTCTTGCCCGGCATCATCGACTTGAGATCGAACTTGCCGAGCAGCGAGGCACCGCCGGAGCCCTTCTTCTTGGCCGGCGTGGCCTCGACATCATCGCCGATCGCCATGATCTGCTGCGCGAGCGCGAGCAGCGGGGCGACCGTCTTGGAGCCTTTGCCTGCCTCGGCCAGCGTCTTGCCGAGCTTGGCGGCCTGCGCTGCGGTCTTCTGGTCGAAGGGGATGATGTGATCGACCTTGCGTTCGATCGAGCCCTCGAAATCCTTGCGGTTGATCTCGAGCTGCGCGGTCGGGTGCGCAGCATTGGCGACGACGAACACCTGCGTGCCCGGCGCGTTGGTCTTCATCCACGACAGCAGGCGGATCGTGTCGCGCGCCGCCGCCAGCGTGAGCTGGGTGACGATCACCGCGACCTGCACGTCGCTGACGAGGTGCGGATGCTGCACCAGCATGCCGCGCGGAAGATCGACGATCGTGCATTCGAACGCTGCCCGCATTTCTTCCTGCAACTGGTAGAAAGCGGCACCGTCGGTCATGATCGGCGAGTTGATCGGCGCTTCGGCCGACAGCACCGAAAGATTGTCGCCCGCCTTCACCATTGCGCGTTCGATGAACAGGCCGTCGATGCGGCTCGGGTTCTCGATCGCGTCGGTCAGGCCGCGGCCCGGCTCGAGATCGAGCGCCAGCGCGCCGGTGCCAAAATGCACGTCGAGATCGAGGATCGCGGTGGTGCGCGGACCCTTTTCGCTCAGCAGCCACGCGATCGACGTCGCGATGGTCGAGGCGCCCACACCGCCGCGCGCGCCGACGAACGCGGTCGAGATGTGCGGACGGCCGCTGACTTCTTCGGTCACCTTCGGCGCGTTGAAGATCGCCTGCGCGTGCGTGAACGCCTCGCGCAGCATGTCGGGGTTGAGCGGCTTGAGCAGATAATCCTGGATGCCGCTGACGACGAGATCGCGGTACAGGCGCACGTCGTTGACCTGGCCCGCCGCGATCACGACGGTGCCGGGCTCGCAGACTTCGGCCAGCGCGTTGATGTCGTTGAGCGGATCGCCGCTTTCCGACAGGTCGACCAGCAGGATCTGAGGACTCGCCGAGACTGACAGCGACTGCACGGCGTTGCGCAGACCGCCCTTGTTCACCTTTTCAGGCGCCCAGCCCATTTCGGACGTGACGGCGCGGATCGCCTCCGCCGTCGTCTCGTCGCAGACATAGGCGACGAACGGCTCGCGGAGGCCAGCGCGCGGGGGGTTGAAAGGAGCGTTCATGTTATTTGGTCCCCTCCGACTTCAGGCCGCCGGCGCCGGTCGGCGTCTGCTTGCGGAATGCATCGATCGCCTTGCTCGCGGCGGCAGCGTCGGTCACGCCGTTGCCGGTCTGGCCGCGGACCAGATCTGCCGGGCTGGCGACCATCGCCGCGAGGTTCGAATTGATCGCGCAGCCGTGGTTGGAGCTGGTGTTGCTCTCGAACTCGGGCTGGGTCGCGCGGCTGTAGTCGGGGCAGCCGGGGACGCTCGCCTTCATGCGGCTGATGACGATGCGGACGGTTCCGGGTGCGACGGGCGCGCCGGAAACCGGCGCATCCTCGGACAGCAGCAGGCCGTAGCGGGCGACCTGCGCCGCGACCACGTCGCGCGCGCCGGGGCCATAGGCATTGGGATCGTCGATCGCGACCTGGTCGCCGTAGCCGAGCTTCAGCGAGGCGAGCCAGCCGCTCAGGCGCTGTGCCTCACCCGGGGCGAGGCCGTTACGGCTGGCGTTCACGTCGAACACGAAATCCGTGCGCGAGACGACCGGCTGGTGGACCGATTCGAGGCCGCGGTTCTGCGTGCCGCCCGTACACGCGCCGAGCATCAGCGCGGGCGTGGCGAGGGCAACCAGGATCATGTTTTTGCGCATGGGCAAATCCTTCGCGGAAAACATCAGTTGATATCGAAGCCGGGCGTCACCGCAGCGGCCGCCTGGGCGGGCTTCGGATCGCGCGGAAGGATCTTGTCGGTCGCCGCACGGTCATGGCCGCCAACGGGCGCCTGCGCGGGGGCGAGCGGGCCGGGTGTGACCGCGCCGATCGCCGGCGACGCCGTGACCGGCGGTGCCATCGTCGGAACCGGACGCTTGCCGCCGTTCATACCCGTTTCGAGCTGACCCATCAGGACACGGCCGAGATCGGTCGGAGCCTTGTAGCCGTCGGTCGGCAGGACGATGTCGCTCGCGTTGACGGGCTTCACCAGATACGGCGTGATGACGATGACCAGCTCGGTCTCGTTGCGCTGGAACGCATTCGAGCGGAACAGCGCGCCGAGCACGGGCAAGTCGCCCGCGCCGGGGGTCTTGTCGATCGTGTTGTTGTGCTTGTTCTGCAGCAGGCCCGCGATCATGAAGCTCTGGCCCGAGCCCAGTTCCACCGTCGTTTCGGTCCGCCGCGTGGTAACGCCCGGAACCGTGGTTCCGGCGATCGTCACGGCGTTTGCGTAGTCGAGTTCCGACACTTCCGGGCGGACGCGCAGCGAGATGCGGCCGTCACCCAGCACGGTCGGCGTGTAGGCGAGGCTGATGCCGTACTGCTTGTATTCGACCGAGACCGCGCCGAGGCCCTGGCTCATCGGGATCGGAAGCTCACCACCGGCGAGGAAGGTGCCGGTTTCGCCCGAGAGCGCAGTGAGGTTCGGATTGGCGAGCGTCGTCACCTGACCGTCGCGTTCGCCGAGTTCGAGCTGCGCGAGCAGATCGACGCCGAAGGCGCGACCGGCCAGCGCGAGCGCCGCGCGCTGTGCGCTTGCGGCGGGCGTCGACGTCACCGTCTGAAGCGGCAGACCGTCCGGCCCGATCATCACCTGACCCGTAAGGGGATCGGTACGCGGCGCGTACGTGATGGTGCCGGCCTTACCGGAATTGCTGCTGATCACGCCGGGCTGGCCGACGTAGCCGGGCGCGCGCGAGGTCTGCACGTTCACGCCGATGTTCTTGACGAAGCTGCGGCTGACTTCGGCGAAGCGCACCTGCAGGTTGATCTGCAGCGGCGTCGCGTTCTTCAGGCGCGAGATCACCTGCGTGCCCTGGCCGACATAGGCCTGGACGAGGCGCTCTGCCTCGGCACCGTCGCCGGGGGCGGCGGTGGTGCCGGTCAGCAGGACCAGCCCGTTCATCGTCGTCGCGACGATGTGCGAATCCGGCATCGCCAGGTTCAACATCGTCTGGATCGTGTCGAAGTTGTTACCGACACGAACCGTCGCCGAGAACACCACGCCGCCGGCCTTGTTGGTCGCGGAGATGGTCGTCTCGCCCGCGCCCTTGCCGAAGACGTAGATCTGCGTCGGCGAACGGACCTGGACATCGGCCGTCGCGTCGCTGGCCACGAACACGTCGGAGATCGGGCGCGGCAGGTTGATGAGGCGGCCACGGCCGGTGCTCAGCTGGATGACCCCACCCTGGATGGAGGCGGCCGGCGCGGGCTTCGGCTTCGGCGCGGCCTTGCGGGGCGGCGTCGCTGCGGCGGTGCCCGCTGCGAGTGCGACGGCCAGCGGCCAGCCGATCGATTTCGAGAGGATGTTCATCCTACTTCTTCTCCCCGACCGCAACCGCGGTCACGTTGTTGCCGCGTGCGACACGCACGACCGGCCCATCCGCGCCGGGCGTGCCCGACGCATTGTCGCTCTGGTTCGGCACGGTGCGGCGCTGAAAGCGCGACACGTCCGCACCCGTCGAGAAGGTCGAGTTGCCGATCGACGGCTGTCCTGCGACCTTGGTGATCATGGCCTTCTCGGCCTTGGGATCCTTGCTGTCCGGCACGTTTACGTCGCCGCGGGCGATCGCCTGCTCCAGCTCCGACGCATTGTCGGCGAGGCTGCGCAGCGAGAGCGAGAGCGAACCGAGCGTCTGCGCGACGGCGATCTGCTCCGCCATCCGCGGCGTCGCTTCGAGCGTGACGTTGTTGAAGCCGCGAACCTCGGTCTTGCCGGTGTCGGGGTTGACCGTGTTGTCGGTGCGCGTGTCGGTGGCGAGGACGCGCAGGTTGCGCATCACCGTCTCGGAAACCTTGAGCGGCGGGCCGCTGGCGCCGGGGACGGTCTGCGTCAGCACGACGTCGACGCGGTCACCCGGAAACACGAAGCCCGAGACGCTGCTCGAACCCGGCGTCGGCACGGTGACGGCGCGCATGCCCGGCCCGAGAGCCGCGGCGAGGAAGCCGCGATCGCCGGGTTTCACGATGGTGCCCTGCGTGATCGGCTGGCCGGCGGTGATCGGGGTGCGGACCACGGTGCCGATGAGCGACTTCACGTCGTCCTTCGTGCCCTTGATGAAATAGACGTTCTCGACCAGCTCCTTGGGCCACGGCTGATACTTCAGCGCGGTCGCATCCAGGATCGTGCCGAGCGGCAGCGACTTGGTGGCGACGAGCACTTCCGGGCCGACCGGTGCGGCGGGCGCGACAATGGCCGCTGCCGCCTGTGGCGCGGCAGATCCCGCGACAAGGCTGCGGGCCATGAACGCTGTGACGGCTGCGACAACCAGCGCACCCACCAGCAATATGATCTTGCGACTATCCATCTCAGTCAGGCCTTTCGGACGCCCGGTATTGAACCGGCGTTAAGCAATCACACCAAAGTGGTTAAAAAGGAGTTCACGCACCGCAAGCAGCGACGCAAAAGCGATCGCGAGCCCGTACGGCGTTTCCAGCGGCGTTGTTTTCTTTAGGATTTTCCGCTCGATCATCATGACGATGGTGAGCACGCCGCCCGCGATCGACATCACCGCGAGCATCCACACGAGCAGGCTCAGCGGGAACCAGAGCGCGAGCGCGCCGATCATCTTCACGTCGCCGCCGCCCATCTGGCCGATGAAGAACATGCCGACGAAGAAACCGAAGACGATGCTGGCGACGGCGATCTGGATCAGCATGTCGGGCCATACCGGCATTCCGTTTGCGACCCACCACAGCGGGGCGAGCAAACCGATGACGACGTTCTTCCAGTTGGCGATCTCGCGGGTGCGCGCATCCTGGATGCCGGCCGAAACCAGCAGCGCCATCAGCGCGCACAAAAGTGCCGTAGCCAAGAGAGTCCCGCCCATGGGACATAGCCCCTAGACGGAATGGCTTGCGAAAACGTAACCAAGCCGGCGATGGCTTCTCCCCCCCTTTACCGGCGCGAGATTCCGTCGGCGGCGCGGATCACGCAGTGGCGCGCGCCCGACGGATGGATGCACCGCCGCTTCGACTGGCCGGCGGAAGGGCACGCGCGCGGCAGTCTGCTGTTCCAGACAGGGCGCGGCGACATCTTTGAAAAGTATCTGGAAGCGTTCTCGCACTGGCAAGCGCGGGGCTGGTCGATCACTGCGTTTGACTGGCGCGGGCAGGGCGGATCGGGGCGGCTCGGCGACGATACCCATGTTGGGCATGTCGAGAACTTCGCGCACTACATCGCCGACTTTCGCGCCTTCTGGGCGGAATGGTCGGCGGAGTCGCCGGGTACGCGCGTGGCGGTCGGCCATTCGATGGGCGGGCACCTCGTGCTGCGCGCGGTGGTGGAGGGTGGTGCGGAGCCCGATGCGCTCGTGCTGGTCGCGCCGATGCTGGGCCTGCGCAGCCCGGTTGGCGAGGCGCTGGGCGAGCGCGTCGCGCGACTGTCCGCGCGTATCGGCAACCCCAGGCGCCCGGCGTGGCGCGCCAACGTCATCCCCGCGACCACCGAGACGCGGCAGGCGCTGCTGACGCATGATGTCGATCGCTATCAGGACGAGATTTTCTGGCAGACCGCGCATCCCGATCTCGCCATCGGGCCGCCGAGCTGGCGCTGGCTGGCCGAGGCGTTCGCATCGACGAGGGCGTTGCAGCGCGACTCGCGGCTGGCCGAGGTGCGGACGCCGGTACTGATGCTGGTCGCGGAGGAGGACCGGCTGGTGTCGACGCGCGCGTCGCTGCGGGTGGCGGCGCGGTTGCCGGATGCCAAGGTCGTGCGCTTCGGGCGCGAGGCGGCGCACGAATTGCTGCGTGAGGCGGATGGCGTACGCGACGTGGCGATTGGCGAGATCGATGCCTTTTTCGACGTGCATACGGGCGCGCGGGCGTGAAGCGCTACGACATCGCCATCGTCGGCGCGGGTATGGCGGGCGCGAGCCTCGCCGCCGCAATCGGCGCGCGTGCCAGCGTCGTGATGATCGAGGCGGAGGAGGTCGCGGGCTATCACGCGACGGGGCGGTCGGCGGCATTCTGGTCCGAGACCTATGGCGGTTCGGGCGTACAGCCGCTGACGACGGCGTCGGGCCCGTTCCTGCACGACGGCGGGTTTCTGGAGCCGCTCGGCTCGCTGCATATCGGCCGCGCAGCGGACGTGGCGGCGATCGAGGCGTTCCTTGCGGAGTTCGAAGGCAGCGGGGTAACGCTGGAGCGCGTCGATCCCGCCGCGCATGTGCCGGGCCTGCGGCCAGACTGGAGCCTCGGCGTGATGGAGGCGAGCAGCGCCTATATCGACGTCGCGGCGCTCCATGCGCGCTACCTCGCCGATGCGCGGCGGGCGGGCGCGGAATTGCTGCTGCGCGCGCCGCTCGCTTCGGCGGTGCGGGAGGGGGGCGACTGGGTCGTCGCGACAGGCGAATATCGCTTCCGCGCGGGTGTGCTGGTCAATGCGGCGGGTGCCTGGGCCGATCCGGTCGCGCGCATCGCCGGGGCCGCGCCGATCGGCGTGCAGCCCTATCGCCGCACGCTCGTCCAGCTCGCGACCGATCCCGCGGCACCCGCCGAGTTGCCGCACGTCGCGGACATCTCCGGCAATTTCTACTTCAAGCCCGAGGCGGGCGGGCGGCTATGGCTGAGCCCGCACGACGAGACGGCGGTCGATCCGCACGACGTTCAGCCCGAGGAGATCGATGTCGCCATCGCCATCGACCGCTTCGAGCAGGTGGTCGACTGGCGCGTGACGAAGCTCGAGCGGCGCTGGGCTGGCTTGCGCAGCTTCGCGCCGGACCGTCTGCCGGTCTACGGCTACGACTGCCAAGTGCCCGCGTTCTTCTGGTGTGCCGGGCAGGGCGGCTTCGGCATCCAGACCGCGCCTGCGGGCGCGGCGCTGGCGGCGGCGCTGTTGCTGCGGACCGCACCCGATGCGTCGGTCGCCGCGATCGATCCGGCCCGTTATGCGCCGGGCCGTTTCGGACCGCTGGCGTAACGCTCTGCGCCCCGCTAATCTGGCGGCGGTTCCCAGCGAAAGGCCCGACGACATGACGCACAAGTTCGTGATCGAGCAGAACAAGGCCGGCGAATATGTCGCCAAGTTCAAATACAACGCCGAAACGATCTTCTGGACCGAAGGCTATTCGAGCAAGGAAGCAGCTCGCAATGCGATCGCATCGGTGATCAAGAACGGTCCCGGCGCCTCGGTCGAAGAGGCCTGAGCCGCAACGTCGCCCCGGCGGAGGCCGGGGCCGTTGGGACTGAGGCGACGGCTCGCCGACACCGCAGCGGCCCCGGCCTTCGCCGGGGCGACGGTTATAATATCTCCCGCACTTTCTCCGGCGGGCGGCCGAGGACGACGCCTTTCGGCGTCTCCACCAGCGGGCGTTCGATCAGGATCGGTTCGGCGACCATCGCGTCGAGGATCGCATCGTCGTCCGCGTCCTTCAGCGGCTTGGCGGCGTCCTCGCCCTTGCGCATCCCCTCGCGCGGGGTGATCCCGGCCGCGGCGTAGAGCGCAGCGAGCGTCGCGCGCGTCGGCGGCGTCTTCAGGTATTCGATCACCTCGACCTCGACGCCCGGCGTTTCTTCGAGGATCGCCAGCGCCTGGCGCGATTTCGAGCAGCGCGGGTTGTGCCAGATCGTCGCCTTCATGCGCGCGCTTCCTCCAGAAAATCCACGTCGCGCCGCTCTGGTCCGAGCGCCGTCCAGATGACGATCACGATCACGGTGATCCCCGCGACGATCGCCAGCGCGAGCCCGTAATTGCCGCCATGATCGGCGGCAATCCCCGCCTGGAGGACAGCATTGCGCGACGCGATGAGGTTGCCGAGCTGATAGGCGAACCCGGGGAACATGCCGCGCACCGCGCCCGGCGACAGCTCGTTGAGATGAACGGGCACGATGCCCCAAGCGCCTTGCACGCAGACCTGGATCAGGAACGCGCCGAGACCGAGCATCAGCGGCGTCGAGGCGAAGGCCCAGAGCGGGATCACCGGCAACGCACACAGGCTGGCGATGATGATCGCGCGCTTCCGCCCGATCGTCTCCGACCAGATGCCGAAGCTGATCCCGCCGACGATCGCGCCCGCATTCATTACCATCGCCATCAGGCCGGCGGTCTGGGTGGAGAGCTTGTGCTGTTCCTTCAGGAACGTCGGGTAGAGATCCTGCGTGCCGTGACTGAGGAAGTTGAACGCCGTCATCAGCACGACGAGATAGGCCGCGATCTTCCAGTTCCGCGCCAGCTCCGCCAGCGGGTTGATCCGCGCCTTGGCCTTGCGCGCCTCGAACGCCGGGCTCTCGTCGACATGCATGCGGATCAGGAAGACGAGGATCGCGGGCAGCACGCCGACCAGGAACATGCCGCGCCAGCCGATATGGTCGAACAGCAGATAGAACACGAGGCTGGCGAGGAAGAAGCCCGACGGATAGCCGCCCTGCAACAACCCCGACACCGGCCCGCGCAGCTTGGGCGGGATGCTCTCCATGACGAGGCTCGCGCCGATGCCCCATTCGCCGCCCATCGCGAAGCCGAACAGCGCGCGGATGACGAACAGCGACGTCAGGCTCCACGCGAAAGCGGAGAGGACCGAGAAGCCCGAGAAGGCGAGGATGACGATCATCATCACCGGCCGCCGCCCGAACCTGTCCGCCAGAAGCCCGAAGAAAAACGCCCCGAACGGCCGCGCGGCGAGCGTGAAGAACGAGGCTTCGGCTGCGGCCTTCACGTCAGTGCCGAATTCCTTCGCGACGGCGGAGAACATGAACACCATCAGAAAGAAATCGAACGCATCGAGCGTCCAGCCGAGATAGCTCGCCCAGATCGAGCTGCGCTGCGACGGGGTGAGCGTCTTGAGTTCGGTGATGACGCTCATGCCTTGCCCCTCGATACGCCGGACAGTCTAGGGGTGGGGGCGGCGCGGTGACAAGCGCGTTCGGAAAGTCACACTAAGGTCACACTGATCGGCAGGTCTTCGGGCGGTCGTTGAAGTGACGGGCCGCGCCGTTTGTTCATCGCAATGTTACCATCGTCGCAGACTATGGTGATGTAGGACAGCCCCAACTCGTCACCCCGGCTCAAGGCCGGGGTGACGAGTAAGCGCGCTAGCCGTCCTGCTTCGCGAGCCATTCCTCCAGCCACTTGATCGTGTAGTTCCCTTCCTGGAAGTCGGGGTTCTCGATCAGTGCCTGATGGAGCGGGATGGTCGTCGTCGGGCCCTCGATCACGAACTCCTCCAGCGCGCGGCGCAGGCGGCGGATCGCGCCGGCGCGGGTGGTGCCGTAGACGATCAGCTTGGCGATCATGCTGTCGTAATAGGGCGGCACGCGGTAGCCCGCATACAGCCCGCTATCGACGCGCACGTTCATGCCGCCGGGGGCGTGGAACATCTTCACCAGGCCGGGCGACGGCGCGAAGGTGCGCGGATCCTCGGCATTGATGCGGCACTCGATCGCGTGGCCGCGGAACACGACGTCTTCCTGCCGCAGCGTGAGCGGATGGCCCTCGGCAATGCGGATCTGTTCGCGCACCAGATCGAGGCCGGTGATCGCCTCCGTGACGGGATGTTCGACCTGCAGGCGGGTGTTCATCTCGATGAAGTAGAACTCGCCGTTTTCCCACAGGAACTCGATCGTGCCCGCGCCGCGATAGCCCATGTCGGCCATCGCCTTGGCGCAGATGCCGCCGATGCGGTTGCGCTCCTCGGTCGACAGGACGGGCGAGGGGGCCTCCTCCAGCACCTTCTGGTGGCGGCGCTGCAGCGAGCAGTCGCGTTCGCCGAGGTGGATGGCGTTGCCGTTGCCGTCGCCGAAGATCTGAATTTCGATGTGACGCGGATTGCCGAGGTATTTTTCGAGGTAGACGGTGGCGTCGCCGAAGGCGGCCTTCGCCTCGCTGCCGGCCTGCGCCATCAGCGTTTCGAGCTGCTCCTCGGACGTGCAGACCTTCATGCCGCGCCCGCCGCCGCCGGATGCTGCCTTGATGATGACGGGGTAGCCTGCCTTCGCGGCGATCGCCTTGGCCTCCTCGAGGTCGCTGATCGCGCCGTCCGAGCCCGGAACGAGCGGCAGGCCGAGCGCGCCGGCGGTGCGCTTCGCCTCAATCTTGTCGCCCATCGTGCGGATATGTTCGGGCTTGGGGCCGACGAAGATCAACCCGTGCGCCTCGACGATCTCGGCGAACTTGGCGTTCTCCGAAAGGAAGCCGTAGCCGGGGTGGATCGCATCCGCGCCCGAGATTTCCGCCGCCGAGATGATGTTGGGGATGTTGAGATAGGAATCGGCGGCCGCCGGCGGGCCGATGCAGATCGCCTGATCGGCGAGGCGGACGTGCATCGCGTCGCTGTCGGCGGTCGAATGGACCGCCACCGTCTGGATGCCCATTTCATGGCACGCGCGGTGGATGCGCAGCGCGATCTCGCCGCGATTGGCGATGAGGAGTTTCTTGATTTCAGGCATTTTCGCTCACACCCGTTCGTGCTGAGCGCAGTCGAAGCACGTGCCCGGAACACGCCCTTCGACTTCGCTCAGGGCGAACGGAAAAAGGGAAGGCGTGGTTGCGATCATTCCACCACGACGAGCGGCTGGTCGAATTCGACCGGCTGGCCGTTCTCGACCAGCACCGCCTTCACGGTGCCCGCCGATGCCGCGAGGATCGGGTTCATCACCTTCATCGCCTCGACGATCAGCAGCGTCTGGCCCGCCGACACGCGGTCGCCGACCGACACGAACGGCTTCGCGCCGGGTTCGGCCGAGAGATAGGCCGTGCCGACCATCGGCGATTTGACGGCGTTGGCGTTGCTGACCACCGTCGGTGCCGCTTCCGCCACCGGGGCGGCTGCCGCGACGGGGGCAGGAGCCGCCGCATATTGCACCGGCGCGGCGTTGACGGCCGCGGCCTTGCGCGCGATGCGGATGCGGCGGTCGCCGTCCTCGACCTCGATCTCGGTGAGGCCCGTATCGTCGAGCATTTCGGCGAGCTGGCGGACCAGATCGACGTCGATCCGCATCGGATCGGTGGTATTCGTGTTATCGGTCATGCGACCCTGTTTTCCCTGCTATTTGGCGCGCGTCCTGTCAGAATCGCGCCGCCGCTTCAAGCGCCAGCGTGTAGGACAACGCGCCGAAGCCCGCGATGCTCCCCTTGGCGGCCATGCCGACGAAGCTCTTGTGGCGGAATTCCTCGCGCGTGTGCGGGTTGGAAAGATGCACTTCGATCACCGGCGTCTTGATCGATTTGATGGCGTCGTGCAGCGCGACCGAAGTGTGCGTGAAGGCCCCGGCGTTGAGGATCACCGCCTTCGCGCCCTCCGCCTGCGCCTCGTGCAGCCAGTCGACCAGATGCCCCTCGTGGTTCGATTGGCGCATGTCGATGGCGAGATCGAGATCGCGCGCACGGTCCTCGAGCTGCCCGGCGATGTCGTCGAGCGTGTCCGACCCGTAGATTTCCGGCTCGCGCGTGCCGAGCAGATTGAGGTTGGGGCCGTTGAGGACGTAGATCGTGTCGGTCATGCTGGCCTTTCGGTATGGCGCGCGGGTTTTAGCTCCTATATCCGATTTCACCATGCAGACCACCGACTCCACTCTCTCGATCCGCGTCAATGGCGAGCATCGCCGGGTGCGCGCCGGCATTAGCCTCGCCGATCTCGCCGCCGACCTCGGCCTCGCGCCTGAAAAGGTCGCGGTCGAGCGCAACCTCGTCGTCGTGCCGCGCTCGACGCTGGCGGGCGTGATGGTCGAGGATGGCGACGAGATCGAGATCGTCCATTTCGTCGGCGGCGGCGACCATGCCAAGCCGCCGGTCGCCGACACCTGGACGGTGGCGGGCCGGACGTTCCGCTCGCGGCTCATCGTCGGCACCGGCAAGTACAAGGATTTCGCGCAGAACGCCGCCGCGCTGGAAGCGTCGGGCGCGGAGATCGTCACCGTCGCGGTGCGGCGCGTCAACGTCAGCGACCCCAAGGCGCCGATGCTGACCGATTTCATCGACCCCAAGAAGGTGACGTACCTGCCCAACACCGCCGGCTGTTTCGATGCCGAAAGCGCGATCCGCACGCTGCGGCTGGCGCGCGAGGCGGGCGGCTGGGATCTGGTGAAGCTGGAGGTGCTGGGCGAGGCCAAGACGCTCTATCCCGACATGGTCGAGACGCTGCGTGCGACCGAGGTGCTGGCCAAGGAAGGCTTCCTGCCGATGGTCTATTGCGTGGACGATCCGATCGCGGCGAAGCGGCTGGAGGATGTCGGCGCGGTGGCGATCATGCCGCTGGGCGCACCCATCGGCTCGGGGTTGGGAATACAAAATCAAGTGACGATCCGCCTGATCGTCGAGGGCGCGGGCGTGCCGGTGCTGGTCGATGCGGGCGTCGGCACGGCGAGCGACGCGGCGGCGGCGATGGAGCTCGGCTGCGACGGCGTGCTGATGAACACCGCCATCGCCGAGGCCAAGGATCCGATCATGATGGCCGCCGCGATGAAGGCGGGGGTCGAGGCGGGGCGGCTCGCCTATCTGGCGGGGCGGATGGGCAAGCGGCGCTATGCCGATCCGAGCAGCCCGCTGGCGGGCCTGATCTGATGCGCGGGGCGGCGGCGCTGGCGCTGCTGGCGCTGGCCGCGTGCGATCCGCAGCCGCACACGGTCACGGTCGATCTCCCGGCCGGCGCTGTCGGCGACGCCATGAAGAATACGCTGTCGGAAGCGCTTGAATCGAAGTCGCACCTGCCGCTGACGATTAAGGCGCAACGCCCGGTCACGCTGACGGCGGCGGACGGGGTCAAGGTGTTCGCGACAGACTACCGCGCCGACCGGCCCAGGGCGGTGATCCTGCTGTTCCATCAGGCGGGATCGGGGAAGGGCGAATATGCCGACATCGGGCCGCGCCTCGCAAAGATGGGCTATGACGCGCTGGCGATCGACCAGCGGTCCGGCGGCGATCTCTACGGGCCGAACGCGACGGTGAAGGCGCTCGGCACGCGGGAGCCGCAGCCCGAGAGCGCGGCGTATCTCTCGGCCGAGCCCGATCTGCAGGCGGCAGTCGATTGGGCGAAGCGGCAGAAGCTGCCGATCATCGTATGGGGCAGCAGCTATTCGTCGTCGCTGGCGTTTCCGCTCGCCGCGCGGAACCCCGAGGTGAAGGCGGTGCTTGCCTTCTCTCCGGGCGAATATTTCGACGACAAGGCGCTGGTGGAGACGGCGGCGACGAAGCTGACCGTGCCGGTGTTCGTCACCTCGGCGAGCGACGCGCGGGAAGTCGCCGAGGCGGCAAAGATCGCTCATGCCGTGCCGGGCGGCCGCGCGACGCAGTTCATCCCCAAGGCGGGGGTGCATGGTTCCTCCACGCTCAACGCGTCGAAGAACCCGAAGGGGGCGGAGGACAGTTGGAGCGCGGTGACGGGATTTCTGCGCCGGGTCGCACCGTGAAATCCATGTCATGCGGGAACCGCAACGGCGTCCGCCCGTTCTTTTCGCAAGGGCGCGCGAAGCACCCGCAGGAGATTGAATCATGGGCGAACTCGTCGACAAGATCAAAGGCAACATCAACGAAGCCGTCGGCAAGGCGAAGCAGCAGTCCGACGATCCCGTGAAGCGCGAAGAAGGCGCCGATCAGGAGCTGAAGGGCAAGGGCGAACAGCTCAAGGGCAAGGTCAAGGGTCTGCTCGGCGACGATATCTGACCCAAATATAAGCCGTGAGAGCTTAGGAGAGCAGCCGCTCCGGGAAACCGGGGCGGCTAATTTTTTGCCGCGACCGGTAGAAAGACCGTCACCCCGGACTTGATCCGGGGCCCATGGCTGTACGAGCGCATTGCCGGTTTTGGCCGGGTGCGCGCCACACGATGGATCCCGGATCAAGTCCGGAATGACGATTTCCTTGGGTTAGCTTGCCGCAGAAACCTTATCGTCTACTCTAATCTTCAAACAGCTCACGGCCGTAAGGCAGATCGCCAAGACGCTCCAGATAGCAGGCGACATGGCAGGGCCAGGACTGATTGCCCTCGCCATTCGTGGCTATCGATAGCGTGCAGGGATCGAGTCCCGCTTCTTCGACAGGCTTCGAACAAAAACAACACTGGCCGTTCTTCATTCCGCCTCTTCCGCCAGCATTGCTCCGCTCGTGATGGCCCGCATTTCCGTCTTGAGGTGCAGCAGGCGCACGCCGGGCTCGGCCAGTGCGCGCTGGAGGGCGGGGGCGAAGTCTTCGGTGGTCTCCACCGTCTCCGCCCAGCAGCCATAAGCGCGGCCGAGTGCGGCGAAATCCGGGTTCTGCAGGCGCGTGCCGCTTACCCGGCCGGGATAGTCGCGCTCCTGGTGCATGCGGATCGTGCCGTAGCCGCTGTTGTCGATCACCAGCACCAGCATCTCCGCGCCGTGCGCGACCGCCGTCGCCAGTTCCTGCCCGTTCATCAGGAAGCAGCCGTCGCCCGCCAGCGCCACGACGGTGCGCTCGGGATGGCGCAGCGCGGCGGCGGTCGCGGCGGGGACGCCGTAGCCCATCGCGCCCGCCGTCGGCGCGAGCTGCGTGCCCGGCCCGGCATAGCGCCAGTAGCGATGCCACCAGCCGCTGTAATTGCCGGCACCGTTGCAGATGATCGTATCGGGCGGCAGCAGGTCGCGCATGTCCATCACGCAGGGGCCGAGATCGAGATCGAGCGCGGGGCGCGGGGCGGGGGTCGACCAAGCGCGGTATTCGGCATGCGCCTCCGCGCCGTGGGGGTGGAGCGGGCCTTCCGCCAGCACCAGCGCCTCGGCGAACTCCGCCATCGTCGCGCAGATCGGCAGATCGGTGCGATAGGTCATGCCGAGCTCGTTCGCATCGGGGTGAACGTGGACGAGGCGCTGGCCGGGATGCTCGGGGGTGATCAGCGTATAGCCGTCGGTGGTCGCCTCGCCGAGCCGGGGGCCCGCGACGATCAGCAGGTCGGCATCCTTCACGCGCTGGACGAGCTTCGGATTGGGGCCGTAGCCGAGATTGCCGGCGTAGACCGGGCAATCGTTGGCGATGGCATCCTGCCGGCGGAAGGCGGCGGCGACCGGCAGGCCGACGCGCGCGGCCCAGTCGGCGAAAGTGACCGACGCATTCACGTCCCACCCCGCGCCGCCGACGATCGCGAGCGGGCGCTCGGCGGTGACGAGCAGGTCGCAGAGGTGGTCGATGCTCGCCTCGTCGCAGGCCTGCGGAGTCTTTTCGACGCGCGGGCGGTCGACCGCTTCGACCACGTCCTTCAGCATATCCTCCGGCAGCGCGAGCACGACCGGACCCGGCCGCCCGTTCATCGCGACAGCATAGGCGCGCGCGACATATTCTGGGATGCGCGCGGCGTCGTCGATGCGCGCGGCCCATTTGGCGATGGGCGCGAACATCGCCTCGAAATTGATCTCCTGGAACGCCTCGCGGTCGCGCGTGCCCCGGTCGACGTCGCCGATGAAGAGGATCATCGGCTGCGAATCCTGCCGCGCGACATGGACGCCGATGCTGGCGTTGGTCGCGCCCGGCCCGCGCGTGACGAAGGCGATGCCCGGCCGCCCGGTCAGCGCGCCGTCCGCGCACGCCATGAAGCCGACGCCGCCCTCCTGCCGGCACACGACGAGATCGATCGCGGGCGTGTCGTAGAGCGCGTCGAGCACGGCGAGGAAGCTCTCCCCCGGCACGGTGAAGATCCGGTCGCAGCCTTGCGCGAGGAGTTGATCGGCCAGGATACGGCCGCCGGTGCGGGGAGTCGGATCGGTCATATGCCAACCTTAAACCGTTCGCCCCGAGCTTGTCGAAGGGCTGTCTTTCTTGGCACGAAGAAAGGGCAGGGCTTCGACCGGCTCAGCCCGAACGGGAAGGGTAAAATTGTCGGAATTGCTTACACTCGGTGCCCGCGAAAATTTGCGTTAACCACCATGAGGCGCGGAAATGCGCGGGTGCGGGAAACTGGCACGCGGGCTGCAACAGTGAAGATATGCCGAGCGTTCGCGCTTCAGCAGGGCGGGCCGATCAGCAGCACTGGCGCGATCGGCCCGCCCGCACCCGGCCCTTTCAAATTCCCCGGATAAACAAAACCCGTTCGTGCTGAGCGAAGTCGAAGCACGTGTTCACAGGCGGTGTCGCCTCGATCACGTCCTTCGACTTCGCTCAGGACGAACGGGAAGAGGGGGCGACCAAAGTCACCCGGCGCATTACTCCGCCTTGACCAGGCCGTTGTCGACCAGGAGCTGTTCCAGCTCGCCGCTCTCGTACATTTCCATCATGATGTCGGAGCCACCGACGAATTCGCCCTTCACGTAGAGCTGCGGAATGGTCGGCCAGTCGGAGAAGGCCTTGATGCCCTGACGCACGGCCTGATCCTGCAGCACGTCGACGCTGCCGAATTCGACGTTGAGGTGATTGAGGATCGACACCGCGCGGCTGGAGAAGCCGCATTGCGGGAACAGCGGGCTGCCCTTCATGAACAGCAGCACGTCGTTGGCGGCGACCATTTCGGCAAGGCGGGCGTTGGTATCGTCGGTCATACTCGGTCCTTTACTCAGGGATCGCGGTGGTGAGCTGGAGCGCGTGGAGTACGCCGCCCATCCGCTCGCCGAGCGCGGCATAGACCGCGCGCTGCTGCTTGAGGCGGGGCAGACCCCGGAAAGTCTCCGATGTCACGCGCGCGGCCCAATGATCACCGTCGCCGGCGAGATCGGTCATCTCGACGCGCGCGTCAGGGATCGCCGCGACGATCAGCGCCTCGATCTCGTGGCCCGCCATCGGCATGGTTATTCGCTGCCCATCAACTGGCGGCGCGCCTCGACCGTCTGGTCGGCGATCGCGTGACGGATCTTGCTCTCGTCGGTATCGACGCCGGCGGCGGTCAGGTCGCCGAGCAGCTTGCGCACCACGTCATCGTCGCCGGCTTCCTCGAAATCGGCATGGACGATGGCGGTCGCATAAGCGTCGGCCTCTTCCTTCGTCAGCTTCATCAGATCGGCCGCCCAGTGGCCGAGCAGCTTGTTGCGGCGCGCGGTAATGCGGAACGCCATCTCTTCGTCGCGCGCGAATTTGGTTTCGAATGCGCGTTCGCGATCGTCGAAGGTCGTCATGTCGGCTCCCAGCTGTCTTGCGTCTTCGCTAGCAGATAGGGCGGGGCACGGGTTTAGGGAAGGGGGTGCATCCCCCCTCCGTTCGCCCTGAGCTTGTCGAAGGGCTGTCCTGCTTGGCCCGAGAAAGGGCAGGGCTTCGACAGGCTCAGCCCGAACGGATTTGAGTCAGGCCGCGCGCTTGGCCAGCCAGGGCCGCTCGCCCGCGACCTTCGCCTCATAGCCCGAAATCGCCGCGTCGCGCGCCAGCGTCAGGCCGATCTCGTCGAGGCCCTCCATCAGGCACTGGCGGCGGAACGGATCGAGGTCGAACCCGAAGCGATCCTGGAAGGGCGTGGTGACCGTCATCGTCTCGAGATCGACGGTGACGGGATCGGTCTTGGCCACCTCGATCAGCCGGTCGATCGCGTCCTGCGGCAGGACGACGGTGACGATGCCGTTCTTGAAGGCATTGCCCGAGAAGATGTCGGAAAAGCTCGGCGCGATGACGGCGGTGATGCCCAGATCGGCGAGCGCCCAGGCGGCATGTTCGCGGCTCGACCCGCAGCCGAAATTGTCGCCCGCGATCAGGACGGGCGAACCGGCGTAGCGCGGATCGTCGAAGATGTTGCCGGGCTCGGCGCGCACCGTCTCGAATGCGCCCTTGCCGAGCCCCTCGCGCGTGACGGTCTTGAGCCAGTGCGCGGGGATGATGACATCGGTGTCGACGTTCTTCGCGCCCCACGGATAGGCGCGGCCGGAGACCTGCTTGACGGGCTGCATCAGCGCGGCGTCGGTGTTCCCGCGCCGGGCGTCGGGCGGGCGGTGGCGGCATAGGCGGCGATGCCGCTGAGAACGGTGCCCATGATCAACAGAACGAGTACGCGCTTCATCGTGTTTCCCCCGAAACGAACTGGCGGACGTCACTCAGGCGGCCGTTGATCGCGGCCGCGGCCGCCATCGCCGGAGAAACCAGATGCGTCCGCGCACCCGGCCCCTGCCGCCCTACGAAATTTCTGTTGGAAGTGGAAGCACATCGTTCCCCGGCGGGCACCTTGTCGGGGTTCATCGCCAGGCACATCGAGCAGCCGGGCTCGCGCCATTCGAACCCTGCGTCCACGAAGATGCGGTCGAGCCCTTCCGCCTCGGCCTGCCGCTTGACGAGGCCCGAGCCCGGCACGACCAGCGCGCGCACGCCCTGCGCGACATGGCGGCCGTCGGCGATGACGGCGGCGGCGCGCAGATCCTCGATGCGGCTGTTGGTGCAACTGCCGATGAAGACGTGCTGCACGGTGACGTCGGTCATCGCCGTGCCGGGCGTCAGGCCCATGTAATCGAGCGATTTCCGCGCGGCGGCGCGCTTCGAGGCGTCGGCGAAGCTCTCCGGGTCGGGCACGACGCCGGTGATCGGCACGACATCCTCGGGGGACGTGCCCCAGGTGAGCGACGGCACGATCTCGGTCGCGTCGATCAGCACGGTACGGTCGTAGGTGGCACCGGCGTCGCTCGCGAGGCCGCGCCACCACGCGACGGCGGCATCCCACTCCGCGCCGGTCGGCGACATGGGACGGCCCTTCAGATACGCGAACGTCACATCGTCGGGCGCGATCAGGCCGGCGCGCGCGCCGCCTTCGATCGACATATTCGAGACGGTCAGCCGCCCCTCGATCGACATCTCGCGGATCGTCGAGCCGGTATATTCGATGACATAGCCTGTGCCGCCCGCCGCGCCGATCCTGCCGATGACGTGGAGGATCACGTCCTTGGGCGTCACGCCGGGGCCGAGCGGGCCCTCGATGCGGATCTCCATCGACTTCGACGGCGCGAGCTGCAGCGTCTGCGTCGCCAGCACATGCTCGACCTCGGACGTGCCGATGCCGAACGCGAGCGCCCCGAGCGCGCCGTGCGCGGCGGTATGGCTGTCGCCGCAGACGAGTGTGGTGCCGGGCAGGGTAAAGCCCTGTTCGGGGCCGACGACATGGACGATGCCCTGTTCGGCGGCGAGCGCATCGATATAGGGCACGCCGAATTCGGCGACGTTCGCGCGCAGCGTTGCGAGCTGCGTCGCGCTTTCCCTGTCGGCGATCGGCAGTTCGTTGCCCTGTGCATCGACGCGCGGGGTGGTCGGCAGATTATGGTCGGGCACCGCCAGCGTCAGGTCGGTGCGGCGCACCGCGCGGCCGTTGGCGCGCAGCCCCGCGAAGGCCTGCGGGCTCGTCACTTCATGGACGAGGTGGCGGTCGATGTAGATCAGGCAGGTGCCGTCGTCGCGCTTCTCGACGACGTGCGCGTTCCAGATCTTTTCGTAGAGGGTCTGCGGATTGGCCATTGCCCGCGCGCTCTTAACCAAAGTGAGCCGCCCTGCAACCTCAGTATTCTTTCGGAGAGGTATAGCTGGCGTCGTGCGCGACCGGCAGCGGCGCGCCCTCGCGCATCGCCGCCAGCACTTCCGCGAAGCCGGTGCGGCAACGGAACCCGAGGACGCGCTCGGCATGGGAGGCGTCGTAGATGCGATCGATCGACGCGGGCAGCCGCCAGCCGCGCGCGGCGTAGAGCGCGGCCGCATCGGGGAAGTACCGCGCGATCACCGCCGGCGCGTTGCTCTTGAGCGCGGCGACGTCTTCCCGCGCGAACGGTGTGGGGGCGGAAAGGATGAAGGTGCCGAAGCCCGTCTCGGGCGCCTTTTCCAGCGCCACCACATGCGCCTCGGCGGCGTCCTCCACCGTCAGGCGGCGGTGGAGCAGTTCGTTGGCCTTCATGTTCTCGCCACCGAGCGTCAGGTGCGTGTCGTCGTCCTCGGGAAAGAAGCGGCCGGTGCGCAGGATCAGGACGGGCAGGCCGTGTTCGGCATGGATCAGGCGGCAGAGCTGTTCGGCGGCGAGCTTGGTGACGCCGTAGACGTTGCGCGGCTCGAGCGGGGCGAGGCTCTCGTCGATCCACACCGCCGCGTCGCCCTTCGCCTCGCGGATGGCGCTGGAGATCATCAGCGAGGTGGTGGAGGTGAAGAGGAATCGGCTCGCCTTGTGCGCGACGGCGGCCTCAAGCAGGTTGAGCGTGCCCGTCACGTTGACGTCGACGAAGGCCTGGCGCGGGTAGCGGACGATATCGGGCTTGTGCAGCGCCGCGCCGTGGATCACCGCCTCGATGCCGTGGTCGGCGAACACGCGGTCGACCAGCGCGCGGTCCGCGACCGAACCGACTACCTGCGTATCGATGCCCGGCGCGACGTCGAGCCCGGTGACGTCATGGCCGTCGGCGCGGAGGCGAAGCGAGAGATAGCGGCCGAGCCAGCCCGACGATCCGGTGAGTAATATCCGCATTGGCCTAAACCCTGATCCTCAAACCACCGTTAGTGCCGAATCGCACTCAAGCCACTGCAACCAGCCTTACATGATCCCCAGCGAAGGCTGGGGTCCAGTTACGGGCCGGTCGCGACTGGACCCCAGCCTTCGCTGGGGATCAGGTTTCGCTTTATTGGTCCAGATGCTCGTGCAGAAACGCGCTCGCGTCCGCCAGCACCGGGCCCTTGCCGCGAAACGGCACCGACAGCGCCATCACGACCTGCTCGTGGCTGAGCCCCGGATAGTCGCGAAACGCGACCTTCGCGCCGAGGGCCTTCAGCCGCTTCGTCAGGTTGATCGCGTTCTTCGGCTCGACCTCGGTATCGCCCGTGGAGGTGACGAGCAGCATCGGCGGCGCATCGGCGCGCGCATAAGTGATCGGTTGCGTGGAGGGCTTGTCGGCGGTGCCCTCGAACGCCGCGATCGCGCGCGGTGAGGTCCAGGGGTAGAAATCGTACGGGCCCGACAGGCCGACCACCGCCTTCACGTCATCCGCCACGCCGTAGCGGCGGTCGAGCGCCAGCAGCGCGGCGATGTGCGAGCCCGCCGAATGGCCCGCGAGCGCGATCCGCTCCGGGTCGCCGCCGTATTCGGCGACATGCGCGCGGGTCCAGGCCACGGCCTCGGCGCCGTCCTGCACGAAGGCGGGGAAGCGCACGTCGGGCACCTTGCGATAATCGGGCACGACCACGACGAATCCCTGCCTGGCGAAGGCGCGCGCCGCGAAGCCATATGCCTCGCGCGATCCCATCGCCCAGCCGCCGCCGTAGAAGAACACGACGACGGGCCGCTTCTGCACCGGGCCGGCGGGGCGCCACACGTCGAGGCTCTGTCCATGCGTTCCGAAGGGCAGGGCGGTGCCCGGCCGCGCCGCGCCGCGGCCGCCGCCCATCACGGCGTCGAGGAAGGTGAGCTGCCCCGGCGGCGACAGGCGCATCATCACGAAGCCGATGACGGCGGCGACCGCGAGCAGGACGAGGAGCAGCCCGATCGCGATCCCCTTGAGGATCACGAAACGTAGGCGGCGGTGGTCTTCGCGGCGATCTCTTCGGCGGTGATGCCAGGGGCCAGTTCGACCAGCTTGAACGGCGATGCGTGATCGGGGCGCTGGAACACGCAGAGATCGGTGATGATCATGTCGACCACGTTCTTGCCGGTCAGCGGCAGCGTGCAGGACGGGATGAACTTCGGGTCGCCGTTCTTGCTGGTATGCTCCATCACCACGATGATCTTCTTGACGCCCGCGACGAGATCCATCGCGCCGCCCATGCCCTTGATCATCTTGCCGGGGATCATCCAGTTGGCGATGTCGCCATTCTCGGCGACTTCCATCGCGCCCAGCACGGTGAGGTCGATATGCCCGCCGCGGATCATCGCGAAACTGTCGGCGCTTGAAAAATAGGCGCTTTGCGGCAGCTCGCTGATCGTCTGCTTGCCGGCGTTGATGAGATCGGCATCCTCATCGCCCGCGAACGGGAAAGGGCCGATGCCGAGCATGCCGTTCTCCGACTGCAGCGTCACCTCGACGCCGTCGGGGATATGGTTCGCCACCAGCGTCGGGATGCCGATGCCGAGGTTGACGTAGAAACCGTCCTGCAGCTCGCGTGCGGCGCGCGCGGCCATTTCGTCACGGGTCCAGCTCATCGCGTCACTCCTGAATTACTTGTCGCTCGGCGGGGTGTCGGCGGGCAGGTAGCCGCCCGGTGACACCGCACCCGGATCGGTCCAGCGTTTGTCGGCTGGGAACACCTCGTCGACCGTGCCCCTGGCCCCCGCGCCGTAGACCGGGTTGGGCAGCAGGAACCAGCCCTGGCCCCACAGCTCCGCGATCTGCGGCGAGATGGCGAGCGCGCGGCGCTGCGCCAGCGTCTGGCCGGGCGCGTCGAACAGGTCGCTGAAATCGCCGAGCTGGTCGCCGACCATCGCGATGACGCAATATTTCTCGGAAATGGCGGCGCGGCGCGCGTCCTTGCCGCTCGGCCCGTCGCGCAGCCACAGCGTATCGCCCAGCACGGCCGGCCCGAGCCCGGCATGGTCGAGCGCCTCGACCGTGGCCTGCGCCTGCGCGGTCGAGCGGTTCGAGTTGAACACCACCGTGATGCCGAGCTTGCGCGCCTCGGTGATCGCGGCGAGCGCGCCGGGCACGGCCGCGACGGCATTGGCGCCGGTCGCCTCCCAGCGTTCCCAACGTGCGGGATCGTAAGGCCCGGTGTGCTGAGATTCGTCCGCCTCGAAGCCGAGGTTGAGCAGGCTCGTCTCGTCGATGTCGAGGACGACCGCGTGCTTCTTCTTGCCGCACGTGCCGAAGGTCGGCGCGGCGAGCGTCGCCTGCGCGGTCAGCGTGACGGAGCCGAGCACGTCCTCGGTCACGCGGTCGCCGCTCATCTGGCTGGTGAAGCGCAGATAGCGAACCAGCGCCGAATAGGATTGCGTGCTGAGCGCCGCCGCCTCGCCCGATCCGTAGAGATATTGCATCGACGACGGGACCGCCGGCGGCGGGGGCGGGGCGACCGGCTCGGGCAGGGCCGATACGGTGCCGACCGCCTTCACCTTGCCGGGCTTGGGTGGCTTGGGGGCTTTCGGCTTCTTCGCGACCTCAGGCGCTTCGGGCGCGTCGTCCTTCTTGTCGAAGATCTGCTTGCCGCCGATGGTGCCCGCGGCGATCGCGGGAATGACGATCGCGACGCAGCCGTTGGTGAGCATCGCCGCGCTGCACAGCACGCATGTCAGCACACGCATCACGCCGTGGCCCGTTCGCGCACGGTGCGGAATTCGATCTTCTTGTCGTAGGGGCTGCCGACGATCATGCGCTTCACGTAGATGCCGGGGAGGTGGATGCTGTCGGGGTCGAGCGACCCGACCGGCACCACTTCCTCGACCTCGGCGATGCACATGCTGCTCGCGGTCGCCATCGGCTGGTTGAAGTTGCGCGCTGTCTTGCGGAAGATGAGGTTGCCGCTCTCGTCGGCCTTCCAGCCCTTGATGATCGAGATGTCGGCGCGGATGCCGCGCTCGAGGATATATTCCTCTCCGTCGAACACCTTGACCTCCTTGCCCTCCGCCACCTGCGTGCCGACGCCGGTCTTGGTGTAGAAGCCGGGGATGCCGGCACCACCCGCGCGGCAGCGCTCGGCGAGGGTGCCCTGCGGACAGAACTCGACCTCGAGCTCGCCCGAGAGATACTGCCGCTCGAACTCCTTGTTCTCGCCGACGTAAGACGAGATCATCTTCTTGACCTGGCGCGTGCGCAGCAGCTTGCCGAGGCCCTCGCCGTCGATGCCGGCGTTGTTGCTGGCGATGGTCAGATCCTTCGTGCCCGCGTCGCGGATCGCGTCGATCAGCCGCTCCGGGATGCCGCACAGCCCGAACCCGCCCGCGCAGATCATCATCCCGTCTCGGAGCAGCCCGTCGAGCGCTGCGGCGGCATTCGGGTAGAGCTTCTGCATGGGGCGTCCTCCGGGCTAGTCCGGCGGATACGGGGAGGGTGGTGGAATGGTCAACCCCGGCTGCCGCCTTCCGTCATCCCGGATCGGCTGCCGGGCGCGGAACGCGGGGGTCGTTCCCGCGCCTTCATTCATTCACCGTTCAGGGGATTGACTACAGACGTAATCGAGAAGATTACAAACGTAGTCATTACGGGAGCGAGTCGTGGCCGAACGCATCAGTGACGCAGAGCATACGGTGATGGAGGTGCTGTGGGACGAAGCCCCGCTCACCGCGCAAGACGTGTCCGAACGGATCGGCACCGAGCGCGACTGGTCGGCCAATACCGTCAAGACCCTGCTTGGCCGCTTGCTCGCCAAGAACGTCATCGCGCATGAGGCCGACGGGCGGCGCTACCTCTACCGCCCGCTCGTCGCGCGCGAGGATTATGTCGCGGGGGAATCGCGGCGGCTGATGGACCGGCTGTTCGGCGGCAAGCTCACCCCGCTGGTCGCGCATCTTGCGGAGCGCGACGAGATCACCAAGCAGGACATTGCCGAGATCGAGGCGCTGCTGAAGGGGTTGAAGTCGTGATCGCCGGCTTCACGGGCTGGGCGATCGAGGCGCTGCTCGCCTCCGCCGCGCTGATGCTGCTGGTGCTGGCGATCCGCCGCCCGGTGCGCAAGATGTTCGGGCCCGACGTGGCCTATGCCCTGTGGGCGCTGCCGGTGCTGCGGCTGTGCCTGCCGCCGCTGCCGCAGGAATGGCGGCAGGCCGCGATCACGCCGGTCACGCCGATCGCCAAGGCGGCGAGCGAGCAGTTCACGGTGCTGTTCGTCGATGCCGCCCCTGCCGCCGCGACAGCGCACACCGCCGCCGCTGCTGCTGCCGAACCGCTGCTGTCCTGGGCGATGATCGCGCCCGCCGCCGCGTTCCTGTGGTTCGCGGGCGCACTCTATTTCATCATCTGGCACACGCTTGCGCACAATCGCTTCTGCAAAAGCCTGCTCGCCGATGCCGCGACGATCGACGCCAGCGCCGGCATCCGCGTGATCGAGAGCGATGTCGCCAAGGGGCCGCTCGCCTTCGGGGTGCTGCGCCGCTACGTCGCCTTCCCGCGCGATTTCGGCGCGCTGTACGAGGCGCAGGAGCGCGACCTCGCGCTGGCGCATGAGCTTGGGCATCATGCGCGCGGCGATCTGGTCGCCAACTGGGTCGCGCTGGTGGTGCTCGCGCTGCACTGGTTCAATCCGGTCGCCTGGTATGCCTTCCGCGCCTTCCGCGCCGATCAGGAGGTGGCGAACGACGCCCGCGTGCTCGCCGGGCGGCCCGCCATCACCCGCCACACCTATGCCTGCGCGATCCTGAAGGCCGCGCACGGCGGGCAGGTGTCCGCCGCCTGCCACCTGCACACCATCGACGACCTCAAAGGGAGACTGAGGATGCTCACCACCAACCGCGTCTCGCGCGTCCGGCTGTTCGGCGGCGCGAGCCTCGCCACACTGCTCGGCGTCTCGGCGCTGGCGCTCACCGCTTCGGGTACGCAGGCCGCAGAACATATGCGCATCAGCGTGAAGAAGGTCACTGGCGTCGATATCGCCAGGCTCGATCCGGTCGCGCCGATCGCCGCCGCCGTGGCGCCGACGCCGGTGACGCCCGTCACGCCGATCGTGCCGGGTTCGGTCGAGGCGCCCGCCGCGCCGCTCGCCCCCGTCGCTCCGCAGGCGCAGCCCGCACCCGCCGCCGTCCCCGCGCCGCCGGCACCGCCCGTCCCGCCCGCACCCGACGACGAGGCACTCGCAACCTCGGATCATACCGAGGCCACCGACGGCCGGATCACGCGCCGCCACTACGTTCGCGTCGGCAAGGACGGCAGGGTCGTCACCAGCGACAGCTTCCCCGACATGCCCGAGATCGCGTCCATGAACTGCACCGGAGACGGTGGGCGGCGGCAGATGGTGATCCATCAGAACGAGGGCGATCACCGCAAGATCATCATCTGCACCAACCGTATCCAGAAGATGGCGGCGCACGCGGCGGAGATGGCGGCGAACGCGCCGGATATCGAACGCCGCGCCTATGCCTCGGCACTCGACAGCCTGCGCGCGGCGCGTGCCCGCATGGCGGAGGATGCCTCCCTGGCGGGGCAGGCGCGCGCCGAGGCGCTCGGCGCAATGGACCAGTCGATCGCCGAACTGCAGCAGGATCTCGCCCGCGCGAAGTGAGGGAGGAGGGCGCGCGCTCTTGCGTTCGGCGCGCACCCCCGCCACATCGACCGGCATGAGCGAACAACAGACCGGTATTCCGCAACAGGTCGATCCGCTGGTCGTGCGGGTGCTGGCGCCCAATCCGTCGCCCTTCACCTATACCGGCACGCAGACGCACCTGATCGGCACGACCGATCTCGCCGTGATCGATCCGGGCCCCGACACGCCCGAACATATCGACGCGATCGTCGCGGCGGCGGCGGGGCGGCCGATTTCCGCCATCGTCATCACCCATACCCACCGCGATCACAGCCCCGGCTCGCGCCCGCTGGCGGAGCGGACCGGCGCGCCGATCGTCGGCTGCGCGCCGCTCGTCCTCAGCGATACCGGCCCGCGGCTGGAGGCGGGCTTCGACGTGGATTACGTACCCGATCGCATCCTCGCCGACGGCGAGTCCGTCAGCGGGGAGGGCTGGACGCTGACGGCGGTGCATACGCCGGGCCACACGTCCAACCACCTCTGCTTCGCGCTGCCGGAGGCGGGCGCGCTGTTCACCGGCGATCATGTGATGGGCTGGTCGACCAGCGTCGTCGCGCCGCCGGACGGCGACATGGCCGACTATATGGCGAGCCTGGAGCGGCTGATGGCGCGCGACGACCGCGTCTATTATCCCGCGCACGGCGATCCGGTCGAAAGCCCTCGCCGGCTGGTGCGCGGCATGATGGGCCACCGCAAGCAGCGCGAGGGGCAGATCCTGCGCCTGTTGCGCGAGGAGGCGCGCACCATCCCGGCGCTGGTCGAGCGCATGTATGCGGGGCTGGACGAGCGGCTGTTCCCCGCCGCCGGGCGATCGGTGCTGGCGCACCTCGTCGATCTGCGCAATCGCGGCATCGTCGCGGAAACGGGCGATGTCTGGTCCTATGCCTGAACCGGCCGGAAGGCCGCCGGCGTGGCTGTGGCCTGCGGTCGCCGTTCTGATCGCGCTGGGGTTGCTGACCGGGATCGGCCTCGCGGCCTATGTCGTCTACCGCCACTACACCGTCGACTACACCGTCACGCGCGAGGAGGACGGCGTCGCCATCTCGAAAGTGGTCGACGCCCGGCTCGACAGCGCGGTCGATCTGCGCGTCAGCAAGCTGACCGGCACCGTGCAGGCGACCTCCGCCGATGCCGGGTGGGGCGGGATGCTGGCGTCGGGGCTGGTGTTCAAGGCGCCGTTCGAGGCGGATTATTTCGTCGATCTGTCGAAGCTCGATCGCGGCGATTTCTTCTGGGACGCAAAGACGCGCACGCTGATCGTCAACCCGCCCGACGTCCGCGTCGATAGCGTCAACGTCGATGAGGGCCGCGCGACGCTCGACCAGACCACCGGCCTGCTGGTGACGCGCGGCGCGATGACGCGCCTGCGCCAGCGCGCCTCGACGCACGCCACGCAGGCGGCGCGCAGCGCGGCGGCGACGCCCAGCAACATCGCCCGCGCGCGCGACAATGCCCGCGTCGCGATCGCCGATCTCTACCAGCGCCCGTTGCGCGCCGCCGGGCTCGACGCGACAGTGCGTGTGCGGTTCAAGGGCGAGGCGGTCCGCAACGACGAACAATGGGACCGCAGCAAATCGATCGCCGAGATCCTCGCCGCGAGCCGCTAGACGCGCCCAAGCAATGACGAACTTTTCCTATCGCGACTCGGATTGTGGTCTATAATCCGGCAACGAACAGGGGGAGTTGATGTAATGGCGAGCCAAGTACCAGGCAGCGGCACGAACGGCATGGTCGATCGGATCAAGCGTCTGCTTTTGCAGCCCAAAGTCGAATGGCCTGCGATCGATGTCGAGCCGATGACGGTCAAGTCGATCTTCACCGGCTGGGTGCTTCCGCTCGCCGCCATCGGGCCGGTCGCGTTGCTGATCGGCGGGCAGGTGTTCGGGATCGGTGCGCTCGGCTTCTCCTATCGTCCGCCGCTCGTCGGCGCGATCGTCACCGCAGTGCTTGGTTACGCGCTGAGCGTGCTTGGCGTCTTCGTGCTGTCGCTGGTCATCGATGCGCTCGCACCCAGCTTCAACGGCCAGAAGAACCCGGTGCAGGCGACCAAGGTCGCGGCCTTCGCCGCCACCGCCAGCTATCTCGGCGGCGTCTTCGGGATCATCCCGATGCTCGCGATCCTCGGGATTCTGGCGGCGCTCTACAGCCTGTATCTGTTCTGGGTCGGCCTGCCGCTGCTGATGAAGGTGCCGGCAGACAAGGCGGTCGGCTATGTCGTCGTGACGATCATTGCGGCGATCGTCGTCAATTTCGTCGTCGGCCTGCTGGTCGGCCTCATCGCCGCGCCGCTGATGATGGCCTCGGCGCTCGCCTCGACATCCACCAGCGGCGGCAGCATCACTGTCCCCGGCGTCGGTACGATCGACACCGCCAAGATGGAAGCCGCCACGCAGAAACTGCAGGCCACCGCGCAGCAGATGGAGGCCGCGAACAAGGGCGGCGCGGCCGTTCCGGCGGTCTCGCCCGATGCGCTGCAGTCGATGCTGCCCGCCTCGGTCGCGGGCTTCACGCGCACGACGGTTTCCAGCCAGGGCGGCAGCGCCGCCGGCATCGGCGGCAGCAATGCCGAGGGCGAATACACGCTGGGCGACAAGTCGTTCAAGCTGAGCGTCACCGACGCCAATGCGATGGGTGCGCTCGCCACGCTCGGCGGCGCGCTCAACGTCCAGTCGAGCAAGACCACCGCCACGGGCTATGAAAAGACCCAGATGGTCGGCGGCCGCATGGTTTCCGAGGAATGGGACAACAGCGACAGCCACGGCAAGTTCACGACGATGGTCGGCAGCCGCTTCATCGTCGCCGCCGAAGGCTCCGCGCCCAACATCGACACGCTCAAGCAGGCGGTCGCCACGATCGACATGGCGCGGCTCGAAGGCATGGCGAAATAAGCACCCGAAACAAAAGCGACACGAGCGCGGCATAAGCGGCGGCGGCGGGCACCGCCGCCCGCACGCTATCGGCTGGGGGGACGCGCATGATCGGCAGGCAGGGAACCGCCGCGTGTCTCGCGGCGCTCGTCTACGCGACGCCCGCCTGGGCCTCGGGCGTCGAGCATGTCGTCGACGATTCGGCGGTCGAGACGCCGGGCACCTGCCATGTCGAGAACTGGGCCACGCTGTATCGCGGCGGTGCGGGCGTCGCCGTCACCGGCCCGGCCTGCACGCGCGCGCGCTGGCCGAACCTCGAAATCGGCGGCTACGCCAGCCACGGCTGGGATGGCCGTATGCAGGAGACGCAGATCGCCCTGTCGCCGAAATGGAACGTGCGCGACGAGAAGCGCGGGCTCGGCATCGCGCTGCACGCGACCGCCGCGCTCGATGCCGGTCGCGGGCGGCTGGCGGCGGCTTCGCTGGTCGCGCCCTTCACCATCCCCGCCGGACGGCTGCGCTTCAACGTCAATATCGGCGCGGATTGGACGCGGAGCGCCGGCTATCAGGCGTTTGCGGGCGCGCAGGTCGAGACGACCCTGTGCAATACGCTGACCGCGATGGCCGAGGTCTTCGCGCACGACAGCGGCCCGGCGGGACAGCAGGTCGGCCTGCGCTGGACTCCGGGCGGCGGACGCATGGATGTCGATGTCGCTTACGGCCGATATCTCGACGGCGTCGCGCCGCACGGCGTATCGCTCGGGCTTACCGTGCGGCGATAGCGTGTTCCCGGCTGACAAAGCCCGCGCGCATCCCTATCTGCCGCTGTCGAGGGAGATTGTTCGAGATGACCGTCCAGACGCAGGATCTGAAAGGCCTGGATCTTCGCGCCGAGATCGACCGGCTGCGCAAGGAACGCAACGCGGTCATCCTCGCGCATTATTACCAGAAGCCCGAGATCCAGGATCTCGCCGATTTCGTCGGCGACAGCCTCGATCTTTCCAAAAAGGCGGCGGCGACGGATGCCGACGTCATCGCCTTTTGCGGCGTGCGCTTCATGGCGGAGACGGCGAAGATCCTGTCGCCGCAGAAGATCGTCGTGCTGCCAGACATGGACGCCGGCTGCAGCCTCGAGGATTCGTGCCCGCCCGAGCAGTTCGCGGCGTTCCGCGCGGCGCACCCCGATCACGTCGCGCTGACTTATATCAACTGCTCGACCGAGGTGAAGGCGCTCAGCGACGTCATCGTCACCTCGTCCTCGGCGGAGAAGATCCTCGCGCAGATCCCCAAGGAGCAGAAGATCATCTTCGGCCCCGACAAGAACCTCGGCGGCTATCTCGCACGGAAAACGGGGCGCGACCTGCTGCTGTGGCCGGGCGTGTGCATCGTCCATGAGGCGTTCAGCGAAACCGAGCTGTTGAAGCTCCAGCTCCAGCATCCCGGCGCGCCGATCGCCGCGCACCCGGAATGTCCGCCCTATATCCTCGACCATGCCGATTATGTCGGCTCGACCAGCGGCATCCTCGCCTTCGCGAACGAGCTGCCCGGCGACACGCTGATCGTCGCGACCGAGCCGCACATCATCCACCAGATGGAAAAGGCCGCGCCGCTCAAGAACTTCATCGGGGCACCGGGTGCGGACGGCAATTGTAACTGCAACATCTGCCCGTACATGGCGCTCAACACGCTGGAGAAACTCTACCTCGCGCTGCGCGACCTCACCCCGCGCGTGGAGATAGAGGAGGGGCTGCGGCTACGCGCCAAGAAGAGCCTAGACCGGATGCTGGAAATGGCGAGCGGCACGGTCGGCCTGGGCGATCTGGGGCCGATGAAGGCGATCGGCGGCGATCCCCAAAAGGGGGATTGAGCCCGCCAGCGGAGAGACGGTTTGGCGAAAGCTAAATCGCACTCCGCAAGGCCGGCCGGCGCGGGCGAAGCCCGCGTCCGACGACATGGGCTTCACCCATGTCGGCCCCTCATTTCGCGTCGAGAAACCCCTTCACCATCGCGACCGTCGCAGCGGGCTGTTCTTCCATCAGCCAATGCCCCGAATCCGGGATCACGCCTTCGGTCACGTTCGACGCGGCGGAGCGCATGACCGCCGCCATCGTCGGCCCGAACGACTTCGCGCCGCCGATCGCCAACACCGGCATCGTCAGCTTGTGGCCGCCCGCCAGCCAGGCGCGATTGTCGACCGCATCCTGATCGAACGCCGCGAACTGCGCGAAGCCCGAATGCATCGCACCGGGGAGAGCATAGAGTTTCGCGTAATGCTGGCGCGACGCCTCGTCGAAACGCTTGGGATCGGCGGAGAACTCGTTCCAGAAGCGATCGAGATAGATGCGCTCGCGCCCCGCGACGAGCCGTTCCATATCGGGCCCGCCGAAGCGGAAGTGCCACAGCAGCGGGTTCTTGAGGATCTCCTCCCACGGCCCGACGCCCGGCACCGGCGCGTCGAGCAGCGCGAATTTCGTCACCCGATCGGGCTGTTGCGTCGCCAGCGCGAAGCCGACCATGTTGCCGATATCGTGCGTGACGAGCGCGTAGCGATCGACATGCAACGTCGCGAGGATACCCGCGATGTCGCGGCCCTGCGTCACCTTGTCATACCCGGTGGCCGGATGATCCGAGAGGCCCATGCCCCGCAGATCGGGCACGATAACCGTGTGTTCGCGCATCAAGGCGGCTGCAAGCGGCGCCCACATATCGCCGGTCTCGCCATAGCCGTGCAGCAGCACGACCGCGGGCCCCTGACCGCCGACGCGCACGAACAGCTTCGTCCCGTTGGTCTCCACGGTCTGCGTCTTGAACGCCGCCGGGAAGGGCAGCACTTCGGCACGTGCCGGGGATGCGAGCGTCAACGCCGCCGCCACTGCAACGGTAAGCGCGGTAAAGTGTCGCATGATCAGGGGCTTCCGATAGCCGGGGACTCGGCCGATGTGCGGAGCATGGCACGGATTCGTTACGTCTGCGATCCCATTCGCCTCAGAACGGGGGTTTGCCGAATTGCAGCGGGGATGTGCCGGGCGTAGCGTCTCGCAAGCCGACTCACCGGCACGGAGAAGCTAGGGATGTTCCGCACCAAATTCGTCGTCGCCGCTGCCGCGCTCGCGGTCCTCGCCGGTTCGGCGCCCGCGATCGCCGCGCCCTGCAAGGACGCGAAGGGCAAGTTCATCAAATGCCCGCCCGCCGCGCCGAAGCCGGCCGCGCGCTGCAAGCTGAACGGCAAATTCGCCAAGTGCGGCACGCCCGGTGCGAAGCCGGTCTGAGGCTTACCGCCACTCCGGGTTGGTCTCCAGATCGGCCGGGTACATATTGACATATTGCGCCAGTCGCGGCCGCGCGGCGCGGTTCGGGCTGGCGCCGTGCGGCAGATCCTGCCGCCAGATGACGAGGTCGCCCGCGCCGGCGGGAATCGTCACGCCTTCCGCGCTGAGATCGACCGCGCGCGGATCGGCATCGCCCAGCCCCTTCAGCCACGCCTCGATGCGGTGGTGGAAGCCGGGCACGACCTGCGTTGCGCCCTGATCGGCGGCGGTGTCGGTCAGATAGAGGATGCCCTGCGTCGCGAAGGGGATGGGCAGGGCGAGGCTCACGTCCCAATGCAGCAACGGCCCCTGCCACGGCCGCCCTGGCGCGGGCGGCGCGCTGAAGCTCATCCGATCGACGATGCTCCACAGGTCGCTGCGGCCCCAGAGCTGCGCGAACGCCTTGTGAACGCGCGGGGAATAGCGTGCGATGTCGAGTGCGGGGTCGCAGAAATGCTGCACCATGATGCCGTTGTTGCGCTGACCGTGCCATGTCGCGGGATCGCCCGGATCGGCCCCCGCCACGCGCCACAGCAACTCGGCCGCCGCTGCGGCTTCCCCGCGCCCGATCGCGCCGCGCAGGATGACATAGCCGTGCGCCTCCCAATGCGCGATCTCGTCCGCGTCCAGCACCGGCGGCATCGCGTCGATCGCCGCCAGCCGTACGCGCGTCGCCTCCGGCACCGGATCGCCCGCCAGCCAGGCGTGATAGCGCGCGATCCGCTCCGCATCGGGCGGCCCGGCGGTCGCAGCGATCCACGCCGCGAACGTCGCGAAATCCGGCCAGTCGCGCAGATACGTCAGTACCTGTTCGAGCCCGAGCCCGCGCGCGTCGAGCAGGATGCGCTCCGCCATCGTCAGCGGGCCAGGCGGCGCGCGGCCGGTGCGGCGCGCCCAGAAATCCTCCAGACCCCGCACCTCGCTCATGTCAGCGGATCGGCAACCCGAACATCAACTGCCGCACGAAGCGCGCGGGCGGCGATCCGTGCGCCAGCACCGCGTCGTTATAGGTCTTGAGGTCGAACGTCGCGCCCTGCCGCTTCTTCGCTTCCTCACGCAGCGCCATATGCTCGGAATAGCCGGTGAAATAGCTCAGCAACTGCGTCGACCCCAGGCTCGCGCGCGTCCATTTGCCCGCTGCCTCGCGCTCCTGCTGGAAGGCGGTGTGCATCATCAGCTTCATCGCCTGCTCGCGCGTCATGCCCTCGGTATGGATGCCGATATCGAGCAGCGAATTGGTGATCGAGCGCAGCCGCATCTTCAGCACCGTCAGCTTGAACAGCGGATCGCCGTTCAGATAATCGGCATCGGCCATCATGCCCTCGGCATAGACCGCCCAGCCTTCGACGAACGGCCCCGACATCAGCACCGCGCGCAGCACCGATTTGTTGGCATTGGCGTGGAACAGCTGGAGGTAATGGCCCGGCATCGCTTCGTGGATGCTGAGGTCGTGAATCATGTAATTGTTGTATTCCGACAGGAACGAGGTCGCCTGCGCGTCGGTCCAGTCGTCGGGAATGGGGGAGATCGCGTAGAAATTCTGTAGCCCCTTCTCCAGCGGCCCCGGCGGATCGTCGTAAGCGACGGCGACGCCCTGCTGGAACTTGGGCATGGTGATGATCCGCACCGGCGCATCGGGCATCGTCACCAGCCCCTTGGCGCGCACGAACTCGGTCGCGCTGGCGAGCGTCTCCTTGGCCTTGTCCATCAGGCCGGAGCGTGGCGGGCGCTGCGTGTAGCTGAGGCCCAGCGCGGTCTCGATCGTCGCCTGCTGCATCTCCGGGCTCGGCGGCAGGATGGGCAGGGGAGAGGCACCCGGCCGCTGATCGAGCAGTTTGCGCGCAAGCTGGTACATCTGCGCGCGCACCTTCGTCACCTCGGCAGTCGCGCGCGCCTTGATCTCGGCGCGGGTCAGGCTGCCGACGAGCGCGAACTTCACCTTCTCGTCATAGAGTTTCGCGCCGAGCCGCAGCTCGCCCTTCGCCTGCGGCACGAGCGTCTTGTCGAGCCACGTCTGATGCTCGGCCACCGCCGCCTTCAACCCCGCCAGCGCCGCATCGAAGCGCGCCTTCGCGGGCCCGTCGAGCTCGGAGGCATGCGGCGCGAGCATCCCCTCGGCGATCTCGACGACCCCGCCGTTCTGCTTGGCGACGGTGGTGGCGTAGATCTCCGGCACCTTCGCGGGCACGATCGCCGCGCGCGCCTGCGCCAGGAATGCGGGCATCGCCTCCATCCGCGTGGTCGCCGCCGCCAATCGCTGCGGCCACGGCGCGAAATCGCGCGCGGCGAGGCTGTAGAGCGCGCCGCCCGCCGCATCGTTGTAGATCTGGATATCCCACGACCAGTTGCGCAGCACGTCGTTCTGCCAGATCTCGTACCGCAACTCGTTGTCGAGCAGCGCGGCATCGACCTGATCCTCACGCGACAGCTTCGCGCGGTCGATCCGGCCGAGCGCAGCCAGCATCGCCTTTACCTCGGCGACCTGCGCGGCACGGCCCTTGGCGGAGACGTCGGGCAGGCGATCGTCGCCGCGATGATCGCCGAGCGCGGTGGCGAAGGTCGGCGCGTAGGTGCTGATACCGTCGAGGTACCGCTGCGAGAGCGCGGCGAATTTCTCGTGCGCAGTGGATGGTTTAGCCACTTTCGCCAGAACGAACTTCGCGGATACGGGGCCGGGCACCAGGGCGGTGGCAAGCAGCAATATGGCTAGGCGGCGCATGGTTTTCCCCTCTCGGCCGGTTTTGCCGCCGACCCTATCGGAGCCGCCGCCGCTGGCAAGGGATGCTGCGCCGCAACCAAATGCGTGACAGATTTGTTATTTCCGCGCAGACTGCCTGCAGGAGGTGACGGCTTGGCCAGTTCGGTGCCCGCTCGACAGACCCCGCGCGGATCGGCGCCACGCATCGCCATCATCGATTTCGAAGCCTCCTGCCTGCCCGAATATGGCGAATCCTTCCCGATCGAGGTCGCGCTGGCGAAGCTCGACGGATCGACACGAAGCTGGCTGATCCGCATGGCGCCCGAATGGCAGGATTGGGACTGGTCCGACGAGGCCGAGGCGCTGCACGGCATCAGCCGCGACATGCTCGCCGAATATGGCCAGCCCGCCGAACAGGTGCTGCGCGAACTGGCGGCGGAGGCGGCGGGCGTCGACGTCTATGCCGATTGCGATCTCGACGCCTACTGGCTCGAAACGCTGGCGCAGGCGTGCCGTGCGCCGGTGCCGTTCGCGATCCGCTATCTCGGCGAATTGCTCGCGGCACAGAAAGTCTCGCGCGCGGATGTGGTCGCCGCGCTCGATCGCGCGAAACAATTGCTGCCCGAGGAACACGTCGCCCGCGACGACGCCAGCCGCCTTGCGCTGACGCTGCGTCTGCTGTCGCGCAAGAGCGCCTGATCGGGCCGACCCGGTCTGAAATAGCGCGCGTCCCGCGCTCGTGCTATGTCGTTTCGCTAGGGAAACGGCAAAACGCCGACTCGGGGAGGAACTGATGAGAGCAATCGCGTTCGCGGCCACTGCCGCCATCCTGATCGCGCCCGCGCTGTCCAACGCGCAACTCGATCGCGCCGCCGTGAAACAGAAGGCGTGGCTGTCCTCCAACTTCGCCACCGGGCTCGCATCCTGCTCGGAGCTGCGCGAAGGCGAGGGATTTTCGCTCTCGGGGACGGCGACGGTGGCCTTCGCCGATCGCGACAGCGACGATGACGGGTACGACTTCGCGGTGGCCGATACCGGTGGCGTCCCGACGATTGCCGCACACGCCATCAACACCAAGGGCACCGGCGCGACCAACGGCCGCAGCGCCGCGCAAGGCTGCGGCCTCGCCCCATCGCCGCGCGGGACGATCCCGGCCGGCCGCCTCGCTGCGGGCGCGGTCGCGGGAATCGCCGTCGCGAAGTGCAGTCTCTCGGGCGATCCCGACGCGCCCACCGCCAGCTTCACGGTGCCGCTCTCCAGTTTCGGCGGCGCGGCCAAGACCTATGTCGGCCACGTCACGCTCATCAAACGCGAGGCCTCGACGCCCGCGGTCTCCGAGTTCGTGACGAAGAAAAGCTACGACAAATACCAGGAGCTCGCGGCCGAACGCAGCGCATCCGGCGGCGACATCGCGATGAAGGTCGTTGCGTCCTGCGACACCAGCGGGCTGACCGCGAAGGCCGGCAAGCCCAGCGCCGCGAGCTACGATCTGGCGATTGGCAAGAAAGCCTGAACTTCGGGCTGTCGCGCACGCCGCGGATCGGGCAAGGGCGCGACGGACACGTCGCAGAATGAGCCTCCCATGACCTTCCAGCTCGACCGATTCGATCTCCACGCCTTCGTCGCCGCGACGCTGGCGGAGGATATGGGGGAGGCGGGGGACATCACCGCCGCCGCCGTCATCCCGGCGGATGCGCGCTTCACCGGCGTGATGGATAGCCGCGACGCGATCGTCGTGGCCGGGCTCCCCATCGCCGAGGCATTCTTCCGCGCGCTCGACCCGAAGGTGAAGATCGAGCGGTTGGTCGAGGACGGCCAGCGCGTCGCCGCCGGCACCGACGTGATGCGGATCGAGGGCGCGGCGCGCGCGATGCTCACCGCCGAACGCTCGGCGCTCAACACCGTGCAGCACCTCTCCGGCATCGCGACGATGACGCGCGGCTATGTCGACAAGATCCGCGGCACCGGCGCGACGCTGCTCGACACGCGGAAAACCATTCCCGGCCTGCGCGTGCTGGAGAAGTACGCCACGCGCATGGGCGGCGCGACCAATCACCGCATGGGCCTGTGGGATGCGGCGATGATCAAGGACAATCACATCGCCGTCGCGGGCGACATCGGCGAGGCGGTGCGGCGCGCGAAGGCTGCGGGCATCGCGTCGATCATCGTCGAGGTCGATTCGGTCGATCAGATCGAACCCGCGCTGGCGGCGGGGGCGACGCACCTGCTGCTCGACAACATGACCCCGCCGACGCTGCGCGGTGCCGTCACGCTCGTCGGCGGGCGCGTGCCGACCGAGGCGTCGGGCGGCGTGCGGCTCGACACCATCCGCGCCATTGCGGAGACGGGCGTCACCTATGTCAGCGTCGGGCGGCTCACCCAGTCTGCCCCGGCGGCGGATATCGGGCTCGACTTCAAGGCGGCCGACTGACTAAGCTGCGGAATATTCTCGGGAGGGTATCATGGAACGTCCGGTTTCGATCGTCTGGTTCGAACGCTGCTATCTCGGTGCGCTGGTGCTGGGCGTGCTCAACACTGCGCTCTCCTGGAACACGTTGATGGCGCAGATGGCGGCGCAGCCCAATGCCGACAAGTTCGGCGCCGGTTTCGGCGCGACGGTCATGATCATCTCGCTGGCGATCGGCGTCGGTATTTCGCTGCTGCTGTGGTTCCTCGCCGCACGCAAGCACAGCGTCGTCGCCAAGTGGATCATCACTGTGTTCTTCGTGCTCGGCGTGCTCGGCCTGCTGTTTCAGATCATCGGCAAGACCTTCCCGAGCGGGATCGCGGGCGTGGTCACGGTCGTGGCGTGGGTGCTGAACCTCATCGCCGTCTATCAACTCTTCAAGCCCGATACCGAAGTGTGGTTCGGCGAGAAGAAGCCCGATCAGGGCGGCCACGTCCTGTGAGAATGCTGCGCTCTGCGACCGCAGCATTTCTGGCGCTCACCGCCGCCGGGACGGCGCACGCGCAGGCGCTGCAATGCGTGATTCCGAACAGCGTGCCGCGCCCGCACCCCGATCTCCCCTCGGCGAGCGAGCCCGCGCGCAACCTGCCGATCGGCAGCTACACGCTCGCGCTCACCTGGGCGCCCGAATATTGCGTGGCGCACAAGCGCGACAAGGCGGCGAGCATGGAATGCGGGGGCGGCAACCGCTTCGGGTTCACGCTGCACGGCCTGTGGCCTGACGGGATGGGCGCGGAATGGCCGCAATATTGCGCGGCGACGCCGATCCTGCCGGCGGCACTCATCAAGCAGCACCTTTGTTCGACGCCCTCGGCGCAGTTGATCCAGCACGAGTGGTCGAAGCACGGCACCTGTATGCAGACCACGCCCGCCGCCTATTTCGCGAAATCGACCGGCCTCTACGCGAAGCTGCGCTATCCCGACATGGACGCGCTCTCGCGCCGGCCGCTCAACGCCGGGCAATTCGCGGCCGCTTTTGCGCGCGCCAATCCGGGGCTACCCGCCGAGGCGATCCGCGTGACGGTCAACAAGCGCGGCTGGCTCGACGAACTCTGGCTCTGCCTCGACAAGAGCTTCGCCTATGAACGCTGCAAGCCCAATTCCGGCGGGGCCGCAGCCAACGCGACGCTCAAGATCTGGCGCGGGCGGCGCTAGAAAGAAGGGGATTTCGCACAAAGCCACGAAGAAGGGATATCGCGCGCGAAGCGCGCGGATTCTGGCTCCAAGACGCCGCCGTCTCGATCAGCCAACCCTTTGCGTCTTTGTGCCTTCGTGCGAGAAAAATGTCTTCTTCTCAGCGCCCGTTCTCGACCACCGCCGTCGCGGGATAATGCTTGTCGAGGTGGCGCTTGATGATCTTCAAATTGCGCGTGTTGGAGCGGAACATCGCATCCGGGATCGCGCCGATCCACGGGATCGCGCCGAGCAGAAAGTCGATGCCGACATTGCCGAACATCCGCGCCATCTGCGTCTTGGACATGCCGAGGTTGCGCGCTTCCCACACCATGTACGCGCCCATCGCCGCGCCGATCACGTCGCCACCGACCGGCACGAGATCGAGGATCACGTCGAGACCGATCTTGTAATTGATGCCGGGGATCTTGAACAAACCCTCCAGCACATGCTCGAGCGCCTCGATCCGCTTGCGCACGGCGGCGGCATCACGACCGGCGTAACCGGCGGCGAAATCGTGAAGCGGCGTTGGCTTCATGCGGGTGGCTTGCTGGGTCATGTCACCTCAATTGGTGTCGGCGCGTAGCCTATTCAACGGGTGCCACGCGCGCGAGTTCCCCGTCCACGCCTTCAGCCGCAGCGACACCAGCGACCAGCGCAGCGGCCGCGCGACCGGAATGAAGGCGACATCGGCCGCCATCGCCGCATCCGCCTCGGCCAGATGGCGCGACCGTTCGGACAGGGTAGGGGCGTCGCGTGCCGCCTCGATCGCGGTCTGCGCCGCCGTGCCGCACGGCTGGCACGCGGTGCCGAGATACCAGCGCGCGCTGTCATAGGGCGCGACCGCGTCGACCAGCCGCAAGTCGGCATCGGCGCCGATCGGCACGCGGACGGGCGTGATGCCGATCCGCAGCAGCGCGGCACCGACATGGCCGTAGAGGATCGTGGCGCCCGGCCCGGCGGGTAGGGCGATGCGCAGGGTGAGCGGCCCCGGATTAGCGGATTTCCAGGCGGTCACCTGCGCCGCGCCGTCGATCGCGGTTGCATCGCCCGCCCAGCCCGGCGTCGCCGGCGCGGCGGTCGAATCGAGCTGCTCGGGCAGGATCGTCGTCGTCGCGGCCCAGCCCGGCGCGAAGGCCGCGACGATCGCATCGCGGTCGATCGCTTGCGCCACGGCCGTGCGGTTCGCGGCATCGGCGAGGAAGCCGGTACGGTCGGCAACGGCAAAGCCGAACAGCCCCGCCGCCGGATCGAGCCGCACGTTCGCCGGCGCCAGGTCCGCCAGCGCGACCAGCGGCCAGTCGGCGAAGGTGCCGCCCGTCACGAGGTGCGACTTGCGATCCTTGAAGCGCAGCACCGCCTTCGACGCCCGCTCGCCGATCAGCAGCACGGTCGCCTCTGGCGGCGGCTCGGCGGCATCCTCGTCATCGGATTTGGTCGGATCGAACACCGGGCGCAGCGTCGCGAAGCGGTCGTGCGTCGAGACGTTGCGGAACGGCCCGCTGCCGCCCGGCGGCCGCACGCGGAAGATCGCCAGTTCGGGCTGCGCGAACAGCTTGAGCAGATCGGGGCGCGGGCGCGAAAGGCGGACCTCGATCACCTCGGGCGTCATCTCGACGATCTCCTCGATCGCGGAGAGGAAGGGCTTCAGATCGTTGCGCGATCCGCGGCCGAGCTGGCGGCGCAGGATCGTCACGACCTCGCCCGCCGTCACCGGCTTGCCGTCGCTCCACTCGGCATCGCGCAGGCGGAAGATGTAGCTCATGCCGCCGTCGATCACCGTCCAGCGCTCGGCCACGCCGGGCTCGATCTGGCCCGATGCGTCGAAGCGCACGAGGCCCTGCGCGGTCGCGTCGAGCATCAGCCGGTCGGGCGTGTCGAGCCGCCCGGCCGACGGGTCCGCCGCATGTGCGGAGCCGCCGATGGCGCTGACGATCACCGGACCCGCATCGGACCGGGAATTGCACCCCGCAAGGACTAGCAGCAGGCAGAGAGGGAGCGCGCGGGCGAGCATCGCGGGCACCTTGCCACCGCTCGGCCTCCGGCGCCACCGCGCTTCAGGCCAGCGTCAGGTAGATCTCCGCCTCGATCACCCATCCGCCGGCGGTCTCGCGCCACTTCGCGCTATAGTCGCCGCTCGCGATCATCGCGCCGGTCGCGGCCCAGCGGCCATGTTCGAGCGCGACCGGTTCGACAGGCGACGCGACGATCCGCTCGGGCGTGCGGACGTAGAGCGTGCGCGGGGCGGCGGCGAACTCGCGCTTCCACGCCAGCAATTGCGCCTTGCGGCCCGCCAGCACCGCGCTGTCGCTGCCCGTCACCAGCACCGCGTCGGGCGCGAGGATCGGGCCGATCGCCTGCAAATCGCCCTCCACCAGCGCGCGGTTGAACGCGGCGCGGCGCAGGCGGATGGCGAGATTGGCGGCGGCGGTCATGCCCGCGACGCTAAGCCGCGGACCTGCCGTATCGTCAAGGCTGGTGCGGACGGCGGGACTCGAACCCGCACACCCAATGGGCGAGGGATTTTAAGTCCCGATTTCTGCCTTTGTTTTCAGCAGATCGTCCGACAGTTTCTTGGTTTGTTGCCCTACTGCATATCAATGCCTTGGCTGGTTTGTTGGAATGCGAGACGTCGAAATATTCTAAGAAATCGCTTGCGTAATACGCACTGAGTGCGTATAAAAAACTCACCGGGCCGGATGGTCCGGTCCGGAGAACCGGGAGACGAAGATGACAATCTTCGACTGGTTCATCCTCAAGCTGAAGTCGATCAAAGTGAAGTTCCACCTCTCACTGAAGATCGAGATAAAGCTCGGATGAACTAAGGGAGAGGGGGTCCAAACCCCTCTCCCGACCCGGGGCTCCTACGGGAGGTCGCAATGGAATTCACCGGCCAGATGTTGAGGGATCGACGCAAGGCGCTTGGCTATAGCCAGGCGGCCCTTGCGTCTGCGATCGGACTGAGCCGGGATTTTATCGGTCAGATGGAGCGCGGCGTTGCCGAAATCGCGCCGCGTACCGCCGCTGCCGTTCGGGCGCTCAAGCCGCCCGGCTCCGCGCCAGAATTACGCACCACTGACCCTATGGAGCGCCTGATAGAGGCCGCTCTGATTGATGCAGGGATAAGATACGAGACCGATCAAGGCGGAGGCACGTCTCACCGGCTCGACTTCCACTTGCCGGATTATGACGTAGCCATCGAGGTAAAGCGGATGCACAGCGATCGCACGGGTGCCCAGATGGCGCGGGCCCCGAACGTGATTGTTGCGCAAGGTGAGGTCGCTGTTCGTTTCCTCGCCGCCGCGATCCGGAGCGGGGATTTCCTGCAGCTCCGCGTGATCAACGAATGATCGAAGCCGACATCGATCCGCACGGCTGGACTGAAGCCGAGTATCAGCAGCTCCGGCGCCTGGTGCGCGCGAGAAAGCCGATGTCGGTCATCACGACCGCTATGCGGCGGCCGGCCGAGACGATCCGCAAGGCAGCGGGGAGGGTGGGCATCGGCCTCACCAACGGCGGGAAGCCTCCGGCACACCCGGCTGCCCCGAAGCAGGCACGAGAGAAGCTGCAGACTCTCGCCAACGCGAAGGGCAACAGCCTCGCCGAACTCTCCCGCATGATCCGCCGGCGGCCGGGATATCTGGCGACGTTCGTGCGGGAGGGGGAGCCCGAGCTGCTCGAGCGGAAAGACCGGGACATGCTCGCCGTCTACTTCCAGATCGACGCTGGCGATCTAGGCGACGTGCGTTGAGGCCGCATCTCCCGCTCGCGCTGATCGCGTCGATGCTGCTGCCGCTGCCGTTCGTCATCACTTGGCTGGCAGTGTGGTCCGTGCTGACGCCGCGGCGCTAATCTCGGCCAGCAGCCTCGATCGTCACCCAGCCGCGATGCTTGCACCGGCTGCAGTACAGCCGCTCCTTGAATTCGCCGATGGTCCGACAACGCGGCAGCTTGGCATACAGATCGGATGTCAGCCAGATCACCGACCGCCCGCACGGTTCGAAGCACGAAGCCGGGCTGCACCTGATCCTGACGTGTGTGGCGTATCTTACCGCTTCGTCTAGCGGGAGATCGCTGCTGTTTCGGGCTGGAGAGCGCGGGTTCGGCATGGCCGAGCAGATGAGAACGAAAATGGAACGCGGCGCAACCGATTCCAGGCTATCGCGTCACATCTTGTGCGGCTAGCACGCGGCCTTATGCTCTAGCCGCCGGGAGCAGCAGGATTTTCGTCAGTATGATGTATGCGCTCCTAGGCTTCCTGATTCTTTTTGCTGGGTTGTGTGGTGCGATGCTCTGGCATCAAATCGCATCGCAGGGTCAGGGTTTAGATCAGGGCTATCGAAAGCGGCGCGGCTGGCGGCGCTGGTTTCGACGAGGTCGCCATTAGTCGGTGAGATCCGCACGGTCGGTGCCAATGCAATAGGTTTCCGTGTTTCCAGTATTTTGGGAGCGTCATCATGCCTAAAACGATGATCGAACGGGTCGCACGCGAGATCTGCAAGCTCGAATGGCGAGACCCGGATGAAGTTTGCATCGGCGAAGGCCACGCTAGCGGGCAGACGTGGCTCGGCTGGCAAGTATATGTTGCGGAATCGCGCGCCATTATCGAGGCGATGCGCGAACCGACTGAAGGGATGAGATCCGCATGGCTTGGGAGCGGCCGGGAAAGCGTGACAGCGGCCCGTGATTGGAATGCTATGATCGACGCTGCGCTTGCAGAGAAGCCTGGGTTCGACCCGACCCGCTGATCCCGGCAGGAACTATTCTACCTTCGAGGCGCTGCGGTGCGACAGGGGTCGACGGATGCTTTTTCTCTGCCAGTTCGCGGTACATCGCTGGATTACCAAGGAAACCGCGCGCGCAGGCACTACCGTCTCTCGATGCCAACGCTGCGGCGCTCTCAAGGTACGCCACACTCGCAAGAAAAGCCGTTGCAAACCAAGTAGAAAGCATGGAACTGTCACCGGGAGAAACGGTTAATCGGTCGTAGGAGAGAGCAAATGGCAAAGCCACCTATCGCAGTGTCGCCAATCGCGACCGCTCTCAATTCATATGTACCTCGCACTCGTCGCCATCCGCTTGGTGCTCACGGCATCTTACTAGCGGCTCCGGCGTCGCTGGTGCTTTGGGCGATCCTAATTTTTTCGGCGACCAAGATCTTTTAAGCGCGCGCAGGTGAGTTTATCGATACACTGAGGCCGAAAAGTCAGAAGGCCATATCGATGCATGATTCTACGCTTCGCGGCGGGCGCCTCCACGGAAACGCGCAAGAGCGCCCAGCAAAAAGTCTCTGGGTATGGCTCTCTGGATTTTGGCAGCGGCAGCGCACAAGTGACGCGGTCATGGCGGCAGCAGGTCTCTGCCAGATGTGCGGCGAAGATCCCGTCCTCGAAGGCGAGCCCTTTTGCCTGTCATGTGATGGAAATCAGCGCGCCGCGCCATAATGCTGCGACGCGCTGATTTACTCAACGCAAGTTAGCGACGCTCGCCAGGCGCTGGTACGCAGCCTTCTTCGGATGCGGATATGTGACGAAATAGTCCGGGTCGCCCGTCGCGGTCGCACCGACTACCTCCATCAGCTTCGCGAATTCGAACGTCCCGGAGATGCCGAACGGACACGTTCGCAAGAAAGCATTGAAGCTGGTGCGATACCCTTCAGGCGTCGCCGCGAGGTTGCACGGCATCAGCGTGGTCGCGTAAATTTTTTTGATGCCGAGCCCCCGGAGGCGATCGCAAAGCTGGCCGACCCAAGGCTGCATTTGCGCGAAGGTGCGGCCATTCAGCTGGATGTCATTGATGCCTGGTCCGATGACCGCAAAATCGGGAACGGTCGTTGCCAGGTCCAGAAACGACCAGCGCGGGTCCGTCAGCGGCAATGTCGCCCACTGCTCCAACGTCGAAGTGCCGATACTGGCGTTCACCATCGCGATGCCCTCGCGCATCGCCACCTGTCCGGGCGTCGTCTCGTGAACGAAGTTGCCCATGCCCTCCTTGGGATTCGAGTAGCCTTCACCGAGGCTGTCGGTAATCCACAGACCGATCTTCGTGTCGAGCCCGACCGGAACGGCAAGCTCGTATTCGATACGCATCTCGCCATAGATGTTGTTCACGCCCGCCGCGCCCGGATTTGCGGCGAATTCGGCACCGGCCGCAGGGGTGAACCAGATCGCGCCGCCACCGCCATCACCGCTGGCGGAGGATCGACCGACCAGCTGCGTCCCGACGGCAAAGCTCTGTTTCCATGACAACGCCTTAGGCTGGCCGGCGACAAACTGCAGCGCCGGATCGGTGACCCAAGGCGTGATGGTCTCGTTGCCTGCCGCGTCTCCGACGAAGCCGGGGATAGCCGACACTCCCGCCGCCGCCATGACGCCGGCCCATAGCCCGGCAGCCGGATAGACCGGATCGCCGACATAGATATCCGACCACGTCACAGGTCCGGGGACCGGCGTCTTGGTGTTGTCGAGCGTTGCCACGTTCGACACGCGCAGCCGCCAGCGCGTCGTCGCCACCGGGAGCGCAATGAGCGTGCGCTGCATGATACTGGCGAGGGTGTTTCCGGTGAAATAGCCGCTATTGCTCTGCTTCGCGCCGAATGGAAGCGTGACGCGCTTGGTCGTGGCGAGGGCCGCAATGTCATCCCGTGAAAGTACGCGCATCAGTTTGCTCCCATAAGCTGCTGCCCGTCGATCGGGCTGATGAGGAAATCGCCGTTGTCCCGTGTGACGATGGCGTTTAGCGCCGCGACCGGCGTGATCGGAATGCGCGCAGCGAGCCCAGCCGCTTCAGCGAGCTGCGCGACGGCAAGCGGCACGGTAACGTGCGTGATGCGCTGGCCGCTTGCTCCATGAGCGAGTGCGGTCTCGACCGGGTATGCAGAGCTGACCGCCGGCCCGGCGTAGAGCGAGGCATCCGCCTGGTCAGCCGGGGCGGCCGCGCCCGAACGAACCATCGCGCCCGCGACAGCATCGTCAACATTCAGGCGCAACGGGTCACGTGCAGGGAAGCGCGGATCCCAGAGCAGAATCTTCTTCATTTCGTTCTCCGGTCTCGAAGGTGTCTATTTGGCTCCGCACTGGCCGGGCGCGGTCGGGTTCTTCAGTTCTCGCGCCCATGCGCAGATTCGCGCGACGCGGTCGTGATGCATGCGACCCCAGATCAGCACCTCGGTCCACCAGGCGCGCTCGGCATCGGCTCCCGCCTGTCCGGGCTGCAGCGCCGCCTCGGGATAGGCGGGTTCCGGGTCGACCGTCAGATCAGCGGCAGCCGGGAATGCGAGATGGGTCTCGACCCTGTTGCCGCAGGATGACGCACCCAGCACGACGGCGAGCGTCGTCAGGATCAGTGGCGTTCTCAATCGCATCGTGAAGCTCCTGTTTCTGTTGTTCGGTGCGCACGGCATCGTCGACACGCGCCGCCGAGGCATTGCCATCGGCGCGGCCGACGTCGTCCCGGACCTTGATCTCGCGCTGCTGTTGCTTGGCGACCTCGCCAGATTTTCCCGCCTGCTTGCCTTGGCAGAAGGCGACCATCAGCACCGCGACGAGCAGGGCGCCCCCGGCAAGCGCGGGCCACCATTTCCCGAGGAATTCTTTCAGCACGAAGCCCTCAAACATCCTTCTTCCCCTCTTCGATGGGCGGACTGGCCTCGACCTGCTTGCGCACCAGCTCCTTGTTGGCGTCCGCGAGCTCGCCGCCCTGTTTCGTGGCGCTGAATGCCCAGGAGAGGGCGCCGTTGATCCAGCCGGTGCCGACGATCAGGACGGCAATGTTCTTGAAGAACTCGTCACGGCGAAGCTCCGGCACCAGCCAGATCAGCAGCAGGACGATCACGGTAAGCAGGAAGCTCGCGATCACGATCCAGCCGCGGCTATCCGGCCAGCCCGGCCCGCGCAGACCGGCGCGGCGCTCGCGCGCGGCGAGAGCTTTCAGATATCGCTCGGCGCAGCGCTCGCCCTTGCGGTCGAGATATTCGAAGAAACCGAGGCTCATCGCGCTGCGAAGGCCTTGGCCATGTCGTCGCGCAAATCGACGCGGCGCGCGCGCGCGAACGACGGCTTGTAGCTGGGTTTGTTGACCGGGCAGATCGTGACATGCCCGTCGCTCTTCCAGACGCGACCGAAGAACAGCGCCGCCTCATCCTTTCGACGCGACTTCAGATCGCCACCGTTGAGATAGTGCGTTTCGAGGAAGCGCCGCGCCTGGACCATCGCGCCTTCCTTCACGAGATCGACCCAGTCGGTCGAGCCGATGCGGCCGGTGTTGTAATGGAAGGAGAGGGCCGCTGCGAATTCCGCTTCGCTCAACCGATACGCACCAAAGGCGTCGATCACCTCCGGCCCGTATTTGGTGCGCATGAGCCAAACGCTGACCTCCAGCGCGCGCTCGATCGTCGAGGGATTGTCCTTATAGCGCAGCACCTTGTGCCCAGACGCATCGGTGACGCCGAGGGCCCAGGTGCCGACGTTCTCGCTGTCGAGATACCATTCGAGCACCAGCGCTTCCTTATCGGCAAGCTCCAGCGCTGCGCGCGGCGTGAGCAGCGCGTTGATGTCGTTCATCGCTTCTTCCTGTTCAGGCGTTCAGTTGCTTCAGCAGCGCCATCAGTTCGGGCGAGGCCGCGCCCCGCTCCGCCGCGAGGGTCGAGAGCTTGCCGACCACTTCGCGGATGATCTCTTCTTCGTGCGCGCGCTCGTTGATCGCTGCGAGATGGCCGCAGACTTCGATCAGCGTCGCATGCAGGCCGGTCAGAGCAGTGGTGATGTCATCCATTTGGCGATTGCCGACGAAACTCGCCGCGACGACGGTCGCCGATCCTGCTGCCGGCTCCTCTTTCTTGGACTTCCGCCCCGCCCAGATGGCGGTGCCCGCCGTTCCTACGAACGCAGCGACACCGATGATTTGCTGAAGCCAGACCGGCGCTTCGTCACTCGCTGCCATGTGCCCGGCTCCCGCGCGTGGAATTTGCAGCGTCGCGGGAGGCGAAGCTTAGATTGAGAGCGTCGAGAGCAAACAGGCCGAGGTATGCCGCGATCGCTGGCGAACGCCATTCGATCGAAAGCGCTCCCATCATCAGCATGATCCAGACCATCATCCCGAAGCCAGCACCGATCTGGCGGAACATCGGCGTGCGCCACCACGCCCCGTTGATGAACAGCACGACCAGCCGCAGCAGGCCGATCATGAAGGCTCCCCACCCCCAGACGCTCTGCGGCGCGGCGTGTGACAGCGGCGCATAGAACGGGCGATCAAACAGCCCGACCGACTGCAGGACCGTGAAACCCCAGAAGCACAGGATGAACGATACCACCCACTCGCTCGCGCGCTCGCGGAAGGTCTGGCGGAAGCGGACGATCAGCATCGCGACCTCACGAATTCACCGCCCGCCGCCAGTACAAGTCGCCCAGATCGCGCTGCCCGATAGTGGTCGGGTGCGTGAAGTCGGCAAGCTTGCCGACAGGAATTGCGCTAGCGCCGCCGAACACGTCGAGCCACGCCCGGCCCGACGTCAGGCCAGAGAGGTCGCTGCGCAGATCCGCAAGAGTCCAGCTCTGCGAGTTGGCGATCTCAACGCCGTTCGCGCCACGCAGGATCGGCAACGGCATGACCTGTGCGGCCGCTGAATTAGCGGAGCGGATCGCATCCACCATGCCGGTCGCATTGGTGAGGACCGACGCGCGGGTCGGGACTGACGGCAGCGCGTAGTCGTTAGACCCGAGGGCGGGCATGACGACGGTCGGCGCGAATGCGGCGATGAAGGCGGCATGCTCGGCCCGCTTCGGCGCGGTGTCCCAATCATCCTCGATCGTCTTGCTGCCCCAGCTACGATACGCGGTGACAAGGCCGTCGATGCCGTCGACCGTCCATGTCGACGGGCTACTCGCTGGAGATGCCCCGGTCTGCGCTGCCAGGCTGCGTTCGATCCGCCCGTTGAACAGCACCCAATCGCCAAGCGCGTAGGCGGTGCCGGCATTGTACGCGCCCTTGTAGCCCTGCGCGCTGGTCAACGATTTGATGTGCAAGCCGTTCTGACCGATGCCGATCCAGCCCTGTAGCGCCTGATACCGCCCGTAGGCGCCCCCGATACTGTCGGCCAGCACGACGATCCGGCGCGTGTAACTCGTCGGGTTGGGCGGCGCGGCAAACGTGATCGCCGCGTTCGCGCGGACCTCGGTAATCCAGACGCCGAAGGGCGTCCCTTGCCCTGCGGAATACCGACCTGCGGCGTGCTGATACGGTGTCACCAGTTCGAAGCTCTTGACACCTTGCGGCAGCGTGAAGCGCAGCCGGCCGACGCCTGCGTTCGCTGTTCCCGCCGGCCATACACGACCGGAATGCAGGACGCCGACACGGTTGTTTGCGTTCGTCGTCGAGACATAGCCTATCTCGACTTCGGTCGCCGCGCTGGAGCATTTGAGCCGGCTGTTCGCGCCAACCGGGAAATAGGCGGGCGTCGCACCACTTGCCGCGACCAGCGCCATCGGCAGCGTCGATGCGCCTGCAGGCCGCCCCTGATGCCAGAACAGCGAGGCGTCGACGATCGGATAGGCGAAATCGAGCGCCATCAGAAATCCCCCTCGGTCAGCGGAACGCCGACGCGCACCGCCTTGCGGAACTTGCGCGCCTCGGTCGCGATGATCGTGTGCTTCCACGGGTCGAACGGCTTGTTGCCGATCAGCACGAGCCCGAGCGCGCACGGCCCCGGCCGGATCAGGATGTTGCCCGATGGCATTGCATCGACGGCCGGGGCTGCCGGTTGAACGCCGATCATGTCACCGTCGTAGGTGAGATAGCCGCTGCCGTCCGACAGGCTCGACCCGCAGAACAGCCCCACGGTATGATTGGTGTAGGCGATGCCGCTGCTCGTCCCGTACGGCGTGCGCGACTGGCCCTGCGTGCGCGAGCCGCCTACGATGCCCCGGTCGTAAATCGCGAACGTCGCGAACTCCGGGGTCAAGCCCCAAGTATCGCCGACCACTTGGCCCGACCCGGTAACATCGTTGAGCACGTCGGCCGCCAACATGCAGCCATAAGGCGACATGATCTCCGCCGGAATGCCCGTGTCCAGCGTCACCGTTCCCGTCAGACCGTCGCCCTCGGCCGCAGCGCTGGTAAACGACGAAGGGGCGACGAGTTCACCGTAGCCGTAGCGGTCGAGCGCAGGCACAAAGCGCGCCGCGAGCGTGGTGCCGAGAAACGGAAAAGCGGCCGCAAGATCTTCGTCGATGCGCTCCGCGACCATGACCGCCCAGAACGCCGCCCATGCATTGAGCGACGCCGCGTTGACCGCGCCGCCGCGCGACGCGAGCACCTTGCGATACAGGCCGGGGTCGCCCGTCAGCGCTTCGGTCGCCACCGTCGCCTGCCCGCGACCGACGAGGCGTTTGGGGTTGCCCTCGACGCTCTGTCGCAGCACGAGAGGTACACGGCTGCGCTGCACCTTGCGCGCCATTGCATCGCTCGTTGCGTTGGCGACGATGACCGCTTCGAAATCGTTACCCGCTGCCGTGGTGCTGGTCTGAAAAAGGAGGGTGGCGGTGTTCGCCGGGATGGTCGCCGAGGCCGCCCGATAGCCGTTGGCATCGGCGGCGGCCGCCGTGATGGTGCTGATGGTTCCGCCGCCCGAGTTTTGGAACACGATGGCGGGCGGGGTGGAACCATACCCCAATGGCTGACGGGTGGCCCAGATGACCGTATTGCCGATGGCGAAGTCATCTGTGGCATTCATAGCCCAGTTAAGCGGGGCGTTCGTTGTGGACTTCCACGTCCCGTCTGCGTTCTGCGTCGGAGGGTTGGCGTTGCTGCTATAATTGGTGTCGCGCGTGTTGCCGTATCGACTGCGGCCGAAGCCGGTGACTACGGCCGCAGCTTGCAGGGCGGACGCTGCGGCGTTTCCGGCTTGGGTCGTGGCGGCAGCCACCTGGGCCTCCGCATCTCCGACAGCACCCTCGGCCGCAGCGGCAGCATCCTCCGCGCGCTCCACGAGCGGGCCGAGGAGGTCCGCGCCCTCGATCTCGAAAATCACCTGCTGATCGGCCAGATATTCGAACGTCGCCGTCATGCCTGCGTCACTCCCGGAATGATCGTGAGGCTGCCCTCGAACCAGCGAGCCTTCGCCGCGCCGCTTCCGATCAGCATGTCCCAGACGAGCGGCACGTCCGCACCAGGCTGGACGCCGTTGCCCGGATAGGGAAGCAGGCCTTCGATAGTCGTTTCGTTGACCCTGATCTGGATCGTGGTCGTCGGCACGCCGCCGCTTGTCGCTACCGAAGCGGAGATGCCCTCTGCATTGGCAGCGGCCGCCACCAGATTGAGCAGCGGCGACCCCGGTGCGTCGCGAAAGAGCCTGACCTGCATCAGAAAGGGGCCGGCCGACAGATCAATACCACGAACGGCGATCGTATCGACGAAGGGCACCCAGCGATTGACGCGCCAGTTCACGCGCCCGGGCGTGGTCGGTCCTGCCATTGTAACTCCAGTGCCTGAGGGGTCAGCCGATCCGCATCACGCGGCAGGGGATCGAGATTGCGGTGCCGATCGCCAGCAGCGGAGTCGTCATCGTCACTTTCAGGGTGTTCGCCGCGGTCACCACCGCCCCGTGTATGGCATATCCAGCCGGGAGAGCGCCGACGGGGAAGAGAAGAATATTGTCGCCGACGGCCACGCCTGCGCGCGTTACCGTGAATTCATGAACGCCCAGCGACAGGGCAACGAGCGCAACCGTCTGCGAGATCGTCGCTGTGCCGATCAGCGTCGCTCCCGGCGCGCCCGCATCTCCTTTGTCACCTTTGACGCTGTCGCCCTTGTCACCCTTGTCGCCTTTCGGCCCCTTCACCAGCGAAGGGTCGCTGACGAACGGGATCGAAAGGTCGTCGCCCGACATCGAACCGCGCCAGAGGAAGCGCGCCGCCGAGGCCGCGAAGCCGGTCGACAGCGTCGAGATCACGAACGCCATCATTCCGGGCGTGCTGCCGGGCTGCACCGAGACGTTGAGCCGGCGCGTGGCCGGGATGGGCATCGGGTCGGACATCAGGCGAACTCGTTTTTCGGTCGAGTGCCGTTGCCACCGAACCCGCCTGGCGGCGTGGGCGCGGTCGGGAACGTGCCCCCGGTCGACGTGACCATCCAGCCGAGGAAGACGAGGTCGGGATTGGCGAGCGAGGTGAGGGCAGGGTCGGCTTCGACCGAATAGGACGAGCCCGAAATGCTCCAGAACACGCCGTAATTGGTGCTGCCCGTCAGGCTGCCGATGGAGCCAGCTGGAAACGTGATCGTGCTGCCGTCGTCGAGAAGCCCGCTGAACGTCGAGATCGTGATCGTCGTATCGTTGCTGGTAAGCGGATAGTCGACGCTCTGGCCGGTCAGGCGATATGCGCCGCGCGATGCCCCGGGCGCTCCGAGATCGCCCGCCGTCACCGGGCCCAGCACCAGGCGATCAGTCGGCGTGCCGCCTATGACATAAGAGACTGCGCCCTCGTAGTCTGCGCCAGGGCTGACGCTCGTCACCTCGCGCCGAGTGACCGAAGGCGTTGCGAGCCCTGTATCAATCCAGTCGGCATCGGTCCCGCCATCGAGCCGGTATTCGAACACGATCTGCTCGGCATAGGCATTGCCGGAGGCACCCGTGAAGACGATTGCCGGAATGGACCCGCCCGCCGACGTCAGTGTCGCGCCGGCTAGCGCCCAATCCGACCCGCTCGGCGCAGCGCGCACGGGTGGCGTCTGCTGCTCGGCCACGGCACCCGGCACGAGCTCGTCGACTGCGGCAGTCCACGAATAGCAGGATGCCGAAATTTCTTCGATTGCGAGCGTGTTGCGCCAGCTCTCCGCGAGATTGTAGCTTGAGACGCGGAACACGACCCGTTCGCCCTTCAGGTGCCGGACAGACGTCCACGCGATCCAGTCGCCTTCCTCGAGATGCGAGAACCGAGGGCCGAGCACGACGGTCGCGGATCGCTCCAGTCGCGCTAGCCGGCGCCTGATCTCGCCGCAGCGCTGCGCCTGCGTTCCTGATGTGACGGCCGTCAGCGTGAGCGTCTCCTCGCGCGGTCCTCCATCCTCGGCGAGGTCCGCGAGAACGCGCCGCAGCGGAGCGGCATGGTCGACCCAGCGCTGTGTCGGTTCGACGTATCGCGGCACGACCGTGTTGACCCGCTGTGTGTCTGTTCTGAACGGGTTAAACGTCAGGCTCTCGCCGACGACGAAGTCCGCGTCGGTGATCTCCGCGACAACGCTGCGCGCCGCGCCTGGCTCGACCTCCACGCCGCCCTGCACCTGAATGATGACGCCGGCGCAGGCCGCAGCGAACATCTCCTCGGTCGCGATATAGTCTTCGTTCGCGCGCACCACGAGATTGCAGCGGTATCGCTTCTCCGTCCCGCCCGCCTTCAGCGCGACGGCTTCGTCACAGGTGTTCGCATAGGCGAAGATGCGCTCGGGCGGCGCTTCGATCGCCGACAGACCGCGGCCAACAAGCAGCATCCCCGGCTGATCGATCCGGTCGCACGCATAGATGCCGCGGACCCAGTTGTAGCGGCAGTCGATGAGGTTGTCGGTCCATTCCCAGGTGGACGGATCGTCCCAGCGATGCGCGCCGGATCCGCCGATGCTGCTATCCTTGCGCGGCTGGTAGCAAAGCTTGCCCTTCACGACCCAGAGGAAGTTCGGTCGACCAGCCGTCCAGATCGGGTTCTTCGCATCGGGCTTATCCGCCTTGTACCTCACGACGACGACGGCACAGCCGGCGAGGTTGCTGTCGGCATCCCAGCCGCCGAAGCTCGTGACGCATGCGGGCATAACCTGATCTTCGGTGCCCTCAAGCCAGTAGACCTCCAACTGGTTGTTATAGCCCGGGACAATCCCGCTGCCCGTGAACGCCACATAGACATCGCCAACATAGAAACCGGTGAGCGAGTGGCAGCGATGATCACCGACGTCGATGACCAGCGTTTCGTAATCGGTGCCGTCAGTCCCACCATCATTGAAGGCATCGGCGAGTGAGCCCCCGGTGCCGACTTCGCCCAAGATGCCTTCGCGCGGATTTTCGCCGATCGTCATCTGCGCGACCGAGGCCTGCCGATCCTGCGCATTATTCTTCGGTCCGAACAAAGCACCGGCGACTAAGCCGAGTACGAGGGACGCTGCCGTGGTCAGCAAAAACGTCGTGACCGCGAGCGCAAGGGCTGTCGCCGTTTGCGTCCCGAGGAAGGCTAGCACCGCCGCCGAGATCGGGTCGGCGCGAGCCGGCGTCGGCGCCATGATCATCGACGCCACGGACATCGCCAGGCGCATGCGGAACCCGATCGCATGGCGGCGCCACAGAGGCACGGGCCTCCGGCCGCCCCAGTAAAGCGTGACCCGGCGCCTGCGCCATGGACCCGCCTTCACATTGCTCTCCATGCTCGAACCATCGCGCTCCGGGGAAGGCGGCGTATGCCGCGCGGGCCGGGGCCGACGACCGTGTCGCCCTCGACAACCACTAAGATCAGTCCATTCCCAGCCGGAATCGCGCCGATGTCGCCGCGTTCGGCGAACGCCTCCGCGACGAACGGCAGAAGGCCCGACACGGCCGCCTCAAGCCCGCCCGAAGCATCCAAAGCGGCGTGCGCGGCGTCCTCGCTGTCCCATCGCATGCCGGCGACAAGATCGGCTCCTCCTTGCGCAACGACCGCAGCGGCAGCGAAGCTGACGCAGTCATTCGCGTGATCACCCCATTCGAAGGGCGCGTTCTGTCGCTCCGCGAAGAAGCGGTGCAGGGCTTCCAAATCGCGGGCCATCAGCGCTGATCGTTGTCCACGCTATAATAGCGACCACCGCCGCCACCGGCCGAGCCAGACGTCAGCGCGTTCGCGGCGGTCGCGGGCTTTTTGCCGCCCCAGTAAAGGTTTTTCTGACCGGCGTACGCAATCGCCTTGAAGCCGCCATCGGTCGCCTTGATCAGGCGCTGGTCTGCGTCGGTACGCATCCGGCCGCCGCGCCGACCAAGGCCACGCGCAGCTGTCTCAACCGAGGCCTTTATCGTCGACGTGCCGCCAGGCGTTTCCTCGACCGGAAGCTGGTCAAGCGTCCCGCGCGTGAAAATCTCGGCGTGCAGCAGCTGCGTACCGGATCCGTCAAACAGAAGACGACGGATCACGGTGATTACGCGCCGCAGCGGGCCTGCATCGAACAAGGCGATGACATCGGGTTCGATGCGGGAGAGCTCGAGCGTTACATTCTGCTCCGCGCCGCCGAGCGCGCCGCCGGACACGGCAGCGAGGCCGCGATCGCCGATGCCGTCGAACGTCTGCCCATCAATCACGATCTGGTTATAGCCGCCCCAGACCCGCACCGGCGGATCAGAAAGTATTTCCACCGCGCCGCTGACTATGACGTCGCCGCGTTCGATTGCCTCGATGGCTTCGTCCGAAAATATCTTCACGGCGCGACATCCTGATACGCCGAGATCTGGCCCCCTGCGGGGTAGAACCCCTCGTAGGTTGGCTCGGTCAGCTTAGTGTTGCCGGTATCGAGCCGGAACATCGCAGTCGGGCGCAGCAGGTTGGCTTGCGCGTCGGCGGGCACGAACGCGGGGAGCGCCGGCTTGACGATGGCCGACAGATTGCCGTCGACATCGGCAACCCCGCCACGCGAAACGCGCGCCAGCGCCCGGCCGGTATCGCCCCATTCAAACCCGATGTAATCACGAGGCGATAGAACCATTCCCCGCATGCACTCCTCAAGCGTCACGACCATGTTGCCGTCGCTATCGAGCACCTTCGACCAACCGGCCGGTCGCGCCGTGAACGGTATTCCGGCCGAGTGGAAACGCGGCATGGCCCGGGCGACGTCGTACGCAAGGAAAGGTCGTTGGACGCCGTCGAGGCCGTCGACAAACGCTTGCCAAGCATCGCCCTGCGGCAGCGCCATATTCTGCAATGCGACCATCAGCTGCCACACCGGGAAACCTGCCGTGACGCCACGGAGGCGGCCATTGTTCTCAGGCGACAGGAAATCGTTGCGCTGGATCGTGAACTGGCAATCGGTGATGCCGAACGTCGGCATTGTCGCGACGGTCATCGGATGATGCGCCGTGCTCTTGCATCGCCTGCCGCAGCTACCGATCGCGGCTCAATGCTGCGGTCGAGCTTGTTGATCATCGCTTCAAGGCGAGGGATATCGGCCGATTGCACTCCGCGAAAATCGTAATAGCGCATGCCGCCAGGGCCCGATCCATTCTCATTCGCGGGCGTGACACTGACGGTTTCGTTAGCGCCGACGCGAACAGCTGGGATCCCGTTGATCGAGAGGACATTTCGATCAACGCCTTTGTTCCCACCAACCTTAAACGATCCACCAGCCGCGAAGCCCGGCAAACTGAACGACGCTGCGCGAGTGGCTGCAAACGACTTTCCGCCGCCGAAAATCGAGCCAAGCAGGCCGCTGAGCAAGCCGCTGCCGCCCGATCCACCGCCGAGGATTCCGCCCTCAAGCGACTGGAGGCTGATCTTGATGAGGTCACCCAACACCTGATTGAGCGCGGAATGCAGGACGTCGCCCAGCGATTTTCCGTTCGTAATTGCGTCGACGAGCCCATCGTTGAAAGTTTTCAGCCCATCGACCTCGATCTGCTCGAAGTCTTCGCTAATCTGACCTGCTGTCCGGTGCAGCTCGTCGCGAAATTTTTCAAGCGGGCTCATCGTCTCGCGCGTTACGCCGCGCGTCGCGGTCGCCTGCATCTTGTCCAATTGATCGAGCCGCGCCTGCGCGATCTGCTTTTCCGCATCGGTCGAAGAGTTGAGCGCGAGAACCGATTCGAGCGCAGCGCGCTGGCGCTGAAACTCGATGTCGAGCAAGTCGAGCTGGAGTCGGCGGCGCTCTTTCTGGGTTTTTGCCTCGCCAAGCTCGCCGTTCTTCAGATCCGCTTGCAGCTTGAGCGCCTCGTCGCGAGCCTGAAGGCTTTCGCGGTTCAGATCATCTGATAGCCGCTGTTCGACGAGTTCCTTTTCCATCTGCACATTAAAGGCGTGGGCGATCTTCAGGCGGTTGGCCTGCTCAGGCTTCAATTCTCCAAGCTTGGCCTTGCTGTCTTGCTCGTCATCATAGGCCTGCGCGGCCAGATCGATCCGACGCCTTTCTAGGTTCGCCCGCTCGACGAGGCTGTTGGAAAGATCGGATTCAGTTCGATATTGATCCTGCGTCAGTGCTGCCAGTTCGCGGTCATAGCGCTCTTGCTGCTTGGCCGACTTGTCCTTTTCCCCGGACTTCGCGCCGCCGCCGCGCGGTGTGGGCAGCGCGCCGTCCAGCACCTTCGGGGCCGTCTTGCGCTGGTCGCGATAAAGGCCAAACTCTTCACCGAACTGCTTCGGGAGAAGTTTCGCAAGAGCCCCACGTACATTGTCCGGCGCCTTCGCCAACTGATCGGTGATGTCGTTTCGAGCCAGCTTATTGCGTGCCATCGTCGCAACGGCGAGCGACTCCACCTTCGCCGTCTGCGTTGATAGCGGGGAAGCGAAAATCGCCTGCGATTGAACAATCTTAAGCCGCTGGAAAAAGCTGTCGAGGCCGCGAACGGCATCGGGGATTTTCGCGATCAGGTGTTCGATAGCGTCTGCGAAGTTGTAGAGCGACGTGGCATTTTCCGCCACCACCTTCGCGAAACTCGCCTGCAGCACCTGCTTGAGCTCAGAGAGCTTATCGGCTGTTTTGTCCGCGTTCTGGATCTGCTCGTCGCTGAGTGCGAGCCCCAGCTTATCGACAGTCTTCGCCATGTCGTCGATCGCCGCTGAGCCGCCAGCAAGTAATGTGTCGAGCTTCTGTCCTGCGCGACCAAATAGCTCGGTCTCGACACGCGCGCGGGTCGCCGGATCTTTAACCTTCGACAGCGCGTCCGCAAGGCGCGGGATTATTTCGCCGGCGGTGTAGACGCGACCGCTCGCGTCTTTGACCGCGATCCCTAGGTCTCGGAAGGTCGTTGCCTGCGCTTTGCTGCCGTCAGCAGCTTCGCCGATGGTCTTCGTCAACTTCGCGAGCGACGCATCCATCGTGTCCTGCTCGATGCCGACCTGCGAGGCCGCATACCGATAGACCTGGAGGTCTTTGCTGGTGACACCGAGCTGTTGAGAGACTTCGCCGAGCGAGCTCGCGTAGTCCAGCGCGCGGGAGGCTGCGCCGATCAAAGCCGTGACAGTGGCGCCTGCGACGAGCCCTTTCACCGAGGCGCTCAGGCCCTGCATCGTCGACTGGATTGAGGCAGCATCGCGCTTCGCGATGTCGCGCGCGCGTTTTGTGCCGCTCTCAAAGTTTGCTGTGTCGATGCCGAGGGTGACGCGAAGCGCGCCGATCAGACCGTCACCTCCTGCCATCACTGCCTCCTCGATCAATGAACGCAACGGTGCGTTGGGCCGCCAGCCTAGACTTCGCGATCGTGAGCAAATAGGCTCGCGCGGGCTTTAGGAGGCGGCGTTGGGATTCATTTTTGGAATTATCGGAGGGATTTTAACGCTGCTTGGAGGCGGCCTAATCTACGTTGGCGTCGCCGAACTCCAAAGAGCCGCAACGCCATTAAATTTGATAGAGACCACAGCGTCGGTCTGGATCGGTTGGAACGAAGTTTACTCGGGAATTGGCGCCATGATTGTAGCAGCAATGTTTCTCACTGCTGCAGGCGTCATCCAAGCGATTAACAATTTGAAGGGCGCCGCGGCGATCAACACTGAGGTTTAATGCGCCGCGCTCGATCCCCGGTGTTTGGTCGCGGCGGCCCACGCGTTGAGTGCGGATACTATTTCAGCCTTCGACTGATCTTGCTGAATGGCTGACTGTTTCCCAAAGTCCGGGCGCTTGGTGTCCGCGCGGGCAATCATGGCTCCCTCTCGGACGATCTTCTGCTGGAGCTCGATGCGTTCGGCATATGCGGCGATCACTGATCCGACGAGGCGCGGGGGCTCCCGCCAGAAATAGGCAGAATCGCCGCCCGCTTCGCAATACCGTTGGTGGAGCTTCAGCCAGTCCCAGTTTCGTCCGGCGCTACGGGAGGGTCCGGCTCCTCCTTATCCTCCGCCGGCTTCATTCCAAACGCTGCACCAAGACCTGTGCGCACCGCGTCGCGAACTGACGCAATGCCGGCATCGGCGACGATCTCACCAGCTTGGATCAGGTGGCAAGGATGCTCCCGCTGCAGGCCACCATACACCAGGGCCCGAAGCAGGGTCATGTCCGCCTTGGCCTGCGTGCGCTCGTAACGCTCGACGATCTCATCAGTCGTCATTCCGCCCAGAGCCTGCTCGGCGCAGATGAAGGCGTTCACATCGAAGACGAGTTTGTAGGTCTGATCGCCGGCGACGAGATCCGCCTCACCGCGAAGGGGGTTCGTGCCCATCACGGAACCGTCGGGTTGGCGGACGTGTCCAACTGCACAACGGCGCCAGCGACGCGGATCGTCACGGTCGCCGTCATGCGATCATCGATCGGCGTAGTCCGTTCGAATCCTTTCACGAAGCCAGGGAAGCTATACATCTGGGAATCATCCCCAGGCGGCGTCACGACGCGCATCGTGCGCACCGCGCCGTCTGCCTTCGCCGTGACGATCATCGCATCGGTCGCGTCGCCTGGATGCCAGTTGATGCCGATCGTGATTTCCCCGGCATCATTGAGACCGGGAATGAACTCCCGCGTACGACCGGGGCTCTCGTAGTGCGTCACCTCGACTTCGGCGATCTGCTCGTTCGGCAGCGAGACGCTGGTGACCTCGGCGACCTTCGTGAGCGCGGAAGCGCCCGACGTAGCCATCATATAGAAGCGGGTGCCGTACCCGATTTGTGCAGTCGACATTGCGGCGCTCCTTTATGCTGCCGGTTGGTGCCAAACCCGTAGGTCCAGCGAAGTGACGTAAGTGACGGCGCCGTTGTCCTCGCGGTCGCTATAGGTACGACTGGCCTCGACGAAGGACCGGGCGAAACGGGTTGTCCCGACGACGCCCTCAGGTTCGGCCGCCGCGATAAGAGACTCCGCCAACTCGTCCGCCTCACCGCGGCTCGCGGCCATACAGTCCGCCTGCACCAGCGTGCCGCGAAGGACTTGCCGACCCTCGTAGGTGCTGGGCCGCGGATCGCTGGCCACCTGAAGCCGAACGGCTGAGAGAAGGCTTCCCTGCGGTCGCTCGTCCCGATACACGCGGCCGGCGGCGACGTCCGCAGCCTTCAGGCGGTCACGAAGGTCGGCGGACATCGACATCGCTAACCTTTCGCTGCCAGGCGAGCGGCGCGGCGCGCGAGACGCTGCGCCGCCTTGTCGATCTCGCCACCAAGTTCCTGTTTTACGATTGCGAGAACAGTGCCGCCGGTGGAATCCCATGCGGGTCGCGCGTGGGGTTGCGCGCCCTGGTGCGTATTGCCGAACTCAGTCTGCACGCCCGCCGCATCGTTCGTGCCCGCATAAACCTCGACGCTGGACTTCCCGGCCTTCCGAGCTGCCTTCGCCTGCGACTTGTTCAATTTCGTGCCGGCGTGATAGCTATCGCGCAGCGTCCCGGGCGGCCGTTTTGGTGTGTTGGCCGGGTCAGCGTCGACCGGAGCAAGCGAGCGTACAGCTTCAACGAATGGTGCGAGCGCGGTTAGGCCTACCCGACGAAGAACAGCCGTCTGCGCCGATTTTGGCAATTCCGCGAGGGCAGCATCAAGTTCCGCTAGGCCTTCGACCTTGACGCTATAGCTCACTGGTCCGCCCGCCCGACCGCGGCGATTTCAAGTGCGACACGCCGCCCTTTCTCGGTCACTGACTTGATGTCGAACTGCCGGCCGGAACCTATCGGATATTCGACACGGTCTTTCGGATTGAGGTCGGCGACCCGAGTAGACCAGCGCACGGTGACGACGGTAACGGCGTTGGCGGCGTTCTCCGCGTTTGCGAGGCGCTCTGCGCCCGGGGCGGGGCGCACAGAACCCCAAACATCCGCCAGCGGCGCAAATCCCTCCGTCTCGTCGCCGTACTCATTTTCGGCGAGGCCAAAGCGAAGAAGGCGTACACGGCGGTCAAGCGATCCGGCGTCGATGCTGATCATGCCCAAACCCGTAAAGGCGCGAGCAGATTTTCGACCGTCGTCGACATCGGCACCGCGCCGAACTGCGTCGGGCCAGCGGTCGCGCGATTGGCGTACAAATCGCCCACCATCAGTAGGATGGCCGCGCGGATCTGTGCGGGCAAAGTGGCTTCATATCCGGCACGATACCGGATCCGCACAGCTTCGCGTTGATTCCGGGGCGTCGCCCACGAAACACCGTAACTGGAAACCAAGGACTCGCCGAGCAGCTCGTAATTTCCGTCGGCGACAGTCTGCTCGACGCCGGCGCTATCGACATATTTGACGCTGACGATTTCAATCATGGGCGGGTAGGGGAGGCGGATCGATCCGCAGCCGAAGTTATCGAGCCGAGCCTCGAGCGTTTGCGCACCGAGCGCGCGGCCCAGCCACCCTGTCGGGCCGTCGAGCGTGCCGGTCGCAGCGGCGATCATTGCCTCGACTTCGGCCTGCTGATCGGTATCGCCGTCAAGGTGAAGGTGCTGGTCAGCTTCCTCCCACGCCACGACGGGCGCGGGAGGAATGACGACGAAGGTGCGCACGGAGGCTTACGCGGCCTTGTTCTTCGCGTCCGCCGCCTTCTTGTTGGCGGGGCTCGGGGCGAGCTTGGTTTCGATCTGCGGAGGCTGGACGTCGGTCTTGTCGCCCTTCTCCTTCACCAGGCCGCGCTTGCGCAGCTCGTCGAAGCGCTCGTCGGCGAGTGTCAGCTCGTCGCCTTTCGAAACCTGAACCTGATCCTCGCCGATATGATCGCGGGTAACGACTGCTTCCTTCATGGAAACCTCCATTTCTTGAGAGGTGGACGGCCCTTCCGAGCCGCCCAGATCAGCGGACGAGAACCTTGCCGGTCGTGTCAGCGGAGAGGGCCGCGAGGACTGCGACACCCATCAAGGTGTTGCCGCCTGCGGTCGACGTCACGTTTTTCGCGGTATTGTCCCAGTAAAGGGCTTGGCCGACGGTCCACGCCTGACCGGTCGCCTTCGCCAGCGTAAACACGCCGTTGCGGCGAAACACGCCCATTGCGCCGTTGGCGATGTCGGCCATTGCCACGACGAACAGGACGCCGATGAGCGCGCCGTTGCCATCGGCGACGGCATAGGGAGCAGGCAGCGTGAGCGTGCCGCCAGGGGTAAATTCTGCCATGTCGATTCTCCTTCTGCGGCCTCGCCGCGCGTCACTGGCGAGCGGCGAGGCCGCCCGCCACGTTCATCAGACCCGACCGAAGTCGCCATACACGAGGGCCGCGCCGCGCTTCACCGCCAGCGCCAGCCGGCGCTCGGCGCGCACGGTCAGCATGTTGGTGATGAAGTTGTCCCGATCTTCGGACGAAATGAGCACCTCGGTGTCCATCCGGTCGAAGATCTGCGCCGCCATATTGAATGCGCCGGTCAGGAACTTGTCCTGCGCGATCGCCTGGGTCGGCACGACGGGCAGGCCCCACATCGTCGGGCCTGCGAGCTGCTGCGGATTTGCGAACAGATAACCGCCCTGCGTATCCTTGCTGAGCTCGATGATGGCCCAGTCGATCGGGTTGAGGACGTGACCCGTTGCCGGATACTCGGCGAGTTCCGCCTGCAGCATCGCGAGACGCAGCATATCGACCGAGCCGTTGCCGGTTGCGCCCGGGGCGGTGATGCCGGCAGGTGCGGCAAACGCGACCGCCTGGGGGATCAGTCCGTACAGGTTTTGGCCGGTGCCGTCGCCGAGGAGCAGCTGGGCCTCCTCGACGATATCGAGACCATACCGCAGCTCACCGTCGATCAGGCTTTCCAGCTGCGGCGTGTCGTCCATAGCCTGGCGCGACACCGGCACCCAATGCGCGATCGTGCGCACGTTCGCCGTTGCCACCGTCCAGGTGTAAGAGCTGGCGGGCTTCTCGGCCTGCTCTGCGACCGGCGCGGCATTGTTCACGCGCGACGTCTGCTTCGGATACTCGATCGACGCGCTGTTCGTGCGACCGGGCATCAGGAGATCACGCACCCGCATGCGGCGCATCGGCAGCGAGACGATCTCCGCCAGCCGCTCGGGCCGACTGAGGGCACCCGCCGATACCGATGCGCTGGTGATCGCTTTCTGTTCGATAGGAATGCGGATCGTGCCGCGCGCGCCGTTCTCGGCAAACGACTTCACTGCCTCGGACGCGCCGACCTGTTCGCCCATCGACTTGAGGGCGGGGTCGCCCTCTCCGCGACGCCCTTGCGCCAGCTTCTGCGAGAGCTCGGTGATTTCGCCGCGGATTTCGGTCAGCTTGGTCAGGGCCTCATCGGCCTTTTCCTTCGCCGAATTCGAGATCTGCTCGCCACTTGCGGCCTTGGCGCGAAACTCTTCGGCCGCAGCCTTCACCGTGTTGAGGGCGCCTTCGAGTTGCGTCTGCAGCGCCTTGATATCGGGCTCGGCGCCGCCGTCTTTGCGGCCGAACTCGAGCGGGGTCGAAGCCGCGGCAATGGCCGCAGCGGAGGTCAGCATATTCATGAAATTGTCTCCGTTTGGCGGGCTACAGGGTGAAGCCGGCCAGGGTGTCCGAGATGGCCTTCAGGGCCGGGTTGTTGGTCGCATCGCGCTCGGACTCCCTCCGGCGCATTTCTGTCAGGCCGTGGGCGACGACGCCCGCGGCCCGGCTTTTGGAGAAGCCTGCCTCCCGCAGAAATTTCTCCATTTCGCGCTCGGTCGGCATTTCGCCGTGCGCGAGCTTGAACTTCACCGCCTCGACCCGCGCGTCATCATTGGCGGGAAAGGTCACGAGGCTGATTTCGACCAGGTCGAGCTTGGTCAACGTCCGGATGCCGGTCTTCTCGTCGAAGGTGCTCTCACGGACCCAGTAGCCGATTGAGAGCCCGGTCACGGTACGGGCCTTCATGTGTGCATAGGCGCGCTTTTCCATGTCGCCGGCCTCGAGCAGGATGGCTCCGTCGCCCCAGAGACCGTGGTCATCCTCCTTGAGGTTGCTCCATGCGCCGATGGGCTGGCTGCTTTGGTGCTGCCATAGGATCGGGACGGGGCGACCCTTGGCGTTGATCTGCTCCAGACTATCCGTGAATGCGCCGCGCGCGACGATTTCCTGGTAGCTGTCGACGACGTCCCATACAGAGCCGTAGCCGTTGAACGTTCCGTCATCCGCGACGGTCTTGATCTCGAAATCAAAGTCGCGGACTTTTAACGCGCCACTATGCTTTCGGCCGAAGCCGGCACGGTCATTGCTCAGGGTGAGCATGGCTTTTCTCCGATAGCGCACGCGCGACCGCGGCGTTGACCTGTTCCTCGATGATCATCGGCATGCCGGCAGATTCGAACATGCCGGCAAACGCACTGCGCAATTGCTTCTCCGGCGTCGCCGCGACATCTTTACCGAGATCCTGAAGCCGGACGAGGTTCGACTGCACCGTGAGGAAATCGTCACCCTCAAGCGACGGCAGATTTTCGCGATTGCGCATCTCGCCGCGGGTCATCACGCCGTTCTGACCGAATGCTGAATATAGCGCCGCGCGCGCCGCGCTGTCCGCCGCCATCAATGCTTCGCGGTTAATCTCCGGGTAGATTTTCTTGCGGTCGGCGAGCGGCAGAAGCTGCTTTTTCACCGCCTGTTCGATATTCTTCAGCAGCGGATTGAGCAGCAGCGTCTGCCAGCCGAGGAGCAGCTGCTCGATGCCGCTGCCCCACATCGTCTGGCCCTTGGCGGAATGGCCTATCAGGATCGGCAGCATGCCAAACCAGCGGCAAACCTCCTCTACATCCCACGCGCGCGACTCTAGCAGCTGGGCCTCTGCCGGGTTCATCGTCAGCGGCGCGAACTTGAAGTCCTTTTCGAGTGGAACGATCCTGCCGCGCATGGCATCGCCGCGAAAGCCATCGAAGATCTGGATGAGATCCGCGCGCTGCTCCGGCTTCAATGACGTGCTGCCGGTCTCCATAAACCCGGACAACTGCAGACCACCATGAAACGTGTCCGCTGCCGTGCGGTTCGCGGCGATCGCGGTGCCCAGCGTCCGGCGTCCGAACTCGATTGCCGAAAGACCCATGTCGCCGCCGAGCGTGAGGCCGCGAAGGTGAAACACCTTGTCAGCTGGCAGCGTCTCCACCTGCCCACGATCATAGAACCGATAGACACGCTCGTTGTCGCGGTTGCGCACCACGCTCATCTGGTCGGGTGCCAGCGGCGTCAACGCGGTGACGCGGTTTCCGAGCATCTCCTTCTCGGCATACCCGTTGCCCCATAGATCCATGCACGCGACCATGCTCGACCAGAATTCGGCCGGAGTCTGATCGCGGTTCGGCTCCTCGTGGACGAGATCGTAGAGCCAGTGGTCGGTGCGGTCGTTGCGGCCACCGTCTGCCGCCTTTTCATGCACACCCATGCCCATCGAGCCGACGACATCGGATTTCAAACGGACGCACGCCCACGCGGCAGGAAGGCCGAGAGCGGTGCGCTGATTGACGACCTGGCCGGCGCTATCGGCACGGCCCCCGTATGCAATCGCCTTGCGGGTTGGCTCGTCTTCCGGCGCGCCGCTCAGCTTCCCGGACTGGCCGGTTGCGAACCAACTCAATCCGGAACGGAGCCAGGATAGCCCATCCATCAGGCGGCGTTCTTCATGCGAGCGATGAAGTCGTCGAGCGAGCCGTCATCGGCAGGCGGCAATTGCATTGGCGCGATCGCGTTCACGGTTGCGTCGATGCCGTCGATCTTGTTGGCCGACATCGGCGTCTCCTTCTTCGGCATGATCGAGCCGTTGACGCGGCGATCGACAACGGCGTTGCCGGCCATCCAGGTCATGACAGGGTTGCCGTCGTGTCGAAGCTGGTGCGCCCCGGCCTTGACTCGGGCCTCAAGATCCTTGGCCGGGTCGGCGACATTGTTGGCGTTCTTCGCGAGAATCGAGGCGAAGGGCTCGTCGCCGTTGGCGAAATCTTCGTTGAGGCGGGACGCCATCGCCTGCGCTGCGGCGAACTGGTCGAAGGTGACGCGCTTAACGACGAGTGCAGTGATCAGACGACGAATGAGGCGCTCGACGCGGTTGTGGTCGACGAAATCGCCCTTGGTCGTCCATAGGTGCCGGCCGTTCTTCCATTGGCGGTAGAGCTCGACGATCTGCTTCGATGCCGGATCGTCGCGCGCCAGCGCTGCCTCCGGCAGAAAGAACCATGTTTTGACGAGCAGCCGGCCCGTGCCATCGACCGCCGCCAGTGTCACCGCCGTGATGTCATCTTTGTCGGCAAGGTCGGCGCCGATGTAACAATCGAGCCCTCTAAAATCGGAAAGCCGCAAGGATGGATCTGCACATGCGATCCATTGGCTGACGTTCAGCCATGCTGTCGCTGCGCCAATCCAAAGGTTGAGGCGCTTGGTTTTAAACTCGCCCTCTGCCGACGGGCTGTTCTTCGCCTCGATTGCATACTGCCGGAGCTCGTCCAGCTGAACGGCCGCCCCGAGGAGCGGGTTAGCCTTGATCCAATTTCGCTCATCGTAAGGGTCGTCGCCGACTTTGCGCTCGGGCTCAAAGTCCTTCGGCCCGTCGAGCGTGAAGATGATGCCGAACAGGTGTTCCGCAATTACGGAACGCTCCAGCACCTTCGTCGCCATCGTCCGCTGCTCGTAGCAGACGCCGTGCGTGTTCGATCCGGCCGTCGTGATCTGCCAAAGAAGCGGCTGCTTCCGCGCGCCGAACGCCGAGCGCATCACATCGTACAGGCCGCGATCAGCGTGGGCGTGCAGCTCGTCCATCGTAGCGAGGTGCGGATTGTGGCCGTCCTGCGTCTTCGACTTCGCGTGCAGCGGCTGCATATAGCCGCCATTGTCGGCGCAGGTGATCGACTTCGCCCACGGGATGATCCCGAACGCCTCCTGCAGCGCGGGCATTTTTTCGACCATGCGCTTGGCCGGATGGAAAACTTTCTTCGCCTGGTCGAACGTTGTGGCGGCGGTCAGAACCTGCGGTCCGGTCTCGTTTTCGCAGGCAAGGCAATAGAGCGATATGCCGGCCGTCTTTGTAGACTTGGCGTTCTTACGCGCGACCTCCTCGTAGACGACCGTGAACCGCCGCAGGCCGGTCTTCTTCACGCGCCATCCGAACACAACGGCGAGCACGAAGATCTGCGCCGGCTCCAGGACGATGGTCGGCTTGTCCCACACGCCTTCAACGTGCGGCAGCTTCTCCATGAAATCGCAGATATCGTTCGCGTGCCAGGGGTCGAACTTCCATCCCCATGCGGCAGATCGCGAGCGCTTCAGGTCATCGATATGCCGCTGGGCCGCAAGCCTTACCCATTTGCAATGCGAAACCTGTTTTTTGTCCGACGCGGCGCGCTTCGCATAGGCAAGGGCGATCGCGGCGTAGTCTCTAGCGTGCCCTGTGTCCGTTGCGCGCGAACGGGTTTCCCGGCTTCGTGCCGCCATCAGCCGCTCCTGCGCTACCGACGCGGCTTTTCGGGCCAGCTATCCGCAGCAATTCTTCGTGCTGGCGCAGCACTGTGAGGTAGGCGGCCGGTGGCGGCTCGCCGCCTGCGTTGAACGCCTTTCGCACGAGCGCCTCGAGCGAGCAGTAGCGCGCGAGCAGCGCGCTATCGACCTCGGTCACACCGGCCGACATCACGCGGCCGAGCACCTCATGCCAGACGTCGATCGCTTCGGCCGTCAGATAGTCCGGCATTGCAGGCGGGTTGCCTGGAACAACGATCTCAGTTTTCAGCCCGTCGCGGATCGGGCGAAGGGTGCCGCGCGCCGCCTTGACGGAGGGCGTCTCAGCCTTCCGGCCAGGCTTCATCGGGGCCTCCGCAATTTATATGGGCCGAAAAGTTTAAAACGGACGCGCGAAAAAAAGACTGGGGCGTCGGTGTCCGGCCTGCTGCCCCCTGACTTTTGACCCGCCCCTCCCATCAGGGTCGCCGCCGCTGCCGTGCAGCGGCGCGCTCGGCCTTCGACTTGGCGTCGTGATGCTCCTGGCAGAGGCACTGGATGTTGCCGTCGTCGTCGCGGCCGCCTTCGGATAGCGGAATAATGTGGTCGGGCACGACGGCAGCACGGACAATGGAAAGCTTTGCACAAGCGCGACAGAGCGGCTCAGCCATCAGTCTGCGGCGACGCTGCTCCATGCCGGCGCGTCCGCGCAGTCGGGTGTCGGGTTCTAACTGACTGCGCTTCCATGCCTTGCGCTGTGGACGGTTGGTCAGAGGCGGCGGCTTGCTTGGCATGGCGCGCTCCCTCGCACGGCGGCGCGCGCGGCATCGGCGATGCGCTCCACCTCGGCGATGCGACGCTCGACGATGGCAATCGACGGGGCAGGCTCACGGAAGTCGAAGGCCGCGCTGTGCAGATCGCCAGCGCAACGCTCGAGGATATCAGCAGTGCTCATGCGAGCGGGCTGGCCCATCGATGCTCCGTCAATCAGAGATTCTCGAAACGCTGCTGCGCCTCGCTGACACGCTTCGAATTACGAGAGACCCAATTGATTAGCCCCAGCACCGAGTTATCTGCGACGTTTCCCTTCTTGCGAAACTCGGCAGCATCGCTCTCGCCGACATGGAGAAACTCTCCGAGATCGCTGAGCGGGATCATCATCTCAGCGGCATCGACGAACTGCAGGTTCGATAGGTCTTCGTCGGGCCCAGCCTCAAACTTCGATCCGACAGCGCCTCTGCGGCCACTGTTCGTCTTCCACGAAAGTCGCTCTTTCGCTTTCTTCGCGATCGCGCAGTCGTTGTAGCGCGGTGCATGAAGGCGAATATAGTGGCTCTCGATGAGGACCAAACGATCAAGCGTGCATCTAATATAGGCGACCGAGTCGAAGATCTTAACGCCCTCAGTGAGGTGCGTTTCAATCCTAAACTTCAGTGTCGTACTCTGCCCAACGTAGACCAGCTCACCGTATCGGTAGAGGAAGTAAACCGCCGGAAAGCGGGAATCTTCCATCATGAACTCGCCTATGCGCACAGGCGCGCATGGGTCAGGAATGCCGTAGGTCACGAAACTCTCCTTCGACGCTGCAGATCATAGGGCAAAGCTTACGCAGTCCACCCGGAAGCAAGCTTCTCGATTGGAGCGGCTGGGGCATGGTCCGAGGACACTTGGACACCCGCTGGGCCTATGCTGCTAGAGCAGCGGTCGAAGACGACGTTGTCGTTTCTACCTGAAGGTCCGCGAGTTTCCAAGCGCAAATCTCAACGGGTCGCATCCAGTCAGGATGCGTGAGTTTAACGTTCTTCCCCCGATTCGTTTCGGCCACCACCACGCTCAGCCCGTTGAAACCGCCATCGACGCGCACGATCTGGCCGGCCGTAAACTTGGGCGGTTCACCTTTCTGCAGTGCCTTCATCCGCGCCTTGTCGCGACGGCGCTCGGCCAACTCGGCCAACGCAGCCTCAAGCGCTCGCAACGGTGCAAGGCTGGCATCAGATTGCGGGCGCACAGCACCTTTCTCATGGAACACCGAGAAAAAAGGATGCCCCTTCGTCACCATGCGGCGCAGATCTGCATCCCATACCTGATAGGTCAGCGCGGGAGAGCGGGAGAGGGCGAGCAGATCGGCGAGATGCGCGATCCGCGCGAAGGCGTAGCAAGGCATCATGGCGACATCCTGCTCGACCTGCTTACGGTCCCGACCAGCCAGGCGCACGCGCGTCTCTGTTGGCGCCCACACCTCGTACCCTGCGTCCGCGAGCGACTGAACAAGCGGCAGCGTCTTGGCAGCGGACGTCCGCAGGATGCACCAGCCCTCCCGATCTTCCCCCCGAACCATCGATCATCACTCCTTACGCATAGAACATAGCAGAAACACCGAACGGCATCAGCCCTTTGCCTCAAGCCGCTTGACGAGGGCGTCCATCAGCACGCCGACCTCCATGCGCTCGGCGCGCTGCTCATCGGTCTCAGTCGGTGCGGGCAGCGCGTAATGCCGGCCAAGCGCCTTGGCATTGCGCCGCCATGCCCACGGCTCGCGTACCTCGGCCATGATGGCGGGGACGATCTTGCTGGGATGGTCCGCTTTCGCCATCGCGGCCGCGGCACCGCGCTTGAGCAGCGCGATCGGAATACCGTCCAACGCCTTGTACGCGGCGTTGAGCCAGGTCTTCTGGTCCTCGCCCGACATGCCGACACCGCTGACGAGGGCGAGGCAGGGCACCAGCTCAGCCGCGAACTCCGACCGGCTGACCGGGATCAGGTCAGTGAGGCTCGCCATCCGTGATGAAAGCGAGGGCAGCGTCGACCGTGCGGCCGTGGCCGGAGGCCGACCGCCCGTTGTTTCCTGCCATGCCGTCAGTTCGCCGCTGCCCATTTCGTCCATCTCGCCTGTCCTGTTCGATCACCCAATTTGCCCACGTCGCCTGCCAGTCGCACTTGACCGCATCCTTGCCGGTCTTCGCTCGCCAGTGGTTCTCGAAGCTTTCGAAGGCGCGGCGCTCCCAGGCCTCGCCGCGATCGGCGACGATGCGGCCCGAGACGGTGCTCGCTGCCAGCAGGGTCGGAGACCAACCGACGGGAAGGCGGGTGCCTCGCGCTCGCGTATCCCGCTCGGGGTTGGGATTAATTTCTTTAGGGGGTCTGGGGGACGTTTCTTTATCAAGGGAAGGGGTGTGTCCCGGACGCGTCCCGTCATGTTCCTCGGACTGTCCGTGGACATTCCCCGGAAGTTCCTCGGAAAGTCCACGGTCGCGGCGCTTTCGCGCGGCATCCTTGGCCCGCTTGTCGGCCACAGCAGCATCGCGCCGCGCGATCTCCGCATCCTTCGCCTCGAGCGCACGCACGGCGATGATCACCGCCGCCATCGGGGCGCCGGCCGCAATCATCTCTTCCATGAGTACAGCAATGCTCACGCTGCCCGCCGGACACCCTTGGGCTGCAGAGCCGCCGCGATCGCCTGGCGAACCTCGTCGTCGTGCGCATCGAAAGCCCGCTCGAGCAGGATCCTCGCCATGGCGACGTCACCGCCGCGAAGCGCTTCCAGGCCCTCCCGCAGGTCGTTCAGGTCAGGATCGATTGTCTCGGGCTCGACCTCCGTGGCATTGTCATCGATCACGCCCTGCTCGACTTCGACGCACTCGAACTCGATCGATTGATGAGCCGAGTACGGGCAGCCGTCGGGCAAGCTCATCAGATCGAGCCGCTCCATGATGACATCGACCGGGACTGAGCCGGCCAGTTCCTTGAAACCCTTGATCGCCATGACAATTCTCCTCAGGCGCGCATCGGCGTCACGACCAGCTCAAGGCCGGGTGCCGCGTTGCTGTTGATCAGGACGGGGGCGATGGGATTGGAGGCGCTGAACCCGAACTCGACGTCGTCGGTGTCCAGGGCGCTGATCGCATCGCGGAGGTATTTGAGATTGAAGCCGAGATCGATGTCGCCGGCATCGTATTCGCAGGGGATCTCCTCCGCGCCCTCGCCATGCTGTTGCGAGACGAGGTTGATGATCGCGGCATCGCGGCGCAGCGACAGACGGCCCTTGCGGTCCATACCTTCGCTGACGACGTTCATGCGGCCCAGAGCGCCGTCGAGAGCGGTGCGGACGAAGCGGACGGTACGCTCCGGCGCCGACGGGATCACGCGCGAATAATCGGGGAACGTGCCCTCGATGACCTTGGCGAGCAGCGTGAAGCCGCCCGCCGAGAACCGCGCCTTGTTCTTGTCGATCTGGATCGTGACGTCGCCGTTGTGGCGGTCGAGCACGGGTCGGAGCATCTCGATCGTCGCTGCCGACAGGATCGTGTCGGGCAGGCCGTCGGCGCCGGACGGGGCGGGCAGCGACTGGCGGGCGAGGCGGCGATTGTCGAGCGCTATGAAGTACAGCCGGTCACCGCGAAGCTGCAGCGCGATGCCGCAGAGCCAGTATTGCGTCTCGATGGTTGAGATCGCGTGACGCACGGCGTCGATCGCCTGGAGCATCTCCTTGGCCGTGAGCGTGAACGTCGTCGCGCCCTCGGGCTGCACAGGGCGGGGGAAATCACCGGGCGACAGCGTGCCGAACCGGATGCGCGCGCGGCCGGAGCGCACCACCGCCGCCCCGTCCTCGGTCGCGATCTCGGTATGGCTGCCGGTCTGGAACGCGCTGACGACATCGGTGAGGCGATGGGCGGCGATGGTGAACGAACCCGGCGACAGGATCTCTGCCGACACGGTGCGCTCAGCGGTCATGTCCGTATTCGTCGCGACGACGCGGACGGGCTCGCCCGCAACCGCTTCGATCAGGACGTTGCCGTAGATGGGGATCGCGTTCGTCCGCTCCACGACGCCGCGCACCTCGCGCAGCGCCTTGCCGAGCTCTCCGGTGTCGAACACCAGTTTGATGCCGGCCGTCATGCGAGACCCAGCGCGTTTTTGTAGGCCTCGAGAAGTGCTTCGGCTTCGTCGCGGTGATGCTTCTCCATACGGCGCAGGCGCACGATCTGACGGATCGTCTTGACGTCGAAGCCGGTCGACTTGGCCTCGCCATAAACGTCCTTGATGTCGTCGCTGATGCCCTTCTTTTCTTCTTCCAGGCGCTCAATGCGCTCGATCAGGAGGCGCAGCTGGTCCGCTGCGATGATGTCGCTCATTTCGGGTCTCCACTGTTGAGGGATTGGCGGCGCACGGGCGCCACGACGGCGTCGCGTTCGGCGATCTGGGAAATCGCGCCGCGCGCGACGCCGCGCTGCAGGGCCGCCGTAACGCGCTGCTTGCGGTCATTGAGGACGGCGACGCGCTTGGGCCGCTTGAGGTCGCTGATCGAAACGCCGTCGAGGGTGTCGAAACGCGGCCGCGCGACTGGTGCCGGGCGAGGGCGGAGCCACTGGAACATCATGCCGCCAACTCAGCGTCGGCGGTGTCGAAGAGGCCGATGGCAGCCGTGCCGTCGGCGAGGTTCTTCGCGGCCTGCCGGAAATAGGAGGGCTTGAGCTCGATCCCGATGCCGCGCCGGCCCATCTGGACCGCTGCGAATACCTCGCTGCCGATACCGAGGAACGGCGTCAGTACGGTGTCGCCGGGATTGCTCCACAGCTCGATGCAGCGCTCGATGACGTCGAGCTGCAGCGGCGAGATGTGCTGCTCGTCTTTCTCGTCGCGACCGCCACGATATTGCAGCGTGCGGGTCTGGTTGATGTCCATCCAGACGGGCGAGGCGTAGCGCTGCCAGACCTCGATGCTGTACCAGTTCCGGCGATCGTCGTCGGTCGTATATTTGGCGAAGTCGGGCCCTTCGCCGTCACCGATATATTGCTTGAAGCATCCGGCGATCGGTTCGGGATTATCGCCCGGCTTGCGAAACGTGACGATGTAATCGGCGAGGCCCTGACCGGAGAGGGCGCTGTCTTTCACCACCTGCTTGTGCAGGAGGCGGATGTTCTTCGTGCGCTGCTGCGCGACGACGGGGTCTTTCCAGATGCAGACCTCGCTGTGGAGGATCCAGCCGGCCGCTTGATAGGCGCGGATCACCTCGCCGCGGAAATCGCGCATGCCGATTTGGCCGTGCCGGATCTTCGACATCGGCAGCTGCATGACGTGGACCGAATGCAGGCGGCCGGGCTTGGTGACGCGGAGCAGCTCGGCGATGAGGAAGCCGTAATGCGCCCAGAAGTCCGCGCCCTCGCTGTTCGAAAGGTCGCGGTCGAAGTTCGAGAACTTGTAGAGGCCCTCAAAAGGCGGCGAGTGAATGCCAAAGCCGACGCTGGCGTCGGGCAGGCCCCGGATAAGCTCGCACGAGTCGCCCTGGTAGATGGCGTATTCAGGCGTGACGACTTGATCGACGACGTTGACGGACATCATGCTGCCTCCAGCCAGTTGGGCACGCACAGGGCGGCGCGCGGATCGTAAGAGGGGGTGTCGCGGACCAGCCCGCGCACCGCGGCGCTGGACAGATCGGCCATGTGGCGCACCATCGCTTCGGCCATCCGGTCCGCGTCCGCCTCCTTGCGACGAATGTTGGCGAGCGTGGCGCCTTCCAGCTCCGACGAGACGATATGGACGTCCACGGGCTTGGTCTGGCCGAAGCGCCAGAAGCGGCGGATCGCCTGGTAGAATTGCTCGAAGCTGTCGTTCAACCCGACGAAGCCGGTGCGATGGCAGTGCTGCCAGTTCATGCCGAAGCCACAGATCGAAGGCTTCGTGACGAGAACGCGGATGCGACCCTCGCTGAAATCGATCAGCTTGCGCTCCTTGTCAGTGTCCTTGTCGCTGCCGCGAACCTCGACCGCACCGGGGATGCCGGCCGCGACCTTCTCCGCTTCCTCGTTGAGATTGCACCACCACACGAAGGGGTCGTCTTCGGGCGTGACCGAAATGGCGCGCGCGACGCGCTCGGAGACCGAGTTTCGCCGGGCGGTAAGGCGTTCCTGAAGTGTCGTTGCGGGCAGCGCGAACAGCATGCCTTCAGGCGGCGCGCTGGTGTCGGCGACGATATGGCTGTGATAGCGGAGCTCGGGGAGATCGTACCCTTCGTCGGAATAGCCGAGATCCGACGGCTTGCGGACCATGACGGCCCAGGACGCCATCCAGCGCCAGAACTCGTCCTCGGCATGGCCTTTCAGTCGCCAGTCCCGAGTGCTGCCGCCATCGTGAACGAAGAAGGTCGCGAGCATGTCGGTGTACGACATGATGCCGAGGAATTCGGCGTGATTGCCGAGCTCCATGAAGTCGTTCGGGGCAGGGGTGGCGGTCGCCGCGAGGCGGAACGGAACCGACTGGCAGGCAGCGATCAGCTCGCTGCGATAGTGCCCATCGACTGACTTGAGGATGCTGCTCTCGTCGAGCGTCGACGCGCCGAAGTCGGCAATGTCGAAGTGCTGCATCTTCTGAAAATTGGCGATGCAGATAAGATCGTCGTCGACGTCGAGCATGGACGTGACCAGCCGGGCAGGGATGCCGAACTTATTCGCCTCGCGCACGATCTGGCTCGACACGGCGAGCGGGGCGAACTGCAGGATCGGCCGACGGGTCTCGCGGCGGATGGCATCGCCCCAGCCGAGCTCCATGATCGTCTTGCCGAGGCCGGTGCCAGCGAACAGCGCGGCCCGTCCGCGGCGCAGCGCGAAGCGGGTGATGTCCGATTGGAACGCGAACATATCTTCCGGCAGCGCCTGATCGCCCGAAAGGCCGGTGCTCGGATCGACGATGCTCTTGCTTGCCAGGAAGGAGAGATATGCGTCGTCCATCACATCGACGCCTGATAATGGACGGAGGCGGGGATTTGTCGCCAGGCGTCCGCGCGCCAGCCATTCCGCTCGGCACGCTCAATGACTTCATCAGCCGAAAGCACCGTCGAGCCGCGGCGCCAATAAAATCCGTCGGCGAGATAGCGGCCAGTGGCGTCGCAGCGCGCGACAGGGCCGAAGCGGCGCAAGAAATCGGCCGCCTGTCCCGCGCGGCTCATGTCGCGGATGGTGTCATTGATGACCGTGCCAGGCTGACGCGGTCGGCCCGGCAATTGACGGCGAAGCCTTACTCCCGCCTCAGCCTCCCATCGACGCAGCACGGTATCGCCAACCTCGAAGAAGATCTTCGCGGCATGCACGCTGAGCGTGGGGGCGACTTGACGAAAATTCTCCGGGACAGGGGTCGGCTTGAACGTGCCGGCGGAGATATGTCTTTCGCGCGGCGTGACGATCGCGCACTCCCGACGCCACTGGGAGATGCTCGCCTTCGACGTGCGATAGTGCAGCCGCAATTCTGCGCTCGTCATCGTCTGAGCCAACTCGGCGAAGTCCGACGGCCGCGAGCGGGTGCGGCTGCGCGACACCTTGGACTCGCGGATCCAGCGAGAGATCGTACCGCTGCCGCGGCCATAGTGTTCGCGCAGCTGGACGAAGGTCATGCTCGACGCATGGGCTGCGAAATCTTCGGGCAGGGGTGCTGTCGGTTTCATGCGATTGCTCCCCAGCGCGGAGCACGCGAATTTTCCGTCGCGGAACTGCCCATCGGCAGAACCGCGTCCTTCGACGTCTTCATTTGCTCAACTCCCCCGGCTCGCGGCCGGTCTCTAAAACCTCAACCCTTGGCGGCGATTGCGCCGTGTCCTTCGGAAATGATCGTAAGAATGCCCTCTTTCAGGATGGCATCCTCGCGGTGATCAATGTGCCCGCCAGTCGCCTGGAACTCGCAGACCTGCGACGCGAACGCTGCGGCGCGCATCCCGAGGCCGAGCCAATCTGCGGCGACCGCGTCGATCGGCGCGAGTTGGTGCCGGCTGTCCTCGATAAGAATGTTCGCCAGTTCGCCGGGGATCTGGTCGCAGCCCGCGATCTTGATGAACATCGCCAGCGACATCAGGTTCGGCTTGGGCTTGGCGGGCGTCGGCCGGTAGCCGCTGAGCGTCGAGAGGGGCTCGCCGAGCGCCGCAGACAGCGTCGAGAGCGATAAGCCGCGCCGCTCGCATGCGGAGAAGAACACTGCCTGCTTGGTTTCGAGATTGCGAAGGATCGGGTCTTCGTCACGCATGATTTCGAACCTCTTTCTTCGCTACTGCAACAATATGAACAGGGACACGCTTCATTCCGCCCCCAAGGCGATCCGCCTCGCGGTTGCTCGCGCACTGGTCGCGGATCTCGCAGGAAACGTGCGTGCAGGACCGGGCCTCAGGGTGCCAGGCGGAGATGCCGCAGCGCTGACAGGTCGCGGTCACGCGGCCACCTGCTCGGCAAGAGCTTCAAACGAAACTGCGACGCCCTGGGCCGACGCGATGGCCGCAATATGGGACCAATACTTCGCGGGGATCATCCGGCCCGTCAGGGTCCACGAGCGTACGGTGACATCGGCGATGGCGATGCCGCGCGCCCGAAGCTCGTCTCCGAGGGAATGAGCACCGCCGAGGGCCTTGATGATCGCGCTATGGTTCATGGGATGTATGCGCTACCAAACGTAGCACTACGATGCAACATGATTTGTAGCGTCATGTCGTGCGACGACGAAATAATGTCGCAAACGCTCGATTCGCCCGAAGCCCGATTGGAATGGGCGCGCACGCAAGCGGGCTATGCCGACAAGGCGGCGTTCGCGAAGGTGGCCGGCGTCAACGCGACGACCTACCGCGCTTACGAGAACGGGCAGAACGGCTACGCCAAGCTGGCCGGACAGTTCGCAAAGAAATTAGGCGTGTCAGCGGAATGGCTGCTTGAAGGTGGGCCGACGCCGCCGATTTCTGAAGTGGCGCACCTGCACCAAGCCGAGGAAATCGACGACGATACCGTCCAAATTCAGCACATAGACCAAGCGTATGGCCTAGGGGCCACTTTCACCGACAGCCCGGTTGAAATCGAGCTCCTTCGGTTTCCTAAGGTCTGGGTGGACTCGATCACCAACACGTCGCCCGTCTTTCTGACCTGGACGCGCGGCCGCGGCGATTCGATGGAACCGACGATCGGCGACGGTGACTTGATCTTGCTCGATCGGTCGCAGCGGAAAGTCGAGGAGCAAGACGCGCTCTGGGCCTTCACCGTTGGAGATGTCGGCGCGATCAAGCGTCTGCGTGTAAAGGGCGATCGGTTCCAGATATTCTCCGACAACGCGAGCGTGCCTCCGGACGAAGAGCCGATCGACTTCGTGAATATCGTGGGACGGGTGATTTTCGTGGGGATGCGGAAATGATCGCGCTTGCGCTGCTGCTCGCGGCCGGCACCGCCGATATCAACAAAACCGTGCAGTTGGACGGGGAAGGCTACCGCGTCGAGACCGAAGGCGAAGAGGTGAGGGTGATCCCAAAGCGCGCCTTGAAGGCTCTCACGCTCGCGCGGCGCGACAATATGCGTGTCGCCGTCAAGGCGGCGACTGGCTGCAAGATTGAAGACGAGTTCTTCACTGGAGGCGGGAACGGCTATATGGTCGGCCGTCTTATATGCGCGCCCTCTCACTAGCAGTCGTCGGCTCTCAGTACGAAAACAAGCGCGGCCCAACGCGCCGTTTCGCTATCGAGGCGTGTTCGCCCGGCGACCCGATCGAACTTCGGAGCGAACCGAAAAACCCCGCCGACCCTTATGCCGTTGCGGTCTTCGATGCGGCAGGCGTCCAGATGGGCTACCTCACCGCCGAGCGCGCGCCCTGGATTGGCGGCATGATCCTCGACGGCCGCGAGATTGCAGCCGTGTTTCAACATTCGACCAGCTGGGGCGCGGTTATCCGCGTCGCATTTGACGGCGAAGTTCCACTGCTTGAGGGACTCTCAACGGCCGAGCGAAGGGCGCCCGAAGAACCGGACTTCTACCCGGACGAGATATATCCTGACGACTGAGCGCTACAAAACGTGTTGACACGCTACAAAACATAGCGCTATGAATTGCCGCGCCACCTGATCCCCGCACCCTGCGGAGCGAAAACGGTAGGCGAGGAGCCCTACGTTGCTTTTCGATGATGATTTCGACCGAGTAGAGCGCGTGTTCCGCCAGATTGGCGGACGCGTGACGATCGGGTCCGAACCTTGTCCGACCTACCTGTCGGGCGAGCTGTGGACGATCCACACCCATGACGACGGACTGCTCGGCATGGGGCAGGGCGGTACGCTGTTCGCGGCGTATCAGGATCTGCATAAGGTCTCGGCGCCGAAGCGAGAAGCGGCGTGAGCGCGCCGGAAAACGGCCCCGCGTTTCCGCTCGACACCGGCGATGCCGTGTATCCGGGAATGTCCCTGCGCGACTATTTTGCAGGCCAGGCGCTCGCCGGATTGTCCGGCCACATGGGCGTCAGGTCTCAGGATGTCGAACGCATCGCGACGGCTGCCTACGCCCGCGCGGATGCGATGCTGGCCGTTCGCAAGATCGGTGCGGATTACTGATGCTGCAGCGCTCCGCCTTCCGCCCGCGCAAGCGCAACAGCGGCCGCGCCGCTCTGACGCGATCGTACCCCAGCCACCTCAAGTGGTTGCGCGGCCGGTCGTGCATCCTCGAGGGCAAGGCGGGCCACGTCTGCGAAGGCCGCATGGAGGCGATGCACGTCGACCATGCGGGCGGGAAGGGCGTGTCGCTGAAGGTCGCGGACTTTTGGGCTGTGCCCGGCTGCACCCTCGCGCATCGGCTTTATCACGATCACGGCGCGGTCTCGTGGGAGGCGGCATGGGGCATCGATCTCGTCGCTGCCGCTGAGCGCTACGCTGCGGTGAGCCCGCACCGCCACCTCTGGACGGAGCGCGCGGAATGAACGCCCCAATGCGCCAGCCCGATCGAATCCAGATCACCCCGTCTGCTAGCCAGCCCTGGTATGGCTGGTGCGACGAGGGTCAGCGTTTCACCCGCGCTCAGCTGCACGGAATGAAGCATCGCGGCATCGACCCCGAAACCGTCGAGGCGATCACCGTCAAGCGCTCCGCGACATCGCGGGAAATGTGGTGGCCGACCAATCAGGCCGCGCCCGTCTTCGAGTTCGACTGCCCGGTCATGTCGCGACGTCGCGATGGCCGGCTCAACATCATGGCGCCCAGCGGGGAGATCAAGCCGGTCGAGGCCGACGGCTGGGTCAAACGTCCGAAAGCGCGCCCGGCATGGAAGGGGTTCTGATGAAACACGACCATCTTACCGAATGGCAGCGGGAGCGCGTCGAGGCACCAATCTCCCGCCCGGAGCGCCCGCTGACGTGGCCGCAGCTGATCGTCGCCTATGTGGTCTCGATCATTGGCTGGACCGCTCTCGTGGCATGGATCCTGTCGTGAGCCAGATTGTCGCGTTTAATGGCGACCATGTGGAGCAGCTTCTGCGGGGCGCTGACGTGCGCGGTCCGGATGAGTGCTGGGAGTGGCAGGGCCGACGGACGCACCGGGGCTATGGGCGGATGGGAAAAAACATCTGCTGCACTCACGTCGCGCTGCATATGGCCGGGAAGCCCCGGCCAAGCCCAAACCTGTTCGCGCTGCACTCCTGCGATAATCCGCCTTGCTGCAACCCGGCTCACCTCCGCTGGGGCACATTAAAGGAGAATTCCTCTGAGGCGTCCGCACGGAAGCTCTATGTCAACCAGCAGAAAACTCACTGCTCAAAAGGGCATGCGTATACCGCGGAGAACACAAAATTTCATCATCGAGGATCTTGGACTTCGCGCGTCTGTCGGCGTTGCCACTATCTGCGCAAGCAGGCAGCTCGCGCCAATGCGCGCCAGGCCAAGGCCATCGCATGAAGGGTGCTGCTGCCCGCGCCGACATCGTGTTCGCCGCGCCGCCGCTGACGTTCAACCGTCGCGCCGCGCTGACCTATACGGGCATCGCCGACAAGCTGTTCGCGCAGCTTGAGGACAATGGCGCGCTGACAGGTCGACCGATCGGTCGAAACGGCGAGCGGGTTTATCTCCGCGAGCAGCTGGACGAGGTCACCATCAAGCTGTTCCGCACGACCGCGACCGATATTGACGACGAGTTCGAGGGCATCGGCCGTGGCTAAAGTCACGTTGCCGCGGTATCTGCGCGCTCGGCGCGGTGCCGATGGAAAGACCCGCTATTACTGGCAGCGCCCGAATTGGGCCGCGCCTCCCAACGAACGCTGGGGCCGGCTGTTCAAGGTCGATTCCGAGGCCCTCGGCACCGATCTCGCCGAGGCGATCAGCAAAGCCGAGCTTCTCAACGTCCACCTGGACGAATGGCGGCGAGGGGTCACCGTCGCACCCGACAGCGGCACGATCAAGGCGCTGTTCAACTGGTATCGGCAGCGCGACCGCTACAAGGAGCTCCGCGAGATCAGCAAGGCCGACTACCGGAAATACATGCCGGTGCTGGAGGCGTTCAAGCTCAAGTCGACGCTGCTGGGCGATCGGCAGGCTGCCGACATCACCTCCGACCATGCCGATGCGATCTACCGCCAGCTTGCGAAGGACCGCGGCAAGCGCGCGGCGTCGCACTGCATGCAAATCTGTCGGCGCGTCTTCTACGAGGCCGTCCGAGCGAAGAAGCTGAAGCACAACCCGTTCGCGCGCATGGGCCTAAAGATGGTGGCCGAGACCGGGAACCGGGCGACGTCGCGCGAGGAATACGACCGCTTCCGCGAACAGGCGCGCAAGTCGGGCTATCAGTCGATGGCGACTGCGGCGGCGATCGCGTTTGAGCTGGTGCGCCGCACGACGGACGTGTTCGGATACATCCTCGAGGATGGCGACGAGCTGCGTGGGTTCTTCTGGGAGGATTACGCGCCCGGCATCACGTTCGCGATGAGGCAGGGAAAGACTGGCACGCGCCAGGTCATCCCGCTGCGCGGCGATCCGGAGCCCGACAGCGAGGATGCCGAGATCCGCGAGCGCGGCCGGCTGCTCTATCCCGCCCTTGAGGAAGAACTCGCCCGCCATGCGCCCGGCGGGAAGGGGCAGATCGTCGTCAGCGAGGCCTCGGGCGACCGGTACACGAAGGACGCGATGCGTCACGTCTTCGAAGCCATCCGCGAAAAGGCGGGACTGCCGAAGGAGATGACCTTCACCGGCTTCCGGCATGGCGGTGCCACCGAGCTCGGCGATGTCGGCATCGAGGATATCAGGCCGATCTCCGGTCACAAAACCCTCGGCCAGACGACGGTCTACAACAAGGTCACTGAGAAAAAGGCGCGCCGCATCGGTGAAGTCCGGCGCGCCGGCGTGGAAGGCAGAAAATGATCGAACCGGATTTCTCCACCCCTCCCGGCGCGGTCGGAGGTGGGCGGTGAGCACTCCAATCTGCAGATCCTGCCTCGGGACTGGATGGCAAATGCTGTTGAACAGCATGTTCATCGGGGACGGCTATCGGCGCGAGCGGTGCCACATTTGCGGCGGAACGGGCCACCATTCGTATAAGCCTGACCCCGATGTGGTTCGCTGGCAACGGCAAGCCCGCGCCCGTGATGCCGCTATCCGCGAGCATTTGAAAGCCAATCCGCAGGCCGACTACATTGAGCTCGGTCGGATTGGGAAGGCCGCAGCATGAACCGCCACGACCTCCTATCCCTCGCAGATCGTGTCGAGAGGGCGAGCGGGGCGGATCGCGAGTTGGATCGGGCCGTCGCCCTGTCGGCAGGCTGGAACGTGATGCACGTTCAGGGCGACGAATGGCTTATGCCCCCTGTAGGATCGCCTACTTCAGCGCCTCGCTACACCTCCTCCCTCGACGCCGCCATGTCGCTGGTGCCGAAGGATTGGCACATCACTGTGCGCGGGCTCAACGACAGCTGGCATGTCTCGATGAATCCGACACGCCGGGGGCCGATAGCAGAGACTTTCGCCTTCGCAGCCACCCCCGCGCTCGCCCTAACCGCAGCCGCCCTCCGCGCCCGTGCGGCGCTGCTTGGGGAGGAGTGAGGGGGTGGTAATGGTCCTTATCCAAGATCGCCTGTCTCGCTGGCTAAAGCACCGGCGCGAAGAACGACTTCTGTCGCGCTTTGGCGGTATCCAAACATGCCCGTGGTGCCGCCAGTGCGCGCAATCAGGCGGCGATAGCTGGGGCTTCCAACGGTGGGATCGCGACCCCTTTCTCGACGTGCTGACATGCAGCGTTTGCACAGGGACAAGCCTTTGGCGGTTCGAGATCGGCATGTTTTACATCGGGCCGCTCGATCCGCCCGCACCTCAGTGGCCAGCCGTCGAATATTATGACGTGGAAGCGGCTCGGCTGCGCACCCCAACCAAGGAACCCGCCCATGACCAAGACTGAACGCGCGCTGATGTCGGCGCTGATGTCGGCGCTGGAGCCGTTTGCGAAGGCAGCGGACGCTATCGAGGTTCGATATGCTCCAGTTTTTCGCGGTCCAATAGATGATGAATTCTCCGTAAATCCCGGCATTGTTCTCGGCGACCTCCGCCGCGCCCGCACCGCCCTCGCGCTCCCGGAAGCCCAACCCCCTATGCGGGATCTTCAGCGGCTGGGGCAGGAGTGGGAGGCGGGGCTGTTGCCGTGTCCGTTCTGTGGTGGCGCTGGCAGACTGTTTTCCGTCTCTTTCCCGCTCGGCGCGGACTGCACCGACATTCAGGTTTCGTGCGCTAATTGCGACGCGATCGGCCCCAGCGTTCTGTTCGATCAGACTGAGCATGCGGAGAGCAATTTACCGGAGCTAGAGGCCGAAGCCTCCGCCGCCTGGAACACCCGCACCACCCTCCCCGAAGCGCCCGAGGTGGGGAGGGAGCCGCACGTCTTCCTCGACTGCGACGGCGTACTGGCGGATTTTGACACCTACGCCGAAGCCTATTTCGGCATGCCGCCGCGTGCCTATGAAGCACAGGTTGGATCATCGCGGTTTTGGAGCGAGCTAGAGGCTAAGGGAGACTTCTACCGCAATCTCCCGCTGATGCCGGATGCAATGGCGCTGTTCGAAGCGGTGAAGCATCTGCACCCCACGATCCTCACCGGATGCCCGCGCGGCGATTGGGCGCAGGGGCAGAAGGTCGCGTGGGCCGCTGAGCATTTCCCCGGCGTCCCGATCATCACGTGCCGCAGCGCCGACAAGCGCGACTACGCCAAACCGGGCGACGTGCTGATTGATGACTGGGCCCAGCACCGACACCGCTGGATAGAAATGGGCGGTGTGTTCATCACGCACCATGACGCCGAAAGCTCGATCGCGGCGCTGTTCGCGCACTACCCGCAACTCGCCCTCATCCGGCCCCAGACCACGGAGGCGGGGGAATGAGCACGCTGCCCCGTCCGCTCGAAGACTGGCACGAGGACTGCGGCGATGTGCTGTGGTGGCTCTGGCCTATCGAGCAAGCGCCGTGGGTCGGCACGCCGCTCGATCTCGGGCTCGCCGTCAGCTTCGACCTCACCGTGCAAATCGGTCGCGATCTGTACGAGGTCGAACCGAAGGCAGTCGGCGACACTGGCGGGTGGCCTTGGAAGGAAGCCGACGACGAGACCTTGGCCCGCCTCTTCTGGACGCCGCTGCCCGATTACGATGCGCTCGATGAAGCAATTCGCGATCATATGCGCGGAGGCCCAGACCCCTTTACCGAGCTTCACGAAGCCGTTCGAAAGGACCAGCATGACTAACCCCAACCCCCCGACCCCGGCGTGGAAGCGCCAGTTCGACCCGCTGTCAGGAGCGGCAACCGAGGTGCTTTGGTGTCTATTCGCGCTCGGCCCGACCGAAGACGGCAATCTGCCAAGCAAGTCGGGACGCGACGATCTGTTCGACAAGGGCATGATCGACCGTGCGGACGGCTGGCAGTGGCTTACGCGAACCGGCGTCATGCTGGCCCTCGGGCTCGGTTTCGACCGCAAGAAAGAACAAGCACAGCGCGAACGGAGGATACCGCGATGAGCAACCCCCCGACCCCGGCAGATTGGGTGCTGGTGAACTGTCCCGAGTGCGGCAGCGTGCCCGCGTCAGATCAAATGTCAACCGAGAACCAAATCGCGAAGTACGGCCCCCGATATGAGCGGTATTGCATTGAGTGTAATCTGTCTTTCGGCACCGCTAAGACGCTCAAGGACGCGGACGCGCTCTGGAATGCCTCCGCCGCCCCACAGCCCGAAGCCGAGGGGGAGAGGGGTGCGTGCGACTGCGCTGCGCGGTTCTACGGCGATGACCCGAACGCCCATCAGTTGTGTTGTGCCACCTTCCGCCAGCAGCATGCGGCACCCGCAGAGGTGAGCGTGCGGGATGCGTTGGAACCGTTCGCGAAGGCTGAGCGAGATTATCAGGCAGCATGTCGGCAGTTGCAGTACGAACCCGCATCTGACGATACGATCGTCCGCTATAAGTTCACGCACGGCCACCTGCGCCGCGCACTTGCCGCCCTCTCCCATCTCGACGGAGGCCAGAAGTGAGTGGGGAAGCGTGGGTGCCGCTGGACGACATTCGCCGCCAGATCGATGCGCGCATTCCGAAGGGGCGACGTGCCCGCTGGTCGGAGGAGCGCGGTCTGTTGGACGAAACGCTGCAAAGCTTCTTGCGTGGCTCGCGTCCGCCCGCTGACGACTTGCTTGCGACGCTCGGATGGGAGCGCCAGACATTCTATCGCCGCGTCGAGCCTTGCGGCTGCTACGCCTGCACAAAGGCGCGCGTTTATGCTGAACCGCTTGGGCGTGGTCCATTCGATCCGCGCATGTCGCGTATGTTCCTGTGCGAGACGTGCGGTAACAAGCGATGCCCCCACGCAGCCGATCATAACCTGATTTGCACGAACAGCAACGAGCCGGGGCAGGCTGGCAGCTTGTACGAGGATGCGCCCATCCGCGCTCAGATTGCGAAGGAGGTGGGGGAGTGATCGACCCGATACCAGTCCGGGAGGAGCTCGAGCGGATCCGAAAGGATCAGGCGCTCTTGCAGCGACGCGGCGATGGCGCTTTGGCGTTGGCATGGTTCAGCGAGCATGCGCTCAGCCGAAGTGGCGGCGGCCCGAGGGTGCCTTTGCAGAGCGTTCTGCCCGACGATATGAAGCCCGTCGCCAGCGCAACGACGAATGCGGAGAAGACTTTCCCATATATTCGCCGCGCTTTTCGGGAGCACCATCGGGCCATCCTCGAACGCGCAATTGAGCTTGCGACCGAAGACTTCAATGCTGCCGAGGCGCGTTGACGCCCCGATCTTGTTGGAATGGACTATTGGAAAGTCGTTGGAACGCACGAAAGCCGACTGCGAAAACGCAGCCGGATTTCCGTGTTAAATCAATGGTGGTGCGGACGGCGGGACTTGAACCCGCATACCCAAAGGGCGAGGGATTTTAAGTCCCGTGCGTCTACCAATTTCGCCACGTCCGCGCGCTGGCGGCGAGCAGGCCAAGCAAAGCTTGGCCGTCACGCCGTCGAGCCGGCCGGCGGGCGAAGCCCGTCCGACGTCACGCGATTTAGTCGCGTGACGGCTCGCAACGCCAGTGATTTATGGGATGGGGGAGGCGACCCGGCAAAGCCGGGTCGTCGGTCCTCGCTTCCGCGAGGCCGGCCGTGCCTTCGGCGAGTCTTTGGCTAAGCGAGCTTAGCCAAAGCCGCCTTCGCCTCAGACGTTCAGCCTCAGCCGCATTTCCTTGCCGGGCTTGAAATACGGCACGCGCTTGGCCGAAACGTCGACCAGTTCGCCGGTGCGCGGGTTGCGGCCGGTGCGGGCGTCGCGTGCGCGTGTGGAGAAGGCGCCGAAGCCGCGCAACTCTACGCGGCCGCCCGAGGCAAGTCGTTTCGATATCTCGTCAAAGAAACTGGTGACGATCGCTTCGATGTCGCGAAGTGCGAGGTCCGGGTTTTCGTCGGCCAGTAACTGGACAAGCTCCGAACGGATCATTGCGTCTTCTTCCCCGCTTACCGCGGTTTTCGTTCCCGCAACGCCCCCCGGCCTTGCCACGAATCCGCGTGTCTGGACGAGTTGCTCTATATCAATTGTTACGGACCTGAAAGCCCGAGAGTGATCCATTACCGCGGGAAAGTCCCGAAACGGGCGGTCGGAACTACCGACCGCCCGCCAAACAGGTCACTTCTTCTCGTTGCGAGCCTTGAGCGCCTCGCCGAGGATGTCGCCCAGCGACGCGCCCGAGTCGGACGACCCGTACTGCGCAACCGCCTGCTTCTCTTCGGAGATCTGCATCGCCTTGATCGAGAAGGTCGGCTTCTTCGAACGGTCGAAGCCGGTCACCATCGCATCGAACTTCTGGCCGGTCTGGAACCGCTCCGGGCGCTGCTCGTCGCGGTCGCGGCCGAGATCGGTGCGCTTGATGAAGCCCGTCGCGCCGTCGTCGCCGACCTGCACTTCGAGGCCCGCGTCGCGGACTTCAAGCACGGTGACCGTGACGATCTGGTTCTTGTTCAGGCCGCCCGCCGACGAACCGCCGCCCGACGACGCCGAAGCCGCGCCGCCTGCTGCCGGTGCGCCACGCTCGAGCTGCTTCATGCCCAGCGAGATACGCTCCTTCTCGGCATCGATATCGAGCACGATCGCCTGAACGACCTCGCCCTTGCGGTGCAGGTTGAGCGCGTCCTCGCCCGATACGCCCCAGGCGATATCCGACATATGGACCATGCCGTCGACATCGTTGTCGAGGCCGATGAACAGGCCGAATTCGGTCGCGTTCTTGACTTCGCCCTCGACGGTCGAGCCGACCGGGTGCGCCTCCAGGAAGGCCTCCCACGGATTGGCCTGCGCCTGCTTGAGGCCGAGCGAGATGCGGCGCTTGTCGGGATCGACCTCCAGCACGACGACATCGACTTCCTGCGAGGTCGAGACGATCTTGCCCGGATGGACGTTCTTCTTGGTCCACGACATTTCGGACACGTGGACGAGGCCCTCGATGCCCGCTTCCAGCTCGACGAACGCACCATATTCGGTGATGTTCGTGACGCGGCCCGACAGCTTCGCGCCGACCGGATACTTGGCGGCGGCGCCGTCCCACGGATCGCTCTCGAGCTGCTTCATGCCGAGCGAGATGCGCTGCGTGTCCTTGTTGATGCGGATGATCTGGACGCGGACGGTGTCGCCGATGTTCAGGACTTCGCTCGGATGGCCGACGCGCTTGTAGCTGAGATCGGTGACGTGCAGCAGGCCGTCGATACCGCCGAGGTCGACGAACGCACCGTAATCGGTGATGTTCTTGACGACGCCGTCGATGATCTGGCCCTCGGCGAGGCTCAGGATCAGGCCCGAACGCTGCTCGGCGCGGGTTTCCTCGAGGATCGCGCGGCGCGAGACGACGATGTTGCCGCGCTTGCGGTCCATCTTCAGGATCTGGAAGGGCTGGGGGATGTCCATCAGCGGCGTGACGTCACGCACCGGACGGATATCGACCTGCGAGCCCGGCAGGAACGCGACGGCGCCGTTCAGGTCGACCGTGAAGCCGCCCTTGACGCGACCGAAGATGACGCCCTCGACGCGCGCGGTCTTGGCGAACTCTGCCTCGAGCGTGTCCCATGCGGCTTCGCGGCGGGCGCGGTCGCGCGACAGCATCGCTTCGCCGTGGACGTTCTCGACGCGGTCGACGAACACTTCGACTTCGTCACCGACCTTGAGATCGGCCTTCTGGCCGGGAGCGGCGAATTCGCGCAGCGGCACGCGGCCTTCGCTCTTCAGGCCGACGTCGATCACGGCGAGATCGTTCTCGATGCCGGTGACGGTGCCCTTGACGACGCGGCCTTCGAAGCTGTCTGCGCCGCCGAGCGTCTGTTCAAGCAGAGCCGCGAAATCGTCGCGGGTGGGGGATGCCGATGTGGCCATAAAGTCTTGTTCCTAATCACATTTCCGGCCGGCCGGTTGTATCCGGCGGTCTTCAAGCCGATGTGCCGCGAAGGCCCCATGCCGTCGCGGCATCCGGGCGCGCGAGGAAGCGGAGGCAAGACGCCAAGAGACCAGGGGTCTTAAAGCGAAAAGGGCGCGTGAGGATATCCTCCGCGCCTTCCTCCGCGAGCACCAGCTCGCCGGACGCGCGGGCCATAGCTCCGAGACTGGAAAATAGCAAGCCCGCCAAGGGCTCGCGCAGGCGTCAGGCGAGGGCGGCGATGTCCTCACGCCGGCGCCGCCGCAGCATTCCGCCGATGAAGCCGAACCCGCCGATCATCATCGCCCAGGTCGCCGGCTCGGGCGCGGTCGAAGCGAGGCCGGTCGCGAGCTGATAGCTGCCGACCATGTCGATGCCGTAGTCCGGGAACCCGTCCATCGCGAGCGTGAACGACGTGATCGGGCTGGACGACGTGAAGCCGACGAAGGTGGGGCCATAGCTGCCGGTGCCGTTGTCGGCCATCGAGAAGCTGGAGCTCGTGCCATTGACGGTGATCGTGCCCGACGTGAAGCCGCCGACATTGCCGAAGTAAAAGCCCCCGCCGCGATAGCTCCCGCCGGTCAGCGACACCGTCGCCAGCGTGTTCGCGGACGGCGCATCGAACAGCGTGATGTAATTGGGGCCGCCCGGATAGTCTCCGGTCGGGTTCCCGGTGGTCTGGATGCCGCCTGGGTCGCTGATCGACAGAGTATTGTAATTGTAGGTCGTGCCCTGCGTCGAGCTGGGCACGGTGATGATCGTCGTCGTGTTACCGGTCACCGCCGCCTGATAGGCGTTGACGTCGGTGTAGAAGCTCGCCTGCGCATGCGCCGCAGCCGGTGCCAGCACCATCGCGGCCACAGCCGCAACCAAGCCCGAAACCTTCATGTGCGATGCCCCCGCGACGCAGCCCCTCTCTCCTCACGCGAGCGTCGGACGCGCGGGAATATAGGGTTAATCGCACAATCGTTCGTGCGCCGCAACGCCGCCCATTTTGAGATGCGTGCTGTCCTACACCGGCGCGATCTGCGATTATTCGTCCCATGCGCCTTAACCGCTTTTCCGCAGTTGCCAGATCGGCATCGCAACCCCGTCCGGGTAGCGCGATCAGTGTGACGTTCCGCGTCCGATTGGTGCAATTTCGGAAACGATCGGGGATTACATTTTCGATTCAGGTGTCAATCTGTCAAGCGAACTATCACTTTAACGCGCGCTCACCCCGCGTCGCGTTCCGCCTTCAGCTTCACCTGCCGGTCGACCAGCTCGATCGCGCGTTTCAGCGCCGCCTCGATCGACAGGAAGCTGGTGTCGAGCGTCGCCGCGTCGCTCGCCGCCACCAGCGGTGCCTCGCTCCGCGTCATGTCGCGCAGGTCGCGCGCGCGGATATCGGCGAGCACCTTGTCGAGGCTGACGGTCGATCCGCTCGCCTGCAATTCGGCGTGGCGGCGCTTGGCGCGGATCGTCGGCGTCGCCTTCACGAACAGCTTGGCGTCGGCATCCGGCGCGATTACGGTGCCGATATCGCGCCCGTCGAGCACCGCGCCACCCTCCGCCCGCGCGAAGCGCCGCTGGCGCTGCAGCAGCGCTGCGCGCACCAGCGGATGCGCCGAGACGATCGAGGCGGTCTTGCCGCTCTCGTCGGTGCGAAGCACGGGATCGGCGAGCAGCTCGTCGTCGAAGTTCGACGCCGCCACCGCATCCGCCTCGATCGCAGGGTCGAGCCCCTCGCGCAGCACGTTCGCCGCGACCGCGCGGTACAGCAGCCCGGTATCGAGATAGGGCAGGCCGTAATGCTTCGCGAGCGCACGCGCGATCGTGCCCTTTCCCGAAGCGGCAGGCCCATCGACGGCAATGATCATCGCGTAGCCACCAATTTGCGTATCACCCCCAGTAACGCGATCGCCGCCCAGATCGTCTCCAGGGCGAGCGCCGGCAGGTTATAGTTTACGACAAGCGACAGCGCGAGCAACGATGCACCGAGGAAATTCAGCGTGTTGAGGGCCAGATTGGGCGCAATCCCGCGCAGCGTCTGCCAGCCATAGCCGCCGAGGATCAGCACGCTGCCGACGAAGCCGATCACGTCGGCGGTCTGCGAACCGATCATGCCTGCAACTGCGCGAGCTGGTCGAAAAAGGCGGGGTAGCTGGTCGCGACCGGCGATGCGTCGTCGAGCGTGACCGGGGCCTTCGCGTTGAGCGCCGCCACCGCCAGGCTCATCGCGACGCGGTGGTCGAGGTGCGTGGCGATGGTCGCGCCCCCCGCGATCGGATCGCCGCCTCGGCCCAGCACCGCGAGGCCGTCCTCGAACTCCTCGGTCTCGACCCCGCACGCGCCCAGCGCCGCCGCCATCGCCGCGATCCGGTCCGATTCCTTGACGCGCAGCTCGTGCGCGCCGCGCGCCACCGTCCGGCCATGCGCGAAGGCGGCGGCGACGAACAGCGCGGGATATTCGTCGATCATGCTCGGCGCGAGCTCGCCCGGCACCTCGATCGCGGTGAGGCTGGCGTGGCGCACGCGCAGGTCCGCGACCGGCTCGCCGCCGACCTCGCGAGGGTTCACTTCCTCGATGCTCGCGCCCATCAGTCGCAGCGCGGTGAAGATGCCCGCCCGCGTCGGATTGAGCCCGACATTCTCGACCACGATATCGGACCCCGGCACGATCGTCGCCGCGACCACGAGGAAGGCGGCGGAGGAGGGATCGCCGGGCACGACGATCTCCTGCGGCTTCAGCTCCGCCTCGCCCCGGATCGAGATGATCTTGCCCGCGGGCGACTCCTCGACCGTCAGCTCCGCGCCGAAGCCGCGCAGCATCCGTTCGCTATGGTCGCGCGTGGCGACCGGCTCGATCACGCGCGTGATCCCCGGCGTGTTGAGCCCCGCCAGCAGCACCGCCGACTTCACCTGCGCCGAGGCGACCGGCAGCGTGTATGCGATCGGCACCGCCGGATTGATCCCGCGCAGCATCAGCGGCAGGCGACCGCCGGGCGAAGCGGTGAACTCCGCGCCCATCTTGGAAAGCGGCTCGATCACCCGGCCCATCGGCCGCTTGGACAGCGATGCGTCTCCGGTGAAGGTCGCGGTGATGCCGTGGCTGGCGATCAGGCCCATCAGCAGCCGCGTGGAGGTGCCCGAATTGCCCATCTCCAGCGCCGCTTGCGGCTGGAGCAGCCCGCCCACGCCGACGCCGTGAACGCGCCACACGCCATCCGCGCCGCGTTCTATGTCCGCCCCCATGCTGCGCATCGCGGCGGCGGTGGCGAGCACATCCTCGCCCTCCAGCAGCCAGGAGATTCGGCTTTCGCCCACCGCGAGTGCCGAGAGCATCAGCGAGCGGTGGCTGATCGACTTGTCGCCGGGCACCGTCACGCGGCCCTTGAGCGGGCCGGATGCGGTGATCTCGCGGGGGGAGGGAAGGGGGTGCGGCATATGCGTTCCTTGGGGGCCGCGGCTTTTGACAGTGCCCTTGCGCTATGGCAAGGCGCGCGCCACTTTGCGGGGCAACCCCAAAATGACATCCGAAGATTTGAAAGGTCTAAGCGGCACATGATCAAGCCGGAATGGGGCACGAAACGCTCGTGCCCGAAATGCGCAACGCGCTTCTACGATCTCGGCAAGGACGATCCCGTCACCTGCATCGAATGCGGGTCGACCTGGGAGCCGGAGCCGATCCTGAAGTCGAAGCAGCCTCTGCCGTTCGAATCCGCCAAGCCCGACGAGGCGAAGAAGGACGACGATCTCGCCGGTGACGACGAGACGCTGGATATCGGCGAGGACGAGGAGCCGTCGCCGGACGACGAGGTCGATCTCGGCGGTGACGACGATCTCGGCGTGGAAGCGCCGACCAACGACGACGACCATTGATCTAGAGTTGAAATTTCCTTGGCAAGCGGTGCCCGCACCGCTTGCCAAAGTCTCGCCGCCCGTTTAGGGGCGTCGCCTTCGCAGGAGCTACCAGCCTGCGACATGGGGCCGTAGCTCAGCTGGGAGAGCGCTGCGATGGCATTGCAGAGGTCTGGGGTTCGATCCCCCACGGCTCCACCATTTTCCTTACTGATCTGTCGGAACGGACCTGTTCTGGCGGTTTGACGCCAGCGGGCGGACGTGGAACGATCGCGCTTCCGCACCAGCAGGATCAGATCGATGAGCAATCTCGACCAACGCCGCGACCAGATGTTCCCGGTGTTGACCGGCCCGCAGATCGACGTCGCGCGGCGCTTCGCCAGCGGTGAGGCGCAGGCGTTCGAACCCGGCGCGACGATCTTCGGCATCGGTGATGTCGGGGCACCCGCGTGGCTGGTTCTCGAAGGATCGATCGCGGTGATCCGCCGCGACGGGCTCAATCACGATGCGGCCGTGACGGAGCATCACGTCGGGCAGTTCAGCGGCGAAGTAAATCAGCTATCCGGGCGGCCGTCGATAGCGGGCGGCAGTGCTGGCGCGGACGGCTGCACCGCGCTCCCCTTCGATGCCGCGCATCTGCGTGCGCTGATGGTTGGATCGGCCGATATCGGCGAGACGGTGATGCGCGCGCTTATCCTCCGCCGCGTCGGCTTGATCGAGGAAGGCGGTGCGGGGTCGATCATCATCGGCGCGCCGAACAGCCCGGAGGTCACCAGGCTGCAGGGCTTCCTCGCGCGCAGCGGCTATCCGCACCTCGTGCTCGACGCGGCGTCCGATGAGGAGGGCAAGGCGCTGATCGAGCGGAGCGGTGTGCTGCCCGAGGAATTGCCGCTGATGGTCTGTCCCAACGGCACGATCCTGAAACGCCCGACCACCGCCGAAGTGTCGATCTGCCTCGGCATGATGCCGCAGCTCGACCCCGACAAGGTTTACGACGTCGCGGTCGTGGGTGCGGGGCCGGCCGGGCTGGCGGCGGCGGTCTACGCTGCCTCCGAAGGGCTGTCGGTGCTGGTGCTCGACGAACGCGCGATCGGCGGGCAGGCGGGCGCATCGGCGCGGATCGAGAATTACCTCGGTTTCCCGACCGGCATTTCCGGCCAGGCGCTGGCGGGCCGCGCCTTCAGCCAGGCGCTGAAGTTCGGCGCGGAGATCGCCATTCCGCTCGGCGTCCACGGCTTCGATTGCCCGCCCGATCACGTGCCGGGCGATCCGCTCGTGCTGGAGCTGGCCGACGGGCGCGTGCGGGCGCGCGCGGTGATCATCGCCAGCGGCGCGCGCTATCGCCGGCCCGATATCGCCGATCTCGATCAGTTCGAAGGCGCGGGCATTTCTTACTGGGCGTCGCCGATCGAGGCGAAATTGTGCGAGAACGAGAAGGTCGCGCTGGTCGGCGGCGGCAATTCCGCCGGGCAAGCGATCGTGTTCCTCGCGAGCAGGGCGAAGGAGGTGAACGTCGTCGTTCGTCGCCCGCTGGAGGAGACGATGTCGCGCTATCTGATCGACCGGATCGCGGCCTTGCCCAATGTCGAACTGCATGTCGGCAAGGAAATCTGCGGGCTGAAGCGCGACGCGGCGGGCGGCCTGTGCGGCGCGACCTTCCGCGATCGCAAGACCGGCGAGGTCAAATCGTGCGATTCGCGCCATCTGTTCCTGTTCATCGGCGCCGACCCGAACACCACCTGGCTGCAGGATTGCGTCGATACCGACGACAAGGGTTTCATCGTGACGGGCAAGTCCGATCTGCCGCTGGAGACGAGCATCCCCGGCGTCTTCGCGATCGGCGACGTGCGTGCGGAATCGACCAAGCGCGTCGCGGCGGCGGTCGGCGAGGGCGCGGCGGTGGTGGCGCAGATCCACGCCATGTTCGCACGTGTGAAGGCAGAGGGCGGTGTGGAGAAGGAGCCGGTCGCGGCCTGATCGCTACGGCGAACCCAAGTTCGCCGTAGCGACGGTTTCGCGCCGTCCGCGCGCCTGCTAACGGTCGGGCTTTGGTGAGGATAGACATGACGCCCGAACTGGATTTCGCGCTCGGCGAGACGGCGGAGATGATCCGCGACACGACGCAGCGCTTCGCGACCGATCGCATCGCGCCGCTCGCCGCGAAGATCGACGCGGAGGACTGGTTCCCGCGTGACCTGTGGCCGGAGATGGGCGCGCTCGGGCTGCACGGCGTGACGGTGCCGGAGGCGGACGGCGGGCTCGGGCTCGGGTATCTGGAGCATGTCGTCGCGGTCGAGGAAGTGTCGCGCGCATCCGCCTCGGTGGGGCTGAGCTACGGCGCGCATTCGAACCTGTGCGTCAACCAGATCGCGCGCTGGGCCAATGCCGAGCAGAAGGCGCGCTATCTGCCGAAGCTGATCTCGGGCGAGCATGTCGGCAGCCTCGCCATGTCCGAAAGCGGCGCGGGCAGCGACGTCGTTGGCATGAAGCTGAAGGCGGAGAAGAAGGGCGACCGCTACGTCCTCAACGGCACGAAGTTCTGGATCACCAACGCGGCCTATGCCGACGTGCTCGTGGTCTATGCCAAGACCGGCCAGGGAACAGATGGTGGCGGATCGCGCGGCATCACCACCTTCCTGATCGAGAAGGATTTCCCCGGCTTCGCGATCGGCCAGAAGATCGACAAGATGGGGATGCGGGGGAGCCCCACCGCCGAGCTCGTCTTCACTGACTGCGAGGTACCCGAGGAAAACGTGATGGGCCCGCTCAACGGCGGTGTCGGCGTGCTGATGTCGGGCCTCGATTACGAGCGGACGGTGCTGGCGGGCATCCAGACCGGGATCATGCAGGCCTGCCTCGACGTGGTGCTGCCCTACATTCGTGAGCGCAAGCAGTTCGGCCAGCCGATCGGCGGGTTCCAGCTGATGCAGGCCAAGATCGCCGATATGTACGTCGCGCTCAATTCGGCGCGGGCCTATATCTACACCGTCGCGCGCAATTGCGACGCGGGCAAGACAACGCGCTTCGACGCGGCGGGCGCGATCCTGCTGGCGAGCGAGAATGCCGTGCGCGTGTCGCTGGAGGCAATCCAGGCGCTGGGCGGGGCGGGCTACACCAAGGACTGGCCAGTGGAGCGTTTCGCGCGCGATGCCAAGCTGCTCGATATCGGCGCGGGGACGAACGAGATCCGCCGGATGCTGATCGGGCGGGAACTGATCGGGGCGGGAAACTAGCCGTCGCCCCGGCGCAGGCCGGGGCCGCTGGAGTAACTGGCGAGCGACCTGACACGAACACAGCGGCCCCGGCCTGCGCCGGGGCGACGATGAGGGGCAGATGACGACGATCTACGGCATCAAGAACTGCGACACGATGAAGAAGGCCCGCACGTGGCTCGACGCGCAGGGCGTGGCCTATGATTTTCACGACTATAAGGCCGTGGGCATCGATCGTGCCTCGCTCGAACGCTGGGTCGACAAGCTCGGCTGGGAGACGGTGCTCAACCGCGACGGCACGACCTTCCGCGCGCTGCCCGACGCCGACAAGGTCGACCTTACGCCCGCCAAGGCCATCGACCTGATGCTGGCGCAGCCCTCGATGATCAAGCGGCCGATCCTCGAAAACGGCTCCGTGCTGCTGGCGGGCTTCAAGCCCGATACCTATCTTGCGGCAGGACTTGGTTGAAAGGACGCCGCAATGCCGACCGCGACATGGAACGGGGCGGTGCTCGCCCGATCGGACGACACCGTCGTCGTCGAGGGCAATCACTATTTCCCCGCCGACAGCATCGATGCCGCGCTGTTCGAGGATAGCGACACGCACAGCCATTGCCCGTGGAAGGGCGACGCCAGCTACAAGTCGATCGTCGTCGGCGGAGAGCGCAACGCGGACGCCGCCTGGTATTATCCCGATCCCAAGCCCGCCGCCGCCGAGATCAAGGACCGCTTCGCCTTCTGGAAGGGCGTGAAAGTCGCCTGATTGCGTTTTCGCAATGAACCGGGCAGGTTCCTTCGCATAATAACCGAGGGGATTGCGCGATGGCCTCGTTCGGGAAACTCCGGCCGCCGATCTGGTTCTACGTCATCGGCGTGCTGCTGCTGCTGTGGGGCGCGATGGGCGTCTACGCTTTCTATGCCGACGTAACGATGAGCGCGGCCGATCTGGCCAAGCTCCCCGCCTATGATCAGCGCCTGCTGGCGAGCCGCCCCGTCTGGTTCCCCTGGCTGTACGGTGCGTCGGTATGGAGCGGATTGATCGGCTCCGCGCTCTTGCTGGCACGCTCGGCACATGCGCGGTGGCTGTTCATCGTCTCGCTGATCACCGTGGTGGTGATGTTCGGCTTCATCTTCATCGCGACGGATCTTATCGCGGTGAAGGGCGTGGGCGTCGCAATGGGCTTTCCGGTGTTCATCTTCGCGATCTGCGTGCTGGAAGTCTGGCTGTCGGGCCATGCGATCAAGCGGCGCTGGATCGGCTAGCACGATCGGACTCGCCGCCGCCTTTGCCGCGCGCTATTCGGACGTCCATGTCCACGACCTTCACCATCGACACCTCGACCAGCCGCGCCAACCCGACGCCCGCGCCGATGAAGCGGCTGACCGTCCCCGCGATCCGCAACCGCAAGGGCAAGGAGCCGCTTGTGATGCTCACCGCCTACACGGTGCGCATGGCGCAATTGCTCGATCCGCATTGCGACATCCTGCTGGTCGGCGACAGCCTGGGCCAAGTGATCTACGGCTTCCCGTCGACGCTGCAGGTCACGCTCGATCTGATGTCCGCGCACGGTGCCGCCGTGGTGCGCGGCAGCTATCATTCGGTCGTCGTCATCGACATGCCCTTCGGCAGCTACGAGGCAAGCCCCGAACAGGCCTTCGCCTCGGCCTCGCGCCTGCTCGCGGAGACGGGCGCTGCGGCGGTGAAGATGGAGGGCGGCGCGGCGATGGCGCCGACCGTCGCCTTCCTGTCGGAACGCGGCATTCCGGTGATGGGCCATGTCGGCCTCACCCCGCAGGCGGTCAACGCGCTCGGCGGCTACGGCGCGCGCGGCAAGACCAATGCCGAGCATGACAAGATCATCGGCGACGCGCGCGCGATCGATCAGGCGGGGGCCTTCGCGATCGTCGCGGAGGGGATCATGGAGCCGCTCGCCCGCACGCTGACCGGGGAGGTGTCGTGCCCCGTCATCGGCATCGGCGCGTCCGCGCAGTGCGACGGGCAGGTGCTCGTCACCGAGGATATGCTCGGCCTGTTCGAGCGCACCGCGCGCTTCGTGAAGAAGTATGACGACATGGCTGGCCGTATTTCCGCCGCGGTCGAGACCTATGCGGGCGAGGTGCGCAGCCGGACATTTCCCGGCCCGGAACAGACCTATCTGCCGAAGGATTGACCGCTTCCCCTATATAAGCGACCCCGCTAAGGTCCGTGCCTTCCTCCCCCCGCTTTGACTGGAGTTTCTCGTTGGCTGTTCCGCCGAATACCGATGCCGCATTTCTTCGCGAGGTCGATGAGGAACTGCGCCGCGACCAGATGGTCGGCGCGTGGAAGCGGTACGGACGGATCGCCGTCGCCGCGCTTGTGCTCGCACTGGCGGCGTTCGGTGGCTGGCTGATCTATCAGAACCAGCGCCAGGCCGCTGCGGGCGTCGAGGGCGAGCTGCTGTCGAAGACGTTCGACGACCTCGCCGCGAAGAAGGTCGATGCCGCCGCCAAGCCGCTCGCCGATCTCGCCAAGTCGGACGGCCCCGGCTACAGCGCCGTCGCGCGCTTCACCCAGGCCGATCTGCTGCTGCAGAAGGACGATACGGCGGGCGCCGCGAAGATCTTCGCCGCCATCACCGCCGATCAGAAGGTGGCGCAGCCGTTCCGCGATCTCGCGCTCGTCCGTCAGACGTCTGCGGAATTCGACACGCTCAAGCCGCAGGTCGTGATCGACCGGCTGCGCGGGCTGGCGGTGAAGGACAATCCGTGGTTCGGCAGCGCCGGCGAGCTCGTTGCCGCCGCCTATGTGAAAAGCGGCCAGCGCGACAAGGCCGCCGCGCTGTTCTCGCAGATCGCCAAGGGGGACGACGTACCCGACACGATCAAGCAACGTGCGGTTCAGATGAGCGGACTATTGGGTGTGGACGCCCCCGAGAAAACTGGCGACCAGGCTGAGGAAAAGAAGGCGAAATGAGGAAATCGAACGCGATCCTGCTCGCGGTGGCGACGGCGTCCTTTGCGCTGAGTGGTTGTGCGGCGCTGAAGGGCAAGAAGAAGACGCCGACGCTGGGCGAACGCATCCCGATCCTCGCCTCCGAAAGCGAGGTCAATGCCGACAAGACGATCGGCGAGGTTCAGGTCTTGCTGCCGGCCCCGGCGGAGAACGACGCCTGGGCGCAGCCCGGCGGCAGCGCCTCCAAATCGATGGGGCAGGTCGCGCTCGGCTCGTCGCTTTCGCGGCGCTGGAGCGTGTCGATCGACGGCGGATCGAACCGCCAGCGGCTCGGCGCGACGCCGGTGGTCGGCGACGGCATGTTGTTTGCCGTAGACGTCGAAGCGACCGTTCACGCCTTCAACGCCGATACCGGCGCGAAGCTGTGGACTGCCGATATCGCCAAGGGCAGCAACAAGAAGAACCGCGCGGCGCGCTTCGGCGGCGGCGTGAGCTATGAGGATGGCCAGGTCTTTGCGACCGACGGCCTCGGCGACGTCGTCGCTTACGACGCCAAGACCGGCGCCGAGAAGTGGCGCGTCAAGCCGGGCGGTCCGCTGCGCAACGCGCCGACGCTCGCGCTGGGGCAGGTGCTGGTGCTGAGCCAGGATAACCAGTTGTTCGCGTTGTCGCAGGCCGATGGATCGGTCGTCTGGACGGGCTCGGGCAGCCTCGAGACGCAGGGCGTGTTCGGCGTCGCGGCACCCGCCGTCGCGCAGGGCACGGTGGTTGCGGGCTTCTCCTCGGGCGAGCTCAATGCCTATCGTTACGAGAACGGCCGCACGCTCTGGGCCGACGCGCTGTCGCGCTCGAGCATCTCGACCTCGGTGTCGAGCCTTGCCGACATCGACGCCGATCCCGTGATCGATCGCGGCACGGTGTTCGCGGTCGGGCAGGGCGGCCGCACCGTCGCGCTCGAAATCGCTTCGGGCACGCGGCTGTGGGAACAGAATTTCGCCGGCATCTCGACGCCGTGGGTGGCGGGCGAGTGGGTGTTCGTCGTGACCGACGACGCGCGCCTCGTCTGCCTCGCGCGCGCGACCGGCAAGGTGCGCTGGATCAGCCAGCTCCAGCATTTCCGCAGCGACAAGTACGATCGCGAGGGCAATCGCAAGCTGCCCAAGCCCGGCAAGAAGGAGAACCGCAAGAACCAGATCAGCTGGTTCGGCCCGGTGCTCGCCGGCGGGCGGCTGATCCTGACCAATTCGGTCGGCCAGATCGTCTCGGCATCGCCCGACGACGGCAAGGTCTTGTCGAAGATCAACGCCAAGCAGAGCTTCACGCTGCCGCCGATCGTCGCCAAGTCGACGCTCTACGTGCTCGACCAGAAGGGCCATATCGTCGCGTACAAGTGAGGGCGTTTCGTCATCTCAGCGAAAGCTGGGATCTCCCTGTGACGGCCCGCGCGCCTGCCTCGAGAGACCCCAGCTTTCGCTGGGGTGACGAAAGCACACAGTTGCCGTAAGGGCTGATCATGCCCAGTCTCCCCGTGGTCGCGATTATCGGCCGTCCCAATGTCGGCAAGTCGACCTTGTTCAACCGTCTCGTCGGCAAGAAGCTCGCGCTCGTCGACGATACCCCCGGCGTCACGCGCGACCGGCGTGAGGGCGATGCGACGCTGATCGGCATCGATTTCCGCGTCATCGATACCGCCGGCTACGAGGACGAGGACGCCGCGTCGCTGCCCGGCCGCATGCGCCAGCAGACCGAGGCCGCCGTCGCGCAAGCCGATGTCGCGCTGTTCCTCGTCGACGCGCGCGCCGGCATCGTCCCGCTCGACGAGGAGATCGCGCGGTGGCTGCGCGGCTCCACCACGCCGATCGTGCTCGTCGCCAACAAGGCGGAAGGGAAAGCGGGCAACGACGGCATCCTCGAATCGCTGGCGCTCGGCTTCGGCGATCCGGTCGAATTGTCGGCGGAGCATGGCGAGGGGCTGGTCGAGCTGTTCGACGCGCTGCTGCCCTTTATCGAGCCCGAGAAGAACCCGGACGGCACCGACATCCCCAATGCTGACCCCGAAGAGGAATACAGCCCCGACGCGCCGCTGAAGCTCGCCATCATCGGCCGGCCGAATGCGGGCAAGTCGACGCTGATCAACAAGATCCTCGGCGAGGAACGGCTCATCACCGGGCCGGAAGCGGGCATCACGCGCGATTCGATCGCGATCGACTGGATGTGGCACGACCCGGACCGCGAGCCCGGCGACGATGCGCGCAAAGTCCGGCTGATCGACACCGCCGGCATGCGCAAGCGCGCCAACGTGCAGGAAAAGCTCGAGAAGCTCGCCGTCGCCGACGCGCTGCACGCGATCGATTTCGCCGAGGTCGTCGTGCTGCTGCTCGATGCAACGCGCGGGCTCGAGTCGCAGGATCTGCGCATCGCCGACGCCGCGCTGCAGGAGGGCCGCGCGCTGATCGTCGTCATCAACAAATGGGATGTGGCCGAGAACGGATCGAGCCTGTTCAACGGCATCAAGGGTGCGCTTGAAGAGGGGCTCAGCCAGATCAAGGGCATGCCGGTGCTGACCGTCTCGGCGATCACCGGCAAGGGCATCGACACGATGCTGAAGGTCGCGTTCGACACCCGCGAGGCGTGGTCCAGGCGGGTCGGCACGGGCGAGCTGAACCGCTGGTTCGAACGCGCGGTCGAGGCCAATCCGCCGCCCGCGCCCGGCGGCAAGCGCATCAAGCTGCGCTACCTGACGCAGGCCAAGACGCGGCCGCCCGGCTTCGTGCTGTTCGGCACGCGAGTCGACCAATTGCCAATGAGTTACCAGCGATACCTCATCAACGGCATCCGTCGCGATCTCGGCTTCGGCGCGGTTCCGGTGCGGCTTACCTTGCGCGCGCCGAAGAACCCGTTCGACCGCTGACAGTTAGCCTGAAGTCGCAAACAAATACGCAAGCTCGTCAACGCATCCTTTACTCGATCGCGCGTACAAACTGCCTTGAAAGCATCCCGATCATGGTGACCGGGATGAGGAGATTGCGGTGTCTCTCGACGATCGAAGCCTAGTCGACTGGACGGCTTTCGCACGCTCGCGCAACGAACTCGGCGCCGGTTTCGTGCGCATCCTCGGCTATTTCCGTGAGGACGGCGTCAAATCGGTCGCCGCGATCGAAGCGGCCATGCGCGCGCAGAACGCCGCCGGCCTGGTGATTCCCGCGCACACGCTAAAGGGCGAGTCGCGTCAGTTCGGTGCGGAGCCGCTCGGTATGCTGGCGGAGCGGATCGAGACGATCGCACGCGATTCGGTCGAGAATCGCGACACGCCCGACGAAGCGCTGGAGCTGGTGGTCGAACTCCGCCCGCTGTTCGAACGCACGCTGAGCGTGCTGGAGCGCGAAGCCAATCCGATCGTGGAGCGCCGCGTCGGCGGCTTCGGACGGCGCGCGGGCTGAATCAGGCCAAACCAAAACACCGTTAGCCCTGAGCTTGTCGAAGGGCTGTACTTCTTGGCTAGAAGAAAGGGCAGGGCTTCGACAAGCTCAGCCCGAACGGCATGATTTCAGAGCCTAAGTCCGCAGCCGCTCGATCGCCTGCGCCAGCGCCACGTAGAGCTTGCCCATATCCGAAGACAGCAAGGTTACGCCGAGTGGCGAGCCGTCGCGCTGCGCCAGGATCGCGCGCAGCATCGCCTCGAAATCGTGGATGTAACGATTGACCTGTTCGCGGAATGCATTGTCGTCGTCGTAGAGCCGCGCGATCTCGCGCGCCTCGCCTGAATCGAGCAGCCGCACTGCACGGCGCGTGAAGACGCCGCGGTCGCCGCGCAGATACGCGGCCCACGAACTGTCCGACACTTCGGCGGAGAAGGTCTTGGCGATGTCGATCGACGCGGAGTTGAGCGCCTCGATCAGCAGCGAGACGCGGCGCGCGAAATTGTCCTCTTCGGCCTTCTCGCGTTCGTTGCGCGCTTGTTCGATCCGCGCCTCGACGATCGCGCTGGTCTGCGTGATCGTCGCAACCTGTGCGCTGAGCTTGGCGGAGACGCGCTCGGCGACCGAGGCGGCGCCCTCGGCGGCCTCGCCGATCGCGGCGATCTGGCGCTCGAAACTTTCCGTCGTGGCGCGCTTCAACGCATCGCTGCTCGCCGCCTGCAGCGCTGCGGCCGCGTCTGGGATGACCGACGCCAGCGTCTCGCGCGCGCGGTCGGCGGCGGCGCTGGCGGTATCGCGGACACGCAGCAGCGCCTCGACCAGGCGCGGCGCGGCCTCCTCGGTGAAGCGGTGGCTCTGTGCGATCGTCTCGTCGACCGACGCGCCGAGCGCCAGCGCCTTGTCGTTGCTGGCGGCCAGCGTCTCGAGCAACGTCACGGCGAGCTTGTCGGCCTGATCGCGCTGGCCGTGGATCACGGTCGCGATCGCCTCGATCGCGTCGTGCGTGCTTTCGGCCGCGGAGACGAGCGCCATCAGCTCGGGCTTCGAATCGATCACCACCTGGCGGCTGGCGGCAATCCGCTCGTCCATGCGGATCAGCGCCTGCGGCACGGTCTCGTCGATCTCGCGCGTGGCGGCGTCGAGCGCGACGAGCAGGCGCTCGGTCGTCTCGATCGTCTCGCGCGCGGTGACGTCGCCGGCCTTGATGCGCTCGGCCATCGTCTCCGCCGAGGCACGCAGCGCATCCATCGACACGGCAAGCTCGTGCCCGCGTGCCGCCTCGCGCATGTGGAACTGCTCGAAATCGACCGACACGCGGCTGAGCCCCGTTCCCAGCGTCGAGATCAGATCGTTGGAGGCGTGGTGCTGGTCGGAAAGGCTGGCGGCGACGCGGTCGATCATTTCCTCGATCGCACCGATGCGGCCGGCCAGCGCCTCGACGCTGTCCTTGGCGGTGCGGTCGAGCGCGGCCTGGTTGGTGCCGAGCATCGCCAGCATCGCTTCGCCCTGCGTCGCGATGCCCTTGCGCGCCTCGTCGACCGCATTGGCGGTGCGGCCGAGCAGATCGTCGACGGCGGTCGACATCGCGCCCGTCACCTGTTCGAGCCGCGCGCCCGCCGATTCGCTGGTCGCCTCCATGCGCAGCAGATGCGCCGCGAGCTTCTGCGCCGCGCCGCCGGTGATCGTGTCGGCCTCGCGGCCCCGGTCGGCGAGCGCGGTAAGCTGCGCGTCGAGCGCCGTCGCGCTTTCGCTGACCGTGACCGACGCCTGCCTGAGCGCATCGGTCAGCGACACCGTCTGCTCGCCCGCGCGCGGCAGCACGTTCAGCAGCACTTCGAGATTGCCGCGCGCATTGTCCGACAGGGCGGAGAAGGCGCGCGCATTCTCCTCGGCGCGGGCGATCTCGGCGGCCATGCCCGAACCGAGCGTGCCGAAGCGGGCGTTGCTGCTCTCTCCGATCGCGGTGAGCGCGACGGCATGGTCGGCAAGCTGGCGGCGATTGTCCTCGATCGCGGCCGAAAGCGACGCGACGGTGCGTTCGAGCGACGCGGCCTCCTCGCGCATTGCGCGCGCGGTCGTGCCGAAGCGCGCGGCTTCCGCGCGACTGGTGCGCAGCGTCAGCAGCAGCAGCACGCCGATCAGGGCGGGCGGCACGCACAATGCGGCGATGAACCCGGCCAGCGCCATCGGCTCGGCCGCGGCGATGCTGCCGCGCGCAAGCCACAGCATCCCGGCGATCCACGCGACTGACACGATGCCGCCGAGCGTGGGCAGCACCCATCCGAAACTCCGCGGCTTTTTCGGCTCCTGCAGGACGAGATCGATCAGGTCGTACGGCTCCTCGTCGGGCTCCGGCGATGATTGCTGCTGCTCGGTGTCGATGCCGGCGCCCTCTTCGATATCCGCGGAATTGACGCTCGGCTTGACCGTGGTTGCCATGCCCTTGCGCAGGTCGATGATGTGCGAACCCCCGTTCATACCATCTGTTTACCACGTTTTTGCCACGGGGAAACCTCCGTACGAAACCTTGCCTTAAGTGCTCGGCGGCTATCGCTGCGGACATGGCTTATGATCCCGGTGCAATCGATGCGACTCTGGCGGCGGCGTTGGGCGACCAGCCCGAACTGATCGCGGAGCTGCGTTTCGCCTTCATGGAAAGCGCCGGCCGCGCGCTCGACGCGCTCGAGGGCGCGCAGGATGCCGCCGCATGGCGTGCCGCCGCCAATCGCCTGAAGGGCCTTGCCGCCAGCTTCGGCGCGATCCGGCTGATGGCGATCGCCGGCGAAGCGGCCGAGGTGGAGCCGGGCGACGCGGCGATGATCCGTCGCCTGCGGCGCGCCGTCGAACGGCTGTAACCCAGCTTTTGCCTTTACCGGCCTGACCGCTTAACACCCCGCCGATGCTGGCGGGGCTCATTTTCGCGACGGAAGACGCCGACGACAAAGCGGGGACGCTTGCCGAGACGTTGCCGTTCGGCGGGCTCACGCTCATCGAGTTTCAGGCGCGGCTGCTGATCGCGGCCGGCGCGACGCAGATCGTGCTGGCGGTCGCGCGGATGACGCCGGGGCTGCTCGGCGCGATCAGCCGCATCGGACGGCGCGGCGTGTCGGTCGATGCGGTGCGCACGGCGGCGGAGGCGATCGAGAAGCTCCATCCGCTCGCGCGCGTGCTGGTCGTGGCGGACGGGCTCGTCACCACCGGCGATGCGGTGATGGCGCTGGTCGACGAGAGCGGCGAGGGCATCCTCGTCATCGACGACGAGGATCCGGCGTTCGAACGCATCGGCGTCGCCACCGCCTGGGCCGGCATGGCGCTGGTCGAGGCGCGGCGGATCGCCGACGTCGCCGCTTTGCCGCGCGATTACGATTTCCAGTCGACGCTGCTGCGCGTGATCGCACAGAGCGGCGCGGCGCACGTCCACCTTCCCGCGGAGGCCGAGATCCATCACGCGATCGAACGCGATTCGCGCGCGCTGGCGGCACTCGGCAATGCGACGATCGCGAGCCTCGTCGCGCGCCCGGTGCGCTGGGCCGATCGCTACATCGCCGCCCCCCTGGCGCGCGCCGCCTTGCCGCACCTGTTCGCGCAAGGGGTGCCGACCTGGCCGCTCGGCGCGGGGACGGGCGTGCTCGGGCTGATCGGGCTGGCGGCGATCTATTTCGGCTGGGGCGTGGTCGGGCTGGTGACGGTCCTCGTCGCGGCGCTGCTCGGCACGACCGGGTCGACGCTGGCGTGGCTGCGCGACGAGGACGGCCTCGCGCGCGGCCTCGCCATCGCCAGCCCCGCGCTCTCCGCGCTCTCCGTGGTCGCGGTCGGCGGATCGACCGGGCAGGCGACCGGATGGATGCTGGCCGTCGGGGCGCTCGTCGCCAGCCTGCTGGTCGAGCGAATCACCCGCGCCGCACATCCCCGCCGCTGGTGGTCTAGCCCGCTCGCCGCACCCCTCCTGATGCTCGCGCCGGTGCTGGTGGGGGAGGCGCTCGTCGCCGTCGGGGTCGTCACGCTCTACGCGGTCGTCACCCTTGCTTCGGCAATCGAGGGGCTGAGTCATGAAAAATGACCCGAAAAGCCTTAGGTGCGTTTTAACCGCAAATCCCTAAGCACTGTCGCATGGCGATCTCTCATCGCGACCAGGAAGACGGCGTCCGCAGCGGCGCAGCCACGTTGCGCACCCGCGCAGCGCAGGCAGACGCGCGTGCGGACCGCAGGCTCGCCATCGCCATCGACGATTTCTTTCTGAGCGACGACGGGCGGCTCGACGACCAGCTTCGCGATGGCCTCGCCCAGTCGCTGAGCGGCCTCGTCGGCACGATCGAGGCGGCGATTCGCGCGCATGCCGGGCGTCTGCTCGCGGCACGCGGCGGCCCCGCGCTGGCCGGGGCACCGCTCGCGCTCGACCGGCTCGTCGCGGTCGGCCTCGTCCGCGACAGCGAGCTGATGGGCGAACTCATCGGTCGCGTGCGCCAGACGCAACTCTCCGAGGCGCTCCCGGTCGAATCGCCTGATCGCGCCGATCAGCCGAGCATGCTCGCCCGGCTCTCGCAATATCCCGATCACGTCGTCGCGACCAACGCCGTCGCGCTGCTCGCCGCCGAGGGGCGCAGGCGCGAGCCCGGCGCGGGGACGCGCACCGATTTGCCCGCGGAACTCCATCACCGCCTCGTCTGGTGGGTCGCCGCCGCCCTGCGCGACAGCGCGCCCGACGCAACTGACACGCTCGATCGCGCGCTCGCCGAGGCTGCGCTGCGCAGCGTCGCCGCGCATGACGAGAGCGAGCGGCTGGAGGCATCGGCGATGCGGCTGGCGGCGGCGCTCGATCCGCGCGCGGAGGAACTCGCGCCGCTGCTGCTCGAATCGCTCGCCGACCGGCGGCTGTCGCTGTTCATCGCCTTGCTCGGCCACGCGCTCGGCCTCGATTTCGCCGATGCGCGTGACGTGGTGCTGGATCCCGATGCCGATCGTTTGTGGCTGGTGTTGCGCGCATTGGAACTCGACCGGATCGCCATCGCCAGGATCGGCCTCGCGCTCAGCGACGCCGATCCGCGCCGCGATGTCGAGCGGTTCGCCGATGCGCTCGACGGCATCGCCTCGGTCCCCGCCACCGAGGCGCGCAGCGCGATCGCGCCGCTGTTGCTTCATCCCGATTACCGCGCGGCATTGCTCGCGCTCGCGCGCGGCGCACGCGCATGAACGCGCATGAGGCGACCCTGCCGCCGGTGCGCGGCCTCGTCGATCGCGACGGGCGGCTGATCGAGGCCGACCAGCGCCTGCACGATCTCAACGCGCGCGCGGGCGGGCGGCTCGGCGCGACAGTGGCGGTGCCGCAGATCGCGACGATCGCGCGCCTCGCACAGCGGCTCGGCATCCTCGTCGCGCGCGGCATCGTCGCGGCGGACGGAGAGCGCGACATCGAACTCTGGGTGCGCGCCGAGCCGACCGATGGCGGCGTTTCGCTCGGCATCACCGGCTGGCGCAGCCGCCCCGAATGGGATGCGCCCGAGACGGTCGACACGCGCGAGGCGGATTTCGCCGCGATCGACGCCGACTGGTCGTGGGAAACCGACTCCGCGCTGCGGCTGACCTTTCTCTCGCCCAAGGCGGGCCCGCGCCACGGCTTCGACGGCGACGCGATGCTGGGCAGCCCGCTCACCAGATTGTTCGCGCTCGGCGAGGACCGCGTCGGCGGCTTCCCGATCCTCGGCGGCCTCGCCATGCACGAGCATTTCGACGACCAGCCCGCGACGCTGCGCCCGACCGGCGAGCAGGTGCGGCTGGAAGCGCGCCCCCTGATCGACAAGCGCGGCGGCTTCGCGGGCTTTCGCGGCGCGGTGACGGTGCAGGTCGCCACCCCGGAGCCCGCACCCCGCACCGACGCGACGATCGCCTTCGCCGCGCGCCTCGACGCGGCGCTCCGCGCGCCGCTCGGCCGCATCATCGCCAACGCCGACAGCATCAACGCCCAGTCCGAAGGCCCGCTGCGCCAGGACTATGCCGATTACGCCGCCGACATCGCCAGCGCGGGGCGGCATCTGATGGGCCTGGTCGACGATCTCGTCGATCTGCAGGCGATCGAACGGCCCGATTTCTCGGTCGCGTCCGAAGCGCTCGATCTCGCCGATATCGCCCGCCGCGCCGCCGGTCTCCTGTCCGTCCGCGCTGCCGAGGCGAAGGTGCGGATCGATCGCCCCGCCACCGGCGAGCTTCTCCCCGCCACCGGCGAATTTCGCCGCGCGCTGCAGGTGCTCGTCAACCTCATCGGCAACGCCGTGCGCTATTCCCCGCGCGAGGGGATGGTGTGGGTCCGCGCCGAGCGTGACGGTGCCTTCGCGGCGATCATCGTCGCCGATCAGGGCAAGGGTATCGCGCTCGCCGATCAGACCCGCATCTTCGAAAAGTTCGAGCGCGTCGATCCGCGCGAGCCCGGCGGCAGCGGCCTCGGCCTCTACATCGCCCGCCGCCTCGCGCGCGCGATGGGCGGCGACGTCACGGTCGACAGCGCGCCGGGGCAGGGCGCGCGGTTCGTGTTCACGCTGCCGTATCGGGGCTGAACCTAAGCCGCGAGGGTCTGTTTGCGACCCATTGCGGACATTCGCTCTTCGCCGCATCCTGCTTAGATGAACGAAGCGTCAAGCCGTTGTTGTTGCGCATCCCTGCCTGACTTGGCCGCAGTGCCGATGGGTGGAGACGGTCTGGACGAGCGAGTGTTCGCGACTGTCGAGAATGTAGTCGATCATGGCGGAGACGCTTGGTGGTTACACCTATCGCAGTGCCATGCGTGCGGTCAGCATTGGATGATTGCTCAGGAAGAACGCATCTTCGATGAGTATTTCCTACGGCGGTTGAGCGTAGATGAAGCCGACCGCATTTTTGTCAATGCCGAATGGCCGGTCGAGTTTCTCAGTTACGAGCGCGTGCTAAAAACAGGGCACGCGTTGCGTATTCGACCTTGCATCTTCTTGGAGCGCCTCTCCCCGTCGCTGGTTTGGACGGCGGAAGACCTGCGAAAAGAACGGCCCGACATCTCAGTGGAAGAGATCTCGCTTCTGCTCGGTGTCACCGCAACGCAAGCGGGGCGGCTTTTGGTAACAGCGTCATCGGAGCAGGGTTCGTGGTGGCAGCGGATGCGCCACCGTCTGGGTTGGTAGCGTCTAGTTCGGCGAAGCAGAAATGTCCGCTTTCCACCCGATCCCGGACATTCCCGCTGTCCTACACGCAACCGATCTGCGATATCGCGCCGACGCTCTTTGAACCGTTGGACCCGCCACTCGCCATTCCCGCGAAAACCGTTCTCGCGTCCGCGCCGCGCGGCCGCCGGAAAGGGACAACAGACGCAGACGTAGCGTAACTTTGTAAACTTCCGCGTACAAACCGTCCAACACGTGAGCGCCCGTACACCCCGGACCAGTGTGATCCTAGTGTGACTTTCCGCGCTCGATCAGCGCAATTTCGGAAACGATCGTGGGTGACAGTTTCGATTCAGGTGTCAATCTGTCAACCGAGCTATCACTTTAGCGACGCCGCGCTCCCCAGATCAGCGCCGCGCCCGCCACTGCGAGGATCGCGCCATAGAGCGCCCACTGCTTTTGCGCGAGCATGAAGCTCGACGCAGGCCACATGATGAAGCCCAGGCCCTGGCCGATCCAGAGCAGGCCCATCGTCACCATCAGCGCGCCGATGGTGGCGATGGCGATGCGCACTTAGCGCTTTTCGACGGGAACGTAGTCGCGCTCGGTCGCGCCGGTGTAGAGCTGGCGCGGACGGCCGATCTTCTGCTGCGGGTCGGAAATCATCTCGTTCCACTGCGCGACCCAGCCGACGGTGCGGGCGAGCGCGAACAGCGCGGTGAACATCGTCGTCGGGAAACCGATCGCCGAAAGGATGATGCCCGAATAGAAATCGACGTTCGGGAACAGCTTCTTCTCGATGAAATACGGGTCGCTCAGCGCGATCTCTTCCAGCTTCAGCGCCGTGTCGAAAACGGGGTCGCTGACGTTCATCGCCTTGAACACCTCGCGCACGGTCTGCTGCATCACCGTCGCGCGCGGATCGTAGTTCTTGTACACGCGGTGGCCGAAGCCCATCAGGCGGAACGGATCGTTCTTGTCCTTGGCGCGGGCGATATACTCCGGGATCTTGTCGGGCGTGCCGATCTCGTGGAGCATGTTGAGCGCGGCTTCGTTCGCGCCGCCGTGCGCCGGGCCCCACAGGCAGGCGATGCCCGCCGCGATGCACGCGAACGGGTTCGCGCCAGACGATCCGGCAAGGCGCACGGTCGATGTCGAGGCGTTCTGCTCGTGATCGGCGTGGAGGATGAAGATGCGGTCCATCGCCTTCTCGATCACCGGATCAACGACATACTCCTCGGCCGGCACGCCGAAGGTCATGCGCAGGAAGTTGCCGGTGTACGACAGGTCGTTCTTGGGGTGCATGAACGGCTGGCCGATCGAATATTTGTACGCCATCGCCGCGATCGTCGGCATCTTGGCGATCAGCCGGTGGCTGGCGATCATGCGTTGATAGGGGTCGGTCACGTCCGCCGAGTCGGCATAGAATGCCGAGAGGGCACCGACGACGCCGCACATGATCGCCATCGGGTGCGCGTCGCGGCGGAAGCCCGAATAGAAGTTGGCGAGCTGTTCGTGCAGCATCGTATGGCGGCTGATCGTGTGGCTGAAGGTGCCGAGCTCGTCCTTCGACGGCAGCTCGCCGTTCAGCAGGAGGTAGCAGACCTCCATGAAGCTCGACTTTTCCGCCAGCTGCCCGATCGGATACCCGCGGTGGAGCAGCACGCCCTCGTCACCGTCGATATAGGTGATCGCCGAGTCGCAGCTCGCGGTCGAGGTGAAGCCGGGGTCGTAGGTGAACATGCCCGTCTGGGCATACAGCTTGCGGATATCGATGACGTCCGGGCCGACCGTGCCGGACATGACGGCATTCTCGACATCCTTGCCGGCCACGCTGATTTTCGCGGTCTCACCCATATCCAAGTCCTTCTGTTCAGCTACCCATCTGGTCCGCGATCCGGCCGAGGCTCTCGTCGCGCCCGAGCAATTCGAGCACGTCGAAAATCCCCGGGGAGGTTTTCCGCCCGACCAGGGCTACGCGCAGCGGCTGCGCGACCTGACCGAGCTTGACCCCTGCATCTTCGGCGACCTGCCGAACCGCGGCTTCGAGTTTCTCCGTATCCCAGCTTTCCACCGCGTCAAGCGCCGCGTGCAGGCGGGCGAGCAGCGCAGGGGCGTCACCGGCGAGAAGCGCTGCCGCATCGGCCGCAATTTCCAGTGGGCGAGCGCGAAAGAGAAAGGTCGCACCATCCGCCAGATCGACGAGATTGGCGGCGCGCGGCTTCATCGATGGCATGGCGCGTTGCAGCAATTCTACGTCCTTCGCCGAAAGATCTGGGGCCACGCGCGGTGCGATCAGCGCGGCCAGCCGAGCGTCGTCCGCCTCACGGATATAATGGCCGTTAAGGTTCTCGAGCTTCTTGATATCGAACCGGCTTGGTGATTTTCCGATACCTGCCAGATCGAACCATGCGATCGCCTGTTCACGGCTGATGATCTCGTCGTCACCGTGCCCCCAGCCGAGGCGGAGCAGGTAATTGTCGATCGCCTCGGGCAACATGCCGAGCTCGTCGCGGTAGAGATCGACCGCGACCGCGTTCTTGCGCTTCGACATCTTGCTGCCGTCGGCGTTGTGGATCAGCGGGATATGCGCATAGACCGGCTCGGCCCAGCCCATCGCGCGGTAGATCGGGAGCTGCCGGAAGGCGTTGTTGAGGTGATCGTCGCCGCGGATGACATGGGTGACGCCCATGTCGTGATCGTCGACCACCACCGCCAGCATATAGGTCGCCGTGCCGTCCGAACGGAGCAGGACGAGATCGTCGATCTCGCTGTTCTGCACGGTGACCTCGCCCTGGACGCGGTCGTGGATCGTCGTCGCGCCCTCGGTCGGGGCCTTGAGGCGGACGACATACGGCTTGTCGCCGGCCGGCTCGTCGTCGCGCTCCCGCCAGGGCGAGCGAATGCGCAGCGGCTTCTTGGCGGCTTCCGCCTCGACGCGCATCTGGGCGAGTTCGTCCTGCGTCAGGTAGCAGCGATAGGCCGCGCCCTTCTCGACCATTTCGCGCGCCACTGCGGCGTGCCGCTCGCCGCGCGCGAACTGGTAGGTTTCCTCACCGTCCCAGTCGAGATCGAGCCAGCGCATCCCGTCGAGGATCGCCGCGATCGCCTGATCGGTCGAACGGGCGCGGTCGGTATCCTCGATCCGCAGCAGGAACTTGCCACCCTTCGCCTTGGCATACAGCCAGTTGAACAGCGCGGTGCGCGCGCCGCCGATGTGCAGATAGCCGGTCGGCGAGGGCGCGAACCGGGTAACGACAGGTGCGGTATCGGACGCGCCGGGAAGGGCCGTCGCGGTATCTTCAGTTGCGCCCAAGCGCGCATGCTCCCAGACAGGAATGAATGGCCAGATCAGCCGCCGACGCCCCTAGCACGCACCTCCCGCCGCTTCAAATCGCGCGGTGGCTTGCGCCTTTGGGGGGTGCCGGACGCGGGGTGGAGCGATGGCTGGAGGCAGAGCGCGACCAGCTCGTGCTGTGGCTGCCGGTGGCGCTGGGGGCGGGGATCGCGGCTTGGTTCCTGCTGCCGGACGCGCCGGCATGGATCACCGTGATGCTGGTGGCGGCCGGCGCGGCGCTGGGCGGCGTGGCGATCGGGCGCGGCGACCGGGCTGGGCGGGCGATCGCGGTCGGCGGGGTGCTGGTGGCCGTTGGCGTGGCGATCGTGTGGTGGCGGGCAGAGAGCGTCTGGGCGCCGCCGCTGGCCGCGCCGGCGGTGGTGACGTTCGAGGCGCGGGTCGAGCGGATCGAGCCGCTGGTGGCGCGCGATCTGGTGCGGCTGCGGCTGGCACCGCTGCGGGTGTTGCCGGGGAGCCGCCCGAGCGATCGTCCGCCGCCGACCTTGCCGTCGCATATCCGCGTCAATATCGCCGAGGCGGACGTGCCTGCCGGGCTCACGCGCGGCGCGGTGATCTCGCTCGGTGCGCGGCTGATGCCGCCGCCGGGGCCTGCGGTGCCGGGTGCCTACGACTATGCCCGCGTCGCCTGGTTCGACGGGATCGGTGCGACCGGACGGGGCTTCGCGCCGGTGAAGATCGTGACGGCGGGCGGCGGCGATGCGCTGAGCGGGCTGCGCCAGACGCTGTCGAAGCATATCCAGACGAGCGCGCCGGGCGGCGCGGGCGCGATCGCGGCCGCGCTGGCGACCGGCGATCAGGGCGCGATCTCGCAAGCGGATGCCGATGCGATGCGCCGGTCGGGCCTCGCGCACCTGCTCTCGGTGAGCGGGCTGCACATCACCGCGGCGGTGGGCGCGGTGATGCTGCTGGTCGGGCGGCTGCTCGCGCTCTCGCCCTGGATCGCGCTGCGCACGCGCATCCCGCTGATCGCGGCGGGCGCGGGGGCGCTGGCGGCGATCGGCTATACGCTGCTGACCGGCGCGGAGGTGCCGACGATCCGATCGTGCGTCGCCGCGCTGCTGGTGCTGGTCGCGCTGGCGATGGGGCGCGAGGCGCTGACGCTGCGGCTGGTCGCGGCGGGGGCGTTCGTCGTGCTGCTGCTCTTCCCGGAGGCGCTGGCGGGGCCGAGCTTCCAGCTCAGCTTCGCGGCGGTGGCGGCGATCATTTCCTTGCATGAGCATCCCGCGATGCGGCGCTGGTTCGGGCCGCACGAGGAGGGGCGCGGGCGGGCGATGCTGCGCGGGCTGGCGTCGCTGCTGCTGACCGGCCTCGTCGTGGAGGTCGCGCTGATCCCGATCTCGGTCTACCATTTCCACCGCGCGGGCGTGTACGGCGCGGTGGCCAACATCGTCGCGATCCCGCTGACGACCTTCGTGACGATGCCGCTCGAGGCGCTGGCCTTGCTGCTCGATCCAGTTGGGCTGGGCTGGCCGTTCTGGTGGCTGACGGCGCGGTCGCTCGATCTGCTGCTGTGGATCGCGCATGCGGTGGCGGGCTTGCCCGGCGCGGTCGCGGCGCTGCCGGCGGTGCCGGGCGGGGCCTATGCGCTGATGGTGGCGGGCGGATTGTGGATCGCGCTGTGGCGGACGCGCTGGCGGAGGCTTGGTGCGGTGCCGCTGGCGGCGGGCGCGATCTGGGCGCTGGCGACGCCCGCGCCCGATCTGCTGGTGACGGGCGACGGCCGCCACGTCGCGATCCGCACCTCGGGCGGCAACCTTGCCGTGCTGCGCGACCGGGTGGGGGATTATACCGCCGACATATTCTCCGAAAATGCCGGAATCGATGCGGTGCCGGTGCTGCTCTCCGAACAGCCCGACGCGCGCTGCAGCCGCGACCTGTGCCTGGCGACGCGCACGACCGGCGGGCGGAGCTGGCGCATCCTGGCGACGCGCAGCGCCTATCTGGTGCCGGCGAAGGAGCTGATCGCGGCGTGTGCGAGCGCCGACATCGTCGTCAGCGAGCGTGGCCTGCCGCGGGGGTGTATGCCGCGCTGGCTGAAGCTGGACCGTGCGACGCTGGCGACGACGGGCGGCGTGGCGATCGCGCTGGCGGCCGGGCGGACGACGACGGTGCGGCAACCGGGGGACAAGCATCCGTGGGTGGTCGCGCCGCCCGTCGTGCCGGAGCGTTCGCGGCGGCGGTGGCGGCAGAGGTCGGGCAGGTCAGCGGGAGCGGCGCGCGAGCGAGCGGGCGTCGGCCAGAGTGATAGCTCGCTTGACAGATTGACGCCTGAATCGAAACTGTAAGGCGCGATCGTTTCCAGAATTGTACCGATCCGGCGCGGAAGGTCACACTAAGGTCACACTGATCCGCAGGGTTCGCGCGTCCCTGTGCGGCTGGCGGGGCGAGGGTATGTTGGCGATGAGAAAGAGCGGCCGCGAGGATAGCGCAAGGGCGCGGGTGTAGGACAGGGGAATGTCGGTAGTGGGTGGAAAGCCGACAGTGGCGAGGCGCAGCTTCTTCATTTCGCCGGAGACAGATCGGGTAACTCAGTTAGACGAGGCAAAACGTCAGCGTGCGGAGGGTGATCTGGGCCCCGACGTTCGGCGAGGCGGTACGGTACGTACCAGTCGTCAAATTCATCGTTTCCGATGGGGGACCTCACCGGCAACATGATAACGTCGTGGGCGGACGGCCCTTGCCAGACAACTCTACAGCGATCGGGCAGATCAGGCGCAGAGACGCATAGTCGCGCTGTCCCTCGATATGGCTCAACCTTCCAACGCCCGTCGTAAGTTCGACGAGCGCGATGGCACTCGTTCAGCGACCAATCTCCATTCTGGTAAAATGTCTCTAATGGCGCGCAACCTCCCATAAAGGTGACGCTCACGGTTATGCCCCGTGCGGGTTCATAGCGTTCATTGAGTTCGAGAGTTCTATTTGCGAACATTGCCGATACTTGCGCCGCATCGAGAGGAACCCAGTTAGGTTCTGCTAGCCGCAATGGCGGCGAGCGGGGAGACGCTAGCGTTTGCGCAACGGCCGTGCCAGCGACGACGGTGGCTCCGCCCGTAAAGGCTATGAGCGCTTTTTTTAAGCCACGAATACGCCGTCTTGCCATCAGCGATCACTCCTCATTCGAAAATATACGAAAGTGGCGATGGTTCGTCGATGCCTTGGGAAAGTCCGCTAGTGGGGCGTTGACTGCCCTTCCACGAAGCCCGCTGAATGTCCGCTAAGGGTCGTAAACAGACGTTCGGCCGTAGTTTTCCGCCGCCGGCAAAGCCGTCGGCCGGGTTCGGTGCTTCGCGCCGACCCGCCGTCCGGGCCGGGCGCTGCGGCAGAGCCGCACCGGCGCATAGCTACGCTACGCGCCTGCGGCCGTCAGTCATACCGTCGCAACAGCCCCGCCAGCTTGCCCTGCACGCGGACCTGCGCGGGGGCGTAGCGTTGGGGATCGTAGGCGCGGTTGGCGGGGTCTAGGCGGATCATCGCGCCTTCGCGGCGGAAGAATTTGAGCGTTGCCTCGGCATCCTCGATCAGGGCCACGACGATCTCGCCGTCGCGCGCGGTCTCGGTGCGGCGGATGAGAGCATAGTCGCCGTCGAGGATGCCGGCCTCGACCATCGAATCTCCCGCCACTTCGAGCGCGTAATGTTCGCCGCCGCCGAGCAGGGCGGCGGGGACGGCGAGCATCGACTGGCCCTCGAACGCCTCGATCGGGACGCCGGCGGCGATGCGGCCGTGCAGCGGGATCTCGATGACGTCGTTCGCCGGCTCGGGCATGCGGCGGAAATTGTCGGGCTTGGGCTCGGGCGCCGCCGCGACGACCTTCTTCGCGGTCGCCGAGCGTTCGGGCATCCGCAGCACTTCGAGCGCGCGGGCGCGGTTGGGGAGGCGGCGGATGAACTGGCGTTCCTCGAGCGCCGAGATCAAGCGGTGGACGCCCGACTTGGACTTGAGGTCGAGCGCCTCCTTCATCTCCTCGAAAGAGGGCGACACGCCGGTCTCCTCCAGGCGATCGTTGATGAAGCAGATCAGCTCATGCTGCTTGCGGGTGAGCATCGCGTTCCTCCGTCCGAACAGATGCGGAACCAATATGGAACATTATTTTGCAAGTCAAGCGATGCGCAGGATTTCCACCGAGTCGCCCGCACTGGCCTTCGGCGCGCGCGGCGCGCGCAGCACGAGGCAGTCGGCGCGGGCGAGCGTGCGCAGCATCGAGGAGTCCTGAATGGCGGCGACGTGGACGCGGCCGTCCCGCGTTTCCGCGCGCAGGAAATCCATGCGGTGATCGTTTGCGGGCAGATCCTCGCCGAGGATTGCGGGCTGCGTCCGCAGGCGCGTGTCGGCCGCGCCGCCAAGGTGGGCGATCAGCGGACGCAGGAACACGGATCCGGTGACGAAGGCCGAGACGGGGTTGCCGGGCAGGCCGAGGACGATCGTGCCGTTCAGCCGCCCGGCGAGCATCGGCTTGCCGGGCCGGAGCGCGATCCGCCAGAAATCGAGGCTGCCGCCTGCGGCCTCCAGCGCGGGACGGACAAGATCGTGATCGCCGACCGACGCGCCGCCGGTGGTGACGAGGACGTCGGCATCCACGCTGGCGAAGGCGGCGGTGATGGCGTCGAGCCGGTCGGGCAGGATGCCGAGCGGGATCAGCGCGACCGGCAGATCGGCGAGCATCGCGGCGAGCATCGCGCTGTTGCCCTCGGGCAGGCTGCCCTCCGCGACGGGTGTGCCGGGGGGGACGAGTTCGTCGCCGGTCGCGGCGATGGCGACGCGGATGCGGCGGCGGACGGGGAGCGCGCCGTGCCCGCCGGTCGCGGCGAGCGCGATGCGGGGGGCGGAGAGGCGCTCGCCACGCGCGACCAGCAGGTCGCCGGTGGTGAAGTCGAGGCCTTTCGGGCGGACGTTGCGGCCAGCGCGGCCGGGGCCTTCGCCTGCGAGGGTGAGGGTGTCGCCCTCCCGTGCGGCTTCTTCCTGCACCATGACGGTGTCGGTGCCTTCGGGTGTGGCCGCGCCGGTGAAGATGCGGACGGCCTCGCCGGGGGCGACGGTTCCCGCGAAGGGCCGTCCCGCCGCACTCTCGCCGATGACGCGGAACGGGCCGGGCAGGTCGGCGAAGCGGATGGCGTAACCGTCCATCGAGGACAGGTCGCGCTCGGGCTGAGTGCGCAGCGCCGGGATATCCTCCGCCGCCCAGCGCCCGGCGGCCTCGCCCAGCGATACGGTTTCGGTCGCGACCGGATCGGCGAGCGCGAGCAGGCGCGCGGTGGCTTCCTCGACCGAGAGCAGGGTCATTCGGGCGCTTTCCAGTCGCCCGATTTGCCGCCGCGCTTTTCGAGCAGGCGGATGCCGGTGATCTGCATCGCCTTGTCGATCGCCTTGGCCATGTCGTAGATCGTCAGCAGCGCGACCGAGGCGGCGGTGAGCGCCTCCATCTCGACGCCGGTCTTGCCTTCGGTGGCGGCGGTCGCTGTGACGGTGACGCCGGTTGCGTCGGGCGCGAGGTCTACCGACACCTTGGTGAGCGGCAGCGGGTGGCAGAGCGGGATGAGATCGGCGGTGCGCTTGGCCGCCATGATGCCGGCGATCCGCGCGACGGCGAGGACGTCGCCTTTCAGCGCGGTGCCGTCGCGAATGGCGCGCGCGGCCTCCGCCGACATGGTGATCCGCCCGGTGGCGATGGCTTGCCGCGCGGTGACGGACTTGCCGCCGACGTCGACCATGCGGGCCGCGCCCGAGGCGTCGAGGTGGGTGAGGTCAGCCATTCTTCTTCCGTTCGTGCTGAGCGAAGTCGAAGCACGTGCCCCAAATCGCAGCGCCCGGAACATGCCCTTCGACTTCGCTCAGGGCGAACGGGGGAGGGGGCGCATTCACCCCACCAGCGCCCGCGTGGCGGCTTCGATGTCGGGTTGCCGCATCAGCGCTTCGCCGATCAGGAAGCAGTGGACGCCGTGTTCGGCCATCGCGTCGAGGTCGGCGCGGGTCGTCAGGCCGCTTTCGGCGACGAAGGTGCAGTCCTTGGGCGCCTTGGCCATGAGATCGTAGCTGCGCGTGAAATCGACCGAGAAATCGCGCAGGTCGCGGTTGTTGACGCCGATCAGGCGCGACTTGAGCTTCAGCGCGCGCTCCATCTCCTTGGCGTCGTGGACCTCGACCAGCACGTCCATGCCGCATTCGAGCGCGCTCGCCTCGATCTCGGCGAGCAGGCCGTCGTCGAGAGCGGCGACGATCAGCAGGATGCAATCCGCACCGAGCCCGCGCGATTCGGGCACCTGCCAGGGATCGACCATGAAATCCTTGCGCAGCACCGGCAGGTCGCAGGCGTCGCGCGCGGCGGTGAGGTAGGAGTCGGCGCCCTGGAACCACGCCTCGTCGGTGAGGACCGAGAGGCAGGCGGCACCGCCGGAGGCATAGGCGGCGGCGTGCGCCGGGGGATCGAAATCCTCGCGGATCACGCCTTTCGAGGGGCTCGCCTTCTTGATCTCGGCGATCAGCGCGTGGCCGGTCGCAGCCTTCGCATCGAGCGCGGCGCGGAAGCCGCGCGGCTTCGAGCGCGCGTGGATGCAGGCGTCGAGTTCGGAAAGCGGAGTCGTCGCCTTGCGCGCGGCGACGTCGGCGCGCTTGGTTTCGAGGATACGGTCGAGGACATTGCCCATCAATATGCGATCCATTGGTCGAGGAGCCTGTTCGCGGCGCCGCTGTCGATGACGGCGGCGGCGGCGCTGGCGCCTTCGGGGAGGGTATCGGCGCGGCCCGCCACGACGAGCGCGGCGGCGGCGTTGAGGAGGACGGCGTCGCGGTAGGCACCGCTTTCGCCCGCGAGGAGGCGGCGGAGCGCGGCGGCGTTCTCGGCCGCATCGCCGCCACGGATCGCGGCGAGCGGGTGACGCGGGAGGCCGGCATCTTCCGGCGTGATGCGAGCGGGCAGGCTGGCGGTGCCGACATTGGCGACGATGCTGGGGCCGGCGCAGGAGAGTTCGTCGAGCCCTTCCTCGCCCGCGACGATCGCCGCGGCTTCCGCCCCGAGCAAGGTCAGCGCCTCGGCATAGACCTGTGCGTAATCGGGCCGGGCGATGCCGAGCAACTGCCGCGTCACCCGCGCCGGGTTGGCGAGCGGGCCCATCAGGTTGAACACCGTGCGGCGGCCGATGGCTTTGCGGATCGGCGCGATGCGCTTCATCGCCGGGTGGTGATTGACCGCGAACAGGAAGGCGATGCCGAGATCGCGTAAGGACGCCTCGGCCTTCAGCGCCGCCGCGTCCATGTCGAGGCCGAGCGCCTCCAGCGTGTCGGCGGCGCCGGCCTTCGAAGACGCGGCGCGGTTGCCGTGCTTGGCGACAGGCACGCCGGCGGCCGCGACGACGATGGCGACGGCGGTGGAGACATTGAGCGTGTGCTGCCCGTCGCCGCCGGTGCCGCAGACGTCGATAGCGCCGGCGGGGGCCTCGATCGGGATCATGCGCGCGCGCATCGCGCGGGCGGCCTCGGCGATCTCGATGCTGGTCTCACCGCGTTCGGAGAGGCCGATCAGGAAGGCGGCGATGGCCTCGTCGGACGCTTTCCCGTCGAGGATCGCGGCGAAGGCGTCGGCGGCGTCCTCATGGCTGAGCGGCGCGCGCGTTTCGGGGAGGAGGCGTATTCCCCTCCCGTTTACGGGAGGGGTTAGGGGAGGGGCTGTCGACATTACGACGCCCTTGCCAAGGACGGGCCCTCCCCCAGCCCCTCCCGCAAGCGGGAGGGGAGTTTGGCGGGAACACCCGCCAGCCGCACGAAATTGGCGAGGAGGGCGTGGCCGTGTTCGGTGGCGATGCTCTCGGGGTGGAACTGGACTCCGTGGATGGGCAACTCGCGGTGGCGCACGCCCATCACCGATCCGTCGTCGCTGTGCGCGTTGGCGATGAGATCGGCGGGCAGATCCTCGACGATCAGCGAGTGATAGCGGGTCGCGGTGAAGGGTGAGGGGAGGCCCTCGAACACGCCGGTGCCGTCATGCGTCACCGGCGAGGTCTTGCCGTGCATCAGCCCGCCGCGCACCACGCGGCCGCCGAAATGCTGGCCGATCGCCTGATGACCGAGGCACACGCCCATCAACGGCTTGCCGAGATCGGCGCAGGCGGCGACGAGATCGAGGCTGATGCCGGCTTCGGTGGGCGTCTTGGGGCCGGGCGAGATCAGGAACCCTTGCGCATTGCTCGCCACCGCATCCGCCGCGCTCATCGCGTCGTTGCGCACCACCTTCACCTCTGCGCCGAGCTCCATCAGATAATGGACGAGGTTCCAGGTGAAGCTGTCGTAATTGTCGATGACCAGGATCATGCGCTCCGCCATAGCCAAAGCGTACGCAATCGCAACATAAGGCCCGGATTGCGCCACGATTCGCGCCCGCCCGAACGCTATTCAGCATGGAGCAATCCGGCCGGGGGAACGTTACGCACCCGAGGAGACTAGAAACATGGTTCGCGCGCTTGCCCCTGCTCTCACGATTGCCCTGATGCTCTCGACGTCCGCCGCCTTTGCGCAAACGCCGGTGCCCACCCAGGCGGAGGTCGCGGCTGCCGATGCGCAGGCCGCGCAGGATCATGCGGGGGCGTTGAAGCAGGCGGAGACGGGCAAGCCGCCGCAGCGCATCCGCAACATCGCCTTGGTCGGCAACCAGCCGTGCCCGAAGGCGACCGATCCGACCGAGGTCGTCGTGTGTTCGCGGATCGAGGAGCCGTACCGCATCCCCAAGTCGCTGCGCGATCGCAAGCCGATCCCGGCGCAGAACCAGAGCTGGGTCAACCGCGCCGCGGCGCTGGACACGCTCGGCCGCAAGGCGGGCGGGCTGCCCAATAGCTGCACCAACATCGGCGCGTCGGGATCGACCGGATGCAGCCTCGCGCAGATCCAGCAATGGGCGGCCGAGAAGCGCGCTCGCGAGAATGGCGAGTCGATCGACCCGAACAATCCGTAAGCCTGTCGTCACCTCAGCGAAAGCTGGGGTCTCTTTTGTGGTGAGCGCAGCATCAACCCCGGAAAGACCCCAGCTTTCGCTGGGGCGACGCTCATGGCTATTGCCCGAACCCTGCATCGCCCGCCCGCGCAATCGCCTCGCGGGCGGCGGCGAGGAGGGCGCCGGCCTTGGCTTCGCATTCGCGCTGTTCGTATTCGGGTGTCGAGTCCGCGACGATGCCGGCGCCGGCCTGGACGTGCATGACGCCGTCCTTCACGATCGCGGTGCGCAGCACGATGCACGAATCCATCGATCCGTCGGGCGAGAAATAGCCGACGCCGCCCGCGTACGGCCCGCGCACGGCATTTTCGAGTTCCGCGATGATCTCGCACGCGCGGACTTTCGGTGCGCCGCTGACGGTGCCCGCCGGGAAGCCAGCGAACAGCGCATCGAGCGCATCGTGCGCCGGATCGAGCGCGCCGATCACGTTCGAGACGATATGCATGACGTGGCTGTAGAATTCGGTCGTATAGCTCGCCGTCACCTGCACGCTGCCCACACTTGCCACGCGGCCGACATCGTTGCGGCCGAGATCGAGCAGCATCAGATGCTCGGCGCGTTCCTTCGGATCGGCGAGCAGGCTGGTGCGGTTGGCCTCGTCCTCCGCCGCCGTCTTGCCGCGCGGGCGGGTGCCGGCGATGGGGCGGATCGTCACTTCACCGTCACGCACGCGCACGAGGATTTCGGGCGAGGAGCCGCTGAGCGCGAAGCCCGGCAGGTCGAGATGATAGAGGAACGGCGAGGGATTGATCCGCCGCAGCGAGCGGTAGAGTTCGAATGGCGGCAGCGGGAAGGGGACGGTGAAGCGCTGTGCCAGCACGACCTGAAAGATGTCGCCCGCGACGATATAGTCGCGCGCGGCCTCGACCATCTCGGTGTAGCGGCCCGGCGGCAGCGTTGGGGTCAGCGCAACGTCAGGGAGATCGGCGGCGCGGACGGGCGCAGGGATCGCGGTGGCGGCGAGGCGCGCGGCGGTCGCTTCGATCCGTTCCTGCGCCTCGGCGGCAATGACGTGCGGATCGCGCGTCGCATCGGGCCAGACCGGGGCGACGAGGAACAGCGCATCGGCGAGCCGGTCGAAGATCAGGATCACGGTCGGCCGCACGAACATCATGTCGGCGAGGCCGAGCGGGTCGTTCTCCGGGCGCGGCAGCGTCTCGACCAGGCCGACCGTCTCGTAGCCGAAATAGCCGACGAGACAGGCGAGCGCGCGCGGCAGTTCGGGCGGCACGTCCATCCGGCACGACGCGACGAGATCGCGTAAAGCGGCGAGCGCCGGCTTGTCCGCCGCCACGAAAGCCTCGCGGTCGGTAAGCCAGCGCGCGTTGATCTCGGCGCTCTGGCCGTGCGCGCGAAAAAGGAGATCTGGCGCCAGGCCGATCAGGCTGTGGCGGCCGCGCGTCTCGCCGCCCTCGACCGATTCCAGCAGGAAATCGCCGCGACCGGGCTCGATCAGCTTGAGTGCTGCGGCTACGGGCGTTTCGGTGTCGGCGATCTGGCGACGCCACAGCAACGCGGGCCGCCCGGCGCCGAGCGCCGCGACCGCTGCCTGAAGATTCCCGTTCAAGGGGCCGTCACGATCACTGTTGATCGCTGACCTCCTGCCCGGTGAGCGAGGCCTTGAGCTTGGCAACCTCTGGCGTGCTGATCTTGACGCCGACGACCTTGCGTACCGCCTTGGCGAACTGGCCGACATATTCGCGGCCGACCATCTTGCCGATGTCCGCCTGAGTGGCCTTGATCAGATCCGGCCGGTTGCCGGCGTCGGTGCGTTCGATCTTGTCGAGATAGATGACGTACCAGCCGGCGTTGCCCGGCGCGGCGATGATCTTTGCGGTGCGTTCCGACATGCTGAACAGCAGCGCGAGCGGCGGCGGCACGCCGCCCTGTGCGTTGGCCAGCTCCGCGCGCGCCTTGTCGAGCGGCTGGACAGGTGGCAGCTTCACGCCGGTCGCAGTGATGGCCTGTTGCAGGGGAGTGCCCTTGCTGGCGGCGAGCATGACGGTGCGGGCGATCTCGCGCGCCTTCTTGGCGGCACGGTCGAGCGTGAAGTCACGAACGATGCTCGGGCGGACCTGCGCGAGCGGCGGGGCAGCGGCTGCGGTGATCTTGCCGAGCGCGACGACCGCGAAGCTGTCGTTGTCGACCGGCACGAGCTGCGGCGCATCGCCCGGCTGCGCGGCGAAGGCGGCGTCGGCGATGCCCTTGGCGACGGCGGGCGGCGTGCTCGGCGGCAGCGTCGGATCCTGACCCGAAGCCAGCACCGGCACCGAGGTCTGCGGCGACAGCTTCTGCTGCGCGACGATCTGGTCGAAGGTCGCCTTGTTCGAGATCGCATCGTCGAGCGCATCGTGGACGGCGCGCACCTTCGCGGTGGTCTTTTGCGCGATGACCTGCTTGCTGAGATCGGCACGAGCCGCCTCGAGCGGGATGAGCGCGCGGTCGTCGAAACTATCGACGCGGCCGATCATATAGCCAAGCGCGCTCTTGCTCGGGCCGATCAGCCCGCCTTTCGGCGCGGCGAAGGCGGCGGTGGCGAATTCGGCGGAGGTCTGCGCGGCGAGCGCGTCCTTTTCCTGCTCCTTGAGCGACGTCGGTTCGAGGCCTGCGGCGCGGGCGGCAGCATCGAGCGGTGTGCCCGCCTTGGCCTTGGCGAGAATCGCGTCGGCGCTGGCGCGGTCGGCCGCGACGACGCGGGTGACGGTGCGGCGCGCGACCGCATTATATTTGGCGAAACCGGCCTTGTAGGCGGCGGCGATCTCTGCGTCGCTGGCGGTGAGTTGCGCGGCGAAATCCTTCGGCGCGATCACCGCGTAGCGAATCTGGCGGCGCTCCGGGATCGTGTAGCGCGCCGCGTTCTGCTTGTAGAAAGCGGCGATCTCCGCGTCGGTCGGCGGCGTGTCCACGGTTACGGCGGTGGTCGGCACGACGGCGATATGCGCGTGGCGCTTTTCGAGCAGCAGCGATGCGTAGATCGTGGCGACGCCCTTGGGCACCTGCGACGCCCCGATCGTCGGCACGATCAGGAATTGCGACATCATGTCGCGCTTCAGATCGGCGCGGATCCCCGCGTCGGTCTGGCGGGTGCGTTGGAGCGCGTTGTCGTAGACGGCCTGGCTGAACTTGCCGTCGGGCCCCTGCAGGCCGGGGATGCTGGCGATCTTGCCGTCGATCGCGCGCTTGGTGATGACGAGGCCCTGCGCTTCGCCGAATTGTTCGAAGCCGATCGTATCGATCGTGCGATCAAGCGAGCCCTCCAGCCCGCTGCCGGCGATATATTGCGCGAGGTCGAGGTTCGGTTGCTGCGCGCGGAAATTCTCGACGTCGCGCTGCACGCGGTCGCGCAGTTCGGCCTCCGTGACCTTTTCCTTGCCGACCGTCGCGACGACGTCGCCCGTCGGCGTCGCGCTGTTCCCGTTCCGCAGCCCGGCCACGTCGCCGAGCGCGAACATGGCCGCGATGACGACGAGCACGCCGAGGGTCACGAAAACACCGACCTTCGAATTGATCAGGCGGCGGAAGAAACTGAGCATGAAAACACGGGCCGATCTGTTGCAGAACGGGTGCTTTACGGGCGGACCGGCGGCGCTTCAAGCTTGTGCGGGCGGACGAGCGCGTTATCGCGGTGCAGCAAAGACTGATCCGGGAGCAGATACGCATGGCACGACGCAAGCTGGTGGCGGGCAATTGGAAGATGAACGGCGACCTCGCGGCGCTGGCCGAGCTGGAGGGGATCGCCGCCGCTGCGGTCGCGGCACCCGGCGTGGACGTGGCGATCGCGGTGCCGGCCACGCTGATCGCACCGGCGGCGGCGCGCGTGCCCGGCTTCACGATCGGCGCGGAGGACGTGCATCCCGCCGACAAGGGCGCGCATACCGGCTGCATCTCCGTGCCGATGATCCGCGAGGCGGGGGCGAGCTTTTCCATCGTCGGGCATAGCGAGCGCCGCGCCGATTGCGGCGAGACCGACGCCGACGTGAGGGCCAAGGCGGAGGCGCTGCTGCGGCACGGGATGCACGCCATCCTGTGCGTCGGCGAGACGTTGGCGGAGCGCGACGCGGGGCAGGCCCAGGCGGTGGTGACGGGGCAGCTGCGCGCGTCTTTCCCGGACGGCGCAGCGTCGGGCTGGCTCTCGATCGCGTACGAGCCGGTGTGGGCAATCGGCACCGGCCGCACGCCGACGGTCGAGGATGTGGCGGCGATCCACGGCGCGATCCGCGCGACTCTGGTCGATCTGCTCGGCGACGATGCGCAGGCGATGCGCGTGCTGTATGGCGGATCGGTGACGGCGGAGAATGCGGCGTCGCTGCTCGGCGCGGGCGATGTCGACGGCGCACTGGTCGGCGGGGCGAGCCTGACGGCGGCGAAGTTCGTGCCGATCATCGACGCGGGGGCGGCGCTCTAGGGCTGCCCGTAGCGCGCCTTCAACATTCCCCAGACGGCGCGCAGGCCCAGCGCCTCGCCGCCCTTGGGGCGGCCGGGCTTGGAGGCGGGACGCCAGGCAAAGGTATCGAGATGCGCCCAGGGCGTGCCCTCCGGCACGAAGCGGCGCAGGAACAGCGCGGCGGTGACGGCGCCCGCGAATCCGCCGTCGGGGGCGTTGACGAGATCGGCGATGTCGGAGCTAAGCATCTCGTCATAGCCGTCCCATAGCGGCAGCCGCCACAGCGGATCTTCCGCCGCCGTGCCCGCCGCGATCAGCGCATCGGCGAGCGTATCGTCATTGGCGAAGGTCGCAGGCAGATCGGGGCCGAGCGCGACGCGCGCGGCGCCGGTGAGGGTTGCGAAGTCGAGGATCAGCGTCGGGCTTTCCTCGGCGGCGCGGGTGAGCGCGTCTCCCAAGATCAGGCGGCCTTCGGCATCGGTGTTGGTGTTCTCGACCGTCAGGCCCTTGCGGGTGGCGAGCACGTCGCCGGGGCGGAAGGCGCTGGCCGATACGCTGTTCTCGACCGCCGGGATCAGCAGGTGCAACCGCACCGGCAGGCGTGCGGCCATGATGAGCTCGGCGAGCGCCAGCGCGTGCGCCGCGCCGCCCATGTCCTTCTTCATCAGCCGCATCGCGGAGCTCGGCTTGATGTCGAGCCCGCCGGAATCGAAGCACACGCCCTTGCCGATCACGGCGATGCGCGGATGCGCGGGGTTGCCCCATTCGAGCTCGATCAGGCGCGGCTCGCGGCCGGGGGCGGCGGCCTGGCCGACCGCGTGGATCATCGGATAGCCCGTGACGAGTGGCGCGCCTTTCGTCACGGCGAGGACGGCGCTGTGGGTCTCGGCGAGGGCGCGCGCTTCCTCCTCCAGCTCCGCCGGGCCGAGATCGGCGGCGGCGGTGTTGACGAGATCGCGAACCCTGGCGGTGGCGGCGGCGAGCGCGACCGCTTCGGCGATGCGCGCAGGCTCGGTCGAGAGCAGCACCCGCGTGGGCGTGCGATCGGGCTTCTTGTAGCGGGCGAACGTGTGTTGGCCGAGCGCCCAGCCGAGCATCGCCGCCCCAGCGTCCGCGCCGTCGAGCCGGTAGTTCCCATCAGGCAGGGTCTCGGCGAGTCTGGCGAGATCCCACGGGCCGAGCGGCGTCTTTGCGACGCAGAGCAGGACCGACCAATCCTCGGGCGTGTCGACGGCGAGGATGGCGGAGGCACCGGCCTTGCCTTCGAAACGCTGGGCGTCGAGCAGGGCGCGCGCGCGCGGCGGCTGGGCGGTACGCCAAGCGTCGAATCCATCCTTGACGACGACATGGATGGTGCGGGCGCTCTGCCCGCGATCGGGCTGCAGCAGGGGTTGGGGATCGAAGCTCATTCGCCCGGCATTATCAGGAACTGTTCGTAACGCCCATGCTCGCCGGGTTCGGCATAGGTGACGACGTTGACGGCACGGTTCGCGAAGGTGACGCGGTAGTTGCGGTTGACGAAACCGCCGCGCAGGCGAGGCGGACGGACCAGCTCGAAACTCCTGGGCTCCCCCAGCGGAGCGAGCGACGTCTTGTAGTCGGCGAGCGCGGTCGGCGTGAAATAGTAGTTCGCGTCGTCGGTCATCGTCGCGCGATCGAGCGTGCCGGTGCGCAGCGCGTCGAAGATCGCGCGCGCCTGCTTCGCCCTGGTGGCTTCGGTGGCGATGGTGGTGGGGGGCGGGAGGATCAGCGCCGCGATCTGGCTGGCGATCTTGCCCTGGGCGTCGCCGAAATCGCCGTTGACCAGCACGACGACCGCCGCCTTGTCGTCGGGAAAGACGGTGTTCTGCGACAGGAAGCCGACCGCTTCGCCGCTGTGTTCGACGTAGGCGTGGCCGTCCTGCTCCTTGGCATAGACGCCGAGGCCGTAGCCGTTGGTGCTGCCGTCTGGCAGGCGTACCGGCGTTTCCTGCGCTGCCCAGTCGTCGGCGGGCAGCAGCGTGCGGTTCATCCGCGCGATGTCCCATTTGGCGAGATCGCTCGCCGACATCGCCAGTTCCCCCGCAGCGTAGAGCCAGCCCGGCGCTGCAGGCTGGGCGACCCGCACCGGGCCGAGCGCGTAGCGGTGATAGCCGTTCGGAAAGCCGGAACCGGTCGCAAGATCCTGGTCGATCGCCGCGATGCCGAGCGGGGTGAAGACGCGGGCCCTCAGGAAATCGAGCAGCGGCATGCCCGCCACCTTCTCGATGATCATGCCGGCGACGACATAGCCGGTGTTCGAATATTGCCACTGCGTGCCGGGCGCGAAATCGAGCGGGTTCTTCGCCCAGCGATCTATGATGCCCTGCGGCGTGGTGGGATTGCTCATCGCCGCGAAACTGTAATCCTGCGGCCAATAGTCCTGCAGGCCCGAGGTGTGGCTGAGGAGCTGGCGGATCGTGATCCTGTCGCCGCCGCTGATGCCGGGAAGGTATTTCGCGACGGTGTCGTCGAGACTGAGCTTGCCCTCGTCCTCGAGCAGGAGCGCGGCGGCAGCGGTGAATTGCTTGGAGACCGAGGCGATCGGATATTTGGCGTCGGTGCGCGCGACCGGGATCGTGTCGGATTGCTTGCCGTATGCCTTGGCGAAGACGATGCGCCCGCCGCGCACGATCGCGACCGAGGCGGAAGGGACGCCGGTGCGGGCGAGGCTCTGCGCGACGATGGCGTTGATGCGCGCGGTTTCGGCCGGGGTGAGATCCTGCGCGGCGGCGGGCGCGGCTACCGTCGCGAATATCGGCAGCAACCAGCCTGGCTTCATTCGTCGTCCTCCATCGGGCCCTTGCGCAGAGGGTATCGCGAAACGCGCGCGACTGCACGCACCTCGGGCGCCTTCGCGAAATCGCATGGGGCGATGAACCCGCGCCCGTCCCACGGGATCGCGATGCCGAGCCGCTGGAAGCATTGATCGATATATTCCGCGCAGAAATATTCGTCGCCGGGCTGGATCAGCTTCGGCACCCGCATATGCGGCCGGGCGAAGGCGATGCGCAGGCCGATCTTGACCAGCTCCATCGCATCGAACGGCAGGCCGAGCTGGTCGGTCGCGAACTCGCTCATCTGGCGGAACTGCGCGGGGCTCGCGTCGGCGACGCGGTCGTGGCGGGCGATCACGACCTTGCCGGGGAACGGTTGGTCGGGCGTCTTGAAATCATTGAGGAAGCGGCTGAGCGGCACGCAGCGCACGCCGATCTTCTGCACCGCCTCCAGCACCATCACGCGGTCGAGCGCATCGACGCGCACGATCATCGCGCAGTGACTCCAGTCGCTCTTGGTCGCCCAGCGGATGACCTTGGAGAACATCTGATCGCCCGAACAGAGCGCCAGATCGCCGGTGCGGACGATCTTGCGGATATCGGCGTAACGCTGCGGCGGGAGCGCGGTGAGCGCTTCGTGGGGCCTCGTCACCGCGCGCGAGACTCAGGCGACGGGCACGCCGTAGAGATCGTGCTCGTCGGCATCCTCGATCGAGACCGCGACGATATCGCCCTGCTTGAGATGGCCTGCATCGCGCAGGAACACCTCACCGTCGATTTCGGGTGCATCGGCCTTGGAGCGGCCAGTCGCGCCTTCTTCCCCGACCTCGTCGATGATGACGTCGAGCGTGCGGCCGACCTTGGCCTGCAGCTTCTCGGCGGAGATGCGGGCGGTCAGCTCCATCAGCCGGGCGTAGCGCTCCTCCTTGACCTCTTCAGGCACCGGGTTCGGCAGGTCGTTGGCGGCGGCGCCCTCGACGGGTTCGAAACGGAAGGCGCCGACGCGGTCGAGCTGCGCTTCCTCCAGCCAGTCCATCAGATAGGCGAAATCGTCCTCGGTCTCGCCGGGGAAGCCGACGACGAAGGTCGAGCGGATCGCGATATCGGGGGCGATGGTGCGCCAGCTCTTGATACGCTCCAGCACCTTCGTTTCGTTGGCGGGGCGCTTCATCAGCTTGAGCACGTTGCGGCTGGCATGCTGGAACGGGATGTCGAGGTACGGGAGGACCAGCCCCTCGGCCATCAGCGGAATGACCTGATCGACGTGCGGATAGGGGTAGACATAGTGCAGGCGCACCCACGCCCCCAACTTGCCGAGTTCGCGCGACAGATCGGTCATGTGCGCGCGGACCTCGTGGCCCTTCCACTCGCGCGGCTGGTGGCGGATATCGACGCCGTAGGCCGAGGTATCCTGGCTGATGACCAGCAGTTCCTTGGTGCCCGCTTCGATCAGCTTCTCGGCTTCGCGCAGGATCGCGTCGGGGCGGCGGCTGACGAGATCGCCGCGCAGGCTCGGGATGATGCAGAAGGCGCAGCGGTGGTTGCACCCCTCCGAAATCTTCAGATAGCTGTAGTGGCGCGGCGTCAGTTTCAACCCGCTGTCGGGAACGAGATTGAGGAAGGCGCTGGGCGGCATCGGCGCCGCCTCGTGGACCGCGCCGACGACCTCTTCATACTGGTGCGCGCCGGTTACCGCCAGGACGTTGGGGAAACGCGCGCGGATGACCTCCGCCTCCTTGCCCATGCAGCCGGTGACGATGACGCGGCCGTTCTCGGCGATCGCCTCGCCGATCGCCTCCAGCGATTCCTCCTTGGCGGAATCGAGGAAGCCACAGGTGTTGACCAGCACCACGTCGGCGCCGGCGTAATCGGGCGACATGGCATAGCCGTCGCTGCGCAGCTTGGTGAGGATGCGTTCGCTGTCGACCAGGTTCTTGGGACAGCCGAGCGAAACCATGCCGACGCGCGGCGGGGAGGGGAGGACAGTTGCCATGAGAAGCGCGCCACATAGGCGAGATCGCGAGGTTTTTCCATAGGTGGGCGCGTTAACCCGGTGTTTACCATGTCGCGCGCAAACCCCGTCACTGGGGGAGCCCTATATGGCGTCGAGAGCGAGCAAATATCAGCCCGTCGAACCGGCCTCGCTGGAGGCACGCGGAGCGGCACGGCATACAGTCGTCGTCAACCGCGCGGCGGTGCGGCGGCATGGCAAAAGATCCGTCGATGCGAGCCTGCACGACATCTCGATCTTCGGCTGCCGGATCCAGTCCGATCTCGACACCGAAGTGGGCGAGCGGCTGTGGCTTCGTTTCCTCGGCGGCCTGCCGGTGGCGGCGACGGTGGTGTGGTGCGGGGATGGCCTCGCCGGCTGTCGTTTCGATGCACCGATCGCAGGGGCCATGTTGCGGACGCTGACTTTGCCCGCCTAGAAGGGCCGATGGCCGAATATACCCTTGTTCCACATCCCGACACGCCGCCGCGCGCGATCGACTTCGTCGGCGTCTCGATACGGCAGGACGAGCATGGACTGAACCTCTGCTACGTCATCGGTGGGGATACCGCCGGGCTGGTGATTCCGCCCGCAGCAGCGCCGTGCCGTACCGACGAACTGTGGCGGACGACCTGCTTCGAATTGTTCGTGCAGACCGGGGCGACCGACTATCTCGAATTCAACTTCTCGCCGTCGAGCGCGTGGGCGGCCTATCGCTTCTCCGACTATCGCACCGGCATGGCACCGGCCGACGCCGCGCCGCGCATCGGCATCAGCGACGAGGGCGATGCGCTGATCGTCGCGGTGCGGATCGCGGCACCCGCGCCGCCCGGCACGCTCGCCGCGCTGAGCGTCGTCGTGGAGGAGCGCGACGGGACCAAATCCTATTGGGCACTCGCGCACGGCGACGGGCCGCCGGATTTCCACGACCCGGATTGCTTTGTCGCGCCGCTCCCGGCACCTGAGCCGGCATGAAATTCGGAATCGACCGGCTGCTCGCCGACCCAGAATTGCGCAGGCCCCTCGAAGGCAAGCGCGTCGCGCTCGTCGCGCATCCGGCTTCCGTGACGGCGGACCTGACACACAGCCTCGACGCGCTGGTCGCGGCGGGGCTCAATGTGTCGGCGGTGTTCGGGCCGCAGCACGGCGTGCGCGGCGACCTGCAGGACAACATGATGGAGTCGCCGGACTATACCGACCCGACCTACGGGATGCCGGTGTTCAGCCTCTATGGCGAGGTGCGGCGGCCGACGGGGCAGTCGATGGGCACATTCGACGTGATGCTGGTCGATCTGCAGGATCTCGGCACGCGCATCTACACCTTCATCACGACGCTGCGGTACGTGCTGGAGGCGGCGGCGCAGCACGGCAAGGCGGTGTGGGTACTCGACCGGCCCAATCCGGCGGGACGGCCGATCGAGGGGCTGACGCTGCGGCCGGGCTGGGAGAGCTTCGTCGGCGCGGGCGCGATGCCGATGCGGCACGGGCTGACGATGGGGGAGCTGGGGGCCTGGTTCGTCGAGACGCTGGGGCTCGACGTCGAGTACCGCGTCATCGCGATGGAGGGCTGGGAGCCGGGCGCCGCGCCGGGCTTCGGCTGGCCCGAGGACCGGGTGTGGATCAACCCGAGCCCGAACGCGCCCAATCTGAACATGGCGCGCGCCTATGCCGGGACGGTGATGCTGGAGGGGACGACGCTGTCCGAGGGGCGCGGGACGACGCGGCCGCTGGAACTGTTCGGCGCGCCCGATCTCGATGCGAAGGCGGTGATCGCCGAGATGCGCAAGCTCGCGCCGGAGTGGCTGGAGGGCTGCGTGCTGCGCGACATCTGGTTCCAGCCGACGTTCCACAAGCATGTCGGGCAGCTCTGCAACGGCGTGCATGTGCATGCCGAGGGGCCGTTCTACGACCATGCCGCCTTCAAGCCGTGGCGGTTGCAGGCGCTGGCGTTCAAGGCGATCCGGCGGCTGCGGCCGGATTATGATCTGTGGCGTGATTTCCCGTACGAATACGAGTTCGGCAAGCTCGCCATTGACGTCATCAATGGCAGTGCTTTGCTGCGCGAATGGGTGGACGACTCGGGCGCGACGGCGGGCGATCTCGACTCGCTGACGCTGCCCGATGAAGCCGCCTGGGCCGCGGAAATCCGCCATTTGCTGCTTTACGCAGGTTAAGCTCTCATTTTGCCGCGCTGCGGGAGCGGTTCGTCACAAAGTCTTATGTTCGTTCGGAAATTTGCGCTGGATTTGGTTCAGAGCAAAACAAAGTCGCGAAGTGGACTTGGGGCAGATGGAATCGAACCTGTTTTATTACTCGCGCCGCGCCATGCAGGAACATGCCGCGGCCCGCACGGCGCTCACCGCGGAAGCCCGCCAGCGACGGCTCGAACTGGCGCAGATGTTCGAAGCCAAGGTCGCCGCGCAGAAGATGAGCGCCTGAGCGGGGGCGCGGAAAGTCACACTAAGGTCACACTGATTGGCATGTTTCGGGCGCGCATGTGGCGTGGCGAAGTTCACACCTGGTTGACACGATTGACACCTGGTTGGAAACTATTCGGACTGATCGTTTCCGAAATTGCGATGATCTCCGGCGATGTCAAAGAGCGTTCGGCCGAGGGATGGCAGGTTTCGGGCGTGTAGGACAGGGGCATTACAGATAGGGCCCGTTCCACTTCAATGTCGTGGGTTTCTCGCAGGTTCCGGGAAGGCGTTTCAAGTTAACGACCCGGTCGATGAGAACGGCGTTATTGGTCGAGTTCGGGTAGCCGTGAGCACTCTCTATAACCGTGCGTCGTCCGATCAGTTCAATCATATGTTCGCATCTCGGTTCGCCTAGCTTCGCCCACCATTTCACGCCCGGGGAGGTTGTCACTACGCTGCGGGTTGAGTTCCAATAATTGCTTGGTCTCTTGTTCGCGTTTTCGTAGAAATCCGTTCCATAGATGATGCCGCGCATCGGGCGGGCGTCTCCAAAGCGGTAACAATCGCGTATGTCAGTATCTTGCAGATACGCTGTGCCGTCTGCGTGTCTGGCCGGGCGCTTGCAGGGATAGCCGAAGACTCCTCCGGTCACCGCCTTCGCCTGATCGTCGAGGTGGCGGTACGCATCGGTCGGGACACCGGTTTTATTGCAGCCGGCCAGCGCGAGCGCGGTAGCGAGGCCCGCCGCGGCGAAGCCGCGTCGTCGGACGGTCGCGGGCGCGACCGCCGGCCGGGCCGGTGGCCTCTCGCGCATAGCTGCGCTATCCGCGTGGGCCACCTAGCGTTTCCTCGTCAGCTCCCGCATCGCGTCGTCGAGACCTTGCAGCGTCAGCGGGTACATGCGGTCGTTCATCAGCTCGCGCATCACCTTGGTGGATTGCGAATGGACCCATTGTTCCTTCGGGGTCGGGTTGAGCCACACCGCCGCCGGATAGGTTGTCGTCAGCCGGTCCATCCACACCGCGCCCGCTTCCGGGTTCATATGCTCGACCGAGCCGCCGGGATGCGTGATCTCGTACGGGCTCATCGCGGCATCGCCGACGAACACCAGTTTGTAATCGTGGCCGTATTTGTGGAGGATATCCCACATCGGCGTGCGCTCGGCGAAGCGGCGGCGGTTGTCCTTCCACACGCCTTCGTAGGGGCAATTGTGGAAGTAGAAGAATTCGAGGTTCTTGAACTCGGTCGTCGCGGCGGAGAACAGCTCCTCGCAGAGCTTGATGAACGGGTCCATCGATCCGCCGACGTCGAGGAACAGCAGCAATTTCACGGCATTGCGCCGTTCCGGGCGCATGTGGACGTCGAGCCAGCCCTGGCGCGCGGTGCCGCTGATCGTAGCGTCGATGTCGAGCTCGTCGGCGGCGCCGGTGCGGGCGAACTTGCGCAGGCGGCGCAGCGCGATCTTGATGTTGCGCGTGCCGAGCTCGCGCGTGGCGTCGAGGTTCTTGAACTCGCGCTGTTCCCACACCTTGATCGCGCGGCCGTGCTTGGCCTGGCCGCCGATCCGCACGCCTTCGGGGTTATAGCCGCTGTGGCCGAAGGGCGAGGTGCCGCCGGTGCCGATCCACTTGTTGCCGCCCTGGTGCCGGCCCTGCTGCTCCTCGAGCCGCTTCTTCAGCGTCTCCATGATCTCGTCCCAGTCGCCGAGCGACTTGATCTTTTCCATCTCCTCGGCCGTGAGATATTTCTCGGCGACGGCGCGCAGCCATTCGGCGGGAACGTCGGTGACGTCCTGGCCGTAGCTCGTCAGCAAGCCCTTGAAGACCTTGCCGAACACCTGATCGAAGCGATCGAGCAGGCCCTCGTCCTTCACGTAGACGGCGCGGGAGAGGTAGTAGAATTGCTCGGGGTCGCGATCGATCACCTCGGCGTCGAGCGCTTCGAGCAGCAGGAGATGCTCTTTCAAGCTGGCGGGGATGCCGGCGGCGCGGAGCGCGTCGAGGAAATTGAGGAACATGGCGTGACCGTATCGCCGGTCGCGATCAGATCAACTGTTTCTTCGGCCCGCGAGGAATCGTGGCGCCTGCCCCAGAAAGCCCAACCCCCAGCCCCTCCCTTCCAGGGAGGGGAGCAGGAAGGGGGGAGGGGCTTACCTGTAGACGTCGAGCAGCGCACCCACATAGTCCGGGTCGCGGCTGGTGAGTTCGCGTGCGGGGCGGGCGCGGGGGGCGCTGCGGGTGGCGGGGGTGCCGTAGATGAAGCCCGACACCGGATAGGTCGTGCTGCCGAGGCCGCCCATGTCGCGATACCAGACGCGCACCGAACTCCAGTCGTTGTCGGGCGAGGTGTCGGTAAGCGTCACGTCCTGCTCGGCATGGCCGCGCTCGCCGCCGACGCGCGACCAGTTGGCGTGCGTCACCATCACGACGCGGTCGTCCACCACGCGGCTGATGACGGCGACATGGCCGAGCGGCAGGCGCTGCGTGCGGGCGAACACCACCACCGCACCGACGCGCGGCACGTCGCCGCGCTGGTAATGGCCTTCCGCCTTTTCCCACCAGGTCCAGGCGTCGCCGTAGATCTGGATGCCCGAGGCGGCGCGCGCGAAGGGCACGCACTGGCCAACATAATCGAGCAGCGATTGCGCGGAGACGGGAGACGTCGCCATCAGGCTGGCGAGGATACCGGCGGAGAGGAGCAGCTTCTTCATGGGGCCACCCTAGGCGCGGGGCCCCGGCGATCCGGTGTGCGAATCTGGTTTAAGTGGCGGTTACCAGTTTTTCATTTCGGGGGCGGATCGGTGGCAGGCGCAGGCGCAGGCGGGGCGGGCGGCTGGGCCGTATAGTGTTCGAGATGATCGGGGATCACCGCCCAGGCGGGGGCATCGCCGGTCCAGATCGCCGTGTCCGGCGCAAGATCGTGCGGCGCATCGATGAAGCCGAGGCGGATCGTGCGGAAATGCGGCCGCGCGGTGGTCTGCGCCATTACCGGCGTGCCGCAGCCGGGGCAGAAGCTGTGCGTCAGCACGTTGCCGCTCGCCGCCGTGTAGGAATGCGTGGCGAGCGTGCCGGTGATCGCGACGCCGTCGGCCGGGAAGATCGCGTTGGTGGTATGCGCCCCGCCCGCGACCTGCTGGCACTGGCGGCACCAGCATTGCCGGATCGCGACCGGCGTGCCCGACAGCGTCGCGGTGACGCCGCCGCAGGCACAGCGGCCGGTGTAGCTCACGGCTGGCAGCTCAGGGCTGGTTGCGGCGCGACAGGAAAGCGAGCCGTTCGAACATCATCACGTCCTGCTCGTTCTTGAGCAGCGCGCCGTGGAGCGGCGGGATCGCCTTGGTGGGATCGCGATTCTGCAGCACCTCGAGCGGCATGTCCTCATGCAGGAGGAGCTTGAGCCAGTCGAGCAGCTCGCTGGTGCTCGGCTTCTTCTTGAGGCCGGGCACTTCGCGCAGATCGTAGAAGATATCCATCGCGCGGGTGACGAGCAGCTTCTGGATGCCCGGGAAATGCACGTCGATGATCGCCTGCATCGTGTCGCGATCGGGGAATTTGATGTAGTGAAAGAAGCAGCGGCGCAGGAATGCGTCGGGCAGTTCCTTTTCGTTGTTCGAGGTGATGACGACGATCGGGCGCTCGACCGCACGGATCGTCTCGCGCGTTTCGTAGACGTGGAATTCCATCCGGTCGAGCTCCTGCAGGAGATCGTTGGGGAATTCGATGTCGGCCTTGTCGATCTCGTCGATCAGCAGGACGGGGAGCTTCGGGGCGGTGAACGCCTCCCAAAGCTTGCCCTTGCGGATGTAATTGGAGATGTCGTGAACGCGCTCGTCGCCGAGCTGGCCGTCGCGCAGGCGGGCGACCGCGTCATATTCGTAAAGGCCCTGCTGCGCCTTGGTGGTGGACTTGACGTTCCACTCGATCAGCGGCGCGTCGACCGCCTTGGCGATCTCATAGGCGAGGACGGTCTTGCCGGTGCCGGGCTCGCCCTTGACGAGCAGGGGACGCCGCAGGGTGACGGCGGCATTGACCGCGACCTTCAGGTCATCGGTCGCGACATAGCTCTGCGTGCCTTCGAATCTTTTCATACGACCCGATTAGAATCATTCCGCGCCGCAAAGCAAGTTAACTTAGTGATGATGGTCGCGGGCGATGGCGCGGGCTTCGAGCAGATCCCACAGGCCGCGGTGCTGAGCAAAGACCTGTTGCGCGCCGAAGGCGATGGCGCGCTGAACGCCGGGCGTGTCGCCGATCGCGGCGGCGAGGCCCGCGAGTTCGTTCATGTCGGGCAGTTCGCAGGCGGGCGCCTCGATACCGAAGCGCGTCGCCGCGCCGTCGAGCACGGTGCGGAATGCGCGCCAGTCGAGCACCAGCGCGATCGCCGCGCCGCTCGCGCAGCCCTTGCGATCGGAGCGGACGAGCATGTCGAAGGCGTGGCGCTGGTTGGCGAAGGCGGCGTCGGCCTCGGCCTGGCCGGGTGTGGAGGGCAGGGGGCCGGCGGCGGCGGTCAGGCGGGCGAGATAGGCGCGTTCGACCGGGAAGCCGCCGGTAATCGCGTCGATCCAGTCGGTGGTGCCGGGGTCCGTGCGGTCGCGCGCGGCATCCTCGAACAGATGGCGACCGTGGAGCGCGCAGATGGCGTGGACGGCATCGGCGAGATCGCGCTTGGCGACGCGCGGCTCGGCCAGCGTCGCGACGACGCGGTGGCCGGCGCTGCCGTCGATCTCGACCAGCGAGGCGAGGACCGGCCACGCGCCGCCAAAGGTTTCCGACGAGGGTGCTTCGAACGCCATGAGATCGCTGTGCCTTTTCGGGTCGGGGGCGAACCCCCTTGTGACCCGAGGCTATAACCGAAGCACGTAAAGACACGGTTTAGAGCCGCTTAAGCCTGTCTCAACCAGATGGCGGCGCGAACAAAGACGTCGTCATCACCGCGACGACGCCGCTTTCCGCCGCGCCGCCGCGCCGCCGGGCGAGGCCGATGCGGATGTCGGCGGGCGCCTCCGGATCGTCCCAGCTGCGCGCGTCCACCGACTGCGGCTGCGCGCCCGCCGCCACCGCCGCGACGGCGTGCGCCACCGCCTTGCGGCTGCCCGTATCGAACAGATCCGCGAAGGGCAGCGCATGGAGGAGGTGCAGTGGCTGGCGCAGGAAATCCGCGAGGACCGGATCGGGGGATTCGATGAAGCCGTCGCGGTCGATCCGCGCGGCGGCGATTCCGCCCGCCGCCGCCATCGCCTCTGCCAGCGCGCCCTGATCGGCCGAGGTGGCGCAGAGCGCATCCATGATGTCCACGGCGGTGATGACGAAGCGGAGACGGCCGCGGTGCAGCACGTACACGGGCTCGCGCGCGGCCTTGTCCTGCCAGTGTCCGAAATGGCGGACGAGATCCGAAGAGGTAACGATCTGCCGCGCGGAGGAATCGATATCGAGAAGCATCGTTGCCGGTGTAGGGCCGTGCGCGCGGCTGACGATGGCTCCGCGCCGGAACGGAGCAAGTTTTCCGAGCTGTCGCGGGAGGAAACCCGTGACGTCGGACGGCACTACGCGCCGCCGACCGGCCCGGCGCTGATTCCGCAGATAAGCCTAGGCTTATCTGCGGGCGCGCGGGCTCACTGGTCCAGGAAGCTGCGCATCTTCCGCGAGCGGCTCGGATGCTTCAGCTTGCGCAGCGCCTTCGCCTCGATCTGGCGGATGCGTTCGCGCGTCACACTGAACTGCTGTCCGACTTCCTCGAGCGTGTGATCGGTGTTCATGCCGATGCCGAAGCGCATGCGCAGCACGCGTTCCTCACGCGGGGTGAGGCTCGCCAGTACGCGGGTGACGGTTTCCTTGAGGTTCGCCTGGATCGCGGCATCGACCGGGATGATCGCGTTCTTGTCCTCGATGAAATCGCCGAGATGCGAATCCTCCTCGTCGCCGATCGGCGTTTCGAGGGAGATCGGCTCCTTGGCGATCTTCATCACCTTGCGGACCTTCTCCAGCGGCATGGAGAGGCGTTCTGCCATCTCCTCCGGGGTCGGCTCGCGGCCCTGCTCGTGCAGGAACTGGCGGCTGGTGCGGACCAGCTTGTTGATCGTCTCGATCATGTGGACAGGGATGCGGATCGTGCGCGCCTGGTCGGCGATCGAGCGGGTGATCGCCTGACGGATCCACCACGTCGCATAGGTGCTGAACTTGTAGCCGCGGCGATATTCGAACTTGTCGACCGCCTTCATCAGGCCGATGTTGCCCTCCTGGATGAGATCCAGGAACTGCAGGCCGCGGTTGGTGTATTTCTTGGCGATGGAGATGACCAGGCGCAGGTTCGCCTCGACCATTTCCTTCTTGGCGATGCGCGCCTCACGCTCGCCCTTCTGGACCATGTTGACGATGCGGCGGAACTCGCCGAGTGCCATGCCGGTCTGCTGGCTGATCTCCGAGATTTCGAGGCGGATGCGGTCGGCCGCGTCGCTCTCGCCGTTGACGAAGTTCGTCCACTTCTTGTCGATCTTGGCGACGCTCGACAGGAACTGCTCGTCGAGCTCATGGCCGATATAGCGATCGAGGAAATCCTTGCGCGGCACCTTGTGGCGCTCGGCGAGGCGCAGCATCTGGCCGCCCAGCGCCGTGAGGCGACGGTTGAAGGCGTAGAGCTGATCGACGAGATATTCGATCTTGGCGTTGTGGAACTGGACGCTCTCGACCTCGGCGGTCAGCTCCTCGCGCAGCTTCTGATACTTGCGCTCCTCCGCCGCCGACAGCTCACCGCCGGCGCTCATCTGGTCGAGGCGCTGGGCCTGCATCTTGGAGAATTTCTTGTAGATCGCCGTGATGTTGGCGAACCGCTCCAGCGCGATCGGCTTGAGCTGCTCCTCCATCTGCGCGAGGCTGAGGGTGTTATCCTCCTCCTCATCGTCGCTCGGGCGCGGCGTGCGCCGCTCCTGCATCGAATCCTCTTCCTCCTCGGCGGGAGCCTCCTCGGGCTCTTCCTCTTCCTTGAAGCTGGGACCGGCGGTCTTTTCGGAGATTTCGCCCGACGCATCGTCATCGTCGTCGGTCAGCGATTCGGGGGCGGGATCCTTCGAGAGCATCGCGTCGAGATCGAGGATCTCGCGCAGCTGCATCGTGCCCTCGTTGAGCGCGGTCGACCAGTCGATGATGGCGTTGAAGGTAATCGGCGATTCGCACAGGCCGAGGATCATCGTGTCGCGGCCGGCCTCGATACGCTTGGCGATGGCGATCTCGCCTTCGCGCGACAGCAGCTCGACCGCACCCATCTCGCGCAGATACATCCGCACCGGATCATCGGTACGGTCGACGACTTCCTTCTTCTTGACGTCGATATTGGGCGCGGATTCCTCGGCGGTATCGGTCGCCTCGGCCTCGTCGTCGTCGGGCTGGGCGGTGTCGCCGTCCTCGCCCTGTTCTTCGTTCTCGACGATGTTGATGCCCATCTCGCTGAGCGCCGAGGTGATGTCCTCGATCTGGTCGGTCGACATTTCGCCGACCGCCTCGTTCAGCTGATCATAGGTGATGTAGCCGCGCTTCTTGGCGCGCGCGACCACCTTCTTGATGTTCGCATCGTTGAGATCGATCAGCGGCGCATCGCTACCCTCGTTCGTCTCGGGCAGGTCCGCCATGTCCGTCTTCGCCATCAATTGCCCTCAGCGTTGGAAGCTCTGGCGTCTTCGTTCGCCTGCACCAGATTTGCAAGCCGCGAGTCCAGAGCCTGTTTTTCCCGTACCAGCGACACCTGCCGCTCGAATGCCTCATCCGATAACGTCGCCGCCTCGCGATCGATCTCGGCGAGTGCCGCATCGATCTCGGGCCGTGCCACCAAAATCGCTATCGCTTCGTCAAGATCAGCACGCGCCCGCTCGGAATCCGAGCCTTTCTCGGTAAAGGAGAGGCTGAGCTGATCGGGACGAAGCAATTCATTGGCGATTTGATCGAAACCGGATGACGCCAATATGGTAAGAAGCCGATCACTATCAAGCGCCTGATCTTCGACGGCGAGATCGACCACCGCCTCGAACAGCCGCCCGAGCGCGCCGTCGGCCAGTTGTAGCGACCCGAGTACGTCCATGTGGCGCGCGATTTCGGCCGGGTGGCGGATGAGCCCGGCGAGCACCGCCTTGGCGAGGATACGGTCGATGCCCGACGCGCGCACGGCCTTGGCGTGGTGGCCGACCGGGGCGATGGGGGCTTTCCAGGGCTGGCCGGGTTTGCGGGCGGGGCCGCGCTGCTGCGGGACGAAGGGTGCGCGCGACGGGCGGACATGCTCGTCGAAACGGTGGCGGAATTCGGCGAGATATTCGGATTTCACGCCCGGATCGGCGATGGTGTTGGCCAGTTCGGTCAGGCGCGCCTTGAGGCCGGCCTTCTGTTCGGGCGTGGCGAGCGACTCGGCGGCGAGCTCGTGCGCCCAGAGCAGATCGACCAGCGGGCGCGTCTCGCGCAGCAGCGCCTCGAACGCCGCCGGGCCTTTCGCGCGGACGAGATCATCGGGGTCCTGACCCTGCGGCAGCGTCACGAAGGCGAGGCTGCGGCCCGGCGCGAGCAGGGGGAGGGCGCGGTGCGCGGCACGGATCGCCGCTTTCTGCCCGGCCGAATCGCCGTCGAGGCAGAAGATCGGCACGTCGGACATGCGCCACATCCGCTCGAGCTGATGCTCGGTGACGGCGGTGCCGTTGGGGGCGACGACCTCGGCGATGCCCGCGCCGGCCAGCGCGATCACATCCATATAGCCTTCGACCACGATCAGCCGATCGGCTTTGCGCGCGGCTGGGGCGGCCCTGTCGATATTGTAGAGCGTGCGGCCCTTGTCGAAGAGCGGAGTCTCGGGCGAGTTGAGATATTTGGGCTCACCGTCGCCGATGATGCGCCCACCGAAGGCGACAGTGCGGCCGCGCTGGTCGCGGATCGGGATCATCAGGCGGCCGCGGAAGCGGTCGTACGGCTCCTTGTTCTCGACCGAGATGAGGAGGCCTGCTTCGATGAGGAGCGGGTCGCCATAGTCCTTCAACGCGGCCTTCAGCTTCCCGCGCGAATCGGGCGCGAAGCCGAAGCCGAAATCGCGCGCGATCTCCGGGCGGATGCCGCGCTTCTCGAGCACCTTGCGCGCCTCCGCGCCGCCGATGCCGTCGAGCTGCTCGGTGAACCAGGCGGCGGCATCGGCGCAGGCTTCGTGCAGGCCCTTGGCGGCCTCGGCCTTTTCGGCGGCGCGCGGGTCCATCGCCGGGAGTTCCATGCCGGCGGATTGCGCGAGTTCCTTCACCGCATCCATGAACGGCAGACCGCGCTGGTCGGTCAGCCAGCGGATCGCATCGCCATGCGCCGAGCAGCCGAAGCAATGGTAGAAGCCCTTCTCGTCATTGACGTAGAAGGAGGGGCTCTTCTCGTTGTGGAACGGGCAGCATGCGCGATACTCGCGCCCCGCCTTCTGCAGCTTGGTGGTGCGCCCGATCAGCGTCGACAGCGTGGTGCGCGCGCGGAGTTCGTCGAGGAATTGCGGGGAGAGGGTCATGGCGCGGGATCTGTGGCACGTGCTTCGACAGGCTCAGCACGAACGGGATTTTGAAATGAGGGACTGACCCCCGACTCCGTTCGTGCTGAGCTTGTCGAAGCACGTGTCCCACGCGACACCGCCAGTTGCGACACCCGCTCCCAATCGCCCGCGATCAGCGCTTCCTTCTTGGCGCGCGACCACCCCTTAATCTGCCGTTCCGCCGCAAGCGCCTCGAGCCGGCTCGCGAAATCCTGACACCAGACCAAGGCCACCGGCTGGCGACGAGCCGTGTAGTCGCTTCCCGCGCCACCTTCGTGCGCACCGATCCTCGGTTCGAGATCGTCGGTGTGGCCCGCATAGTAGCTGCCGTCACCGCAGCGCAGGAGATAGGCCCAAAACACCATCGCGAGGCGATGCCAGATATCGGCGATTCGGTCGAGAGGGTGGTACTTGGGGCACGTGCTTCGACAAGCTCAGCACGAACGGGAAGGAGTGGGCGCAGGCCGGGGGGAGGTGGGAAGAAGGCCTGTGTCGCTCACCTCAGCTCAGCGCCGCTTTCACCAGGCCGCTCGCCTTGGTCATGTCGAGTTCGCTCGCGTGGCGGGCCTTCAGTTCGGCCATCACGCGGCCCATGTCCTTCATGCCGCTCGCGCCCAGCTCGGCCTTGATCGCCTCGATCGCGGCCGTCGTCTCGGCTTCGGTCATCTGCTGCGGCAGGAAGCGTTCGATCACCGCGATCTCCGCGCCTTCCGCGTCGGCGAGTTTCTGGCGGCCGCCCTTCACGAACATCTCGATCGATTCGCGACGCTGCTTGACCATCTTCTGCAGCACCTCGACCACCAAAGCGTCATCCTCGGTCGGCTGGGCCTTGGTGCGCTCCTCGATGTCGCGGTTCTTGATCGCCGACTGCACGAGGCGGAGCGTGGCGGTGTCGGCCTTTTCGCCCGCCTTCATGGCGGTGACGAGCGCGGCCTTGATGTCATCCCGAATCATTTTTCGAAGTCCCGATAGCAATCCGCACGCTTAGCCGAAGCGGCCGGGCGATAACAGATTGACGCTATGCCCCGCTGTCTCTAGCTCCCGCCGCTTAGCGACATCGACAACCCGACGAAGGAGTGCCCGCCGCAATGGCCGAGCCTAAACCCATGCCCGCGCCTGAAGGAGCGACCGGCGTTCTGGTCCTCGCAAGCGGCGATGTGTTGTGGGGGCGCGGGTTTGGAGTCGAGGGCGCGGCGGTCGGCGAGGTGTGTTTCCACACCGCGATGACGGGCTATCAGGAGATCATGACCGACCCGTCGTTCGCCGGGCAGATCATCACCTTCACCTTTCCGCACATCGGCAATGTCGGCGCGAACCCCGACGATATCGAAGCGGACGACCCTCATGCGCTCGGCATGATCGTGCGCGAGGACGTGACCGCGCCGTCGAGCTTCCGCTCCAACGAGCGGCTCGACGACTGGATGGTGCGGCACAACCGGATCGGCCTGTCGGGCATCGACACGCGCGCGTTGACGCGGCGGATTCGCGCCGGCGGCGCGCCCAACGGCGTGATCGCGCATTCGGCCTCGGGTGATTTCGACATCCCGGCACTGCTCAGGCAGGCGCAGGCATGGCCGGGGCTCGAGGGCATGGACCTCGCCATCGAAGTGACGCGCGAGACGCACGGGACGTGGGACGGCGGCATCTGGCGGCTCGGCTTCGGCTACGACGCGCAAGGCCGCGACGATACGCGCCCGCATGTCGTCGCGATCGATTACGGGGCGAAGCGCAACATCTACCGCAACCTCGTCGCGGCGGGTGCGCGCGTGTCGGTGATGCCGGCGACGGCGACCTTCGAGGATGTGATGGCGCTGATGCCCGACGGCATCTTCCTGTCGAACGGCCCCGGCGATCCCGCGGCGACGGGCGCATATGCCGTGCCTGTGATCCAGAAGTTGCTGGAAACGGGTATTCCGCTGTTCGGCATCTGCCTGGGGCACCAGTTGCTCGCGCTGGCGGTGGGCGCGCAGACCAGCAAGATGTTCCAGGGGCATCGCGGCGCGAACCATCCCGTGCGGCGCGCGTCGGACGGCGTGGTCGAGATCACGAGCATGAACCACGGCTTCGCGGTGCTGCGCGAGACGCTCCCCGCCAACGCCCGCGAGACGCACGTATCGCTGTTCGACGGCTCCAATGCCGGTCTCGAGCTGACCGACAAGCCCGCGTTCAGTGTGCAATACCACCCCGAGGCGAGCCCCGGCCCGCAGGACAGCCTGTACCTGTTCGAGAAGTTCGTCGGGATGCTGAAGGCGTGAGGCGTATCGTCGCCACATTGGCGATCGCGTTGCTGGCATCGGGTGCGCACGCGACCGACGTGTCGCGCACGGTTGCCGGCTGGACGCTGGCCGACGCGGGCGGGAAGCCCGGGGATGATGGCGACCGCTCGCTTTCGATCGATCGCACGACCGATGCGGCGGAGGTGCGCTACACGCCCAACGGCCGTTCGCCCGAAAATGGCATCGTCGCGGTGTTCGTCGCATCCTTTCCCGGATGCACCGGCGGGAACACCGCGATGGGCGTGAATTTCGACGGCGCCGCTGCCCGCGAGAAGGCGGTACGCGATACCGTTCACACCGTGTTCGCCGGCTATGCCAAGACCTGCAAGCTGCCCGCCGATACCGAGATCGGGACAATGAAAGGCTTCACCGAGGCCTTCGCCGCGGTCGAGAAGCAGCTCCACGACCATCCTTTCACCTATCCGCCCGAGAAGGACGCCGAATGACCCTCCCAGATGTGGATCCGGCGCGGCTCGAGGCGGAATGGGCCGAGGACAAGCAGGTGCTCGCCAGCCTCGCCGCCAACGGCGACCGCGCGGAGATCGTGCGCCCCGTCGACGTCAGCTTTCGCGGCGACGACGAGGCGCTCGACCGGCTGGAGGACGATGCCGGGGAACTCGGCTTCGAAGTGATCGAGCGCGAGGAGGACGAGGACGGCGAGATGAGCCTGTTCCTCGGCTGCGAGCAGACCGCCGACGAAGCCGCGATTCGCGCGCTGACGCTGAAATGCCTGCAGATCGAGCTGATCTACGATGTGGAATATGACGGCTGGGGTTGCACGGCCGAGGACGGACAGACGAACTGATATGCCAAAACGTACCGACATCTCCTCGATCCTCGTCATCGGCGCGGGGCCCATCGTCATCGGGCAGGCGTGCGAGTTCGATTATTCGGGCGTGCAGGCGATCAAGGCGCTGAAGGAGGAGGGCTATCGCATCGTCCTCGTCAATTCGAACCCGGCGACGATCATGACCGATCCCGAGCTGGCCGATGCGACCTATGTCGAGCCGATCACGCCGGCGATCGTTGCCAAGATCATTGAGAAGGAACGGCCCGACGCGGTGCTGCCGACGATGGGCGGGCAGACCGCGCTCAACACCGCTCTGGCACTCTACAACGACGGCACGCTGGAGAAGTATGGCGTGCAGATGATCGGCGCCGATGCCGCCGCCATCGACAAGGCCGAGGACCGGCTGAAGTTCCGCGACGCGATGGACAAGATCGGGCTGGAAAGCGCGCGTTCGGCGATCGCGCATACGGTCGAGGAGGCGTTGGCCGGGCTGGAGAAGACCGGGCTGCCGTCGATCATCCGCCCGAGCTTCACGCTGGGCGGCACCGGCGGCGGGGTGGCGTACAACCGCGAGGAATTCATCGAGATCGTCCGCTCCGGCCTCGACGCTTCGCCGACGACCGAGGTGCTGATCGAGGAATCGCTGCTCGGTTGGAAAGAGTACGAGATGGAGGTCGTGCGCGACCGCCACGACAATTGCATCATCATCTGCTCGATCGAGAATATCGATCCGATGGGCGTGCATACCGGCGATTCGATCACCGTCGCGCCCGCGCTGACGCTGACCGACAAGGAATATCAGATCATGCGCAATGCATCGATCGCGGTGTTGCGGGAAATCGGCGTCGAAACAGGCGGTTCGAACGTCCAGTTCGCGGTCAATCCGAAGGACGGCCGCCTCGTCGTCATCGAGATGAACCCGCGCGTCTCGCGCTCCTCCGCGCTCGCCTCCAAGGCGACGGGCTTCCCGATCGCCAAGGTCGCGGCGAAGCTGGCGGTGGGCTATACGCTCGACGAGATCACCAACGACATCACCGGGGCGACCCCGGCGAGCTTCGAGCCGACGATCGATTACGTCGTCACCAAGATCCCGCGCTTCGCCTTCGAGAAGTTCAAGGGCAGCCAAGCGGTGCTGTCGACCGCGATGAAATCGGTCGGCGAGGTGATGGCGATCGGCCGCAACATCCACGAATCGTTGCAGAAGGCGCTGCGCGGGCTGGAGACCGGTCTGTCGGGCTTCAACATGGTCGAGCATCTGCAGGGCGCGCCGCGCGCGGAGATCGAGGCGGCGCTGGCGACCGCCACGCCCGACCGGCTGCTGGTCGCGGCGCAGGCGCTGCGCGAGGGCTTCACCGTCGCCGAGGTCCATGCGATCGCCAAATACGATCCGTGGTTCCTGGAGCGGATCGCCGAGATCGTCGCGGCCGAGAACCATGTCTGTTCGAACGGCCTGCCGCGCGACGCGGTTGGGATGCGGCGGCTGAAGGCGATGGGTTTTTCCGACAAGCGGCTGGCGTATCTCGCGCTGCAATCGGCCAATCTGCGGCGCGGCACCGAAGGCTTCGCGCGCGGCACCGGCCTGATCCATGATGCGGTCGTCGCGATGACCGGCGGTACGAGCGAGGCGGATGTGCGCAAGCTGCGCCACCGGCTCGGCGTGCGGCCGGTGTTCAAGCGCATCGACACCTGCGCGGCGGAGTTCGACGCCAAGACGCCGTATATGTATTCGACCTACGAGGCGCCGAGCTTCGGCGAGCCGGAGTGCGAGAGCCAGCCAACCGACCGGAAGAAGATCGTCATTCTCGGCGGTGGTCCGAACCGGATCGGGCAGGGGATCGAGTTCGACTATTGCTGCTGCCATGCCTGCTTCGCGCTGGCGGATGCCGGCTATGAGACGATCATGGTCAACTGCAACCCGGAGACAGTCTCGACCGATTACGACACGTCCGACCGGCTCTATTTCGAGCCGCTGACGGCCGAGGACGTGCTGGAGATTCTCGAGGTCGAGAAGTCGAACGGCACGCTCGTCGGTGTGATCGTGCAGTTCGGCGGGCAGACGCCGCTCAACCTCGCGCAGGCGCTGCAGGATGCCGGCATCCCGATCCTGGGCACCTCACCCGACGCGATCGATCTGGCCGAGGACCGCGAGCGGTTCGCGGCGATGATCAACAAGCTCGGCCTGCGCCAGCCCGCGAACGGCATCGCGCGCAGCCGCGACGAGGCGGTCGCGGTGGCGGAGAAGATCGGCTATCCGGTGCTGATGCGCCCCAGCTACGTGCTGGGCGGGCGGGCGATGGAGATCGTCGACGGGCGCGCGCAGCTCGAGGAATATATCCAGACGGCGGTGCAAGTCTCTGGTTCCTCGCCGGTTCTGATCGACCAGTATCTGCGCGACGCGACCGAGGTGGACGTGGATGCGATCTCCGACGGCACCGACGTCGTCGTCGCGGGCGTGCTCCAGCATATCGAGGAAGCCGGCGTCCATTCGGGCGACAGCGCGTGTTCGATCCCGCCCTACAGCCTCGCGCCCGATGTGATCGCCGAGATCGAGCGCCAGACGCGCGCGCTCGCCAAAGCGCTGTCGGTGGTCGGGCTGATGAACATCCAGTTCGCGGTCAAGGACGGGCTGGTGTACCTCATCGAGGTCAATCCGCGCGCCAGCCGCACCGTGCCCTTCGTCGCCAAGGCGATCGGCGCGCCGGTCGCGAAGATTGCGGCGCGAGTGATGGCGGGCGAGAAACTCGCCGATCTGCCGCCGATCGACCGTAACATCGAATATTATGCGGTGAAGGAGGCAGTGTTCCCCTGGGCGCGCTTCGCGGGAGTCGATCCGGTGCTCTCACCGGAAATGAAGTCCACGGGCGAAGTGATGGGGATCGATCCCGACTTCTCGACCGCGTTCGCCAAGGCGCAGCTCGGCGCGGGCACCGTGCTGCCGCAGTCGGGGACATTGTTCGTCAGCGTCAAGGGCACCGACAAGCAGGTCGTGCTGCCGGCGATGCGGCTGCTCGCCGATCACGGTTTCACGATCGTCGCGACGGCGGGGACGGCCGATTACCTCGCGGAGAACGGAGTGGCGGTAGAGCGCGTCAACAAGGTTGCGCAGGGCCGGCCGCACATCGTCGATCGCATCAAGGACGGCGATATCGACCTGATCTTCAACACGACGGAAGGGTGGCAGAGCCTCAAGGATTCGCAGCCGATCCGTGCCTCGGCGGTCGCGCAGAAGATTCCCTACTTCACCACGGCGTCCGCCAGCGTCGAAGCGGCGCAGGCAATCGTCGCGCTGGCGACGCGCGATCTTGAAGTAAAGCCGCTTCAATCCTATTATTCCTCTTCGCACCACTAATCCCCCACCGATGAGAACAGTGCGGGCCGGCTCGAGAGAGCGGGTTGGGGGCGCTATTTTTCGGGACGAAGGACTTTAGGGATGGCTACCGTCGACAAGATGCCGATGCTGCAGGAGGGCTATGACACGCTCACTGCGCACCTCAAGCAACTCAAGGCGGAGCGCCCGACCATTGTCGATGCGATCGAGGAAGCGCGCGCGCACGGCGATCTTTCGGAAAACGCCGAATATCATGCCGCCAAGGAGCGCCAGGGCCAGATCGAGGCGTCGATTTCCGACATCGAGGACAAGCTGAGCCGTGCGCAGGTGATCGATCCCAAGGATCTGTCGGGCGACAAGGTGATCTTCGGCGCGACGGTGACGTTGCTCGACGAGGACGACAAACCGATCAAATACCAGATCGTCGGCCAGACCGAGGCGGACGCCAAGGGCGGCCGCATCTCGTACAACTCGCCGCTGGGCCGCGCGCTGATCGGCCGCAAGGTCGAGGACGAGGTCGAGGTGACGGTGCCATCGGGCGATCGGTATTACGTCGTCGAGAAGATCGAGTTTATCTAGGCGGCGGCGACGCGATTGGCGAAGCCAATCGCGAGCTCAAGCCGCGCCCGGCTCGTATTTCATCGCCAGAGAAAGAAGTGAGACCCCGGCTCAAGGCCGGGGCGACGGGTTGTTGAGTTCGCCGCCGGCAGAGCCGTCGGCCGGGTTCGCGCTTGCGCGACCCGCCGTCCGAACCTGGCGATGCGCTGCGCGCACCGGCTTGTAAGCTTTGGCTTACGCGCCTTCGCGCAGGTCTGGCTCCAGCAACCGATGTAGATGCACGATCACATATTTCATCTCGGCATCGTCTACTGTGCGCTGTGCCGCGCCACGCCACGCCTTTTCGGCGCTGGCATAGTCCGGGAAGATACCGACGACGTCGAGGGCGTCAGGGTTGCTGAAGTCGAGGGTCTGGGGGTCGCTGACGCGGCCGCCGAAGACGAGATGGAGCTTGCTCATGGCGTATGATTCCTTGGGGAAGGGGTTTCACCTCTCCTAAGCGGACGGCGGTTCATTTCAACGCTGTGCTGACATCATAAACCAGAAAATCACTCTAGGCGTCTTTCTTCGCCCCCTTTGCGGCACTCGCCGCGGCGGAGCCGGCGGTGTTGAGCGCCTTGAACACGCCGTCGATCAGCTTGCCGGCGGTATCGCGCGCGACGTTCTTGTTGAGGCCGAGCGCGTCGAGCTCGGCCTGGCCCGCGTCCTTCGCGGCCAGCACCGCGCCCTTGGCGGTGTCGGCGAGGCGCTTGCCGACGGGCGCGAGCAACTGCGCCTCGCTCCTGGTGCGCGGGATCAGCGCGCCGACCAGCACTCCGAGCGCGACGCCGCCGACCAGCACGCCGAGCGGATTGGCCTCGATCGCATCGACCGTCTTGCGCGCGCTTTCCTTCGCGCTGTCGCGGGTGGAATCGAGAACCTGAACGGCCTTGTCCTTGGCCTTTTCGAGTGTCGTGGCGGGCGCTTTTTCGGGGGTTCCGGCGGGCGCGGTCGTCTCGGTGGTCGTCATTGTTCGCTTCCTTTCGTCGCGGCCGCAGCCTTGCGTCTGGAGTAACTCTTCGGTGTCGGTTCCGTTTCAGCGGGCTTGCGCCGGAACAGCGCGGCGATGGGGCCGCGCGCCGCGAACAGGCCGACCGCCGCAACCACGCCCGCCACGCGCAGCGGATTGCGCTTCGCCGCGGCGATGCCCGCATGCGCGAGTTCCTGCCCGGTCTCGCGCAGTTCGTCGATTGCGTCACGCGCGAGGGCGGCGGGCTTCAGCCGCGCCTGGATCGCGACCAACGTACCCGCCAGCCGCGAGCGCGCGAGCTGCGAGCGCTCCTCCGCCGTGGTCAGTTCGGTGCGTTCGTCGGTCATTTCCGGTCGGCCTTCTCGCGGATCTCGGTGAGCTTCTTGATCTTGAGGATCGCGACCTGAATCATCCCGCCGGCGATGAGGAGGGCGGTGCCGACGACGATCAGGGTCGCGAGCGCCGGGCTTAGTTGCGCTTCCTGGCGAAGGATGATGAGCAGCCCGACGAGGAAGGCGATGAATGCCGATTGCGCGATCAGGAAACCCGCCACGATCAGGATGATCGCGGTGCGCGCCTGCCGCAGCCGTTCGTAGACCTGCGCGCGCCACAGCCGCAGCTCGGCGCGGATGAAGCGTTCGACATCGTCGATCAGCCGCAGGAACAGCTTCACGAAGCCGCCGTCCTCGGCGGCGGGTGCAGGTGGCGCGGGCTGCGGCTCCAGTGGCGCCTCTTCGGCCATCATTCCCCCAGGCGCGTTCGAGATCAGGCTTTGTCGGGGGCGTTATCGGCCTCAAGCCCCGACTTGATCAGCCGCACGAGCACGAAGCCAAGCGCGGCGGCGGTGCCGATGGCAACCGCCGGGCTCTTTTTCACGAAAGCGCGGGCGTCTTCGATGAGATCGTCGACGTCCTTCGCCTTGATCGATTCGGAAAGGCTCGCGATCTGTTCTGCTGCGGAGCGGGCGTACTGGCCGTATTGCGCGCCGACCTTCTCATCGACGGTGTTGGCGGCATCGCCCATCAGGCGCGAAAGCTCGTCGAGCGCGCCGCCCGCGCGCGCCTTGCCGTCCTCGGCATAGGTACGCGCCTTGTCGGCAGCCTCGGTCTTCAACTTGGCGGCACCGTCCTTGATCGCCTGCGTCGCGCTGGGCTTGGCATCCGCCGCGCCGCTCGCCTCGCTGGGGGGCGTGTCGTTCAGCACGTCGTTGAGCTCGTTCGAAGTTTCGTCGGCCATGCCACACGCCTTTCCCGGGTAAAGTCTTGACGCTTCAAACCGGCAGGCACTGGCCCCGGTTCCATCGCCCGTAGATGAATTGCGGCCCGTGCCGTTAGCCGATAGAGGCTGCCCGCATACCGCGCCGCACAACGATAGAAGGATCATTCCGTGACCGCAATCATCGACATCCACGCCCGGCAGATCATCGACAGCCGGGGCAATCCGACGGTCGAGGTGGACGTGATGCTCGAGGACGGCAGTTTCGGCCGCGCGGCGGTGCCCTCGGGCGCGTCGACCGGCGCGCACGAGGCGGTCGAGAAGCGCGACGGCGACAAGACCCGCTGGCTAGGCAAGGGCGTGCAGGCGGCGGTCGATGCCGCCAATACCGAGATCGCCGACGCCGTGCTGGGCATGGATGCCGAGGACCAGAGCGACGTCGACCGGGCGATGATCGAGCTCGACGGGACGGAGAACAAGGGCCGGCTGGGCGCGAACGCGATCCTCGGCGTCAGCCTCGCGGTGGCGAAGGCGGCGGCGGATGCGCGCGGGCTGCCGCTCTATCGCTATGTCGGCGGCGTTTCGGCGCACGTGCTGCCGGTGCCGATGATGAACATCATCAACGGCGGCGAACATGCCGACAACCCGATCGATTTCCAGGAATTCATGATCGTGCCGGTCGGCGCGCCGTCGATCATCGAGGCGGTGCGGTGCGGGGCTGAGATCTTCCATACGCTGAAGAAGGGCCTGCACGACAAGGGCCTGGCGACGTCGGTCGGCGACGAGGGCGGCTTCGCGCCGAACATCGCCAGCACCACCGACGCGCTCGATTTCATCATGCAGTCGATCGAGAAGGCCGGCTACACGCCGGGCGACGACGTGATGATCGCGCTCGATTGCGCCGCGACCGAATTCTACAAGGACGGCAAGTACAACATCTCCGGCGAGGGCAAGATCCTCTCCAGCCAGGAGATGGCGGGCTATCTCGGCGATCTCGTCGCGAAATATCCGATCTTCTCGATCGAGGACGGCATGAGCGAGGACGATTGGGAGGGCTGGAAGGCGCTCACCGACCTCGTCGGCAGCAAGTGCCAGCTCGTCGGCGACGACCTGTTCGTAACCAATCCGAAGCGCCTCAAGACCGGCATCGACCAGGGTATCGCCAATTCGATCCTGGTGAAGGTCAACCAGATCGGCACGCTGACCGAGACGCTGGAAGCGGTGTCGATGGCGCAGCGCGCGGGTTATACCGCCGTCATGTCGCACCGTTCGGGCGAGACCGAGGATGCGACGATCGCCGACCTCGCCGTTGCCACCAATTGCGGGCAGATCAAGACCGGCAGCCTCGCGCGCAGCGACCGGCTCGCCAAGTACAACCAGCTTATCCGCATCGAGGAGGAGCTCGATCTGGCGGCGGTCTATGCCGGACGGAGCGTGCTGCGTAAGTAGTGTTCCGCTAGGTAGAAATTTGCGGCGAATCGAGCTTGATCCGCGAGTCGCGATGCGTCAGAATCGGCGCATGGCAAAACGTAAAAGCTCGAAGCCGTCGACGCTCCGCAACATGCTCCGCCGCGCGGGTCCGCCCGCGGCGCTGCTGACGGTGGGCGCGTTCTTCGGCGGCTATGCGATCATCGGGCCGAACGGCGCGCTGGCATATGGCGATATCGAGCGGCACCTGGGGCAGAAGCAGGCGGAGCTCGCGTCGCTGAGCAAGCAGCGCGACGTCCTGAAGAATCGCGTCGAGCTGCTCGATCCGAAACATGCCGACCCGGACATGGTCGACGAGCTGGTGCGCAAGGACTTGAACGTCGCGCACCCGGATGAGGTGATCGTTCCGCTCGACGGGAAGTGATTTTCCATCCTCCCCCGCCAGGGGGAGGTGTCGCGCAGCGACGGAGGGGGCGGACGGCGGCGTCCTCTCGAGCGTTCCGCTGACCTCCCCCTCCGTCATGCTTCGCATGCCACCTCCCCCTGGCGGGGGAGGATATCGCTATGCTCAACCGCCCGGCAGGATCGGCTGCAGCTTCGCATCGAAGAAGGCGTCGCGTTCGCCTTCCTCGATCGCGCGCGTTTCTTCCACCGAGGGGCGGTGGCCGAGGAAGGTGAGCAGGTCGCGCGTGAAACGGTCGCTTTCGGTGATCGTCAGGCCGTGCGGCGCGCCGTCATATTCGACGAGCTGCGACTGGCGGATGCCCTTGGCGGCAAGACGCCCGGTCGCATCGATCGGCACCGTCTTGTCGGCGGTGCCGTGGACGACGAGCGTCGGCACGGTGATCGCGGGCAGATCGGGCCGGAAATCGGTGAAGCTGAACGCCTTGGCACATTCCAGGATCGGCTTGAGGCCGGCCTGACCGGTGACCTGCGCGGCCCATTCCAGCGTTTCCTCGCTGACCGGCGAGCTGATGAAGCCGACGCCGAAGAATTGTTTGAAGAACGGCTGGAAGAAGCCGTAGCGGTCGCGCCTGATGCCGTCGGCTATCCCCTGCAATTGATCGGCCGGCACGCCTTCGGGATGATCGTCGGTCTGAAGGAGATAGGGCACGACCGAGGCGATAAGCCCCGCGCCGATCACGCCCCGGCCGCCGTGGCGGCTCATGTAGCGGGCGACCTCGCCGCCGCCCATCGAGAAACCGACGATGGTCGCGTCCTGCTCCGCACCCGCCGCCTTCATGACGTCGGCGAGATCGTCGGCGAGCGTATCGTAGTCATAGCCGCCCCAGGGCTGGCCCGAGCGGCCGAAGCCGCGCCGGTCGTAGGCGATGGCGCGGAAACCGGCCTCCGCCAGCGCCAGGGCCTGCGCGTCCCAGCTGTCGGCGTTGAGCGGCCAGCCGTGGAGGAGAATGACCGGGCGGCCTTCGCCCCAATCCTTGACGTAGAGATCAGTGCCGTCGCGCGTCTTTACATAGGGCATGGTCGTTCTCCTTGAGATCACAGCCAAAACGAGCGCGGGGCGGGGGCGTTCCCGCCGGGGTGGCGCACGCCGCCGCAAGCTGCCAGCATCCGGCCGCAAACGAATCACGGGAGCGGGTATGCGTAAGGTGGTATTTGGGGGATTGGCCGCGCTCGCGCTGGCGGGCTGTTCGGCGCACCCGCCCGCACCGAAGGATACGTTGCCCACGCTGGCCGCGATGCCGACCGATAGCTGGCCGAAATTCCGCGACGCCTTCATCGAGAACGGCTTCCGCATCGCGCCGGCGGGCGCGGTCTATCAGGGCCGCCACGATTTCGACGGCGGCCTCGGCGACTGGAGCCCGCAGGGGCTCAAGCAGCAGGGCGATTTCCTGCGCGATGCGATCGCCAAGGCCAAGGGCTTCGACGCTGCCAAGCTGAGCAAGGACGATGCGTTCGAGCGCGAGTATCTGATCACCGTTGCACAGGGGCAGCTGTTCTGGTTGGAAGATGCCGACCAGCCGCATCGCAACCCGGCCTGGTATATCGGGCAGGGGCTCGACCCGAACGTCTATATCGCGCGCAACTATACCGATCCCGCGACCCGGATGCGCGCGACGATCGATTTCCTCCACAAGATCCCCAAGGCCGCAGCGCAGATCCGCGCGAACCTGAAGACGCCGATGCCGCTCAGCTACATCAATTACGGTGTCGCGGGCTTCAAGGGGCTGGCCGATTACTACACCGGCGACGCGAAAAAAGCGTTCGCGGACGTGAAGAGCCCCGCGCTGCAGGATGAGTTCGACAAGACATCGAAGGCGGCGAACAAGGCGATGACCGATCTTGCCGCGTGGCTGGAGAGCCAGCGCGGGACGGCGACGCAGGATTTCGCGCTGGGCGCGGATAAATTCTCGCGAATGATCAAGGAGACCGAGGGCGTCGACGTGCCGCTCGCCACGCTGGAGGCGGCGGGCAAGGCCGATCTGGCGCGCAACCAGAAGGCGCTTGGCGAGGCGTGTGCGATCTACGCGCCGGGTGCGACGATCCAGGCATGCATGACGAAGATGGGCGCCAACAAGCCCGCCAACAACGATCCGGTGGCGGAGGCGCGCAAGCAGATCCCCGAGCTGCGCGCGTTCGTGCTGGCGAGCGGGGTGGTTTCGATCCCCGACAACGAGCAGGCGCTGGTCGAGGAGAGCCCGCCCTACAACCGGCAGAACTCGGCATATATCGATCCGCCGGGGCCCTATGAGAAGGGCATCCCGTCGATCTACTATATCTCGCCGCCCGATCCTTCGTGGAGCAAGGCCGACCAGCTCGCCTTCATTCCGGGCAAGGAGGATCTGCTGTTCACCTCGGTGCATGAGGTGATGCCGGGGCATTTCCTGCAGTTCCGCCACGCCAACAAATCGCCCTCGATCTTCGGGCGGATCTTCGTCGGCTATGCCTATGCCGAGGGCTGGGCGCATTATGCCGAGGAGATGATGTGGGAAGCGGGGCTGCATAAGGGGAACGCCGAGACGCACGTCGGCCAGCTTTCCAACGCGCTGCTGCGCGATTGCCGCTTCCTCTCGGCGATCGGGCTGCACGCGCGGGGCATGACGCAGGAACAGTCGCGCCAGATGTTCCTCAAGGAATGCTATCAGGACGAGGGCAACGCCAAGCAGCAATCGGCGCGCGGCACGTATGACCCCGCGTATCTCAACTATACGATGGGCAAGCTGATGATCCGCAAGCTGCGCGACGACTGGACGGCGAAGCACGGCGGGCGGGCGTCGTGGAAGCAATTCCACGACACGTTCCTCAGCTTCGGCGGCCCGCCGATCCCGCTGGTGCGCAAGGCGATGCTGGGCGGCGACGGGAAGGCGGTGTTCTAAAGGACGAGGCGGAGTTTCGTTCAGCCCCTTGAACGAACCCCGCCTGCTCGCCTAAGCGCGGGCCGCCTCCCCGGGTGCTTATCGTCAGGAGACCTTGTGCCCGAGATGCTCAACCGTGCCGGCCTGTCCGTTGCCGCCCCGCTCGTGTCCTTCATCGAAGAGCAGGTGCTGCCGCCGCTCGGTATCGCCGCGCCGGGATGGTGGGAGGGCGTTGCGGGCATCCTCGTCGCGATGGCCCCGGAGAATGCGGCGCTGCTGGCGAAGCGCGACGATCTGCAGACGGCGATCGATGCGCGCTATCAGGCGGGGGAGGCCGCAGACGAAACCTTCCTGCGCGAGATCGGCTATCTCGTGCCCGAACCGGAGCCCTTCACGGTCGGCACGCAGAACGTCGATGCCGAGGTCGCGGCGATGGCGGGGCCGCAGCTCGTCGTGCCGGTGCTCAACGCGCGCTTCGTTCTCAACGCCGCCAATGCGCGCTGGGGCAGCCTGTACGATGCCTTCTACGGCACCGATGCGCTGCCCGGCATGGCGGTGCCCGGCGGATACGATCCGGTGCGCGGCGATCAGGTTATCGCGGCCGCGCGCGAGTTCCTGAACGCCGCCGTGCCCGGCTGGGAAGGCGCGCTGAAAGGCGAGGGGCATCCCGATCTCGTCGCGGCGAGCGAGCGCGGCGCGCTGTTCCGGCACAATGGCTTGTTTATCGAGGTGGTGGTCGACCGCGATCATCCGATCGGCGCGACCGATCCGCTCGGCATCGCCGACGTCGTGCTGGAGTCGGCGCTGACCAGCATCGTCGATCTCGAGGATTCGATCGCGGCGGTCGATGCCGAGGACAAGGTGGCGGCCTATGCCAACTGGCTCGGGCTGATGCGCGGCGATCTGGTCGAGAGTTTCGAGAAGGGCGGCAAGACGATCACGCGCGCGCTGAACGGCGACCGGGTGTTCGGCGACGTCACGCTGCCGGGGCGCAGTTTGCTGTTCGTCCGCAACGTCGGGCATCTGATGACGACGCCGGCGATCCATCTGCCGCACGACGGCGAGGCGCCCGAGGGCATCCTCGACGCGATCGTGACGTCGACCATCGCGCTGTACGATCTGCGCGGGCTCGGTCGGTACAGCAACAGCCGCGCGGGTTCGGTCTATATCGTCAAGCCGAAGATGCACGGACCCGAGGAAGCAGCCTTCACCAACCGCCTGTTCGATGCGGTCGAGGATCTGCTGGGGCTGGCGCGGCATACGCTGAAGGTCGGCGTGATGGACGAGGAGCGCCGCACCTCCGCCAATCTCGCCGCCTGCATCCATGCGGTGCGGGACCGGATCGTCTTCATCAACACCGGCTTCCTCGATCGCACCGGCGACGAGATGCACACCGCGATGCAGGCCGGGGCGATGATCCCCAAGGCCGAGATGAAGGCGAGCGACTGGATCAAGGCCTATGAGGATCGCAACGTCCGCATCGGGCTTGCCTGCGGGCTGTCGGGCAAGGCGCAGATCGGCAAGGGCATGTGGGCCGCGCCGGACCGCATGGCCGACATGATGGAGCAGAAGATCGCGCATCCGAAATCGGGCGCGAACACCGCCTGGGTGCCGAGCCCGACGGCCGCGACGCTGCATGCGATGCATTACCATCAGGTCGATGTCTTCGCGCGGCAGAAGGAAATCGCCAAGGAGGCGATCCCGGATCTCGGCGGGCTGCTGACGGTGCCGGTCGCGGCGCAGGGGCGGAACTGGACCCCCGAGGAGGTGCGCGCCGAGCTCGACAACAATGCGCAGGGCATCCTCGGCTATGTCGTGCGCTGGATCGATCAGGGCGTCGGCTGCTCCAAGGTGCCCGATATCCACGACGTCGGCCTGATGGAGGACCGCGCGACGCTGCGCATCTCGTCGCAGCATATGGCGAACTGGCTGTACCACGGCGTCGCCACCGCCGCCGATGTCGATGCCGCGCTGACGCGGATGGCGGCGAAGGTCGACGTGCAGAATGCGGGCGACCCGCTGTACCGGCCGATGGCGGGCAACGAGGATGCCAGTCTCGCCTATCAGGCGGCGCGGGCGCTGGTGTTCGAGGGGCTGTCGCAGCCGAGCGGCTACACCGAGCCGTTGCTCCATGCCTACCGCGCGCGGGCGAAAGCGCGCGGCTGATGGAAACCTTTCGGATTCGCGCGCGTTAGGTGAAGGTCGGGGGTATGGCGAACGTGGTTGTATCCCCAGCAAAGGGGATAGAATCGCTTGGTGTCGCTGGAATTTTCGACCGGCCTGTTGTTGCTCGTTGCCGCCGCGTCACCCCAGCAGGTGACGCCGCCGCCGCCCGTGGCGGATCAGGCACCCGCGCAGCCGGCCGATCCCGACGCCGACAAGCCGATCATACCCGAGGCCGAGTTCGACAAGGCGCTGCCGCCGCTGTCGAACGATATCAACGCGCCGCTCGAGCCGATCGCCATCGAGCCGATCGGCGCGCCGCCGCCCGTCACCGTCCCGCCGACCGCGCCGACGCCGCAAGAACCCGCCGAGCTGTCGCAGCCGCTGCCGCCGCTCGCGACGTTCGATTCGACGCCGTTCGTCACGGTCGCCGACGTCGAGGACAAGGAAACCCAGATCCGCTACGACACCGTCCTCAAGGGGCTCGACGGGATCGGGCTGGGGGGACAGTTCAACAGCCTGTCGGCGCTGAAGGACGGCGGCGGCAAGGCGGCCAATGCGACGATGGTGTCGGCGCGGGCACGCGAGGACGAGGCGCTCGCAGGACGGCTGATGCGCTCGCTCGGCTATTACGACGGCACCGCGATCTCGACCATCGAGGTCGTCAAGGGCGCGGACGGCAAGACCACCGACCGCCTGCGCGCGATCGTCAGCGCGACGCCGGGCAAGCTCTATCATCTGAGTTCGGTGACGATCGTCGCCGACCCCGTCGTCCCGGCCGATCTCATCACGACGGCGATGCCGCTCAAGACCGGCGACCCGATCGATGCCGCGCGCGTGCAGGGCGCGGAGGCGAACGTCAGCACCGTCCTGCCGCAACAGGGCTATCCCTTCGCCAAGGTCGGCCAGCGCGACATCATCCTCGACGATGCGACGACGACCGGTGCCTACACGCTGCCGGTCGATGTCGGGCCGCGCTCGTCGTTCGGCGCCTATACCACCACCGGCACGCTTGCCTTCGACGCGCAGCATGTCGGCGTGCTCGCCCGCTTCAAGAAGGGCGAGCTGTGGGATACGCGCAAGGTCGATGACCTGCGGCAGGCGCTGATCGCGACCGGGCTGCTCTCCACCGTATCGGTCGAGCCGGTGCAGACGGGCCAGCCGGGCCCCGACGGCACCCAGCAGGTCGATCTGCTGGTGCGCCAGATCGCCGGCCCGCCGCGCAGCCTGGCGGTGAGCGGCGGCTACAGCACCGGGCAGGGCTTCCGGCTGGAGGGCACCTTCACCCACCGCAACCTTTGGGAGCCCGAAGGTGCGCTGATCGTCAACGTGATCGGTGGCTCACAGGAACAGGGGCTCAGCACGACCTTCCGTCGCTCCAATGCCGGCAAGCGCGACCGCACCGTATCGCTGACGGCGTCGGCCAATCATTCGAACTACGACGCCTACAATGCCTTCACCGGCACGCTGGCGGGCCGCATCTCCTACGATTCCACCCCGATCTGGCAGAAGCGGCTGACCTATAATTTCGGCTTCGAGCTGACCGGCACGAACGAGAGCATCTACGATTTCACCGCGCTCGATAAGACGCGAAAGACCTATTTCATCGCAGCCCTTCCGGTGCAGGCGCTGTGGGACACGTCGGACAATCTGCTCAACCCGACCAAGGGTTACCGGGTGAAGGTGAACCTGAGCCCCGAAGCCTCGGTGAAGGGCAAGGCGAGCCCCTATGTCCGCGGGCTGGTGGAGGCGAGCGCTTATTATCCGGTGTCGGACAGCCTCGTCATCGCCGGTCGCGTGCGGGCGGGATCGATCATGGGCATTTCGCGCAACGAACTGGCGCCGTCGCGGCGTTACTATGGCGGCGGCGGCGGATCGGTGCGCGGCTACGGATATCAGCGGCTCGGGCCGTTCGATCCCAATGGCGATCCGGTCGGCGGACGCTCGCTCAGCGAATTCTCGATCGAGGCGCGATACCGCTTCGGCAATTTCGGCATCGTGCCGTTCTTTGACGGCGGCAACAGTTATGAAAGCAGTATCCCCGGCGTGAGCGATCTCAAATTCGGCGCGGGTATCGGCGGGCGTTTCTACACCAATTTCGGCCCGCTGCGCGTCGACGTCGCGACGCCGCTCAACAAGCGCAAGGGCGACGGGCTGATCGCACTCTACATCTCCATCGGGCAGGCGTTCTGATGGCGAGCGAGGCGCCTGCGGATGAGGTCGTGGTGGTGAAGCGCCCGCTGTGGCAGCGGATCGCGAAATGGGTCGCGATCGGCTTGGCGGGGCTGCTGCTGGCGATCGTGGCGCTGATCTTCGGGCTCGATACGCAGCCGGGGCGGCGCTTCGTCGTCAATATCGTCAACGGCTATACGCTGGCGTCCGGGCTCAACGTAAAGGTCGGGCGGATCGACGGATCGATCTACGGCGCGATGGTGCTGCGCGACGTGCGGGTGAGCGACCAGAACGGCCTGTTCCTCACCTCGCCGGAGATCGCCGTAGACTGGCGGCCGTTCGAATTCACGCGCAACCATGCCGATGTGCGCAGCGCGACCGCCGCGCTGATCACGATGAGCCGCGCGCCGGCGCTGAAAGCCGTGCCGGTCGATCCCGGCACCCCGACGCTGCCGAGCATCGATATCGACGTGGGCCGCCTGAAGGTCGGGCGCTTCATCCTGCAGAAGGCGGTGGCGGGCACGGCCTATGCCATCGCCATCGACGGCAATGCGCACATCGCCGACCGGCGCGCGCAGGTGACGGCGAACGTCGCGTCGAGCGGCGGCGACAAGCTCGCGGTGAAGCTCGATGCCGTGCCGGACGACAATAAATTCGACGTGGACGCCGTGCTGGCCGCGCCGGCCGGTGGCGTCGTGGCGTCGCTCGCCAAGACCACCGCGCCGCTCGACCTGAAGATCGGTGGTACGGGCAGCTGGAAGGCGTGGAACGGCAAGGTGACGGGCACGCTCGGCGGAGCGTCGCTGGCGGACCTGACGCTGACCGCCAACAGCGGCACTTTCAAGCTGCGCGGCAACACGCATCCCGGACTCTATCCCGGCGGCGCGCCGAAGGATCAGGCGACGCCGGTCAACCCCGTCGCGCGGATTACCGCGCCGCAGCTCGACGTGTCGGTCGATGCGACGCTCAACCAGCGCCGCATCGATACGCGCTTCGCCTTCAAATCGGACGCGCTGGCGGTGGCGGGCGGCGGGCTGGTCGATCTCGCGGCGAGCAAGTTCGGTCAGTTCAAGGTCGATGCGAAGCTGCTGACGCCCGGTGCGATCGCGCCCAACCTCAACGGCCGCGACGTGGCGGCGAGCGTCGTCGTGGACGGCGCGTTCGCGACGCCGACGGTCAATTACGTCGTCAAGGCGGCCTCGATCGGCTTCGGCGAATTGCGCGTCGATCAGGTCTATGCCTCGGGCTTGGCGACGGTGGACGCCAGGCACATCAAGGTGCCGATCGCGGCGCGCGCCGCCCGCGTGACGGGGCTGAACGCGGCGGCCGGCGGCCTGTTGCAGAATGTCGCGATCAACGGCGATCTCGCGATCAGCGGCGACAAGATCCTGTCGGACAACCTCAGGATCCGTTCCAGCAAGATCGACGCGACCGCGATCGTCGTCGCCGATCTGTCGAGCGGCATGTACCGCGGCGCGCTCAACGGGCGGGTCAACAATTACCGGGTCGAGGGCTTCGGCATCGTCAGCCTCGCGAGCGACGCGAAGCTGGTGACGGCCCCCAAGGGCGGTTTCGGCATCACCGGCCATGTCGTCGCGCGCACGTCGCAGATCTTCAACGAAGGCGCGCGCGAATTCCTCGGCGGCAACGCCATCGTCAAGGCCGATGTCGGCTACGATCCGAACGGCATCATCACCTTCCGCAACCTGACGCTGGCGGCACCGCAATTCACCGTGCGCGGCGGCAGTGGGCGGTATGATCCGAAGGGGCCGCTCGCGGTCAACGCCGATGCCTATTCGACGCAATACGGCCCGCTCTCGGCGCGGGTGACGGGGACGCTGGAGAAGCCCGTCGTCCTGCTGCGCGCGGCGCGACCGGGCGTCGGCGTGGGGCTCGTCAATGTCGAGGCAGTGATCCGGGGCACGGGCCAAGCCTATGCCATCGTCGCCAAGGGCGGGACCAATTACGGGCCGTTCACCGCCGACGTCATCGCCTCGCTCGGGCCGGTGCTGACGGTCGATATCCGCAAGGCGCGCTTCGCGGGCATGGATATCCGGGGCAAGGTCCAGCAGACAAAGGCGGGGCCGTTCGCGGGCCGTGTGCAGTTCGCCGGCTCCGGCATCAACGGTGCCGCGACACTGGCCGCGCAAGGCTCGGTCCAGCGCGCCGACGTCGCCGCGACCGCTTACGGCGCGAAAATACCGGGTGCGACCGAATTCACCATCGGCCGCGCGATCATCAAGGCTTCCGCGATCCTCTATGCCAAGGCACCGCAGATCGTCGCGGACGCGCAGATCGCCGACCTGCGTTACGGCGCGGCGGTGATCTCCTCGGCGCGCGGCAAGGTCGATTACGTCGGTGGTTCGGGCACGGCGCAATTGCTCGCGACCGGATCGACCGGCGTGCCCTTCCGCCTCGCCGCCAATGCGCGGCTGAGCCCGGCGCTGTGGCTGATCGCCGCGCAGGGACAGGCGAACGGCATCGACTTCAAGACGGCGACGCCGGCGCGCATCGCCATTGCCAAGGGGACGTACACGCTGCAGCCGACGCGGCTCGATTTCGGCGGGACCGGCGGCGGATCGGCGCGCGTCGCGGGCAGCTACGGCAAGGGGCTGAGCGCGCAGGTGCGGCTCGACAAGCTCGATCTGTCGATGATCAACGCGGTCGTGCCGGGGCTCGGGCTGGGCGGCAGCGCGACCGGCGCGCTCGATTTCTCGCAACCGACGAGCGCGAGCTTCCCGCAGGCCGATGCGCGGCTGCGGATTTCGAACTTCACGCGATCCAGCCTCGCCAGCGTCTCCGCGCCGGTCGATATCGTCTTTGCGGGCAAGCTGCTGACCGATGGCGGCGAGGCGCGCGCGCTCATCAATCGCGGCGCGACCACTGTCGGGCGGATGGTCGCGACGCTGCGGCCGTTGCCGCCGGGTTCGGGTAGCTGGACGACGCGGCTGATGTCCGCGCCGCTGTCGGGCGGTATCCGCTACAACGGGCCGGGCGCGGTGCTGTTCTCGCTGGCGGGGCTCGCCAACCAGCAACTGAGCGGGCCGATCGCGGTCGCCGCCGATTTCAGCGGAAAGGTGTCCTCGCCGCAGCTCAACGGCCTGATCCGCGCCGACAACCTCACCTACACCAACGAAACCTACGGCACGCGGCTGACCAATATGCGGATCGGCGGGCGCTTCACCAACGACCGGCTGGAGATCACGACGTTGCAGGCCAAGGCCGGGACGGGGACGGTCGACGCCAAGGGTTCGGTCGGCTTCGCGGCCGACGCGGGCTTCCCGATCGACGTGACGGCGACGCTCAACAACGCGCAGCTCGCGCGCAGCGATGCGCTCGGCGCGACCGCTACCGGCACGATCCGCGTCACCAATTCCAAGGCGGACGGCGGCAACATCACCGGCGATATCCGCATCCCCAACGCCCGTTACGAGATCATCGTGCAGGGCCAGGCCGAAGTGCCCGAGCTGACCGGCGTGCGGCGCAAGAGCGACATGGTGAAGGCGGCGGCGAACGGCCCCGCCGCCGCGCCCGTCGGCCTGTTCAAGCTCGATCTGCGCGTGCGCGCGGCCAACCAGCTGTTCGTCAGCGGCATGGGCCTCGAATCCGAATGGTCGGCCGATTTCCGCATCACCGGCAGCTCGGCCAACCCGCAGATCGTCGGGCGGGCGGATATCGTGCGCGGCACCTACACCTTCTCGGGCAAGCGCTTCGATATCGACCGCGGCATCGTGCGCTTCAACGGCGGCATGCTATCCGATCCCGAACTCGATATCAGCGCGTCGACGACGGTCGATACCGTCTCCGCCGTCATCAACATCGGCGGGACGGGCCAGCGCCCGCAGATCACCTTCACCTCGACGCCGGTGCTGCCGCAGGACGAGGTGCTGAGCCGCTTGCTGTTCGGCAGCTCGGTGACGAACCTGTCGGCGGTCGAGGCGATCCAGCTTGCGGCGGCGCTCAATTCGCTGCGGGGCAGCGGCGGCGGGCTCAACCCGCTCGGCAAGCTGCGCTCGGCGACAGGCATCGACCGGCTGCGCATCGTCGGCGGCGACAAGACGAGCGGGCAGGGGACCAGCCTCGCGGCGGGCAAGTACATCACCAAGAACATCTACGTGGAGATCATCACCGACGCGAAGGGCTTCACCGCGACGCAGCTCGAGGTGGCGCTGGCGAAGGGCCTGAGCGCGCTGTCGCAGGCGGGGACGTTCGGCAACACGAACGTCAGCGTGCGCTACAAGAGGGATTTCTGAAACGGAATCCTCTCCCGCCAGGGGGAGGATTTTGTAGGTTCGCCCCGGGATCGATAAGCCCTAAGCGGCGCACATGACTCCCGAGCATTTCGACGTGGTGATCGTGGGTGCCGGCCTCTCAGGCATCGGCGCGGCGTGTCATCTGCGCAGGAAGCTGCCCGGCCACAGCTTCGTCATCCTCGAAGGTCGCGCGGCGAGCGGCGGGACATGGGATCTGTTCCGCTACCCCGGCATCCGCTCGGATTCGGATATGTTCACGCTCGGCTATGCCTTTCGGCCGTGGACGGGGGCGAAGGCGATCGCCGATGGCGCGTCGATCCTGGACTATATCCGCGAGACGGCGGCGGAATGCGGGGTGGAGCAGGCGATCCGCTATCGCCACCGCGTGCGCCGCGCCGACTGGTCCACGACGGACGCGCGCTGGACCGTCGAGATCGAGGGCGGCGATACGATCACCTGCGGCTTTCTTTATACGTGCAGCGGCTATTACGATTATGCGCGCGGCCATGCGCCCACGTTCGCGGGTGCGGAAGATTTCGGCGGGCGGATCGTCCATCCGCAATTCTGGCCCGGCGATCTCGACTATGCCGGCAAGCGCGTCGTCGTCATCGGCAGCGGGGCGACGGCGGTGACGCTGGTGCCGGCGCTGGCGAAGCAGGCGGCGCACGTGACGATGCTGCAGCGCTCGCCGAGCTATGTGGTTTCGATGCCGGGCGACGACGTGTGGGCGGCGCGCGTGCGGCGCGTGTTGCCGCACGGCCTCGCGCTGCGGTTGCTGCGGTGGCGCAGCGTCGCGATCCAGATGCTGTTCTACAACCTCGCGCGCTGGCGGCCCGAGGCGACGCGGAAGCATATCGCCGAGTTGATCCAGACCGAGCTTGGCGCGGACTATGACGTCGCGACGCACTTCAATCCTACCTATGCGCCTTGGGACCAGCGCATGTGCCTGGTGCCCGACGGCGATCTGTTCGCCGCGATCGGGAGCGGCACGGCCTCGGTCGTGACCGGGGCGATCGCGCGCCTTACGCCGGGCGGGGTGGCGCTCGCATCAGGGGAGGAAATCGCCGCCGACATCGTCGTCACCGCGACCGGGCTGGAGGTGCAGTTGCTCGGCGGCATCGCGCTCGCGGTGGACGGTGTCCCGGTCGATCTCGCCCGCACCTATGCTTACAAGGGCATGATGTTCAGCGGCGTACCCAACCTCGCGCTCGCCTTCGGCTATACCAATGCGTCATGGACGCTGAAGGCCGATCTCACCGCCGACTATGTCTGCCGCCTGCTGAAGATGATGCGGCGGCGTGGGTTCCGGCGGGTCACGCCGCGCGTGCCCGAGGACGGAATCGAACCACTGCCGTTCGTCGATTTCAGCTCCACCTACATCACTCGCGCGATCGATCGGATGCCGCGGCAGGGGAGCAGGCGGCCCTGGCGACTGTATCAGAATTACCTCGCCGATCTCTTCACGCTGCGCTTCGGATCGCTGCGCGACGATGTCGATTTCAGCGAGCCGGAACCTTCTTCGCCCGCGTCCGTTTCCTGATTCATCCCGCATTGCACAAATAGTCGCTTGCCTTGTTCGTTCGAACGAATTAACGGCGAGACATGGTGCAGCAACGCCTTCTCGACATTGCGATTCGCGAATTCGGCGAAAAGGGGCTGGACGGCGCGAGCACGCGCGGCATCGCCAGCGCGGCGGGCACCGCAATGTCCTCGATCACCTATCATTATGGCGGCAAGGAGGGCCTGTACCTCGCTGCGGCCGAACATATCGCGGCGCAAATGGTCGCGGAAATGGTGCCCGACGTCGCGCTCGACGGGGCGGTCCCGACCGATCCCGCAGAAGCTCGTGTCGCGATCCGCCGGATGCTGGAAGTGTTCGTCGACAGGCTCGCCAGTGAGCGGCACCCGGGATGGGGACTGTTCATCGTCCGCGAGCAACTCCATCCGACTGCGGCGTTCGACAAGCTCTACGAGGGGGCGATGGGCCCTGCGATCGAGCGGCTGGTCGAGCTGGTCTGCGTCGCATCGGGCGTGCGTGACCGCGCGACCGCGCGCATCGCCGGCTTCACGATGTTCAGCCAGATCATTGCGACCAAGTCGCTGCGCGCGTCGATGCTCAAGATGATGGGGCGCGAAACCTTTGACGATACGCTGGTGGAGGCCATCCGCCTGCGCATCGTCGCCAATGCCGAAGCAATTATCGACCGGCTGATCGCCGAACGCCAGGAGGCTGCATGACCGAGGATCAGGCCGACAAGCCCGAGGCGGACGATACGCCGCACGCCGACAACACGGATAAGCCCGAAGAGAAGCAGGACGACGCGCAGCCGAAATCCGACAAGCCCTCGCTGTTCAGCCGGCCGAGCTTCTGGTTCATCGTCATCGCCGTCGTGGCGGTGATCGCGATCGTCGGCACGCTCTATTATCTCGACGCGCGGCAGTATGAGGCGACCGACGACGCCTTCGTCGATGCGCATATCGTGCGCATCTCGCCGACCGTGGCGGGGACGCTGGTCGAGGTCGCCGAGCTCGACAACCATCATGTCGAGGCGGGTCGGCTGCTGGCGGTGATCAAGCCCAATGGCCCGCAGGCGCAGCTTGCCGAGGCGCAGGCGAACGTCGTGCAGGCCAACGCGCAGGTCGAGCAGTCGAACGCGCAGGTCGCAGCGGCGCAGGCGAGCGTGCTGAAGGCGATCGACTCCGCGCGCGCCCCGCTCGCCACCGCGCAGAAGGCCGCGCAGGATCTCGCGCGCTACGAACAGCTCCGCCGCCTCGATCCCGCCGCCGTCGCCGGGCAGCAGCTCGACGCCGCGCGCGCCACCGCGCGTTCGACCGCCGCCGATGCCGCCGCCGCGCGCCGCGAGATCGACAATGCCGCCTCGCAGGTCGAGGTCGCCAGGCGCCAGGTCGCCGCAGCGAAGGCCGTCGTGGGCGCGCGCAAGGCGCAGGTCGATCAGGCCAACGTCACCCTCGGCGACCTGCGCCTCACCGCGCCGGTCTCTGGGCAGGTGGTCAATCGGCAGGTCAACCTCGGCTCCTATGTGGGGCCGGGATCGCAGCTGATGGCGATCGTGCCCGATCACGTCTGGGTCACCGCCAACTTCAAGGAAACCCAGCTCCGCGACATGAAGATCGGCCAGCCGGTGACGATCAAGGTCGATGCCTATCCCGATATCGAGTTCAAGGGTCACGTCGATTCGGTGCAGCGCGGTGCGGGGCAGGCGTTCGCACTGCTGCCGCCGCAGAATGCCACCGGCAATTTCGTGAAGGTGGTGCAGCGCGTGCCGGTGCGGATCGAGTTCGACGCCAAGAACGGGCCCGATCCGAAGAAATATCCGCTCGGCCCAGGCATGTCGGTCATCCCCACCGTCAAGGTCCGCTGAAGTGGCGAGCGCCGCTCCCGCCGCGGGCCAGGGCGCGGACGGCTGGGATCCGTCGCGCTCGGCGGCGGGGCCGTACAATCGCTGGGCGATCGTCGCGCTGATCAGTCTGCCGACTTTCATGGAGGTGCTCGACACCTCGATCGCCAACGTCAGCCTCGATCATATCGCCGGCGGCCTGTCGATTTCGAACGATCAGGCGACGTGGGTGCTGACAAGCTACCTCGTCGCCAACGCGATCATCATCCCGATCAGCGGCTGGCTGTCTGACGTGATCGGACGGAAACGCTATTTCCTGATGTCGATCGCGCTGTTCACGCTGTCGTCGCTGCTGTGCGGGATGGCGCCAAATCTGACGACGCTGGTGATCGCGCGCGTTTTGCAGGGCATCGGCGGCGGTGGTCTCGCGCCGGTCGAGCAATCGATGCTGGTCGACACCTTCCCGCCACGGGAGCGCGGCATGGCGATCGCCGCCTTCGCGATCGTGGTGGTGGTTGGGCCGGTGCTCGGGCCCTCGCTGGGCGGCTACATCACCGAGGTTGCGAGCTGGCACTGGGTGTTCCTCATCAACGTGCCGATCGGGATCCTGTCGTTCATCGGCGTCAACCTGTTCGTCGATGAGCCCGAGGCGCTGGTGAAGGAGCGCAAGACGCTGTTCGAGCGCGGCATCCGCATCGATTATATCGGCGTGCTGCTGGTGGCGCTGGGGCTTGGGTTCCTCGAGCTCACGCTCGATCGCGGCGAGCGCGAGGACTGGTTCGCGAGCGGGCTGATCGTCACATCGGCCGCGATTGCGGCCTCGTCCTTGATCGCGCTCGTGATCTGGGAATTGAATCACGACGATCCGGTTGTCGACATCCGGCTACTCAAGAACCGCAACTTTGCCGCCTCGATCCTGGTGATGGGGCTGGTCGGGCTGATCCTGTTCGGCACGACGCAGCTCATTCCGCAGATGCTGCAACAGGTGCTCGGCTATACCTCGTTCGATGCCGGCCTCGCGCTGACGGCGGGCGGCGTGGCGACGCTGGTGATGGTGCCTTTCGCCGGGAGGCTGAGCGGCCTGATCGACGTGCGCATGATGTTGATACCCGGACTGCTGATGCAGGCCTTCGCGCTCTGGTATATGTCGCATCTCAATGCCGACATCAGCTTCGGGCAGGCGGCCTGGGCGCGCGGGCTGCAATCGGTTGCGCTGCCGTTCCTGTTCGTGCCGCTCAACGCGGTCGCGTTCGCGGGCTTGCCGCGCAACAAGACCGGGCAGGCGTCGAGCCTGCTCAACGTCGCGCGCAACCTGGGCGGGACGATCGGCATCTCCAGCTCGCAGTCGATGCTGGCGAGCAGTCTGCAGGTCCGCCAGGCGCATCTGGTCGAGGGGCTGAGCCCGGTCAATCCGAACTACTCGGAATGGTTGCAGACCGCGACCGGCGTGTTCAGCGGCATGGGCGATCCCAGCGTCCTGCCGCTCGGCGTGCTGTATGCGCAGGTGCAGAAGCAGGCGGCGATGCTGGCGTTCCTCGACGTTTTTCGGGCGCTGATGGTCATCGTGCTGATCGTCACCCCGGTCGTGTTGCTGATGAAGCCCGGCAAGAATACCGGCGGAGGGATGGCGCATTGATCCGTAAATACACCCTCGTGGCGCTTGCGGCCGCCGCTGCGGTCGGCGGTTGCACCGTCGGCCCCAATTACAAGCCGCCCGAAATGGCGGTGCCCCCCGCCTTCGCGGAAAAGCAGGGCCCCGGTTCCTCCGTCGACCCGGCGCATTGGTGGACGGCGTTCGGCGATCCCCAGCTCGACGCGCTCGTCGCGCGCGCGCTGAAGGACAGCCCGAACATGGCGATCGCCGCATCGCGCGTGAAGCAGGCACGGCTCGGCGAGATCCAGGCGCGCGGCGTCGGTCTGCCCACTGTCGGATCGAGCGCCAACGCTTCGCATATCGAACTCAGCAAGAATGCCGGGCTGTCGCAGATCGCGCAGCTGTTCTCTGGCGGCGGATCGGGGTCGGGGAGCGGCTCCACGGGCGGCATCGCTTTGCCCGGCACCGGCATCACCACCTATTCGGTCGGCTTCGATGCGAGCTGGGAAATCGACCTTTTCGGCGGCGGACGGCGTCAGGTCGAGGGCGCGGTCGCGCGCACCGATGCCGCAATCTGGAACCAGCGCGATGCCGGCGTGACGCTCGCCGCCGAAGTGGCGCAGGCCTATTTCGCGCTGCGGCTCGATCAGGCGCAGATCGCGATCGTCGAGGACGAGATCGTGCATGAGAAGCGCACGCTCGCCATCGCCGGGCATACAGCCAAGGCCGGCCTTTCGCCGCAGATCGACGTGACGCGCCAGCGCGGAACGCTGACCAGCCTGGAAGCGCGGCTGGAGCCGCTCCGCGCCGACGTGCGCGTGCGCGTCCATGCGCTCGGCGTGCTGGTCGGCGATACGCCCGAGGCGCTCGACGAGGAGCTTGCCAAGTCGGCTGCTGTTCCGCTCGGCCTGCCCGACGTGCCCGCGGGCCTACCGTCCGATCTGTTGCGGCGGCGGCCGGATATCCGCGCGGCGGAGCGGCAGCTCGCGGCGGCGACCGCCGATATCGGCGTCGCCGTCTCGGACCTCTATCCGAAATTCAAGCTGACCGGGGCGGCGAGCCTGCTGTCGACGTCGCTGTCGAACCTGTTCAGCCGCGACAGTGTGCAGGGCAATGTCTCTGGCGGGGCGACCTTCCCGATCCTCGATTGGGGTCGGCGCAAGGCCACCGTCGGCCTGCGCAAGGAGGATCGCGAACAGGCCTATGCGCAATATCGTGCGACCGTGCTGGGGGCTTTGCGCGACGTCGAGGATCCGCTCGCCCGCCTCGATGCCGAGCGCCGCCGCAACGCGACGCTGAAGCGTGCGCTCGCCGATGCGCAGGCAACGGTTCACGCGGTCGAGGCGCAGTATCGCACCGGCTTCGTCGCGCAGAACACATTGCTCGATGCGCAGGTGCAGGCCCTGTCGGCGCGCGAACAGCTCGCCGCCAGCGACAGCCAGTTGCGGCAGGACACCGCGTCGCTGTTCAAGGCGATCGGCGGCGGCTGGGAGGAAGGCTCGCCAGCGGCTCCGTGAGGGGTTAGTCTGGTGCGATGGACGCCAGCCAAATAGAATCCGCCGCGCTCGCGCATCTCGAACGGCTGATCGCGTTCGACACGACCTCACGCGATTCCAACCTCGCGCTGATCGGATATGTCGAGGATTTCCTTGGGCAATACGGCGTCGCCTCGCGCCGGGTGGTCAACGAGGACGGGCGCAAGGCGAACCTCTATGCGACAGTCGGCCCGGCGGTGGCGGGCGGCGTCGTGCTGTCGGGCCATACCGATGTCGTGCCGGTCGACGGGCAGGACTGGGCGAGCGATCCCTTCACGCTGACGCGGCGCGGCGAGCGCTATTACGGGCGCGGCACGTGCGACATGAAGGCGTTCCTGGCGCTCGCGCTGGCGGTCGTCCCTGAGGTGGCGCGCGCACCCGTCGCGCGGCCGATGCACCTGGCGTTTTCCTATGATGAGGAAGTCGGCTGCCTCGGTGCCCCTTCGATGATCCGCGAGCTGGTGAAGGAACTGCCCGCGCCGCTCGCCGTGATCGTCGGCGAGCCCACCAACATGGAGGTGGTGAGCGGCCACAAGGGCATATCGAGCTGGCGCGTGACGGTGCGCGGGCATGAGGCGCATTCGAGCCTCACGCACCTCGGCGTCTCCGCCAATATGGTCGCGGTGAAGCTGATGAACGCGCTGGCGACGCTGGCGGGGGAGCTGGAGCGCAATCCCGATCCGGCATCGCCGTTCGATCCGCCGCACGCGACGCTGACGATCGGGCTGGTGAACGGCGGGACGGCGGTCAACATCCTCGCGCGCGAATGCGTGTTCGTGTTCGATCTACGCGCGCCCGGCGGGACCGATCCCGACGCGGTGATCGCGCCGTTCGTTGCGCTGTGCGCGGCGGAGGATGCGGCGATCAAGGCGCGCTTCGCCGATGCCGGAGTCGAGGTGACGCGGCGATCGGCGACGCCGCCGCTCGCGCCGCATCCCGACAGCGCGGCGGAGCTGCTGGCGCGGCGACTGGCCGGCGACAACGGCCCGGCGCGGGTCGTATCCTATGCCGCCGAGGCCGGACAATTCCAGGAAGCGGGCTTCTCGACGATCATCTGCGGGCCCGGATCGATCGAACAGGCGCACCAGCCGAACGAATATCTGGAGGTCGCGCAACTGACACGCGGGGCGACTTTCATGGCGCGATTTTGCGAGGCGCTGCGCTGATTTCGGAGTGCCGAAATCGGACCTAGGTATTCGTACTTAGGCGGTGCAAACATCGTGTTTTCTGTCGCTGTCCACCGGCTGTCTACCCGGAGCGGGTCAGCCGCTCATGCCCCACAAACGAAAAGGGCGGCCCGAAGACCGCCCGTTCTGTATCGGTAAAAATCGACCCGGTCGGATGCTAAGCTGCGGAAAACCCCCAATTAAACCGCCGACCGGGTCGATCCCTGTTTTACCAGGGCTTGATGTTCGTGTCGCTGTAAACCAGCGAGAGAAGGAACTTAAGCATTTACTTTCTCCCTAGCGCGCTACGTTGAGCGCGGCTTTCAGTTAATGGAAAGTTAGGCACGAATCAAACCTATTTGCGGGCCGTTCCGCTCCCTCGCGGCAGCGTTTAACCGTTCCTTCAGGGCTGGTTTGCTAGGTCACGGAACATGGCGCGCACCGTCGAAAAGCCCCAACCCGCACGCCGTCAGCTTCGGCGCGGCGGACGCGTGGCCGCGTCAATCGGCGCGTTGGCGGATACGCGCGGTACTGCCGAGACGATCGTACCCGTCGCCGACGTCGCGGTCGCCGGTCTGCCGACGCGCAAGCTGCGCCGCGCGGGCGCAGGGCCGCTTGTTATCCATGCCGATGCCGCGACGCCGCGAGCCCTTCAGCCGTGGCAGTTCGTCGCGCTGGCGGAGATCACCAACTTTGCCTCGCTGCGTCGTCATCTGGGCCGCGCCCGTGCCGACCGGCTTGCGCTCGATCTGTTGGCGCGCGCTGCTGCCACCGACCCGTCGCTCCTCGGTACGGCAGCGAGCCGCACCACGGTAGAGTTCGAGGCCGGCGGCGATAACGTCGCCGATGTCGAACGGATCGTCGCCGCGCTCGATACTGCGCTTGCGGTTCCGTTCGTAATTGACGGCGAGGACTTGCACATCGAGGTCACCCTCGCTGCCGCCGCGGCGCCGCTTGGCGTGACAGACGACGTTCGGCTTGCCGAACAGGCCGAGGCTGCGCTCGACCAGGCGCGCGCCGAGCAACGCATCGTGGTCCGCGATCTGTCGATCGGCACGCCGATGCTCGACCGGCTGACGCTGACGCGCGAACTGCCCGCCGCGATCGCCAATGGCGAGATGTTCCTGCAATATCAGCCCAAGGTCCATGTCCGCCGGCAGGAGATCAACAGTGCGGAGGCGCTGGTCCGCTGGCAGCATCCGCGCCACGGCCTGATCATGCCGGGCGATTTCATCACGCTGGCGGAGGAAGCGCGCCAGATTGCTGATCTTACCTACTGGACGCTCAATCAGGTGATCGCCGACCAGCGCCTTCTTTCCGCCGATGGCCGCGACCTGACGATTTTCATCAACATCTCCGGCCAGTTGCTCGGCGACGCGCGTTTCGTCGAGGAGGCTTGCCGCACGATCACAACAAGCGGTGCGAAGATCGGTTTCGAGATCACCGAAACCGCCGTGATCCGCGATCCGCAGAGCGCGATCGCCAATCTGCGCCGCTTCGCCGATGTCGGCATCGCCATTGCCATCGACGATTACGGCGCGGGCCTTTCCTCTCTCGCCTATCTCAAGCAGCTTCCCGCGCGCGAGCTGAAGATCGACAAGATGTTCGTGCTGCAACTGACCAGCAGCAACCGCGACCCGCTGATCGTGCGCTCGACGATCGATTTGGCGCACGCGCTCGACATGGAAGTTACGGCCGAGGGTGTGGAGACGCAGGCCGCGATGGCGCTGTTGACGGTAATGGGCTGCGATATCGTCCAGGGCTATCTCATCAGCCGGCCGATCTCGATAGACGCCTTCCGCGCGTTCATGAACGACCAGAAGCTGCAGTTCGATCACGACGCACGCGATATGTTCAAGCGCCCGGCGAGCTTCTGGCGTAGCGCCTGAGCGGTTCGTTTAGCGCGACGTTAAGGCGTTCCGGCCTAGACTGGCCGGACATGAGCATGTTCCGCCCCTTCACCGTGATTGCGCCGTTGCTGGCGATCCTGATGCTGGTCGCGGCGCCGATGGTGCGTGCCGCCGGCGCACCGGACGCTTTCGATGCAAAGATCGCTGAAGCCAAGGCGGCCATGGTCGCCAATCCGATGGCGACGATCGAGAAGGCGCGTGCCGCCGAAGCGATCGCAGCGACGCTGCCGCCCGCGCGCCGCGTGACGGCGCTGGCGACGGCGCGCTGGCTGAGCGGCGAGGCCTATTCCCGGCTCGGCGACATGCGCAATGCCGCGCCATTGATCGAAGGCGCGTACAAGAGCATCGCGCAGGATCCGAAGCCGACCAAGCTCAAGGGCGACCTGCTGCTGTCGCTGGGCGGCGTACATATGGCGAAGGCCGATGTCGCCCGTGCTCTGTCCGATTTCCAGCAGGCGCACGACACGTTCCGCGATACGGGCGAGACACGCAGCCGGGCGATCGCGCTGCTCAGCATCGCGCTCCTGTATCAGGAGGCGAACGACTATCCCAAGACGCTGCGCTACGCCGACCAGGCGCGCGAAGTGTATAGCGCCGATCCGCAATTGCTGATGCCGATCCTCAACATCCGCGGCTGCGCGCTGAAGGAAATGCACCGCTACGCCGAGGCGGAGAAGCAGTTCCGCGAGGCGATCATGCTGGGGCGCAAGATGCACAGCCCGATGCTGGAGGCGCGCCTGCTCAGCAATCTGGCCCGCACGCAGTTGCTCGCCGGCCATCTCGACGCTGCCGATCGCACCATCGCGGAGGGGCTCCAGTACGGCAAGGACAAGGCCGCCGCCGCGGGCGTCGCGCAATTCTGGCCGCTAGCCGCGCAGGCCGCGCTCCAGCATCACGACGCCAGGCGCGCGGCAGAGCTGATCACGCGCGCCTTTGCCGATCGCGATCCCGCCAACCCGACGCTCGCCGACCGCGAGGCGCATGAAACCGCCTATCTCGCCTTCAAGGCGATCGGCGACGACAAGCAGGCTATGGCGCATCTGGAGGCGCAGAAGCATCTCGACGACGAGGCTTCGCGCGCCACCGCATCGAGCAATTCGGCGCTGGCCTCAGCACGCTTCGATTTCGCCAATCAGGAATTGCGCATCACCAAGCTGCGCAACGACGAATTGACGCGCACCGCCGCATTCGAACGCGCGCGCGCCGATACGCAGCGGCTGATCTTCATCGGTGCCGCCGTCGTCACGGTGGTGATCGTCGGCCTGCTCGGCGTCGGACTCTTCACGATCCGCCGCAGCCGCAACGAAGTGCGCGCCGCCAATATCGATCTTGCCGCAACCAACGTCGCGCTCGCCAAGGCGCTTGCCGCCAAGACCGAGTTCCTGGCGACGACCAGCCATGAAATTCGAACGCCGCTGAACGGTATCCTCGGCATGACGCAGGTGATCCTCGCCGACCAGAACCTCGCGCCGACGTTGCGCGACCGGCTCGGCGTGGTGCATGGCGCGGGTGTGACGATGCGCGCGCTGGTCGACGACATTCTCGACGTCGCCAAGATGGAAACCGGCAACATGACGATCGAGCAGGCGCCGTTCGATCTGAAGGCGACGCTGCGCGACGTCTGCCGGCTGTGGCAGGAACAGGCGAAGGCCAAGGGGCTGGGCTTTGCGCTCGATCTCGATGCCGCGCCGGACCGGATCGTCGGCGACGCCGCGCGACTGCGCCAGATCGTGTTCAACCTGCTGTCGAACGCGCTCAAATTCACCGAGAAGGGCGAGGTTCGCCTGAGCGTCCGCGCGGTCGACGACGTGCTGACCATCGCGATCAGCGACAGCGGCATCGGCATCCCTGCCGACAAATACGATCTCATCTTCGAATCCTTCCGCCAGGTCGATGCCGGAACGACGCGGCGCTTCGGCGGCACCGGCCTCGGCCTGTCGATCTGCCGCAATCTCGCCCGCGCGATGGACGGCGACGTGCGTGTCGAAAGCGTGCTCGACGCCGGATCGACCTTCTTCGTTGATCTGCCGCTGGTGCTCGCGGAGCCTGCCGTCGAGGAGACCGCGGACGCCGCGCCGAGCGTGCTGCTGATCGTCGATCGCAACCCGATCGCGCGGGCTATGCTGCGCGCCGTGCTGGAGCCGCGCGCCGGAACAATTGTGTTCGCTGCGTCCATTGAGGAGGCGGTGACGCGTATCGGGGACGGTGGTGTCGCGCAGATTTTGGTCGATCAGGGTTGCGTCCCGGCTGAGGATATCGATGCCGCACTGTCCGGCCTTGCGCGCGCTGCTGCAGGCGCGACGACGACCTTGCTGTGGGCCGCGCCGGATGACGGGATGCGTGCCAGCGCCATGAAGGCGGGCATCGACCGCATTGTGGCGAAACCGATTGCGGGCGCAGCCTTGGCGGCCCTAATGTATGATACGGAACTGCAGCAAACCGTTGCTAACGGGCTTGTAACGCGAGCGGCATGATCCGATAGTGAGTGTATGATGAGACCAAATCGCCCCATTTTGGGTTATCGCGCCGGCGACCGGCGATGAAAATCCTGTTCATCGAAGACGATCCGATGAATCGGCGCGTTGTCAACGACATGCTCGATGTCGCCGGTGCCGAGATGGTCGGCGCGGAGAGCGGCGAGATCGGCCTCGACCTGATCGAGCGGACCGATTTCGACATGGTGCTGCTCGATCTGCGCATGCCCGGCATGGACGGGCTCGAGGCGCTGCGCCGCATCCGCGCGCGCGGCGATGCCAAGGGCAAGCTGCCCGTTGTCATCCTCACTGCCGACACCGCGATCGACCTGCGCGAGACGTGTCTGGCCGAGGGCGCGGACGAAGTACTGTTCAAGCCGGTGGCGATGGATTCGCTGTTCGATGCGATCGGGCGGATGCTGGCAAAGAGCGGCAGCGGCCTGATCGGCTAGGGGTAGGCGGTCACTCCGCTCATGCGGGCCTGCAAAGCGCGATTCTCTGCGCTTCGGTGCTCACGTGCCTTGAGCACGCTGCGCTCCGATGCTCGATAGTCACCCTTTTCGGCTCCGCCTGAACGAAGTGACGGCCTACCCCTACGGCTTCTGTCGCAACGCCGCCGCCAGCGACGCGGTGGCGCTGCCGCGTTTCGCGGGCTGCGGTTGCGACGGGGCAGGGGCCCAGCCGGTCATATAGACGATCTCGAATCGCTCCGGCGTCTTGCCGTCGGCATCGGCGCGCGCCGCGAACGCCTCGGACGCGCGCGCGAGCGTGTCGCGCCGCAGCGGAGCGCGGCCCGCCAGCACGTTAGTCGCCGCCATGCCGCGCAGATCGCGCAGCAGCCCGCCGAGTCCCGAATAGCGCACCGTCAGCGTCTCGCTGTCGGCGACGGGCAGCGCGAAGCCCGCACGCACCAGCAGATCGCCCGCCGAGCGCACGTCGATCTGCGGGTGGATGCGCGCCGCAGGCCGCTCGCCCTCCGCTTCGCGCAGAGCCGCGCGCAGCGTCGCGAGCGATCCCGCGCCGGTGAAGGCCGCCAGGAACAGCCCGTCGGGCCGCAGCGCGCGCCGCGCCTGGATCAGCGCGCCGGGCAGATCGTTGACGCTGTCGAGCACCCCCGCCGACACCACCAGATCGAAGCTGCCGGGCGCGAAGGGCAGGCGGTCCTCCTCCGCGACGATCCCGCCCGCAATGCCCGCGAAAGCGGCGGAGGCGTCGCACCGCGTCACCGTCGCGCCGGGCGGGGCGACGAAACCGCCGTCGAAGCAGCCGAGATCAAGCACGTCGGCAAACGCGCGCTTCACGTCGAGCAGCCGGTCGGCGATCCCGTCGAGCATCTCCGCGCGCAGGAAATCGAACGCCGCGAAGCCGGGCGCGGCGCGGGTCCGGCGCAGGCGGCGCGCGGCGCGGTCGAAGATGTCGGGGACGCCCGCGGAGTCGTTCATCGCGGGCGGCTTGTGCCGGGAAGCGCGGCTTGCGACAAGCGCGGGCGTGCTTCGCCTCCTGTCTCCGCTCCATTTCGTCGCCGGGCTCGCGCTGCCGCCGCGCTGCCCGGGGTGCGGCGCGGTAACGGGCGAGGATCACCGCTTCTGCGCCGCCTGCTGGGGCAGCTTGCGCTTCCTCGCGCCGCCGTGGTGCGCTGGCTGCCACGTACCGTTCGACCACGATATGGGCGACGACGCTCGCTGCGCCGCATGCAGCGCCGATCCCCCACGCCATGACGGCGTGCTGGCGGCGGTCGCGTACGGCGATGTCGCGCGCACTGTCGCGCTGCGGCTGAAATACGGCGGGCGGATCGCCTTTGCCGAAACGGTTGCGCGACAGATGGCGCGCCTGCTGCCCGATGGGGCCGACCTGCTGCTGCCGGTGCCCCTGCACCGTTGGCGGCTGTGGTCGCGCGGGTTCAACCAGGCGGCGCTGATCGCGGCGGCAATGGCGCGGAGCAGTGGCATCGCGCACGATCCCGTCGCGCTGGTCCGCCGCCGCGCGACGCCGGTGCTGCGCGGGCTCGGCGCGAAAGCGCGCAAGCGGGCGGTGAAGGGCGTGTTCGGCGTCGCGCATCCTGACCGCGTGAAGGGCCGCACGGTCGCGCTGATCGACGACATCTACACGAGCGGTGCCACCACCGACGCCTGCACCGCCGCGCTGCTGCGCGCTGGCGCCGCCTCGGTCACGATCCTGTGCTGGGCGCGCGTGCTAGATGAAGGCGCAAGCGATTGACAAGCGGGGGGCGACCCCACACTTCTACCGGCATGGCACACATACAAATCTACACCAAGGCCTTCTGCCCCTATTGCTCGCGGGCGCTGCGCCTGCTGGCGGACAAGGGCGTCGAGGTCGAGGAATTCGACATCACGATGGGCGGCCCGAAGCGCAAGGAGATGCTCGATCGCGCGGACGGCCGCTCGACCGTGCCGCAGATCTTCATCGACGGAAGGCATGTCGGCGGATCGGACGATCTCGCCGCGCTGGAGCGTGAGGGCAAGCTCGACGCGCTTCTGGCCGCATGAAGGTCGCGCTGCTCCAGATGACGAGCGGGATCGATCCCGCCGCCAATGCGCGCACGATCGTCGACGGCATCCGCGCGGCGGCGGATGGCGGCGCGGCGATGCTGTTCACCCCGGAGATGTCCGGGCTCGTCGACAGCAATCGCAAGCGCGCGGCGGCGGTGATCCGTGAGGAGAGCGACGATCCTGTGCTGGCGGCCACGCGCGCGGCGGCGAAGGAACACGGCGTCTGGGTGCATCTCGGCTCGCTGGCGGTGCTGGCGCCCGACGGGCGGCTGGCGAACCGCGCCTTCGTGATCGACGACCGGGGCGAGATCCGCGCGCGCTACGACAAGCTCCATCTGTTCGACGTCGATCTGCCGAGCGGCGAGAGCTGGCGCGAATCCGCGAGCTATGCCCCCGGCGCGGGCGCGGTGGTGGTGGAGACGCCCGCCGGCAAGCTCGGCCTGTCGATCTGCTACGATCTGCGCTTCGCCGATCTGTTCCGCGCGCTGAGCAACGCCGGCGCGACCCTGCTGGCGATCCCCGCCGCCTTCACGCGCCCGACCGGGGCGGCGCACTGGCATATCCTGCAGCGCGCGCGCGCGATTGAGAGTGCGGCCTTCGTCATCTCCGCCGCGCAGACCGGGAGCCATGAGGACGGGCGCGAGACCTACGGCCATTCGCTCGTCGTCGATCCCTGGGGCAACGTGCTGCTCGACATGGGCGAGGCGCCCGGCATCGGTTTCGCCGAGATCGACCCCGCGCTGATCTCCGACGTGCGGGCGCGTGTGCCGGTGCTGGCGCATCGGCGTGCCATCCCGGAGGTGGCGACGGCGTGATCGTGTTCGATCTCGCCTGTGCGCAAAGCCATGTTTTCGAGGCCTGGTTCGGATCGAGCGCGGCTTACGAGGATCAGCGCGAACGCGGCCTGCTGTCGTGCCCGGTGTGCGGCGACGGCGCGATCTCCAAGGCGGTGATGGCGCCCAATGTCGCCGCCAAGGGCAACAGTCGCCCGAACTCGTCCAAGGCGGTCGTGCGGGCCAAGGACGCACCGCCGCCCGAGGTGATGAAGGAGGCCATGCGCCAACTCGCTGCCGCGCAGGCCAAGGCGCTCGAAAAGTCGGAATGGGTGGGCTCGGCCTTTTCTGACCGGGCGCGGGCGATGCACATCGGCGATGAGCCCGCCGCGATCATCCACGGCCAGACGTCGCTCGCCGAGGCCAAGGCATTGGTCGAAGAAGGCGTTCCCGTCGCGCCGCTGCCGTTCCCGGTCCTGCCGCCGGACTCGGTCAACTAGCTTGAGCCACACGCGCCGCCCCGGTAGGGATGCGGTCGAGCGGTTCCGTAGCTCAGCAGGATAGAGCGCCACATTCCTAATGTGGGCGTCGGGGGTTCGAGTCCCTCCGGGACCACCAGTTTCACTATCTCGGAAAAGATCCGGGGAGCCGCCAACGGCTCCCCGGCACGTTTTGCATCACTGCGACGTGGTGATGCTCGTCGTCGTGCGCTCGGTCACTTTCGGCGCGGCCTTGCGGGCGGTGGTGGTCTTGCGCACCACCTTGCGACGCGGCGCGGTCGATGCGCTCGCCGACTTCACCGTTTCGGTCGTCACCGTCGTGGTCGGGGCAGGCGGCGCGGCGATTACGACCGGCGGGGGCGGCGGGGCGTTGCGTGCGGCGGCGGCATCGGCCTGCGCTGCGGCGGCGGCCTGCTGCGCGGCATCGGCGCGCTGGTTGGCGGCGTCTGCGGCCTGCTGCGCCGCTACGGTCTGCTGCTGCGCGTCGGATGCGCGGGCGGCGGCGGCGGAATCCCGCTCGCGCTGTGCTACGCCGAGCGCGGTGTCGGCGAGTTCGGAGGCGTGATGCGCATTGGCGATCGCCTCGTCCTTCATGCCGCGCGCGAGTTCTTCCTGCGCGGTGCGGAGCGATGCCTGGGCCTGTGCCGAAAGGCGGGGGGCGTCGCCTGAAACGCCGATCTTGTTGGCGGCGTCGATCTTGCCCTGCGCTTCGGCGATGGCGGAGCGGGCGCGGTCGGCCTTGCCCTGCGCAAGGGCGGGCGCGCTCACGAACAACAGCGCGGCGGCGCTGACGCCGCTGACGAACAGGTTGGTGCGTGTCATCTGGTCTCTCCTGGTAAACTGGGAGGCCAAACGAAGCGAATATGCGGTAAGTTCCTGCCCGTGGCAGGCCCGTCCGGCCGGTTTCGCGAGAGGCGAGCCGGCCGGATCGCGGCGGCGCAGGATCAAGTGCCTGCGCCGGATAGAGAATTTACGCCTTCATGTGGCCGGCGAGATGCTTGTTCATTTCGAACATCGTCACGCTGTCCTTGCCGAAGATCTTCTTCAGCTTTTCGTCAGCCAGGATCTCACGCTTGTTCGCAGGATTCTGAAGGTCGTGCTTCTTGATATACTCCCACACCTTGCTGATCACCTCGCTGCGGGGCAGCTTGTCGGTGCCGACGATCGCGCCGAGCTCGGGCGAAGGGGTGATCGGGGCGTGGATGCCGCCGGTCTTCGGCGCGGCGGACGGGGTCTTTGCCATTGGTCTTCCTTCCTGCTGTGTCGTTAAAGCCGACATCGGGTTCACGCCTGGAGACAGCGTGGGCCCGCTTGTGCGCTGCCTTTTTGCGTTTGTCACTCTCCCGCGGGCGCGGTTGACGCAGATTTGTAACCGTTATGGCTGCCGTCGCCGGAAGGGGACAAGTCGCCATGCAGCAACACTCTTCACGATCCCACTTCCATTCATCTTGCGGGGCGACATAAACTGTCGTTGTTTCAGAAAGACTTGCGGATCGTCGCTCCGAAAGTGCGCGGCTGCGTGGGATAGCCCGTGTAGCTGCCGTCCTGCGCGACGGTGGGGAAGGTGCTGATCATCGAATTGTCGTTCGTCAGGTTGCGCGCCCACAGCATGAGGTCGAGCTTCACCCGCTCGAAGCTGACTCCGACGCTCGCGTTGACGACGTTCGCCCCCCAGGTGCCGATGCCCGGCGGGGTCGATTCCGACAGGTGATTCGGGCTGGTATAGTCGTATTCGCCGCGCAGATAGGCGTTCACGCCGGGTGCGATGTCGTGATTGGCGGTGGCGGAAACCGACACGCGCCACTCGGGGATTCCGGCGGGCAGATCGCCGGTCAGATCGCGGAAATTCGGGCGTAGGCCCGTGACCGGATTGATCGGGCAGCGCACGAGATCGTAGTTGACGCAACTCGCGCCCTTGAAGCTGTCATAGCGCGGCGCGAGATAGGTCGCCGCCGCCGTGAGGCTCAGCATCTTCACAGGGGCATAGGCACCGTCGACCTCGAAACCCTTTACGGACTCCTCGCCCGCGTTGAGGAGGGAATAGCCGTAGCCGGTGAAGATGTTCGACTGGAAGCCCATGATCGATTGCTTGAACACGGCGAGGTTCAGATAGCCGCCGCGGAACTGCGCCTTGATCCCCGCCTCGTAGACGGTGACGTTCTCCGGCGCGGCCGAGCGGCCAACACCGTTGCCATCGGGCGGACGGCCGTCGGAGGACAGGTTGAACGCCGCCGCCTTCCAGCCGGTGGCGTAGCTGAAATAGACGTTCACCGGCCCGAAATCATATGCCGCGCGCAGCGAATAGGTGACCTTGTCGCCATCGAGCACCCCGCTTTCCGTCGCGTTGGGGAAGTTGACCGGGCCGTGGACCGGCGAGTTGGCATAGAAGAATTGCAGCTGGCTGAGCGGCGCGAACAGATTGGTCGGAATGGTTGCGCCGGGCGGGGCAAGCGGGTTGAGGATCGCCAGCGGTAGGAAGCCGAGCTCCGGCACGTTCTGCAGATTGAGCGCCGAAAAGGGCTCGTTCATCACCACGAACGACTGGGCGCGCTTGTGATCGTTGAGATAGGCGGCACCGGCGGTCAGCGTCAGCCGGTCGGTGACCTTGAAATCGACCTCGCCGAAAATCGAGAAGGAGCGCTGCGAGAGTTTGTAGCGATCCGACAGACCCTGGCCCGGCTGGAAGTACGTGCGGCCCGGTATCACGCCCGGATTGACCAGCGACTGGAGTGTTTCGAGCTGGCCGATCGCGCCGCCGCTCACACCGTCGGCGAACGCGCGGGTCTCGCGACCGAAACGAATGTCGCGCCCGGTATCGACGCTCTCGTCCTGATAGAAGGCACCGAGCAGCCAGTTCAAACGGCCGCCATCCTTGGAGGCAAGCCGAACTTCCTGCGTGAAGGTGCTGATATCATTGGCGGTCGTGTTGGTGACGATATCGGCGCCGGTGAAGTCGACGTCCTGCTGCGACTGGTTGACCTGATTGCGATAGGCGGTGATCGAAGTCAGCGACGCGAAGCCGAGATTATAGTCGATCTGGCCCGACACGCCCTTGCCGACCAGACGATTGCTGGGATCGGTGTTGAACGCGACCTTGTAGCTGAACGGATTCGCGGGATCGGAAATCGCCTTGCCCAGCCCAAAAGGTGCCGGTGCGCCGATGAATTGCGTTGCGGGCCCATTCTGGAGCGAGGTGACCCCGCAGCAACGTTCCTTGATGCGCGTATAGTCGGCAAGGATGCGCACGCTGAGATCGGCGTTCGGCTGCCACAGCAGATCGCCGCGCACGGAATAGCGATTGCGGTTGTTGATGTCCTGCCCGGTCAGCGTGTCGGTGAAGGTGCCGTCGCGCTGGTTGATCGTGCCCGACAGCCGCAGCGCGAGCGTGCTGGAGATCGGCCCGGTAAGCGTCGCGGAAGCGCGCATCAGGCCGTAGTTGCCTGCGGTCAGCTCCGCTTTGCCACCCCAGGCGAATTGCGGTTTCTTGGTGACGATGCTGATCGCGCCCGCCGACACGTTCTTGCCGAACAAGGTCGATTGCGGGCCGCGCAGCACCTCGATCCGCTCGATCTCGGGCAAATCGTCCATGCCGGCCGAAGTGCGCGTGCGATAGACGCCGTCGATGAACAGGCCGACGGATCCCTCGATCCCGTCGTTGCCGTTGCCGTTGCCGAAGCCGCGAATGTAGAAATTGGTCTGCCCGATGGCGTTAAACTGTTGGACCATCAGTGACGGGACGACGGTTTGCAGGTCGATCACGTCGATGATCTGCGCGCGCTGAATCGTTTCGGGCGTCGTGACCGATACCGACAGCGGCACATCGCCGAGCGTACGTTCGCGCTTGGTCGCGGTTACGATAATATCGTCCGATTGCGCCGTTTCGTCGGGCGCGGAGGTGCCGCCTTCGGCAAAAGCAGGCACGGCGACAGTTACCGCTAGTGCGGTTGCCGCGAGAAATTCGAATCTCATCCCGGTTGCGCCCCTATTATCGCCGGCCGTGTCTTGACGGTCCGATCGTTTGTCATTTTGAGAGCTTGACTAGCGCGGTGCGCGATTCAGTCAATGCATTGCGTGCCGCATCGGATATCCGCATGGATCACTATGCCGATGATCTCGTTTGGGAAATGAAATTCCCCGCGCCTCCGCCGCCTAATTCGGGTAGCGCGGGCGGCGGGGAAGAAAAGAAGGTGAGGATCGACGATGCACGACCATTCCGAGGACGCGGGCAATGGCGATCTCGTTTCCGAAACGCCGAAGATTCCGGTTCCCGACGATGTCGCGGATGCGATCCGCACGCTGATCCGCTGGACCGGCGACGATCCCGATCGCGAAGGGCTGATCGACACGCCCAAGCGCGTCGCCCGCGCCTGGAAGGAATATTGCGCCGGCTATAGCGACCATCCCGAGCATCATCTGTCGCGCGTGTTCGAAGAGGTCGGCGGCTATGACGAGATCGTCCTTCTGAAGGACATTCCGTTCCAATCGCACTGCGAACACCATATGGCGCCGATCATCGGCAAGGCGCACATCGCCTATCTGCCCGGCAATTACGTGGTCGGCATTTCGAAGCTGGCGCGCGTGCTGCACGCCTTCGCGCGGCGGCTGCAGGTGCAGGAACGGCTCACCGCCGAAGTCGCCGATTGCATCTGGGACAATCTCAAGCCGATCGGCGTCGCCGTGGTGATCGAGGCGACCCACGCCTGCATGACCGCGCGCGGCGTGCGCACGCCGGGCGTATCGATGACGACCAGCCGCATGATGGGTGTGTTCCGCGACGACGAACGCAGCCGCAAGGAAGTGCTGGCGCTGATCGGCAACCCGCGCGCGTGAGCGCGGCCGTGCCCCACGCCGTGCCCCGCGCCGTGCCCCGCACCGTGATCGTGACGGGCGGCGCGCGACGCATCGGCGCGGTGATCGCGCGCGGGCTGGCCGACGCGGGCTGGCGCGTGGCGATCCATCATCACCATTCGGAACTCGACCGGGCGTTGCTCGGCGATCTGGCGGAGGATGCGCCGATCCTGACCGGCGATCTCGCCGACGCGGCGACGCCCGCCGCGCTGATCGCCGCTGCACGTGCTGCGTTCGGCGGGCCGGTGGGGGCGGTGGTCAACAGCGCGTCGATGTTCGCCTACGACCGTCCGCCGCTGGCCGATGCCGCGAGCCTGAGGGAGCATGAGGCGGTCAATCTGCACGCGCCCGTCCTGCTCGCCTCTGCGCTCGCCGCGCAGGACGATCTGGGGGCGGGGGCGGTGGTCAATATCCTCGACCAGAAGCTCGCGAACCTGAACCCCGATTTCTTCTCTTATACCTGCGCCAAGGCCGGGCTTGCCGCCGCGACGGTGATGCTGGCGCAGGGGCTGGGCCCGCGCATCCGCGTCAACGCCGTCGCACCGGGCATCTCGCTGCCGAGCGGCGACCAGAGCGAAGAGGAGTTCCACGCGGTTGCCAGCCGCAACCTGCTCGGGCGGCCGGTCGATGTGCGCGACATCGCCCGCGCGACCGCTTTCCTGTTGTCGGCGCGCGGCGTCACCGGGCAGACCGTGTTCGTGGACAACGGCCAACGCTTCCTGCCCAAGACGCGCGACGTGATGTTCGAGACGCGCCAGGGGGCAGGGGCATGACGGCCACCTTCACGACGATCCTGGAGGGGCTGGAGGTCGTGATGGGCCTCGGCATCCATCCGCAGGAACTGGCCGCGCACCAGCGCGTGATCGTGTCGGTGCGTATGGACATCGACTATCCTGCGTCGCCGTCCGAGGATCGGATCGAGGAGGTGCTCGATTATGATTTCGTGCGCGAGGGCATCCGCGCGCTGGCGGCGAAGCGGCATTTCGCGCTGCAGGAAACGCTCTGCGAGGCGATCGCCGCCCTTTGCCTCGGCGACGCCCGCGTGCGGCAGGTGACGGTGCGCACCAGCAAGCCCGACATCTACCCCGACGCCGCCGTCGGTTGCGAGATCGTACGCGGGCGGGGCTAACCCGCCCGCGCATGATAGTAGCCGGTCAGGCGCGGTTCGCCGCCGACAGCACCGCGCGGACCGAGGCGGTAGCGATGTCCTCGTCGATGCCGACACCCCAAACGGTGCGGCCATCGCTCGTACGGCACTCGACATAGGCGGCGGCGCGCACGTCCGAGCCTTTGCCGATGGCATGCTCGACGTAATCCGCCACCTCGAGCTTCACCGCGAAGGCATCGTCGATCGCCGCGACCACGCTGGAAATGAGGCCGTTGCCGCGCCCACTGACCGAGTGATGCTCGCCGCCCGTTTCGATATCGCCGACAAACAGCCGCTCGCCATTGGGTGCGCGCGTCTCGTCATAGGCGCCGAGCGCGAAGCGGTCGGCGGGCTTGGCGAGGTACGTGTCCTCGAACCGGCCCCAGATATCGGCGGCGTTGAGCTCGCGGCTGGTCTCGTCCGCGAGCGCCTGGACGTGGCGGCTGAAATCGGCCTGCAGGCGCTTAGGCAGCTTGAGGCCCTTGTCCTGCTCGATCACCCAGGCGACGCCGCCCTTACCCGATTGCGAGTTGACGCGGATCACCGCCTCGTAACTGCGGCCGAGATCGGCGGGGTCGATGGGCAAGTACGGGACTTCCCACAGTTCGTCGTTGCGCGCTTCCTGCGCGGCGAAGCCCTTCTTGATCGCATCCTGATGGCTGCCCGAGAAGGCCGTGAACACCAGCTCGCCGGCATAGGGGGTGCGCGGGTGGACGGGGAGTTGGGTGCAATATTGCACCGTGTTGACGATCTCGTCGATGTCCGAGAAGTCGAGGCCCGGCGACAGCCCCTGCGTGTACATATTGAGCGCGACCGTCACGAGGTCGCAATTGCCGGTGCGCTCGCCATTGCCGAGCAGACAGCCCTCGACACGGTCGCCGCCCGCCATCAGCCCGAGCTCCGCCGCCGCGACGCCGGTGCCGCGGTCGTTGTGCGGATGCAGGCTGATGACCACGGACTCGCGGTTACGGATATGCTTGCAGAACCATTCGATCTGGTCGGCATAGATATTGGGCGTCGCCGCCTCGACCGTGGCGGGCAGGTTGAGGATCAGCGGGCGATCCGGCGTCGGCTGGAGGACGTCCATCACCGCCTCGCAAACCTCAACCGAGAAATCGAGTTCGGCTGTGGAGAAGGTTTCGGGCGAATATTCGAACAGCCAGTCGGTGCCGGGCTGCGCCGCCGCCTGATCGCGCAGCACCTTCACGCCGTCGACCGCGATCTGCTTGATCTCGTCGCGGGTCATGCCGAACACGATCTTGCGCCACGCCGGGCTGACGGCGTTGTAGAGGTGGACGATCGCCCTTGGCGCACCGCGCAAGGATTCGAAGCTCGTTTCGATCAGGTCGCGGCGCGATTGCGTGAGAACCTGAACGATGACGTCGTCGGGGATCCGCCCGGTCTTGACGAGACCGGAGATGAAATCGAACTCGACCGCGCCTGCGCTCGGGAAGCCGACCTCGATCTCCTTGACGCCGACCTTGACGAGCAGATCGAACATGCGCGTCTTTTTCTCGGCGTCCATCGGATCGATCAGCGCCTGGTTGCCGTCGCGCAGATCGGTGGAGAGCCAGCGCGGCGGCTGGGTGATGGTGCGGCTCGGCCATTGCCGGTCAGGCAGATCGACCTGCGGGAAGGGGCGGTATTTTACGGAAGGATCGCGCAACATTTGCGGGTTCTCGCTGACTGGAATGACGGGAATGTGTCAGGCCCTCAGGCGCGCCGCGCGGGAAACCGCGCAGGGGTTCGTTCGCGCCTAAGGGCGCGTAAGTCGAAGCAGGAGAAGGCCGGTCCGGGTCGTCATCTGCGATCCCGATAGCGCGGGCGTGGTCAGGAAGTCCAGCGCGTATCGGTCATTTCCGCGCAAACAGCCCGTCGATGCGGCTATCGGGCAGAAACCACAGGATCGCGACGATCACCGCGCAGCCGATTCCCGCCCAGGGCGACAGAAAGGTGAGGGCGACGCCGAGCAGGTAGAGTGCGGTGGCGAACAGTCCCTTCCGGCTGCTCGACACATGATAGGCCTCGGCCGCCGCGCCCTGCTTTCCGGTGCGCCGGATCACCGCTTGCAGCCAGGTATAGGCGACGGCAGGAAACAGCATCGTCGCGAGGTACAGCCATGTCGTCTCGCGGCTGAAACGATGCTCGCCGAGATAGGACGTCGAGAACGGCACCAGCGACAGCGCGAACAGCAGCAGCATGTTCGACCAGACGAGCCCGTTCGTCACCCGCGTCGCATGGCTGAACAGCCGGTGATGGTTGACCCAGTAGATCGCGACATAGGCATAGCTCAGGACATAGGCCAGGAAGATGGGCCACAGCGTCCACAGCTTCGCCATGTTTTCCGACAGCGGCGGGTGCAGTTCCAGCACCATGATCGTCACGATGATGGCGATGACGCCGTCCGAAAACGCCTCCACGCGGCCGACGCCGGGGCGGCCTTCCTGTTCGGACGGCGCTTCGCTCACTGTTGCTCGAACGCGGCGTTGATGACGAGCACGGTCTCGTCCGACACCATCGGCACGTACTTGCTCACGCCGAAATCGGAACGCTTGAAGGTCATGCGGCCGAGGAAGCCGATCGAGAATTTCTTGCTCATCGGGTTGGTCGCCGCGCCGAACAGCTTGGCGCGGAACGACACCGGCTTGGTGACGCCGTGCAGCGTGAGGTTGCCATCGACCGAAACCGCGTCCTTGCCGAGTGGCGTCACCTTGGTCGCGTGGAACGTGGCGGTCGGGAACTTGGCGGCGTCGAGCCAGTCGGCGGCCTTCAGCTCGCCGGTCAGCACGTCGCTGGTCGTCTGTACGCTGGCGACGGGGATGGTCACGTCGAGCTTCGTCGCCTCGGGCTTGGCGGGATCGACCGTCATCGTCCCGCTCGCGCCGGAGAAGGTGCCGGCGAAGGGCGAGATGCCGAAATGGCTGACGCTGAACGTCACCTGGGTGTGATTGGGCTCGACCGCATAGGTGCCGGCCTTCACGTCGGCGGCGGTGCCGCTGCCGTGCAGCATGTCGGCGGGCGGCGTCATCTGCGCGAGCGCGGGGGCGGTGAGCAGCAGGGCTGCGGCGGCGAACAGGGCTTTGGATCGCATCATCGGGTCTCCGGGTTGGACCGTGCCTAGCTGGGCGACCCGCGCCGCGGCGTCAAACGCCGATGCGGCAACGGATCGTTTCGCAATCAATCCGCATCGAACCCGGCGTTGATCACCAGATCGACATTGTCGGACACGAGCGGGATGTTCGCGCCCATGCCGAAGGCGCTGCGCTTGATGCTGGTGGTGGCGGCGAAGCCGATCGCCATCTTCTTCTCGCCCCAGAACGTCTTGCCCGCGCCGATGAAGCGCGCCTTGAGCGTTACCGGTTTCGTCACGCCGTGCAGGGTGAGCGTACCCGCGATGGTCGCGGTCGCCGGGCCGGTCGGCGTGACCTTGGTCGAGGTGAAGGTCGCGGTGGGGAATTTCGCCGCATCGAAGAAATCCGGGCCCTTCAGATGCGCGTCGAGATCGGGGACCGTCGTCAGCACCTTGTCGATCGCGAAGGTGACGCTGACCTTGGAATTGGCCGGGCGCTTCGTGTCGAGCGTCAGCGTGCCGGTCGGATTGGTGAACTGGCCGGTGTAATAGGTCCAGCCGAGGTGCGTGACGGTGAACAGCGCCTGCGTGTGCGTCGGCTCGATCTTGTACTTGCCCGAGGTCGCGATCTTCGGATCGGGCTTGCCTGGCGCCTCGACCGGCAGCGTCATCTGCGCGGCAGCAGGGGCGGCCAGGAACAGCAGCAGGGCAGGGGCGGTGCGCATTGTCTCTCTCCCAGAAACGACGACGGCACCGTGCGCGATGGCACGGTGCCGCGTCAATTGCTTCCGGTAGGCGGCGCGTCGGACCCGGCAAAGCCGGCTCCTGTGCGCCGGCTTCGCCGTGCCGGCCGGGCTTGCGTGAGTCAGGCTGGCGCTGCCGCCTGACTCACGCCGCGCCTCAGTTCTTGTCCTTGTCGACCAGCTTGTTCGCGCCGATCCACGGCATCATCGCGCGCAGCTCGGCGCCGGTCTTTTCGATCGGGTGCGCCTCGGCGGCCTTGCGGGCGGCCTTCAGTTCGGGCTGGCCCGCGCGGTTATCGAGGACGAAGTTCTTCACGAACCGGCCCGACTGGATGTCGGCGAGGACGCGCTTCATCTCGGCCTTGGTTTCCGCCGTGATGATGCGCGGGCCGGTGGTGATGTCGCCGTATTCGGCGGTGTTCGAGATCGAGTAGCGCATGTTGGCGATGCCGCCCTCATAGAGGAGGTCGACGATCAGCTTGGTCTCGTGCAGGCACTCGAAATAGGCCATTTCGGGGGCATAGCCCGCCTCGACCAGCGTTTCGAACCCGGCCTGGATCAGATGGGTGATGCCGCCGCACAGCACGGCCTGCTCGCCGAACAGATCGGTCTCGCACTCTTCCTTGAAGTTGGTCTCGATGATGCCGCTGCGGCCGCCGCCGACGCCCGAAGCATAGGCCAGCGCCACGTCATGCGCATTGCCGGTCGCGTCCTGATGGATCGCGATCAGGCAGGGCACGCCGCCGCCGCGCGCATATTCGGAGCGGACGGTGTGACCGGGGCCCTTCGGCGCGATCATGATGACGTCGATGTCCTTCGGCGGCTCGATCAGGCCGAAATGCACGTTGAGGCCGTGTGCGAAGGCGAGTGCCGAACCGGGCTTGAGATTGCCCTTCACGTCGTTCTCGTAGATCGCGGCCTGATGCTCGTCCGGCGCGAGGATCATGAGGATGTCGGCCCACTGCGCCGCTTCCTTGTTCGACTTGACGGCGAAGCCCGCGTCGATCGCCTTCTTGGCGGTAGCCGAGCCTTCGCGCAGCGCGATCGCCACGTCCTTGACGCCGCTGTCGCGCAGGTTCTGCGCATGGGCATGGCCCTGCGACCCATAGCCGATGATGGCGATCTTCTTGCCCGAGATCAGGCCCAGATCGGCATCGCGATCGTAGTAGACACGCATTCTTTCTTCCCTTTCAAAATGGTCGTCATGCCAGCGAAAGCTGGCATCTCGTGCGGGAAGGGCGCTCGGCCCGAACCGGGAGACCCCAGCTTTCGCTGGGGTGACGGCGTTGGTTGTCGTTCAGTCCGTTGGAATTAGCTGCCGTTGCCCCGCGCGATCGCGACGATGCCGGTGCGGGCGACCTCGATCAGGCCGATCTCGCGCATCAGGCCGATGAACGTGTCGATCTTCTCGCGCCCGCCCGTCACCTCGAACACGAAGCTGGAGGTGGTCGCGTCGATCACGCGCGCACGGTAGACCTCGGCAAGGCGCAGCGCCTCGACGCGGTGATCGCCCACGCCGCGCACCTTGATGAGCGCCAGCTCGCGCTCGACATGCGCGCCGAGCGCGGTGAGGTCGGTCACCGAATGCACCGGCACCAGCCGGTCGAGCTGCGCGAGGATCTGCTCCATCACGTGATCCGACGCGGAGGTGACGATGGTGATGCGGCTCACCGCCTGATCCTGCGTCACGTCGGACACGGTCAGGCTCTCGATGTTATAGCCGCGCGCGGTGAACAGCCCCGCGATCCGCGCGAGGATGCCCGGCTCGTTGTCGACCATGATCGCCAGCGTATGCGGGCGCGCGATTTCCTGGGTAATGTGCATGATGCTATTCCGTCGCCCCGGCGTAGGCCGGGGCCGTTGGGTTGTTGGGCTGACGGTCCGCGTCAAACGCGGCGGCCCCGGCCTGCGCCGGGGCGACGAAGATTGTGCTCATCACACCAGCGCCTTCGCGCTGTCGTCCATCTCGCCCGAGACTTCGCTCGCCTGCAGCAGCATGTCGGTATGCGCCGCGCCCGACGGGATCATCGGGAAGCAATTCGCGAGCTGCGCCACGCGGCAATCGACCATCACCGGGCCGTCATAGGCCAGCATGTCGGCGATGCCGCTTTCGAGCTGGTCCGGCCCCTCGATGCAGATGCCCTTCCAGCCGTACGCTTCGGCCAGCTTCACGAAATCGGGCAGCGCGTCCGAATAGCTCTCGGCATAGCGGCTGGCATAGGTCAGCTCCTGCCACTGGCGGACCATGCCCATATATTGATTGTTGAGGATGAAGATCTTCACCGGCAGCCGGTATTGCGTGGCCGTCCCGAGCTCCTGGATGTTCATCTGGATGCTCGCCTCGCCGGCGATGTCGATCACCAGCGCGCCGGGATTGCCGATCTGCGCGCCGATCGCGGCGGGCAGGCCGTAGCCCATCGTGCCGAGCCCGCCCGACGTCAGCCACTTGTTCGGCCCCTCGAACCCGAAATGCTGCGCGGCCCACATCTGATGCTGGCCGACCTCGGTGGTGATGATCGGGCTCTTGCGGTGCGTCGCCTCCCACAGGGCGCGGATCGCGGCCTGCGGCATGATCTCCGCTTTGTTCTCCGGGAAATCGAGGCTGCGCACCTCGCGCCAGCCCTTGATGCGCCGCCACCATTCGGCGAGATCCGGCTTGGGATGCCGCCGCGACTTGTAGACGCGGACCATGTCCTCGAGCGCGCGGCCCACGTCCGCCACGATCGGCAGATCGACGCGCACGTTCTTGTTGATCGACGAGCGATCGATATCGACGTGGATCTTGCGGCTGTTGGGGCTGAACGCATCCAGCCGCCCGGTCACGCGATCATCGAAGCGCGCGCCGAGGCAGAGGATGAGGTCCGCCTGGTTCATCGCGTAATTGGCTTCGTAGGTGCCGTGCATGCCGAGCATGCCGAGCCACTGGTCCGAACTCGCCGGGAACGCGCCGAGGCCCATCAGCGTCGAGGTGACGGGCGCGCCGGTGATCCGCGCGAGCTCGCGCAGCAACTGGCTCGCGCCGGGGCCGGCATTGATGATGCCGCCGCCGGTGTAGAGGATCGGGCGCTCGGCCGCGGCGAGCATATCCATCGCCTGCTCGATCAGCGTGGGCTCGGCCTTCACCTGCGGGCGGTAGGTCTTGTGGACGGTCGCGACCGGGGTGCCGGTGCCCTTGGTGAACCTGGCCGTCGCGACCTGCACGTCCTTGGGGATATCGACCACGACCGGGCCGGGGCGGCCCGAGGTGGCGATATGGAACGCCTCGTTGATGACATCGGCGAGGATCGCCGGGTCTTTCACCAGATAATTGTGCTTGGTGCAGTGGCGTGTGATGCCGACCGTATCGGCTTCCTGGAAAGCATCGGTGCCGATCAGCGCCGTCGGCACCTGGCCGGTGATGACGACCATCGGGATCGAATCCATCAGCGCGTCGGTGATGCCGGTGACGGCATTGGTCGCGCCGGGGCCGGAGGTGACGAGCACCACGCCGGGCTTGCCGGTCGAACGCGCATAGCCCTCCGCCGCGTGCGTCGCCGCCTGTTCGTGGCGGACGAGGATGTGTTTGATCCGCTGCGAGCGGAACATCGCGTCGTAGATCGGCAGGACGGCGCCGCCCGGATAGCCGAACACGACTTCCACACCGAGATCGCACAGCGTCTCGATCAGGATATCGGCTCCACTCAACTCGGCCACAGTCAGTCTCCTTTCGCGAGGGCGCCCCTTAGCACCATCGGAGCGGCGCTGCTAATCGCATCAAATATGCGCGTCAACACCTAATATTGTAATAAAGTTGCTATTTGATCTATTTGTTCGTTCGTATCTGTCGAATGAGAGCGAATCCAAGCGGCGGGAGGCTGATTTCGAAACCAGGTGTACTGGCGCTTGGCATATTGGCGGCTGGCGGTGGCGCCGCGGGTTGTCGCCGTCGCGATGTCGATCTCGCCCGACAGGAGCGCGGCGATCTCCGCCACGCCGATCGCGCGGCGCACCGGCGCGTCGGGCGGCACGTCGGCGCGGGCAAGCAGGGCGGTGACTTCCACCTGACCGTCGCGGGCCATCGTTTCGAAACGCGCTTCGATCCGCGCGTTGAGCCAGTCGCGATCGGGCAGCAGGATGAGCGCGGCGAGGGCGATCTCCGCGCCGATCCCGCCGATCTTGGCACCGCGCCAGTCGGCGATCGACCGGCCGGTCGAGCGCATCGTCTCCAGCGCCCGCGCGACGCGCGTCGTGTCGGCGGGGTTGAGCGCGGCGGCCATTTCGGGATCGAGCGTCGCGAGCTGGGCGTGCGCCTCCGCGACCGCCAGCGCGCGCACCTCGGCGCGGATGCCCGCATCGATCGGCGGGACGGGCGCGATGCCGTCAAGCAATGTACGCAGATACAGGCCCGTCCCCCCGACGAGGATCGGCAGCTTGCCCGCCGCGTGCGCCGCCGCGATTTCCGCGCGCGCCTCACTCGCCCAGCGCGCGGCGGAATAGCCGAGGTCAGCCCCGTCGACATGCCCGAACAGCCGGTGTGGCGCGCGCGCCTCCTCGTCGGGAGACGGTCGCGCGGAGACGACGCGCAGGTCGCGATAGACCTGCGCGGAATCGGCGTTGATCACGACGCCGTCATGCTTCTCCGCCAGCGCGACGGCGAGCGCGGACTTGCCGCTCGCGGTCGGTCCTGCAATGAGCGCGACCTTCGGGAGATTGGTCATATGCTCCCAACCTCCGTTCGCCCTGAGCGAAGTCGAAGGGCATGGGCATCCCATGTGCTTCGACTGCGCTCAGCACGAACGGTGAATTGAGGAGCGCGCATGTTCATCGCCACTTTGATAGCACCGGGCCGCCTGACCGCAGCCGATATTTCGAACGCGCGCGATCGGCTCGCCGCCGCCGAATGCGCACCGGTCGCGTGGGAATGGCTCGACGAAGGCGACGCCGCCGACATCGCCTTCCGCACCGCGCCCGATGCGGCACGCACGGCACTGGAGGGCGTGTTCGCGGGCGTCGACGTGGTGGTGCAGTCCAATCACGCGCGCCAGAAGGCGCTGCTCGTCGCCGATATGGACTCCACCATGATCACCGTCGAATGTATCGACGAACTCGCCGATTATGCCGGCATCAAGCCGCAGATCGCCGCCATCACCGAGGCGGCGATGCGCGGCGAGCTCGATTTCGAAGGCGCGCTCGATGCCCGCGTCGCGCTGCTGAAGGGCCTGTCCGAGAGCGTGATCGAGACTTGCCTTGCCGAGCGCGTGCGCGACATGGGCGGCGCGGAAACCCTCATCAGGACGTTCCGCGCGCGCGGCGGCACCGCGATCCTCGTCTCGGGCGGCTTCACCCGCTTCGCCGAGCCGGTCGCGGCGCGGCTGGGCTTCAACCGTGCGGTCGCCAACCGGCTGGAGCTGGCGGACGGGGCGCTGAGCGGCACCGTGACCAAGCCGATCGTCGGCGCGCAGACCAAGCTCGACACGCTGCAGGCCGCGACCGCCGAACTGGGTCTGTCGCCCGCGCAGACGCTCGCGGTGGGCGACGGCGCCAACGATCTCGCGATGATCGGGGCGGCGGGGCTGGGCGTGGCCTATCATGCCAAGCCCGTCGTCGCGGCGGCGGCGGCGGCGCGGATCGACCACAATGATCTGACCGCGCTGCTCTACGCGCAGGGGATTCCGAAGAGCGAGTGGGTTATTTCATAATCCGTTCGTGCTGAGCGAAGTCGAAGCACGTGTCCCGAGTGCTGGTGTTCCTGGCACGTCCTTCGACTTCGCTCAGGACGAACGGGTAGGGGAGGCTCAGTTCCCTACCGGCACGCAGGGCTTCACCGCCCCGCACGCCGCGACCGCAGCACCGCGCGAGCCATAGGGCCCGACCAGTACCTTCGTCAGCTTGCCCGCCTGCGCATAGGTCACGCCCGCGCCGGGGAAGCGGCCGCCGACCTGCGCCCACAGTTTCCGCGCATTGCCGGCATCGCCGAACGCGCCGAGCTGCACCTGCCAGCGCCCGCCGCTCGCCGTGACCGGCGGACGGGGAGCGGGCCGCTGCACGGGCGGCGGTGCGGGATCGTTCGCCACCTCGACCGGCACCGGTGTGCGCCGGGGCTTCGGCGTCGGTTTCGGCGCGGGCGGCGGCGGCGAATCCGGGCCGTAGTCCGATGGCGGCACGTCCGCCCCACCGACCGCTACATCGCGACCGGGCAGCGGCTGATCGGGATTGCCGCGCGTCGGGCGATCCGGCGTAAACTGTGGACGGCGCGCATCGTCCTCATACTGGCGCGCAAGCTCGAGACCCTTCTGGCGGTCGCTCGCCGGGATGTACTGGTCCATCTGCGCCTGCACCTGCGGCGCCTTCGGCTGCCCGCCCGCGACGGAGCGCACGATCAGCGCATAGGCGCGCGGCCAGTCCTTCTTCGGCACCGCGTCGCCGTTGAACAGCATCGTACCGAGCACGAGCTGCGCGCGCGGCTCGCCGCGCTGCGCGGATTTCTCCAGCCACGGCAGCGCGTCCTTGCGCTTGCCCTGATCGAACAGCACGAGGCCGTAATTGTCCTCCGCCTGCTGATGACCCTGCATTGCGGCCTTGCGGAACCAGCTTTCCGCCATCGGCATGTCGAGCGGCACCCCGCGGCCGAGCTTGTAGGCCTGCGCGAGATTGAACTGCGCGTCGGCGTTGCCCTTGATCGCGTCGGGGCGCCACTGATCGACGGCCTTGCGGTAGTCGCCGCGGCTCCACGCATCGACGCCGGCCTTCACATCGGCGGAGGCGGGCATCGTCGCCAGGATGATGCCGGTGCCGGCGAGAAACCCGGTCAACCCAAGTGCAAACGTTCCCGAAAACCCGAATTTCATCTTGTCCGAACCCATCCCACGCCACTCGCGACAGCCATGCTATGCCTCGTAACGCCAATTTCGAAAAGAAATCGTTAGGCACGTCCACGCTCAATTTGGGTCGCTGACGATGGCATTAACCTATTATTGACGCCTGGCATGGCAATCCCTTCCCGGAAGAACGGGGAGTCCGATACAACATGCGCGTTCTCGCGATGGCATCACAGAAGGGCGGGTCTGGAAAGACCACGCTGTCCGGGCATCTCGCCGTGCAAGCTCAGCTTGCGGGCGCTGGCCCCGTCGTCATGGTCGATATCGATCCGCAGGGGTCGCTGTCGGACTGGTGGAACGAGCGCAACACCGATTATCCGGCGTTCGCGCAGACCACCGTGGCGCGCCTCGCCGCCGATCTCGAAGTGCTGCGCCAGCAGGGCTTCAAGCTGGCGATGATCGACACGCCGCCCGCCATCACGATGGCGATCCAGAGCGTGATCGCGGTCGCCGAACTCATCGTCATCCCGACGCGCCCGTCGCCGCACGATCTGCGCGCGGTCGGCGCCACCGTCGATCTGTGCGAGCGCGCCGGCAAGCCGCTGCTGTTCGTCGTCAACGGCGCGACGCCGAAGGCGCGCATCACCACCGAGGCCGCGGTCGCGCTGTCGCAGCACGGCACCGTCGCCCCGGTCGTCCTGCATCACCGCACCGATTTCGCCGCCTCGATGATCGATGGCCGCACCGTGATGGAAGTCGATCCCAAGAGCCGCTCCGCACAGGAGGTCGAGGCTTTGTGGACGTACATTTCCGACCGGCTCGAGAAGAATTTCCGCCGCACCGTGTTCGCCGCCCCGACGACGTCGGCCGGTTTCGGCGCGCAGCGCGCCGCCCAGGGTGGTTTCGGCCGCCGGGGAGTGAGCTGACATGAGCATGTTCGGCAACAACACCCGCCCGATGGGCTCGCTTTCGGCGACCCTGCTCGCCCGCAAGGGCCAGGCGCGTCCGGCGATGCGTCCGCAAGGCTTCGGCGCGTTCGGCCATCCGCCGGTCGGCGAGGACGATCTCGGCTGGAACGACATGGGCGCGGATGTGCCTGCGCCGGTCGCCGTGGTGCCGCCGGTGCTCGTCCAGCGCGAGGCGCTGAAGGAAGAATTCGAAGCGCCGGTTGAGACCGTCGTAGAGCCCGTCGCCGAAGTCGCGCCGGAACCCGTTTTCGAAGCACCCGCTCCGGTCATCGAAGTCGCCCGCCCGGTCATCTCGCCCGAAATGGCGGCGACGATCGGCCACGGCGCCCGCGCCAAGAACCCGCGTTCGGCCTTCACGCTGCGTCTCGACCGCGAGCGTCACCTGCGCCTGCGCCTCGCCTCGGCCGTCCAGGGCGTCTCCGCGCAGGCGCTCGTCACCGAAGCGCTCGACGCTTTCCTGCAATCCATTCCCGAGGTCGAGGAGCTGGTCCGCCAGCTTCCGGCGCGGGCCGCACGCTGAATTTCTGGGGGGAAATTTCGATGAAGACCCGTCCTATCCTGACTATGAGCGTCACGGCCCTGCTGCTCGGCGGCGCGGTCGTCAGCGGCGCCTTCGCAGGGGACCGCGATCAGTCGCAGGGTGACCGCAACGCCAGCGTGGAGGCCGCCATCGCGCGCTCGATGCTGACCGACGGCAACACCAACGGCGCAGTCCAGCACGCCGAGAGCGCCGTCGCCGCCGCGCCGAAACTGGCCGCGTACCGCATGACGCTGGGCCAGGCGTATCTCAAGGCCGGTCGCTTCGCCTCCGCCCGCGACGCCTTCAACGATACGCTCGCGCTCGACGGCAACAATGCCAAGGCCGCGCTCAACCTCTCGCTCGCGCTGATCGCGACCGGCGACTGGCACGGCGCGCGCAAGGTGCTCGACGGTCACGCCGACATCATCCCGATCGCCGATCGCGGCCTCGCCATCGCGCTTGCTGGCGATCCGTCGGCTGCGGTCGATCTGCTGATCCCGGCGGTCCGCTCGCCCGACGCTACCTCCAAGACCCGCCAGAACCTCGCGCTCAGCCTCGCGCTCGCGGGCCGCTGGGCGGATGCCAAGACCATCATCGCGGTCGATCTCTCGCCCGCCGATGTCGATCAGCGCATCCAGGAATGGGCGCTGTTCGCCAAGCCCAACGGCGCATCGGATCAGGTTGCGAAGCTGCTAGGCGTGAAGCCGGTCGCCGACAACGGCCAGCCGGTCGCATTGGCGCTCAATGCGGCGGCACCCGTCGCCGTTGCCGAGGCCGCGCCTGCTCCGGTCGTCGCTGCTACCGAGGCACCCGCTGCCGCCGCTCCGGCCCCCGTCGCGGTCGCCGCTGTCGCGCCGTCGCTCAACACCGGCATCCAGTTCGGCCCGCGTCAGGAAGTGGTCCAGCCGCTCCCCGCCAAGGCGCAGAAGGCGCAGAAGGTCGCGCTCATCAAGGCCGCCGCCGCCTCGTACAAGACCGCCGCTCCGGCCCAGCCGCAGCAGCAGCCGGCAAAAGGCAATTTCTTCGTGCAGGTCGGCGCTTACGACAACGCCGGCGTTGCGCGCGATGCCTGGGGCCGCGCCAGCCGCCGCTTCGCGGGCTTCAGCGCATACAAGCCGCAGGGCATGAGCTTCGCGACCAAGTCCGGCAATTTCTACCGCCTGTCGGTCGGCGGCTTCACCCGCCCCGAAGCGGTCAAGCTCTGCCTCAGCTACCGCGCCACCGGCGGCAAGTGCTTCGTGCGCGCAGGCGCCGGCGATCAGCTCGCCTCATGGGTGAAGCCGGGCCGCCCGCAGCTCGCCTCACGCTAAAAACCGCTCGACATTTCGTCACGCGAAGGCCCGTTCCCGCAAGGGGGCGGGCCTTTTGCTTTGGGACGACGGCAGAAATTTACGATTTGTTAACCATGCGCTGCGTAATTTTACGGAGGAGGGGGCCCGGGAGGTGGCCAATGTACGAGATCGAAGCGACCAAACGTGAACTGGAGCGGGTGCTGCGGGTACTCGAGGGCATGAACGACACGACCTCGCGGGGTTTCCTCCGCGACTATATGCGCGAACTCGACGCGAAGGCGCTTCGCTTCGAGATGCATCCCGAAGCCGAGACGCTCATTTAAGTAGAAAAACCGATGTCGTGGTGAACGCGACGTTAGGGAAGCGGCGCTAAGCCAGGTCCATGACCGCTTTCGCCCTGCGCCGCCCCGAACCCAGGATCATCCCGCGCGCGCCACGACACGACGTGGATGTCGCTGCCGAGATCGCCGGGCCCACCATCCTCCCATTTTCCAGCCGTGTGAAGAACATCTCCACCTCCGGCATGTTGCTGCTCGACTCCGGCCAGTTGCAGGTCGGCGATGTCGTGTATGCGAAACTCCCCGGCCGGGCACCCGTCCTGTGCGTCGTCGCACGCCTGCGGCCGGGTGGCGGCGCGGGCATCAAGTTCGAAACCTCGGTGCAGCTCGACGATTGCTGGGGCTGACCCCGGCCAAGCTCAAATTAGCGACTTGCCGCCCTTGAACAGGCGCAGCACCTTGCCCTGAACCGGCAGGCCGTCGAACGGCGTGTTACCCGCCTTCGCCACCAGTTCGTCCGAATCGATCTTCCAGGGCTTGTTCTCGTCGAACAGCAGCAGATCGGCCGGAGCGCCCGGCGTCAGCGATCCCGTCGCGACCCCCAGCACCTTAGCCGGATTGAGCGCGAGCAGCATGAACAGCCGGTCGATCGCGATCACCTCGTCGCGCACCAGCCCCAGCGCCAGCGCCAGCAACGTCTCTGCGCCCGCCATCCCGGCCTCGGCATCGGCGAAGGGGAGGCGCTTCTCCTCCGGCCCCTGCGGATCGTGGCCCGAACACAGCACGTCGACCGTGCCGTCGCCGACCGCCGCGATCGCCGCCTTGCGGTCGCTCTCGCTACGCAAGGGAGGCGACAAATGCGCGAAGGTACGGAAGTCGCTCATCGCGATGTCGGACAGGAACAGGTGCGCTGGCGTGATGCCGCACGTCACGCGCACGCCGCGCCTTTTGGCCGCGCGGATCAGGTCGAAACCCGCCGCCGTCGTCACCTGGCGGATGTGCAGGGCAGCTCCCGTATCCTCCGCCAGCATCAGGTCGCGCGCGATGGCAAGCGGCTCGGCAAGGGCAGGGGCGGCGGGCAGGCCCATCCGTGTCGCCGTCTCTCCCGCGGTCGCGACCGCGCCCGCCGTCATGCCGCCATCCTCGCCGTGCGCGACAACGGTGAGGCCGAGGTCGCCCGCGTACGCCAGCACCTTCCGCATCACGCCCGAATCGGCGATCCAGCCAGCGCCCGTGCCGACCGCGCGCGCGCCCGCGTCGCGGTTGATCGCCATCTCGGCGAGATCCTTGCCCGCCAGCCCGCGCGTGGCGGCGGCGATCGGATGGATCCACAGGTCCGGCCGCCCGATCAGCGCCGCGCGCTGGACGAGGCCGGGATTGTCGAGCACCGGCGACTGATCGGGCATCAGCCCGACGCGCACGATGCCGCCCGCGTGGAAGGCGGGCAGGTCGATCGCGAACACGCCGAGATCGACGATCGCGGGGGCGAGGATCTTGCCCTTGCAGTCGATCGTCTCGGCATCGTCGGGAAGGTCGAACAGGCCGGTCGCGGCGATGCGGTCGCCCGCCACCAGCACGCCGCCCTTGCTGACGCCCGCGACCGGGCAGACCAGCGTCGCGTTCAGCAGCGCGAGGGTGCGGTTCATGCCCAACCCTCCACGCCGCGCGCCCGCCGCGTCAGCACGTCGAGGCAGGCCATGCGCACCGCCACGCCCATCTCGACCTGTTCGGTGATCGCCGACTGCGCGCTGTCGGCGACCGAGGAGGTGATCTCGACGCCGCGGTTCATCGGGCCGGGATGCATCACCAGCGCACCGGGCGCGCGTTCCAGCCGCTTTGGCGTCAGGCCGTAGCGCAGGTGGAACTCGCTGTTCGAAGGGATGAAGCCGCCCGCCATCCGCTCGTTCTGGACGCGCAGCATCATCACCACGTCGGCCCCCTCCAGCGCCTTGTCGAAATCGCTGAACGGCGTGACGCCCATCGCCTCGATCCCCGCCGGCATCAGCGTGGACGGCGCGCATACCCGCACCTCGGCGGCGAGCGCGGTCAGCGCGAGGATGTTGGAACGCGCGACGCGGCTGTGCAGGATATCGCCGCAGATCACCACGCGCTGCCCGGCGATGCTGCCGCGCCGCCGCCGGATCGTCACCGCATCGAGCAGCGCCTGCGTCGGATGCTCGTGCTGCCCGTCGCCGGCATTCAGCACCGGACAATCGACCTTGCCCGCGATCAGCCGCACCGCGCCCGACGACATATGCCGGATGACGATCACGTCGGCGCGCATCGCGTTGAGCGTCATCGCCGTGTCGATCAGCGTCTCGCCCTTCTTCACGCTGGATTGCGCGGCGTGCATGTTGACCACGTCCGCGCCGAGCCTTTTGCCCGCGATCTCGAAGCTCAGCAGCGTGCGCGTGCTGTTCTCGAAGAATGCGTTGATCTGCGTGAGGCCTTCCAGCCGCTTGTCGCTCTTGGCGCGGTTGCGGTTCGCCTCGATCCACTGATCCGCCTCGTCGAGCAGGAACATGATCTCATGCGGCTGCAACCCGTCGATCCCGGTGAGGTGCCGGTGCGGGAAAACGGCGCTGCCCGAAATCTGGGAAGCGGGGCGGTGATCGGATGCTGGCATTAAAGGGGTTCGGTAGTCTGCTAAGCGGGGCAGGGCAAGCGGGCCGGGCTATTTGCATCTTCCTCAAACCATGATGTACCGCTCGGCTGCCAATTGGCGAACGCGGGGGGATAGAATCTTGGTCACGCAATTGACGCAGTACGTTTGTGCTGTTCCGGATTGGTTTAATCCGCTCATCCATCAGGTGCGCGGTACGAACATCGTGAACATAGAAACAAGTAAAATATTGACTCATCTGGAGAATCTTGGCCCGCTGGCAAAAGGTGCATCTAATTTTCTTGGGCCCGTTAATACGGTTCTTGCGGTGGCGAACATCGGGGTCACGTTGGCGACGTTTGTTGCGCTTCGGCAGCAATTGAAAGAAACTGAAGCTGCCGTCATCAACATCGGCGCCAAGATGGACTTGAGGCACAAAAGTGCGATGTTTGCCGGAGTTGGCGCTTCGCTCGACCTACTCGTGATGGCGGATGACTTACCTGCTCAAGAGGCTAGGGCGCTGGTATTGGCAAATTATGCGCCACTTGCCAAAGAGGTGAGGCTTTTCTCAAGTTATCTCGACGAAGTGGTAGCTTCGCTTAAATCGCCAACGGCTGCGCAGTATATCGACATATTGAATATCCAAAATATTCTGAATCTTGTCGAGGTAAAGCTCCTCTTGGCTCTCGATCGCAAGGCTTCAGCAAACGAGCGGGCTGCGGCAGGACGCGCGCAAATCGATGAGACGGTTGAGAGTTTCGTTAAACTTGTCTGCTTTAAGACATTGAACGCGTCCATCGCAGAAACCGAAATTCGTCAAATGCTGGAGTACTTCGAAGGATTAACCGGAAAAGACGCACTTTCGTTACTGGTAGATCTCAAAATCGAAACCGGAAAGTCGATGTTTTCTGCCGTCTCGGGTGAGAAAGTCTGCGCTGATCAACTCAAGGCCGTTGCGATCTTGAAGAGCCGAGCCGAGAGTACATTGCTCGAGACTCAGTTGAACTCCGACAAGACCTTGTTTCAGAGCTTGTTGCTCAAAGATTCCCCGGAGCCAATCTCGGTTGAATCGCATTTCGTGATTGTGTCGCAACCGTCTCAAATGGCGGCTTGAGGGATATTTTTCTGTCGCAGCAAACTAACAGCTAAACATCCATCCCGTCACCCCGGGTCGAGGCCGGGGCGTCGGAGACAGGTTCTGTCCTACACTGCCGCCTTTCCGTATCCTGACGGCACATGCACCGCGCCGCGTCCCCCGCCCCGATGCCCGTTCGCCCTCGCAACTGCTTCACACCTCAACGCTTCGTCGCATTTTCACCGTCGTTTTGCGTTACCTTCGTTACCTTCGCGGGCGAATCAGGCCGCCTTCAACTGCGCCACGAATCGCTCAGTCGCGGCCTGCAGATCCTGCGCTGTCCGCGACAGCGTCGTCGCCGCGCCCGACACGCGGGTCGAGAGTCGCTCGGTATCGCCCGCCACGGCGACCACGTCGCCGATCTGCTGCGCCATGCGGCTCGCGCCGTCGGCGGTGTTGCGTGCGGTCGCCTCGATCGCGTTGGCGGTGTCGCGCTGCTGGTCGACGGCGGTGCGGATTTCCTGCGCCGCTTCGGACAGCGCGCCGACCATCGTCGCGATCTCGTGCAGCGCGCCGTTGGCGATATCCGCGCCGCCTTGCACGGAGCCTGCGAGGCTGCGGATCTCGCCCGTCGCGTCGGCAGCCTGGCCGGCGAGCTGCTTCACTTCCTGCGCCACCACCGCGAAGCCGCGCCCGGCCTCGCCGACGCGCGCCGCCTCCATCGCCGCGTTGAGCGCGAGCAGGTTGGTGCGACCGGCGATGTCGCTGATCGAATCGGCGAAGCTGGCGATCGCGCCGGATCGTTCGGCCAGCGCGCTCACCGCCTGATGCCCCGAATCGGACATGGTGCGCGCGCTGCCGCTCAGTTGCGCCTGCTGCGTCGCGCTCGCGGCGATGGCGGTGATCGAATAGGACAGGTCGGCGATCCGCGCCGCCAGCGTCTGTGCGGTGTCCGACGATTGCGCGGCGAGCAGCGCCGTGTCCGATGTGCCGCGATTGGCGCGCTTGGCGAGATCGTTGAGCGAACGCGCCGATCCGTCGAGCTCGGTCGACGCAGTGCCGACCGCCGCGACGATATCGGCGACCGATGCGTGGAAGGCGGAGGCGAGCGTCAGCATTTCCTCGCGGCGGCGCGCGGCGGCTTCGGTCTCGATCTCCTGGCGACGGTGGCGCTCCGCCGATTCGCGACCCTCGGCGGCGCGGGCGGCGGCGAGCGCGGCCTCGGTTTCGCGGCTGCGGGCGATGGCGTCGGTGGCGAGCCGCTCGCTCTCGCGCGTCGCATCGGCCTGGCGGACGAGCAATTGCCGCAGCTTCACCGTCAGATAGCTCAGCACCGCGAATTGCAGGAGGACCGCGGCGGCATGGATCAGAACGCGGCCGATATTGCCGTTGCCGGGGAACACCAAGGCCGGCATCAGCAGCTCGAATGCGAAATGATGTACCGCGATCAGCACCGTGGCGAGCGCGAGCGGCTTCCAGTCGCACAGCACCGTCAGCGCGGCGAGCCCGACGAAGAAGTACATATGCCCGTCCATCTGCCACGGATGCCCGGCGAGCAGCGACACCGCGACGGCGGGCTGGACGGCGGCAAGCGTGCCGATGAGCAGCCGCGCGGATTCGTCGTGGCGGCCGCGCAGGACCATCACACTCGGCGCGATGTTGAAGGTCACCGAAATAGCGAGTGCGACCGGCGTGAGCGTGCCGTCGAGCGTGATATCGATGAGCAGGCAAACCAACGTGCTCGCCCAGCCGGCGATCGCGAGGATCTGCATGCCGCGCTGGCGCAGGCGATCGAGTTCCACAGCGTCGCTCATGCGGCGCATCCTGCAGGGGGTGCAGCAAGGATCAGGATATTCGCGGCCTGCAGGCGATTGCGGTCGCCCGACACGATCAGCGACCCGGCGGGACCGCGTGCGATCAGCGCCGCGCCGTTGCCGGTCGCGCGCGGCACGAGCGTCGCGGCGGCGTGGGCGGTCATCGGTATCAGCATCATGCGGCCATGCGCGGGCGGCTGGAACGCGAGCGCACCCAGCGCGAGGACGATCCCGCCTGTCTGTCCGAATACGAGCGCCCGCGCGAATGTCATTGCCACGGCCTAGGCGGCAATGGTTAACCGGTACTTTAGGTACGCATCGGTACTAACACGCAGCGTTAGACATTGGTCGTAGTCGGACGATTAAACGGCCACCAGCGCATCGATCGCGCCCTGCAGGATGTAGCTCGCTGCCAGCTTGTCGACACGCTCGGCGCGCTTCGCGCGGCTGATGTCCTCGGCGATCATCTGCCGCTCGACCGCCTGCGTAGACCAGCGCTCGTCCCACAGCAGGATGGGGAGGGCGACATCCTCCATGTTGCGGGCGAAGGCGCGCGTGCTCTGCGAGCGCGGGCTTTCGCTGCCGTCGAGGTTGATCGGCAGGCCGATGACGATCCCTTTCACCTGCTGCTGCGCGATCAGCGCGACCAGCGCGGCCTTGTCGGCGGTGAACTTGCTCCGCTTGATGAGCAAGGCGGGCGAGGCGAACGACCAGCCCGCGTCGCACAGCGCCGTGCCGATCGTCTTGGTGCCGAGATCGATCCCCAGCAGTCGCCCGGCGCCGGGCAGCGCCTCGCGGAAAGTCGTGCGGTCGGTGGTAATCATCCTAGCGGGGCAGGGACTGGAAAGCCTTGAGCCGCCGCGCGATGTCGGCGCGGACGTTCGCCCAGAACAGGCTGTAGTCGTATACGTGGTAATTGTTGCCCGGCAGCACGAACCCGCCGAGCGACGGCGGCGCGCCGATCATCAGCAGTCCGCGTCCCACGCAGGCCGCGCCCACGCGACCGGGCTTGATATCGGCGGCGGTCAGGTCGCGGCTGGGATAAAGCGTACCGAGATTGGCGCTGGCCGGTGCGGTGGTGCCGGGCGTGCCGGTGATCGGGTTGGTGCAGATCATCGGCGTGCCCTTGCGCGACGCGCCGGTGAAGCCCTTCGTGCCGTCGAACGTGTCGAAGATCAGCGAGGGATCGGCAGGCTCGGCGAAGCTCTGCCACGACAGGATGCACCCGGCCTGATCAGCGTGCGCGCACTCGGGCAGCCCCATCAGCGGCAGGTCGGTGCTGCGCGAGACCGGCCAGCCGACGATATAGGCCGCGACGATCCGCTTGCTGAGCGGCGTCCCCGCGATCCGTTCGTGCAGCAGTCGCGTCAGGTGCAGCGCCCCCTGGCTGTGCCCGGCGAGGATGATCGGCCGGTCGCCCGCCTGCTTCAGGAACTCTTCGAACGCCGCCAGCACGTCGCGATAGGCGAAATCGAGCGCCTTCTGCGCGTTCGCCTGCGTCGTCAGGAACGCGCCGAACGCCGCCTGGCGATAGCGCGGCGCCCAGATCTCGCCGGAGTCGTTGAACGCGCTTGCCTGGCCTTTCAGGAAGATCGCCGCCTTGGTGTTCGCATCCATGTCGTCGAGCGGCGCGTTCCAGCGCGCACGCACGAGATACGATGTCGGATGGACGAAGAACACCGCCGCCTCGGGCTTCGCTCCCTGCTTGTAGCCCGGCGGCGTCCAGCGTGCGGGGTTGCGCGCGATGTCGGGCCGCGCGAGCCACATCTTCGCATCCGCATAGTCCGGCGGCGGCGACAGCGCCTCGACGCTGCCGCCGGGCACCATCGCCATCCGCATGATCTGCGTACCGAAGAAGTTGAAGGCGATGCCCACGCCGGCGGCAATCACGATGAGGAACGCAAAGACATAGAGGAACTTTCGTGCCATCGGCGAAGGACTTCCATTGTGCAGTGCAGCAAAACCACCGCCGCGCGCAAGTGTGTGCTGGTTGGCGCAGGAATGCGCCCGGTGCAATCGGTGAAAGGTTGATGACCGACGTGGGCGATGCTAGCCGCGCCTGATGCCAGTAGACACCGCCACCGTGAAGAAGATCGCGAGCCTCGCGCGCATCGCGATCTCCGACGAAGATGCCGCGAAGCTCGCGCCCGAGCTCGACAATATCATGGGCTGGATCGAACAGCTCGGCGAGGTCGATACGAAGGACGTCGCGCCGATGACGGCGGTGATCCCCAATCACCTGCGCTTGCGCGAGGATGTCGTCACCGACGGCAACGTCCGCGATCTGGTGCTGGCGAACGCCCCGCAGGCCGAACACGGGTTCTTCACCGTGCCGAAGGTGATCGAATGATGACGATCACCACCTCCGTTCGCCCTGAGCTTGTCGAAGGGCTGTACTTCTTCTCCGCCGTCGCAAAAGAAGGGCAGGGCTTCGACAAGCTCAGCCCGAACGGAATTCTGGCATGACCGACCTCACCGATCTCGGCGTCGCCGCCATCCGCGACGGCGTGCGCGAGGGTGCTTTCTCCGCGCGCGAAGTCGCAAACGCCTTCATCGCCAAGGTGCAGTCGGCGAAGGTGCTCAACGCCTTTCTGGTCGAGACCCCCGACCACGCCATCGCCGCCGCCGACGCAGCAGATGCCGCCAAGGCCGCGGGCGAGACGCTCAAGCCGCTCGCCGGCGTGCCGATCGGCATGAAGGATCTCTTCTGCACGAAGGACGTGCCGGCCACCGCCGCCAGCCTGATCCTCGAAGGCTTCTCGCCGACGTACGAATCCACCGTATCGGGCAAGTTGTTCGCGGCGGGCGCGGGGATGCTCGGCAAGCTCAACATGGACCAGTTCGCGATGGGCTCGTCCAACGAGACCTCGGCATTCGGCAACGTCATCTCGCCGTGGCGGCGCAACGACGGCGGCAACGCGGCGCTCGCGCCCGGCGGATCGTCGGGCGGATCGTCGGCGGCGATCTCGGCGCGGCTGTGCCCGGCGGCGACGGGCACCGACACCGGCGGATCGATCCGCCAGCCCGCCGCCTTCACCGGCATTTCGGGCATCAAGCCGACATACGGCCGCTGCTCGCGCTGGGGTGTCGTGGCGTTCTCCTCCTCGCTCGATCAGGCCGGGCCGATGGCGCGCGACGTTCGCGACTGCGCGATCATGCTCGAGGCGATGACCGGATTCGACCCGAAGGACGCGACCTCGCTCGATCTGCCGGTGCCGCAGTGGGAAGCGGGGCTGTCGGCGGACCTCAAGGGCAAGACGATCGGCATCCCGAAGCAATACCGCGTCGACAATATGCCGCCCGAGATCGAGGCACTGTGGCAGCAAGGCATCCAGTGGGCGAGGGACGCGGGCGCGGAGATCATCGAGGTCTCGCTGCCGCACACCAAATACGCGCTGCCGGCCTATTACATCATCGCCCCGGCGGAGGCATCGTCCAACCTCGCGCGCTACGACGGCGTGCGCTACGGCCTGCGCGATCTGCCCGAAGGCGCGAACCTGCAGGACATGTACGCCGCCACCCGCGCGGCGGGTTTCGGGTCAGAGGTGAAGCGCCGCATCATGATCGGCACCTATGTGCTGTCGGCGGGCTTCTACGACGCCTATTTCACGCAGGCGTCGAAGGTCCGCACGCTGATCGCCCGCGATTTCGAACAGGCGTTCGAGAAATGCGACCTGCTGCTGACCCCGACCGCCCCCTCGGCGGCGTTCGCGCTGGGCGAGAAGCAGGCCGATCCGATCGCGATGTATCTGAACGACGTCTTCACCGTGCCCGCGTCGCTGGCCGGCCTTCCAGCAATGAGCGTCCCCGGCGGCCTCGATGCACAGGGCCTGCCGCTCGGCCTGCAGATCATCGGCCGCCCGCTCGACGAACAGGGCGTGCTGAACGCGGGCCTCGCGATCGAGCAGCGGGCGGGATTTGTCGCGCGACCCGAGGCTTGGTGGTAGAAGCCCTCAACACCGTTCGCCCTGAGCTTGTCGAAGGGCTGTACTTTACTTCTGGCCAAGAAGGGCAGGGCTTCGACAAGCTCAGCCCGAACGGATTTTAGGTTATGGCTGACGCAACGGCACCCTACCGCATTACAGGCGAAACCGGCGAGTGGGAGGTCGTGGTCGGCCTCGAAGTCCACGCGCAGGTGACCTCCAACGCCAAATTGTTTTCGGGTGCCGCCACCGCCTTCGGGGCGGAGCCCAACACGCAGGTGTCGCTGGTCGACGCCGCCATGCCCGGCATGCTCCCGGTCCCGAACCGCGAGTGCATCCGTCAGGCGGTTCGCACCGGCATGGCGATCGACGCGCAGATCAACAAATGGTCGCGGTTCGACCGCAAGAACTATTTCTACGCCGATCTTCCGCAGGGCTATCAGATCAGCCAGCTCTATCACCCGATCGTGGGTGAGGGCGCGATCGACATCAGCCTCGACGAGAAGAACCCCGATGCGTCGGGCAAGCGCATCGGCGTCGAGCGCATCCATGTCGAGCAGGACGCCGGTAAGCTGATGCACGATCAGCATCCGACGCGCAGCTACGTCGATCTCAACCGCTCGGGCGTCGCGCTGATGGAGATCGTGTCGAAGCCCGACATGCGCTCCCCGCAGGAGGCGGGCGCCTATCTCGCCAAGCTGCGCTCGATCCTGCGCTACGTCGGCTCGTGCGACGGCAACATGGATCAGGGGTCGATGCGCGCCGACGTCAACGTTTCGGTGCGCAAGCCCGGCGACGAATTCGGCACCCGCACCGAGACCAAGAACGTCAACTCGGTCCGCTTCGTGATGCAGGTCGTCGAGCAGGAGGCCAAGCGCCAGGTCGCGGTGATCGAAGCCGGCGGGCGCATCGTGCAGGAAACCCGCCTCTACGATCCCGACCGGGGGGAGACGCGCTCGATGCGCTCCAAGGAAGACGCGCACGATTACCGCTACTTCCCCGATCCCGATCTGCTGCCGCTGGAACTCGACGATGCTTTCCTGGAGGAATGCCGCGCGAGCCTGCCCGAACTGCCCGACGCCAAGCGCGCGCGGTACGAGGCGGCGGGGATCACGCCCTATCAGGCGGCGGTGCTGACCGCCGACGTCGACTCGGCGCTGTGGTTCGATACGTTGCTGGAGGCGGGCGCGAAGCCGGTCGCGGCGGCGAACTGGACGACGTCGGAACTGTTCGGCGCGCTCAACCGCACCGGCAAGGATATCGCCACCTCGCCGGTGTCGCCAGGGCAGGCCGCCGAGTTGCTCGGCCTCGTCGCCGACGGCACGCTATCGGGCAGCCTAGCCAAGCAGGTGTTCGAGATCATGCTAGAAACCGGTGACGGCGCCGCGAAGATCGTCGACGAGCGCGGCCTCAAGCAGACCAGCGACACCGGCGCGATCGAGGGCGTCATCGCCGGCATCCTCGCCGCCAATGCCGACAAGGTCGAGCAGTACAAGGGCGGCAAGGAGGCTTTGTTCGGCTTCTTCGTCGGCCAGACGATGAAGGCGATGCAGGGCAAGGCCAACCCGCAGGTCGTCAACGAACTGCTGAAGAAGGCGCTGGCGTGATGCGCGGCGGCTTGCTCGCGGCGCTGCTCGTCGCGGTCGCGTCGCCCGTCGTCGCCCAGGCTCCCGCGTCGGTCGCATCGCCGACGCCCGCTGTTGCCCTCCCGCGCGTCGCGCTCGACACCAGTGCAGGGCGCGTCGTCATCGAGGTGGAGAGCGTCAAGGCACCGATCTCGGCCGCCAATTTCCTGAAATACGTTGACCAGAAGAAGCTCGACGGCGTCGAATTCTATCGTACGGTGAAGGTCGCCGATCGCTATGGCTTCGTGCAGTTCGGCGTGGCGGGCGACCCCAAGCGCAACCTGCCTCCGATCAAGCACGAGCCGACCACCGAGACCGGCCTCCACCACACCGAAGGCACGATCTCGCTCGCCCGGCTGGAGCCAGGCAGCGGGCGCGGCGAATTCACGGTCAGCGTCGGAGACCAGACCCGCTCGCTCGACGCCGCACCCGGCGTACCGGCCGATGGCCTCGGATATGCCGCCTTCGGCCATGTCGTCGAAGGGATGGACGTGATCATTCACATCATGGACCAGCCCGTCTCCCCAACGCTGACCCAACGCGGCGCATTCAAGGGCGAAATGCCGGCCGCGGCGGTAAAGGTGCTGACGGCACGGCGGGTGAAGCCCTAGACGCTATTGCGCGTCCGAATCCTGGTTCTTCGTCACGCCGCCAGTCCCGCCGACGCCATCGGCATCGCCGGGCCGCGCCAGTGGATCGGGTTCCGGCCCACCTTCGCCGCGCTCGACCGCGTCCTTGCGCTCCTCGACCAGACGCTGGAGATCACTGCGCTCGTCCTTGCCATCGATCATGCGAAATCTCCCAGGTCGGTGGGCGAGGCGGGGGCACCGCCGGGGCTGTCGCCGGGCTGCGGCGCGGGGATGTCGACGTCAGGCGTCGGCGGACTCACCTCGGGCGGGGGCGAATCCGGCTGGGCGGGGGTGCTCGGTTGCGGGGGCAGTTCTGTCGGGGGCGTGGTCGCCATTTTGGCTCTCCTCTTCGCCCCATCAACGCAGGGACAGGAAGCAAGGTTGCCTCCGCCCCGATCATTGCTATAGACGCCCCCCACACCGGCGGTGTCCCATGCGGGCGTGGCGGAACTGGTAGACGCAGCAGGTTTAGGTCCTGCCATCGCAAGATGTGGGGGTTCGAGTCCCTTCGCCCGCACCAGTCACCGCCCGTGGCAAGGGATGCCGCGATCCCGATTCCCCTGAAAAGGCACGAGAACCTGAGATGCAGACTGTCGAGACGTTGAACGAGGGGCTGAAGCGCGCCTACACCCTGACCATCACCGCAAAGGATATCGACAAGAAGGTCGATGCCGAGCTGAAGCGCGTCGCGCCGCAGGTGCGGATGCCCGGTTTTCGCCCCGGCAAGGTTCCCGCCAACCTCGTGCGGAAAATGCATGGCGAGGCGCTGACGCAGGATGCGCTCAACAGCTCGATCCAGGAAGGTATCCAGTCGCTGATCGCCGAGAAGCAGCTGCGTCCGGCGATCCAGCCCTCGGTCAGCCTCGACGAAGGCTATGAGCCCGGCAAGGACGCCTCGGTTCAGGTCGCGCTCGAAGTGCTGCCCGACGTGCCGACGCCCGCCATCGACGGCCTCAAGCTCGAACGCCTGACGGTCCCCGCCGGCGACGACGCGATCGACGCGCAGCTCCAGAAGTTCGCCGAGCAGCAGAAGAACTGGGAAGACGCCAAGGACACGTACAAGGCGAAGCAGGGCGATCTCGTCACCGTCGATTTCGTCGGCAAGACGGCGGACGGCGTCGCCTTCGAGGGCGGCACCGGCACCGACATGGGCGTCGAGATCGGCTCGGGCCGCCTGATCCCGGGCTTCGAGGACCAGCTCGTCGGCGTGAAGACCGGCGAGGAGCGCGTGCTCAACGTCACTTTCCCGGCGGATTACCCGGCGAAGGATCTGGCCGGCGCGCCCGCCACGTTCGAGATCACCGCCAAGAAGGTGCAGACCGCCGGCGAGACCAAGATCGACGACAGCCTCGCGACCTCGCTCGGCCTCGAGAGCCTGGAGCAGCTCAAGGGTCTGCTCAAGGGCCAGATCGAGCAGGAGCTGAACGGCCTCACGCGCACCTATATGAAGCGCAAGCTGCTCGATCAGCTTGCCGAGGGCCATGATTTCGAAGTGCCGCCGACGATGGTCGAGGCCGAGTTCGACCAGATCTGGCAGCAGCTCCAGCACGAAGCGACGCACGAGGAGGATCCCGCCGGCGCCCTCGCCGAAATGGAAGGCGAGCGCGACGATTACCGCGCCATCGCAGAGCGTCGCGTGCGCCTCGGCCTGCTCCTCTCGGAGATCGGCCAGAAGAACGGCGTCGACGTCTCCGCGCAGGAAATGAACCGCCTGATCGCGCAGGCCGCGCAGCAATACGGCCCCGAGGATCGCCAGCGTTTCATCCAGTACGTCCAGTCCGAGCCGATGGCCGCCGCGCAGCTCCGCGCGCCGCTCTATGAGGACAAGGTCGTCGACTGGCTGTTCGAAAAGGCTGAAATCAGCGACCGCGAAGTGACGCGCGAGGAACTGGAAGCGGCGATCGAGAGCGAAGAAGGCTTTTCGACCGGCACGCATCACCACGACCACGACAACCACAAGCCCAAGGCGAAGAAGGCCGCCGCGAAGAAGCCCGCCGCCAAGGCCGCTTCGCCCAAGGACGCGCCTGCTGCCGAGCCCGCCAAGAAGGCGCCTGCCAAGAAGGCCGCCGCCAAGGTCGACACGTCGGAAGAGCCTGCCCCCGCCGAGGCCGTCGCCGCTGAGCCGGTGAAGAAGGCCGCGACCAAGAAGGCCCCCGCCGCCAAGGCGGAAGCGCCTGCGGAAACCGCCGAGGCCGCGCCCGCCAAGAAGCCCGCGGCGAAGAAGGCCCCGGCGAAGAAGGCCGAGGCCTAAATCCATTCGCCCTGAGCTTGTCGAAGGGCTGTTCTTCTTGTCTAAGAGGGACAGGACTTCGACGGGTTCAGTCCGAACGGGGATGGGGCGAGGACTTTGTCAGAACCAAGAATAGCCGTCCTGCTCCCCTGCTATAACGAAGAGGCCGCGATCGGTGCGACGATCGCCGGGTTTCGCGCCGCGCTGCCTGATGCGGCGATCTACGTCTACGACAACAACAGCAAGGACGGCACCGTCGCCGCCGCGCGTGCGGCGGGCGCGACCGTCCGTAGCGAGCGGATCCAGGGCAAAGGCGCGGTCGTGCGCCGCATGTTCGCCGACGTCGATGCCGACGTCTATGTGATGGCCGACGGCGATGCGACCTACGACGCCGCTTCCGCCCCCGCGATGGTCGAACGCCTGCTCGACGAACAGCTCGACATGATCGTCGGCGCGCGCGTGACGCAGGCCGATGCCGCGTACCGGCGCGGCCACCGCTTCGGCAACGCGCTCCTCACCGGCATGCTCGCGCGCCTGTTCGGGCGCAGCTTCACCGATATCCTCTCGGGCTACCGCGTATTCTCGCGCCGCTTCGTGAAGAGCTTCCCGGTGCTATCGGCGGGGTTCGAGATCGAGACCGAGATCAGCGTCCACGCGCTGGAACTGCGCATGCCGGTCGCGGAACTGGAGACGCCGTATTTCGAACGGCCCGAAGGCTCCGAATCGAAGCTCAGCACGTACAGCGACGGCTTCCGCATCCTGCGCACGATCGTCCAGCTTTACCGGATCGAACGGCCGATATTGTTTTTCGGCGGCATTGGCCTGCTGCTGGCGCTGATCGGGCTCGGGCTCGCTGTGCCGCTGGTCATCACCTATTGGCACACCCATCTCGTCCCGCGCCTCCCGACGGCGGTGATGGTGACGGGGCTGATGATACTAGCCGCGCTGTGCCTGTTCTCCGGGCTGATCCTCGATACCGTGGTGCGCGGTCGGCGCGAGGTGCGGCGGCTGGCCTATCTTTCCCATCGCGCGCCGGGGATCGACCGTCGGGGCGATCAAGGCGGGGCTTGAACTCGCTTTCGCCAGCGCCGATGTAGGGTTCCGCTAGGGCATAAGGACCAAGAGAACTCCATGCACAATCCGTTCGAGACCGGCAATTTCGCGCCTCCCGGCTTCCGCACCGATCCGATCACCGGCGGGCTCGTGCCCATCGTTATCGAACAGTCGAACCGCGGCGAGCGCAGCTTCGACATCTATTCGCGCCTCCTTCGCGAGCGCATCATTTTCGTGACCGGCGGGGTCGAGGATCACATGGCCTCGGTCATCACCGCTCAGTTGCTGTTCCTCGAATCGGAAAATCCGAAGAAGGACATCTTCATGTACATCAACTCGCCGGGCGGCGTCGTTACGGCGGGCATGGCGATCCATGACACGATGCAGTATATCCGCCCGCGGGTCGGCACGGTGTGCATCGGTCAGGCTGCCTCGATGGGCAGCTTCCTGCTCGCCGCCGGCGAACCCGGGATGCGCGTCGCGCTCACCAACGCGCGCATCATGATCCATCAGCCCTCGGGCGGCGCACAGGGCATGGCCTCGGACATCCAGATCCAGGCCAAGGAAATCCAGCGCATCAAGAACCGGATGAACGCACTCTACGCGCAGTACACCGGCCAGCCGATCGAGAAGATTGAAGCGGCGATGGATCGCGACAATTTCCTGGAAGCGGAAGAAGCGAAGGCGTTCGGCCTGATCGACGAAGTGTTCGACAAGCGCCCGGCACTGCCGGACGACTCGGGTTCGTCGCCGGCGCTGCCTTCCTCGTAACGATGTATTGGGGAGCAGCGGGTTAGGGGTGAAACCTGACATCGCTGCTCCGCGATTTTGGTGATTGTAGGAATGAAGCCGCCCGGTCTACGATGGGCTTCTTGCACAGACGCGTTCGGGATGGACGCGAAGGATGATTTTTGATGACGAAGCTCAGCGGCGGCGATTCCAAGAGCACGCTATATTGCTCGTTCTGCGGCAAGTCGCAGCATGAGGTGCGCAAGCTGATCGCGGGTCCAACCGTGTTCATCTGCGACGAATGCGTGGAGCTCTGCAACGACATCATTCGTGAGGAGACCAAGTCCGCGCTCGTCAGCAAGAAGGACGGCGGCGTGCCGACACCGCAGGAAATCTGCGACGTCCTCGACGATTACGTGATCGGTCAGAAGCGCGCCAAGCGCGTACTGTCGGTTGCCGTTCACAACCACTACAAGCGCCTCAACCACGGCCAGAAGGGCGCCGACGTCGAGCTGGCGAAGTCGAACATCCTGCTCGTCGGGCCGACCGGCTGCGGCAAGACGCTGCTCGCGCAGACGCTGGCGCGCATCCTCGACGTGCCCTTCACGATGGCCGATGCGACGACGCTGACCGAGGCCGGCTACGTCGGCGAGGATGTCGAGAACATCATCCTCAAGCTGCTCCAGGCCTCCGACTACAATGTCGAGCGGGCGCAGCGCGGCATCGTCTATATCGACGAGATCGACAAGATCAGCCGCAAGGCCGAGAATCCCTCGATCACGCGCGACGTGTCGGGTGAGGGCGTGCAGCAGGCTTTGCTCAAGCTGATGGAGGGCACGACCGCGTCGGTCCCCCCGCAGGGCGGGCGCAAGCATCCGCAGCAGGAATTTCTGCAGGTCGACACGACCAACATCCTGTTCATCTGCGGCGGCGCGTTCAGCGGCCTCGAAAAGATCATCGGCGACCGCCTGCAGGGCAAGTCGATCGGCTTCGGCGCCTATGTGGCCTCGCCCGAGGAGCGCCGCACCGGCGAGACGCTCAAGTCGGTCGAGCCCGAGGATCTGCTCAAGTTCGGCCTGATCCCCGAGTTCGTCGGCCGCCTCCCGGTCATCGCCACGCTCGAGGATCTCGACGTGCCGGCGCTGGTGACGATCCTCACCGAGCCGAAGAACGCTCTCGTCAAACAGTATCAGAAGCTGTTCGACATGGAGACGGTTAAGCTCGGCTTCACCGACGATGCGCTCGTGCAGGTCGCCAAGCGCGCGATCGAGCGCAAGACCGGCGCGCGCGGCCTCCGCTCGATCCTCGAGGGCATATTGCTCGACACGATGTTCGACCTGCCCGGCATGGACGGCGTCGACGAGGTGATGATCGACAAGGACGTGATCGAAGGCCGCAAGGAACCGGTCCGCGTCTACGCCAAGAAGGAAAAGTCGGGGGCAGGCGCGGCCTGACTCCGCGCTAGCGGCGAATGTGGCGCACCTGCGTCACTTCGCCGCCTTGCGCTGCGCCGCCTGCCACGCCTGAAACGCCTCCACCGCTGCCGATCGCCGCAATACCCGCGCGTAGGGGTCGATCGTCACGTGCGCGCCCGTCGGGATCGCGACGCTGCCGGAACCGTCCGCCATCGCCAGCCGCACCGTCCGCGTGCCGACGCGGACGTCTACCGGCATCGCAAAGGCACCGCCGCCCGGCACCGCCCATTCGAGCGCCAGAATGTTGCCCGCCCGCCGCTCGATCAGCTCGGGCAGTGCGGCCTTGCGCAGATAGACGTCGAAGAACCAGCCATAGTCCTTGCCCGTCACGCGCTTCACGATCGCCTCGTATTCCGCGCTGCTGGCATAGCGCGGCGTGAAATTGCCCGGCTTCGGATCGAGCCGGCCGTAGACGGCGAGCAGCGTCACCGCCTTGAAATCCCTGTCGCCGATCAGCCAGCGCAGCGTGTGGAGCATCCACGACGCCTTGTAGTAGATATCCTGCCCCGGCCCGCCGCGATCGAGGCGATAGACGTCCTCCTCGGTCCGCTCGATGCCTGACGTGAGCGGGCGGACGTTGCCGATCAGGTTGCGCTCGCCCTCCAGCATCACGGCATAGCGCGCCTCGCCGTCGCGCCAGCGCCCGTAGAGCGGCTGCATGTACGTGGCATAGCCCTCGTGCAGCCACATGTCGTCCCAGTTGGCCGCCGTCATCTGGTTGCCGAACCATTCGTGGCTCAACTCGTGCTGGAACAGCCAGTCGAACCCCTCGGGCGCCTTGGCATAGCCATTGCCGTAGGCGTTGATCGTCTGATGCTCCATGCCCTTGTGCGGCGTCTCGACCACGCCGAGCTTCTCGTCGCCGAAGGGGTAAGGACCGATCTCGCTCTCGAAGAAATCGAGCGTCGGCGCGAATTCGGCGAAAAGCGCCTTCGCCTGCGCCTCCTCCCCGGCGAGATACCAATAGAACATCGGGACCGTATTGCCGTAGCGGCTGCGATAACTGCCCGAAATCTCCTCATACGGCCCGACCGTCAGCGCGATGCCGTAAGTGTTGGGCCGCTTGATCCGCCAGTTCCAGGTCGTGCGCCCGTCCGCCAGCGTATCGACGCCGAGCAGCCTGCCGTTGCCGGGGGCCTTCAGCCCCTTGGGCACGGTGATGTGGAGCGTGACCGCGCCGGGCTTGCCGGTCGGGAAATCGAGGCAGGGCCAGAACAGGTCGCAGCCATAGCCCTCCGCCGTCGTCGCGACCCAGGGCCGTCCGTCCGGCGTCTTGGCCCAGACGAAGCCGTCGTCCCACGGCGCCTCGACCGCGACGTGCGGCGTGCCGCCATAGGTGATGCGCGCGACGATGGTGTCGCCCGTGCGGGCGGGGCGAGGCAGGGCGATCGCCAGCTTGCCCTCGGGATTGCTCCACGCGGATTTGGACAGCGGCTCGCCGTTCAGCACGATGCCGCCGACGGGCAGGTTGCGGTCGAGATCGACGACCAGCCGCGCAAGCGGCGCCTTCGCCGTGAAACGCAGCGTCGCGACTCCGGTGATCGCCTGCCGCTCCGGGAAGATCTCGAACACCAGATCGGCATCGTCGAAGGCGAGCTTCGCCTGTTCGGGATCGACCGGACCGCCCGATGCCGCGGTCTGCGGTGTCAGTGCCGGCTCGCCGGGCTTGGGAAGATCGGCCGCGCCCAGCGACAGCGCGGCGAGCGGGAGCAGCAGCAAGCGCGCGTTCATCTTGCCGCGATCACAATCCGATTTCGGCAATTGATGGAAATGTTACCCGCACCATATAAGGGCAATCGGGCGCGTCGTTCGCGCCCACCGGAGTGTTCATGACCCAAGCCTACCCTGTTCTTCCGCTGCGTGACATCGTCGTCTTTCCGCATATGATCGTGCCGCTGTTCGTTGGTCGCGACAAGTCTGTCTCGGCTCTGGAGGCCGCGATGGCGGCGGACAAGGAGATCTTCCTCGTCGCCCAGCTCGATCCGGCAGAGGACGATCCCGATCGCGACGATCTCTACGATATCGGCGTGACGGCGACGGTGCTGCAGCTGCTGAAGCTGCCCGACGGCACGGTGCGCGTGCTGGTCGAGGGCAAGCGCCGCGCGAAGCTCAACGCGCTGACGCCCGCCGACGGCCATCTCACCGCCGAGGTCGAGATGCTCGAAGGCGAGGAGGGCGAGGAAGAGCTCAAGAAGGTCGGCCACGAAATGTCGGCGCTGATGCGCTCGGTGGTCGATCAGTTCGAGAATTACGCCAAGCTCAACCGCAAGCTGCCCGCCGAGACCGCCGTGCAGCTCAGCGAGATCGAGGAAGCGGGCCGGCTCGCCGACTCGGTCGCCGCCAACATCTCGGTGAAGGTCGCCGACAAGCAGTCGCTGCTGATCGAGCTCGACGCCGGCAAGCGGCTGGAGATGGTCTACGCCTTCATGGAGGGTGAACTCGGCGTCCTGCAGGTCGAGAAGAAGATCAAGTCGCGGGTCAAGCGCCAGATGGAGAAGACCCAGCGCGAATATTACCTCAACGAGCAGTTGAAGGCGATCCAGCGCGAACTCGGCAACGAGGGCGACGAGGGCGAGGGCGACGAGATCGCCGAGCTGACGCAGAAGATCGCGACGCTCAAGCTCTCCAAGGAAGCGCGCACCAAGGCGACCGCCGAGCTCAAGAAGCTCAAGACGATGGCACCGATGAGCGCCGAGGCGACCGTCGTGCGCAATTATCTCGACGTGCTGCTCGGCCTGCCGTGGGGCAAGAAGTCGAAGATCAAGAAGGACATTTCCGCCGCGCAGGCGGTCCTCGACGAGGATCATTATGCGCTGGAGAAGGTCAAGGACCGGATCGTCGAATATCTTGCCGTGCAGGCGCGCACCAACAAGCTGAAGGGCCCAATCCTGTGCCTCGTCGGCCCGCCGGGCGTCGGCAAGACCAGCCTCGGCAAGTCGATCGCCAAGGCGACGGGGCGCGAGTTCATCCGCCAGTCGCTCGGCGGCGTGCGCGACGAGGCCGAGATTCGCGGCCACAGGCGCACCTATATCGGCTCGCTGCCGGGCAAGATCGTGACCAACCTCAAGAAGGCCGGCACCAGCAATCCGCTGTTCCTGCTCGACGAGATCGACAAGCTCGGCCAGGATTTCCGCGGTGATCCCGCCTCGGCGCTGCTCGAAGTGCTCGACCCGGAGCAGAACAACAAGTTCAACGACCATTATCTGGAGATCGACGTCGATCTTTCGGACGTGATGTTCGTAACCACCGCCAACACGCTCAACCTGCCGCAGCCGCTGCTCGACCGCATGGAGATCATCCGGCTCGAGGGTTACACCGAGGATGAGAAGGTCGAGATCGCCGAGCGTCACCTGATCGCCAAGCAGGTCGAGGCGCATGGGCTGAAGGACGGTGAGTTCACGCTCACCACCGAGGGCCTGCGCGCGCTGATCCAATATTACACGCGCGAGGCCGGCGTCCGCACGCTGGAGCGCGAGATCGCCAAGCTCGCACGCAAGGCACTGCGCCGCATCCTCGAGGGCAAGGATACGCAGGTCGTCATCACGCCCGACAACATCGCCGATTTCGCGGGCGTGAAGAAATTCCGCCACGGCCTCAGCGAGGAGGAGAACCAGATCGGTGCCGTCACGGGCCTCGCCTGGACCGAAGTCGGCGGCGAATTGCTGACGATCGAGAGCGTCACCGTGCCCGGCAAGGGCGCCGCCAAGGTCACCGGCAAGCTCGGCGACGTGATGAAGGAATCGATCGAGACTGCGTTCAGCTTCGTCAAGGCGCGCTCGCCCAGCTACGGCATCAAGCCGAGCGTGTTCGCGCGCAAGGACATCCACATCCACCTGCCCGAGGGCGCGGTGCCGAAGGATGGTCCGTCGGCTGGCATCGGTATCGTCACGTCGATAGTCTCGACGCTGACCGGCGTGCCGGTGCGGCGCGAGGTGGCGATGACGGGCGAGGTGACGTTGCGCGGCCGTGTGCTACCGATCGGCGGCCTCAAGGAGAAGCTGCTCGCGGCGCTGCGCGGCGGCATCACCACCGTGCTGATCCCGCAGGAGAATGAGAAGGATCTCGCCGAGATTCCCGCGAACATCCGCGAGGGCCTCAAGATCGTGCCGGTCAGCCATGTCGATGAAGTGCTGCGACTCGCGCTCACCGGTCCGATCGAGCCGATCGACTGGACCGAGGCGGACGATCTTGCCGCGCAGCCGCCCGCCGGAGTGGCGCCGATCGGCGGAGAAGTACACCACTGATGCTGAGGTAAACGGCTTTTTGGCCGTTTCCGCAGCGCCCTGTCGCATTTTGCTTTGACAGCCCTTCGCCAAGCCGCCTTACTAGGAGACCCGGCCCGGGCGCCGGGGCGTATTTTCGTAAACGGGGGTTCCGTAAGGATGAACAAGCAGGAATTGATCGCGTCCGTCGCCGACGCGTCGGGGCTGGGCAAAGGCGATGCGAGCAAGGCGGTAGAGGCGGTGTTCGATACCATCTCGGCAGCGCTGAAGAAGGGCGACGAAGTGCGCCTGGTCGGCTTCGGGACGTTCGCCGTCAGCAAGCGCAAGGCATCGACGGGCCGCAACCCGCGCACCGGCGAGCCGATGACGATCAAGGCATCGTCGCAGCCGAAGTTCAAGGCCGGCAAGGGCCTGAAGGACTCGGTCAACTAAAGCGAGACGTCCGCCCCGCTCGCAAGGGCTGGACAAGTGGCGACCGGCTGTCTTAAGAGCCCGGTCACAAGGGGCGGCGGCGACGCCGCCCTATTACGTTGGCGATCAGCCGACGAAGCATCGCGGCCCGGAACGGACCAGGCGATGGGCGCGTAGCTCAGCGGTAGAGCACACCCTTCACACGGGTGGGGTCACAGGTTCAATCCCTGTCGCGCCCACCATCGCCTAGTGGCATCGGAGTCGCGGTCGAGCTTTGTCCACATCTCACTTTCGCGACTGAAATCGCGAGCCGTTGGCGTGGCGCGAATGTCACACTCTGCCTAAAACCGCTGCGCCGCACCATAGCCCGTCGGCACCCGGAATGGGTTTCGAGGCGCAAACGCTCCGTAAATTCAAGGTGTCCCGCTGCAGTTAACCAGGTCTGCCAGATGATGACAGTTATATGACGTCAATTGCGACAATCTGGTTACAGTCTCTGTAACAAAGCTGACATGGACCGCCTGTAGCGGCCCCCCTGCAAGGCACGGACATCGTGAAGCAGGGGACTAAAATGTTCATTAATAGCAATATTCGTATGGCTCTTCTTGCCGGTACTGCGGCAGTTGGGTTTATTTCTTCACCGGTATTTGCGAATACTGCAGCTCCCGCTGCGCAGCCCGCGGCTGATCCTGCGCCTGCTGCCGAAGCGCCCGAGGAAACCGGTATCGCCGACATCGTCGTCACCGCCGAAAAGCGCGAGACGAACCTGCAGCGCACGCCGATCTCGATCTCGGTCGTCAATGCGGAGACGCTCAAGGAGCGCCACGTCCAGAGCCTGTACGATCTTGCCGATGGCGGCGTGCCGTCGCTTCGTATCGCCACGTTCGAAGCGCGCCAGTCGGCGCTGACCGTTGGTATCCGCGGCATCGTGCCGCTCGACGCCAACCAGCCCGCCCGTGAGCAGGGCGTCGGCATCTACATCGATGGTGTCTATCTCGGCCGCCAGCACGGCCTCAACGCCGGCCTGTTCGATATCGAGCGCATCGAAGTCCTGAAGGGCCCGCAGGGCACGCTGTTCGGCCGCAACACCGAAGGCGGCGCGCTCAGCCTCGTCTCCAAGGCACCCACCGGCGAATTCGGCGGCCGGTTCAACGCTGGCATCGGCAATTACGGCGCCTACACGCTCGACGCCCACGTCGATTTCCCGGAATACAAGGGCTTCAGCCTGAAGCTCGATGGTGTGGTCCAGCATCAGGACGCGACCACCAAGAACCCGATGCCCGATCAGTCCGGCTGGAACTATTACCACCGCCGCGGCCTGCGCGCCGCCGTCCGCTGGCAGCCGTTCGAGGGGCTGACGAACGATTTCGCCTATGACGTCGCGGAAGATCAGAACACGCCGCTCTACAGCCAGCTGCTCAACTATAACCCGAACAACTGCGCCAGCGGCGGGAGCAATACCGCGCCGATCGCGATCAGCCCTGCGAACGGCAACACTGCCTGCGTGCTGCCTGGCACGGCCTTCACCGGCACGCAGGGCGCGATCCGCCCGCTGGCACCCGGCGTCGTCGTCAACGGCACGAGCCGCATGGACACCGCCGATATCGGCGTGCCGCAGCAGGACAGCGTCGATCGTACGCACGGCTTCACCAACACGCTGAAGTGGAAGATCGCCCCTGAGATCGAGCTGCGCTCGATCACCGCGTGGCGCGGCGTGAATGTGCAGCAGTGGGACAATGCGGGCGGCCTGCATCGCGTGCCGGTGTTCCAGCCGACTGCGGCCTGCACCGCCGCCGCGCCGTGCCAGTTCAGCCGCTACAGCCTCGCCGATCTGCGCCAGACGCAGTTCAGCCAGGAATTGCAGGCGGTCGGCTCGATCGCAAACTTCGATTATGTCGTCGGCGGCTTCTACTTCAATGAGCATGTCAGCGACGACGCAGCGACGCCGAACTCCAAAGGCTTCGTGACGACCGCCGTCGGCACGAACGGCTTTGCAACCGCCGGCAACTATGTCGACATTCCTTTCTGCACCGCCAGCACGCCGCTGTTCGTCGGCAAGGCTGTCAACGGCTGCTCGATCGACCGCGCTTCCGAAGTCTGGTCGAAGAGCTATGCGGTTTACGGTCAGGTAACCGGCAACTTCTTCGAGAACAGCCTCCACGTCACCCTTGGTGGCCGTTACACGCATGACGAGAAGCGCGGCGTCCTGCACTTCTCGCGCAACATCAACTACGACACGGCCAGCGCGGCAACGCTCGCGCTGCAGGGCTACACGCCGCTCAACAAGACCTGGAACCGCTTCAACCCGATGGTTACGGTGGCCTACGACTTCAGCCCGACCATCCACGGTTACGCAAAGTATGCGACGGGCTACCGCGCCGGCGGCGCCAGCTCGCGCACGTCCGACTATCGCGCGTTCAACCCCGAGGACGTCCGGTCCTACGAAATCGGCTTCAAGACCGATTTCTGGAACCGCAAAGCGCGCTTCAACATCGCGGCGTACATGATGGACCGCGATGGCAGCCAGGTCGATCTCAGCACCATCCAGCCGACCGCGACGGGTAACTTCAACAATCTCGTCACCTTCAACGCGCCGGGCACGACCAAGATTCGCGGCGTTGAGGCCGACCTGACGCTCGCGCCGATCGAGGGCCTGACGCTCAACGCATCCTACGTCTACACCTATACCGACATTCCTCCGGTGCCGGTGACCTACACGGACGTCGGCAACGGCACGTCGACGACGGTGAACCAAAAGTTCTACATCGTGTTCACCCCGCGTAACGCGGCGAGCGGCTCGATCGACTATGGGCTGCCCTTCGGCGACAATGGCGCACAGGCGAAGATCCACCTCGACGCCAACTATGCGCAGGCCACGCAGGCCTTCGACCAGTTCGCGACGCTTGCCGACGAATCGTTCATCGTCAACGGCCGCCTCTCGCTCGCCGACGTCCGCCTGGGCGACAAGCAGAAGGTGACCTTCAGCGTCTGGGTCCGCAACATGTTCGATTATCAGTACATCTTCCGCCGCGACCCGTCGAACAGCCTGCCGGCCGTGCAGACCACCTCGGTCGCCGGCGTGCCCAACATCACCGTGATCGGCAACAACGCCGGCATCCTCGGTGACTACGGCAACTTCAACGCGCCGCGCACCTTCGGTGCCGAGATGTCGTTCAAGTTCTGATCGGAAACGACTCTCAGGAAATCGGGGCGTCCGTGCGAAAGCACGGGCGCCTCGTTTCGTTTGGAGGATTGTCAGGCCCAGCCCCAGGGGTGCTCGCGAAACCATTTGGTCACGATGTACTTGGTGCCCTCGCGCACCTTCATGCCGTGATGGATCGAGGCGGGGTTGAGTGAACCGTCGAGACGGCGGTTGCTCCACATGATCAGCTTGCCGGTTTCGGGCTGGATGATCTTGTCGATCACCTTGAAACGCGTCGCTCCGCCCGCAACGGGTTCGTTGAGGTAGATCATCACCGTCCAGGTGCGATTGCCCGCCACGCTGCAATAGCGATCGTAGTCCGCGCCATCGGGTTCGAAATAATCGGTATGCTGCTTGAATTCCTGGCCGACGGCATAGCGCTGGCCCTGCATCGGCTCGCCATATTGCGCCTCCAGCCCGGTCAGCGCGAGGATCTGCTGCTCGACCGCGGCGACGGTCGGATCGGCGGCGTCGAGATCGCATGTCTCGCTCGTCCGATAGGCATCGTCGCCGTTGTAGTCGGAGACGGTCGAGGGCCGGCGCGTGCGGTCGATCGCCGCGCACAAGGAGGCGCAGGCCTCCGCATCGAGAAAGGCACAGCGCAAAAACATCGTCACCTTTGGCGAGGGCACGCGCTGCACCTTGGGCTGTGCGGCGAGATGGCGGATCATTGCCTCGGACGGTTCGCCGGAGCCGAAGGTCGCAGATTCATTCGAGGACATGGCCGCGATCTAGCCGCGAACCGCGCTCGATTTCCAGAGTGCCAACGCGCAGTCGTGAGAGGTTCACAGAAGCGACCTACGACTGTAACACTTCGTTCCTAGCGGTGGCCGCCGGGGCGGGGGTAGAAGTTCGAATGCGGCTGGTACTTGATCCTCGCGCCCGGTCGCTGCTTCGCCGCTTGCCGCGCGTCACCGTCTATTCCGCGCTGGAGGTGCTGCTGCTGGCGGTGCTCGCCATCCAGTGCGCGCGGCTCGTCTGGGCGATAGTAACGCCGGTCGGCCCGCTCGGCGATTGGCGTCCTGTCGGCGTGTCGGTGCCGGGCGCACCGAGCGAGATCCTGCGTGGCTTCGATCCGTTCTTCCGCCTGTCGGGCGGTGATGCCCAGCCTGCGACGGTCACGCCGCTGCAACTCACCCTGTTCGGCACGCGCATCGATGGCGCGATGGGTGGCGGCAGCGCCATCGTCGCGGGGCCGGACGGCGAACAGAAAAGCATCGCCGTCGGGCAGGAGATCGTGCCGGGCGCGACGCTGAAGGCGGTGGCGTTCGATCATATCACCATCGATCGCGGCGGCGCGGTCGAGGATCTCTTCATCGTCCAGGGCGATGCGGGCAGCGCGCCGCCGCCGCCTCCGCAGGGGCAGGCCGTTCCGGTCGCGCCGCCGCCGATGGCGCCCCCCGGCACCGGCGTCACCGTCGCGCAATTGCGCGCCGACACCGGCTTCATCCCGCGCATCGACGGCGGCCGGGTGAGCGGGCTCGCCGTGCGGCCGCAGGGTGCGGGCGCGGTGTTCCGCCAGGCCGGTTTCCGCGAAGGCGACATCGTCACCGCCATCAACGGCCGCCCGGTGTCGAGCGCCGCCGATCTCGATGCGCTCGGTCCCCAGCTTGCCAACGGCGGCACACTCTCGGTAACCGTCGAACGCGGCGGCGCGCCCGTTCCGCTCGCCATCACGATCGCAGGTCCATGAAAAAACTGATTCTCGCTTCCCTGCTGGCGGTCACCGCCGCCGGGCCCGTCCTGGCGCAGACGAGCATGAACGTGCGCGATGCCGATATCCGCGCCTTCATCGCCGATGCCGCGCGCGTGACGGGGCGGACGTTCATCATCGACGCCCGCGTGCAGGGCAAGGTGACGGTCGTCACCGATCGCCCCCTGTCGCGTTCCGAATATTTCGAGGTGTTCCTCTCGACGCTGCGCGCCAACGGGCTGGTCGCGATACCGACGGCGGGCGGCGCGTTCCGCATCCAGCCGAGCGACAATGCCGCCTCGCAACCAAGCCGCGTCGGCACGAACGGCGCCGCGCGCAACAGCCTGGTGACCGAGATCGTCCGTCTGCGCTCGATCGACGCCGCGTCCGCCGTTGACACCGTGCGCGGTTTGGTGAGCCCGCAAGGGTCGGTGACGGCCAACCGCGCCGGCAATTCGCTGGTCGTCGTCGATTTCGCCGACAACGTGCGCCGCGTGCGCGAGGTGCTGCGCCGGATCGATCTCGACAACGCCGCGACGCGCGTCGTCGCGCTCAAGAACGCCGGCGCGCGCGAGATCGCGACGGCGTTGCAGGCGCTGGTCGGGCAAAGCGGATCGGCGCCGGGCGGACAGACGGTCAGCGTGGTGGCGGTGACGAGCTCCAACTCGGTCGCGCTGCGCGGCGATCCCGCCTCGGTGGCGCGGCTTGCCGGCGTGGCGGCAGATCTCGATGCGCGCGCCAAGAACGGCACCGAGATCAAGGTCGTCTTCCTCGAGAATGCCGATGCCGAGCAATTGCTGCCCGTCCTCCAGCAGCTCGTCGGACAGGCGCCGAGCGCGGTGCCGACGCAGCAGCTTTCGCAATCGAACTTCGGTGGCGCGAGCAGCGGCGGGTCGAACGGTGGCTTCGGTGCAGGGGCGGCCAATACAAACGTAGTCCAGCCGCAGCAGAATCAGCAGAGCGCGGGCGCTGCCCCCAGCCAGGTCGCGATCACCGCCGAGGGCGGCAAGACCGCCGCCGTCGTCACCCGCTTCGCCGGGGCCAACGCCATCGTCATCGCCGCGCCCGCCGAGGTGCAGCGCCAGCTCGCCGATGTCGTGCGCCAGCTCGACACGCGCCGAGAGCAGGTGCTGGTCGAGGCGATCATCGCCGAAGTGTCCGATGCGACCGCCAGCAAGCTCGGCGTGCAGTTTCTGTTGGGTGGCCTGCCGGGCAGCGGCGTGCCGGCCTTTGCCACCAGCTACAGCAATTCCGCGCCCAATCTGCTCACAATCGCCGGCGCGATCGGCGCGCGCGAACTGGCGACGACCACCACCACCGTCAATGGCACCACCACCGTCACCACCACCGGCAGCGCGGTCGGCGATACGCTCGCGCAGTCGGCGTTGCAGTCGATCCTCGGCACGACCGGCGGCTTCGGCGGCGGCGCGACCAAGATCGGCGACAACGCGGTGTTCGGCGCGATCATCAACGCGGTGAAATCCGACACGACGTCCAATCTGCTGCAGGCGCCGTCGCTAACGACGCTCGACAACCAGCAGGCGCGCATCCTCGTCGGGCAGGAGATCCCGATCACGACCGGGCAGGCGCTCAGCCAGAATTTCGACAATGCCTTCCGCACGGTGCAGCGCGAGAATGTCGGCATCCAGCTCGAGGTGCGGCCGCAGGTCAATTCCAGCGGATCGATCAAGCTGATCCTGCACCAGCAGGTCAGCTCGATCGCCGGTCCGGTCTCGTCCAACAACAGCGACCTCATCCTCAACAAGCGCGAGGTCGAGACGACGATGACGGTCGATGACGGCCAGATCGCGATCATCGGCGGGCTGCTGTCGGACGACGAGCGCCGCACGATCGAGAAGGTGCCGCTGCTCGGCGACATCCCGGCGCTCGGCCAGCTCTTCCGCTCCAAGGCGAAGCAGCGCACCAAGACCAATCTGATGATCTTCATCCGCCCGACCGTGCTGCGCAGCGCCGAGGACCAGCGCGACGTGACCTCGCGCCGTTATGGCTATCTACGTCTCCAGCAGGGTCAGCAGAATCCGGTCGACGAGCCTTCGATAGACGAGCTGGTGCGCGATTACATGGGCGCCGCGCCGCCGGTTCCGAGCGCGCCGGTGCCTGGTAATATCGAGGATCTGCGCGTCGGCGTGCCGGTGCAGCGCAACGGCACCAAGCCGACGCGGCGGGCGCGCGACAAATGAGCGAGCCGAGCGTGAGCGAAGATATCATCGCCGCGCTGCCGGAGCCCGTGGCGTTGCCGTCCGTGATGGTCGCGATCCCCTACGCCTTCGCCCGCCGCTTCGGCGTGGTGCTGGGCGAGGTGCAGGGCGAGCGGCTCGGCGTGGCGATGCGCGAGGGGAGCGATCCCAAGGTGCTGCTCGAACTGCGCCGCCATCTCGCGCGGTCGTTCGCGGTGGAGATCGTGTCGGCCGGGGATTTCGACCGCCTGCTCTCGGATCGCTACGCGATGGACGGTCAGGCGGCGGCGATGGCGGCGGGCGGCATCGGCCTCGGCGACGAGCTCGATATCCTCGCGACCGATCTACCGACCGCCGACGATCTGCTCGACACCGCCGACGATGCGCCCGCGATCCGGCTCATAAACGGCATCATCGCCGATGCCGCCCGCAACGGCGTGTCTGACATTCACATCGAACCTTATGAGTCCGGCCTCGTCGTCCGCATGCGCATCGACGGCGTGCTGCGCGAGACGCTGCGGATGCCGCCGCACGTGGCGCCCGTGGTGGTCAGCCGCGTCAAGGTTATGGCGCGGCTCGATATCGCCGAGCGCCGCATCCCGCAGGACGGCCGCATCGGCCTGACGCTGGGCGGCAAGCTGCTCGACGTGCGCGTCTCGACGCTGCCCAGCCGCGCGGGCGAGCGCGTAGTGCTGCGTATCCTCGACAAGGAGAATGCCGGCATCACGCTCGACGTGCTCGGCATGACGCCCGCGATGAACACGATGCTCAAGGGCGCGCTCACCGAGCCCAACGGCATCATCCTCGTCACCGGGCCGACCGGATCGGGCAAGACGACCACGCTCTACGCCGCGATGCGCCTGCTCAACGACGGCAGCCGTAACATCCTGACGGTCGAGGATCCGGTCGAATATGCGATCGAGGGCGTCGGCCAGACGCAGGTCAATCCCAAGGTCGGCCTCACCTTCGCAGCGGGCCTGCGCGCGATCCTGCGGCAGGACCCGGACGTGGTGATGGTCGGCGAGATCCGCGACCGCGAGACCGCCGAGATCGCCGTGCAGGCGTCGCTCACCGGGCATCTCGTGCTGTCGACCGTCCACACCAACGACGCGGTCGGCGCGATCACGCGGATGCGCGACATGAAGGTCGAGCCGTTCCTGCTCGCCTCGACGTTGCGTGCGGTGATCGCGCAGCGGCTGGTGCGCAAATTGTGCGAAGTCTGCCGCAAGCCGGTGCAGGCGCATGGCTCGGTCTCGGCATTGCTCGGCTTCGATTCGGGCACGGTGGTGTACGAGCCGGTCGGCTGTGAGCATTGCAACGGCACCGGCTTCAAGGGCCGGATCGGCGTGTTCGAGGCGATCCGCATCGACGACACGATCCGCCGCATGATCAACGACGGCGGCGACGAGGCGCTGATCGCGCGCCATGCTTTCCTCCACGCGCAGAACCTCGGCGCGGCGGCGCGGCAACTGGTGCGCGAGGGGCTGACGACGCCTGAGGAAGCGGTGCGCGTCTCGCGGCGCGATATGGCCGATATCGAGGCGCCGCTGGCAGTCGATACCGATGCGTGAGCGTTCGGAAGGTCACACTGCAGTCACACTGATCGGGCGGTCTGGCGGTGTCTGGTCTTGCGTTGGATTCGCGGGAACGAACGTGATGACGATGCGAAAGAGCGCGCCGATCATAGCGCCGCAGAAGTCTGTAGGACAGCGGCTGCGTGGCTGACTTCGATTACCTCGTGATCGACGCGAAGGGCCGGGAGGCGCGGGGGCATATCGCCGCACCGTCGCTGGACGATGCGCGCGCGTCGCTCGACCGGCGCGGGTTGTATGTCGTACGCGTCGATCCCGGTGCCCCGCCGCCGCCGCGCGGCAAGGCGCTCGTCACGGGCTTCCGCATCGGTCGCCGGCGGATGGGGACGAAGCAGCTCACGCTGTTCACGCGCCAGTTGGCGACGCTGAACCGGGTTTCGCCGTTGGAGGAATCATTACGTACGATATCACGCCAGACCGAGCAGGAGCATGTTCGCGCGATCGTGCAATCGGTGCATTCGGGCGTGGTCGAGGGGCGGCGGCTGGCGGATGCGATGGGGCGCGAGCCGAAGAGTTTTCCCCCGCTCTATCGCGCGATGGTGTCGGCGGGCGAGCGATCGGGCGCGCTGCCGACGATCCTCGAACGGCTTTCGACGCTGCTCGAGCGGCAGGCGGAGATCAACGGCAAGATCATCACCACGCTCGCCTATCCGGCGGTGCTGGCGGTGGTGGCGATGGCGGTGGTCACTGCGCTTATGATGTTCGTCGTGCCGCAAGTGGTGGAGCAGTTCGACACCGTGGGCCAGGAATTGCCCTGGCTGACGCGCGCGGTGATCGCGGTGTCGGCGTTTCTGGTCGGCTATTGGTGGGCACTGCTGCTCGTCGTCGCGCTGGCGGGTTTCGGCTTCTGGCAGGCGATGAAGCGGCCCGCGATCAAGCTCGCAGTCGATAGCTGGGTGCTGCGCCTGCCGCTGATCGGGCGGCTGCTGCGCGATCTCCACGCCGCGCGCATGGCGCGCACGCTGGCGACGATGGTCGCGAGCCGCCTGCCGCTGCTGGAGGGGCTGACGCTGACGACGGGCACGATCCACAACGCGCGGCTGCGGCTGGCGACCGAGGAGATCGTCGAATCGATCCGCGGCGGCGGGAGCCTGTCGGCGGCGATGCGGCGCGCGGGCGTGTTCCCGCCGCTGCTGACCTATCTGGTCGCATCGGGCGAGGCGGCGGGGCAGCTCGACGACATGCTGGCGCGCGCCGCGGAGTATCTGGAACGCGAGTTCGACCGCTTCACCGCGACCGCGCTGTCGCTGCTGGAGCCGCTGATCATCGTGTTGATGGGCGGCATCGTCGCGACGATCGTGCTATCGATCCTGCTCCCGATCCTGCAGCTCAATACGCTGGCCGGCCAGTGATGAGGAAAACAATGAAATCTGAGTTCAAACGTCGCGAGGAAGAAGGCTTCACGCCTTTGAGGCGTTCCGCCGAACACGGCTTCACGCTTGTCGAGCTGATGGTCGTGATCGTCATCCTCGGCCTGCTGGCGACGATCGTCGTGGTCAATGTGCTGCCGCTCGGCGACAAGGGGCGGATCACCGCCGCCAAGGCCGACATCGCCAATCTCGACAATGCGCTGGAGCTCTACAAGCTCGCCAACGGCAGCTACCCGACCACGTCGGAGGGACTCAACGCGCTCGTCAGCGCACCGCCGGGGGTGGACGCATCGAAATACCAGAAGGGCGGCTATATCAAGAAACTGCCGCTCGATCCGTGGAAGCACCCGTATCTCTATGCCTCGCCCGGCACGCACGGCGAGGTCGACGTCTGGACGCTGGGCGCGGACGGCAAGGAAGGCGGCGAGGGCGTCGATGCCGATATCGGCAGTTGGCAATAAGCGACCCCGCGAGAGCGGCTTCACGCTGGTAGAGCTGATGGTCGTCATCACGATCATCGGCCTCGCATCCGCCGTGGTGGTGCTCGCCATGCCCGATCCGCGCGGCCGCCTCAGCGATGACGCGGCGCGTTTTGCTGTGCGGACGAAGGCGGCGCGCGACCTTGCCATCGTCCAGGCGCGCCCGGTCAGCGTGTGGGTGACGCCGGCCGGATACGGCTTCGAGGCGCGCGCCGGTGGCCGCTGGCAGGCGGTGAGCGACAAGCCGTTCGAGGTGGCCAAATGGAGCGACGGCACGCAGGCGGCGATCGGCGGCATCGAGGGGCGTGAGCGCGTCGTCTTCGACGAGACCGGCGTCGCCGATCACGCGATCGACCTGCGCCTGTCGCGCGACGGCGAGGCGCGCGACGTGCGCATCGGGGCGGACGGATCGGTGGTGGTCGGTGGCTGAAGGGCGCTTTTCATGGGCCCCGGCCGGTGCCGGGGCGGTTCCGCGCGAGCGCGAAACCGGCTTCACGCTGATCGAGATGATGGTCGCGCTTGCCGTGTTCGCGCTGGCGGCGCTGGCGCTGATCCGGCTGGAGGGCGCGACGATCCGCGGGGCGTCGGTGCTGGATGCGATGCTGACCGGGCAGATGGTCGCGCGCAACGTCGCGATCGAGGCGGTGACCGATGCCAAGCCGCCCGCCACCGGCACGGCGAACGGCGTCGAGGAGAATGGCGGCAAGGCCTGGCGCTGGACGCGCACCGTCGCGCCGACCGGCGACCCGCGCGTGCTGCGCATCGACGTCGCGGTGATCGATGATGCAGGCCGTCCGGCCGGGCGGCTGACGATGGTGCGGGCGGGCCTGTGAGGGGCGACCGTTCCCTTAATCCCCTCCCTTCCAGGGAGGGGAGCCGAGAAGGCGGCTTCACGCTGATCGAGGTGATGATCTCGCTGATGATCTTCGGCCTGCTCGCCGCCGCCGGGGTCGCGCTGCTGTCGTTCAGCGTGCGGGCGCAGACGGCGACGGCGGCGAAGCTCGACGATGTGTCCGCGCTGAACCGGCTGACGTCGGTGCTGGCGGCCGATCTCGCGCAGGCGGTGAACCGCAACAGCCGCGATACGCGCGGCGATCCGGTCGCGGCGTTCGCGGGCGGCAAGGACGGTGGTTCCTCGCCGATGCTGCGGATGGTGCGCGGCGGGTGGAGCAACCTCGACGGCGCGCGGCGGCCGGGGGAGCAGAAGGTCGAATACCGGCTGGCGGATGGCGCGATCCAGCGCGTGTCCTATCCGATGCTCGACGGCGCGCAGCCCGATGCGCCGACCGCGATGCTGGGCGGCGTGCGCGCGGTGGCGCTGCGCTACCGCGTCGGCGGGGCGTGGAGCGACCATTGGGAGGGGTCCGCGCGCATCCCGCTTCCCGAAGCGATCGAGCTGCGCGTGGTGCGCGGTGACGGCGTGCCGTTCCGCGCGCTGTTCCTCGTCGGATCGGGCTATGGCGAGCATGTCGATGCCGGGTAAGCCATCCGAACGCGGGGCCGCGCTGCTCACGGTGCTGCTGCTGGTCGCGGTGATCGCGGTGCTGGCGGCGACGGCGCTGGAGCGATTGCGGATCGCGACGAAGATCGGCGGCAATGCGATCGCGCTCGATCAGGCGCGCGCGGCGGCGATCGCGACGGAGGCGCTGGCGACGATCAAGGTCAGCGACCTGCTCCGCAAGAGCCCCGACCGGGTCTCGTTGGTGGGCGACTGGAGCGGGACGCCGTTCGCGCTGCCGGTGCCGGGCGGCATCGCCACCGCGCGCATCGTCGACGGCGGGAATTGCTTCAATCTCAACGGCCTGGTGCTGAAGGCGGGCGACGGCGTCTATACCGCCAATCCGGCAGCGATGGAGCGTTTCGCCAAGCTGATCCGCGTGATCGGCGCGCCCGCGCGATCCCCCGAAGCGATCGCGGCGGCGACGGCCGACTGGATCGACACCGACACCGAGGTGCAGCCGAACGGCGCGGAGGACAGCGATTATGCCGGCCTCGCCGTGCCGTATCGCACCCCCAACATGCTGATGACCGACGTCAGCGAACTGCGCGCGGTGAAGGGCGTGACGCCCGAACTCTACGCCAAGCTGCGGCCGTGGATCTGCGCGTTGCCGATGGCGTTGCAATCGAAGGTCAACGTCAACACCCTGCGGCCCGAACAGGCGCCGTTGCTGGCGATCCTGACGCCGGGCGCACCCAATGTCGCGGCGATGCAGCGGGCGCTGCTCGGGCGGCCGGCGCTGGGATACGATACGGTCGAGAAATTCTGGGCGTCGTCGGCGCTGGGCGGGATCGGCGACACCGGCAGCGCATCGACCGATTCGTCGGTGACGAGCAAATGGTTCGCGCTGCGCGTCGATGTGCGGCTGAAAGACGGCGAACTGGAGCAAAATGGGCTGATCGACGCTTCCGCGCTTCCCGCGCGGCTCGTCTCGCGGCAATGGGGCGAGGCAACATGAGCGAGACTCTCGTCCTTTTCCTGCCCGGCGCCGATGCGTCCTGGCGCTGGCTGCGCATCGCGGGCGACGCCGTGACGGCGCGCGGCGAGGGTTTTCCGCCGGCGCCGGAGGGCGATGCGCCGCCGCCGGTCGCGGTGGTGCCCGGCGATGCGGTGACGTTGCACTGGGCGGAGCTGCCCGATCGCTCGACCGCGCAATCGGTGACGGCGGCGCGCATCCTCGCCGCCGATGCCAGCGCCTCGCCGATCGCCGACCTGCACGTCGCGGTCGGGCGCGAGGCGGACGGGAGCGAGCGGCCGATCGGCGTGGTGGAGCTGGCGCAGATGCGTGGCTGGCTGGCGGCGCTGGCAGAGAACAATGTCGATCCGGCGATGTTGCTGCCCGCGCCGATGCTGTTGCCGCGCCCCGACCAGGGTTTCGTTTCGGCCGATCTCGGCGGCGAGACGGTCGTGCGCGGGACGGCGAGCGGCTTTGCCGATGAGGCGGGGCTGACCGAGATCGTCACCGAAGGTGTCACGCCGACGGCGCTGCCGCGCGAGGCGCTGGAGGCGGCGATCGTGGCGGCGGTGACGTCGCCGGTGCTCGATCTGCGGCAGGGGCCGTTCGCGCGAAAGAGCCGGTTCGCGATCGACTGGGCGCTGGTGCGGCGGCTGGCGTGGCTGGCGCTGGCGGTGCTGGGCGTGACGGTGACGATCGCGGTGGTGCAGATCGCGCGGTACAATTTCGCCGCCGCCGATCTGGAGCAACAGGCCGATCTGGCCGCGCGCGCCGGGTTGCCGAAGGGCGAGACGGTGAACGATGCCGACCGCCAGCTCGACGAACGGCTGGCGCGGCTGCGGGGGCCAGGGCTCGGGTTCAGCCGCACCGCCGCGACGGTGTTCGCTGCCGTGCGCGCGGTGCCGGGGGCGGAGGTGACGAGCCTCGACTTCGATCCGCACGGCAGCTTGCGCATCGGCATCGCGACCGAGGGGCAGGGCGCCGCCGTCGATCTCCAGCAGCGGCTGCGCGCGGCGGGCCTGTCGGTCGATCCCGGCGCGGCGCTGGCGGTGACGGGCACGCGCGTGACGGGGGTGCTGACGGTGAAGCAGCCATGATCGAGACCTTCAAGAGCTGGTTCGAGGAGCGTTCGCCGCGCGAGAAGCAATTGCTGGTGGCGATGGCGGGGCTCTTCGTGGTGACGATTCTGTGGCTGCTGTACCTGCCGCTGACCGATGCGCTGTCCTCGGCGCGGGCGCGGCATGCCGATGCGGTGATCCGTTACGGCGAGACCAAGGCGCGCGTCCGCCAGGTCGAGCTGCTCGGCAAGGCGAAGGTGCCGGGTTTGAGCGGGCCGCTCGACACCGTGATCCGCGACCGTGCGAGCGAGGCGGGGTTCCAGCTGGCGTCTGTAGAGCCCGCGCCGGGCGGCGGCGTGGCGATCGCCATCACATCGGCCAAGCCCGCCGCGCTGCTGACGTGGATCGCCGGGCTGGAGGGGGGCGGCATCCTCGTCGACCAGCTCACGGCGAGCGACAACGGCAACAAGACGGTGTCGGTGCGCATGACGCTGAAGGCGGCGGCGCGATGATCCGGCTGAGCGCGAGCCCGCTGACGATCTTCGGCGCGGTGTTCGTCGTCGCACTCATCGTGCTGCTGCCGATGCGACTCGTGCTTGGCGCGCTCGGCGTGGGCGAGCAGGGGCTGACGGCGCGCGAAGTGAGCGGTGCCGTATGGTGCGGATCGGTGCGCGAGGCGCAGGTCGGGCGAATCGCGCTGGGCGATCTCGACGTCGCGCTGTCGCCGCTGCCGCTGCTGACCGGGCGCGCGCGCATCGGGCTGGCGGGGCAGGCGGGCGACATGGGCCGCAGCCTGCACGGCGCGATCGAGACGAGTCGCCACGCGATCGGCATCGACAAGATGACGGCGACGCTGCCTGCCGGGAACATCTTCGCGCCGGTGCCGATCTCCGCACTCGACCTGACCGAGGTCGATCTTCGTTTCGAGGGGGGCAATTGCAGGACGGCGAGCGGGCGGGTGAAGGCGACGCTGTCGGGCGACATTGCCGGGATCAGCCTGGGGCAGGGCCTGTCGGGCGAGGCGCGCTGCGATGCCGGCGCGCTGCTGCTGCCGCTCGCCAGCCAGGCGGGGACCGAACGCGCGACGGTGCGCGTGTGGCAGGACGGGCATTTCCGTGCCGATCTTTCCGTCCAGCCGACCGATCCGGCGGCGGCGGACCGGCTGCGGCTGGCGGGATTCCAGTCGGGGCCGGGGGGCTGGTCGCTGCCGATCGAGGGGAAGCTGTGATTTTGGTGCGCTGATATTCTTGACGCATCGGCCTCCCTCCCGCTAGAGGCCCGCGTTCTGCGGCGATCGTAGTTCAATTGGTTAGAGCGTCGGCTTGTGATGCCGGATGTTGCGGGTTCAAGTCCCGTCGGTCGCCCCATTTTCCCCCAAGGATATCAGCCGTGCCGAACAGCTGGGGCTTCCCCGATTTCGATGATCATGAGGGCGTGCATCTCTTCACCGATGCGGCATCGGGGCTGAGCGCGATCATCGCGGTGCATTCCACGCACCTCGGGCCGGCGGCGGGTGGCGTGCGCTTCTGGCGCTATGCCGACAGCGATGCGGCGATCACCGACGCGCTGCGGCTGTCGCGCGGCATGAGCTTCAAGAACGCGATGGCGGGGCTGCCGATGGGCGGCGGCAAGGGCGTGATCCTGGCGCCTGCCGACCGGATCAAGACGCCGGAGCTGCTGCAGGCGTTCGGCCGCGCGATCGAGTCGCTCGGCGGGCGCTACGTGACGGCGGAGGACGTCGGCATGAGCGACGCCGATATGGTGACGATCGCGGGCACGACGCGCCACGTCTCCGGCCTGCCGGTGGCGGCGGGCAGCGCGGGCGGCGATCCGGGGCCGTCGACGGCGATGGGTGTGTACCTCGGCGTGAAGGCGGCGGCGCGGCGCGGGCTGGGCGCGGGCGACATGAAGGGTGTGCATGTCGCGATCCAGGGGGTCGGCAGCGTCGGCGGGGGCCTTGCGCGGTTGCTGGCGGCGGACGGCGCGCGGCTGACGCTGGCGGACGTGGACGCGGCGCGCGCCGCCGCGCTGGCGGCGGAATTGGGCGCGGAGACGGTGGTGGCGGATGCGATCCTCGGCATCGAGGCCGATATCGTCAGCCCCAATGCGCTCGGCGCGATCCTGACCGAGGCGTCGATCGGCGCGCTCAAGACCACGGTCGTCGCGGGCGGCGCGAACAACCAGCTTGCACGCCGTGAGGACGGTGCGCGGTTGCGGGACCGGGGCATCCTCTACGCGCCGGATTACGTCATCAACGCGGGCGGCATCATCAACGTCGCGCTCGAATATCTCGGGCAGGGCAGCCGTGCCGAGGTCGAGGCGCGGATCGCCAAGATCCCCGAGCGGCTGGCCGAGGTGTGGGACGAGAGCGCGCGCACCGGCGCACCGGCTTCGGACGTGGCAGACACGATCGCCAAGCGCCTGATCGGGCGCGGATAATCCCGAAAGCGGCAAGCGCTTGCCGGAAAACCGGCTAAACCTTGCCGGTTAATCGTCGTTCACCCCGTTACGCCGGGAGTGCTCACGGGGGGTGAGCGGGCGCACACGGGGTAGGATCAATGACGGTTATCGGCACGAACATCGCCGCGCTGCGGGCCGCGAACGCCACGACGTCATCGAGCGCGATGATGCAGACGGCGCAGAACCGCCTCGCGACGGGCAAACGCATCAATTCGGCGGCGGACGACGCGGCCGGCCTCGCGATTTCCGCGACGATGACCTCGCAGATCCGCGGCATGGCCCAGGGCATCCGCAATTCGAACGACGGCATCAGCCTCGTCCAGACCGCCGACGGCGCGCTGGGCGAAGTGACCAACATGCTGCAGCGGATGCGCGAGCTGGAGATCCAGAAGCTCAACGGCACTTATGCCAGCGGAGACACCGCCAATATCGGCACCGAACAGGACGCGCTGTCCCAGCAAATCTATTCGATCCTCCAGAACACCAGTTTCAACGGCAAGACGCTGTTCGGCAAGCTCAACATGAGCCCGGTGGCGCCGACCGTCGTTTCGATCCAGAGCGGCGCCAACGCCAATGATACGATCAGCGTATCGATCCCCGATCTGTTGGAGGCGAGTTGGGTCAACAACGCCATATCCGGCGTGGTCGACGTCAATAACGGCAACGTCTGGCCCGGCGACGGCACCTCGCCGCCGATGCTGACGCGCTACGACAATGCGGTCGCGCAGATTTCGGGCGTGCGCGCGACGCTGGGTGCGGCGCAGAACCGGCTGCAGTCGGCGATCAACACGATGACCGCCACCGCCACCAACCTGACCGACGCGCGCAGCCGGATCGAGGATGCCGATTTCGCAGCGGAGACGACCAGCCTCGCCAAGGCGCAGATCCTGTCGCAGGCATCGACGGCGATGCTGGCGCAGGCGAACCAGAGCCAGCAGAGCGTGTTGAAGCTGCTGAACTGACGCCTATTCGCGCGATGCAGATAGGGTCCGCCCGCCGCTGCGCTGCATCGCAGCAATAAGCGTTGTTCGTTCGCTCCGTGCGTGGCAGGTTGCTGCGGACGGAATGGCGGGCGGAGAGCGACGTGACGAGCGATCTGATCCAAGAGGCTGAACGTCAACGCAAATTCTACACGCTCGACGGGCTGCGCGGGGTCGCGGCGATCGCCGTGGCGATGTTCCATTTCGCGCCGCTGGTCGCGCCGGTCATGCTGGGCAGCTCGTATCTGGCGGTCGACCTGTTCTTCCTGATGAGCGGTTTCGTTATCGCCTATTCCTACGAACGCAAATTCGCGAGCGGAATGGGCGTGGGCAAGTTCATGTTGGTGCGCGTGATCCGGCTGTACCCGATGTATATCCTCGGCACCGCGATCTTCGCGCTGCCGATCGCGGCGGCGCTGCTGATGCGCAAGGATCTGGTGTGGACGGTCGGCGGCTTCTCCACCGCGATGGCATCGGCGCTGCTGATGCTGCCGTCGCCGCCGATTCCGGGCAAGAGCCTGACTTTGTTCGTGCTCAACCCGCCGGCCTGGTCGCTGTTCTACGAATTGTTGAGCAACCTTCTGTTCGCCGCGATCTTTCCGGTGCTGAGCGACCGGATCGTCAAGCTGCTGATCGCGGTTTCGGCGCTGGGCCTCGTCGCGTCGGCGTTCGCGTTCGGCAATCTGGAAGGCGGCGCGCACTGGAACGATTTCGTCGTCGGCTTCGCACGCGTGGGCTTCTCGTTCTTCCTCGGCGTGTTGCTGTGCCGTCTGCACCGGCTGAAGCGTCTGCCGGCGTGGCGCGTGCCGCCGGTGATGATCCTGATCGCGAGCGTGGCCGTGCTGAGCATATCCGTCAGCGCGGGCGCGCGGCCGTTCTTCGATCTCTTCGCCGTGATCGCGCTGTTCCCGCTGCTGGTGATTGCCGCGCTGGCGAACGAGCCGAAGGCCAATATCCGCGCCTATACGGTGCCGGGCCTGATCTCCTATCCGCTCTACACCATTCACATGCCGGCACTGGCGCTGGTGACGGGCGTGATGGCGAAGTTCACCGGCGGGCGTGTCGAGCAGTTCGCGCCGGCGATCGGCATCGCGTTGATCGTCGTGCTGGCGCTCGCCGCGTGGGGGCTGGCGCAGACCTACGACGTGGCGGCGCGCAAGATGCTGACACGCCTGACCGCGCGTTTCGGCAGCGGCCTGAAGGCGCACAGCGCGCCCTGACGGCGTCTCAACGCTCCATGAGGCGCGGCATCAGTTCCACGAAGTTGCAGGGCTTGTGGCGGCTGTCGAGTTGCTGGGCGAGGATGCCGTCCCAGCCGTCCTTCACCGCGCCGGTCGAGCCGGGCAGCGCGAAAATATACGTGCCGCGCGTCACGCAGGCGCAGGCGCGCGATTGTACCGTCGAGGTGCCGATCGTCTGGAAGCTGAGCCAGCGGAAGAGTTCGCCGAAGCCGGGGATCATCTTGTCGGCGACGCGCTCGATCGCCTCGGGCGTAACATCGCGGCCGGTGACGCCGGTGCCGCCGGTGGTGATGATGCAATCGACCTGGGGATCGTCGATCAGCGCATGGAGGCGGGCGACGATGTGATCGGCATCGTCGGGCACGATCCCGCGGTCGGCGAGGAGGTGGCCGGCGTCGGTCAGGCGCTGGGCGAGGAGATCGCCCGAACGGTCGTCGGCGAAGGTGCGGGTGTCGGAGATGGTGAGGACGGCGATCCTGACGGGCAGGAAGCCGTCGCCCTCAGCGGGCACTGGCGATCGCGACCGGGTTCGCCCCCGAGGAGGTGAGGCGCACGGCGGGTTCGCCCTTCATGCCGGGGAAGCGCGGCCAGAGGCCCTGCGCGAGCGCGGCGCGGCTGGGCGATGCCTTCTTGCCGGTCTGGCCCTCATAGACCCAGTAGTTGCGCAGCACGGTCGTGACGTAACCGCGCGTTTCCCAATAGGGGATCGATTCGATGTAGAGCAAAGGATCGCCACCGTCGCGCGCCTGCGCGTTCCACAGGCTGACCGGCAGCGGCCCGGCGTTATAGGCGGCGATGACCTTGGGCAGCAGGCCGCCGGTGCAGGGCTGGTCGCGGAGCTGTTCGAGATAGGATTGGCCGACTTCCATGTTGGTGCCGGGGTTGCTGAGCGCGGTGCGATCGAAGCTGCGGCCCTGCTTGCGGGCGATATCCATCGCGGCGGCGGGCATCACCTGCATCACGCCGTAGGCGCCGGCCTTGCTGACGATGGTGGTGCGGAAGCGCGATTCCTGGAGGGCGTGAGCGTAGACCAGCGCCTTGTCGACGCGCCAGCCGCCGTCGGGCGTCCAGTTCGGCGCGGGGAAGCGCGCCTCGACCGGCGGCTGCGCGCCGACGGGGCCGTTGTGCGAGAGCCAGACGAGCGTCGAGGGCAGGTTCATCGCGCCGGTGAGGCGGACGAGCGCGCTGTATTCGCCGGGATCGCCGATGCGCGCCTGCTGGCGGATCACCTCGTCGGCGAGGTCGCTTTCGCCGATTTCGACGAGGGCGGCGGCGACGCGGATGTTGGGGCGGCGCGACAGCGTCTGCCAGTCGGCGGCGACGGAGACGTTGGCATGCTGTTCGAGCGGATCGCGGATGCCGAGCGTCTGGCGCGCGAGCAGGCCGTAGAAGGTTTCGCGGTATTGCGCGGCGGTCTTGAGATGGCCCTCGATCTTGTCGGGACGGCCCGAGGCGAGATCGGCGCGCGAGGCCCAGTAGAGTGCTGCCGAGCGCAGATCGATATCGGCGGCGCGCGCGGCGACGGTCTCGAATTCCGCGCCGGCGGCGGCATAGTCGCGCTGACGCCAGGCGGCGAGCGCCTGCACCCAATGGCCCTGCACGGCCCAGTCGCCGTAGCCGGTGGCGGCCTTCGCGCCCATCGTGCGGGCGTTGGTGTCGTCGCCGGCGAGGAAATACATCCAGGCAACTTTCTGCTGCCATTCGGTCAGCGCGTCGCTGGAGAGGCCGAAGGTCGAATCGAGCAAAGCCTGCGCGGAGACGCCGTCATCGGCCTTCACGAAAGGCTGCATGCGGATGGCGAGTTCGGCGGCGACCATGTCGCTCTTGATCGCCTTGGCGCGGATGCGCGCGGGTGCGCCGTCGATCCAGGTGAGCTTGCGCGCTTCGGGGAGCGGCGGCAGGCCGACGCCGCCGCGCGACGAGGCCATCGTGTAGATCTGCTGCGCCTGCGGCAGCTCAGGCGCTTCGGCGAGGAGCTGCATCAGCGGATCGAGATCGGCCTTGGGCGTGCCCTTGGCGGTGAGGAGCTCGGCCTTGGCGATGGCGTGCAGCGGGCCGGGCTTCATCGAGGCGAGCTGGAGCTGCGCGTCGAGCCATTTCTGCGCGCGGATGCTGGCGAAGACGGCGGCGTAGCCGGCGCGCTGTTCGGCATCGAGCTGCGACGGGATGAGGGGATTGATCGCGGGGGCGGTGCCGACGGGAATCGTCGGGGCGGCGGGTGCGGCGGTAGCGGCGACCGGGAGGAGTGCTGCCACGCAGGCGATCACATATTTCACGAGCCCGAACCCCCAACGACCATCTGCAAGTCCTTCCACGCCTCGGCCTTCTGAGCCGGCCGCTCCAACAGGAGGCGGGGGTGGAAGCTCGCCACCGCCTCGACGGCGACAGTCGTATTGCCCAAATCAAGGTTAACGAGGCGTAAAGATCCGCGCGCCCGCACAACGTCCGCCGCCAGCAGCGCACGGCTCGGCGCATTGCCCATCAGCAGCACGCGCTTCGGCGCGGCGAGCGCGACGTGGTGGCGTGCGATCCCGGCGAGGCGATCCTCGCTTTCGGGCGCGATCCGGCCGGCGAGCGGGCGGGCGGTGCAGACCGGGGCGATGTAGACGCTCTCGCGGCTGTGGCCGATCGCGGCGAGCATGCGATCGAACAGGCGGCCGGTGGCGCCGTCGAGCAGGCGCTCGTCCTCGCGGTCGGGCATGTCGACGAGGATCATCAGATCTGATGCGGGATCGCCCTGCGGCGCGAAGCGCGGGCCGTTCCAGCCCGCTTCCGGCGCATCGGGGCCGGCGCGCCACGCAAGAAACGCATCGAGCGTGGCGGGCAGGGGCGCGGCGACGGGCTCGGGCGCGGCGGCGGGCGACTGCGTGGCGGGCCGTTTCGCCTGCGGCGGCGGGGCGGGCGCGGCGAACCAGTCGCGCGGGGTTTCGTCGGCGAGGGTGTCGATTCCGGCGTCACGCCACCATTCGAGCGCGCTTGCGACCGTCGCTTCCCACGCAAAATTCTGGTCGGCCCCCATGCCCGCCTTAGACTAGCATGTTGACGGCGCGGTCAATTCGCTGGCACGCGGGCAAGGACAAGACGTTGCTGGGGTGCGACGGCGTGTGACCTTCCCGCCCCTTATGGAGATTGAGATGAGCGAACGGGAGTCGATGCCTTATGACGTCGTGATCGTCGGTGCGGGCCCCTCGGGCCTCAGCGCGGCGATCCGGCTGAAGCAACTGGCGAACGAGGCCGGTGCCGAGCTGTCGGTGTGCGTGCTGGAAAAGGGCTCCGAAGTGGGCGCGCATATCCTGTCGGGCGCGGTGATCGATCCCAGGTCGCTCGACGAACTGCTGCCCGAGTGGAAGGAGCAGGGCTGCCCGCTGGCCGAGGTGCCGGTGACGGACAACCAGCACTGGATGCTGTCGAAGAAGGGCAAGATCGCCGTCCCGCACTTCATCACGCCGGGCTTCATGCACAACAAGGGCACGTACACGGGCAGCCTCGGCAATCTGTGCCGCTGGCTGGCCTCGCAGGCCGAGGAACTGGGCGTCGAGATCTTTCCGGGCTTCGCGGCGGCGGAGATCCTGTTCAACGAGGATGGCTCCGTGAAGGGCGTCGCGACCGGCGACATGGGCGTGGCGCGCGACGGCACGCACAAGCCGGACTATACGCCGGGGCTCGAGCTGCACGCGAAATACACCTTCTTCAGCGAGGGCGTGCGCGGGCATCTGTCGAAGGAGATCATCCGCACCTTCGATCTTGCGAAGGACAGCCAGCCGCAGGTCTACGGCATCGGCATCAAGGAATTGTGGGACATTCCTGCCGGGCAGCATGTGCCCGGCCGGGTGATCCACACGCAGGGCTGGCCGCTCAACCAGACGCACGGATCGAACGGCGGCGGGTTCCTCTATCATCAGGCGGGCGGGCAGGTCGCGCTCGGCTTCGTGACGTGGCTGTCGTACACCAATCCGTACCTCTCGCCGTTCCAGGAGATGCAGCGCTGGAAGACGCATCCCGAGATCGCGGCGATCCTGAAGGGCGGCAAGCGCATCTCCTACGGCGCGCGCGCGATCAGCGACGGCGGGTTGCAGTCGATCCCGAAGCTGACCTTTCCGGGCGGCGTGCTGATCGGCGACAGCGCGGGCTTCCTCAACGTGCCGCGCATCAAGGGCACGCATACCGCGATGAAGAGCGGCATGATGGCCGCCGAGGCCGCCTTCGCGGCGGTGACGGCGGGCCGCGAGCATGACGAGCTGACGGCGTATCCCGAGGCGTTCGAGACGAGCTGGGTCAAGCAGGAGCTGTCGGTCGTTCGCAACGTCGTGCCGCTGGTCGAGAAGTTCGGCGAGCTGGTCGGCGCGGGGCTGAGCAATGCGACGATGTGGCTGGAGAGCTGGGGCGTGAAGATGCCCTTCACGATGAAGCACCATGCCAACCACACGACATTGTGGCGCAAGGACCAGGTCAAGCCGATCGACTATCCCAAGCCCGACGGCGTGCTGAGCTTCGACCGGCTTTCCTCGGTGTTCCTGTCGAACACCAATCACGAGGAGGATCAGCCGGTCCACCTCACGCTGAAGGATCCGAACATTCCGGTCGAGTACGACCTGCCGATGTTCGACGAGCCGGCGCAGCGGTATTGCCCCGCGGGTGTCTACGAGATCACCGGCGAGGACACGGGCATGCCGAAGTTCGTGATCAACGCGCAGAATTGCGTCCACTGCAAGACGTGCGACATCAAGGATCCGACGCAGAACATCAACTGGGTGGTGCCGGAGGGTGGCGGCGGGCCGAACTATCCGAATATGTGACGCGCTGCCCGAGGCGTAGCGCAGCTACCACGAGGCTCTCGCAGCGCCTCCGGCCAGCGGCGCTCCAGGCGCCGACCGACCCCCGCCTTCGCGGGGGCGGGCTTGCGGCTTCGCCGCGGCGTTACAGGAACCGCCGACGTCAGCCTTCGCGGCGCGTTGGACCCCGGAACAAGTCCGGGGTGACGAAGAAGGTAAGTACGGCACGGTGATCACCGAACCCGCCCCCGCGAAGATCAACCTCGCGCTGCACGTCCGCGCGCGGCGGGCGGATGGCTATCATGAGCTGGAGACGCTGTTCGCGTTCGTCGCGGACGGGGATGTGCTGACGTTCGCGCCGGGCCCCGCGAGCTTCGCCGTGACCGGGCCGTTCGCGGACTCGCTGGCGGGGGAGGGTGACAACCTCGTCCTGCGCGCGGCGCGGGGGTTCGCGGATGCGTTCGGCGTTGCGGCGGAGGGCGCGTGGGTGCTCGACAAGCGCCTGCCGGTCGCCTCGGGGATCGGCGGCGGATCGGCAGATGCGGCGGCGGCGCTGCGCGCGCTGGCGCGGCTGCATGGCGTCGGTTTGGACGATCCGCGCCTGTTCGCGGTCGCCGATGCGCTGGGATCGGACGTGCCGGCGTGCCTGCTCGGGCGCGCGGCGCTGGGGACGGGGCGGGGGGAGCAACTCGTTCCGCTCGACGATCTGCCGCCGCTGCCTGCGCTGCTCGTCAATCCGCTGGTGGCGGTGTCTACGGGGCCGGTGTTCAGGGCGTGGGACGGGGTCGATCGCGGGCCGATCGCGGAAGGGGCGACGCTGGCGCGTGCGCTCGCCGGGCGCAACGATCTGGAGCCGCCCGCACGGTCGATCGCGCCGGTGATCGGTGCGGTGGTCGCGCGGTTGCAGGCGACCGGGCCGCTGATCGCGCGCATGTCGGGATCGGGCGCGACGTGCTTCGCCTTGTACGAGGAGGAGGCGGCGCGCACCGCCGCCGTTGCCGCCATCCGCGCCGCCGCGCCGGACTGGTGGTGTCTCGAAACGCGACTCGCGTGACGGTTTTCCGTGCCATGACGATACGCACTTCGGTTAACGCCGTGGCGAAAGCACGGATTTCCGCCGTTGGCACGGGACGTGCTGTTCGACCTGCGAACGGGTCCGCCGCTTTCAGCCGCTCGCCCGCAGGTGGTCCCCGGTCCCTCCGTGCGCCATCTTTCAGGAAGGGCGGCGGGCCGAGGTTCGCCGCCCTTTTCCGTGTCCAGCACTTCCTGGAAACCGTTCGTGCTGAGCGAAGTCGAAGCACGTGTTCCGGGGTGCAGCGCTTGTGGCCCGTCCTTCGACTTCGCTCAGGACGAACGGTGGGGGTGATAGTGTGAGCGGCATCCTGCTGCTGTGCGACCATGCGTCGAACACGGTGCCAGAGGGGGTCGACCTCGGCGTGGATGCGCGGCTGCTCGATCTGCACATCGCGCTCGATATCGGGGCGGGGGCGCTGACCGAGGCGCTGGCCGGGATGCTCGATGCGCCGGCGGTGATCGGCACTGTCTCGCGGCTGGTGATCGATCTCAACCGCGCGCCGGAACAGGCCGGGCTGGTGCCGCTGGCGAGCGACGGGCATGCGATTCCCGGCAACGTGGCGGCGGACATTCCCGACCGGCTGACGCGCTTCCACGCGCCCTATCATGCCGCGATCGAGGCGGCGATCGAAGCCGGGCAACCGGTGCTGATCGCCGCGATCCACAGCTTCACGCCCGCGCTGGAGCAGGGCGGGCCGCCGCGGCCGTGGGAGATCGGCATCCTCTCCAACACGGACCGCCGCGCGGCGGAGCCTGCGCTGGCGCTGTTCGCCGACGCGGGCGTGATCGTTGGCGACAACGAGCCCTATTCGGGCCGCACGCTCAACGCGACGCTCGACCGGCATGGCGAGGGGCGGGGGATCGCCAGCCTGTCGATCGAGGTGCGCAACGATTTGATCGACACGTCCGCCGGAGTCGCGAAATGGGCGGCGATCATTGCGCCGATCCTCACCGCGTTACGCAACGGACTTGCGCCGGAGCCCCCTCCCGCGACATAGGGCGCGCATTATGACCAACCGTTTCGACAAATCGAAGCTCCCCAGCCGCCACGTGTCGGTCGGCCCGGAGCGCGCACCGCACCGCAGCTATTATTACGCCATGGGCCTTACCGAGGAGGAGATTGCGCGGCCGTTCGTCGCGCTCGCCTCGGCCGGCAACGACAGCGCGCCGTGCAACACCACGCTCGACGCGCAGGCCGATGCCGCGCGCGAGGGCGTGAAGCAGAACGGCGGGATGCCGCGCCGCTTCAATACGATCACCGTGACCGACGGCATCGCGATGGGGCATCAGGGGATGAAATCCTCGCTCGTCAGCCGCGAGGTGATCGCCGACTCGGTCGAGCTCAGCGTGCGCGGGCATTGCTATGACGCGCTGGTCGGCTTCGCGGGGTGCGACAAGTCGCTGCCGGGCATGATGATGGCGATGCTGCGGCTCAATATCCCGTCGATCTTCGTCTATGGCGGGTCGATCCTGCCGGGGCGCTTCCACGACAAGGACATCACGGTCGTCGACGTGTTCGAGGTGGTCGGGCGCTTCGCGGCGGGCACCTGCCCGATCGAGGAAGTGCATGCGATGGAGCGCGTGGCATGCCCCGGCCACGGCGCGTGCGGCGGGCAGTTCACCGCGAACACGATGGCGTGCGTGGGCGAGGCGATCGGTTTGTCCTTGCCGAACAGCAACATGGTGCCCGCACCGTATTCGTCGCGCGAACAGATCGCGGTTGCGGCGGGCTATCAGGTGATGGAGCTGATCGAGCACAACATCCGCCCGCGCGACATCTGCACGCGGGAGGCTTTCATCAACGCGGCGCGGGTCGTGGCGGCGACGGGGGGATCGACCAACGGCGCGCTGCATCTGCCGGCGATGGCGCATGAGGCGGGGATCGATTTCGACCTGTTCGACGTGGCGGAGGCTTTCAAGTCAACGCCTTACATCGCTGACCTCAAGCCCGGTGGGAAGTACGTCGCCAAGGATATGTACGAGGCGGGCGGCGTCTACATGCTGATGAAAACGATGCTGGCGGGCGGTTTCCTCGACGGGAATTGCCTGACCGTCACCGGCAAGACGCTCGGCGAGAACATCGACCAGGTGACGTGGAACCCCGACCAGAAGGTGATCTACGACGTGAAGGCGCCGATCAGCCCGACCGGCGGCGTGGTGGGCCTGCGCGGCAGCCTCGCCCCGAACGGCGCGATTGTGAAGGTCGCGGGGATGCACCGCCTGCAGTTCGAAGGCCCGGCGCGCTGCTTCGATTGCGAGGAGGATTGCTTCGCGGCCGTCGAGGCGCGTTCGATCAACGAGGGCGAAGTCGTCATCATCCGCTACGAAGGGCCGAAGGGTGGCCCCGGCATGCGCGAGATGCTGTCGACCACCGCCGCGCTCTATGGGCTGGGCATGGGCGAGAAGGTCGCGCTGATCACCGACGGGCGCTTCTCGGGCGCGACGCGCGGCTTCTGCATCGGCCATGTCGGGCCGGAAGCAGCCGACGGCGGGCCGATCGCCTTGGTCGAGGACGGCGACACGATCCGCATCGATGCCGAGGCCGGGACGATCGATCTCGACATTGCCGAGGACGTGCTGGCCGCGCGCAAGGCGGCGTGGCGGCCGCGCACCAACGATTACCAGTCGGGCGCGCTCTACCGCTACGCGCAGAATGTCGGCCCGGCCTATCAGGGCGCGGTGACGCACCCCGGCGGGAAGGCGGAGACGCATGTCTACGCGGATATCTAGCGCGGTTGCGCTGGCCTTTCTGCTGGCGGCATGTGGCCAGCCCAGGGCCGATAACGTGACGCTGGCCAATGCCGAGGCCGAGGCGCGCGCGACCGCCGACGAGGACGGGCGGATCGTCTGCGCCAAGGCCGGATCGGGCGATTTCGCGCGCACCTGCACCGTCGACCGCGCAGAGACCGACCAGGGCCTGGTGCTGACCGTGCGCCACGCCGACGGCGCGTTCCACCGCCTGCTCGTCACCAAGGACGGGCGCGGCGTGGTGGCGGCGGACGGGGCGGAGAAAGCGGTCGTCACGGTGATCGGCGACGGCCAGATCGAGGTCGCGCTGGGCGGCGACCGATACCGCCTGCCGGCGACGGTGAAGGGCCAGACGGCCAAGCCATGATCCGCATCGAAGGCCAGCCGATCCTCACCGCCGCGCAGATGCGCGCGGCGGAGGATGCGGCGATCGCCGGCGGCGCGACGGTCGAGAGCCTTATGGAGCGCGCCGGGGCGGGCGTGGCGGACGCGGTGCGGCGGCTGGCGGCGGGATCGCCGGTGCTGATCCTGTGCGGGCCGGGCAACAATGGCGGCGACGGATATGTGGCGGCGCGGGTGCTGAAGGCGGCGGGCGTGGCCGTGCGCGTGGCGGCGACGGGAGAGCCGAAGACCGAGGCTGCGATTGCGGCGCGGAAGGGTTGGGGCGGGGCGGTGGAGGCGTTTTCGGAAGTGTCTCCCGCGCCGATACTAGTGGATGCCATCTTCGGGACGGGCGTATCGCGCGAAGTCGAAGCGGCGATCGGCCTTCGCCTTGGGAAACTCGTGGGGGCGGCACGCTTATCGATCGCGGTCGATTTGCCGAGTGGCCTTGGCACCGATGACGGCGCGCTGCTCAACCCGCCGTTGCGAGCCTATGACATCACGCTCGCGCTCGGCGCGGTGAAGCCTGCGCATGTGCTGGCGCACTCGGCATGGCATTGCGGAACGGTGCGTATCATCGATCTCGGCATCGATATTTCTCGCGGCGGCGACATGGTGCTTGGCCCGAGATGCTTCGAGACGCCGGGTGTGGACGACACCAAATACACGCGCGGCATGGTGGCGATCATCAGCGGCGCGATGCCGGGTGCCGCCGCGCTGGCCGCTGAGGCGACGATGCGGGCCGGAGCGGGCTATGTCCTGCTGCTCGGCGGGAAGTCGCCGCCCGGTGCGCCGCATGCGCTGGTGCGGCGGGGATGGTCGGCGGAGGCGCTGGAAGAGAAGCGGATCGGCTGCGTGCTGGTCGGGCCCGGGCTCGGGCGCGATGAGGCGGCGCGCGCGAAGCTCTATGCGGCGCTGGCGAGCGATCATGCGCTGGTGATCGATGGCGACGCGCTGCACCTGCTTGACGGGCGCACCTTCCACGATCGGGGCCAGCCGGTGATCGTGACGCCGCACGCGGGCGAATTTGCGGCGATGTTCGGCAAGCCCGAGGGCAGCAAGATCGAGGCGGCGCGCGCGGCGGCGGCGAAAAGCGGTGCGACGATCGTGTTCAAAGGGCCGGATACGGTGATCGCCGAGCCTGGCGGGCATGTGACGGTCGCGCCGGGCGGCTCCGCGTGGCTGTCGACGGCGGGCACGGGCGACGTGCTGGCGGGCGCGGTGGCGGCGATGGCTGGCTATGCCTTGGGTCGCGGGCCGCGATATTGGGTCGGCGACGCCGTCTGGCTCCATGCCGAGGCCGCGCGGCGGCTGGGCGGGGCGTTTATCGCCGACGATCTGGCGCGCGAACTGTCGGCCGTCAGGGCTTCGCTGTGAGCGATACGATCGTCCGCGTCGCGGCGCGTGGGGAGGGGGTGACGGCGGACGGCCGCCATGCCGCCTTCGCCGCGCCGGGGGACACGCTGGGCGCGGCGGGTGAGGTGATACCGGGGCCGCACCACCAGACGCCGCCGTGCCGCCATTTCCCGGCGTGCGGGGGGTGCCAGCTCCAGCATCTCGACGACGAGAGCTATGCGCAGTTCGTGACCGACCGGATCGCGGGGGCGCTCGCCGCGCAGAAGCTGGAGGCGGTGATCCGGCCACCCTTGCTCTCGCCGCCGCGCAGCCGCAGGCGGGCCGCGCTGCAGGCCGAGCTGAAGGACGGGCGGGTGCGGATCGGCTTCAGCGAGAATGCGAGCCATGCCATCGTCGATCTCATCGAATGTCACATCCTGACGTCGGAATTGTTCGCGATTGTCGTGCCTTTGCGGAAGTTCCTTGCGCGGTGGATGAAGAAGGGGCGACGCGCGCGGCTGCATCTGACCGAGGTGGATCAGGGTATCGACCTGCTGATCGAGGGGATCGAGGCGGAGGGGCTGGCTGCGGCCGAGGCGATCACCGCCTTCGCGCAGGCGAACGGTGTCGCGCGGCTGGCGATAGATTCCGGGCTGGGGCCGGAGACGCGCTGGGAGCCGGAGCCTGTCACCATTACGCTTGGCGGCGTGCCGGTCGCGCTGCCGCCTGCCGCTTTCCTGCAGGCGACGCGCGAAGGCGAGGCGGCGCTGGTCGCGGCGGTGCGCGAGGGCGTGGGCGACGCGCGGGTGGTGGCGGATCTGTTCGCGGGGCTCGGCACCTTTGCGCTGTCGCTGGCGGGCAAGGTCTACGCTGGCGAGGCGGCGCGTGATGCGATCCTGGCGTTGAAGGCGGGGGCTGCGATGGCGGGGCGAGCAGTATTCGCCGACCACCGCGACCTGTTCCGGCGGCCGCTGATGGCAGCGGAATGCGATCGGTTCGGGGCGGTGGTGCTCGATCCGCCGCGCGCCGGGGCGCGGGAGCAGGCGGTGCAACTGGCGGCTTCTTCGGTGCCGGCGATCGTCTATGTTTCCTGCAATCCCAGCAGTTTTGCGCGGGATTGCGAGATCTTGTGTCAGGGTGGATACCGGATCGACTGGGTGCAGCCGGTCGGGCAATTCCGCTGGTCTACGCATGTCGAGCTGGCGGCGCGGTTGAGCCGGTAGAAGATCGGGTCACGCGGAGGCGCGGAGGCGCGAAGAGGGTTGGGTTCGCGCAGGGGGCGCAGAGGCCGCAGAGAGAAAGCGTAGCGCGCTGTCGCGCGCGTTTTCGTTGGTCAGGGATAATCCGCGCGCAGGAAGTAGAGGCCGTCGGGCGGAGCGTTGAAGCCGAGCGCGGCGCGGTCGCGGGCTTCGAGTGCTGCCGTCACGTCATCGGGCGTCCATTTGCCCTGGCCGACCAGCGACAGGCAGCCGACCATCGAGCGCACCTGATGATGCAGGAACGAGCGCGCCGATGCGCCGACGACGATGCGGTCGCCCTGCGCCGTCACCTCGAGCCGGTCGAGCGTGCGCAAGGGGCTGTCGGCCTGGCAATGCGCCGAACGGAAGGTGGTGAAATCGTGCCGGCCGACGAGCCGCGCCGCGCCCTCCGCCATCGCGTCCACGTCGAGCGGGGTGGGTACGCGCCAGGCGAGGCCGGTCTCGAAGGTGAGCGGCGCGCGGCGGGTGACGATGCGGTAGGCATAGTGGCGTGCGAGGCAGGAGAAGCGCGCATGCCAGTCGTCCGCGACGCTCTCGCAGGCGAGGATCGCGACGGGCGCGGGCCGCAGCTTGGCGTTGAGCGCCTCCATCAGCCGGAAGGGCGTGATCGTGCGCTCGATGTCGAGGTGCGCGCGCATGCCGGTCGCGTGGACGCCCGCATCGGTGCGGCCGGCGGCGTGGACCGCGACCGCCTCGCCGGTGATGGCGTGCGCGGCGGCCTCGATCGCGGCCTGTACGCTCGGCCCATGCGCCTGCCGCTGCCAGCCCATGAAGGGACGGCCGTCATATTCCACCGTCAGCGCGAAACGGGTCATTGCGCGTCGCCCCGGCGGAGGCCGGGGCCGCCGGGTTTGGGGCGTCTGGCTTGCCACATGACGCGGCGGCCCCGGCCTGCGCCGGGGCGACGATGGCCGGTCACAGCCGCGTTCCGGGTGCGATCGGGAAGCCGCGCAGCAGCTCCTCCGCCGTCATGACGCCGCGACCGGCGCGCTGGAGCAAGGTCGGGCGGATCGCGCCCTCCCGACAGGCGATGGTGAGCTGGTCGTCGAGGACGGTGCCGCTTTCCCGACGTTGCTCCCCGGCGATGGCGGGGGCGCGTTCTGCCGAGAGATCCCAGCTTTCGCTGGGATGGCGGGGGGTCTCGGCGATGTTCGCGGCCAGCACCTTCACGCGCTCGCCCGCGATCTCGAAGAACGCGCCGGGGACGGGGTTGAAGGCGCGGATCTGGCGCTCGACCTGGGCTGCGTCCTGCGACCAGTCGATGCGCGCCTCGGCCTTGTCGATCTTGGCGGCGTAGGTGACGCCGTCCTTGGGCTGCGGCTTCGACGGGTAGGCGTCGAGATCGGCGAGTACTTGTACGATCAGGCGCGCGCCCATTACGCTCAGTTCGTCGGTGAGCGCGCCTGCAGTCTTGTCGGCGATCGGCATGCGTTCTTCGAGGCGCACCGGGCCGGTGTCGAGCCCGGCCTCCATCTGCATGATGCACACGCCGGTCTCTGCATCGCCCGCAAGGATCGCGCGCTGGATCGGCGCCGCCCCGCGCCAGCGCGGCAGCAGCGAGGCGTGGATGTTGAGGCAGCCGTCGCGCGGCGCATCGAGGATCGCGCGCGGCAGGATCAGGCCATAGGCGACGACCACGGCGATATCCGCGCCGAGCGCCGCGAACTCGGCCTGCGCCTCGGCGTCGCGCAGGCTGACGGGCGTGCGGACCGGGATGCCGAGCTCATCCGCCGCCCTGGCGACCGGCGCGGGGGTCAGCGCCTTGCCCCTCCCTGCGCGGCGCGGCGGCTGGCTGTATGACGCCACGACGTCGTGGCCGGCCGCGACCAGCGCGCGCAGCACCGGCACCGAGAAATCCGGGGTTCCCATGAAGACGATTTTGTGGACGCTTCGCTGTGGCCGCATGGCGGACGCTTTGCGGAAAGCGGGCCGCAAAGACAACCGTCCGGGCGTCGTGCTTAACGCGGTGTTAGCCATGATGCGGCATGACGGGGCGATATCGCCGGAGCCTTCATGCCCTCATCTTCCCAATTGGCCGCTACCCTGATCGTCCGCGACGAGGCGCGGTCGATCGCGCGCTGCATCGCGAGCGTGCGGCCGTGGGTCGACCGGGTGGTGGTGGTCGATACCGGCTCCACCGACGGCACGGCGGAGATCGCCGCGCGTGCCGGGGCGGAGGTGCATACCTTCCAGTGGTGCGAAGATTTCTCGGCCGCGCGCAACCATGCGCTGGCGTGCGCCGATGCCGACTGGCATCTGGTGATCGATGCCGACGAATGGCTGCAATCGGGCGGCGAGGCATTGCGGCGCTTCGTCGCGGGGCCGCAGCGGCTGGGGACGATCTGCATCGACAGCAGCTTCACGGCCGGCGGCGAGGCGGGATCGGGACGGAGCTGGATCACGCGGCTGCTGCCGCGCGGCGCGCGTTATCAGGGGCGGATCCACGAGCAGGTGGTGTCACCGCTGGAGCGTCGGCGGATCGACGTCGTGTTCGGCCATGACGGCTATGAGGATGCGCAGATGGGGCGCAAGCGAACCCGCAACCGCACGCTGCTGATGCTCGATCTCGCCGAGCGGCCGGACGATCCCTATCTCGCTTTCCAGCTCGGCCGCGAGGCGGAGGGGCGGCAAGACGTCGCGGAAGCCTGCGACTGGTACGCGCGCGCCGCCGATGCTCCGGCGGGCTCCGGCTGGCTGCACGAGCTGACCACGCGCCGCCTGCAATGTCTGGGGCGCGCGGGGCGGCTCGACGCGGCACTCGCGCTGGCGGACGACGCCATCCCGCGCTGGCCGGATTCGCCCGATCTGTTCTTCGTCGTCGGCAATCTGCTGCTCGACCGTGCGATTTCCGATCCCGCGCAGGCGATCGAGACGTGGCTGCCGCTCGCGACCGGCGCGTGGGAGCGGTGTCTGGAGATCGGCGAGCGGCCCGATCTGGAGGGCAGCGTCGCCGGGCGCGGAAGCCATCTGGCGCGGCGCAACCTCGACATGGTGCGTGGGCAGATGGCGGCGCTGGCGGCATAACACCGCAGGTGAGGCCATAGGGTGACTGACGCACAGAAACCCCCTATCTGTTCCGCATGGCCTCTCCCGAAATCGATGCGCTGACGCAGGCGCTGTCCCGCCTGCCGGGGCTGGGCCCCCGTTCGGCACGGCGCGCGGTGCTGTATCTGCTCAAGAAGCGCGAGGGTGCGCTCGGGCCGTTGCTCGCGGCGCTCTCGGCGGTCGAGGCGCGGCTGACCGATTGTTCGATCTGCGGCAATGTCGACACGACCGATCCGTGCGGCATCTGCGCCGATCCGCGCCGCGACCAGCGTGCGCTGTGCGTGGTGGAGGAAGTGGCGGACCTGTGGGCGCTCGACCGGTCGCGGCTGTTTCCGGGGCGCTTCCATGTGCTCGGCGGGCGGCTGTCGGCGCTGGAGGGCGTGCGGCCGGAGGATCTCGGCATCGATTCGCTGATCCGGCGGATCGAGGCGGGCGGTATCGACGAGGTCGTGCTGGCGATGAACGCGACGTTGGAGGGGCAGACCACCGCGCACTATATCGCCGAGCGGATCGAGCGCTTTCCGGTGCGCGTCACGCAGCTCGCGCACGGCCTGCCGGTGGGGGGCGAGCTCGACTATCTCGACGAGGGCACGCTGGCGCAGGCATTGCGCGCGCGGCGGCCGGTGGCGTGATCCAACTTCCGTTCGTGCTGAGCGAAGTCGAAGCACAGGCGCGTGCCCTTCGACTTCGCTCAGGGCGAGCGGGGTTTGGGATCGTGCCGCTTGACGGGAAACCGCGCGCTTCCTAGCTCGCTGACATGGCCATCATGGAAATTCTCGAAGTCCCCGATCCCCGTTTGCGCGCGAAGGCGAAGCCGGTCGCCGCGATCGACGACGGGGTGCGGAAAATCGTGTCCGATATGTTCGACACGATGTACGACGCGCGCGGTATCGGGCTCGCCTCGATCCAGGTTGGGATCGAGCAGGCGATCGTCGTGATCGACCTGCAGGAGGATCTGCCGCCCGAGGAAGAAGGCGGCGAGCCGCGCCCCGGCCGCCAGCCGCAGGTTTTCATCAACCCCGAAATCACCTGGCAGAGCGACGAGCTCGCGACCTATTCCGAAGGATGTCTGTCGGTGCCGGAACATTATGCCGACGTGGACCGGCCGGTGCGGTGCCGCGCGACGTGGCTCGACCTCGACGGCGGGAGCCACGAGCAGGAGTTCGACGGGCTGATGGCGACGTGCATCCAGCACGAGATGGATCACCTCAACGGCATCGTCTTCATCGATCACGTCTCGCGGTTGAAGCGCGACATGATCCTCAAGAAGCTGGCGAAGGCGCGGCGGGCCGCCTAGCCGTCGCCCCGGCGCAGGCCGGGGCCGCTGTGTTCGGGGCGAACGGCTTGCCAATTCCCCAGCGGTCCCGGCCTGCGCCGGCACGACGAGCGGTTCGTCGCAGTCTCCGTTGTCGAACGCGACGTGACGCGGTAAGTTCGCCCTTCGTTCCGGGGGTCT
>NZ_JAUQSZ010000020.1 GCF_030580995.1 Sphingomonas immobilis
CTGTTGACCGGCGTGCAGGGTGTCGGCGCGCGCGTCGCGCTGGCGATCCTCTCGGCGCTGGAGCCGGGCGACCTCAGCCGCGCCATCGCCAGCCAGGACAAGGCGATGGTCGCGCGCGCCAACGGCGTCGGCCCGAAGCTCGCCGAGCGCATCGTGCGCGAATTGAAGGACAAGGTCGGCGGGATCGCGATCGGCGGCGGCGCATCACCCGTCGCTGCGCCCGTGGGCGCGGGGGCCGATGCGGTCTCGGCGCTGCTCAATCTCGGCTTCCGCCCCGCGGAGGCATCGAGCGCGGTCGCGGCGGCGGAGGAGGAACTGGGCGCAGGCGCCAGCCTCGACGCGCTTGTGCGGCTCGCCTTGCGCAAGGCGGCGAAATAGGGCGCCTGACCGGGCGCGAACCCGGTCAGGCGGTAAAGGTCAGCGCATCCCGCCGCCGGTCGCCGCGCCCCAGCGCGCCTCGAGCTTGTTCATCGCCTGGGAATAGCTTTCGCGGAAGCAGTCGGACTTGCGCACGGCGATGCGAAAGTCGCGCAGCGAACGGTCGTTCGATCCGCACGCTTCCTCGGCCGCCATCGCGATCCGGCTCTTCAGCACGGCGCGCTGGTTGTCGGTCACCGGCTGCTGCACGTTGGGCACGCGCACTGCGGTGATGACGTCGATCGGGTCGGCGAAAGCGGGTGCCGCGACGGCAAACGCGCCGAACGCCGCGCATGCGAACAGGGCGGTACGGCCGATCGCCGCCGCCTTGGGCTGGTTGGTCATGGTCAGTCTCCTGCACGCCGCTTGTTATCGCCAGGCCGGGGGGAAGGCGGCGGGGAGGCCGGGACCGGCTCCTCGTCCTCATGGTCGTCCGTCGGCCCGCGACGCGAAGGTCCGCAGGCGATCCATGAGACTGGTCGCCCGCGCCTTTACGCCTGCGGACGGGGGGCAGCCAGAAAATTCGATTCTGCACCGCAGTGGCTGCAGGTGCGAGATGCTGGACTTGAAAGCACAAAGGACTATGTTCCCGCTATGGCCTCATCCCTATCCATCTCCATGCCAGATGCGCTGAGCGAATGGGTCGCCGCGCGCGTGGCGGAAGGCCGCTACGCCGACGCGGCGGAGTATGTGCGCGATCTCGTCCGCCGCGATCAGGAAGCGGCGGAGGATGACACGCGCTGGGTGCGGGCGATGATCGAGGAAGGTCTGGCCTCGGGTTTCCTCGACGAGGAGCCGGAAGACATATTGGCTGCAATCATCGCCGAAGATCCTGATCTCCGTGCGTAAGCTGCGACTGTCGGCCGTCGCCAGTGCCGACCTTCGAGACATCCGCCAGCACAGCAAGACCATCTTCGGCGCTAAGGTCGCGCTCGACTATATGAATGGCTTTCGGAGCGTGTTCGGCTTGTTGCGCGAGCGCCCATTGGCGGGAACCGTAGAGGAAGGGCTTGGACAGGAAGTTCGCAAGTTCAGCTATCGATCGCACGCAGTATACTATCGTTTTGAAGATGATGTCATCGACGTGATCCGTATCCTGCACCACGCCCAGAATGCGCGCGCGCAAATCGGCGCACGGCAATGACCGATACCGACCGCCTCCTCACCCCCGCCCGCACGCCCGAGGACGTCGACGCGGCGCTGCGCCCGAAATCGCTCGACGATTTCGTCGGGCAGCAGGCGGCGCGCGACAATCTGCGCGTGTTCATCGCGGCGGCCAAGGCGCGCGGCGATGCGCTCGATCACGTGCTGTTCTTCGGGCCGCCGGGGCTCGGCAAGACGACGCTCGCGCAGATCATCGCGCGCGAAATGGGGGTGGGCTTCCGCGCCACGTCGGGGCCGGTCATCGCCAAGTCGGGCGATCTCGCCGCGCTGCTCACCAATCTGGAGGATGGCGACGTCCTTTTCATCGATGAGATCCACCGCCTGCAGCCCGCCGTCGAGGAGGTGCTCTATCCGGCGATGGAGGATCGCGCGCTCGATCTGATGATCGGCGAGGGCCCCTCGGCGCGATCGGTGCGGATCGACCTGCCGCGCTTCACCCTCGTCGGCGCGACGACGCGGCAGGGGCTGCTCACCACCCCCTTGCGCGACCGTTTCGGCATCCCGGTGCGCCTCACCTTCTACACCGTCGCCGAACTCACCAGCGTGGTGACGCGCGCCGCGTCGCTGCTGGGCCTCGGCATCACCGCGGACGGCGCGGGCGAGGTCGCGCGCCGTTCGCGCGGCACGCCGCGCATTGCCGGGCGGCTGCTGCGCCGCGTGCGCGATTTCGCCCATGCCGCCGGGCACGATACGGTCGACGCGAAGGCGGCGGACGGCGCGCTCAACCGGCTCGAGGTCGACAAGCTCGGCCTCGACGCGATGGACCGCCGCTATCTGACGATGATCGCCGACATCTATCGCGGCGGGCCCGTCGGCGTGGAGACGCTCGCGGCTGGCCTCAGCGAACCGCGCGACACGATCGAAGAGGTGATCGAACCCTATCTCATCCAGCTCGGCCTCGTCGCCCGCACCGCGCGCGGGCGCTGCCTCAACGCCGGCGGCTGGAAACATCTCGGGCTGAACCCCCCGGCGGGGTCGCAAGACGGGCTGTTCGATAGCTGAAATTCCCAAACCGTTCGTGCTGAGCGAAGTCGAAGCACGTGTTCCAGGGGCCTTCGCCAGCGGCACGTCCTTCGACTTCGCTCAGCACGAACGGTAGACATTTTAATCCGATGTTGCGCCGCACGATGGACCGGCGGCATCCCCTTCTGATAGCGCCCGAATCGATGCTCACCGCCGCCGCCTCCGCCCGTGAAATCCTGGTGCGCCTGCACGACGTGATGGCGTCGCGAAATCCCGCGCAGGCAAAGCTCAATTCGGTGGTCGGCATCGTCGGCGAGGCGCTGTCGAGCGAGGTCTGCTCGATCTACCTGCTGCGCGACGGCGAGCTCGAACTGTTCGCCACACGCGGCCTCGCGCAGGAGGCGGTGCATGTCACCAAGATGGCGCTGGGCGAGGGGCTGGTCGGCACGATCGCGCGCGATGTCGAGACGTTGAACCTCGACGAGGCCGCCGCGCATCCCGATTTCGCCTACAAGCCCGAAACCGGCGAGGACAAGTTCCACAGCTTCGCGGGCGTGCCGATCATCCGGCGCGAGCGCGCGGTCGGGGTGCTGTGCGTCCAGCATGCCGATCCGCACCGTTATGACGACGTTCAGATCGAAGCGCTTCAAACGGTGGCGATGGTCCTGTCCGAACTCATCGCCAATGCCGATCTGATCGACGGCGCCGGCGGCGGCACCACGCGCGTGCAGCCGACCGCGCCCGTCCGCATCCCCGGCCTCAAGCTGGTCGAGGGCATGGCGAGCGGCTTCGCCGTATTCCACCAGCCGCGCATCACCGTTGAACATACCGTCGCCGAGGATTCGGAAGCCGAGCGTCACCGCGTCTACGCCGCCTTCGACAAGATGCGCGAACAGATCGACCGCATCGCGCGCGAGGCCGAATTCGGTGTCGGCGGCGAGCATGAGGAGGTTCTCCAGACCTACAAGATGTTCGCCTATGACGAGGGCTGGGCGCGGCGCATCAACGAGGCGATCGACAGCGGCCTGACGGCGGAGGCGGCGATCGAGCGCGTCCAGCAGCGCACCCGCATGCGCATGCGCCAGATCGACGATCCCCTGCTCGCCGACCGGATGCACGATCTCGAGGATCTCTCGAACCGCTTGCTGCGCATCGTCTCGGGCCAGCTCGGCACCGCCGCGCAGATGGGCCTGCGGCAGGACACGATCCTGATCGCGCGCAATCTCGGCCCCGCCGAGCTGCTCGAATACGATCGCCGCCGTCTGAAAGGCGTCGTGCTCGAGGAAGGCTCGCTGACCGCGCACGTCACCATCGTCGCGCGGGCAATGGGCGTGCCGGTGCTCGGCCGCGTCAAGAACGTGTGGCGGCAGATCGGCGAAGGCGACCTGCTGCTCGTCGATGTGACTGCCGGCCATGTCTTCGCGCGCCCGACACCCGCCATCGAGGAAGCGTTCGAGGCGCAGGCGCAGCTCCGCCAGAAGCGCCGCGCCGCCTTCGCCTCGCTCAAGAACGAATTGCCGGTGACGAAGGACGGCCACCGCGTGACGGTGATGGTCAATGCCGGCCTGCGCGACGACGTGGCGGCGCTCGATCTCACCGGCGCGGACGGCATCGGCCTGTTCCGCACCGAATTTCAGTTCCTCGTCTCCTCGACGCTGCCCGCGCGCGACCGGCAGCAGCGGCTCTACCGCGACGTGCTCGATGCGGCGGGCGAGCGGCCCGTCATCTTCCGCACGGTCGATATCGGCGGCGACAAGGCGCTGCCCTATCTCAGCAAGGAGGATGCCGAGGAGGAGAACCCGGCGATGGGCTGGCGCGCGCTCAGGCTTGCGCTCGGGCGGCCCGGCCTGATGAAGGTGCAGGCGCGCGCGCTGCTGGAGGCGGGCGCGGGCAGGACGCTCAACGTCATGTTCCCGATGGTGTCCGAACCATGGGAGTTCGACGAGGCGCGCGCCCTGTTCGAGGCGCAGCGCGAATGGCTCGTCTCGCGTGGCAAGAAACAGCCCACCGCGATCCGCTACGGCGCGATGCTGGAAGTGCCGGCGCTGGCCGAACAGCTCGACCTGCTGCTGCCCCGGCTCGATTTCCTGTCGATCGGCACCAACGATCTCACCCAGTTCCTGTTCGCCGCCGATCGCGCCAACCCCAAGCTCGCCGAGCGTTACGACTGGTTGAGCGTCTCGATCCTGCGCTTCCTGCGCCGTCTCGTCGCGCCGACGCGGGAGGCGGGCGTGCAGCTCGCGGTGTGCGGCGAGATGGGCGGGCGCCCGCTGGAGGCGCTGGCGCTGATCGGGCTCGGCATCGACCGGCTGTCGATCACGCCCGCCGCGGTCGGGCCGATCAAGGCGATGGTGCGTTCGCTCGATCATGCCGCGTTGGTGGCGAAGATGCGCGATCTGCTCGACGCCCCGCCGCGCGACATGCGCGGCGCGCTCACCGAATGGGCGACGGCGCAGGGGGTCGAACTGGCGTAACCGCGAACCGTTCCGGCGCACGCAAACGTTGCGCTCGCGGTTCCGGCGGTGCAAAGCCTCGGTGTGCGCGGGGGAAGCGGGGGCGCAACCACCCCCTCGCCGGAGAAGACGATGACTGACGGAATTCCGCCCGAGGAAGCGACGCTGTTCCCGCGCACGCCGGGCGAACGGTTGCGCGAGGCGCGGGAATCGCAGGGGCTTTCGCTCGACGAGATCGCTGCGCGCACGCGCGTCCCGGTCCGCCAGCTCGAGGCGATCGAGCAGGGCAATTACACCACGCTGCCTTCGATCACCTATTCGGTGGGTTTCGCGCGCGCCTATGCCCGCGCGGTCGGCATCGACGAGGTGCAGATCGCCAACGAGGTCCGCGCGCAGAACACGCAGGCGAGCGTGCGCCGCACCGAATATGAATCCTATTCGGCCGAGGAAGTGACGCGCGTCCCGCCGAACCGCGTCGTCATCATCGGCGTGATCGTGGCGCTCGCGCTCGTGATCCTGTCGGGCCTCTGGTACGGCACCACGTGGTTCCGTGGCGACGAAGCGCCTGCGCCTGCCGCCACCGAAACCGCCGCGCAGGACAGCGTGCCGGTCGCCCCGCCGACAACAGCCGTCCCGGCCGCCGGCCAGGTCACGCTCACCGCCAATGACGAGGTGTGGATCCGCGTCTACGATGCGACCGGCACCAAACTGTTCCAGAACATCATGAAGCCGGGCGACAAGTTCGACGTGCCGGCCAATGCCAACGGGCCGATGATCAATGTCGGGCGGCCCGACAAGCTGACCGTGACGGTCAACGGCACCGTCGTGCCGCCGCTGGGATCGGGCAAGGTCGCGATCAAGGACGTGAAGATCGACGCCGCCTCGCTCGCCGCGCGCGCGGCACCTGCGCCTGCCGCGACGGCGAGCCCGACGCCGCTGTCGACCGCGACACCGGCTGCCCGCCCGACGCCGCGCGCGGAACCGACGCGCCGTGCCGAGACACCGCCGCCCTCCAACGCCGCGCAGCCGCTCAACATTGCCGCCCCCGCGCCGCCCGCATCGCAGCCCGCGCCCGCCGCGACCCCGCTTCCGTAAATCTTGACGACAGGTACGCGGACGTAGGTATATCGTTTCGGGCGGGACAGGATTGGGGGAGCGGATGATGCGTATGCAGCGGGTATCGTGGGTGGTGATGGCGGTGGCGCTGTGTGGCGCTGCACCGGCCTTCGCCCAGACGGGGGTCGAGGGCCGCGTCAGCCGTCTCGAAAGCGAGATGCGCGCAGTACAGCGCAAGGTTTTCCCCGGCAGCGGTGGCGCGCCCTATGTCGAGCCGCAGATCCAGCCGCAGCAGACGACCGGCCCCGACGGCCTGCCCGCCAGCAGCCCGGTCGCCGATCTCTCCACGCGCGTGAACACACTCGAAACCCGGCTGAGCAGCCTCACCGGCCAGATCGAGACGACCGAGCACCGCGTGCAGGTGCTGGAGAGCGATTTCGCCGCCTACAAGCGCGCGACCGACGCCCGCCTCGCCGCGCTCGAAGGCGGGAGCCGCCAGCAGACCACGCCGCCTGACGGCGATCTCGCGCCGCCGCCCACCCGTCCGCGCGACACGGCGCCCGCGCCCAAGCCCGCGCCGTCGAAGATCACGCCGCCCGCCAAGCCGGGCAGCAAGCCCGACGCCGTGCAGCCGCCGACCACCGACCCCACGCGCCAGAAGAAGATCGCCGCCGTCGATCATCCGCAGACCGACGATCCGGCCGAGGACGCCTATATCTACGGCTACCGGCTGTGGCAGGCGAAGCTCTACCCGGAAGCCGAAGCGCAGTTCAAAACCGTCACCACCACCTATCCCAAGCACAAGCGCGCCAGCTTCGCGCAGAACCTGCTCGGCCGCTCCTATCTGGACGACAAGAAGCCGTCGCTCGCAAGCCTCGCCTTCTACGACAATTACAAGAAATGGCCCGATGGCGAGCGCGCCCCGGAGAGCCTCTATTATCTCGCGCAGGCGCTTGGCGAACTCGGCAAGCCCGCCGCCGACATCTGCAAGGTCTATCGCGAGCTGAGCGACGTCTATGGCGCCAAGATCAGCGACGCGATGAAGGCCGATATCGCCAAGGGCCGTGCCGCGTCGAAATGCGCCTGATGCCGCGGCGGTCGCGCGGTTCCGGGGCGATCTCGAAGCGCTGACGGGCCCGCTCGGCGCGCGGCGGCTGGCGCTCGCCGTATCGGGCGGTGCCGACAGCATGGCGATGCTCGCGCTCGCCGCCGCCGCATATCCGGGACAAATAGCGTCGGCGACGGTCGATCACGGCCTGCGCCTCGAGAGCCCGATCGAGGCGCTGATGGTCGCGCAATATTGCGATCGCATCGGCGTGCCGCACGCGACGCTCGCGATTTCCGAAGCCCGTCCCGCCACCGGCAACCTCCACGCCTGGGCACGCGAACGGCGCTACGCGCTGCTGCGCGACTGGGCGGTCGCGCAAGGCTGCGCCTTTCTGCTCACCGCGCACCATGCCGACGATCAGGCCGAAACCTTCCTGATGCGCGCCGCGCGCGGGAGCGGGATCGCCGGGCTCGCCGGCATCCGCGCTATGGTGGACGGCGATCCGCCGGTCGCCCGCCCCTTGCTTGGCTGGCGTGCCGCCATTCTGCGGGCGGTGGCGTTGCGTGCGGACGTGCCGTTCGTCGACGATCCGAGCAATATCGACGAACGATACGAACGGGCCCGCGTACGCGCCATGCTCGATACGCTAGAATGGTTGGACGGTGGCCGTATCGCCGCTGCGGCTTCGCACGTCGCCGAGGCGGATGCGGCGCTGAATCAGATCGCCGATGCCGCGTGGCTCCGGCGATCGGAAGATGCTGCGGAGGTCGCGTTCAATGTCGAGGCGCTGCCGCGCGAAATCCGCCGCCGCCTCGCCCGCCTGGCGATTCGTACACTCCAGCCGGACGGCGGCAGCGACAATATCGAGGCGCTGCTCGATTCGCTGCAAGCGGGCAAAACCGCCACTCACGGCGACGTAATCGCCTCCGCGAAGGGCGAAATCTGGCGTTTCGCCCCGGCCCCGCCGCGCCGATCACACTGATTGGCTCAACTCGGGATTCTGTTCCATTGCCATTAACCTCCGGGTGCCTATCTTGGAGGCCTCGAAAGGTACGAACTCGATGAACGACAACGACAAGCGCCAGAGCCCCGAAAATGGGGGCGGCAACCCGTGGATGAAGAGCCTGCTGATCTGGGTCGGCATCCTCGTCGCGCTGGCGCTGTTCGTGATGCTGCTCGACAATCGTTCGCCCACCACGGGCACCGCGCCGATCGCCTATTCGACCTTCCTCGACAAGGTCGAGGCCGGCGGCATCAAGGAGGTCAACGTCGCGGGTGAGGTCATCACCGGCACGCAGGTCGATGGCACGAAGTTCCGCACCTATTCCATGCCCGGCGACAACAAGCTGACCGAAACGCTGCGCAAGAATTCGGTCGTCATCAACGCCAAGCCCGATGAAGGCGCGCCCTTCTGGCAGATCATGCTGATCAATTCGCTGCCGTTCCTGCTGTTCCTCGGCATCGCCTATTTCGTGCTGCGCCAGATGCAGAAGGGCTCCGGCTCGGGCGCGATGGGCTTCGGCAAGAGCCGCGCGAAGCTGCTTACGCAGCGCGAGGGCAAGGTGACCTTCGACGACGTCGCCGGCATCGACGAGGCGCGCGAGGAGCTGCAGGAAATCGTCGAGTTCCTGCGCGATCCCACCAAATTCGCACGCCTCGGCGGCAAGATCCCCAAGGGCGCACTGCTGGTCGGCTCGCCCGGCACCGGCAAGACGTTGCTGGCCCGCGCCATCGCGGGTGAGGCCGGCGTGCCGTTCTTCACCATCTCCGGCTCGGACTTCGTCGAGATGTTCGTCGGCGTCGGCGCGAGCCGCGTGCGCGATATGTTCGAGCAGGCCAAGAAATCCGCGCCGTGCATCGTGTTCATCGACGAGATCGACGCCGTCGGCCGTCACCGCGGCGCGGGCCTCGGCAACGGCAATGACGAGCGCGAGCAGACGCTCAACCAGCTTCTCGTCGAGATGGACGGTTTCGAGGCGAACGAAGGCATCATCATCATCGCGGCAACCAACCGCCCCGACGTGCTCGATCCCGCCTTGCTGCGTCCGGGCCGCTTCGATCGTCAGGTCGTCGTGCCGCGCCCGGATATCGATGGCCGCGTGAAGATCCTCCAGGTCCATATGAAGAAGCTGCCGCTGGCGCTTGACGTCGATGCGCGCACCATCGCGCGCGGCACGCCGGGCTTCTCGGGCGCGGACCTCGCCAACCTCGCCAACGAAGCGGCGCTGCTGGCCGCCCGCAAGGGCAAGCGGCTGGTCGCGATGGCCGAGTTCGAAGAGGCCAAGGATAAGGTCATGATGGGTGCCGAGCGGCGCAGCATGGTGATGACCGACGACGAAAAGCGCATGACCGCCTACCATGAGGCCGGCCACGCCATCGTCTCGATCCACGAATCCGCGTCGGATCCGATCCACAAGGCGACGATCATCCCGCGCGGCCGTGCGCTCGGCATGGTGATGCGCCTGCCGGAACGCGACAGCTATTCGTACCACCGCGACAAGATGTACGCGAACCTCGCCGTGTCGATGGGCGGCCGCGTCGCCGAGGAACTGATCTTCGGTTACGACAAGGTCTCGTCGGGCGCGTCCTCGGACATCCAGTACGCAACCGGTCTCGCCCGCGACATGGTCACCAAATGGGGCATGTCGGACAAGGTCGGCCCGGTCGAATATGCCCAGCCCGAAGGCGAGAGCTTCCTCGGCTATTCGTCGAGCCAGCCGGTGCGCATGTCGAACCAGACCGCGCAGCTGATCGACGACGAGATCAAGGGCATCGTCCAGGGTGGTCTCGACCGTGCCAAGCACCTGCTCAGCGAGCATATCGACCAGCTCCACCGCCTCGCCGGCGCGCTGCTCGAGTATGAGACGCTGTCGGGCGACGAGATCAAGAAGCTGATCGCCGACGGCGATATCGGCCGCATCGAAGGCGGCCCGGCCTCCGCGCCGGTCCCCGCCAGCGGCACCTCAATCCCCAAGACCCGCCGCCCGCAGGGTCCGGGACCGTTCAGCAACCCGACGCCGCAGGGCGCGTAACGCCTTAATTCCTTCCCCGGCGAAGCCGGGGGAGGGGGACCGCCCGGCGCAGCCGGGTGGTGGAGGGGGCGCCTCCGCGAGCATGCCGCCTGTGGCTCACCCCTCCACCACCGACCTTCGGCCGGCGGTCCCCCTCCCCGAGCACGCTCGGGGAGGATTTACAGCCCCCGGATCAGCCGCACGGCCTTCGCGATCCACGGCGGGCCGCTCACCACCTGTTGCCGCGCCCCCGTCTCGAACGGCAGGATCTGCAGCATCGCGCCATCCGTCGCGGCCTGATATCCGATCAGTCGCCCGAACACGAAGCGCCCCGCCGGGCGCGGCACCAGCACGTCGCGGTTGAGCGCGCTGCCGAACGCCTCGGGCGCCAGCCGTTCGCACCAGATTTCGTCGCCGCTGTGATAATTGCCGACACCCGCCGCCACCGTCACCGCGACCAGTTCCGGCGTCACCTGTGGCGGGACGAGCGTCGCCGCGCGTTTCGGGGCATGCGCGCCGCTCCCGTCGAGCACTGCCGCCACGCTCACGTCGGCGCGGTCGGGCAGTTGCACCAGGTCCGCCGCCGCCACGCCGAGGGCGGCCGCGATGCGGTTGAGCCAGCCGACCGATACGGTGCGCGTGCCCGTCTCCAGCCGGCCGATCGTCTGTGCCGTGGTCGGCGGCACGCAGGCGCGCGCGACATCGTCGAGCGTCATGCCCTTGGCGCGGCGGACCTCGCGGATGGCGGTAATCATCGAGCCCACTCCTAACCAGATCGGTTTCTTCGCTGTCCTACACTGCGGCGGTTATGGCAACGTCTTTTGTGAGGCGGCACCACCCCGCCTCCCATATCGGCATAGCGTTGATGGGAGGCGGGGGGGCAACGGGCTGGTGCCGCGGCCTCGGCGTGAGCCGATCAAAAAGGGAGATCTCATGCGCCAACTGGCGGAACGCACGCTCGACGAACACGGCATACAGCGCGCAGCCGCCAAGCGCGGGCGCAGCGTGCGCGTCAATCTCGCCGAATCGCCGCTCGGCTGGCTCGCCGCGCGCGGCCTCATCGACGCGCGCCAGTCGGAGGCGGGCGAGCGGCTCCGCGCCGATTACGAACGCGCCGCCATCGCGCCGAATATCACCATGCGCTGGAGCCCGCGCGTCGATGGCGGCGGGCCGGGCGGCCTCGATCCCACCGGCGCGCAGATCGCTGCGAAGCGCCGCTTCGATGCCGCCATCGCCGCGCTCGGGCGCGGGCTCGGCGATGTCGCGTGGCGCGTGATCTGCGCGGGCGAGGGGCTGCCGGTCGCGGAGAAGGCGCTCGGCTGGCCCGCGCGCGCCGGCCGCGTGGTGCTCACGCTGGCGCTCGACCGGCTGGCGGATCACTATCGCCTGCCATAGGTCAAAAATGGAAACAATCGGGGGTTACAGTTTCGATTCAGGTGTCAATCTGTCAAGCTGGGTGTAACGCTGGGCGTCTCCGCCACCACCAGCCGCCGGTACGCCCAGCCGATCCCGATCAGCGCGAAGCCGAGCCCCATGAACGACAGAATGCGCAGGATCCCGCCCAAGGCCGCGGCGTCGATCAGGAACACCTTCAGCGTCACCGCCGTCAGCAGCGCCAGCCCCGCGACGCGCACATCGCTCAGCTTGGCGCGTATCCCCGCCGCCAGCCAGCCGATCGCCAGCGCCAGCATCGTCGCCGAATACAGCCAGTTCTCGGTGCGATCCATGCCGCCGGTCAGGGTGCTGCCGTGCGTCGCCTGCCGCACGCTGACCGTCACCGTCACGAAGGTCGCGGCGAGCAGCAGCATCCGCCCGCGCTGGTATCCGCGCCATCGCCACAGCCACGCCGCCGCCAGCGCCGCGTCGAGCGTCGCGAGATTGAACAGCGGCACCGGCCCCACGCTCTGCGCGACCAGCACCGGGTTCAGCACCAGCAGATCGAACCACACGAACCGCGCGATCCCCAGCACCGCCAGCGCCCGCGCGACGTTCCGCTGCCGCCCCGCCACCAGCCACGCCGCGCCGAGCAGCGCATGCGTGATCGCGACGCGCTCGAGGACACCGAAGTCCACGAAGCGCGGCAGGCTCGCAATCGCCAGCGGCTGCTTGGCGAGCGCATAGGCGGTGACGAGGCCCACCGCCGCCACGCCGTATATCGCCCGGCTCCGCCACACGCCGGGCGGCGGGCGTCGCCAGAACAGGGCGGCGGCGATCAGCACGGCGGGCAATGTCAGCTCGCGCAGGATCGTCGCCAGCGGCGGCAGCAGCAGGAAGGGCAGCCGGTCGCCGAGGATCGATCCGCCGATCGTCGCCAGCACCCCGGCGATAGGCCGCCACGCGAACGCCAGCGTCACGAGGCCCCCGGCGATGGCCGCGCCCGGCAGCGGGAGCCGCGCCGCGATCACGATCGCCGCCGCCGCGCCGAGCCCGGCGACGTGCCACGGGGCAGGCAGCACCGCCGGCACCACCGACAGCGCGAGCGCGAACGCCACCCAGCCGGTCACGCGCCGGTTGGCCGCGCCCGTCAGCAGCCACGCCGTCGCGGCCAGCGCGAGCGCGGGCAGCACGCCCAGGGCGAGCAGGTCGGCGATCCCGGGCATCGGCGCCGCGGTGACGATGCTCTCGGCATATCCCCGCGTCCGCTCGATCCCGACCGCGACGGCGCAGATCGTCACCGCGAGCGGCGCGAGCGCGAGGCCGTCGAGCCCCGCATCGCGCATCCGCCGCGACCATGCCGCCAGCGCGACGCCGATCGCCAGCCACGCGGGCCAGCGCCACGGCTCGGGCACGACCTGCGCCATCGCCAGCCCGGCGAGCAACGC
>NZ_JAUQSZ010000021.1 GCF_030580995.1 Sphingomonas immobilis
ACCCCGCACGGCGCCGCCATCGCCCGCCTGCCGCTGCCGCCGCGTCTCGGGCACATGCTGGTGCGCGCCGGCGAGATGGGCCTCGGCACGGTCGCCGCCGAAGTGGCGGTGCTGCTCGGCGAGCGCGGCCTCGGCGGCCCCGACGCCGACCTCGAGGTGCGCCTGCGCCGCTGGCGCAGCGAGCGCGGCCAGCGCGCGGAGGCCGGGCGACGACTGGCGAAACGGTGGGCGGGGCTCATCAAGTCCTCTCTCCTCCGGGGAGAGGATTTAGGAGAGGGGCAGTCGCGAACGCAGCACTCTGAAACAGCCCCTCTCCCGACTTCGCTGCGCTCGTCTGCCCTCTCCCCGGAGGGGAGAGGGCTCGCAACCGCCATCGCCCTCGCCTTCCCCGATCGTATCGCCCGCCGCCGCGACTCCTCCGGCGAGACCTGGGCCTCCGCCGGCGGGCGCGGATTCAAGCTCGACCCCGCCTCCAGCCTCGCCCGCGCCGAGTGGCTCGCCGTCGCGGAGACTCAGGGCATGGCGGCGGGCGCGCGCATCCTCTCCGCCGCCGCCATCGACCAGGCCACCGTCGAGGCGCTGTTCGGCGACCGGATCGAGACGCAGCGCACCGTCGCCTTCGATCCCGCGACCGGCGGCGTGCAGGCCAGCCGCGTCCGTCGCCTCGGCGCTATCCGCCTGTCGAGCGGGCCCGATGCCGATCCCGACCGCAAGGCCATCGCCGCCGCGCTGCTGAAAGGCGTCCGCGCGCACGGCCTGAAACTGCTGCCGTGGAACGACGCCGCGCAGGCGCTGCTCGCGCGCGTCGCCTTCCTGCGCGGGCTCGACCGCCCTGTCGGGGATCTCGACGCGGCGAGCTTACTTGCGCGCGCCGACGAATGGCTCGCGCCGCTGCTGGCGAACAAGCGCCGCCTCGATACGCTCGACACCGGCGCGCTGGCGGAGGCGCTGCGGGGGATGATCGGCTGGGACACGCTCAAGCTGCTCGACGCCGAGGCCCCCACGCATTTCCACGCGCCCACCGGCACCAACCATTCGATCGACTACGCCGCCGAGGGCGGCCCGCGCGTCGACCTGCGCCCGCAGGAACTGTTCGGGCTCGCCGCGCATCCCGCCATCGCCGGAGGCACGGTGCCGCTCGTGCTGAGCCTCACCTCGCCCGCCGGTCGCCCGATCCAGACGACGCGCGACCTGCCGGGCTTCTGGCGCGGGAGCTGGGCCGACGTCGCGCGCGAGATGCGCGGCCGCTATCCGCGCCACCCCTGGCCCGACGATCCCGCCGGCGCTTCTCCGACGACGCGCACGAAAAACGCTGATGCACGGGCGCGCGAAGGGCGATAAGGGAGGACCGAACGAAGGGAATCCGATGGCCAACGCCCGCATCTATCAGCGCCCCAAGAACGCCATGCAGTCCGGCCGCGCCCGCACCACCGGTTGGGTGCTCGATTACGAGCCCGCCGAGGCCAAGAAGCCCGATCCGCTCACCGGCTGGGCGGGATCGGGCGATACGCGCGACCAGCTCCGCCTCGGCTTTCCGACGATGGAGGCGGCGATCGACTATGCGACGCGCGAGGGGATCGCCTTCACCGTCACCCCCGCGCCCGAGCGCAAGCTGAAGCTCCAGGCCTACGCCGACAATTTCAAGTGAAACGAGCGCCGCGGCAAAGCCGCGTCGTCGGACGGCGCTGTAGCGCCGCCGGCCGCGCCGGCGCTGTTCCGCGGCTAAGCTGCGCTTAGCCTAGGATCGCCGGCGCCAACAACAGCGTGATCCGCGAATCGATCGCCACGCCCTCGGCCCGCTTCGCCGCGACGAAATCCACGATCCCATTCAGCGCGACTCGGTGGACGGTGATGTCCTCGCCCGCGACCCCGCCGCCCGCGTGCACCCGCGTCAGGTCGTAGGCGCGGACCAGCGTGAAACTCTCCGACACCATGCCGGGCGAAGAGAAGAACTCGCCCACCGCCTCGACCCGCGCGGGCCGGTAGCCGGTTTCCTCCTCCAACTCGCGCGCCGCCGCGCTGCTGATCTCCTCGCCCTCGGTCTCGTCGCCGACCAGCCCCGCCGGCAGCTCCAGCGAGCGTCGCCCGAGCGGCACGCGATATTGCTCGACCAGCAGGACGTGCCCATCGTCGACCGCGACGATCACCGCCGCGCGGATGTCGCGCGCGCGGCCGACATATTCCCACGTCCCCTGCTTGACGACGGTGATGTACTTGCCCTGCCAGACAATTTGCCGATCATCCTGAGCTTGTCGAAGGGTCACAATTCGATCAGCCTGTCGGGGAGTTCGTTCACGTCGTCGTCGGCGCGCGGCAGATGCTGTGCCAGCAGGCGGCCGACATGGTCCACCGCCGCGATCATGCCGTCGGCGATCCGGTCCTGCCTCACCTGCGCGATCATCGCCGCCATCGCCTCGCCCCATTCGGTGTCCGCGACGACGCGGTGGATCGCGCTGTCGGCGATGATCTCGGCCATATGCTCGCCGAGCGAGAGGTAGATGAGGATGCCGGTGCGCCCCGCCGTCCGCGCCTCGGTGCCGACCTTGAACAGCTCCAGCGCGCGCCGCCGCACGCGCCGCCGCCGCGTCGCCTTGGGCGTCAGCCACAGCCGCAGCGGCATATATGCAAGGCCGTAGCGCACGATCAGGAACACCACGCCCATCGCGAAGAATGTCAGCAGCATCAGGTCGCGCACTTCGGCGCTGCCCCAGCCGCTGTAGATATAGGAGACGACCGCCGCCGGCCCCGCCGGCCAGGCCGCAAACAACAACGGCACGATCAGCATCGCCGCGATCGCATAATGCAGCCCGACGTCGTGATAGGAATCGGAGCGGTCGGCGATGATCGTCACGATCTCGCCCGACGTCCCGCCCTCCGCTGCGTGGACGGCCTGCGCGACGGCGCGGCGTTCCTCTGGCGTGGGTTTGCGCATCACCAGTCCCCCGAGGCGCCGCCGCCCCCGAAATCGCCGCCACCGCCCGAAAAGTCGCTGCCGCCGCCACTATCGCTGCTGCCCCAGTCGGAGCCGCCGCTGCCCCAACCCGATCCGCTATTGTTGTTGCGCGTCAGGCTGTCGAGCGCCGACCACAGCACGACGTTGCTGGCGACGTCGCCCCAGCCGCTGCTCTGATAGCGCCGCCCGCCGGCACGACGGAACAGCATCGGCAGGACGAAGAACAGCCCGATCATGATGGCGAGGACGATGAAGCCGCCATTGATCCCGCCCCCGCTGCGGCGCTCACGCTTTTCCGAGGCCTGCACGGCGGCCGCGGCGCGCTGCTCGCCCGCTTCGAGCGGCAGCTTCATCTGCTCGCCGATCGCATCCGCACCGGCGATGATGCCGCCGGCCATGTCGCCGGCCTTGAACCTGGGCAGGATGGTGTCGCGGATGATGACGCTCGACAGCGCATCGGTCATGATCGGCTCGAGCCCGCGCCCGACCTCGATCCGCACCTTGCGCTCCTTCGGCGCGACGATGAGGATGATGCCGTTGTTCGCGCCCGCCTGCCCCAGCTTCCAGTAGCGGCCGAGTTTGTAACCGTAATCCTCGATCGGCGTGTCCTGCAGGTCCGGGATCGTCGCGATTACCAATTGGCGCGACGAAGCCTTCTCGATCGCCTCGGACTTGGCGGTCAGATCCTGCACCTGCTCGGGGCTGAGCAGCTTCGCCTCATCGACAACGCGTCCGGTCAGGTTGGGGAAGGTGAGCGACTGCTGCGCCTGCGCCGCCCCGGCGAACGCCAGGAACAGCACCAGCAGCAAGGCGCGGAGGATCTTCATGCCGTGGCTCCGTGATGTGCGCGCCCGCGTCCGTCGAGCGCGCTCACCCGGATCAGTTCGCGTTACCGAAATTGACGGTCGGCGCGACTTCCGCGTTCGCCGTCGTCGCCTTGAACGGCGTCAGCGGCTTGGCACCGTAGAAGATCTTGGCGCCGATCGCGTCGGGAAAGGTGCGGATCCTGGTGTTATAGGCCTGTACCGCCGTGTTGTAGTCGGTCCGCGCGATGGTGATGCGGTTCTCCGTACCTTCGAGCTGGCTCATCAGCGTAGTGTAGTTGCCCTGGCTCTTGAGCTCGGGATAGGCCTCCTGCAGGCGCTGCAGCGAAAGGCCGAGCGCACCCTGTACGCGCGAGAATTGCTCGACCTTGGCGGGGTCGCTGAGGTCGTCGCCGGATACCTTCACTTGGTTGGCGGCGGCGCGTGCCTGCGTCACCTCGACAAGGATCGCCTTCTCCTGCGCGCCGGCGGCCTTCACCGTCGCGACGAGATTGGGGATCAGATCGGCGCGGCGCTGATACTGGTTTTCCACGTCCGCCCAGCGCGCCTTGGCGTTCTCCTCCGCGGTCGGCACGCTGTTGAGACCGCATGCGGACAGCATCGCGAGAGCGGCGACGGCGAAAACGACACGAAACTTCATGGGGTAAATTCCCTCCAGCCCTTGGCCGCGCCGCCATACCCGACTAGCACAGGTGCGCGGAAGTAAAATCGGAAGGGGAATGTCCGTGTTCAAGGAGTTCAAGGAGTTCATCTCGCGCGGCAACGTGCTCGACCTCGCAGTCGCGGTGATCATCGGTGCGGCTTTCGGCAAGATCGTGTCGTCCCTGACCGACGACATCATCATGCCGATCATCGGCAAGATCTTGGGCGGGCTCGATTTTTCGAGCTATTTCGTGGTGCTGGGCAAAGTGCCGGAGGCGCTTGCGGGATCGTCCGATTATGCCGCGTTGAAAAAGGCTGGCGTGCCGTTGCTTGGCTATGGCGCGTTCATCACCGCAGCGGTCAATTTCGTGATCCTCGCCTTCATCATCTTCCTGCTGGTACGTTCGATCAACAAGCTGATGCCGAAGCCCGAGGTGCCGGCGGCCGATGCGCCGGAACCCGCCGACATCGCGCTACTCCGCGAAATCCGCGACGAGTTGAAGAAGCGGGCGTAACCAACTCGACACCGTTCGTGCTGAGCCTGTCGAAGCACGTGTCCAGAGCGCACCGCACTTAGCACGCCCTTCGACAAGCTCAGGGCGAACGGTCTGGAAGAGGGTTACGCGGCCGCCAGTTCCTCGGCGGCTGCATCGGCCAGGCTGGTGCCGTCCAGAATCCGCGCAGTCTCGTCGCGCACGCGCAGCATCGCGTGGCGGATCGCGCAATTCGCTTCGTCCTTGCAATCCTTGCACGAACGATAGGCGGTGCGGCTGACGCAGGGCACCAGCGCGAGCGGCCCCTCGATCACGCGGATGATCTCGCCGAGCGAAATGAGGTGCTTCGGGCGCGCCAGGCAATAGCCGCCCATCTTGCCGCGGTGGCTGTGCAGGAACCCCGCCTCGCGCAGATCCGCCAGGATCAGCTCCAGGAACTTGCGCGGCACGTTCGCCTGTTCCGCGATCCGGTTCATCGGGATCGGCGGACTGCCCGCAGGCGCCTCAGCAAGGTTGATCATCGCGCGAAGCGCGTAACGGGAACGCTGCGTCAACATAATACGCTCGATATGGACTCTTATTGTGGCGAGCGAAAGGCGGGCTTTTCTTTAAATTTGCATATCGATTTTCCGCGCCTATATCGGTCCTGTCGTAAGGCTTCGGCCGGAGACTATGGCGATAAAGTGCAGCGTAGACTAGATGCAGCGGACCCGGGGGCAGTACCCGGCGGCTCCACCATAACCCCTTGGAAACAAGGGGCTCTGAAGGGGCCGAACCAGGATCGACGTGTGTTGAAAGGCGCTGTTTTTGCCCGGGCTGAGTAACCCGTTCAAGGCTCAAAACCACAAGTGCTAACGATAACGAAGCACTCGCGATTGCCGCGTAACTGACGGCCTAACGGCCTAGGTTACGACGCATAAACGCGGTTCGGGCCGCACCGGGCAACAGAAGCGGACACCGGCGGTACGGGGAGCACCGAGCAACAGAAGCTCCCCACTTTTCCTTCGTTTTCGCAGCGACGGCTGGGGTATCAGCTGCGGGCGAGCGCTCCATTATCGGGAGACAGCTTTCGCTGGGGTGACGGAAATTCACGCGCCATCCATCCGCTCGCGCACCATCCGCAAATCCTCCACGAAGCGCGCATATTCCATCCGCTTGGCGTCTTCATCGGGGAGGCGCAGCAGGAAGCTCGGGTGGACGGTGATCCACGCCTCGCCGCCGCCCGGCAATGTTTGCGCGCGACCGCGTTCCTTGCCGATCGTCACGACCCTGCCGAACAGGCTGCGCGCCGCCGTCGCACCGAGCGCCACGGTGACGCGCGGTTTCACCAGCATCAGTTCCTGATCGATCCACCAGCGACATGCCTCGATCTCGCCCGCACCGGGCTTGGAGTGGATACGGCGCTTGCCCCGCTGCTCGAACTTGAAATGCTTGACGGCGTTGGTGACGTAGACGCGGTCGCGGTCGATCCCGGCCTCCGCCAGCGCGCGATCGAACACCTGCCCAGCCGGGCCGACGAACGGCGTTCCAGAAAGATCCTCCTGATCGCCCGGCTGCTCGCCGACGAACACCAGATCGGCATCGACCGGCCCCTCGCCGAACACCGTCTGCGTGGCGGGCGCGTAGAGCGGGCATCGCGTGCAGGCGGCCGCCTCGTCGCGCAGTGCCGCCCACGCAGCCTCGGCATTGCCGCCGATCTCGGTTCTCGCCTTCACGATCATGCCGCTCTCCCGCGCCTGCGCGCTGGCGATCAGGCCCGGCACCAACGCGGTTTCGGGCATGTTCTTCCAGTATTTCCGCGGCATTTCCTTGAGCATCGCGCCGATCTTCACGCGCGCCGGATTGAAGATCGACGCGTAATAGGTTTTCCACACCGCCTCGATCGGATCGCCCGCCGGCGCGTCGGCCTTGCTGGCACCGGGGCCTTCGGTCAGCGTCTTGCCATCCCAGTGGATCGACACTTCCGGCGTCAGGATCGACCAACGCATCGACGCGAAGCGATCGATGAAGAAGGCGGCGTTGGCGCGGACGATATGATGCTCCGGCTCGAACCAGGCGACGAAGCGGGTGCCGTCCGCATCCTCCACTTCACGGAAACGCACGAACGCCCGCATCTTGTGGATATCGCGCCGCACCTCCTTGGCGAGAACTTCGAGGCGGCGAATCAGCGGATCGGCCGCGTCCTCAAGCAGCTTCGGTCGCTCCTGCAGGCGAAGCAGGGCGGTGTAGAGCAGAGCGAAGCGTTCGGGCTGGTTCGACAGAACGACACTCTCGGCGAGCGAAAGGAAAGCGCGCGGCACGGTGAGCTTGGCCTTGGGCACCACCGGAGCCGCCGCAGCAGGTTCCGCACCGAACAAATCCGCCGCGTCATCCCCGACCTGCCAGACCACATCCTCCGCCGGAACGCCCTCCCCAGCCAGCGCGCGTGCGGCGTCGCGCCAGCCTTCGAAGTCGCCCTGTTCGGCGAGCCTTACCGTCCGCAAGCGTCACTCGCGCTCGTCGGCGCTCGGCGGATTGACCTTGGCCTCGGCGGTTTCCTTGGGCTTGCGGTCCTCATAGACCTCGGCGAGCTTGTCCTCGGTCGCCGTGTCGAGTTCCTTCGCGGCGGCGGGAAACATCTCTTCTTCTTCCTCCTCGATGTGATGCTCGTAGCGGCGGCGCATGTGGAAGAATTTTTCGCTCCATTCATCGGAGCCGAAGTCGAGATCCTCCATCTCGCCGAGCAGATCATCGACCTCCTTATGCTCCGACACCGAATGACGGGCATCGTCGCGCAGTTCGGGATCGCCCAACATCGTCGCATAGAGCGACTCCTCCTCAGCGGCCGCATGGCCCTCCAGCTCGACGCGGAACGTCTCGAACAGCGCCTGCCGCTTCTTCGTATCACCCTTGAGGTCGCCAAGCTCCTTCAGCATCGCACGCTGCTTGTCGTGATCCTTCTTGAGGTCGCGGTAGATCTGCGCTTCGGCCATCTGAAATCTCCTTCACGCCATCAACACGCGGGCCTGCCGGACGTTCAATTCAGGCCGCGAACAGTTCGAGTTGGTCGGTCTTCTTCGCCACCACCGGGCGCAGATCGGCCGCGTCGGCCAGCGCCACCGGCCGCCAGTCCTCGGCGATCAGGAACGGCCGCACCTTCGCCACCGACACCGTCAGCCGCGCCACGTCCGCCAGCCGCAACCGCCGCCAGCGCCGCGCCGTCACGATCGCATCGACCGCCTTCACCCCCAGCCCCGGCACGCGCAGCAGCAATTCGCGCGGGGCGCGATTGATATCGACCGGAAAGGTCTCGCGAAACTTGAGCGCCCAGGCGAGCTTGGGATCGATATCGAGCGGCAGCATCCCCGTCGTCGCATCGGTCGCCGCCGCCACCTCCTTGGGTGCATAGCCGTAAAATCGCATCAGCCAGTCGGACTGGTACAACCTATGCTCGCGCATCAACGGCGGGCGCTGGAGCGGCAGCACGGCGCTCGCATCGGGAATCGGCGAGAAGGCCGAATAATAGACGCGCCGCAGGTTGAAGCGGTCGTACAGCCCCGCCGCGCGCGTCACGATGTCGCCGTCGGTCGCGGCATCGGCGCCGACGATCATCTGCGTAGACTGCCCCGCCGGCGCGAAGCCGGGCGCGGAGCGATAGCGCGTCTTGGCATCCTCGCGGTCGAGGATCGCGGTCTTCGTGTCCCCCATCGCCGCCTCGATCCGCGCGCCCGATTTCTCCGGCGCGAGCCGCGTCAGCCCGGCGGCTGTCGGCAGTTCGACATTGATCGACACGCGATCGGCATGCAGCCCCGCGCGGTGGACGATTTCGGGATCGGCATCGGGGATCGTCTTGAGATGGATATAGCCGCGAAAATCATGGTCCTCGCGCAAGCTCCGCGCGACCTCGACGATCTGCTCCATCGTATAATCGGACGAGCCGATGATGCCCGAGGACAGGAACAGCCCTTCGATGTAATTGCGCTTGTAGAAGGCGAGTGTCAGCTGGACGACCTCCTGCGCGGTAAAGCGCGCGCGGCGCACGTTGCTGCTCTTGCGATTGATGCAATAATGGCAGTCGAAGATGCACGAGTTCGTCAGCAGGATCTTGAGCAGCGAGATGCAGCGTCCGTCCGGCGCATAGGCGTGGCAGATGCCCATCCCGCCATCGGTCGATCCCACACCCTTGCCGCCGCGCGAGGTGCGCTTCACCGATCCCGACGATGCGCAGGACGCGTCGTATTTCGCCGCATCCGCAAGGATTTCGAGCTTCTGCTGGACATCGAGCTGCGCCATGCGTTCGATATATGTTCTATCGCCCACGCTGTCGATTGATGAATGTTTAGTCCGTCACGATTGTCTTGGTGCCCGCCAGCCGCACCGCCTTGCCGCCCTCGCTTTCGACCGCCGCGACGATGCGGATGACGCGCGGTTCGCCGGAGACGGTGGTGATGCGCACGTCGAGCGTGAAGCCCGATTTGTCGAGGATCGCCTGCGTGCGCAGACACTCCATCGCGATCAGCGATGGCCGGTCGTAGCGGCGGATCGCGGTGGCGCGGTCAAGCGGAACACCGCGCGGCAAGCCGAACAGATCGTAGACGCCCTCGTCCCATTCCACACGCTCGGTGAGCAGGTCGCAGGACCAGTGACCGACAATCGGGGCGTTCGTCATGGCGGCTTTTCCGGGGGAGTATCGCGGTCGCCCCTTCATCTCACCTAAGGCGTTAACGGCGGGTAAGGATCACGCCGCCAGCAGCCCCGTTGCACCACCGAGATCGACCGACACCAGCCGGCTCACACCCTGTTCGATCATCGTCACGCCGAACAGGCGGTGCATGCGGCTCATCGTCACGGCATTGTGCGTGACGATCAGGTAGCGCGTTGCCGTTTCCTGGCTCATCGCATCGAGCAGACCGCAGAAGCGTTCGATATTGGCATCGTCGAGCGGCGCGTCGACCTCGTCGAGCACGCAGATCGGCGCGGGGTTTGTCAGGAAAAGCCCGAAGATCAGCGCCACCGCCGTCAGCGCCTGCTCCCCGCCCGACAGCAAAGTCAGCGACTGCAGTTTCTTGCCCGGCGGCTGCGCCATGATCTCCAACCCAGCCTCAAGTGGATCGTCCGAATCGATCAGTTCGAGATGCGCCTGGCCGCCATTGAACAATGTCGTGAAGAGGCGGCGGAAGTGACCGTTGACCGCCTCGAACGCGGCCAGCAGGCGCTGGCGACCCTCGCGGTTGAGCGTGCCGATCGATCCGCGCAGCCGGTTGACGGCGATGCCCAGTTCCTCGCGCTCGGCGGCGGTGCTGGTGCTGGCGGCTTCCAGCTCGGCAAGCTCGGTTTCGGCGACGAGGTTGACCGGCCCGATCCTCTCGCGATCGACCATCAGCTTTTCGTGGGCGGCGGATTCCTCCTGCGGCGAACGCACCGTGCCGCCATCGAAGCCGACGCGCTCGGGCAACAGCACCGAGGGGCATTGGAAACGCTCGCCCGCCAGCCGGTTCATCTCGACGCGGCGCAGATCGTGATTCTCCGCGCGCGCCGTTGCCCCGGCTCTCGCTTCGCGCGCCTGCGCCAGCGTTTCGGCGGCGGCGTGCGCCTTCGTCTCGGTCTCGCGCAAGGTCGCCTCGGCGGCGCGTTCGGCGGCGGCGGCGGCATCGGCATCGGCGCGGACGACGGCGTGCGCGGTTTCCTGCGCGGCGATCTCGGCAAGCAAGGCTTCGGGCCGCCCCGCCAGCGCCGCGCTTTCGGTGGCGAGCGCGTCGCTGCGCTTGTCCATCTCGGCGATGCGCCGCGCCGCCTCGCCGGCGCGTGCGCGCCAGCCCTTCACCTCAGCGGTGTTGGCGGCGAGCCGCTCGCG
>NZ_JAUQSZ010000002.1 GCF_030580995.1 Sphingomonas immobilis
GCGACGGACCGCGCGGCGGGGGCCGGCCGAGCCCCAAACCGCCGACCGTCGAGACGCGCCGGCGGCGCGGGCCTCCGCCCGGGGGTGGCGCTCCCAAGCCGCCCAAGCCGCGCAGCGGTTAAAATCCCGGTTCGTCCTGAGCGAAGTCGAAGGGCGTGTTGCGGGGCACGTGCTTCGACTTCGCTCAGCACGAACGGAAAAGGTGTTGAGCGCAAGCGACGGGATGCGCGCGCGGCGTGGCGAAGCTAAATCCAGACGATGACCATTCGCTTCAAGACCATGCCCTCGCCCGTCGGCACGCTCACGCTGGTCGCGCGCGGCGATGCGCTCGCCGCGATCCTGTGGGAAGGTGACGATCCCGCGCGTGTGCCTCTCGGCGCGATGACGGAGGTGCCCGACCATCCCGTGCTGGCCGAGACCGCGCGCCAGCTCCGCGCCTATTTCGACGGCACGCTGGAGGCGTTCGACGTGCCGCTCGATTTCGCCGGCACCGATTTCCAGAAGAGCGTGTGGGCGGCGCTGCTTGCCATCCCGTTCGGCGAGACGCGCAGCTACGGCGAGATCGCGCGCGCCATCGGCAGGCCCGCCGCCGTGCGCGCCGTGGGCGCCGCGAACGGGCGCAACCCGATCTCGATCATCGCGCCCTGCCACCGCGTGATCGGCAGCGACGGCAAGCTCACCGGCTTCGCGGGCGGGCTCGAGGCGAAGGCGTTTCTGCTGCGGCTCGAAGGCGTCGTCGCCCCGGCGCAGGCCGGGGCCGCTGGGTTTGGGGCACCCGATCTCTTCGACTACGCGGCGGCCCCGGCCTCCGCCGGGGCGACGAACTAACCGCTGTTTCTCAGCGCCGTCGCGATCGCGTTGATCGACAGCAGGATACCCTCGCCAACGCGCGCGTCTTCCTCGCCCGCTCGCCTGCGCTTGATGAGTTCGATCTGCAGCAGGTTGAGCGGCTCGATATAGGGCAGCCGCAACCGGATCGATGCGTCGAGCGCCGGGTGCTTCTCCAGCAGGTGCGCCTGCCCCGTCGCCGCCAGCAGCGCGTCGTGCGTCTTGTGCCAGCCGTCGCGGATGCGCGGGAAGATCGCGTCGGCTAGCGCGCGGTCCTCGACCAGCCCGGCATACCGCTCAGCGATGCCCATGTCGGACTTGGCGATCACCTGCTCCATGTTCGCCAGCATCGCCGCGAAGAACGGCCAGCCGCCGGCCATCTCCTTGAGCAGCCCCTTGTCGACGAAGGCATCGAGCGCATGGCCCACGCCGTACCAGCCCGGCAGCATCACGCGCGCCTGCGCCCAGGAGAACACCCAGGGGATGGCGCGCAGATCCTCGATCGCGTCCGATTTCTTGCGGCTGGCCGGACGCGAGCCGATCTTGAGGTTCGAGATTTCGGTGAGCGGCGTCATCTGCCGGAAGAAGGTGCGGAAGCCTTCGGTCCCGTAGACGAGATCGCGATAGGCCGTGAAGGCATGATCGGAAATCTCGTCCATCGCCGCGGCGAAGCGGGCGTGGTCCGCCGCCGGGATCGGATCGGGTTCGAGGCTGGCGAGCAGTGTCGCCGCCGTCATCGCCTCGAGGTTGATCGCGGCGCTTTCGCGCGTGCCGAATTTGCCGGCGATCACCTCGCCCTGTTCGGTGATGCGGATGCGGCCCTGCACCGTGCCCGCCGGCTGCGCGCGGATCGCCGCAAAGGCCGATCCGCCGCCGCGCCCGACGGCACCGCCGCGCCCGTGGAAGAGCTGGATGCCGATCCCGGCACCCTCGAACACCGATTTCAGCGCGGTCGACGCCTTGGACAGCGACCAGGTCGAGGTGAGATAGCCGCCGTCCTTGTTCGAATCCGAATAGCCGATCATCACTTCCTGATGGCCGCGCGCGCGGGTGATCGCCCCGGCTTCGGGCAGCGCGAACCATTCGGTCATGATCTCGGGCGCGGCCTCGAGATCGCCGATCGTCTCGAACAGCGGCACCGCCATGATCGCGGCGGTGGGCTCGGGGCCGGGGCGGTAGAGGCCGACCTCCTTCAGCAGCACGTTGATCTCGAGCAGGTCGGACACCGACTGCGCCATCGAGACGATATAGTTGGTGATGCAGCCGGGGCCGTATTTCGCGTGCGCCTCCGCCGCCGCCGCGACGATGGCGAGCTCGGATTTGGTCTCGTCCGAATAGTCGGCGAACGGGCTGGTCAGCGGCCGCGCGTTGGAGAGTTCGTGGCGCAGCAGCGAGACGCGCTGGCTTTCGCTGAGCGCGAGGTAGTCGCCCTCGACGCCCGCGACCTTGAGCAGTTCCGCCACGACGCGCTCATGCACCGCGCTGTTCTGCCGCATGTCGAGCGTGGCGAGGTGGAAGCCGAACGTCTCTACCGCGCGGATCAGCCGGCCGAGCTTGCCGCCCGTCGCCAGCGGCCCGGTGGCGAGCGCGCGCGCGATCGCGACGAGATCGGCGCGCAGGTCCTGCGGGCCCGCATACGGCGCGCCGTCGTGCAGCGCCGTGCGCGGCGCGGGCTGGCCGGTGAGCGCCAGGTGCGTCGCCGCGAGCCGCCCATAGACTCCGGTCAGCGCGCGGCGGTACGGCTCGTCGGCGCGGCTCGCGGCATCGTCGCCGCTCGCCTCGGCCAGCGCCAGCACGGCATCGTCCACAGTCGTCAGCCCGGTCGAGATCGACAGTTCCGCGCCCAGCGCCTGCACCGCATCGAGATAATAGACCAGCACCGCCGCGCACGACCGGCCGAGCGCGGTGCGCAAAGACTCGGCGGTGACGAAGGGATTGCCGTCGCGGTCGCCGCCGATCCAGCTTCCGGGACGCAGGAAACTCGGCACGCGCTCGCCCATCGCCCGGTCCCAGCGCTGGTAGAGCGCGGGGAGCGCGGGCAGGAACACGTCACGCAGATAGGACAGCGCGGTCTCGACCTCGTCCGTCACGAACAGCCGCTCGCGCCGCAGCACGCGCGTCTGCCACAGCAGCGCGATCTGGCGGAAGATCGCCTCCTCCACGTCGTCGCCATCGGGCGTTTCGGTGGCACCGGCATCCTTCAGCGCCATCAGCTCGGCGATGCGGTTGCGGTGGTCGATCATCGACTTGCGCCGCACCTCGGTCGGGTGCGCGGTCAGCACCGGCACGACCAGCGCATGCCCGAGCAGCGCCATCACCGCCTCGCGGCCGATCCCCTCGCCCTCCAGCCGCGCCAGCGCCGAGGCGACGTCCGCGCCCGCTTCCGCCGTCACGCCGTGGCGATCCTCGGCGAGGTTGGCGAGCATCGAGAACAGCATGAAGCCGCGCGTGAAATCGAGCGTCTCGTCGAGGCTGAGGCTGTCGAGCCCGAGATCGGTCTCCGCCCCCTCGCCGACGCCGCGATGCCGATCGACCGAGGCCGCGCGGATATATTCGGTACGCTTGTAGAGCGTCTCGCCCCCGTAGGCGCGGATCACGTCGCCGAGCAATTTGCCCAGGAAACGGACGTCGGGATTGTTCGCGATCGAGGGGAGGTCGGCCATGCCGCCTTGCTGCACTGCGGGAGGTGAGTCGGTCAAACGCTAAGGCGCGAGCGCCTGTTGCGGATCGAGCAGGGTCAGGGCGGCGCCGTCGCCGGGTTTGCGCGCATCGTGCCAGCGCCACAGGACGAGGTTGCGCCCACCGCGATATTGCGCAGACGGCACGATCGCCCCTTCCGCACCCCCGGCGATCAGATCCTGCGCGAGTTTCCAGCTTGGCGGCACCTCACCGTCGCGGCGCGCGATCTGATCCCAATCGCACGACAGCGCAGCTTCGATATGGGCGTCCGTGGCGGTCAGATCGGCCACGCTGGCGGCCGCCACCCGATACGGCACGAGCATGCCGGGTTGGATCATGCTTTGGTGATATTCGGCAATGGCGGTGCCGTGATCGGTCGACAGATAGAGGGCGGGCCAGCCTTTCATGTTCCACCGCCCGCCATACAGGCGCGCACCTTCGCCGGAGAACGGTTCGCGCTGATGTCGCGGGTGGATCATCCGCCAGAGCGGCGCGGTGCAGGGACCGATCGGATAGGGCATGGCTTACGCCTTAGTCGTCGCATCGCCCCGTGATTACGGCGGGTGTCACGAATACACGCCCGCCGCCATCCGCTCGAGTGCATCCATCACCGCATCCGGATAGCCCTCTTCCACCACGTCCTCGGGCGTCTTGTTGCCCCAGCCGGGCAGCGGCTGATATTTGAACCAGATGATCGCGCGGCCCTCGTCCTCGGCCAGTTCGGCCGCGCGCGCGATGATGCGCGCGATCTCGCCGAGCTTGGCCTGGATGGCGGGGCTCGCCGGTTTCGCCGTCATGGTGTTGCGATTGACGCGCGCGAGCTTGGCAAGCTGCGACATCGGCAGACGGAGCCGTTCGGCCATCAAACGCGGCGCGATGATGTCGTGATCGCGAATATCGTCGAGAAAAGCGGCAAGCATGAGAGCACTCCCTGCACTCTATATGCACTCATCCATGCCTATATTCAATGAACGCGCCTTACGCCTCCAGTTCCACGTCCCAGTAGAGCCAGTCGCGCCAGGTATCGTGCAGGAAATTGGGCGGGAAGCGGCGGCCGTGTTCCTGCAGCTGCCAGCTCGTCGGGCGGATCGCCTCGATGTGGAGCGGCATGTGCGCCTGCTTCGGCGTCCGGCCGCCCTTGCGGAGGTTGCACGGCGCGCAGGCCGTCGCGACATTCTCCCACGTCGTCCGGCCACCCTGCGCGCGCGGGATGATATGGTCGAAGGTCAGATCATGCCCCGATCCGCAATATTGGCATTCGAACTTGTCGCGCAGGAACAGGTTGAAGCGCGTGAAGGCGGGAAACGCGCTCGGTCGCACATATTGCTTCAGCGCGATGACCGAGGGCAGCTTCAGCTTGGCGGTCGGGCTGCGCACCTCGCGCTCATATTCGGCGACGATATCGACGCGGTCGAGGAACACCGCCTTGATCGCGGTCTGCCACGGCCAGATGCTCAGGGGATAATAGCTCAGCGGCGTATAGTCGGCGTTCAACACTAGCGCCGGGCAACTGTCCGGGTGCCGGATCAGATCGGGATGATACACTCACGCGCCCCCTTCGCTTCCTGGCGCGGCAATCGCCGACTAGGATGACGCCATGATGACATTACGCGCGACTCGCGGTCAATGCTTGCTTTTCCACAGGTGACCGTCACGCGGTTCGCCCCGAGCCCGACGGGCAAGCTGCACCTTGGCCATGCCTATTCGGCGATCCTGTCGCATGACCGGGCGCGCGCCGACGGCGGGCGCTTTCTGCTGCGCATCGAGGATATCGACGGCACGCGCAGCCGCGAAGAGCATGTCGCGGGCATCGCCGAGGATCTCGCCTGGCTCGGGCTGCGCTGGGACGGGGACGTGGTGCGGCAATCTTCGCGGCTGGATGCCTATGCCGGTGCGCTGGAGCGGCTGCGGGGGATGGGGCTGCTCTATCCCTGCTTCTGCACCCGCGCGGAAATCGCCGCGAGCCTGAGCGCGCCGCATGGCTCGGAGGGGCCGGTCTACCCGGGCACCTGCCGCCACGCGCCGCCGCGCGACCTCGACGCGCCGCATTGCTGGCGGATCGACATGGCGGCGGCGGTCGCGCGCACCGGGCCGCTCGTCTGGCATGACGAGATCGCGGGCGAGATCGCCGCCGATCCGCGCCAGCACGGCGACGTCGTGCTGGCGCGCAAGGATGCTCCGGCGAGCTATCACCTCGCAGTAACGCTCGACGATGCGTGGCAGGGCGTCACGCATGTCGTGCGCGGTAGCGATCTGTTCGCGGCGACGCACGTCCACCGCCTGCTGCAGGCGCTGCTCGATCTGACGGTGCCGAAATACCGCCACCATGCGCTGCTCACCGATGCGGACGGCAAACGCCTCGCCAAGCGCGACGGCGCACCGACGCTGGCGGGCTTGCGGGAGCGCGGCGAGGACGGCGCGGCTATCGCGGCGGCATTGCGCGCCGGGCGGCTGCCCATTGGCTTTGCCACCACGAGCGCCTAAATACCGGCCATGACAATCTTCCTCACCCTGCTCCTGATCGCGGCGTTGATCGCGGTGGTCGTGACCCTCGTGCGCGGGCTCGCGACCTTCCTGCTCAACGCGAGCGCGGACGCGCGCGAGGGCAGCGAGGGGCCGAGCCCGTCGGCGGTCAAATCGAACAAGATGATGCAATACCGCATCTTCTTTCAGGCGATCGCGATCTTCATCATCGTGCTGATCCTCTTCATCGGCGGCGCGCGCAGCTGATTTCACGGCTGGGGGGCCGCTCCGATGGTCAAGCTCAACAAGATCTACACGCGCACCGGTGACGCCGGCACGACCGGGCTGGTCGATGGCTCGCGCGTCGCCAAATACGATCCGCGCATGGCGGCGATGGGCGACGTCGACGAGGCGAACAGCGCGATCGGCCTCGCGGTCGTGGCGCTGGCGGGCGACCCGCTCGCGGCGCAGCTTGCGCGCATCCAGAACGACCTGTTCGATCTCGGCGCAGATTTCGCGACACCGGGCGAGAATTTCGCCCCCACCGAAATGGCGCTGCGCATCGTCCCCGCGCAGGTGACGCGGCTGGAGGCGGAGATCGACGCGATGAACGACACGCTGTCGCCGCTCACCAGCTTCATCCTGCCCGGCGGCACGCCCGCCGCCGCCGCCATCCACCTCGCCCGCGCCGTCACGCGCCGGGCCGAGCGCACCGCCGTCGCGGCGTCGCAATCGGTCGCTTTAAATCCGCAAGCGCTGGCCTATCTCAATCGCCTGTCGGATTTTTTGTTCGTCGCCAGTCGCTTCGTGAACAAATCCGCGGGTGGCGACGTTTTGTGGGTGCCTGGGGCGTCCCGCTAGCTTCGCAACGCTCGCGCGATTGACTCCTGACGGCCGCTGGCCGAGAAGGAACATTGTGAGAACACGCCTCGGCCTTTCCCCGTCTTCCGAAGCGCTGGCGCGGCGCTTCGCCGAGGTGCGCGCGTTGAGCGTCGCGCTGGCGGGGCCGCTCTCCGATGCCGACGCCACGGTGCAGTCGATGGAGGATGCCTCCCCCGCCAAATGGCACCTCGCACACATCACCTGGTTCTTCGAGACGTTCGTGCTGCGCGATTTCGTGCCCGGCTACCGGCTGTACGACGATCGCTTCCCGTTCCTGTTCAACAGCTATTACGAGGCGGAGGGGCGCCGCCATGCGCGCGGGCGGCGCGGCATGCTGACGCGGCCGACGCTCGACGAGGTGCTCGGCTACCGCGCCTATGTCGATGCCGCGGTCGAGGCGGCGCTGCCCGATCTGCCGCACGAAGCGCGCGAGCTGGTGCGGCTCGGCTGTCATCACGAGGAGCAGCATCAGGAATTGCTGCTCACCGACATCCTGCACCTGATGTCCGAAAACCCGATAGAGCCCGCCTTGTGGCCCGGCGCGCGGAAAGTGCCGGTCGAGATGCCGGGGCCGCTCGGCTGGATCGAGAGCGCGGGCGGCCTGTTCGAGATCGGCCATGACGACCCGCATTTCGCCTTCGATTGCGAAGGGCCGCGCCATCAGGCGCTGCTGACACCGCACGCGCTGGCCGACCGCACGATCACCAACGGCGAATGGGCGGCCTTCATCGCCGACGGCGGTTACAAGGATCCGCGCCACTGGCTGTCGGACGGCTGGGCGTGGGTGAAGGCGGAAGGCGTCGCCGCGCCGCTCTACTGGGAACAGCGCGAGGGCGTGTGGACGCGCTTCGGGCTCGACGGACGGCGGCCGATCGATCCCGCCGCCCCGGTCACGCACGTCAGCCTGTTCGAAGCCGACGCCTATGCGAGCTGGGCGGGGCTGCGCCTGCCGACCGAGATCGAATGGGAAGCCGCCGCCGCGCTGCACGACGACATGACCGGCAACCAGCTCGACGGCGCCGGCCCGGTCGAACCGCGCCCCTCCTCCGCCGGCCCCGCCTTCTACGGCGACGTATGGGAATGGACCGGCAGCGCCTATCGTCCCTACCCCGGCTTCCGTGCGGCGGACGGCGCCGTCGGAGAATATAACGGCAAGTTCATGAGCGGCCAGTTCGTGCTGCGCGGCGGATCGTGCGCCACGCCGCGCGGGCATGTCCGCGCCAGCTACCGCAATTTCTTCTATCCGCACCAGCGCTGGCAATTCACCGGCGTGCGCCTGGCGAAGGATCTGTAAGCCGATGCTGAAGCAAGAGATCGAGGACGGCCAGGCCAGCCTCGCCGACCCCGCCTTCCGCGCCGACGTGCTGCGCGGCTTCGAAAGCCGCCCGCGTGCGATCCCCGCGCGCTGGTTTTACGACCGGCGCGGCTCGGAGCTGTTCGAGGCGATCACCGACCTACCCGAATATTACCCCACCCGCACCGAGACCGCGATTCTCCGCGCCTGCGCGGGCGAGGTTGCGGATCTGGCGGGGCAGGGCCGCGCGGTGGTGGAGTTCGGCTCGGGCTCGTCGACCAAGACGCCGATCCTGCTCGGCGCGGTCTCGCCCAGCGCCTATGTGCCGATCGATATTTCGGGCGATTTCCTGCGCGAGAGTTCGGCTGACCTCGCGAGCGCCTTTCCCGGCCTGCCGGTGCTGCCGCTGGAGGGCGATTTCCTGAAACCGCTCGCGCTGCCGGTGCAGGTCGCGGGCCTGCCCAAGCTCGGCTTCTTCCCGGGCTCGACGATCGGCAACATGATCCCGCACAGCTCGGTCGATCTGCTGCGTGCGATGAAGGCGTCGCTCGGCGAAGGCGCGATGCTGCTGATCGGCATGGACCGGATCAAGGACAAGGCCGTGCTGGAGACCGCTTATGACGACGCGGCGGGCGTGACGGCGGCGTTCAACCTCAACCTGCTCGAACGCATCAACCGCGAACTGGGCGCGACGATCCCGGTCGAGGCCTTCCGCCACCGCGCGATCTGGAACGACGATCGCGCCCGGATCGAGATGCACCTCGAAGCAAGCGAGGACGTAGCGTTCGAGATCGAGGGCCGCCCGTTCAGCATGGCCGCCGGCGAAACGATCCACACCGAGAACAGCCACAAATACGGCCCCCGCGACGCCCGCACATTGCTGCTCGCGGGCGACTGGACGCCGGTCAAGGAATGGACCGACCCGGAAGGCCTGTTCGCGGTGATCCTGGCGGAGGCACAGCCGCCGCGCTCGGCGCCGTAGTACAAGTCCGTTCGGGCTGAGCCTGTCGAAGCCCTGCCCTTTCTTCGTGCCAGGAAAAGCAGCCCTTCGACAAGCTCAGGGCGAACGGATTAGAGTGTTTACGGAAACCGCAGCCGCACGCGCCACGTGCTGATGAAAGCGGTATTCCCCCGGCACACGTCCATCTGCGTCTGTTCGATCAGGCGGAACTTCGTGCCGTCCCACAGGAAATGCTGCGACAGGCCGCAATCGCCGTCCTCGCTGCCGCGCGCATAGCTGTAGAGCGAGCCGTTCGAATAGCTGCCGTTGGTGATGCGCGGCACGCGCGTCCAGCCGTCGAGGCCCGGCACCGCATCGAGCCGGCCGAGCTTCGCCACGCCCTTGTCAAGGATATAGACCGCCGAGGTCGGGTTGTTGCCCGTCGTCCGGCACGGCACCAGCGCCACGTTGCGGGTGTGATCGAGCGAATAGAGCCGCGCCTTCACGGTGCCGCGCCCGACCCGGCATTTCGCGCGGCGCTGCAACGCCTTGACCTTCGCCGACGAGAGGATGGGCGGGCTGCCGACCGGTTTCACGACCGACACGATCGGCAGCGTCGGCACGGCGGGCACCGCGCTTTCCGGGCGGCGGCCTGTGACGATCGCGGCGGTGACGGTGCCGACGCGCCCCTGCACCTCGTCGAGGCGGCGCAGCGCCGCGTCGAGCCCGGCGGTCGAGATTTTCGCCAGCGTTCGCCCGACGCCGTCGACGACCTCTATCCGCCGCGCCTTCGGCAGGGCGGCGGCAATGGCGCGTGCGGTCGCGCCCTCGATGGTCGCGCCGTCGGGCGTCGCGCGAAACGGGCCGCCGACCTGCTCGCCGTCGATCTCGACCGCGAAGGGATCCTCGTCGCTGCGCGCGGTCAGCCACATCTTCCAGCGGCCGGGCTGACCCGCCTCGCGCATGATCGTGAACACCTCGCTCGGTGCCGGGCCCTCTTCCGGGTCGAGCGTCGTCAGCGTGCAGCGATTGGCATTGTCGCAGCCGATCGCCCAGTCGTCGAACGTCGCGAACGGCCCCGGCTTGACCGGAGCGGCCGGCACGGCGGCCGCGAGGAGGAGGGCTGCACCAAGCATTTGACCACGATTCTCTAGGCAAACCGCCCGGCGATGGGAAGCCACGGCAAGCACTCGCTCCCCGCGCGGTGCGGTGATACATTGCGGCCATGACTGCCCCGGCGCCCCGATCTTGCTAATCGTGTTATATTGTAGTAATACACTTGCCGGCCGCATCGCGAGCCCGGTGGAGTGAGCATGCGGCCCTTCTTTCCCAAGCATGTCGAGCATGAAGAGGCACCTTTCGAGCTGACCGGCGGCCTGCCGCCGCCCCGTCGTGACGGCGGCGGAGAACCGCCCGATGATTTCGAGAGCGAGTTCGACGACGAGATGCCGGAGGAGCGCCGCCCGCGCACCAATCGCCTGCGCTGGGCGATGCGGGGCCTGGGCGTGGTGATCGTCCTGTTCGTGCTCGCGGTCGGCTGGCTGGCGGTGACGGCGCCGCTCTCCAAGTCGCTGCAGCCGCCGACGCCACCGAGCGTCACTCTGCTCGCCGAGGACGGCACGCCGATCGCGCGGCGCGGCGCGATCATCGACAAGCCGGTCGACGCGGCGAAGCTGCCCAAGCATGTCACCGACGCCTTCCTCGCGATCGAGGACCGCCGCTTCCGCTCGCATTGGGGCGTCGATCCGCGCGGCATCCTCCGCGCGATGGTCCACAATGTCGGGCGCGGCGGCGTGCGCGAGGGCGGCAGCACCATCACGCAGCAGCTCGCCAAGAATGCCTTCCTCGATTCGGATCGCACCGCGGCGCGGAAAATCCGCGAGGTAATGATCGCCTTCTGGCTGGAGGCGTGGCTGTCGAAGGACCAGATTCTCTCGCGCTACCTGTCGAACGTCTATTTCGGCGACAACGTCTACGGCCTGCGCGCCGCGTCGAAACATTATTTCAACCGCGAACCGGAGAACATGACGACCGGCCAGGCGGCGATGCTGGCGGGCCTCGTCAAGGCACCCTCGCGGCTCGCGCCGACCGGGAACCTGAAGGGCGCGCGCGACCGGCAGAAGCTGGTGGTGGCGGCGATGGCCGATGCCGGCTTCATCACCAAGGCCGAAGCCGCCGATGTCGCCCCCGCCAGGCTCGTCACCAACAGCATCAAGCCGCTGCCCGACGGCACCTATTTCGCCGATTGGGTGCTGCCCGACGCGCGCGATCGCGCCGGCGAGATCGTCACCGAGACGACGGTGCGCACCACGCTCGACCGCCGCCTGCAACGCGCCGCCGAAAAGGCCGTGAAGCGCGCCGGCCTAAGGACCGCGCAGGTTGCGATCGTCGCGATGCGACCGGACGGGCGCGTCGTCGCGATGGTCGGCGGCAAGGATTATGCCGCCAGCTCGTTCAACCGCGCGACGCAGGCCCGCCGCCAGCCCGGCTCCGCTTTCAAGCTGTTCGTCTATCTCGCCGCGCTCCGCAGCGGCATGACGCCCGATTCGACGATCGAGGACGAGCCCGCCACGATCGGCAACTGGAGCCCGAAGAACAGCGACGGCCGCTATGCCGGCACGATCACGCTGCGCCAGGCCTTCGCCAAATCGAGCAACGTCGCCGCCGCCCGGCTGATCTACAAGGTCGGCCCGGCCGCCGTGATCAAGGCTGCGCGCGACCTCGGCATCTCCACGCCTATTCCCAACGAGGCGACGATCGCGCTCGGCACATCGACCGTCTCGCTGCTCGAACTGACCGCGGCTTATGCGGCGATCGCGGGGGAACATTATCCGGTCCACCCGCACGGGCTGGAGGAGGAACCGGCAGAGCGCCACTGGTACGACGCGCTCGCCTCACGCGAGAAGTCGCTGTCCGACAGCGAGCGCGACCAGATGCGCGATCTGCTCGCCGCCTCGGCCGAAACCGGCACCGGGCGGAGCGCGGCCTTGTCGATCAAGACCTATGGCAAGACCGGCACCACGCAGGACAGTCGCGACGCGCTGTTCGTCGGCTTTGCGCAGGATCTCGTCGTCGGCGTGTGGATCGGCAACGACGACAACACGCCCAACCCCGGCCTGTCGGGCGGCGGCATCCCGGCGCGGGTGTGGCGCGATTTCATGATGCAGGCGCTGGGCGTCGGCGCGGCCGAAGTGCCCGAGGCCGAGCCCGAGGCGGTCGATCCCGACGCGATCGACACCGGCGACAACAGCGTCCTGCCGATCGGCGGCGACCTCGAAGGGCTCGGCATGCGCCTGCACATCGGCCGCGACGGCAGCATCTCGCTCGACGGCGAACCCCGCGAAGACCGCCGCCGCCCCCCGCCCGAGGATCCGCCGCCGGACGAGCAATAGGTATTATCCTCCCCCCGCCAGGGGGAGGATTCCGTGTTGACGCTGACAACGCCTCCATCGCAAGGCGCGAGGATGCGCTTCTTCTCAGACAATGCCGCCCCGGTTCACCCTGCCGTGTTCGCCGCGATGGCAGCGAGCAACACGCTCGACACCGCCTATGACGGCGACGCGCAGAGTCGCAGCCTCGACGCGCGCTTCTCGGACCTGTTCGAAACCGCGGTGAAGGCTTTCTGGCTGCCCTCGGGCACGTCGGCGAACAGCCTCGCGCTCGCGGCCTTGTGCCCGCCCTATGGCAGCATCGTCTGCCACCGCGACGCGCATATCCAGAACGACGAATGCGGCGCGCCCGAATTCTACACCCACGGCGCCAAGCTGCTGCTGGCCGACGGCGCGGGCGCGAAGCTGACGCCCGAAACGATCCGCGCCGTGACGGACGCGATCGCCGACGACGTCCACCGCGTCCAGCCGCACGCCGTCTCGATCACCAACGCCACCGAATACGGCCTCGTCTACACGCCGTCCGAAGTCGCCGCGATCGGCGATCTTGCCCGCACGAAGGGCTGGAGCCTGCATATGGACGGCGCGCGCTTCGCCAATGCCGTCGCGCACCTCGGCTGCACGCCTGCCGATCTCACCTGGCGCGCCGGCGTCGACGTGCTCAGCTTCGGTTTCATCAAGAACGGCGGGATGAGCGCGGAGGCGCTGATCTTCTTCCGGCCCGAGCTGGCGGCGGGTTTCCCCGAGCGCCGCAAGCGCGCCGGGCTGCTCGCCTCCAAGGGCCGCTACCTCGCCGCGCAGATCATCGCGCTGCTCGACGACGGACTGTGGATCGAGAACGGCCGCGCCGCCAACGCCGGCGCACGGATGCTGGCCGATGCCGCGGGCGACCGGCTCGTCCACCCGGTCGAGGCGAACGAGGTGTTCCTGCGCGTGACGCCCGACGAGGCCGCGAGCCTGCGCGCGCTCGGCTTCGATTTCTACGATTGGGCGCCCGGCGAGGTGCGGCTGGTCGTGGCGTGGGATCGCAGCGCGGCCGACATCCGCCCGCTGGCGGAGGCGATTGCCGCGCTTTCATAAGGCCCGCTTATCACGCGATAAGAAAATGGCCCTTGCCGCGCCGCAGCATCGCCTTACCAATCGTTACGTGTCCGATTCCCCCGCCCCGCCCGCGACACGCCTCGCCGTCCTGATCCCCTTCGCGATCGTCACGCTGATCTGGGGATCGACCTGGCTCGTCATCCGCGGCCAGCTGGGCGTGGTGCCGCCAAGCTGGTCGGTCTGCTATCGCTTCCTCGTCGCCGGCATTGCCATGCTCGCCTATGCGACCGCGCGCGGCGAGCGGATCAGGCTCGACCGGCAAGGCCTGGGCTTCGCGACGGTGCTAGGAGTGTGCCTGTTCTGCGGCAATTTCAACCTGATCTACCGCGCGGAGCAATATGTTACCTCGGGCCTGGTGGCGGTGGTGTTCGCGCTGCTGCTGCTGCCCAATGCGGTATTCGGCGCGATCTTCCTCAAGCAGCGGCTGGGAAAGCAATTGCTGCTCGGCTCGGCGGTGGCGCTGGCGGGGATCACGTTGCTGTTCATCCGCGAGGCGCGAATCGATCCGCATGGGCCGGTGCAGGCGATCACCGGCATCGCGATGACGCTGGCGGGTACGCTGGCGGCGTCGGTCGGCAACGTGATGCAGGGCACGGCGCGCGCGAAACGCTATCCGATGATCTCGACGATCGGCGTCGCGATGCTGATCGGCTCGGGCTTCGACGCGGTGCTCGCGTTCGCCATATCCGGCCCGCCGGTGATCGATACGTCGCCGGCCTATATCTTCGGCACGCTCTATCTCGGCCTCATCGCCTCCGCGCTCGCCTTCCCGCTCTATTTCGGCGTGATCCGCGCGATCGGGCCGGCCAAGGCGGCCTATTCGGGCGTGATCGTGCCGGTGATCGCGATGGCGCTATCGACGGTGTTCGAACACTATCACTGGTCGACACTGTCGGCCTTCGGCGCTCTCCTGGCGCTGATCGGGCTCGTCATCGCGCTGATGGAGCGCAAGCCCGCGCGGTAATCCGTGTAGCGCGGCGTCCAGCCGAGCATACGCTTGGCCTTCAGGTTCGAGACGCGGCGGTTCTCCGCATAGAAGCCGCGCCCCGCCGGGGACAGGTCGTCCAGCGTCACCAGCGGCGGCGGGTCCATCCCGATCAGCCGCGCGGCGAACGCGGCGACATCGTCCTGGCTGGCGGGCGCGTCGTCGGCGAGGTTGTAGGCGCCCGGCGGCCCGCCGAACCCCGCGATCACGCCCGATACGATATCATCGACATGCACCCGGCTGAACACCTGTCCCGCGATCCCGAGCCGGTGCGCCTTGCCCTCGCGAACGCGGTCGAGCGCCGAACGGCCGGGGCCGTATATGCCCGGCAGCCGGAACACCCGCGCCCCGCGCGCCAGCCACGCCGCATCCGCTTCGCTCCGCGCGCTACGCCGCCCGCCGCCGGTCGGCGCGCTCTCATCCACCCACGCCCCGCGCGCGTCGCCATAGACGCCGGTCGAGGAGAGATAGCCGAGCCACGCGCACGTCAGCGTGTCGCCGTAGCGTGCCAGCACCGGATCGCGCCCCTCGGCAGGCGGCACCGAAGACAGGATATGCGTCGCGCCCGCAATCGCATCCCGCACCGCCGCCTCGTCCTCGAACGCGATCTCCCCGCCGCCCGTCCCCGCCACGCGCCAGCCCTCGCTGCGCAGCCGCCGCGCCAGCCGTTGCGCGGTATAGCCGAGTCCGAAGACGAACAGCTTCACTTACTTCGCTCCGGGTCCGCCATAGAGCAGGCCGAAGAAATCGCCCTTGTTCCAGCGCGGCCGCTCGGGCGCGTCGGCGATCGCGCGGGTGATCGCGGTGTTGGCCGCCACGAAGCGCAGCCCCTGCGCCCAGTCGATCGGCTGCGTCAGGTCGTCGCTCGGCAGGTGGTAGCGTTCCTTCAGGAAGGTCTCGAACGCCGCCTTGCCCGGCCCCGCCTGCCCCGGCCACAGGAACACCGAGGGGATGCCCTGCTGCACGAAGCGGTAATGGTCGCTGCGCACGAAGAAGCCCTGCTCCGGGTTCGGGTCGGGCGAGGTCGTCACGCCGAGCGCCGCCACCGCCTGCGACACGATCGGCCCCAGCGTCGATCGATCCGCGCCGAACACCGTCATGTCGGTAAAGGCATAGGACAGCACCGGCATGTCGAAATTGACGTCCGCCACGATCCGCGCCGAGGGCAGCGGCGGGTGCGTCGCGAAATAGTCGGAGCCGATCAGCCCCTCCTCCTCCGCCGTCACCGCGAGGAACAGGATCGATCGCCGTGTCGGCATGTCGCTGGTGCGGAAGCGCCGCGCCGCCTCGATCAGCGCGGCGATGCCGACGGCATTGTCCTCCGCCCCGTTGTAGATCGCGTCGCCGTTCACCGGCGGCCCCACGCCGAGCCCGTCGAGGTGCGCCGACAGCACCACCACCTCGCGCCCCAGCGCCGGATCGGTGCCCGGCAGCAGCCCGGCGACATTGGCGCTGACGAGCTGTTCCGACTGCGTCTTCAGCGCGACCGTCATCATGCCCGGCAATTGCTCGGCCTTGAAGCTCGCCTCCGGGTCGTCGACGCGCGGCGCGATCTTCTCCCACGAGGTGCGTGCGCCGACGAACAGCTTGGTCGCGCCCGATCCGCTGATGACGGCGAGGATCGGCGTGGCGGTCATGCCGTCGGTGCCGTCGGCCTTGGCCCAGCTCATCTGCGGGCGGTCCCACCCCGCTTCGGTGATGCTGCCCGGCTCGATCGCGATCACGCCGACCGCCCCGCGGTCCCCCGCGATCGCCGCGCGCGTGGCGGGTGCCGCGAAGTGCGCGCGCTCCTCGCTCGGCAGCGTCACCGGCGTGCGCGCGATATACGCGACGATCTTGCCGCGCACGTCGACCCCGGCATAATCGTTGCGCTTGTATTTGGGCGCGACGATGCCCTGACCGACGAACACCACCGGCGCATCGAGCGCGAACTGCGCCTTGCCGGCGATCGCGCCGGGCACGAAATCACGCCCGAACACGAGCGGCAGCGGCGCGGCGCCCTTGCGCGTCAGCACCAGATCGCCCTGCGCCGCCGCGCGGAAGCGGACCAGCGGCACCCGCTGCAGATAGGTGCCGTCGTCGCCCGCCGGCTTCAGCCCCGCCGCGAAGAATCGCGACGCGACATATTCGGCGGCGATCATGTAATCGGGCGTCCCCGCCTCGCGCCCGCGCAGCGCATCGGCGGCGAGGAACATGACATGCGCCTTCAGCGCCGCCTGATCTGGGGTGAGCGCGGGCGCTTCGGCCGGCGCACGCGCGAACGCGGCGCCCGACAGCGCCAGCATCGCCGCGATCCCCCCTGCCAAGCCCCTGCGTATCCCCATGAATTCGTGGCTATCACAGGTGGCCACGCGCGCAAGGACTCCGTCGCCCCGGCGAAGGCCGGGGCCGCTGAATTATTGGTGGAAGCTTTGCCCCGAACGCGGCGGCCCCGGCCTCCGCCGGGGCGACGCATCTTGGGGGTGGCCCTCTCCGCCCCCCGAGCCTACATCCCGAGGGATGCTCGATATCCAGACCGCCGCCGCTCACCCGCACGTCACCCGCCGCGCGGACTATACCCCGCCCGACTGGCAGGTGCCCGACATCGCGCTCGATTTCGATCTCGCGCCCGAGCGGACGCGGGTGCGCGCGACGCTCAATGTCGTGCGCGGCGGCGCGCACGATCGCCCGCTCAGGCTCGACGGCGGCGGCCAGACCTTGCTGTCGGTGAGCGTCGACGGCGTGGCGGTCAACGACTGGACGCTCGAGGACGGCGCGCTCGTCCTGCCGCTTGCGGGCAGCGAGCATGTGATCGAGACCGAGGTCGAGATCGCACCCGACCGCAACACGCAATTGATGGGCCTCTACGCCTCGGGCGGGAACCTCTGCACCCAGTGCGAGGCGGAAGGCTTCCGCCGCATCACCTTCTTCCCCGACCGGCCCGACGTGCTCAGCCGCTACCGCGTGAAGATGACCGCCGACAAGGCGCGCTTTCCGGTGCTGCTCGCCAATGGCGATCCCATCGCGCAGGGCGATCTGGAGGGCGGCAAGCATTGGGCCGAGTGGCACGATCCCTTCCTCAAGCCCTGTTACCTGTTCGCGATGGTCGCGGGCGACCTGCACGCCAACAAAGGCCAGTTCGTCACCATGTCGGGCCGCACGGTCGATCTCGGCATCTGGGTCCGCGCCGCCGACGTGCCGCGCACGCAGCATGCGCTCGAAGCGCTCAAGACGTCGATGGCGTGGGACGAGAAGGTCTACGGCCGCGAGTACGATCTCGACGTGTTCAACATCGTCGCGGTCGACGATTTCAACTTCGGCGCGATGGAGAACAAGGGGCTCAACGTCTTCAACAGCCGTTACATCCTCGCCGATCCCGACACCGCGACCGATTACGATTACGACGCCATCGCCGCCGTCGTCGCGCATGAATATTTCCACAACTGGTCGGGCAACCGCGTCACCTGCCGCGACTGGTTCCAGCTCAGCCTCAAGGAGGGCTTCACCGTCTACCGCGACCAGAGCTTCTCCGCCGATCAGGGCTCGGCGGCGGTCAAGCGGATCGAGGACGTGCGCGGCCTGCGCGCCGCGCAGTTCCCGGAGGATGCCGGCCCGCTCGCGCACCCGATCCGGCCCGACGAATATCAGGAGATCAGCAACTTCTACACGGCGACGATCTACAACAAGGGTGCCGAGGTCATCCGCATGCTGGCGACGATGCTGGGAGCGGCGGATTTCCGCAAAGGCAGCGATCTCTATTTCGACCGCTTCGACGGCACCGCCGCCACCTGCGAGGATTTCGTCCATTCGATGGAGGAGGCGAGCGGCGCCGACCTCTCGCAATTCCGCCTCTGGTATTCGCAGGCCGGCACGCCGCGCGTGAAGGCGCAGATCGCGCATACGCCCGGCAGCGGCCGCGCCGTCCTCACGCTCGAACAGACCGTGCCGCCGACGCCGGGCCAGCCCGACAAGCAGCCGATGGTGCTGCCGATCAAGCTCAAGCTGTTCGGTGCCGAGACCGCGAAGCCGCTGTCGGAGGAAAAGCTCGCCATCCTCAGCGACGGCCGCGCCGAAATCGCGTTCGAGGAAGTGACCGAGCGCCCGGTCCTTTCGATCAACCGCGGCTTCTCCGCGCCCGTCGTCGTCGAGACCGACCGGACTCCCGAGGACCTCGCCTTCCTCTCGGCGCACGACGACGATCCCTTCGCCCGCTACGAGGCGATGCAGCAGCTCATGCTCGACACGCTCGTCGCCGACGCGAGTGGGATGCAGAGCGATCACGACGCCGTGATCGCGGCAGTCGCGCTCACGCTCGATGATCCCGCGCTCGACCGCGCCTTCGTGGCGGAGGCGGTGCTGCTGCCGTCGGAAAGCTTCATCGGCGATCAGATGGCGGTCGTCGATCCCGACGCGATCTACGCCGCACGCGAGGCGCTACGCCATGCGATCGGCAAGACGCTGGAGGCGAAATGGCGCGGCATCTATGCGCTCGCCGCGGCGCAGGGCCCCTATGCCTATTCGCCCGCGGCCAAGGGCCTCAGGCGGATGAAGACCGTCGCGCTCGGCTATATCGCGGCCAGCGGCGCGGCCGATGCGGCCACCCTCGCCTTCGCGCAGTTCGAGGCGGCCGACAACATGACCGACCGCCAGGGCGCGCTCACCAGCCTCGTCAACAGCGACGGGAAGGAGCGCGTCGCGGCGCTCGACATCTTCTACAATCGCTATTCGGACAATGCGCTGGTGCTCGACAAATGGTTCCAGACGCAGGCGCTGTCACAGCGCGACGATACGCTAGCGGCGGTGCAGGATCTGGTGCGCCACAGCGACTTCACGCTCGCCAACCCCAATCGCGCGCGTGCGCTGGTGGGGGCGTTCGCCGTCAACCAGCGCGCCTTCAACGCCGCCAGCGGCGCGGGCTACCGCTTCGTCGCCGACCAGCTCATCGCGCTCGACAAGCTCAACCCGCAGACGGCGGCCAAGCTGCTGCCGCCACTGGGGCGCTGGCGCCGGTTCGATGCGGGCCGCGCGGCGCTGATGAAGGCCGAACTCGAACGCATCGTGAGCACGCCCGGCCTGTCCAAGGATATGTTCGAACAGGCCTCGAAGAGTCTCGCAGGATAAGGTTCACGCGGAGGCGCGGAGGCGCGGAGATATTTCGCGCAGAGGACGCAGAGAGAAAAAATCGCGCGTCAGCGCGCTCCTTTCCATCTCTCGCGTCGAAATGTCTCCCGGCCGCGCCCGTAGCGCAACTCTCGGCGCCCTCTGCGCCCTCTGCGCGAACCCCTTTTTTAGCTCCGCGCCTCCGCGCCTCCGCGTGAAAATCTAAAACAACCGCCCCCGTTCGGCACCCCCGCATCCGGCGCGAACAGCACCACTTCCCCCAAGGATATGTTCGAGCAGGCTTCGAAGCGGGATAAGGTTCACGAGGAGGCGCGGAGGCGCGGAGATATTTCGCGCAGAGCGCGCAGAGGACGCAGAGAGAAATCGCGCGTCAGCGCGCTCCTTTCCATCTCTCGCGTCGAAATGTCTCCCGACCGCGCCCGTAGCGCAACTCTCAGCGTCCTCTGCGCCCTCTGCGCGAACCCCCTTTTCTCTCCGCGCCTCCGCGCCTCCGCGTGAAAAATTCTAAAACAACCGCCCCCCGTTCGGCACCCCCGCATCCGGCGCGAACAGCACCACTTTCCCGTCCGCATCGGGAAAACCGAGCGTCAGCACCTCGGACATGAACTTGCCGATCTGGCGCGGCGGGAAGTTGACCACCGCCGCCACCTGCCGCCCGGGCAGATCCTCGATGCGGTAATGTTCGGTGATCTGCGCCGACGATGTCTTCACGCCGATCGCCGAGCCGAAATCGATCACCAGCTTGAACGCGGGCTTGCGCGCCTCCGGGAAGGGCAGCGCCTCGATCACGGTGCCGACGCGAATATCGACCTTCAGGAAATCGTCGAAGCCGATCGCGGGCGCGGCGGCGGCCCCTGCTTCATGCGTGACGTGCATCTCCAACCTCCGTTCGCCCTGAGCGAAGTCGAAGGGCAAGTTGCAACCTCAGGGCTTGTGCTTCGACTTCGCTCAGCACGAACGGCTTTGGGGTCGTCGCGGCAACCTCAGAAATCCACGTCGTCATAATGTTTGGGCGGCGCGATGCCTTCCATCCGCTCGCTCAGCAGCGGGCGGAAGCTCGGGCGGCTCTTGAGGCCACGATACCATTTCGCGGTCTGCTCGTGGTTCTTCCAGTCGATCCCGCCGAGATAATCGGCGACCGAGATCTGCGCGGCGGCGGCCAGATCGGCCATGCTCATTGTCGATCCCGCCATCCAGTTGCTGTGATCGAGCAGATAATCGGTATAGTCGAGATGGCGTACTGCGGCCTTCATCGCCTCGCGCAAGGCCTTGGAATCGGGCGTTTCCTTGGTGAAGATGCGTTTGATCATGCGCTCGTGCAGCAGCGGCGCGGTGATATCGTGGAAGAAATGCGTATCGAACCACACGACCAGCCGCCGCGTCTCGGCGCGGTACGCGGCCGATCCGTTGAGCATCGCCGCCTTCTCGACCGTCTCCTCGAGATATTCGCAGATCGCGGTCGAATCCATCAGCGGCTTCAGGCCGCGCTCCGGGTCCGTCATCACCGGCGTCTGCCCGGCGGGGTTCATGTCGATGAACTCGTCGCGTCGCAGCCACGGCGATTCGCGCACGAGATCATAGCCCACGCCCTTCTCGCCGAGCAGGAGCCGGACTTTCCGCGAGAACGGGCAAAGCGGGAATTGGTAGAGCTGCCACATGCCGCCCATCTAGACGGGCGGCACGTGGCAAGGGAAGGCTCTATTCCGCCGCCTCGAGCGCCTCGCGGTCGTCGAGCGGGTGCGAGAGGCGGCTCAGCATCTCCTTGGGCACCACCTGCCAGAAATGGTCGATCACGCGGCCCCAGTCGTCGAGCAGCGCGCCCGACCATTTGCTGTCAGTCGCGGCATGATGCGCACGAACATGCGCGAGCAGCACCGATTCCCAGTGCGAGGACGACAGCCGGTTCCAGGTGATGTTTTCCGGGTTGGCGCGCCGCGCGAAAGTGCCGTCGGGATCGTAGACGAAGGCCATGCCGCCCGTCATGCCCGCGCCGAAATTCGCGCCGGTATTGCCGAGCACCACCGCCACGCCACCGGTCATATATTCGCAGCCGTTCGCGCCGCAGCCCTCGACCACCACGGTCGCGCCCGAATTGCGCACCGCGAACCGCTCGCCCGCCTGCCCCGCCGCGTACAGCCGGCCCGAAGTCGCACCGTAGAGCACGGTGTTGCCGATGATCGTGTTCTCGTTCGACTTGAGCGGCGACGAAACTACGGGCCGCACCGCGATGATGCCGCCCGACAGGCCCTTGCCGACATAGTCGTTGGCATCGCCGAACACTTCGAGCGTGATGCCCTTGCACAGGAACGCGCCGAGGCTCTGCCCCGCCGAGCCGCGCAGGCGGACATGCACATGCCCGTCCGCCAGCGTGTCCATGCCGTATTTCCGCGTCACCTCGCTCGACAGCCGCGTGCCGACCGCACGGTGCGTGTTGCGCACCGAATAGGTGAGCTGCATCTTCTCGCGCCGGCTGAACACCGCCGCCGCATCCTTGATGATCTGCGCATCGAGGCTGTCGGGCACCTCGTTGCGCCACGTATCGAGGCTGAAGCGGCGCTGGTCCTCGTCGGCATCGACCTTGGCGAGGATCGGGTTGAGATCGAGATCGTCGAGATGCTCGGCACCGCGGCTGACCTGGCGGAGCAGTTCGGTGCGGCCGATCACCTCGTCGAGGCTCTTCACGCCGAGCCTTGCCAGGATGTCGCGTACTTCCTCGGCGATGAAGGTCATCAGGTTGATGACCTTCTCCGGCGTACCGGTGAACTTGGCGCGCAGCCTTTCGTCCTGCACGCAGACGCCTACGGGGCAGGTGTTCGAATGGCATTGCCGCACCATGATGCAGCCCATCGCCACGAGGCTGAGCGTGCCGATGCCGAACTCCTCCGCGCCCAGGATCGCGGCGACGACGATGTCGCGCCCGGTCTTGAGCCCGCCGTCCGCGCGCAGCTTGATGCGGCCGCGCAGGCCGTTGAGGGTGAGCGTCTGGTTGACCTCCGATAGCCCCATTTCCCACGGCGTGCCGGCATATTTGATGCTGGTCTGCGGGCTCGCGCCGGTGCCGCCGACATGGCCGGAGACGAGGATGACGTCCGCGTGCGCCTTCGCCACGCCCGCCGCGACCGTGCCGATGCCCGCCGAGGAGACGAGCTTCACGCACACCCGCGCTACGGGATTGATCTGCTTGAGATCGTAGATGAGCTGCGCGAGATCCTCGATCGAATAGATGTCGTGGTGCGGCGGCGGCGAGATCAGCATCACGCCCGGCGTCGCATGGCGCAGCTTGGCGATGAACTCGGTCACCTTGAAGCCGGGCAGCTGCCCGCCCTCGCCGGGCTTGGCGCCCTGCGCGACCTTGATCTCGATCTCGTCGCAGGCGTTGAGATATTCCGCCGTCACGCCGAACCGCCCGGAGGCGATCTGCTTGACGCCCGAATTGGCGTTGTCGCCGTTCGCATAGGGTGAGTAGCGCGACTTGTCCTCGCCGCCCTCGCCCGACACCGCCTTCGCGCCGATGCGGTTCATCGCGATGGCGAGCGTCTCGTGCGCCTCGGGGCTGAGCGCGCCCAGCGACATGCCCGGCGTCACGAAGCGCTTGCGGATCTCGGTGATCGCCTCGACCTGGTCGATCGGCACGCCCTCGCCCGGATAATTGAACTGCAGCAGATCGCGCAGATAGACGGGCGGCAACGCCTCCACCCCGCGCGAGAATTGCAGGTAATGCGAATAGCTGTCAGTCGCGACCGCCGACTGCAGCAGGTGCATCAGCTGCGCCGAATAGGCGTGCGTCTCGCCGGTATGGCGCTGGCGGTAGAAGCCGCCGATCGGCAGCGTCACCACCGCCGCATCGAACGCCGCCTCGTGCCGCAGCATCGCGCTCAGGTGCAGCGAGTTATAGCCTTCGCCCGAGATCTTCGCCGGCATGCCCGGGAAGAAATCGTTGACGAGGCTGCGGCTCAGCCCGACCGCCTCGAAATTGTATCCGCCGCGGTAGCTGGAGATCACCGCGATCCCCATCTTCGACATGATCTTGAGAAGGCCCTCGTCGATCGCGTGGCGATGATTGGCGAGGCACGTCTCCAGCGTCATGTCGCCGAACAGGCCGCGCGCATGGCGATCGACGATCGACGCTTCGGCCAGATAGGCGTGAACCGTGGTGGCCCCCACACCGATCAGCACCGCATAATAATGCGTGTCGAGACATTCCGCCGTCTGGACGTTGATGCTGGCGTAGGACCGCAGCCCGCGCCGCACGAGATGCGTATGCACCGCCGCCGCCGCCAGCACGCCGGCGATGGCGATCCGCTCCGGCCCGATATTGACGTCCGTCAGGAACAGCTCGCTCTTGCCCTCGCGCACCGCCTGCTCGGCTTCGCTGCGGATGCGTGCGATCGCGGCGCGCAGCGTTTCCGGCCCGCCGCCCGTCTCGAACGTGCAGTCGATCTCGGCGGTCTGGCTGCCGAAATGCGCCTTCAGCCGTGCCCAGTCGTCGCCCGTCAGCACCGGCGATTCGAGCACCAGCACGCCGTCGCTGCGCCCCTCGGTGTCGAGGATGTTCGACAGGTTCGAGAAGCGCGTCTTGAGCGACATGACGTGCCGCTCGCGCAGCGAATCGATCGGCGGGTTCGTCACCTGGCTGAAATTCTGCCGGAAGAACTGGCTGATCAGGCGCGGCTTGTCGGAGATGACGGCGAGCGGCGTGTCGTCGCCCATCGATCCGATCGCCTCCTTGCCGCCCTCGACCATCGGCGACAGGATCAGCTCCATATCCTCCAGCGTCTGCCCGGCCGCAACCTGGCGGCGCGTCAGCTCGCCGCGCTCGAAGCGCGTCGTCGCGCCTTCCGGCGGCGGCGGCAGATCGCCGATCGCGATGAAATTGCCGATCATCGCGGCATAATCGGCCTCGCCGGCGATCTTGTCCTTGATCGCGCGGTCTGCGTAGAGCTTGCCCGCGTCGAGATCGACCGCGATCATCTGCCCCGGCCCCATCCGGCCCTTCTCGACGATGGTCGATTCCGGCACCACGACCATGCCGCTTTCGGAACCGACGATCAGCAGCCCGTCCGATGTCCGCGTATAGCGCAGCGGGCGCAGCGCGTTGCGATCGACACCCGCCACCGCCCAGCGCCCATCGGTCATCGCAAGGGCTGCGGGGCCGTCCCACGGCTCCATCACGGAGGCCAGATACTTGTACATATCGAGATGCGGCTTGGGCATCTCGCCCTTCGGGCCCCAGGCTTCGGGCACCAGCATCAGCTTGGCGGTGGGCGCGTCGCGGCCCGACCGGCAGATCGCCTCGAAGGTCGCATCGAGCGCGGCGGTGTCGGAAGCGCCCGCCGGGATCACCGGCTTGATATCCTCCGAATGTTCGCCGAACGCATTGGCGGCCATCTTGATCTCGTGGCTCTTCATCCAGTTCTTGTTGCCGCGGATCGTGTTGATCTCGCCGTTATGCGCGAGGCAGCGGAACGGCTGCGCCAGCCACCATTGCGGGAACGTGTTGGTCGAATAGCGCTGGTGGAAGATCGCGACGCGGCTTTCGAAGCGCTGGTCCTGCAGGTCGGGATAGAAGACCGACAGGCTCTCCGCGAGGAACAGCCCTTTGTAGATGATCGAGCGGCACGACAACGAGCAGATGTAGAAGCCCTGGATCTGCGCGGCGATCACCGCCTTCTCGATCCGCCGGCGCACGAGATAGAGGTTCTTCTCGAACTCCGCCGCGCTCTGTTCCTCGGGTTCGGGCCCGGCGATCATGATCTGCTCGATCTCCGGGCGGGTCTCCTGCGCCTTGCGGCCGATCACCGAGACATCGACCGGCACCTGCCGCCAGCCGTAGATCGTATAGCCTTCGGCGATGATCGCGCTCTCGACGATGCCGCGGCAATCCTCCTGCGCGCCGAGATCGGTGCGCGGCAGGAAGATCATGCCGACCGCCAGCCGGTTCGGGCGCATCTTGTGCCCCGACGCGGTGACGGCATCGTCGAAGAACTTGGCCGGCAGATCGACATGGATGCCGGCACCGTCGCCGGTCTTGCCATCGGCATCGACCGCGCCGCGGTGCCACACTGCCTTCAGCGCATCGATCGCCGACTGCACGACGCGGCGGCTGGGCGTGCCGTCGGTCGCGGCGACGAGGCCGACGCCGCAGGCATCGGATTCGAGATCCGGGCGGTACATGCCGTGCTCGGCGAGATAGGCGCGCTGGTCGGTCTGGGTCATCGGCGTGGTTCCGTCGAAGGAGCGTGTCGTGGTCATGCCCGTCAGGGCTTCGCGGCGGGTGCGGGAGCCGGGACAGCGGGCGCCGTCCCCATGATCCGCTTGATCGCGATCGGGATCGCCTCGCGACCAGCCTCGGCGCCGATCGCCCGGCCCTGCTCGCCCAGTTCCGCCTGCAGTGTGGATTGCGCTGCGATGAAGCGTTGGCCGACCGGGGTCTGATAGAAAGCGAGCGCCGCCTTCAGATCGGCCTCGCTGAACGTCGCAGCATAACGCTTGGCGGTCGCGTCGATGATCTGCGCATAGCGCGCGCGATAGGATTTCATGATTTCCTCGCCCAGGATCTTCTCGACCTGCTGCCGGCTCGCCGGATTCTCGATCTTCGCCTTGAGATCGGCCGGCGCATCGGATGCGCGCTGGATCGAGGCGATCACGCCGTTGCTGATGAGCGGCGTGAGCTGCTGGAACGTCCGGTCGAACGTCCCCCGCAACTGCAGCGCGGCGATCAGCTTGGTCGCGGTTTCGACCGACCCGCCTGCGGCCGCGGTGACGATCGGCACCGGATTGGCCGTCTGCGCCGCGACCGGGGTCACCGACAAGACGGCCATCGCCGCCGCCGCGATCGTCATCCGCCGCATCACGCCGCCACCTTCCCGGCCTTCGCCTTCGCCTTGAGCCACTGGTGCATCGTCGCGGCGACATCGCGGCCGTCACGGATCGCCCACACGACGAGGCTCGCGCCGCGCACGATGTCGCCGGCGGCGAACACACCGTCGAGGCTGGACATCAGCGTCTTGTTGTCGACCAGCACCGTGCCCCAGCGCGTCACGCCGAGCTCGGGCGCGCCGAACAGATGCGGCAAGTCCTCGGCGTCGAAACCCAACGCCTTGATGACGAGATCGGCGGGCACGTCGAAGCCGCCCTGCGGGTCGACCTCGGGCGCGCGGCGGCCGCTCGCGTCGGGCTGGCCGAGGCGCATGCGGCTCGCCTTCACGCCCGAAACCTTGTCGGCGGAGAGGAACGCTTCCGGCGCGGAGAGCCAGACGAACTCGACACCCTCTTCCTCGGCATTCGCCACTTCGCGCTGCGAGCCCGGCATGTTGGCACGGTCGCGGCGGTAGAGGCATTTCACCGAAGCAGCACCCTGGCGGACGGCGGTGCGCACGCAGTCCATCGCCGTGTCGCCGCCGCCGATCACGACGACGTGCTTCCCTTCCGCATCGAGGCTGCCGTCGTCGAACGCCGGCACGGCATCGCCGAAGCCCTTGCGGTTGGAGGCGGTGAGGTAGTCGAGCGCATCGACCACGCCCTGGCTGTCGACACCCGGCGCCTTGATCGCGCGCGGCTTGTAGACGCCCGTCGCGATCAGGATCGCATCGTGCTTCGCGCGTAGCTCGTCGAGGCTCGCATCGCGGCCGACATCGAAGCCGTTGTGAAAGACGATGCCGCCAGCCGCCAGCCGCTCGACGCGGCGCATGACGACATGCTTCTCCAGCTTGAAGCCGGGGATACCATAGGTCAGCAATCCGCCCGACCGGTCATAGCGATCGTAGACATGGACGTCATAGCCGAGCACGCGCAGATATTCCGCCGCGCTCAGCCCCGCCGGTCCCGCGCCGATCACCGCGACCGATTGCCCGCGCGGCGCACCCGGTACGATCGGTTCGACCCAGCCCTCATCCCACGCCTTGTCAGTGATGAACTTCTCGACGGAGCCGATCGTCACCGCGCCGTGGCCGGAGAATTCGACTACGCAATTGCCCTCGCACAGGCGGTCCTGCGGGCAGATGCGGCCGCAGATCTCGGGCATGGTCGAGGTACTGTTCGACAGCTCGTACGCCTCGCGCAGCCGCCCCTCGGCGGTCAGGCGCAGCCAGTCGGGAATGTGGTTGTGCAGCGGGCAATGCACCGAGCAATAGGGCACGCCGCACTGCGAGCAACGCCCCGCCTGCTCCTCGGCGGCGGGGACGTTGTACTTGTCCGAAATTTCGCGAAAGTCCTCGGCGCGCAGCTCGGGCTCGCGCTTCGAGGGGTAGTTTTGCGCGCGGTCGACGAACCGCAGGAGGAGATCGGATGCCATGTCGCTTAACCCTTGTTGCGGGCGCGACATAGCCGAGATGACTCAGTTTGTCATCTTGAATCAGCAATTTAGGACAGAACTGCTTACCTATATATCCACGAGTTGTGAATCAATCGTGACAGACCGCTATTTGCGAGCGATTATCATGGCCGGGTCGGACTTATTTGGTCAGCAGCCAGATCAGCGCCGCTGCTCCGGCGATGATCCGGTAATAGGCGAAAGGCGAGAAGCCATGCTTGGTGACGATCCCCACGAACCAGCGCACCACCAACAATGCGACGATGAAGGCGACGACGAAGCCGATCGCGATCGCGCCGAAACCGACGCCCCCGCCGTGCGCTATCGCATCCTTGTTTTTCAGCAATTCCAACGCGGTAGCCCCAAGCATCGTCGGGATCGCAAGGAAAAAGCTGAACTCTGCCGCCGTCCGCCGCTCGACCCCCAGCGCCAGCGCGCCGAGGATCGTCGCACCCGAACGGCTCACGCCCGGCACCATCGCCAGGCACTGGATGAAGCCGATGCCGACCACCTTCGCCAGCGGAATATCGGCGACGCCCTTGATGTCGCCTTCCTTCACCGTACGCTCGATAACGAGGATCGCGATGCCGCCGACGATCAGCGCGACCGCAACGGTGATGGGCGATCCGAGCAGCGCCTCGATATATTTATGCAGTGCAAGACCGATCACCGCCGCCGGAATGAACGCCACCAGCAGGTTGCGCACGAATCGGATCGACACCGGATCGAATCGCGCCAGACCCATCAGCACTGCCCAGAACGTCCGCCAATACAGCACCACGATCGCCAGGATCGCGCCGAGCTGGATGACGATGTTGAACACCGCCCAATATTCCGAATCATAGCCGAGCAATGCCGAGGCGAGGATCAGGTGCCCGGTCGAGGAGACGGGCAGGAATTCGGTCACGCCCTCGACGATCCCGAGCAGAATGATGGTCAGCAGATCCACGCAAGTCCCCTTTCGGCGGCGATGCCGCGCGTTACGCTCCCGGGTTTCTTATTTTCTCGCTCAGGCGGCGGCGCGTGCGCCGAACCGGCCATTGCGACGATAGCGCACCAGCCACGCCGGCGCGACCGCATCGAGCGGGGTTGGGGAAATTTCAAGATCGGCGAGGCCGTGCGCGCCGCCCGCGACGACATTGTCGTGACCGAGCATCTTCCACTGGTCGAGCGTGATCGGCGCACCGGGCAGCACGCCGCCCAGCGCGATCAGCCCGCCGATCGCGTCGGGCAGCTCCAGGATCGTCGGATCGCGGCCGATCGCTTCTGCGATCCAGCGGATCAACGCGCCCATCGTCAGAACATCGGGTCCGCCGAGTTCATAGGTCTTGCCAGCCGTCTCCGCACCGCCGCTCAGCGCCGCGACGATCGCCTCGGCAACGTCGCCGACGAACACCGGCTGGAACTTCGTCTGCGCGCGCAGCACGGGCACCACCGGTGCGCTCGTGATCATGCCGGCGAAGCGGTTGATGAAATTGTCCTCGCGCCCGAACACGATCGACGGCCGCAGGATCGTCGCGGCCGGGAACGCCGCGCGCACCGCCGCCTCGCCCTGCCCCTTGCTGCGCCCATAAGCCGAATCGCTCTCGGGATCCGCCCCGATCGCCGAGACATGCGCCAGCGCAGGCACCCCCGCCGCCGCTGCGGCCTCCGCCACCGCCTTGGCGCCGGCGACATGCACGCCCGCAAAATCGCCCGACAGCACGCCGACGAGGTTCACCACCGCATCCGCCCCCGCGACCGCCGCCGCCAGCGTTTCCGGCCGCCGCACGTCCGCGCCGATGAACTGCGTCTGCCCGAGCCCGCCGAGCGGCTTGATGAACCATGCCTGCCGCGGGTCGCGCTGCGCGATCCGCACCCGCGCGCCTTTCGCGAACAACGCCTGCGCGACATACCGCCCCAGGAAACCGCCGCCGCCGATCACCGTCACCAGCTTGTTGTTCATGGGTAAGCGCTCCTGCTGCCGGGACTCGTCGCATCCGCCCTTGCCCGGAGACCATCATGTTGACAAGACCGCAACACCTCCCCTAAGGCGCGCCCCCTACCCCGTGCCCAGATGGCGGAATTGGTAGACGCACCAGCTTCAGGTGCTGGCGCTCGCAAGGGCGTGGAGGTTCGAGTCCTCTTCTGGGCACCATTTTCCGGGCGACGGTATTCGCCGGGTCGGCTTTGTCGCAAAAAATCCCGCCCGGACCTTCATACGCGCGCAACATTATGCGTGTTGGGATTTGCGCTGGCACTTTTTCCGTTTCGCTTCGGCCCTCTGGCCGGTGGCGCGGAGCCGGGTTCGAGCTTCGTGATCTGTCGGAACTGGGGGGAAGCGCGTGAAATCGTCCGCTATGACGTCCGTCGCCGCCGTTGCGGCGATGCTGTTGGCCGCCGCGTGTTCGGAGGGTAGCGGCGTGCTGACGCCGCCTGCCGTAACGCCGTCACCCTCGCCTTCGCCCAGCCCCAGCCCCAGCCCCAGCCCGTCGCCATCCCCCTCGCCGGGCCCGAGTCCCAGCCCGTCCCCGTCGCCGTCCCCAAGCCCCACGCCCAGCCCGACGCCGGCCGGCTATATGCGGTTCACCGACGTCTACATCCTGCGGCTCGGCGCGGGCATCACCCTGCCGAGCGCCTGTGGCGGGTTCGCGCTGACGACCCAGCCGCCCGCCGTCCTTCCCGTCACCGCATTCGAACAAGGCCCGACGTTCCGCTTCGTGCTGACGCCGCAGGTCTGGGCGATCGGCGGCGAGATCGGCATCGGTTTCGACGGCCGCGACGGCGATCCCTCGGTCACGGGCGTGGAGGTGGCGCTGGCCAAGACCACCGGTGCCGGAGCCTATCGTTTCACGATCACGCAACCCAACGCGGCAGGCACAGGGCTTGACTATGCGCGGCTGGCCTCAGTCGCTGCGCCCGTCGGGGGCGTCAACCGCCAGTACGCCTGCCTGCTCGGCATTCCCACGACCGCGGCGGACCTCGCCGCCGCCCAGGCGGGGGCGTTCCCGCGCACCGTCCTGATGGCGACCGCATACCTTCGCGACGGTGCCACGTCGCGGACGTACACGCTGGAGCACAGCATCGTATCCGCCACGCTCGATCAGACGACGCGGCGGGTGGCGATCACGATCCGGCTTGTCGGCACGCCATCGGGCGGAGGCACCGACACGGATCTCGGCAGGCTCGCGGCGACCGCACCGCTCGATCCGGCAACCGGGAACTTCACCGCCGCTCTGGCCAGCAGCGACCGCGTCGTCACGGGCACGATCAGCGGCCGTTTCTTCGGGCCGGGCGCGGTCGAAATCGGCGCGGTGCTCGACGGCGCCGTCGCCGATGCGCCGGGTGTGGCGGGCTACAGCTTCGCGGGCGTGGCGTTCGGGATTCGCTAGCCGCTCAGTTGATGCGCGGCCGCACTGTCGCGAGCGCGGCCAGCAGCCCTTCGGGGTCCGCGCCGGTGCCGCTCAGGCAGATCAGCGCCGCATCGAGGCGCGCTGCAACGTCATACAGGCGCAGATCGTCGGCGAGTTTCAGCGCTGCGCGGATGCGCGCCTGCAGCAGGTCGATATCTGGTCCTTCGCGCATCGCTCTTTTCCGCTCTCGTGGCGGAAGCGAGGCTGCGGGAAACGGCTTAACGGATTCTTCGCAGGACCACGCCGCACGCGGCATTTGCTACCAATGTCTAAACATGCGCGCCGTTCACCGTGCCGCCAGCGTGCGAATCTCGGTAGCGAGCTGCAGCGGATCGAACGGCTTCAGGATCACGCCCGCAGCCCCCTCGGCATGATACCGGACGATGTCGTCCTGGCGGCCCTTGGCGGTCATGAAAATCGCAGGCGTAGCTTCGAAACCTGGCAGGGTGCGCAGCGCGCGCAGCGTCTCGATGCCGTCCATGCCGGGCATCATTACATCGAGCACCAGAATATCAGGGCGCCATTCCGGGTCGGCGGCCATCCGCAGCGCGTCGGCGCCCGACGGCGCCGTGCGCGCCGCGATCGTCGGATCGAGCGCCAGCGACATCTGCACGATCGTGCGGATGTCGGGATCGTCGTCGACATACAGCAAGTTGAGCGGCGCGTTCATGTCAGGGCCGCACGCGGTGCCGCAACAGCCGGCGCACCGTCGCCTTGAGGTCGGGCAGCGAGCCGCGAGACTTGACCAGCACCGCATCGACCTGGGCGGCATATTCGGGCCGCACGTCGTGCGCGGAGAAAATGATCGTCGGGATGGCAATGCCACGCGCGTCCCGCAACTCCGGGAGCAACTCGGTGCCGGAGCCTTGCGCCAGGTCGAGATCCAGAATCGCAACATCTGGCAACCCGGTCTCGAGGATCAGGCGCGCGTCGGTAAGATTTCGCGCGCGCAGCACGCGCGCTTCACTGCCCAGCACCGAAGCGACGATATCGAGCATATCGGGATCGTCGTCGAGGTGGATGACGGTCGGCAACGCCGTCTCCGACCGCGCGACCGCCGCTGCCACCGCCTTCGACAGTCGCGCAGGGTTCGCCGGCTTCTCGATCCAATCGATGATGTCGAACGGCACGTCCTCGCGCCGCATTGCCGATACGACAATGATCGGCAACGTGGCTTGGCCCTTCGAGGCGCGAACCCATTTGGCAATCTCGAACCCGCTCTCATCGGGCAGCCGAAGGTCGAGCAGCAGCGCCGAATAGATGCCACCCGACAGCGCTGCGCGCGCCGCCGCCGCGGTGCCGACGACGTGTGCGCGGTGTCCGGCCGCGACGACCTGCTTGCGCAGCGTTTCGGCCATGAGCGCGTCGTCCTCGCAGATCAGCACGCGCGGCGCGTCGGTATCGTCCTCGATCTCTTTGGCCCGCACGAGATCGAGGACAAACGCGAAACGCGACCCGCCGCCGGGCCGGTCCTCGAACCAGATAGTCCCGTCGTGCCGCTTGACGATCTCACGCGAGATGGCAAGGCCGAGGCCGGTCCCCTGGCTCTGATCGTCGCTCGCGCGTTCAAAACGGCCGAAGATGCGGCGGCGGAATTCCGCGGGGACGCCCGGACCGTCGTCATCGACCGTGACGATCACGCGCCCGTTAGTGCTCAGCGTGTCGAGCCCGATCGTCACCACGCCGTCCGGAGGCGACACGCGGATCGCGTTCGAGGCGAGGTTAGTGACGACCTGTAACAAGCGGTCAGCATCGCCCGCCACGATCACGGGCGCTTCGGGTGGCGCGCAGTCGATGCGCACCCCCGCCGCTCCGGCGAGGCCGTGGCTCCCCTCGCATGCCTTTTCGAGCACCTCGCGCAGGTCGATCGGCTCGCGTGCCAGATGCAGCGCGCCTGACTGGATACGATCGATGTCGAGCATGTCATTGATCAGGCGGATCAGTCGCCGGGAATTGTTCTCGGCGATCTCGATCAACCGCGCGGCAGCACCCGGCAGTTCACCGGCCGCGCCATTGCGCAACAGCCCCAGCGCCCCAACCACCGAGGTTAATGGTGTGCGCAACTCATGGCTGACGGTCGACATCAAATCGTCCTTGGCGCGCTCGACCCGCTTGCGTTCGGAAATGTCGCGCACGGAGGCGACGATATGGTCGCCGTCGGGCAGTCGCATCACGCCGAGCGCGATGTCGACGGGGATCTCATGCCCATCACGGTGCAGCACCGTGCGGTCGGACAGATAGGGATCGACCAGTGCGCCGTTGCGCAGGCCGATACGCTCATGGAAGGTGACGGGCCGGTCCTCGAGCTTGATCAGCGTCGAGACATAGCGCCGCTCGAGTTCCTCCGGCCGGTAGCCGAGCATCTTCTGCGCCGCGGCGTTTATCGTCTCGATCGTGCCGCTCGGGTTGAGGATGGCAATCGCGTCGATCGTACTGTCGAGGATCGCGCGGTTGCGTTCGGCAATGCTGTAGGCCGCTAGGCGGGCGCGGTAGCGCGCATTGCTCTGCCGCCACAGCATCAGCGCCGCGATCAGCAACAGTATCCCGCCGCCGGCAATCCCCATCCAGGTTCCGAACTGATCCTCGCCCACCCGATTGCGATAACTCTCGGCGCGCGCGTCGCGATCGGCGTCGGCCTTCTCGACAATCTGCGCCGAAAGGCCGCGAATCTCGTCCATAAGCTGGAAGCCGGAACCGGAGCGCATGGCGGCGGCGGCGGCATCGAGGCCCCGGTCCTGGCGGACCTCGATAATTCTGTCCATTTCGGTGAACTTTTTCAGCGTCTTGTCACGCATCTGCCCGAGCAGTTGCGCCTCATCGGGCACATCCGCGACTTCGCCGCCGAGCTGACCGAAGGTCGCGAATACGTCGGCACGCGCCGGGGCATATCCTGCTAGAAACTTCTCCTCCCCGGTAATGATGTAGCCCCGCTGGCTGCTTTCGGCGTCTGCGATCCGCGTGATCAGGCTGCTTGCCTCGACCCGGCGATCATAGGCCGCCCGCGCCCGCATCCGCAGCGCCTCGGTCTCTGCATTTTCTCGGCCGAGCCATGCGAACAAAATTGCCACCACCACCGGCACCGCCACTGCGATCAACACATAGAGCGGCATGCTCGGGCGTCGCGGGGCGATGGCGTGGAGGGCTGGGGTGGTCATGATCCAATCAGGAAGGCGCGGCAGCGTCGCCTAATAATGGCTGCATGGCAAGCAACGCCTGCGCACGGTTATTGACCCCGAGCTTGCGGAAAATCGCGGTGAGATGCGCTTTTACCGTGGCCTCGGTGATGTCGAGGTCGCCGGCGATCTGTTTGTTCATGCGCCCGTCGGCGAGCGCGAGCATCACCTTCAGTTGCGCCCCTGACAAAGTCGAGATCAGATCCCGCGCGCTCTGGGCATCGGCAGAGGAGGTGTCCGAAGGCGGAAAGATCGTCTCGCCTTCCGCGATGCGGCGCAGCGCCGCAGACATCTCGTCAAGCGGCAGACTCTTCGACAGGAACCCCGCCGCACCAAGCGCCTTTGCCGCCTCGATGATGACACGGTCGCGGTGGGCCGACACCATCACGATCGGCGTATTGCCGAGCACGTGCTGCAATTGCAGGAAGCCGGAAAAGCCGCGCGCATCGGGCAGGACGAAATCGAGAAGGACGAGTTTGTATCCGGTATTGCGCTGCGCGATCACGCGCTCGGCCTCCCCGATCGACGCGGCGCTATCGACCGCGATCCCCGGCAGGGCGGCCCGCGCCGCCAGCGCCAGGCCAACAAGAGTCAGCGGATGATCATCCGCAATCAATACATGCCGGCCAGTCACTGGCCTTCTCCCCCATAACAAAAGCGCGTGAACGCGACCGGTATCTCTGGTATTTCGACCGTGTCCGCTGTGCGGCTATTGTCCATGTAATCTAGCGCCAATTCGGTTGAGACGGGAAACCCTTTTTTGCAAAGACCTAGCGTCCTTGTCGTCGATGACGAACCGGCCAATCGAATGTTCGCCGCAAAGGTGCTTGCGGCGGCGGGCTGGAGCGTGGCCGAAGCGATGGACGGCACCGAAGCTATCACCGCAGCGGTTCGCAACATCCCCGATCTTGTGGTTATGGATCTCGACATGCCAGGCCTCGACGGGTGGCAGGCGACCGCCGCAATCCGCGCTGCGGAGCCGCCGCTGTCGAGCGTGCCGATCCTCGCCTACACCTCGTTGCGGGTGACGGATGCCGAACTGCTCGCGCGCGGACTCGATGGCCGCCTGCCGAAGCCGAGCAGCCCCGACGACTTTACTGAAGCCGCGGCGGGCTGGCGGATCGACGGCCAGGTCGATGTCGCCAGACGGCTCGTCGCGGTGTTCGGCGAAGACGAGATGACGCAGCTCGTCACCCGCTTTCGCGCGCAACTCGCCGAGGCGCTGGCGGGGCTCGCCGGCGGTGCGGACGATCTGCACGCGCACCGTATCGCCGGCGTGTCCGGCACATTGGGCTTCGCCGCGGTGAGCGAGGCATGGCTGCGTCTGTCGGAGGGCGATGCTTCCGCCACCGATGCCGCGCGGCGCTCTGCCCGGTTGGCGGTCGCGGCGATCGATCGCGACTGGCCTGTTCCTGCCGCATCCTGAGCACCGCCGACTCGCGCTCCGCAAGGTCGCCGGAAAGATCACCGTAAGATCAGCGCGCTTCTCCGATTAGACCCGATCATTAGACCTTGGTCGCAAACCGGGTTTCCCCAAGGCGTCCGGTAGTAACCGCTTAACCCAACTCGCGCTTCGCATCGTCGTACGCAATCCAGCGACGAGTGTAGGCAGTGACGGCAGCACGCAAAACGGCAGCAAAATGGGCACGGGGCGCAACGGCCCCGGTGGCCGCTTGCCTTTGCCTTTTCGCCGCTCCGGCCGTCGCCGCGACGCAGGCGGGCACGAGCATCGTCAACATCGCGACGCTGAACTGGAACCAGGACGGTCAGCCCAAGACCATCCCATCGAACACCGCCACGCTCGTCACCGCCGAGACGCTCGACGTGACGATCACCGCCGATCGCGCCGCCGCATCCGCGCCCACGGGTACGACGACGGCGGTCGGTTTCCTCGTTATCAACACCGGTAACGGCAGTGAGGATTTCAACTTCGGTGTCACTGCCGATCAGAGCGGCGTCGCGGTGAGTCGCCTCGCGATCGATAGCGACAATGACGGCGTCTACGATGCCGCGAAGGACCGCACGCTCGCCCCCGGCACCGCACTGTCGCTGACGGCGGGACAGCAGGTCCGCGTGTTCGTGCTGATCGACGGCACGCAGGTGACCGCGGGAACGACGATTTCGGCCACCGTCACCGCCAAGACCGGCAGCGGCGCGCCCGGCACCGTCTTTGCGGGCGCCGGCGACAACGGCAGCGACGCCGTCGTCGGCCAGACCCACGCCACCGCGACCGCCGCGACGATCCTGTCGCCCGCCGCGGCCCAGCCCAGCCTCGTCAAGTCGCAGAGCGTGTTCGCCCCCGACGGCAGCGCCAGGGCCATGCGCGGCGCGATCGTCACCTACACGCTCGCCGCCACTTTCCCCGGCGCGACCGCGAACGTCAGCATCGACGATCCGATCCCCGCCGGCACCGCCTACGTCCCCGGCAGCCTGACGCTCGACCAGCGCGCGCTGAGCGACGGTGCCGATACCGACGCCGGCGCGGCCGACACCAGCGGCATCCACGTCGCGCTCGGCAATGTCGCCGCCGCGGGCAGCCACACCATCCAGTTCAGCGTGAAGATCCAGTGAGGAACCAAGCCATGTTCAACCGTATCGCCCGCACCGCCGCCGCCGTTTCGGCCGTCGCGCTGTCCACCGCCGCCGTCGCCGGCGGTCCGCTCCAGATCACCTCGAAAGTGCTGTCCGAAACCAAGGTCCGCGCCGCCGACGGCAGCACCAGCCCCGTGCTCGGTCCCGTCAAGAAGGTCGGCCCCGGCGACGGCGTCGTCTTCGTGCTCGCCTATCAGAACACCGGCAAGCAGACGATCGGCAACATCGTCCTCGACAATCCCGTGCCGCAGGGGATCGCCTATCGCGGCCCGTCGGCCAACACGCCCGCGCCCGAGGTTTCGGTCGACGGCAAGACTTATGGGCCGCTCGCCAGCCTGAACGTCCGCACACCGACGGGTGCGCGGCGCGCGGCGGCGCCCGACGATGTCACCCACGTTCGGTGGCGCCTTGCGGCCCCTTTGACGGCCGGCGCGCAGGGGCAACTCGCCTTCAAGGCCGTCCTCAAATGACCGCGCGATCAACCGCACGGACCCCCCAGTAAGCGTTTAGTTCAGGAGTAAAAAGCAATGATCGGTAACAGGGTACGGTTGCTGCTGCTGTCGGGTACGGCGGCAATGGCAACTTTCAGCGGCGCCGCCCACGCGCAGACGGCTGCACAGTCGACTGTCGCGGGCACGCAGATCAACAACCAGGCCTCGGTGACCTACACGGTCAACGGCGGCTCCACGCAGAGTGCGACGTCGAACACGGCGAGCTTCGTCGTTGATCGCAAGGTCAACTTCACGGTCATCAACGACCAGGCGAACGCATCGACCAAGGTCAACCTCGGCCAGACCGGCGCGATCACCTCGTTCAAGGTGACGAACACCACCAACGGCATCCAGGACTTCCTGCTCAGCCCGACGCAGGGCACGATCCTGCCGCAGCTGCTCGGCCTCGTCACCGGCACCGACGATTTCGATCTCAGCAACCTGAAGGTCTATGTCGATAAGAACGGCAACGGCGTCTACGATCCGGGCACCGACGTCGCGACCTATATCGACGAGCTTGCGCCCGACCAGTCGGTCGAGGTGTTCATCGTCGGCGACGTGCCGACCACGGCCGGCATCAGCCTCGCCAACGTCGCGCTGCAGGTCACCGTCGCCGCCGGCGGCGCGACCGGCACGCAGGGTGCCGCGCTGGTCGATACCTCGCTCAGCCTCGGCAATGCCGACATGACGACCGACGTGATCTTCGTCGACAACGACAACGACGCTCTCGGCCCGGATATCGCCCGCAACGGCCAGGGCTGGGCCTATGCCAGCTACGAGATCGGCGCGCGCAACGTGGCGATGTCGGTCACCAAGACCGCGCTCGTGGTCTCGGACGGCTACAATCCGCTGACGCCGAAGGCGCTGCCGGGCGCGATCGTCCAATACTGCCTGCTCGCCAACAACGGCACGCTGACGGCGGCGGCGAACGGCGTCGTGCTGACCGACACGATCCCTGCCAACACCACCTATATCGCGGGTTCGGTGCTGGTCGGCCTGCCGGGCGGCACCTGCACGCTCGCCGGCGCGCCGCAGGACGATGCGACCGTCTACAACAGCACCACAAACAAGCTGACCGTGCCCGTCGGCACGCTCACCGGCGGTGCTTCGACTGCGGTCTCCTTCCGGGTGACGATCAAGTAACGATCGTCCTCCTCCCAAACCCGAAAGGAACCAAGCGCTCCGGCGCGCGCATCCCCCGCGCGCCGGAGACCGCTCCAGCCATATGATCCTGAAACGCGCCTTCCTCCCTCTTGCCGCCCTTGTCGGGCTGGCGACCGTCGTGCCCGCGACGGCGCAGGAGAGCACGCGCGTCGCGAACACGGCCACGCTGAGCTTCGACGGCTCGAACGGCCGCTCCACGATTTCCTCGAACACCGTCGCGCTCGATGTCGATCGCGCGAAACTGCCCACCCGGTTGAGCGCCCGCCTGCTCCCGGTGGGATACGAGCTGACCGGAATGAAGTGCGTGCCCAACGTATCCTTCACGCCGGCCCCGATCGACGCGGAAACGCTTGCCCAGGCGCCGATGGTCGATAGCGTGGATTCGCTGACACCCCTGATCTGGGTGCTCGAATCCGTCGGCAGCAACCGCGACCCCAACGTCCGCGAGACGGCGTCGATCGACGTCACGTCGAACCTCGGGGCCGTCGGCAAGCTGCTGCTCCTCGAAACCGGCCCGAACACCGGCGTCTTCGCCGGCGGCGTGCCGCAGTTGCAGGGCGGTTCCGACGATCCCGCGATCGCGGCCTGCAACCCGCTCAACGACCGCGAGATCACGTCGATCAAACTGAGCTTCACCGAAGACGATTACAGCTACGCCTCGGATTTCTCGCTGCTGATCGATCCGGCCGGCTATGTCTTCGATTCCTCCACCGGCGCGCTGGTCGACGGTGCCATCGTCACGCTGCTCGATGCCAACGATCAGCCCGCCGCCGTCTACGGCGACGACGGCGTAAGCCGCTATCCCTCGACGGTGGTGAGCGGCGCGGGCGTGACCGATGCCAGCGGCCGCGTCTACGACTTCCCGCAAGGAAACTTCCGCTTTCCGCTGGTCGCGCCCGGCAGCTATCACCTCAAGGTCGTGCCCCCCGGCAACTACACCGCGCCCAGCATCAAGACCCCCGACGAGCTCGCCAAGCTGCGCGATCCCAAGAATACGCCGTTCCTGATCAACGACGCCTCGTACGGCAGGCCCTTCACGCTCGCGACGGTCGATCCCTTCTACACCGACATTCCGCTCGACCGTCAGGGTTCGACGCAATTGTTGCTGACGAAGGTGGCATCGGTTCGCGAGGCTTCGCCGGGCGACTTCGTCCAGTACAAGGTGACGATCGCCAACCGCGGCACCGCGCCTGCGACCAACATCCACCTCACCGATATCTTGCCGACGGGCCTGCGCTACGAGATCGGATCGGCACGCGGCGCACCCGAGCCTGTCGTGTCGAAGGACGGCCGCACGCTCGACTTCGCGGCGCCTACGGTCGCGGCCGGTGCGGCGCAGGACGTAACCTATGTGGTTAGCATCACTCCCGGTGCGCCGGTCGGCGAGGCGCTGAACCGCGTGCTCGCCTCGGGCACCGGCGGCGCGACCTCGAACGAGGCCGCTGCCTCCGTCCGCATCACCTCGCTGCTGTTCACCGACGGCTTCACGCTGATCGGCCGCGTCACCGAGGGCGATTGCGGCGATCCGAACCGTGGCCGCAAGGGCATAGCCGGAATCCGTCTGCTGCTGGAGGACGGCACTTTCGTCGTCACCGACAAGGACGGTTACTATCACGTCGAGGGCGTGCGCCCCGGCCGCCATGTCGTCCAGATCGACACCGGCAGCATCTCCCCCGCGTTCGAGCCGGTCGCCTGCGACAGCGACACGCGCACCGCCGGCAGCAGCATCTCGCGCTTCGTCGAGGGCGTCGGCGGCATCCTGAAGCGCGTCGACTTCCAGCTCCGCCCGACCGGCCGCAAACTGGGCGCTGCCGACGCGCTGCCGATCGCCGTCGCCTCCGCCAAGGATGCCGCCGGCGACCGCGACTGGTTCGCGAACCAGGTGCCGGGCGCGGAGCTGCTGTTCCCGACCCCCGATTACAATCCGCGCGCGCCGGTCACTCGCGTCATCGTCAAGCATGCCGCCGGCCAGCATGTCGCGCTGTTCGTCAACGGCACCGCGGTCGATCCGATCAACTTCGACACGATCGAGATGAACGACGACAAGTCCATCGCGCTCTCGCGCTGGACGGGCATCGCGCTGAATGACGGCGACAACACGCTCGAGGCGCGCGTCATCAACGCGGACGGCAGCGTCGCCAAGGTGCTGACGCGCACGATCCATTCGTCGGGCGCGGGCGTCAACGCGGTGTTCGCGCCCGCCGCCAGCCGCCTGATCGCCGACGGCCTCACCCGCCCGCTGATCGCGGTGCGCGTCACCGATCGCACCGGCCGCCCGGTCCGCGACGGCACGCTCGTCCCCTTCAAGGTCGACCAGCCTTATGGTGCCGCGATCGACGCCGAGCTCGCGCAGGGCAACCAGATCGCGGGCCGCGACAAGGCGCAGACCATCGCGCGCGTCACCGGCGACGACGGCCTGGCGTTCATCGCGCTGCAGCCGACGACGCAGGCCGGCAACGTCCATGTCGTCGTCAGCCTCGCCGACGACAAGCAGGTCCGCACCAGCGACATCCGCGCCTGGCTGCAGGGCAGCGCCAAGGACTGGATCGTCGTCGGCTTCGGTGCCGGTACGATCGGCTACGACACGCTGACCAGCCGCACCAAGACGCTGCCGAACGACATGAAGGGCGGCGTGTTCACCGACGGCCAGATCGCCTTCTACGCCAAGGGCCGCATCAAGGGCTCGTGGCTGGCGACCATCGCCTATGACAGCGACCGCAAGATCGACCGGTCGCGCGGGCTGCTCGGCACGATCGATCCCGATCGCTATTACACCGTCTATGGCGACGGTTCGCGCCAGGGCTATGACGCGCCGACCTCGCAGAAGCTGTATCTCCGCCTCGAGCGCCGCAATTTCTACGCGCTGTTCGGCGATTTCGAGACCGGGCTGACCGAAGGCCAGCTCACCCGCTACAGCCGCACGCTGAACGGCGTGAAGACCGAGTTCGACAACGGCCGCGTCACCTTCACGGGCTTCGCCGCCAATACCGACCAGCTCTACGGCCGCGACGAGATCCAGGGCAACGGCCTTTCCGGCCCGTACCGCCTGTCGGGCCGCGACATCGTGCCGAACAGCGACAAGATCCGCCTCGAAACGCGCGACCGCCTGCGCCCCGAGCAGATCAAGGCGACGACGCTGCTGACGCGCCACCTCGACTATGACATCGATCCGGTCGCCGGCACGCTGCGCTTCCGCCAGCCGGTGCTCGGCCGCGACGCCGACCTCAACCCGGTCTTCATCGTCGCCGATTACGAGACTTACGGCAGCACCAAGCATCTCGTCACCGGCGGCCGGGCGACCGTCAAGCTGGCCAAGGGCAAGGTCCAGCTCGGCGCGTCGGTCCTCCATGACGAGAGCGCGGGCAACGCCACCGTCGCGGGCGCCGACATTCGCGCCAAGGTGACGCGCAACACCGAGGTCCGCGCCGAGTTCGCAACCGGCGGCCGCCTTGGCCTCAGCAGCGGCCAGGCATGGCTGGCCGAGGTCGAGCATCACGACAGGAAGCTCGATCTGCTCGCCTATGGCCGCAGCCAGGATACCGCCTTCGGTCTCGGTCAGCAGAACGTGGTGGAAGCCGGCACGCGCAAATTCGGCATCGACGGCCGCTATGCGATCACCGAAAAGCTGTCGGTCACGGCGACCGCCTGGCACTCGCAGCAGCTCGACGGGCCGGGGATGCGCGACGCCGCCGACGTGCGCCTCGAATATCGCCGCCCGACCGGCACCTTCTTCGTCGGCGGCCAGTTCGCCAACGATACCGGCGTCGATGGCGGTGGCCGCCAGTCGCGCCTGCTCACCGTCGGCGGCAGCCAGTATTTCTTCAAGGGCAAGCTCGAGATCTCCGGCCAGGCGCAGGTCGCGCCGGGCGGCGACAAGGCGAGCGTCGATTTCCCGACGCGCCAGCAGATCAACGCCGCGCTGAAGATCACCGACGGCATTCGCCTCCTCGGCGGCTACGAGATCGCCGGCGGCAAGGATTACACCGTCGGCACCGCGCGCGTCGGCTTCGATGTCTCGCCGTGGAAGGGCGCCAAGCTGATGTCGACGTTGAACCAGCAGGACATCGGCGAGAACGGCCAGCGCACCTATGCGCAATACGGGCTCAACCAGTCGTTCGCGATCAGCAAGGCATGGTCGGCCGACGTCACGCTCGACGCCAGCCAGACGCTGCGCGGGAGCATCCCGACCGGCGGCTTCGTGACGGCTTTCCAGAGCACGGCGCAGGGCAGCACGGCGGGCCAGTATCAGAATGATGGAGACTATGTCGCAGTGACCGGTGGGCTCGGTTACAGGGCGAACAAGTGGGCGTGGAACGGCCGCCTCGAATATCGCCGTTCGGATGCCAGCACGCGCTGGGGCATCACCACCGATGTGCTGCGGTCCCTTGGGCAGGGTCGCACGCTGGCGGGGAGCTTCAAATACTACGACCTCACCGACAAGAAGGGCGCGCGGGCGTCGACGATGAATGCCGACCTTGCGCTCGCATGGCGGCCTGCGGACAGCCGGTGGTCGGTTCTCGACCGGCTGCAGTTCCGCAACGACAGTGCGGATGCGGGCTTCACCGACACCAACGTGCTCGGCGTTCCCGCTTACGGCAACGGCTTCCAGGCGACCCTGCGTTTCATCAACAACCTGGCGGTCAACTACCGGACCGGCGACGAGGGCCGTGGGCACGGCTTCGAAGCGACGGTATATTATGGGTCGAAATGGGTGAAGGGCAGCTTCGGCAGCGACGATTACGAGGGCTATATCGACGCCACCGGGTTCGAGCTGCGCAAGGATATCGGCCCGAAGATCGACATCGGCATCCAGGGATCGGTGCAGCATGCTTGGGAACGTGGAATCTGGGCATTTTCCGGCGGTCCCAACATCGGCATCTCGCCGGCGAAGAACCTCTGGCTGTCGGCGGGCTACAATGTGTCGGGCTACCGCGATCGCGATTTCGAGGACGATCGCTACACCCGGCAGGGGCCGTACGTGACGCTGCGGATGAAGTTCGACCAGCTTTCGGTCAAGGGCTTCGGCCGCAACGTGCTGGGGATCGGGCGATGAAACGTCTCCCTCTCCTCCTCGGCATCCTGGCCGCACTGATCCCGACCGCGGCGCTCGCCGCGGGCGAGATCACGGCGACCAAGACGGCGACGGTGATCTCCGACACGCTCGGCCTGCTGCTGGTGCCGCCGAAGGCACTGACCGGGTCGGTGGTCGATTACAAGATCGTGTTCGCCAACACCGCCGGCACGTTCAGCGGCAAGCTGGTGCGCAACGTGGCGATGGAAGACCCGCTGCCGGCGAACGTCATCCTGCGCGTTGCCGATATCAACAGCAGCGGCACGACGGCGACGGCCAACAACGGGCCGATCGAGTTCAGTGACGGCGGCCTGCTCGGGCTCGGCGGCAGTGGAATGACGTGCAATTTCGTGTCCTGGGCAGACACGACCGATTGCATCGAATTCTACGACACCAACGGCAATTTGATCACGCCGGTCGCCGACGCCAACGGCTATGACGCGCGGGTGCGGAAGATCCGCATCAAGCCGGTCACCACCTTCAACAACGGCGGATCCTTCCAGATCCGATATCGGGTGAAGATCACATGAGGAGGGCATTATGGCGACGATGATGGATTCCGCCCTCGGTTACGCGGCGGATGGTTTCCCCCCCGAACGGCGCAGCGACGTCCGTCACAAGGCGGTGCTCGCAGTCGGCAAGCTGATCGTCGGCGGGCACGAACGCTTCTGCCTGGTGCGCGACATCTCGTCGGGCGGCATGAAGGTGGAGACGACGCACGCGCCCGAGCGCGGCACGCTCGTCACCGTCGAGATGCGCGGCCTGGCACCGTGCCGCGCGCGCGTCGCATGGCGCGACGGCGAGCTCGCCGGGCTGATGTTCGAGGAGCAGCAGGATGTCGAGGTGATCGGCAACCGCCGCGCCGATGCGTCCGGCTGGCACGCCCGCGCGCCGCGCTTCGAGGTAGACCGCGTCGCCGAGCTGCGCGTCGATTGCCGCCCGAAGATCGTCGAGGTCGTCAACGTGAGCGTCGGCGGTGCGCGACTGCGCGGCGTCAGCGGGTTCGACGTCAATACGGCGGGTCAGTTGCTGCTCGGCAACGGCCTCGCGCCGCTCGCCGGCTTCGTGCGCTGGAATGCCGAGGACGATATCGGCTTCAAGTTCGCAACGGCGATCGATCGCAAGTCGCTGATGGCGCTGATCGGATAAGGCCGGCCGCGCAGAGCGGCAGCGACGATATCAGGCGACGGCAGCGTCCGGCATGCGCGGCGCATAGGCGGTGAGCCAGGTCAGCGCCGCATTGTACGACAGGAACAGTTCGAAATCGCGCCGCGCGGCGCAGCGGCGCATGTGCATCTTGGCGAGGCTCGACGACACGACGAGGGCGACACGGTCACCCTCGCGATAGCTGCTGGCAGCATTGGCGGCGATCCGTTCGGAGGTGCCCTGCGGCTGGATGTCGGCATCGCGCAGATCGACCACGACCTGCACGGCGATGCCGAGCAGGCGTTGCGCCTCGATCTGGCGGCGCAGTTCCGCGAAATGCGCGTCGACATAGGCCGGCGTCCAGCTGCCGATGCCGGTGACCACGGTGATCCCGGAGGCCCGGTCGAAATCGATCGTCAGCAAATCTCGCGCCATTCCCGGTCTCCCTCGCGCGTACGTCGCGCTTGTGGTTTTGCGGATACCGGGGTCACAAATCCTGATGAACGAGGGGTAAATTCGCGGGGGCGGGGCCGCGAAGTCCGACCAACGTCTAAGCCCCACGCCTCATCTATGCGTAGCTTTTGAGCGAGGCCGCGGCCGTGTCGAATGCATTCCACACCGTCTTGGCGAGCGCGCCGCCGACGCTGCACCGGCGCGTACCGAGCGCTGCATAAGCCGGGATCGTATCGAAGCTCGCCACCAGCACGTTGACTGGCTTGGGCGCGACCGCCGCGATCAGTTCCGCGACCGCGCCCTCGTCGAGCATGAAGGGCACGAACAGCACGTCCGCCCCGGCCTCCGAATAGGCCACCGCGCGGGCGATGAAGGCGGCGGCACCGAGATCGGGCGCGCGGAAATATTCGGCGCGGCCGACCAGCAATACATCGGGATCGAGCGCTTCGCGCGCCGCCCGGATGCGCTCGGCCGCGAGGCTCGCATCGTAGAGCACGCTGCCCGACCAATCCTCGATCGACAGGCCGGCGATGCCCGTTTCGGCCGCCAGCACCGCATTGGCCGCGACGTCCGCAGGCGCATCGGCGAAACCGTTCTCGAAATCGGCGTTCACCGGCAGGTCGGTCGCGGCGACGAGCATTTTGAGATGCGCGAGGATCGCGTCGCGGCTCATCTCGCCATCGTCCTTGCCGGCCGCCCAGGCCGCGCCCGCGCTGGTCGAGGCGATCGCCCTGAAGCCCTGCGCCGCCAGCCGCGTCGCGCTGCCGCCGTCCCAGGCATTGGGAAGGATGAAGAAGCCGTCGGCATGGAGCGTACGGAAGGCCGCTCGCTTGTCCGCAATCGTCGCCATCGACCGTTCCCCCGATATCAGTGAGCCTTGTGCCGGCGGAGCGGACTCCGCCGGCCCTCGGTCGTCTTTACACATCTCAGCGCGCGGCCGCCACCGATGTGCCGCGCGTCGCCGCCGCAATCACCGCGTCGCGCTGCTGCGCGACTTCGGCGCGCTTGTTCGCGTGGCAGCGGCGGATCGCGCGCCGCTGGCTGAAATCGACCGTGGTATCGTCTCCGCACATCGTCGTGATGGCGTAGGACAGACGGCGATCGAGGATCTTCACCCCCTTTGCGCTGCGCAGATCGAGATCGTGCGTGGCGACGCGAACATCGGGGCGAACATCGGGATAGGTCTGCGCCTGGGCCGCGACAGGCAGCAGCAGGAGCGCGGGAAGCAGATATTTCAACATGGTGCGGGTTCCTTTGCGTAGCGTCGATCCCGTCATGATCGACGCCGCCGCATTTCGGCTTTCACGCATACGAACACCAACAAAGCGATGGACGGTAATAACAAGCTGGACTTATACTTGCGCGTCATGCCGCAACTGCCCCCGCTCACCGCGATTCGCGCTTTCGAGGCCGCTGCCCGGCACGAGAATTTCAGCCGCGCCGCCGAGGAACTGGGCATGACGCAGGCCGGCGTCAGCTATCAGATGAAGCTGCTCGAGGAACGACTCGGCGCCCCGCTGTTCGTGCGCAAGGGGCGGGGCATGGAGCTGACCGATCTCGGCCGCCGTATCGCCCCGCGCGTGAGCCAGGCCTTCGCCACGCTGGGTGAGGCGTTCGCGATCGCGCGGACCGAAAGCGATACGGTGCTGAGCATCACCGCGCCGCGCACCTTCGCGACCAACTGGCTCGCCGGGCGGCTCGGCGGCTTCCACGCGCTGCGGCCCGATCTCGCGGTGCGATTGGAAGTTTCCGACACTCTGGTCGATCTCAATGCGAGCGAATTCGACGTCGCCATTCGCGGCGCGGCCGCGCCGACACCGGGGCTGATCGGGCATTTCCTCATGCGCATGCCGGTGACGCCGCTCGCCAGCCCGGACTTCCTCAGACGCCACCCGCTAAACGATCCCGCCGACCTGCTCGAGGTGCCGCGGCTTTCGCCCGACGACGACTGGTGGGATCTGTGGTTCGGCTCGCTCGACCACAACAACCGCGCGCAGCCGGGGCTACGGCTCGAATCGCAGGTGCTGGAGGGCCATGCCGCCATCGCCGGGCACGGCGTCGCCATCCTCAGCCCGCCGATGTTCCAGTCCGCGCTCGACGCCGGGCTGCTGGTGCAGCCGTTCGCGCACATGGCGACCTACCGCCATGCCTTCTGGCTCGTCTATGCCGAGCACAAGCGCAACCTGCCCAAGGTCCGCGCCTTGCGCGACTGGTTGCTGGCCGAGGTGAAGCGTGCGGCGGGCGACGATCCGTTCGGCATCCTGAAGCCGCTGCCGCCGGCGTGACCCCGGTCTAGGTCTCACTGGGCGCGATGCGGTCCCGGATCGTCTCGTAGAGCTGGCGCGGCACCGTCAGGTGGGGCAGGTGGCCGTCCGCCTCGATCCAGACCAGATCGCTGTGCCGGATATGCGAGCGCAGATAGTCCGCGACCGCGCGCGGCACCGCCACGTCGCCCCGCGAATGAACGAGCAGCGTCGGCACCGTCAGCTGCGGCAACAGGTCGCGATAATCCGATTCGAAGATCGTGCGCGCGACGTGCAGCGTCACGTCGGGCCGCATCGCCAGCAGGCCCGCGGAGAACGTGTCGACCGCACGCGGCACGTCGGCACCCACGACCATCGGCGCGAAGCCCGCGACCCACGCCTCGTAATTCGTCGCCATCGCGCCGAACAGTCCGTTGAGGTCGTCGCGGTCGAAGCCGCCGTGATAGCCCTCGTCGTTGAGATAGCGCGGCGATCCATTGATGAGGACGAACTGCCGGAAGCGAGCGGGCGCGGCGACGCCGGCGATTACGCCGATCATCCCCGAGACCGAATGGCCAACATAGATGCACCGATCCACGCCGATCTCGTCGAGAAGGGCGAGCAGATCGTCCGCATAATCGTTCAACGCGGCATAGGCACCGGGATCGAAATGGTCGGGCAGCAGGGGCCCCGCGCCCGGCAGATCGTAGGAAATGGCGGTGAAACGCGCCGGCAACTGATCGATCAGCGCCCGCCAGGCGCTCTGGTCCGATCCGAAGCCGTGCGAGAACACGATCAGCTCCTCGCCGCTCCCCTGCAACCGCGCGCGGTGCCGCCGCGCCAGCGGGCCGTGCAGCTTCAACCGCCTGCTCGGCGAACCCGGTATATCTTGCCCCATATTGGGGAATCATATCCACGCCGCAAAGCGTCTGTCCAGACACGGACGACGAAAATTCAGCGCAATGGCAATGAGATGGAATGTGCGGCTGGATGCCCCGTGAGGATTCGAACCTCAATTAACGGAGTCAGAGTCCGTAGTCTTACCTTTAGACGACAGGGCAATGCCGGGCCGGTTCCTTAGGGGCGGGGGGCAAAGCTGTCAACCAAAGTGGCGCCACCTTGCGGTCGCCTGTGCAACGCGATAGCTTGAGCGCCAAGCAGCCGAGCGCCCGCCTTTCGCGGGGTCGCCGACGGCAGAACATAAGAGAGTGACGACGGCAATGGCGGACAAGGCGCCCATGCCGCACCGGCGGGACGCTATTCCCCCCCGGCCGGCTCAACCCCAGGCACGCGGCCAATGGCCGCAGGCGCGCCATTATGCCGCGCTCGATCTCGGTACCAACAATTGCCGCCTGCTGATCGTCCGGCCGCAGGGCGCCGGCTTCACCGTCGTCGATGCCTTTTCGCGCATCGTGCGGCTCGGCGAAGGGCTGGCGGCGAGCGGGCGGCTGAGCGACGCGGCGATCGAACGCACGGTCGCCGCGCTGAAGATCTGTTCGGAGAAGCTGCGCCGCCGCAATGTCGCGCTTTCGCGCGCGGTCGCGACCGAGGCCTGCCGCCGCGCCAGCAACGGTGCCGACTTCATCGCGCGCGCCTATGCCGAGACCGGCATCCATCTCGACATCATCAGTGCCGAGGAAGAGGCGCGGCTCGCCGTGCTCGGCTGCCACGCGCTGATCGAGCCGGGCGAGGGCCCGGCGCTGGTATTCGACATCGGCGGCGGATCGACCGAGCTCGTGCTGGTCGACACGCGCGGGCCCGCGCCGGTGGTGCTCGACTGGCACAGCGCGCCGTGGGGCGTCGTCTCGCTGACCGAGAGTACCGGCCACGGCGAGGGCCCCGACGGCCGCGCCGCCAGTTATGCGCGGATGCGCGAGGTCGTCGCCGAGAGTTTCGCCGCCTTCGCCCGCCGCCTGCCGCGCGGGATCGAACGGCCGCGCCTGCTCGGCACCAGCGGCACCGTCACCACGCTCGCCAGCGTCCACCTCGGCCTGTCGCATTACGACCGTGCCGCCGTCGACGGGCTGATCGTGCCGGCCGCATCGATGCGCCGGATCAGCAGCGATCTCGCCGCGATGGACCTCGCCGAGCGGTCCGCGCTGCCGTGCATCGGCACCGAACGCGCCGATCTCGTCGTCGCGGGCTGCGCGATCCTCGAGACCATCCTCGACCTGTGGCCCGCCGAACGGCTCGGCGTCGCCGATCGCGGCATCCGCGAAGGCATCCTGCGCCGATTGATCGAGAACGGCGCATGAGCAGGGATGGGGGCGGGCTTCGGACCCGCGTGAAGACGGCGCGCAAGCGCACGGCGCAATCGACGCGCTGGCTCGAACGCCAGCTCAACGATCCGTATGTCAAGCGCGCCAAGGCGGAGGGGTTTCGCAGCCGTGCTGCGTACAAACTGACCGAGCTCGACGAGCGTTTCGGCTTCCTGAAGGGCTCGCGCCGCGTGGTCGATCTCGGCGTCGCACCGGGGGGCTGGGCGCAGGTGCTGCGGCGTCAGGTGCCCAAGGCGGCGGTGGTCGGCATCGATCTGCTGCCGGTCGATCCGATCGACGGCGTCGTCCTGCTGCAGATGGATTTCATGGACGATGCAGCACCCGATCGCCTGATCGCCGAGCTCGGCGGTGCGCCCGATCTCGTCCTGTCGGACATGGCGGCCAACACCGTCGGCCACCCGCAGACCGACGCGCTGCGCACGATGGGGCTGGTCGAGGCGGCGGTCGCCTTCGCGGTCGATGTGCTGCAACCGGGCGGCGCGTTCGTCGGAAAGGTCTTTGCCGGCGGCGCGGATTCAACCCTGGTCGCCGAGTTGAAGCGGAATTTCACCAGTGTGAAGCACGCCAAGCCCGCTGCCAGCCGTAAGGCTTCGAGCGAATGGTATGTGGTGGCTCAGAATTTCAAAGGCCGGGCCCCGCGCGATTCCGGCGAGGATTGAAACCCGGCACCCGAACCGTTCGGGCTGAGCTTGTCGAAGCCCTGCCCTTTCTTCGTCGCCCAGAAAGGCAGCCCTTCGACAGGCTCAGGGCGAACGGTGGGGGGAGCGGCGCGGCAAAGCCGCGCCGTCGGCCGGTGCCGGGGCACCGCCGGCCGGGCTAACGCTTATCCGCGATTAGCGGCTTTGCCGCTAATCTTGGGCGTTAGCCGTCGTAGTCGGCGCCCAGATTCTGGTTGCGCGGAGGAGCCGCCGCCGTCAGGCGCAGCGCCTCGGCCGATGCGGCCAGCGAGCCGACCTCGTCCGGCGCGTCGTCGTCATCGACCTGGACCTTCTGCAGGCCCGAGACGACCGATTCCTCGAGATGATCGGGACGCACCGTCTCGTCGGCGATCTCGCGCAGCGCCACGACGGGGTTCTTGTCGCGATCGCGGTCGATCGTCAGTTCCGCGCCGCCCGAGATCTGCCGCGCGCGCTGCGCCGCGAACAGCACGAGGTCGAAACGGTTCGGAATCTTGTCGACGCAATCTTCGACGGTGACGCGCGCCATGAATGGCTTCCTTCGCACATAACGATTGGAGAGAAGCGCGCCATCTAGGCCGCACGGGGCCAAGAGTCAATAAAACGCGCTTGCGCCGCGCCGCCGCGCGCGCCACGTCCGCCCCATGCCCGCACCCGAAGCCGAACCGGATTTCACGATAGCGGGCAACCGCCTGCGGCTGCTGACATCGGGGCCGGAACGGCTCGACACGCTGATCGCGCTGATCGACGCGGCGCGGTCCACGCTGCGGGTGATCTACTACATCTATGTCGACGACCGCGCGGGAGCGGCGGTGCGCGCGGCGCTGACCCGCGCGGCGGCACGCGGCGTGCGCGTGTCGCTGATCGTCGACGGGCTCGGCAGCGAACATGCCGAGGCGCATCATTTCTTCGATCCGATGAAGGAAGCGGGCGTCGACGTCTGCCGCTTCGTGCCGCGCTGGGGCCGGCGTTACCTGCTGCGCAATCACCAGAAGCTGGCGCTGGCGGACGGCGAGAGCGCGGAGACCGCGCGCGCGATCATCGGCGGCTTCAATGTCGAGGATGCCTATTTCGGCACGCCGGCCGAGCAGGCGTGGCGCGACCTAGGCCTGTGCGTCGATGGGCCCGCTGCGCACCGCATCACCGGCTATTTCGATGCGCTCTCCGATTGGGCCAAGCATCCGCGCCCGCCCTTGCGCGCGCTGCGCAAGGCGCTGCGCCGGTTCAGCGAGCCCGACGGCCCGGTGCGGTGGGTGTTCGGTGGCCCGACGCGGCACCTGTCGCCCTGGGCCCGCGCGGTGAAGCAGGACATGGAGCGCGCGCAGGCGATCGACCTGATCGCCGCCTATTTCGCCCCCAGCCCCGGCATGCTCAAGCGGCTCGACAAGGTCGGGATGCGCGGGCGGGTGCGGATCGTGCTGGCATCGAAGAACGATCACGGCGCCGCCATCTGGGCCTCGCGCTTCACCTATGCGGGGCTGCTGCGCAAGCGCGTGCAGATCTACGAATACCAGCCGACCAAGCTCCACACGAAGCTCTTCGTCATCGACGACACCGTCTATATCGGGTCATCGAACTACGACGTGCGCAGCCTGTTCCTCAATCTCGAGATGATGCTGCGGATCGAGGATGCCGCCTTTACCGCCCACGTTCGCGCCTATGTCGACGGCGAGGTGGCCGACTCGGAGGCGATCACGCCGGAACTCTACGCATCGCGCACCGACTGGTGGATGCGCGTGAAGCAGGCGGCGGCGTTCTTCGTGATGACGGTGCTGGACTACAACGTGACGAAGCGGCTGAACTTCGAGTGAGTCAGTCCTTCCACGCCCAGTAGAGCTGCGCCGGCGGCACGTTCCACCATTCCATCGCATGGTCGATCCGCGTGAAGGCGCGCTTCATGCAATCGCCGACGCGCGTCGTGTAGTTATAGGCGAGGAAGCCGCCGCCCTTGCGCAGCACCGAATGCGTGGCGGCCGTGATCGTGTCGCCGACACCCGGCGGCAGCGTCGAGAAGGGCAGGCCCGACACGACGTAGTCGGCCTTCTCAAACCCCTGCCGCCCGATGATCGCGCGCACGTCGGCGGCCGATCCGCATACCGCGAGGAAACGGCGATCCTGGATCGTGCGGCGCAGATGGCGGACGAAATCGTAGTTGGTGTCGATCGCGATCAGCGTCGCGCCCTCTGGCAATTTGTCGAGGATGGTCTGCGTGAAGGTGCCGACGCCGGGGCCATATTCCACGATCAGCTTGGTCGCCGACCAGTCGATGGGCGCAAGCATCCTCGCCACCAGCCGCCGCGACGATTGCGTCACCGCGCCGACCATCACCGGATTGCGCAGGAACCCCTGCAGGAAGGCCCAGCCCTGCGACGGCTGGGCATAGGGTGTCTGGAAGGGGGCGCGAACGGCGGAGGTCGAAGACGGCATCGGCGGAACCCTTGTTTTGTGGTTACCGCCTTCAACGTGACTCTTTGATTTAGGTTGCGTTGCTGTTTCGTGTCCCGCCGGCGGCCGAGAGTTACACTCCGGTTGACAGATTGACACCTAAACGGAAAATGTCGCCCTTGATCGTTTCCAAAAATGACATGATCTCGCGCCGACGATGAGAAAGAACCGGCGTACAGCCTGACATCCGCCAAGCGTGTAGGACAGCGATTTCGGCGCGCGCGCCTCAGTCGCTGCCCTTCGGCCCATGCGGACGCAATTGCCCCGGCGCGATGAAGCCGATCGGCTGGATCGCCGAGGCGTCCTGCTTCAGCCGCGTCGCCATCTGCGCATAGTCGCGCTCCATGTCGGGCGTGACAGAGGCGCGCGATTCCTTGAGCGCCTCGTCGAAATCGTCCTGCGTCACCTGGCTGACCGACAGCGACTTGCGCAAGGCGATGAGGCCCGCACGCCGCACCAGATCGCCGAGATCGGCGCCGGTGAAGCGATCGGTGCGCGCCGCGAGATCGCCGAGATCGACGTCGCCGGCGAGCGGCATCTTGCCCGTCTGGATCTTGAGGATGCGCTCGCGGCCCGGCGTGTCGGGCACGCCGACGTAGATCAGTTCGTCGAACCGCCCCGGCCGCAGCAGCGCCGGGTCGATCAGGTTGGGCCGGTTGGTCGCGCCGATGACGACGACCGCCTGCAACTCTTCCAGCCCGTCCATCTCGGCGAGGATGGTGTTGACGACACGCTCGGTCACCTGCGGCTCGCCCATGCCGCCGCCGCGGGCGGGCACGAGGCTGTCGAGCTCGTCGATGAAGATCACGCAGGGCGCGACCTGGCGCGCGCGCGCGAACAGCTTGGCGATCTGCTGCTCGCTCTCGCCATACCATTTCGACAGGAGATCGCTCGACTTGGTAGCGATGAAATTCGCCTCCGCCTCGCGCGCGACCGCCTTCGCCAGCAAGGTCTTGCCGGTGCCGGGCGGCCCGTAGAGCAGGAAGCCCTTGGCCGGGCGGATGCCGATGCGGCGAAATGCGTCGGGATCCTTGAGCGGCAGTTCGACGCCTTCCTTCAGGCGCATCTGCGCGTCGTCGAGCCCGCCGACATCCTCCCAGCGCACGCGCGGCGCCTCGACCATCACCTCGCGCATCGCGCTCGGCTGGACGCGCTTGAGCGCATCGAGGAAATCCTCGCGCGTCACCGCCAAAGTATCGAGCACCTCGGGCGGGATCGTGCCTTCGGAGAGGTTGAGCTTCGGCATGATCTTGCGCACCGCCTCGATCGCCGCCTCGCGCGCCAAGGCGGCGAGATCGGCACCGACGAAGCCGTAGGTCGTGCGCGCCAGTTCGGCGAGATCGACACGATCGCCGAGCGGCATGCCGCGCGTGTGGATGCCGAGGATCTCGCGCCGCCCGCGCTCGTCCGGCACGCCGACGACGATCTCGCGGTCGAACCGGCCCGGCCGGCGCAGCGCCTCGTCGATCGCCTCGGGGCGATTCGTAGCGGCGATCACCACGACGTTGGCGCGCGCCTCCAGCCCGTCCATCAGCGTGAGGAGCTGCGCGACGAGGCGCTTCTCGGCCTCGCCCGATACTTGACCGCGCTTGGGCGCGATCGAATCGATCTCGTCGATGAACACGATCGAGGGCGCGTTCTGCGACGCTTCCTCGAACACGTCGCGCAGCTTCTTCTCCGATTCACCGTAGGCCGAGCCCATGATCTCGGGCCCGTTGATCAGGAAGAATTCGGCCGCGCTTTCATTGGCGACGGCGCGTGCGAGGCGCGTCTTGCCGGTGCCGGGCGGCCCGTGCAGCAGCACGCCCTTGGGCGGATCGACGCCGAGCCGCTGGAACAGCTCCGGGTAGCGCAGCGGCAGCTCGACCATTTCGCGGAGCTGGTCGATCGTCGGGCCCATGCCGCCGATATCGTCATAGGTGACGTCGGCGCGGCGCGCCTCCTTGGGCTCCTCATATTCGGGGCGCAGCTCGATCTCGGTATTTTCATCGACATGGACGACGCCCTTCGGCGTGGTCGAAATGACGGCGAGGCGGATTTCCTGCAGCGCATAGGCCGGTGCGCGCAGGATGTTCTGGACGCCCGGCGGCATGTTGTCGACGCGCTGCTGACCCGCCGTCGCGACGACATCGCCCTGGCAGACCGGACGCCCGAAAAAGGTGCGCTGGAGCGCCGCCGACGATCCTTGCAGGCGAAGATTCTGTTGTGCAGGTGCGAACACGATGCGAGTCGCCGGTTTCGACTCGACCTTGCGGATTTCGACGAAATCGCCCGATCCGACACCGGCGTTGGCGCGCTGCAGGCCGTCGAGACGGATGATCTCCAGCCCCTCGTCCTCCGGGTAGGGCGCGACGGCGCGCGCGGGCGTGATCTGCTTGCCGACGATCTCGATCACGTCGCCCTCGGCCAGCGCCAGCGCCGCCATCACCGCACGCGGCAGATGAGCAAGGCCGCGCCCGCTATCCTCCGGCCGCGCATTGGCGACCTGCAACTTCTTCACCGGCGTTTCGCTGTCGGCCATCATCCGCTCCGTTCGCTTTCAAGCGCGGGAGATAGGATACGGGTTCCATCAATACGAGGGCGTTCCGATCGGCTCCTGACAAGCCACGGAAAAAAGACAAAAAAAGGCCGATCCCGAAGGACCGGCCGTGAAAGTTTTAGGAGAGGATGCCTGAAAGGCACCCCCTATGTGCAGTGCAGCAGATTATTGTGCAAGTGCGAAAGGTTTCGGAATGGTTGCAAAAAATGCAATCGTAACCTCGATAGTCCATCAAAAAGGTGGTAGATTCGTTACGGACACAATATGTTGCGCTGCACAAGGATGATGTTCCGATGCGCAGACTGCCACCGCTGACCGCTATCGAGGCGTTCGTCCAGGTCGCCCGGCTCGGCTCGATCAAGGCCGCGTCGCAGGAGCTGGCGCTGTCCGCCCCCGCGCTCAGCCGCCGCGTCCAGGCGCTCGAACGCTTCATCGGCCGGCCATTGTTCGAACGGCGCCATCAGGCCGTGGTGCTGAACGCCGACGGCGAACGCCTGCTCCAGCAGATCGCGCCCGCGCTCGACAGCCTGTCCGACGCGGTCGAGGTGATGACGAGCGGCACCGACATGCTGCGGCTGCGGCTCGGGACGCTGCCGCTGTTCGCCTCGCAGCGGCTGTTCCCGCGCATGGGCGAGCTGCGCGCCAAGCACCCCGAGCTGCATCTCGACATCGATACCGCCGCGCACGGCCTCGCCCGGCTCGGCGAGGGGCTCGACGCGGTGATCGCGCTGACGCGGGAGATCGATCCGGCGCTCTATGCGAAGCGGCTCGACCGCAGCCAGGCCTATGTGATCGGCGCCAGGTCGCTGCTCGAAGGGCCGACGCCGGTCACGCGGCCGGAACAGCTCGCCGGGCTGACGGCACTCGTCCACCGCGACATGCCCGATATCCTCAGCGCCTTTCGCCACGCCGCGGGCATCGAGGATATCGAGCCGCTCGCGATCGACCATTTCGATTCGGGTGCGCTGATGCTGGAGGCGGCCGCGCAGGGGCTCGGCGTGGCCTTCATGCACGAGAGCCATTTCGCGGATGCGCGCGACCCGCGCCTCGTCCGCCTGTTCGACACGGTCGAGGTCGAGAGCCCCTACAGCTACTGGTTCGCCTGCCGCCCGCGCGCGATGCTGCAGCGGCCGGTCAAACTGTTCCACGACTGGCTGGTCGAAACGATCGCCGAGCCGGGGGTGTGAGGCAGAAGCCCTCTCCCCTTCCGGGGAGAGGGTTGGGAAAGGGGCAGTATCGAGCGACACCGTCGCCACACTGCCCCTCTCCCGACCTCGCTGCGCTCGGCCACCCTCTCCCCGCAAGCGGGGCGAGGGAGGTTTAGAACGCCTTTGCCTTCAGGATCTTGCCGGGCTCGCGCGGGGGTTCGCCCTTGGGGAGCGCGTCGACATGCTCCATGCCCTCGGTCACTTCGCCCCAAACGGTATACTGGCCGTCGAGGAAGCGGGCGTCGTCGAACACGATGAAGAACTGGCTGTTGGCGCTGTTCGGGTTCGACGAGCGCGCCATCGAGGCGACGCCGCGCACGTGCGGCTCCTTCGAGAATTCGGCGGGCAGGTTCCCCTTGTCCGGGTGGCCGTGCATGCCGGTACCGGTCGGATCGCCACCCTGGGCCATGAAGCCGGGGATCACGCGGTGGAACACGACGCCGTCGTAAAAGCCTTCGTTGGCATTCTCGGCGATGCGCGCGACGTGCTGGGGCGCGAGATCGGGACGCAGCTTGATCGTCACGTCGCCGCCGTCGAGCGTCAGCACCAGGGTTTCGAAGGTATCGGCCATAGGATCATCCTCGCTTTGAAATGTTGCCCGCGCCCTAGCCCTGACAATCGCGTCATGCAAACCGCCAAAGGGCGTCAAAGCGTTGGCTTTGCGGCATTGCAGCGCTAGGAGGCCGGTGAACCGACTGCGTGGGAGGTCGAAGTGAGCGAAACCGAACCTCCCGTGCCCGAAACCGACGTCGCCCAGCTCGACGAGGACGACCGGCTCAAGCCCGAATATGTCCGCGCCGTGCTCGACGCCGTCCATGACGGCGACGACGAGGAAGCGCGCGCGCTGGTCGAGCCGCTGCACCCCGCCGACATCGCCGATCTGTTCGAGCTGACCCCGCACGAGGACCGCGCCGATCTCGCCAACGCGCTGACCGACCTGCTCGACGCCGACGTGTTCGCGGAGATGAACGATTACGTCCGCGAGGATCTGATCGACGCGCTCGAGCCGCACCAGGTCGCCGACATCGCCGCCGAGCTCGATACCGACGACGCCGTCGCGATCATCGAGGACATGGAGCCCGAGGACCAGCGCGAGGTGCTCCGCGCGCTCGACCCCGACGACCGCGCCGCGATCGAGGAGGCGCTGTCCTACGGCGAGGAGACCGCCGGCCGCCTGATGCAGCGCGAGCTGATCGCGGTGCCCGAGCATTGGAGCGTCGGCAACGTCCTCGATTATCTGCGCGGCCATGAGGAGCTGACCACCGATTTCTGGGAAATCTTCGTGGTCGATCCCGCGCACAAGCCGGTCGGTACGTGCCAGCTTTCGTGGATCCTGCGCTGCCCGCGCAATATCGCCATCGCCGACGTGATGAAGCGCGAACAGACCCTGATCCCGATCGACATGGATCAGGAAGAGGTCGCGCTGCGCTTCCAGAAATACGCGCTGATCTCCGCCGCCGTGGTCGATCCCGCCGGGCGGCTGGTCGGCATGATCACCGTCGACGACATCGTCCACATCATCCAGCAGGAGGCAGGCGAGGACGTGCTGCGCCTGTCGGGCGCGGGCGACGGCGACATCAACGAGCCGATCCTGCTGACGGTGCGCACGCGCCTGACGTGGCTGGTGGTCAATCTCGGCACCGCGATCCTCGCGTCGTCGGTGGTCGGGCTGTTCCAGGGCGAGATCGCCAAGTTCGCGCTGCTCGCGGTGCTGATGCCGATCGTGTCGGGCATGGGCGGCAATGCCGGCACGCAGACGCTGGCGGTGGTGGTGCGCGCCATCGCCACCAACCAGCTGACCGATTCGAACACGGTGCGCATGATCGTGCGCGAGTTCCGCATCGCCGCCGCCAACGGGGCGTCGCTCGGCATCATCATCGGTGTCGGCACCTACGTGATCTTCGGCAACCCCAGCCTCGCGATCGTCATCGCGATGGCGATGGTCATCAACAACCTCATCGCGGGCCTGTCGGGCGTGCTGATCCCGGTGACGCTCGACCGGTTCGATATCGACCCCGCGGTCTCCTCTGCGGTGTTCGTGACGATGATGACCGACGTGATGGGCTTCTTCTCGTTTCTCGGCCTCGCGACCTTGTGGGGGTTGGGCGGCTAACCCAGATGTGAGGGATGGCCCTCCATCTCTCCAAAGTCGCGTTCGGCGTTGAATTCCTCGACGCTTTCGTCGCGCGCTGGAGCGCGCGCGAGGGCGATGCGGCGTATGAACTGACGACGCGCTATCTGCCCAAGCGGCATGAGGAGATCGCCGGGCAAGGCTCGCTATTCTGGATCCTCAAGCACCAGCTTATCGCGCGCTCGCCGATCCTGGGGTTCGGCGATGCCGAGGGCGGGCGTGTTGCGATCCGGCTCGATCCGAAACTGGTGCTGGTCCACGCCCGGCCCAAGCGCGCGCATCAGGGCTGGCGCTATCTCGAGGACACGGACGCGCCGGTCGATCTCGGCGCGGGCATCGTCAGCGGCGGCGATGCGATGCCCGCCGCGCTGATCGGCAAGCTGTCGGCGCTGGCGTTGATCTAGCCGCCGGTCATTCTCCCGGCGCCGCCAGCTTGCCGCAGCTCACCGGCCCCTGCGCGGTGCGGTTCACCGTGCAGGCGGGGGTGCCATAGACCGTCACCGATCCGAGCCCGCTCGCGGTGATCCCCGCCGTATAGCGGGCGCGCGCCGCGATCGCGCCCGATCCGTCGAGGCGCACGGTCAGGTCGCCCGCGTCGAGCGCGGAGGCCGTGATGCCTGCCGTGCCGCTCGTCGTCAGTTGCACCTTCGCAGCGCGCCCGCCGAGCGTCATGCTGCCCGATCCCAGCACGGAGGCGAAGAGCTGATCGGCATCGAGCGCCGGCGCGTCGAGCGTGCCGTTGCCGATCATCGCCAGATCGATGCGCTGGCCGCGGAACGGCCCGGCGATGCTGACCTGCCCAGCGCCCGTCATCGTCACAGCGCGAATCGCCTGCGTCGAGACGCGGATCACCGCCGCGCCGCTGCTGCCCGCCGCCGGCTGTTCGCCCCAGGCGCTGTTGCGGCCCTTCACGATCAGCGTCGTGCCCTCGACGCGGATATCGAGCAGATCGGTCACGCGCATGTCACCCTCGGCGACGCCGCTCGGCGATGCGCCGAGCGTCACGATCACGCGGTAGGGCCCGCTTACGCGCACCCGGTCGAAGCTGCCGATCGAATAGCTGCGCTGCTGCGCGGCGGCGGGTGTGGCTGCGATCAGCAGGGCGAGGATGGCGAACAGACGCTTCATCCCCCCGGCATCGCGCCGATCGCACGGCGAGGCAAGCCCGCCCTATTACCTACCGCACGTCACGTCGCCCGATCCGATCTTCGTCGTGGTGCAGCGCGCGCCCTTGCCGAGATCGACGTCGCCCGACCCGATCACCGACACCTCCGCCGATCCATCGACCTGCGCGGTGACGTTGCCCGATCCCGCGACCGACACCTTGGCGCTGGCGGCCTTGAGCCCGGCAGCCTCGACGTCGCCTGCGCCTGCGACCGATATCTTGAGCGCCTTCGCGCTGCCCTTGGCGCTGACATTGCCCGATCCGGCCAGCGACAGGTCGGCCGCCTGGACTGCCAGCGCGCCGATGCTGAGATCGCCCGATCCGGCGCTGTCGCCGGTGAACCGGTCGCCCTCGACGCGGTCGATCGCCATGTTGCCCGATCCGGCGATCGCGGCGGCGGCAATGCGCGGCATCGTCACGTACACCTTCACACCATGATGGTTGCCGCCCCACAGCATGTTCGAATCCTTGCGGCCGACGCGCAGCGCGTTGCCGACCTTCTCGATCTTCAGCGTGTCGAGTTCCGCCGACGGCCCTTCCGCGCGCACCGAAAAGCCCTTGCCGACGCGCACATCGACATCATCCGATCCGCGCAGCTCGACGCCGCTGAAGTCGGCGACCTGGAAGGTTCGCGCTGTGCCGGAACCGCTGGCGGGGACGCCTTCATGGCCGTCCGCACTGCCCGAGCACGCCGCAGCGGCGGCGAGCGGCACGGCAGCGATCAACAGGAAATACCGCATGACATCCTCCTTGTGTATTGGTTGAATAATACACATGCGGTCGAGACGGTGCAACGAAAAAGGGGCGGTCGTCGCCGGCCGCCCCTCCTATCGGTTCAAGGCAAGGCGTTTACGCAGGCACCTTGTCCTTGTTGTGAATGGCCGCGGCCTTGCGGAGGATCTCGAGGATCTTCTCCTGCGCGGTCGGCTCGTCGACCTGCTCCATCGCGGCGAGTTCGCGCGCCAGGCGGCTGGTCGCCGCTTCGAAGATCTGCCGCTCCGAATAGCTCTGCTCCGGCTGGTCGTTGGCGCGGAACAGGTCGCGGACCACTTCGGCGATCGACACGAGGTCGCCCGAGTTGATCTTGGCCTCATATTCCTGCGCACGGCGCGACCACATGGTGCGCTTGACGCGCGGCTTGCCGGTCAGCGTCTCCAGCGCCTCGCGCAGCGTCTTGTCGCTCGACAGCTTGCGCATGCCGACGCTTTCGGCCTTGTTGGTGGGCACGCGGAGCGTCATGCGCTCCTTTTCGAAACGGAGGACGTAGAGTTCGAGTTGCATGCCGGCGATTTCCTGCCGCTGCAGCTCGATGACACGGCCGACGCCGTGCTTGGGGTAAACGACATAATCGCCGACGTCGAAGGACAGCGCCTTGGCAGCCATTCCGTTAGCCTTTCTGTGGACCGGGTGACGTCCGCACATGAACGCTTGGTGCAGCGAGGGGCTGCGGCGTTTCTAGCGGATGTGATTGATGAACTCTTCTCCAGTCGGATGGCGCGGGACCCGCGTCTCCGTCCCGAGCGCATATAGCAGAGTTGCAATAATATTACCAGACCCGCGTACGGACGCGGCTGTCCCCTGTACCGAACGGCTGTACCGAAGCGGGAAGCGGCGGTGCCCCGTTTCGGGGGCCTTCAGTCGCCCGCGCCGGGCTCCGCCGAGAAGAACTTGTCGTACTTGCCGGTCTCGCCCTTGTGGGCGTCGGCGTCTTCGGGCGTCTGGTCGGCCTTGCGGGTGACGTTGGGCCACTGCGCCGAAAAGGTCGAGTTGAGCTCGAGCCACTGTTCCAGGCCGTTCTCGGTATCGGGCAGGATCGCCTCGGCCGGACATTCGGGCTCGCACACGCCGCAGTCGATACACTCGCTGGGGTTGATGACGAGCATGTTCTCGCCTTCGTAGAAACAATCGACCGGGCACACCTCGACGCAATCCATATACTTGCACTTGATGCAGGCATCGGTGACGACGTAGGTCATGGAAGCACTCCCGGGAACGTAATGGGACGCCTGCTATGCCCGCGACGCGGCGTCGTCAATTGTTCGGGCCTTGATGCGAGACGTTATCAATCAGGTCGGCATAGCAGGCGCGCGCTTCTTCTGCCGGGCCGCGCCGTTCGGGCAACGCCAGTACGCGGATCGCCCTGATTTTCCCGCCGTGCGTCGCGAAGGCGAGCACCTGGCCGGGATGGACCGGCGTGGCGGCCTTTTCGATCGGGCGGCCGTCGATGCGCAGATGCCCCGCCGTCGCCATCGCCTGCGCCCATTCGCGCTTCTTGACGATGCGCGCGAACCACAGGAAGCGATCGACCCGCATCGCCTCAGCCATGGCCAGACCCGAGTCCGGCGAGCGCGGCAAAGGCATTGTCGCGCTTCGGCGGCGGGGCTGCGGCCGCGCGCGCGAGCCCGCGCCACACCCAGCGCGGCCGCCCTTCCTGCGGCGGCAGACTGCGGAAGCCCAGCGCCGCCATCAACCGCGACAGCGTATCGGGCGCGATCCCCATCGACGTCGCCAGCGCGGGATCGGGCACGAACGGGCGGAAGCCGTCGCGCCCGTCATGCGCCGCGCGCGCGATCCGCTCGACCAGGTCGACGCGCACCGCCTGCCGCCCGAGCAGGCGGAAGCCGTGGCCGATCCCCGCCCCCGCCTCGCCGCGCGCCAGCACGGTCGCCCCGGCGGGCGGCGGTTCTTTCGTATCGACACCGCGCGCGGCGATCAGCGCCCGACGCCAGCGCGCCGGCTCGGGCTTGAGCAGCCGCGCGTCGAACAGGTCGAGCGCGCCGATAATCACGCCCGCGCCGCGCAGCCGTTTGCGCGCGCCCGCGTCGAGCCCGTCGACCGCCGCATCGATACCGAGCCGCGGCACGATCCCGCCCGCCTCGCCGAGCGCCGCCGCCACCGCGCGCAAGGGCGCGCTCGCCCCCGCATCACGCTGCGCCGCCTCGATCGCGAGCAGCCCCGGCAGATGCCGTGCGATCCGCGCCGCGAGCCACGCCTCCAGCCGCCCGCGCACCGCATCCTGCGTCTGCCGGTCCAGGCATTCGAGCGCGCGGTCGGGCACCACGCGCGGCCGCGTCAGCATTGGCCCCGCCGCCAGCCGCGCGACCTCATGCCCGCCCCAGACGATCGCGGTGCCGTCGAGCGTGAACGCATCGTCCTTCGCCTCCACCAGCGCCTGCGCCCGCCGCGCGCGCTCGGGCCCCAGCCGCCGCTCCGCCGCCGCCAGCAGCATGCGCTTGTCCGCCGCCTTGGCATCGGGCGCGACCGCGAAGCGGAAGCCCTGCAGCGTGCCGATCGTCTGATCCTCGACGCTCACCTCGCCCTGTTCGCCGATCACGACCGGCAGCGCGCCCTTGTCGGCGCCGATCTGCCGCATCAGCACCGTCGTGCGCTTGTCGACGAAGCGCTGCGTCAGGCTCGCGTGGAGCGCATCCGACAATCGCTCCTCGACCGCCCCCGCGCGGCTCGCCCAATGCGCCGGGTCGGCCAGCCAGTCGGCGCGGTTGGCGATATAGGCCCAGCTCCGCGCCGCCGCGATCCGCCCGGCGAGCGTCTCGACATCGCCCGCGACATTGTCGAGCCGTGCGATCTCCGCCGCGAACCATTCGTGCGGGACATGGCCGCCGCCCTCGCTGAGATGCCCGAACACGCGGCCGACGAAGCGCGCGTGCGGATCGACCCCGGTCTTGCGGAAATCGGGCAGTCCGCACGCCGCCCACAGCCGCGCGACCATCGCGGGGGATCGCACCCGGTCGCGCACCCAATCCTCGCTCGCCAGCCGTTTCAATACGGCGAGGTCGGTCGCCTCGGGCGCGGCGCGCAGCACGCGCGCCTCGGGCCGCATTTCCAGGCTGGCGATGAGATCGTCGATACTCGAAAGATCCGGCTCGCCCTCGCGCCAATAGAGGTGGTCGAGCGGCGGGAAGCGATGCTCCTCGATCGCCAGCACTTCCTCGGGCCCGAACGCGCCCGGTCCGTCCTCGCTCAGCGCCCCGAAAGTGCCGTCGCGCTGGTGCCGCCCCGCGCGTCCGGCGATCTGCGCCATCTCCGCGACCGTGAGCCGCCGCTGCCGCCGCCCGTCGAACTTGTGCAGCGAAGCGAAGGCGACATGGTTCACGTCCATGTTGAGCCCCATGCCGATCGCGTCGGTTGCGACGAGATAATCGACCTCGCCCGCCTGGAACATCGCGACCTGGGCGTTGCGCGTGCGCGGGCTAAGCGCGCCCATCACCACCGCCGCGCCGCCGCGCAGCCGCCGCAGCATCTCGGCGACGGCGTACACTTCCTCGGCCGAGAAGGCGACGATGGCGGAACGCTTGGGCAGCCGCGAGATCTTCCGCGCGCCCGCATAGCTGAGCGTCGAAAAGCGCGGCCGCGTGATGATCTCGGCATCCCTGACCAGCGCCTTCACCATCGGCCGCAGCGCCTCCGATCCGAGGATCATCGTCTCCTCGCGCCCGCGTGCGCGCAGCAGCCGGTCGGTAAAGACATGCCCGCGCTCGGGATCCGCGCCCAGTTGCGCCTCGTCCAGCGCCACGAAGGCGACGTCGCGCTCCAGCGGCATGCTCTCTGCGGTGCACAGGAACCAGCGCGCGTCCTTGGGGACGATCTTCTCCTCGCCGGTGATGAGCGCGACCTGCGACGCGCCCTTGATCCGCACTACCCGGTCGTAGACCTCCCGCGCCAGCAGCCGCAGCGGGAAGCCGATCATGCCCGACGAATGGCCGCACAGCCGCTCGACCGCGAGGTGTGTCTTGCCGGTGTTGGTCGGCCCGAGGACAGCGGTTACGCTGTCGTTTCCTGGGCGATCGGCGCGCATCATGGTGCCTGCAACATCGGATGCGCAGCCTCCGTACGCAACCGGATAAGTAGACTCCCCCGCTGCCGTTAACCAAAAAGCGGCGTATTATCAGCGCATAACCTCCCGTCCCGCCCAGCGAACGGTTCGTCGCAGCGATTCGAATCGGGCCGGTAGGTTAATTTGACTTTAAACCTTTGCCGCCACACAGCCTTGGACCTCGCGCCGGGGGGTCGATCTGTTGGCCGGCGTGATCTGGGGGCATAGCGGCCTTGTTCTTGCGTGACGAACTCGGGATTGAAGACGCTGGCGGCACCGCCACGCTGTCGTTCGGTCGCGCGCTCGTACCCGTCGCCAAGCCGACGGGTGCCGAAGCCTTCCGCGCCTATCTCGCCAAGACCGACTGGGTTCCCGATCTCGGCGCGCGCATCGGCACCGCCGAATGGTGGCGCGGTGCGCTGACCTGCACCGCGCTCGTCGCGGGTGCCTGCCTCCTGTCGCCCGGCCGCGGCCATCCCGTGATGGGCGACGTCGCGGCACCCCTTTCCGGCACCGAATGGGACGAGGCACGCGCGCAGTCGATCACGCCGCTCGCTTATGGTGCGAACAGCGGCCGCCGCATGGCCGCCAACGATCTCGTCGCACCCCTGCTCGAAACGCCCGAACGCCCCGCCATCGAACTGTCCGCCGCTTATGGCAGCGGCGACAGTTTCTCGGGCGTGCTGCAGCGCGCGGGCGTTTCCGAAAGCGACAGCGACGCCGCCGTCGCGCTCATTTCCAATGCGGTCTCGCTCGAAGAGATCAAACCCGGCACGCAGATCGACATCACGCTCGGCCGCCGCGAGAACAAGAAGGTCGCGCGCCCGCTCGACGCTTTGTCGTTCCGCGCGCGCTTCGATCTCAACCTCTCGCTCGCCCGCGCCGGCAAGGCGTTGGCACTCGCGCGTCAGGTGATCGCGATCGATCACACGCCGCTGCGTATCCAGGGCCTCGTCGGCTCCAGCCTGTACCGTTCCGCCCGCGCCGCCGGTGCGCCTGCCAAGGCGGTCGAGGATTATATCCGCGGCATCGCCAGCCGCACCGCGATCGGCGGCCTCGGTTCCGACGACAAGTTCGACATGACGATCGGGCAGGACCGCGCCGCGACTGGCGAGGTCCGGCTTGGAGCGCTGGAATATGCCGGTCTGTTCCGGTCGAGCGGCAAGACGCTGCGGCTGATGCGCTGGGAACGCGACGGGCGCGAGCAATGGTTCGACGCCTCGGGCCAGACCGAGCAGAGCGGCGCGATGGGCATGCCCGTCGCCGGCCATGTCACCTCTAATTTCGGCCTGCGCGTCCACCCGATCCTCGGCTACACCAAGATGCACAAGGGCATGGACATCGGCGCGCCCTGGGGCTCGCCGATCCACGCGGCGATGGACGGCGTCGTCCAGTTCGCCGGCCGCACCGGCGGCTACGGCAATTTCGTCAAGCTCGCGAGCGGCGGCAACATCGCCACCGGCTATGGCCACATGAGCCGCATCGCGGTGCGGAACGGCGAGCGCGTCGCGCGCGGCCAGGTGATCGGCTATGTCGGCTCGACCGGCCTGTCGACCGGCCCGCACCTCCACTGGGAGGTCTGGAAGAACGGCATCTCGGTCAACCCGCGCAGCGTCTCGATGGCGAGCGTCATCCAGCTTGGCGGCGAGGAACTCCGCGAATTCAAGGCGCGCCTCGCCGAACTGACCTCGGTCAAGCCGGGCGGGCGCTGAGCCGCAAAAACGAACTCAAGGCCGTTCGGCATTTCGTTCAGGCGGAGCCGAAAACGGTGATTGTCGAGCACCGAAGCGCAGCGTGCTCAAGGCACGTGAGCATCGGAGCGCAGAGAATCGCCGTTTGCAGGCCCGCCTGAGCGGAATGACGGGCGGCCTTACCGTCCCTGCGCGCGCCAGCGTTTGATCGTCCGCCCGATCATCTCGTCCTCGCCGCCGACCTCGGTCCACAATTCGGAGAAGAGCGGATCCTCCGATGCCGGGCGCTTGATCTCTTCGAGTCCGTCGAACGACACGCGGATCGGGATCGACACACCCTCGCCGCAGATGATGCACTCGCGGTTGCGCAAAGCCGGGATCGAATCGAGGAAGCCGCGCGCGCCCTCGGGCATCGCCGCGCGCACGAACGCCTGGTCGCGGTCGTTGTTGAGGCGCATCGAGATGATCGTGCCGCACTGCGACAGCACGCCCTCGGCGAGATCGGACGGCCGCTGCGTGATGAGGCCGAGCGACACGCCGTATTTGCGGCCTTCCTTGGCGATGCGGCCGAGGATCTTGCCGACCGAGGAATCGGAGTGGCGGTCGCTGGGGATGTAGCGGTGCGCCTCTTCGCAGACGAGCAGGATCGGGCGCTTCTTGTCCTCGCCGCGGCCCCAGATCGCGAAGTCGAACACCATGCGGCTGAGCATCGCCACCACCACCGAGGTGATTTCGCTCGGCACGCCCGACACGTCGATGATCGAGATGGGCTTGCCGCCGCCGGGCAGGCGGAAGATGCGCTCGATGAAATTCGCCATCGTATCGGCGACGAGCAGGCCGTTGAACATGAAGCTGTAGCGCGGATCGGCCTTGATCTCCTCGATCTTGGTCTTCAGCCGCATGTACGGCGCGGTATCGCCCGCGCGGTCGAGCTTGCCCATTTCCTGCGTGATGAAATTGAGCAGATCGCTGAGCAGATAGGGAATCGGCGCATCGACCGTCAGCTTGGCGATCTCCTGCCCAAGCCGGCTCTTCATGCGTGCGGCGAGCAGGCACTTGGCGAGGATGTCGGCATCCATCTGCCGCGACGATCCCTGCGTCGTCAGGAACACTTCGCAATGTTCCTCGAAATTCATCAGCCAGTAGGGCATCGACAGGTTCGACACGTCGAACAGTGCGCCGTTGGTCTTGAACGCCGCCGAATATTCGCCGTGCGGATCGATCATCACGATATGGCCCTGCGGCGCGCGCTCGCAGATCTTGTGCAGGATCAGCGCGGCGCTGGTCGACTTGCCGGTGCCGGTCGATCCCAGCAGCGCGAAATGCTTGCCGAGCATGGCGTCGATATAGAGCGCGGCGCGAATGTCCTTGGTCGGATAGACGGTGCCGACCTCGATATTGGCGCGGTCGTCGGCGGCGTAGATCTGCTTCAGGTCAGGCGTCGCGACCGGATAGACGACGCAGCCCGGCATCGGATAGCGCGTCACGCCGCGGCGGAAGCGGTTGAGCACGCCCGTCACCGGATCCTCGTCACCCTCGCCCAGGAAGTCGACCAGTGCCGAGATGCGCTCGCCATCGTCGGCGAGCTTGAGCGAGCGGACGTTCGCGATCAGCCAGAAGCCGCCGACGCGCATCTTGATCTGGCTGCCGACCGAACCGGCGCAGGCGGCGACGGGATCGGCATGGCCGGCGAGTGCATCGACGCGGACGGGATCGAAAACCACCTGGCTGCTCGATCCGGCGATCTCCAGCACCATGCCGATCGGCTCGGCGAGCGCGAGGTCGCGGACGGGTGCGAGTGGTACGGCGTTGTCGAAGGCGTGCATGCCCGGCATCTCTGTCATCAGGCTCTCCGCCCTTATTGGAAGCGCCCTGCCTAGGGCGGACAGGTAAATATTCGGTTCGCCAAAAGTCTAAGGGGCTGTTTGATCCGCTCACGCGGATGGCGGTGCCGGCCCGCTTCCCCACCCCGCCTCCCATTTCAGGATACGCTGTGGGAGGCGGGGTGGGGGAGCGGGCCGGCACCGCCTCACTGAATCAAAAACGCCGCGCGATGACTCCTGCGCTCCAGCCGAACAATACCGACAGCGCGACCGCGACCAGCCCGTAGGCGAGGCTCCACTTCTCGGCCGACCTTGCCACGAAACGCTCGAACCCGGCCTTGCGGATCTCGATATCGCGCGTCGCCGCCGCCAGCACATGGCCGTCGCGCACCAGGAACGTCTCCGCGGTAAAGCGCCCGACCGGCACGCGCGCCGGGATCGTCAGCTTCGCGCGGTACAGCACGTTGTCGGTGATCTCGACCGCGCCCGGCTGCTCTACGTACAGCCCAGAGCGTTTCTTGAGATCGACCAGCCCGCGCTCGAACCGGTCCTGCTGCTCGGCCGGTGCGCTCGACGCGGGCGAGAGCTGCAGACTGTCGAGCCCGAGTTCGTAGATCGCCTGCGCGCGATCATCGAGGATCTTCTCGATCGGCCGCGACGAGGCGACCGCGTAGAAGCTCGGCGCGGACCGATAGCGCAGCCGCGCGGCGTTGACCCAGATCAGCCCGCCGAGCTTTTCCTTCTCGCGCACCAGGATCGATTGTGTCGGGCCCTTTACCACCACGACGATATCGGTCGGCTTGTCGGCATCGGGCAGCTTGCCGCCGGGGTAGAGGATCGCGCCGAACAGCAGCAGGTCCGCGCCGGTGAAGGAATAGACGATGCGGATGTCGCGCTCCGACACGTCGGGCACCAGCACCGGCTTCGCCTCCGCGCCCGTAAGCAACGGGGCCGCGAGCAGCGCGAGGACCGCTTTTCTCACGACGACAGTTCGACCGAATAGATCTCGCTCGGCCGCCAGCCCAGGCCGATCGCGATCCATATCGCCAGCAGCAGCACGATCACCGCCAGCGCCAGACGCAGATATTCGGGCTTCACCTTCGCCGCGAAGCGCGCGCCGATCTGCGCCCCTGCCACCGATCCGAGCAGCAGCAGCGCGGCGAGCACGATATCGACCGCCTTGGTCGTCGTCGCATGCACCATCGTCGCCATCGCCGTCACGAACAAGGTCTGGAACAGCGAGGTGCCGACCACCACTTGCGTCGTCATGCCGAGCAGATAGAGCATCGCCGGCACGAGGATGAACCCGCCGCCGACCCCGAGCAGGATCGTCAATATGCCGACGAAGAAGCCCAGCAGCAGCGGTGCCAGCGGCGAGATATAGAGGCCCGAGCGGTAGAAGCGCGTCCGCAAGGGGAGTGCCGCGACCAGCGGATGATGCCGCCGTTTGCGCGCGCGCGGTGGCGTGCCGCCCCGGCTCGCGCGGATCGCGCCGATCGCTTCCTTCGCCATCATCGACCCGATCGAGCCGAGCAGCAGGACGTAGACGATCGCGATCACCGTATCGATCTGCCCGCTGGCCTGCAGCAGCCGGAAGATCTGCCCGCCCGCAAGGCTGCCGATCAGTCCGCCCGCGACCAGCACGCCGCCCATCTTCACGTCGACCCCGTCGCGCCGGAAATGCGCGAACACGCCCGAAACGCTTGCGCCCGTCACCTGGCTGGCGGCGGAGGCGGCGGCGACGGTCGGGGGGATGCCGTAGACGATCAGCAGCGGCGTCGTCAGGAACCCGCCGCCGACCCCGAACATCCCTGACAGCAGCCCGACCCCGCCGCCGAGCAGCACGATCACCAGCGCATTCACCGAGAGGTTCGCGATGGGCAGGTAGATGTCCATTGCCCGAAAGCGTTACCCTGTTGCAGCGCGAGCGGAAAGCCGCGCTTTCATAGTTTCGCGGTGCCGGCCCGCTCCCCCACCCGGCCGCCCATAGAATATCCTGAGTGGGCGGCCGGGTAGGGGAGCGGGCCGGCACCGCAACCAACAAAGACTCTCAGAAATCGGTCCCGAGCGTCAGCGCCACGCCGGAGTTCGGCGCGGCATTGCCCGCGACGCGCTGCCGCCAGTCGAGCGACAGCCGCGCCGTCCTGCCCACGATCGGGATCGCCGCGCTGACCGACGGCCCGATATCGAGCCGCTCGGCCCCGCGCTGCGCCCCGCCCCACAGCCCCGCGCCGAGCGCGACCGGCACCGGGCCCAGTTTCACGATCTCGCGCGACAGCCGCAGTGCGCCATCGACATAGCCCTGGGTATCGCCGCGGTGGATCGCGCCCGCCTGGCCGTATCCTTCGAGCCGGAAGCCCTGCGCCACCGGCAGCGGCCCGAAGCCGCCGACCACGCCGATCGCCGGGCCGCTCTTGCCGCCGTTGAGGGCGAAGCGCTGTTCCGCGACGATCCGCACCGGCAGCCGCGTCGGCTGCCATTCGACGCCGATCGCCGCTTCCTTCAGCCCCGGCCCGAGCGGGCTGGTGACGCGCCCCGCGATCGCGACGCGGCGATTGTCCGTCAACGCATAGGCCAGTCGCAGCCCCGCCTGCGACCCGCCGAGCTGCCCGCCGATCACGCCGTTGCTCGCCCCCGATCCGTCGCGCGCGACCAGCCAAAAGCTGCCCGACAGCCGCGACGGGTTGCGCGCCGCGCCGGGCGGCGCAGGCTGCGGCACGCCCGGCACCAGCGGCGGCGGTAGCGCAGCCTCGTCCTCAGGCGGGCCGAAGCGCACGAAGGCCAGCAAGGCGAGCGCGGTCCGCCCTGGATCGCCCGCCCTGATCGGGCCCGCGTGCTGCGGCGCATAGGGCAGGCGCGCCAGTGCCGGGGGCGGCGCATAGTCCGACTGCGGCCAGATCGAATAGCGCACGCGCGGCTGCAACGGCTCCGGCGGCAGGAACGTCTCCACCCGCGCGCCCGTATCGTCGCGCAAGGCCAGGATCGGCGCGGCCTCATGCACGATCCGCCGCACCGGCTCCGCGCCCGGCCACAGCATCAGGACGCGCAGGCTCACCCAGCCGATCGCCAGCCCGCCCAGAAACCGCAAGGGACGCCCCCGGCCCCTCCTTTCCGGCCTCGTCATCCGGCGAGACCCTCTTCGGCAAGCGTGCGGTCATCGGGGAAGGCGTGCGTCGTCTTGTCCCAGCGCAGCGGTGCCCCGCGCAGCATCGCGACATAGCGCCACACCGCCCGCCGCGCCGCCAGCAAGGCGATGAGATTGCCGGCAAGCGCGCGCGGCAGCGACAGCACCGCCTCGACCGGCCCATAGGCCATTCCCGTAAACAGCGCACGCGACGCGAGCCGCCAGAGCAGCAGCCCGAGATTGACCGTCAGCAGCAGGCTTACGCTCGCGGCCAGCCCGGGGGCGGGCGTTCCGCTCAATATGTGCGCCACTTCCGACAGGCCCCAGGCCACCAGCGCGACATAGGCGGCGGCGAGCACCAGCACCGCGGTCGGCGCGCGGCGGTCGCGCATCCGCATCCAATGCTCGCGCCAGTCGGCGATGTGGCTCCAGCCCACGCGGTCCCACCCCGCGAGCGCGATGCCCGTCATCCAGCGCGCCTTCTGCTTCACCGCCGCTTCGATCGTATCGGGGAAATAGGCATGGACCGCGATCAGCGGCCCGTCCTCGGACTCGCGCACCCGCGCGAACGTCCCCTGCCCGACCAGCAGGCCGAGCTCGTAATCCTCGGTCAGGCTGCCCGCGTCGAACGGCCGCCCGTTGCGCGCGCCCGACAACGCCTCGAGCGCATCGCGCGCGATCGCGCAACCGACGCCCGCCAGCGGCAGGCCCGCGCCGATCGCATGGCGCACGACCATCTGCTTGCCGTGGCTGTCGGCGAATTCATCGGCATAGTGGCCCGAGACCAGCGCCGCCTTGAGGTCTTTCTTGCGCTCGATCAGCGGCACCACCGGCAATTGCACGGTCGGGTGCGTGTCGATCAGCGCATCGAACACGCGCAATTCGTGACGGTGAACCACGTCCTCGGCATCGTGGATCACCACCGCGACCGCGCGGCCGCCGTGCGTCGCCTCGTCGCGGGCGAGCGCACCCCAGATCGCGTTGAGGCAATCCGCCTTGGTCGTCGGGCCCTTGTCGCTGCCGATCACGACACGCACCCGGTCGTCCTTTTCCGCGACCGCCGCCGCCGCCGCGATCGTCTCGCGGTCATTGGGATACGTGCCGACATAGATGCGGTAATCGTCATGTTCGAACCGCTCGAGCGTGGAGCGCAGCATCCGGCCGATCACCGCCGATTCGTCCCAGGCGGCGACGAACACCGCGATCCGCCGCGGCACGGCGCGCGCCGGATATCCGGCGATCGTCGCAGGCCTGCGCGCGCTGCCGAACCGCCGCCGCGCCGCGACCGCCAGATACACGGCATCGACCAGCAGATCGTCGAGCCCGCCGATCAGAAACCCGACGGCCGCGAACAGCATCGTCTCACGCGTGACCGCGTCGATCGCGGTAATGGCGATTTCCCCGACGTTCAGATGCTTGTCCCCCCGGCAATATCCTTCGCCTGCCTGCCTTCATTCCGCAACAGTGGAAGTCGATCAAGCGTCACGATTGCCGCGATTCGGCGCTGGACTTGTCCCGGTGCCGCGCCGTAGCGTCGCACGAAAGACGTACGGAGAGGACGTTCGATGAAGCTGATGGGCCGTATCGCGCTGCTGATGATGGCGATCGCCCCGGTCGCGGCGTTCGGCGATGCGTCCCCGCAGGTGGTTCTCGCCACCCCCGGCGTCGGCGACGGTGCGATCGAGCGCTTCACCACGCGCTTCAGCCAGCCGATGGTCGCGCTTGGCGATCCCCGCGCGACATCGCCCTACACCGTCGATTGCGCGATGGCGGGCACCGGCCGCTGGGTCGATCCGCAGACCTATGTTTATGAGTTCGAGAAGGGATTGCCCGGCGGCACCGTCTGCACCTTCACGCTTGCCGACAAGCTCAAGAGCGTCTCGGGCTATGAGGTCACCGGCCAGCGCGCGTTCAAGGTCGATGCCGGCGGGCCGGTCGCGCGCGCCGTGCTGCCCGCGCAATATGACGGCGCGATCGAGGAGGACCAGACCTTCCTCGTCGCCGCCAATTTGCCCGCGACCGCGGCCTCGATCAACGCCAACGCTTACTGCGCGGTCGATGGCATCGGCGAGAAGATCCCGGTCGATATCCTCCCGGTCGACCTCGCGAAGCTGATCTCGGACATGGGGACGAGCGACTGGAACGTCCGCAACTTCCTCGAAAATGCCGGCCTTCCCGCCAAGGTGCCCGACAGCGCCGCCGACCGGCAGAAGGCGTATGGCGCGGTCGTCGCGCTGAAATGCCGCCGCCCGCTACCGCCGGGCCGTGACGTCGCCTTGATGTGGGGCGCCAACATCGCCTCGGCTGCCGGCAAGATCGCCGGCGCGGACCAGAAGTTCGACTTCAAGGTGCGCGAGCCCTTCTCCGCGCGCTTCGAATGCAGCCGCGTCAACGCGCAGGCGGGCTGCTCGCCGGTCGAGAAGGCCTATGTCCGCTTCACCGCGCCGATCGCCATGTCGGATGCGAAGCAGATCGCCATCACCACGGCGGACGGCAAGACGATCGCGCCGAAGTTCGACAAGGACGACGAGAAGAAGGCGACGATCAGCGACATCACCTTCGCCAGTCCTCTCCCGCCCGCCACCAAGGCGACGGTGGCGATCCCGGCGGGGCTGAAGGACGAGAGCGGCCGAACCTTGCAGAACGCCAAGCGCTTCCCGCTCGAAGTGCGCTTCGACGAGGCGCCGCCGCTCATCAAGTTCGCCGCCAATTTCGGCATTCTCGAGGCGAAGCAGGGCGGCGTGCTGCCCGTCACCGTCCGCAACGTCGAGCCCGATCTGCAGGGCCATAATATCGCCATGCCCGGCCAGACCTTGCGCGTCGCGGGATCGGACGGGCAGGTCGCGCAGTGGCTGCGCACCGTCGGCAAGGCGGGCGATTACGCCAGCCACGAGATCAAGCAGGGCGACAAGGATGTAACGATCAACGACACCGGCGCGACCTCGATCATGCCGACCGGCGAGGGCTCGCCGATCAAGCTCGGCCTGCCCGGCAAGGGCAAGGATTTCGAGGTGATGGGCATCCCCCTCACCAAGCCCGGCTTCTACGTCGTCGAACTGGCCAGCCCCGTGCTCGGCCAGGCTTTGCTCGGCCGCAAGGAACCGCGCTTCGTCGCCTCGGCCGCGCTCGTCACCAACATGGCGGTGCATTTCAAATGGGGCCGCGAGCGCAGCCTCGCCTGGGTGACCTATCTCGACACCGGCAAGCCCGTCGCCAATGCCGAGGTGCGCATTTCCGACAGTTGCACCGGCCAGCAATATGTCCACGGCGCGACCGACCGCACCGGCGGCGTCATGGTGCCCGCGGGCCTGCCCGACCCCGAAACCTATGGCAGTTGCGAGGGCGACAGCCATCCGCTGATGGTCTCGGCCCGGCTCGGCGACGATTTCAGCTTCACGCTCACCGATTGGGGTGAGGGCATCAAGCCGTACGATTTCGACCTGCCCTACGGCTATTCCGCGCCCGGCCAGCTGCTCCACACCGTGTTCGACCGCGCACTCGTCCTTCAGGGCGAGACGATCAACATGAAGCATATCCTGCGGACGTCGGTCGGCACCGGCTTCGGCATGGCGCCGGCGGTAACGGGCACGCTGCACCTCTCGCACCGCGGCTCCGACACGAGCTTCGACCTGCCCGTCACGATCGACGCGAACGGCATCGGCGAATCCGCCTGGACCGCGCCGCAAGGCGCGCCGATGGGCGACTACGACGTCAGCATCGTCAAGGCGGACGGCACGACGGTCAGCTCGGGCCAGTCGTTCAAGCTCGACGAATACAAGCTCCCGACGATGCGCGCGACCGTCACCGGCCCGAAGGACGCCGCCGTCCGCCCGACGACGATGCCGCTCGATCTGTTCGTCGGCTATCTCTCCGGCGGGGGTGCCGCCAATCTGCCGGTCGATCTGCGCGTCGGCTATTTCGCGCGCTCGACCACGCCCGAGGGCTATGAGGGCTATACGTTCGGCGGCGCCAAGGTGGTCGAGGGCACCAAGCCCCTCAACGGCGACGGCGAGGAGGAGCAGACCCCGCTCCCGCCCACGCAGACCTTGCCCGCCACGTTGCGGGCCGACGGCACCGCCAAATCGACCATCGACGTGCCGCAGACATTGGACGGCGCGACCGACATGCTGGTCGAGATGGATTATCAGGACGCCAACGGCCAGGTGCTGACCGCCTCCAAGCGCATCCCCGTCTTCCCCAGCAACGTGCAGCTCGGCGTCAAGACCGACGGCTGGCTGATGAAGCAGGACGACCTGCGCCTGCGCTTCGTCGCGCTCGACACCTCGGGCAAGCCGATCGCCAACCAGTCGGTCGCGGTCGCCCTCTATTCGCGAAAGATCCTCACCGCGCGGCGGCGGCTGATCGGCGGCTTCTACGCCTACGACAACCAGATGACGACGGCGAAACTGTCGGCTTCCTGCAGCGCCACCACCGACGCGCAGGGCCTCGCCACCTGCAAGGTCGATCCCGGCCTGTCGGGCGAGGTCTATGCCGTCGCCACCACCAAGGACGCCAATGGCAACGAGGCGCGCGCCACCACCTCGGTCTGGCTGGCGGGCGACGACGATTGGTGGTTCGGCGGCGACAATGGCGACCGCATGGACGTCGTTCCCGAAAAGCCGAGCTACGCGGCGGGCGAGACCGGCCGCTTCCAGGTCCGCATGCCCTTCCGCCAGGCGACCGCGCTCGTCACGGTCGAGCGCGAGGGCGTGCTCTCCAGCTTCGTGACGCAGATTTCGGGCACCGATCCGGTGGTCGAGGTGCCGATGCCGGGCAGCTACGCGCCCGACGTGTTCGTATCGGTGATGGTCGTGCGCGGCCGCACCGAAAGCGGCTTCTGGAGCTGGGTCGACGGCATCGCCCGCTCGCTCGGCCTCTCCAGCGCGCCGCCCGAGGGGCAGGAGCCGACCGCATTGGTCGATCTCGCCAAGCCGAGCTACCGGCTCGGCATCGCCAAGGTTAAGGTCGGGTGGGAGGCGCACAAGCTCGCCGTCACCGTCACGCCCGACCGCGACACGAAGAAGGCCTATGCCGCGCGCGACGTGGCGCAGGTCGAGATCGCGGTGAAGACCCCCGACGGCAAGCCCGCGCGCGAGGCCGACGTCGCCTTCGCCGCCGTCGACCAGGCGTTGCTCCAGCTCGCGCCCAACGACAGCTGGGACGTGCTGACCGCGGTGATGGGCGAACGCCCGATCTCCGTCCTCACCTCGACCGCGCAGACGCAGGTCGTCGGCAAGCGCCACTACGGGAAGAAAGCGGTCGAGGCGGGCGGCGGCGGCGGCGCGGATTCCTCCGGCCTCAACCGCGAGAATTTCCAGCCGGTGCTGCTGTGGAAGGGCCATGTCCAGTTGGACGGCAGCGGCCGTGCGAAGGTCGCGGTGCCGCTGTCGGACGCGCTCTCCTCGTTCAAGCTCGTCGCCATCGCCACGCAGGGCGCGCAACTCTACGGCACCGGCATGGCCGACGTCCGCACTGCGCAGGATCTGTCGATCTACGCCGCGATGCCGCCGCTGGTCCGTTCGGGCGATTTCTACGCCGCGGCCTTCACGCTCCGCAACGGCTCCGACAAGCCGATGACGGTGACGGCGACCGTCGACGTCACGCCGCGCGTCGCCAAGGGCAATCCGCTCACGCTCACCATTCCGGCCGGCGGCGCGTCGCCGATCGCGTGGAATCTGACCGCGCCCGAAAACGTCGCCAACCTGCGCTGGCACGTCACCGTCAAGGCGGCGAACGCCAAGGCCGCCGACCAGATCAGCGTCGGGCAGGAGGTCATTCCCGCGCTGCCGGTCGAAGTCTGGGCGGCGACGCTCGCGCGCGTCGGCGACAATACCAGCATTCCGATCAACCGCCCGGCGGGGGCGCTCGCGGGTCGCGGCACGGTCGACATCCGCCTCGCCGATACGCTCGCGCCGCCGCTCGCCGGGGTGCGCAGCTTCATGGCGGCCTATCCCTACACCTGTTTCGAACAGCGCCTGTCGCGCGCGGTCGCGCTCGGCGACGGCGGGCAGTGGAGTTCGCTCGCGGGCGACATCCCGGCCTATCAGGCGCCCGACGGCCTGCTGCGCTACTGGCCGTCCGACTCGCTGAAAGGATCAGAGGCGCTCACCGCCTATGTCCTGTCGATGACGTCGGAGGCCGGCTTCCCGATCCCCGACGCCCCGCGCACGAAAATGATCGAGGCGATGAAGGCGGTGCTCGACGGGCGTCTCCGCAACGAGACCTATGGCGATCCGCGCCTCCAGAAGATCGCCGCCTTCGCCGCCCTCGCCCGCGCAGGCGCGGCGACCCCGGCGATGGTCGGCCAGTTGCAGATGACGCCGAAGGACATGCCCTCCGCCACGCTCGCCGATTACATGCTGGCGATCGACAAGGTGCCGGGCCTCGCCAACGCCGCCGCCTTGCGCACCAGTGCCGAGGGCGAGCTGCGCACGCGCCTCGTCTATGAAGGCACGCGGCTCGATCTGTCGGACAAGGCGAACAGCATCTGGTGGCTGATGTCCTCCACCGACGAGGCTTCGATCAAGGCGGTGATCGCCACGCTCGGCCGTCCCGGCTGGCAGGACGAGGCGGCGAAGATGATGGTCGGCGTCTCGCTGCGCCAGTTGAAGGGCCATTGGGACACGACCACCGCCAACGCCTGGGGCACGATCGCCGCGCGCAAGTTCGCGTCGATCTATCCGGCGACGGCGATCACCGGCGCGACAGACCTGACGCTCGCCGGCCGGACGATCACCAAGCCATGGCCGCTCAGCCCCGACCAGCGCGTCGCCAGCTTCGCGCTGCCGCCCGCGCAGACGCCGCTCGTCATGCGCCAGTCGGGCGGCGCGGGGCCGTGGGCGAACGTCTCGGTCTCGGCCGCCGTGCCGCTGCTGAAGCCGCTGTTCAACGGCTACCGCATGGTGCGCAAGGTCGATGTCGTGCAGGCGCGCGTGCCCGGCAGGCTGACGCGCGGCGACGTCCTCAAGATCACCATCGCGGTGGAGGCGAGCGCAGAACGCAACTGGGTGGTCATCAACGATCCGATCCCGGCAGGCGCGACGATCATCGGCAATCTCGGCGGCCAGTCCGAGATGCTGGCGAGCCAGGGCCAGGCGGGAGACGGCACGCGCTTCAACTTCCGCGATGCCGACGGCAAGCTGTGGGACGTGCAGGCGGGTGTCTCGGCCGCCTATGTCGAGCGCCGCAATGACAGCTGGCGCGCCTATTTCGACTGGGTGCCGCGCGGCACATTCGCCGCCTCGTACCTGATCCGCCTCAACGGCGCGGGCCATTTCTCGATGCCGCCAAGCCGCGTCGAGGCGATGTACTCGCCCGAGATCCGCGCGCAGGTGCCGATCGCCCCGGTGGACATCGCGCAGATCAGCACGAAGAAATGATGGCGCAGTGCCCCTTCCTCCGTTCGTCCTGAGCCTGTCGAAGGGCTGTTCTTTTCTTCTGCGGAAGGCAAGGACAGGGCTTCGACAGGCTCAGCCCGAACGTTGGATAAACACGCTCTTCACGCGCACCGGCCTCACGCTTGCCGCCTGCGTCGCCGTCATCCTCGCTTTCGCCGCGCTCGATTACGCGACGCTCCCGCCGCCGCTGCCGCCGTATGCGCAGGTCCGCGCCGACTGGCACCCGTCCGAGGCCTGGCTCTACGATCGCAACGGCATCCTCATCGATTCCGCCCGCGTCGATTTCGCCGCGCGCCGCCTCGCCTGGACACCGCTCGACAAGGTCTCGGGGCCCGCCCGCACTACGCTCGTCGCCGCCGAGGATCAGCGCTTCTACGCGCACGGCGGCGTCGACTGGCTCGCCCTGCTCGGCATCGCGCGCGACAAGGCGCGAGGGGGCCGCGCGCGCGGCGGCTCCACGCTCTCGATGCAGCTCGCCGGCTTCCTCGCGCCCGATCTCGCCGCGCCCGGCCGCCGCCATTTGTGGGACAAGCTCCGCCAGATGCGCGCGGCCTGGGCGATCGAGCGCGGCTGGAGCAAGGACCAGATCCTCGAGGCGTATCTGAACCTCGCCGGCTTCCGCGGCGAGGCGCAGGGCATCGGCGCCGCCGCGCTCGGCCTGTTCGGCAAGACACCCGACGCGCTCGCCCGCGACGACGCGCTGCTGCTCGCCGCCCTCCTGCCCGAGCCGCAGGCGGGCGCGACCGCCATCGCCCGCCGCGCCTGCGCGATTGCCCGCGAAAAGGATTGCGCACGCTTCGACGGCCTCGCCGCCGCCATGCTCGGCCCGGCGCGCAGCCTCGCGCTCGATCCCGGTCTCGCGCCGCACCTCGCCGGGCGGCTGCTCACCAAGCCCGGCCTGCGCATCACCACCACGCTTGATCGCCGCATCCAGATCGTCGCGATCCGCGCGCTCAAACGCCAGTTGCAGGGCCTCGGCGGCAGCCGCGCGCGCGACGGCGCGGTCGTGGTACTCGACAATGAAAGCGGCGACGTGCTCGCCTATGTCGGCGGCATCGGCGGTGCCTCGACCGCCCCTTCCGTCGATGGTGCCAATGCGTATCGTCAGGCCGGATCGACGCTGAAACCCTTCCTCTACGCGCAGGCGATCGAGCGCGGATACCTGACGCCCGCCTCGATCCTCGACGATTCGCCGGTGCAGCTCGACACCGCCTCGGGCCTCTACGTGCCGCAGAATTACGATCGCGGCTTCAAGGGCCCGGTGTCGGCGCGCTCCGCACTGGCGGGGTCGCTCAACGTGCCGGCGGTGCGCACCTTGCTGCTCGTCGGCACCGATCGTTTCCGCGACCGGTTGTGGGATTCGGGCTATCGCGGCCTTGTCGAGGACGGCGCATATTATGGCTTCTCGCTCGCGCTCGGTTCGGCCGAGGTCACTCTGGTCGAACAGGCCGATGCCTATCGCAGCCTCGCGCAGGGCGGCGCATGGTCGCCCGTCCGCCTCACCGACAAGGATCCGCACGAACCCGCCCGCCCCGTCACCACCCCGCAGGCGGCATGGCTCGTCGCCGACATGATCGCCGACGCCAACGCCCGCGCCGCCACTTTCGGGCTCGATTCGGCGCTGCGCCTGCCGTTCTGGGCGGCGGTCAAGACCGGCACGTCGAAGGCGATGCGCGACAATTGGTGCATCGGCTTCACCCGCCGCTACACCGTCGCCGTCTGGGTCGGGAACCTCGAGGGCGATGCGATGCGCGCCGTCTCGGGCACCAGCGGCGCGGCGCCGGTGTGGCGCGACGTCATGCTGGCGCTCGACGGCCAGGGGGACGGCCCGCCGCCGCGCCCTGACGGTATCGAATCCGCATCGATCCAGTTTGCGAAACACATCGAGCAGCCAAGGACGGAGTATTTCCTGAAAGGCACCGCGCAGCGCCAGATCGCCTTCGCTCCGCCCGAATCACGCCGCCCGCGCATCACCAATCCGGTCTCGGGCAGCGTCTATGCGATCGATCCCGACATCCCGCCCGACCGGCAGCGGCTCGCGGTCGGCGTCTCGGGCTCGGCGCTCGCGCACCGCCTCTTCCTCGACAAGACCGACATCGGCGCGGCCGATTCGCAGCCGCAGATCCTCGCCCCGCCCGGCCAGCACCGCCTGCGCCTCGTCGATCTTGGCGGACGTGTCGTCGATCAGGTGCTCTTCACGATTCGCTAAAATGGGGCCCGATCGAACCAAATCCCGCTAAGGGCGTTCAGCGCCACAGGTCCCTTCCCCCCTTTCGGGACCAGTGCCCAGTTGTACACCCGGCACCGGCCGCACGCATCCCTCCCCCCCAATGCGTGCGGCCGTTCCCGGGAGTACCGGAAACGGCCGCAGCACTCGGCTTCGTCAGACTTTAACGATAGAAACCGCGGATCACGTCGACCACCACGCCACGGCGCGTGTCGACCAGGATCACGTCGTTATAATGCCGCACCCAGCGCTGGCCCCAGCGCGCCGGCGGCAGGCGATAGCGCCACGGATCATTGATGACGTAGCGCGTGCCCCAATAGACCGGCGCGATGCGGATGCCGGTGCGGAACGCAGTGTAGCGGAACGGCGCGCGCCAGTTGCCCGCCGCATAAAGCGATCCGTCGCGGTCGCGATAGCGGCGCCAGTCGTCGCGCGCCCACTGGCGGTTGCGGTCGTTCACGTCCTCGCGATATTCCTGCCGCGCATCGCGCAGGTCGCCGCGCTCGTCGCGGATCCGGTCGCGGTCGCCGCTGCGATAGGCGCGGTCGAGATCGCGGCGCTCCTCGCGGATGTCCTGGCGGTCGCGGCGGAGTTCGCCCGGCGACTGCGCCTGCGCGGCGACGGGAAGGACGCTCGCGGCGAGCAGAGCGGTGACAATCAGTTTACGCATGATCTTGCTCCTTTTCTTCAAAGGACGGTCACGCAGGAAAACGCGACCGACGCCCCGTACTGGGCGTCGGCGCCTGAACCGATCGCGAATGGAGCCTTCATCGCGCAGCAAGCTACGCGGGTCGGCGAAACGTGCGGCCGATCGGCATTGTGTTCAGGTGGAGGCGAGAAGGGTGATTGTCGAGCATCGGAGCCAGCGTGCTTAAGGCACGTGAGCACCGAAGCACAGAGAATCGCGCTTCGCAGCCCCGCATGAGCGCAATGACGATTGGCCTTAAGGCTGGTCGCGGCCGCCGCCACCGCCACTCGGCGCACCGCCGATCGCGCCGACCTGGCCGATATTGCCGAACAGCTCCTGGAAGAAGCTGCGGTGGCGGCCGAGCGTGGGCGTCGTCTTCTTCATCATGCCGATCGAGGCGATCTGCTCGGTCCCGGTCTTGGTGACGGCAGTGACGACACCCTTCGCATCGAAGCTGATGCGCAGCGTCGTCTGGTCCTTGGCCTTGGGATTGTTGAACGCCAGGCTGCGCGAATCGCGCGAGAGGTAATACCAGTCGCCCTGGTTGAACTGGCTGGCGAAGCTCGGCTTGCCCAGCACCGACAGCACAGACTGGCGCGTATCGACGCCCGGCTGCACCGATGCGACCAGATCGTTGTCGATCACATAGCCCTGATGCGACTTGAGCGGAACGCATGCGCCGGCGGGCAGAACCGCGGCGGCCAGCGCGACGCTGGTCAACAGACGGGCGGAAATCGACTTCATCACCATACTCCTGGCCACACGGCCTCAGGGTCCGCATTGCATCGCGACCCGATCGCCTCAATATGCCGCAGAACACGGCCAAACAAGGGCCACCACTTGGGAGTGCCCGGTTGAGCTTGTTGAACAGGATTTTCGGGCGGCGGAACGACGAGGCCCTGCCGCTCTACACCGCGATCGTCGAGCGCGGACGCGCGCCGCACTGGTATCTCGACGGCGCTGTGCCCGATACGATCGACGGCCGCTTCGACATGATCGCCGCCGTCCTCTCGATCGTGCTGCTGCGGCTGGAGGGCGATCCCGCCAGCGCCGCGATCAGCGCGCGCGTGACCGAGCGGTTCGTCGACGACATGGACGGCCAGCTCCGCCAGATCGGCATCGGCGACGTCGTCGTCGGCAAGCATATCGGCAAGATGATGAGCATGCTGGGCGGCCGCATCGGCGCGTACCGTGACGGCATCGCGGCGGGCGATCTCGGCCCCGCGCTCACCCGCAACCTCTATCGCGGCGCGGCGCCCGCACCGGCGGCGCTGGCGCATGTCGGCACGTCGCTGTTCGCCTTGCGCGATGCGCTCGCCGCCACGCCCGCCCGCGCGCTGATCGCGGGGGATTTGCCGTGACCCCGCCCGAATTCTCCCGGCCGGAGCGTGTCGATACGATCGGCGCCGGAGAACGTGAGGTGACGATCGCCGCCGAACCGGCCGAACGCGCCGCACTGGCGCAGCGCTTCGCCCTGGTGTCGATCGACGCGCTCGAGGCGACGCTGGGCGTGCGGCGCGAAGCCGCCGGCATCGCCGTGCGCGGCCGCGTCACCGCATCGGTGGTGCAGGCCTGCACCGTCACCGCCGAGCCGATTGCCGTCACGGTCGACGAGGCTGTCGCGCTCCTGTTCGTCGACGGCACCGACGCCGATGCCGAGGAGATCGAACTCGACGAAGGCGCGCTCGACGTCATCCCCTACGAAGGCGGCGCGATCGATCTCGGCGAGGCGGCGGCGGAGACGATGGCGCTCGCGCTCGATCCCTTCCCGCGCGGCCCCGGTGCGGCGGCCGCGCTCAAGGCTGCCGGCGTCATCAGCGAAGGCGAGGAGGAAAAACCCGCCGGCGCGCTGGCGGGACTGAAGGATCTGCTGAAAAAGTCCTAATCCCCGTCCGGCCCCAGCGCCGCGTCCAGATCGCGCGGCCGCACGAACGCCGCCAGCGTCGCGCCGTTCGCCTTCACGCCCGTCCACGCCGCCACGTCGAAGGTCATCCGCGCGAGCGTCGCGGTCGGATATTTCACCTCGACCGCGTCGCGCAGGGCGTCCCCTTCCGCATCGGGCACCAGCAGCAGCACGAGATCCTCCAGCCCCGGATTGTGCCCGATCAGCAGCACGTCCGCCGCCGCATCCGGCAATTCCTGGATCGCATCGAGGATCGTCGCCGCCGACGCGAGATACAGCCGCCGGTCCCACGCGGGTGCCAGCGCCGATCCATAGCCGGCCTCGATCTCGGACAATGTCTCCACCACGCGCACGGCGGGCGAGGCGATGACATGGTCGAAGGCGAGACCCAGCCCGCGCATGTGCCGCCCCATCATCGCCGCCGCGCGCCGCCCCTTGCCGTTCAGCGGCCGGTCGAAATCGCGCGCCACGGGGTCGTCCCAGCCCGACTTGGCGTGACGGAGCAGCGTGAGCGTCTTCAATGGGCGTCTCCGTCAGGCGTCCTCGCCCGCCTCTTGCCCCACAACGGCGACGGATGGAAGGCGTCGCACGCGCGAGATCGCCTCGTCGAGCGTCACCCGCGCGACCGGCACGCCCGGCGGGAAGGCGGTCAACAACCGCGAGGGCATCGCCGCCGACAGCAGCACGAACACGCCGCGATCGTCCGCACGCCGGATCAGCCGCCCGAACGCCTGCGCCAGCCGCGCCCGCACGATGCGATCGTCATAGGCGCTGCCGCCGTTCGCCAGCCGCCGCGCGGCGTGCAGCACGCTCGGCTTGGGCCACGGCACCCCCTCCATCACCACCAGCCGCAGCGATTCGCCGGGCACGTCGACGCCGTCGCGCAGCGCGTCGGTCCCCAGCAGCGACGCATGGTGATCGTCGCGGAAGATATCGACGAGCGTGCCCGTATCGATCGGATCGACATGCTGCGCGTAGAGCGGCAGCCCCTCGCGCGCGAGCCGGTCGGCGATCCGCGTATGCACCGCGCGCAGCCGCCGGATCGCGGTGAACAACCCGAGCATCCCCCCGCCCGACGCCACCGCGAGCCGGGCATAGGCATTGGCCAGCCCGCCAAGATCACCGCGCTTCACGTCGGTGACGATCAGCACCTCGGCTTGGCTTGCATAATCGAACGGGCTCGCCGCCTCGAAGCGCGTGCCCGCGCGGATCAGATGCTGCGCGCCGGTCCGCGCCTCCGCGACTTCCCAATCGCCGCCGCCGCGCAACGTCGCCGAAGTAACGAGCGCGCCGTGGGCTGGCCGCAAGACGATCTCGGCAAACGGTTTCGAGGGATCGAGCCAGTGGCGCAGCAGGCCGACGTCGTAATCGCGCCCCTCGATGCGGTTGACGATCAGCCAGTCGACGAACTGCTCCGCCGCCGGCCCGCCGATGCGCGCGAGCAGCGCCAGCCACGACGCCACCGTCTCCGCGCGCCAGCCGAGCGAAGCGATCGCCCCCTCGATCCGCGCACGCGCCGGCGCGTCCATCCAGTCGGGCGCATCGGCCAGCACCGCCTCCAGCCGCCGCCCGAGCGCGACCAGCGGCCGCACCAACGCATCGAGCGCATGTGCCGCCGGCCCCGCCGCCTCGACCAGCGCTGGATCGGGCTCGGCCAGCTCGGTCTCGAGCCCGTAGCCCGCATCGCCATCCGATTCGGCGCGCGCGTAGGTCAACCCGCGCACCGCCGCGAGCAACGTCTCGACCGGTCCGAACGGCTGTCCGTCCGCCAGCCGCTGCAGCCAGCCATCGGCCGCCAGCGCCCCCGCCGCCTTGACGGCATCGGCGATCGCCTGCGCCCCCGCCTCGTCATAGCTCGCCACGTCGGAGAGCCGCGCCGCCAGCCCGCGCCGCCGCCCGCGCCCGCCGCTCTCTGGGCCGAGGATCCAGCGCCGCAGCTCGATCGTCTCCTGCCCGGTCAGCGCGGTCGAGAACATCATGTCGGCCGCGTCGAACAGGTGATGCCCCTCGTCGAACACGTAGCGCGTCGGCCGCGTCGACAATTCGCGCCCGCGCGCCGCATTGACCATCACCAGGGCATGATTGGCGATGACGATATCGGCCTCCACGCTCGCCCGCCCTGCGCGCTCGATGAAGCACTTCCGGTAATGCGGGCAGCCGGCATAGACGCACTCGCCGCGCCGGTCGGTCAGCGCAGTGCTGCCCGCGCGCCGGAACAGGGTCGTCAGCCACCCCGGCAGATCGCCGCCGACCATGTCGCCGTCCGCGCTATACGCCGCCCAACGCGCCACCAGTTGCGCCAGCACCGCCGCCCTTCCCGCGAACCCGCCCTGCAGCGCATCCTCCAGGTTGAGCAGGCACAAATAATTCTCCCGCCCCTTGCGCGTCACCACCTTCAGCCGCCGCAGCGCCGGATCGGGGAACAGCCGCGCGGTCTCGTGGCTCAACTGCCGCTGCAGCGCCTTGGTATAGGTCGACACCCACACCGCCCCGCCCGCCTTCTCCGCCCACAGCGAAGCGGGCGCGAGATAGCCGAGCGTCTTGCCGATCCCAGTCCCGGCCTCCGCCAGCACGAGATTGGGCGCGTCGCGCACCATGCGCGGGCCGAACGCCTCGATCGCCGCGCCCGCGAACGCGCGCTGCCCGGGCCGCTCCTCGGCTAGGCTGCCGGTGAGATGCGCCAGCCGCGCGCCCGTCTCCTCCGCGCCGAGCGTGATCGTGCGCGGCGCAGGGCGCGGCGCGCCTTCCGACCATTCGGGCAGTTTCGAGAACAGCCAGCGCTCCGCTGTCGCCGGCCGCGTCAGCCGCGTGCCGACGATCGGCGCCCACGGCCAGCGCAGTTTCGCGAGGTTCTGCGCCGCGCTCCACGCCCCCTCGCGCTCGGGCCAGTCGCCTTTGGTGACGTCGAGCAAGGCCGCCGCCGCCGCGCGCAGGAACCCCGCCACCTCGGCATCGCTCCCCGGCACGGCGATCCCGGCGACGCGCGCGAGCCCCTTGGGCGTCGGCACCATGAAGCGCGCCGGGAACAGGAAGGCGTAGAGCTCCAGCAGATCGAGCCCCGAAAGCTCGGCGAACCCCAGCCGCTGCGCCACCAAAGGTGCATTGAGCAGAATGACCGGCGTATCCGCCGCGATCCGTATCGCCTCACCCCGCCCGATCGGCCGTGTGCCGCTGTCGTCGGCGATCCATATGCCGCCGTGGCTGGCGTGAAGGGCAGGATAGGGCAGCACCCGACGGGGATAGCGCACCGGAACAGAATGGCAACCTGTTCAGCCGCCCATCTGCGCATACACGTCGCACAACTGGGCGGCATAGGTTTCCCAGTTCAGCCAGCGGCGCGTCACCGCCGCCGCCGCCGCGCCGATCACCGGAAGCGTCTCGCGCTCGCGGGCAAGCCGGCCGAGCAGCGCGGCCAGCGCATCGGCGGAACCCGCCTCGACCAGAAAGCCGGTCTCGCCGTCCACGACCATTTCCTCCGCCCCCGATTCGCGCGTCGCCACTACCGGCAGCCCGCACGCCAGCGCCTCGCAGATCGACACCGCCAGCCCTTCCTCCAGCGACGGCAGCACGAACAGGTCATGTTCGAGCAGCAGCGTGCGCATCTCAACGTTGGGCACGCGCTGGAGGTGGCGGAACTGCCCGGCGTAGCTGCCCAGCCGCGCCGCGACCGCCGTGTCGACCGTCCCCACCAGGGTAAGATCGACAACGTCGGGCCCGAGCCTGCGGCAGGCTTCGAGCAGGTGAAACTGGCCTTTGCGCAACCCGATCGTCCCGACGCAGACAATCTTCAGCGGCCGGCGCTCGTCCCCGTTGGGGATAGGATGCTCGGCCGGAAAGAAACGCGACAGATTGGCGGCATATGGCAGTTTCACCACTCGTTCCGCATCGATGCCGCGTTCCACGAACGAGCGCGCGACCGTCGCAGAGGGCACCAGCACGCGGTCCGCGCTCGCGATTTCGTCGATCAGCCGCGCGTCGCGGGTCGAGCGGTGCAGCGAGACGCCCTTCACGCCCCAGCGCTCGGCCTCGCGGTGCAAGATCTCGCGCTGATTGTCGGGATGCGTGTTGACCGCCTCGGCCAGCACCCGAGCGCCGTCGCGCCCCGCGCGCCTTACCACTGCGGTCTCATGGCCGTGCGCCATCACATGCCACAGATCGGCGGGCCGCCAGGCGGACAGCACCGCCCGGCTCCACACGGCCCCGTAGAGGATATGCGCCGGCCCCGTGCCGACTGTTCCGAACAGTCGCCCGTGCCCCTGCACGAGATATTCCTTGAACGGGAAGTTGAAGATCTGCTCCGCGGGCAGGCCCAGCGTCGCATCGGTGGCGCGCTTGTGCGCGTAGTAGAACTTCTGGAGGTATCCCTGTGCAGACACGTATTTCACGTAATTCGCGAAATGGAACTTGCCGCAGACGGCGATATTGACGGTCATGCGGCGCTCCCGGCACGCGGGTCGAGCGCGCCCATCACCTGCGCGCATAGGCGATCACGCCCGTGCGGTGAAGTCCAAGGCGACCAACCGGGGTGACGCGCGCGCCACATGCCGCTAACCAGCCGCCATCATGACCGAAGACCGCAGCACCGCCCTCGATTCCAAGGCCTGGCCCTATGAGGAGGCGCGCAAGCTCCTGAAACGCTATCCCGACGGCAAGCCCCCCAAGAACGGACAAGCTGCGCCGATCCTCTTCGAAACGGGCTACGGCCCCTCGGGCCTCCCGCACATCGGCACTTTCAACGAAGTGCTGCGCACGACGATGGTGCGCAATGCCTTCCACGCGCTGTCCGACCAGCCCACCCGCCTGATCGCCTTCAGCGACGACATGGACGGCCTGCGCAAGGTTCCCGACAATGTGCCCAACAAGGCGATGCTCACCGAACATCTCGGCAAGCCCTTGTCGCGCATCCCCGATCCGTTCGGCACGCACGAGAGCTTTGCGGCACACAACAACGCGCGCCTGCGCAGCTTCCTCGACGATTACGGCTTCGAGTACGAATTCGCCTCCTCGACCGACTATTATGCCGACGGACGCTTCGACGATGCGCTCAAGTCGGTGCTGCGCCATTATCAGGCGATCCTCGACGTCATGCTGCCCACGCTCGGTGCCGATCGCCGTGCGACCTATTCGCCCGTCCTGCCGGTCAGCCCCACGTCGGGCATCGTCCTGCAGGTGCCGGTCGAGGTGGTCGACGCCGACGCCGGCCTCATCGCCTTCACCGACGACGACGGCGAGCGCATCACCCAGACCGTGCTCGGCGGCCATGCCAAGCTGCAGTGGAAGGTCGACTGGGCAATGCGCTGGGTCGCGCTCGGCGTCGATTACGAGATGGCGGGCAAGGATCTGATCGATTCGGTCGTGCAGAGCTCGAAGATCTGCCGCGTCCTCGGCGGCCGCCCGCCCGAGGGCTTCAATTACGAGATGTTCCTCGACGAAAAGGGCGAGAAGATCTCCAAATCGAAGGGCAACGGCCTCTCGATCGAACAATGGCTAACCTATGGCAGCCCCGAGAGCCTCGCCTTCTTCGCGTACCGCGAGCCGAAGAAGGCCAAGTCGCTGCACATGGGCGTCATCCCGCGCGCGGTGGACGAATATTGGCAGTTCCGCGGCAATTACGCGGGCCAGGCGCTGAAGGAACAGCTCGGCAACCCCGTCCATCACATTCACGACGGCAAGCTGCCGACCGGCGAGTTGCCGGTCACCTTCGGCCTGCTCCTCAACCTCGTCGGCGTGATGGGCGATGCGACGCGCGAACAGGTCTGGGGCTATCTCGCCAACTACGTGCCCGATGCGACGCCAGAGGCGTACCCGGAACTCGACCGGCTGATCGGCTATGCCATCGCCTACGGCCGCGATTTCGTCGCGCCGACGCTGGTCAAGCGCCCGCCCGACGCCGTCGAGCGCGCCGCGCTGGAACGCCTCGACACCGATCTCGCCGCGCTTGCGGCAGATGCCGATGCCGAGACGATCCAGAACATCGTCTATGAAATCGGCAAGACAGCGGGCTTCGAGACGCTCCGCGACTGGTTCAAGGCGCTTTACGAGACGCTGCTCGGCTCCTCGCAAGGGCCGCGCATGGGCAGTTTCATCGCGCTCTACGGCGTGGAGAACTCGCGCAGACTGATCGCCGAGGCGCTGGCGCGATAAAGCGCTGTCCTACAGGCCGGGCGCGCGTTTATGGTCGCGCCCGGCTCTTTGACATCGTCGTGCCCGGAAAAAGGACCGTCCGAACGCCAATGGGCACTCGGTTCGTCGCAGTTTCACCCCCGTTTTGCGGAACCTTCGTTACCTTCGCCCCGCCTGCACCCGGTCGAACAGCACCGCCAGCCCGAGAATCGCGAGGCCGCCCAACGCCAGCAGCGCGCCGACCCAGCCGGTCGAGGTCCAGCCCAGCCCCGCCGCGATCGCCGCCCCGCCGAGCAGCGGCCCGAGCGCGTTGGCGGTGTTGAACGCCGAATGGTTGAGCGCCGCCGCCAGCCCCTGCGCCTTGCCCGCCACATCCATCAGCCGCGTCTGCAGGACGATGCCCAACGCCCCCGAAAAGCCGATCGCGAACACGTCCAGGCAGATCGACCAGAACGCCCGCGCCGCCAGCGGGTAGAACAGCAGCGAAACCGCACTCCACACCAGCAGCCCCGCCGCCGTCGGCATCAGCGCGCGGTCGGCGAAGCGCGGCGCGACGATACTGCCCACCGTCATACCGACGCCGAACACCGCCAACACCACCGGGATCATCGTCGCGGGGCTGCCCGTCACCGCCAGCAGCGTCGAGGCGAGATAGGTGTAGACGCAGAACAGCCCGCCGAAGCCGATCGCGCCGATCGCCAGCGTCAGCCACACCCGCGCATTGGCAAGCGCGCCGAGTTCGGTCAGCGGGCTCGTCTCGGGGTGCGGCCGGTCGCGCGGCGCGAACAGCCCCACCAGGATCACCGTCAGCAACGACAGCAGTGCCACCACGCCGAACCCCCAGCGCCAGCCCACCACCTGCCCCAGCCAGTTCGCCATCGGCACGCCGATGATCGTCGCCGTCGTCAGCCCCAGCATCACCCGCCCCACCGCCTGCGTGCGCTGGTTATCGGGCACCAGCGACGCCGCGACGAGCATCGCGACGCCGAAGTATGCGCCGTGCGGCAGCCCGCTCAGGAAGCGGAACAACAGCATCCAGTGATAGGTCGGTGCCACCGCGCTCAGCCCGTTGAACAGCGCGAACATCGTCATCAGCAGCAGCAATTGCGTCCGCCGCGCCAGCTTCGCCGCCGACACCGCCAGCAGCGGCGCGCCGACCACGACGCCGAGCGCGTAGGCGCTGATGACATGCCCCGCCGTCGGCGCATCGATGCGCAGGTCGGCCGCGAAATAGGGCAGCAGGCTCATCGTCGCGAACTCGGTCGTGCCGATCGCGAACCCGCCCATCGCCAGCGCCGCGTGGATCAGGGCGACAGGCGCGGACGGCTTGGCGGGAGCATGCATCCCCGCCAAGTGGCCATGCTGCGCTGCAGCGTCAATGGCGCGTAGTGCAACTGCCGCGCCATCACGGACAATCGCCAACCAACCCCGTTCGTCCTGAGCGAAGTCGAAGGACGCGCCACGGGCACGAACCTCAAATGGTCGCCCGCTTTTCGAAGCGCTCGTACACCGCGCCGCTCTCGTCCGGCGTAACGATCACCTCCGCCACCCGCGACGCCGGCGATCCCTCCCGGCACCGCACGATCAGCGTCTCGACCAGCTCGGAAGCCCCCGCCACGACAGCCTCGACCGACCCATCCGCCCGGTTCCGCACCCACCCGTCGATGCCGAGCGCGGCGGCCTGCTCGACCATCCAGTCGCGGTAGAACACGTTCTGCACACGCCCGGTGATGAGGAGGTGGCGGCGGATCATGGCGTCATATCCCAAGCCAATACAGGCCGCCGGGCAGTTCCGTGGCGGCAAAGTCGACTTGCAGAACGCGCCGCCGCGCCGGCGGGTCCGCGCGGTCGGAGGCGTGCAGGATCGGCGTGACGTAGGCCCAGATGTCTCCCGCCTCGGCCGTACACGCCACCACGCCGCACCGCGCCACCACCGCATCCACCGCGCTTTCCGCGATCCGCCCGAGCCGGTGCGATCCCGGCGCCACGAGCAGCGGCGCGTTCGTCGCCGGCACGTCGTCGATATGCACCCGCAATGTCGCCATCCCCACCTGCACTTCCGGCGGCGGCGCGACGTGCGGCATCCCGGCCTTCACCGTCCACGGCCCGAAGCCCGCCACGTCGATACGCTCGCGCACCGCGATCGTGCGGTCCTGATGCCACGCCAGCGCCCAGTTCGCGGATGGCGTCTTGTCGAACAGGACCGCCCGCACCGGACGCGCACCGCCGCCAATCAACGCCGCCGCGACCGCCCCGATCGGGCCATCGGGCATCAGCAAAGTCGCGAGCGCCGGATCGCCATGCAACCGCGTGCCCGCCCGATCCACCGGCTGCGCATCGGCGAACGCCCGCAGCGTCGCCAGAATCAAAAGGGCGGCGCGATCGTATCGCACCGCCCCATGATGTTCGAACGTCAGGTCGCTCGCCGCGACCATCAGAGCTTTTCGGTGAGCTCCGGCACGATCTTGAACAGATCGCCGACCAGGCCGATGTCCGCGACCTGGAAGATCGGGGCGTCCTCGTCCTTGTTGATGGCGATGATGGTCTTGCTGTCCTTCATGCCCGCCAGATGCTGGATCGCGCCCGAGATGCCGACGGCGATATAGACTTCGGGTGCCACGATCTTGCCGGTCTGGCCGACCTGATAGTCGTTGGGCACATAGCCCGCATCGACCGCCGCGCGGCTCGCGCCGACGCCCGCGCCGAGCTTGTCGGCGAGCGGCTCGATGATCGAATGGAAGTTCTCGCTGTTCTGGAGAGCCCGGCCACCCGACACGATCACCTTGGCCGACGTCAGCTCCGGCCGCTCCGACTTGGCGATCTCGCTGCCGACATAGGTCGATACGCCCGCGTCCGCCGCGCCCGACACGGCCTCGACCGTGCCCGAACCGCCTTCTGCAGCCGCCTTCTCGAACGCGGTGCCGCGCACCGAGATGACCTTCTTGGCGTCCGACGACTGCACCGTGGCGATCGCGTTGCCGGCATAGATCGGCCGCGTGAACGTGTCCGCGCTCTCGACACTGAGGATGTCGGAAATCTGCATCACGTCGAGCAAAGCCGCCACGCGCGGTGCGATGTTCTTGCCGTTGGTGGTGGACGGCACCAGGAATGCGTCATAGCCGTCCATCAGCGTCGCGACGAGCGGCGCGACGTTCTCGGCCAGCGCATGCGCCAGGCTGGCGTCGTCGGCGACCAGCACCTTCGACACGCCCGCGATCTTCGCCGCCGCCTCGCCGACGCCGCCGACGCCCGAACCCGCCACAAGCAGCGCGACGTCGCCGAGCTTCGCCGCCGCCGTCACCACCGAAAGCGTGGCATCCTTGACGGCCGCACCGTCATGTTCGACCCAAACGAGAACGGTCACTTCGCAACTCCCATCGCCTTCAGCTTGCCGACCAGCTCGTCGACATCCGCAACCTTGATGCCTGCCGAGCGCTTGGCCGGCTCGACCACCTTGAGCGTGGTCAGGCGCGGCGTCACGTCGACGCCATAATCGGCCGGCGTCTTGGTCGCGAGCGGCTTCGACTTCGCCTTCATGATGTTGGGCAGCGAGGCGTAGCGCGGCTCATTGAGGCGCAGGTCGGTCGTCACGATTGCGGGAAGCGTCAGCTTCTCGGTCTCGGAGCCGCCATCGACTTCGCGCGTCACGGTGACGCTGTCACCCTCGACCACCACGGCCGAGGCGAACGTGCCCTGGCCCCAGCCGGTCAGCGCGGCGAGCATCTGGCCGGTCTGGTTGTTGTCGTCGTCGATCGCCTGCTTGCCGAGGATGACGAGCGAGGGCTGCTCCTCGTCCGCCACCGCCTTCAGCAGCTTGGCGACGCCGAGCGGCTCGACCTTGGTCTCGGACGTGATCAGGATCGCGCGGTCCGCACCCATCGCCAGCGCCGTACGCAGCGTCTCCTGCGCCTTCGCCTCGCCGATGGAAACGACGACGATCTCGGTCGCCACGCCCTTTTCCTTCAGGCGGATCGCCTCTTCGACGGCGATCTCGTCGAACGGGTTCATGCTCATCTTGACGTTCGCCAGATCGACGCCCGTCCCGTCCGCCTTCACGCGGGGCTTCACATTGTAATCAAGCACGCGCTTGACCGGCACCAGGATCTTCATTCCACTCTCCGTCCGTCACCCCAGCGAAAGCTGGGGTCTCGGGTTAGGTCGCGCTCCGTCTCCACGAGATGCCAGCTTGCGCTGGCATGACGGGGGGAGGCGACGGTTGGCGTTACGCCGCCTTCTTCACCTCGGCGACGATCTTCTGCGCGGCGTCGCCCAGGTCGTTCGCGGGAACGATGGCGAGGCCCGAATTGGCGAGGATGTCCTTGCCCTGCTGCACGTTCGTGCCCTCGAGGCGGACGACCAGCGGCACCGACAGGTTCACTTCCTTCGCTGCGGCAACGATGCCCTCGGCAATGATGTCGCACTTCATGATGCCGCCGAAGATGTTGACGAGGATGCCCTTCACGTTCGGATCGGCGAGGATGATCTTGAACGCCGCCGTCACCTTCTCCTTGTTGGCGCCGCCGCCGACGTCGAGGAAGTTCGCCGGGAACATGCCGTTGAGCTTGATGATGTCCATCGTCGCCATCGCCAGGCCCGCGCCGTTGACCATGCAGCCGATATCGCCGTCGAGCTTGATATAGGCGAGGTCGTACTTGGATGCTTCCAGCTCGGCCGGATCCTCCTCGGTCGTGTCGCGCAGCTCCATCAGATCCTTGTGGCGGAACATCGAATTGCCGTCGAAGGCGACCTTCGCGTCGAGCACGAGCAACTGCCCCTGCTTGGTGACGGCGAGCGGGTTGATCTCGATCTGCTCGGCATCGGTGCCGAGGAAGGCGTCGTACAGCTTCGATGCGGTCGACGACGCCTGCTTGGCGAGGTCGCCGCTCAGGCCGAGTGCTGCGGCCACGGCGCGGCCGTGATGCGGCATGAAGCCGGTCGCGGGATCGATGTCGACCGTCTGGATCTTCTCGGGCGTGTCGTGCGCCACGGTCTCGATGTCCATGCCGCCCTCGGTCGAGACGACCATCGAGATGCGGCCGGTCGCGCGGTTGACGAGCAGCGCGAGGTAGAATTCCTTGTCGATGTCGGCACCGTCGGTGACGTACAGGCGGTTGACCTGCTTGCCATGCTCGCCGGTCTGGATCGTCACCAGCGTGTTGCCGAGCATGTCGGTCGCCGCGGCGCGGACCTCTTCCTCGTTCCAGGCAAGGCGGACACCGCCCTTGGCGTCGGGGCCCAGTTCCTTGAACTTGCCCTTGCCGCGGCCGCCGGCGTGGATCTGCGACTTCACGACATAGAGTGGCCCGGGCAGCTTCTTCGAGGCTTCTACCGCCTCCTCCACGCTCATCGCCGCGAAGCCCGCCGGCACCGGCACGCCGAATTTCGCGAGCAGTTCCTTGGCCTGATATTCGTGGATGTTCATGGGAAGAGCCCTTTCGAGAAGATCGGATGGGGTGCCTTAAGCACAGCCTCCGGCGCGAATCCACCCCCGGGTTACTCTCCGGTATAGAGTTTTAGCGTGCAATCCCCGCGGCGCACAGCGCCGCCGACTTTCCCGTCACCGTCACGATGCGCTCGTCGTCAAGCGCGCGCAGGCGATAGAGGAACTGATCGAGATCGCGCGAATCCCCGGCCTTGGCGATTCCGGCCAGCCGCCGCAACTGCAGGATCGAAAGCTGCCGCGTCATCCGCCCCGCCATGCATTCGGCAAGCGGCGGCTTGATTCCGGCGTGGATCAGCCCGTCGCGCAGCGGCACCCGCGGCGAGGCGCAGGCCGCGAGCGCGGCAAGCAGCAGCCCCGAGATCAAACGTCGCGCATTGGCCATTGCGTCGCTATATCGCGGCCGATGCCGTGGACCAATGCTCTTGCGATATTCGTGCTGACCGTCGCCGGGATGGAGCTGTTCGCCTATGTCGCACACCGCTGGGTGATGCACGGCCCCGGCTGGTTCCTCCACGCGAGCCATCACCGTCCGCGTACCGGAAACTGGGAGCTCAACGATCTCTATGCGGTGATCTTCGCGATTCCCTCGTTCGTGCTCATCCTCGGCGGGGTGCAGCTCGGCTGGTGGCCCGGCTTTGCGTGGATCGGGGCGGGCATCGCGGGCTACGGCGCGATCTATTTCGGCTTCCATGACGTCATCGTCCATCGCCGCATCGGCCACCGCTATGTGCCGCGCTCGGCCTACATGAAGCGCATCGTCCAGGCGCACCGCCTCCACCACGCGGTCGAGACCAGGACGGGCACTGTCAGCTTCGGCTTCCTCTATGCGCCGAAGCCCGAGACATTGAAGGCTGAGCTGAAGCGCCGCGAACTGGCCGGCGTGCGGAGCCCGCGCGGCTGATCTGTCCTACAAGGCGGAAATCTGAGACACCGGCGTCCGATGACAGCCGCTGCTCCCTCGATCCGGCACCCGAATATCCGCGCTCCCCTGCAGGGGAGCGCAATACGAGGGGGACGTAGCGTAAACTTTGTAAACTTTCGACGGGTTCAGTCGAACAGCGACGACACGCTCGACTCGTCGGCGATGCGCTTGATCGCCTCGCCCAGCAGCGGCGCGATCGTCAGGTGGCGGATGCGCTTGGCCGCCGTGATGACGTCATGCGCGCCGATCGAATCGGTGATCACCAGTTCCTCGAGCGCCGATCCCTCGACCCGCGCGACCGCCCCGCCCGACAGCACGCCGTGCGTGATATAGGCGACAACGCCCGCCGCACCGGCCTCTTTCAGCGCAGACGCCGCATTGCACAGCGTCCCGCCCGAATCGACGATATCGTCGATCAGCACGCAAAAGCGGCCCTCGACGTCGCCGATGATGTTCATCACCTCCGATTCGCCGGCGCGCTCACGCCTTTTGTCGACGATGGCGAGCGGGGCGTTGTCGAGCCGCTTGGCCAGAGCGCGCGCGCGCACCACGCCACCGACGTCGGGCGAAACGACCATCAGGTTGCGCCCGCCGTACCGCGTCAGGATATCGGCCGACATCACAGGCGCCGCGAACAGATTGTCGGTCGGAATGTCGAAGAAGCCCTGGATCTGCCCGGCGTGGAGATCGACCGACAGCACGCGGTCCGCGCCCGCGACGGTGATGAGATTGGCGACCAGCTTGGCCGAGATCGGCGTGCGCGGACCGGGCTTCCGATCCTGCCGGGCATAGCCGAAATACGGGACGACGGCGGTGATGCGCTTGGCCGACGCGCGCTTGAGCGCATCGATGCAGATCAGCAATTCCATGAGGTTGTCGTTGGCCGGATAGCCGGTCGACTGCAGCACGAACACGTCCTCGCCGCGCACGTTCTCATGGATTTCGACGAACACTTCCTCATCGGCGAAACGCCGCACGCTCGCCTGCGTCAGCGGCATCTCGAGATAGGCCGCGATATCGCGCGCCAGCGGCAGATTGGAATTGCCGGTCAGAAGTTTCATCGGATGCCGCCCCTTGCGCCCTTGCTCGCGGCATCCCTTAGAAGCGTGCGGCGAATCGCGAAAGGGTGCGCGGAGGAATTATGACGGGCAGCGTAACATTCACGCCGAGCGAGGCGGATGTGGTCGCGGCAACGCGGGCGAATTATCTCTGGTTGATACGGCGGAAGCCCGCCCTACGCGCTGGCGTCATCATCGCCGTCTGTGCCGGCATCGGTAGCGCGCTGGAACCGTTGTTGGACAAGAACGGTCAGCCACCCCTCACGATGCCGCTCTTCTTCATTGCGGGGTTCATGGTCGGAGCTTCCCTCTGGGGACTTCTCTGCCTGCTCGCACTTGCGCAACAGCCGGCGCGCGCGCGACGGGTGTTTCGGCAGCAGCGCAGCATTCACAAGCCATTCGTCTATAGCTGGTCCGACGACGGACTCGAATGGACGTCGGCAAGCGGGGGCGCTCGCTTCGCGTGGAACGAACTGCATGGCTGGCGCGAGAGCCCCGCGACCTTCGTGATCTACAGCAGCGAAAGCCTGTTCCAGTTCCTCCCGCGTCACGCCTTCGCGCCCGGGATGGAGGATGACCTGCGCGCGACGCTGGTCCGCTCCGGCCTGCCGGTCTACTGACCGCCGATGACCGTCCGTACCCGCTTCGCCCCCTCGCCGACCGGCCTGCTGCACGTCGGCAACATCCGCGCCGCGCTCCACAATTGGCTGTGGGCGCGGAAAGAAGGCGGCGAATTTTGTCTGCGCATCGACGATACCGATGCCGAACGCAGCGAGGAACGGTTCGTGGAGGCGATCCGCGCCGATCTCGGCTGGCTCGGCCTCGCGCCGGATGCCGAGACGCGACAGTCCGCGCGGTTCGCTCTTTACGAAGCGCGCTTCGAGGCATTGCGCGCAGTAGGCCGGGTCTATCCGGCCTATGAGACGCAGGCCGAGCTCGACCTCAAGCGCAAGATCGCCGCCGGGCGCGGCCTGCCGCCGCTCTACGACCGTGCCGCGCTGACGCTCACCGATGCCGATCGCGAAAAGTTGGAGGCGGAGGGCATCGCCCCGCATTGGCGCTTCAAGCTCGATCACGACGTAGCCATCGTCTGGGACGACCTCATCCGCGGCCCCCAGCGTTTCGACGCGAGGACGATGAGCGACCCGGTCATCCGCCGCGCCGACGGATCGTGGCTCTACATGCTGCCCTCGGCGATCGACGATGCCGAGATGGGCATAACCCATGTCGTGCGCGGCGAGGATCACGTCTCCAACACCGCGCTGCAGTTACAGATGTTCGCGGCGATGGGTGCCGAACCGCCCGCCTTCGCCCATGAGGCGCTGCTGACCGGCAGCGAAGGCAAGCTCTCCAAGCGACTCGGCAGCCTCGGCGTCGAACATTTCCGCGAAGCCGGCATCGAGCCCGAGGCCGTGCGCGCGCTCCTCGCCCGCATCGGCACCAGCGATCCTGTCGAGCCGATCGCCGACGCCGCGACTTTGATCGAGACCTTCGACTTCGCGCGCTTCGGCCGCGCGCCCGCGCGCTTCGACGAGGCCGAGCTCACCGCGCTCAACACGCGCATCGTCCACGGCCTGGATTTCGAGCGCGTGGCGGCGCGCCTGCCCGCCGGCATGGGCTGCGCCGAATGGGAGGCGGTGCGCCCCAATCTCGCGCACGTGGGCGAGGCGAGCGAATGGTGGCGCGTCATCGAAGGCCCGATCACCGCGCAGACCGACCCCGCCGACGCAGCCTTCCTCGCCGAAGCCGCGACGCTCGCCCCCGCGCTCGATTGGAAGGCCGAACCCTGGGGCCAGCTCACCGCCGCGCTGAAAGCCGCGACCGGGCGCAGCGGCAAGGCGCTGTTCCTGCCGCTCCGCCGCGCGCTGACCGGGCTCGATCACGGCCCCGACATGAAGGCGCTGCTGCCGCTGATCGGCAAGGATCGCACCGTCGCACGTCTCAAACAGGATATAACATAACACTTGCGACTCGCGATGTGACATAATAACATCCTCGCTAGGCGGCACTCTAAGAGGCCGCGCTCCAAGGAGAAGGAGACGAGGCATGTATGCAGACCGTTATGCGCGCCGGCGTATCGAACCCGGCAGTTTCGCAATGGCCCTCGCGGTCAACGGCGCGATCCTGACCGGACTGGTGTTTTTCGTGAACCCGAACGTCTCGCGCCATATCGAGACGATCCTGACGGCGACCGCGATCCCGGTCGAACCGCCGAAATCCGATCCCGTCCCGCCCAAGCCCATCCCGCAACCCCGCGCCGACGATCCGCTCCCGCGACAGGCGCCCGAGGTCAGCAGGACGCCGATCGATCTCCAGCCGATCGACTTCGGCCACAGCGAACCGCCGCCCTTCACCCCGGTCGATCTCGGCAACGGCGGCGGGGGCGGCACCATCCCCATCGAACCCATCAAGCCCTTGCCCCCCGTCATCGTCCAGCCCGCCATCAAGGACATGGCGAACTTTCAGCCGGTCTATCCCGCCGATGAGCGCCGTGCCGGCAATGGCGGCCGCGTCGAGGTGCGGGTGCTGGTCGGCGTCGATGGCCGCGTAAAGGATATCGAGCGCATCAGCGCCACCAGCGACTCGTTCTTCGAGGTCACGCGCCGCCGCGCGCTCGAGAAATGGCGCTTCACCCCTGCCACACGCGACGGTATCCCGTTCGAAACCTGGCGCAGGATCGGCGTGAGCTTCGTCCTGAACGAGGACCAGTGACGAAAGCGGCGGGGCTGGCGCGCAAGCCGCCCCGCCCCTATCTGGGGACGATGCGCTTTCGCCTGCCCTGGATGCCCAAAGACCTCGATGCGCCGATCTCGCCCGTCGGCGCCATCGCCGATCTGCGCGCTTTTCTCGGCCGCAAGCGCAAGCACGACATCGTCTTTCTGACGGCGGCGATCGGGCTGACCTTTCTTATCATGTACGGCTTCGTCATCGAGATGAAGGGCAAGCCGCAGCCCTATGAGCGCAAGATCATCTACTTCAAACAGTGGGATCTCACCCGCTCCGACGATCAGATCAAGGCGCAGCAGGCGATCGACAAGCCCGCACAGGACGCCCGCGAAAAGCAGGAGCGCGAGGACGAGGCTCGCCAGCGCGCGATCTACAAGAAGCTCGGCGATCAGATGAATGCGATCGGGCTATACTGAGCGGCGCTGACGACGCGCGCTGGATGGCGGCGGCGCTCGCGCTGGCGGAGCGCGGGCGCGGGCGGACCGCGCCCAACCCCAATGTCGGCTGCGTCATCGTCAAGAGCGGGCGAGTCGTCGGTCGCGGCTGGACGCAGCCCGGAGGGCGCCCCCATGCCGAGGCGATGGCGCTGGCACAGGCCGGCGCGGAGTCGCGCGGCGCAACTTGTTACACCACCCTCGAACCGTGCGCGCACCGCTCGGAGCGCGGCCCCGCCTGCACCGACCTGCTGATCGAGGCTGGAGTGGCGCGCGTCGTCGTCGCGCTCGGCGATCCCGATCCGCGCACCGACGGCGAAGGGATGGCGCGGCTCCGCGCCGCCGGAATCGAGGTCGCGAGCGGCTTCGGTGCCGATCAGGCGCGACGATCGATGGCGGGCTTCCTCACCCGCCGCGCGCTCGGCCGGCCGCATGTCACGCTGAAACTCGCGCTCTCGCTCGACGGTGCGCTGGCGATGGCCGACGGCCGCAGCCGCTGGATCACCGGCGATGAAGCGCGCGCTCACACTCACCTCGAACGCGCGCGCCACGACGCGATCCTGGTCGGACGCGGCACATTCGAGGCCGACACGCCACGACTCGACGTACGCCTGCCCGGCCTCGAAGACCGCAGCCCGCACCGCCTGCTACTCTCCTCGCATCAACCGAAGGGCATGCACGATGCCAACAGTTGGTGCGGCTCTGACCTAGACCTCTATTCCGGCTGGGCTTGGGTCGGCCAGCGGGCTCTTTCCGCGGTGAGCGTCAGCGATTATCTCATGGTCGAAGGCGGCGCACACACCGCCGCGAGCTTCCTCGCCGCCGATCTCGTCGATCGCCTTCTCCTCTATCGCGCGCCGATCCTCGTCGGCGACGGGCGCACGCTTCCCGATATCGGCCTCGCCGATCTCGCCGATGCGCACCGCCGCTGGACACTGATCGACTCGCGCCAGCTTGGCAGCGACCGGCTGGAGGTCTACGAGCGCGCCAGGAAAGACTGATGTTCACCGGAATCATCACAGACGTCGGCACGATCGATGCCGTGGAAGCGCTCGCCGATACGCGCGTGCGCATCCTGACGTCGTACGACACCGCCACCATCGACATGGGCGCGTCGATCGCCTGTTCGGGCGTCTGCCTTACCGTCATCGCCAAGGGGCCGGGCTGGTTCGCGGTCGACGTCTCGGGCGAGACGATCTCGCGCAGCGCGGCCGGCATGTGGACGGCCGGCCGCCGCCTCAACCTCGAACGCGCGCTGAAGGTCGGCGACGAGCTCGGCGGGCATATCGTCACCGGCCATGTCGATGGCACCGGCGAGATCGTCGAGCTTTACGGCGAGGGCGGCTCGACCCGCCTCACCGTCCTCGCCGGCCCCGCCATCGCGCCGTATATGGCCGCCAAGGGCTCGATCACGCTCGACGGCGTCTCGCTCACCGTCAACTCGGTCGACGATGTGCCGGAAGGCGTCCGCATCGGCGTCAACATCATCCCGCACACGGCGTCCGTCACCGCGATCGGCTCGGCCGCCATCGGCAATATCATGAACATCGAGATCGACGTGCTCGCGCGCTATCTCCAACGCATGGAACATTATCGTGCCAACCACTGACACCAAGGTCGCGCACCTGCGCCACGGCTTCCTCTCCAACCCCGAGGAAATCGTCAACGAAGCGCGCAACGGCCGCATGTTCATCCTCGTCGACGACGAGGACCGCGAGAATGAGGGCGATCTCGTCATCCCCGCGCAGATGGCGACGCCCGATGCGATCAACTTCATGGCGACACACGGCAAGGGCCTGATCTGCCTCGCGCTCACCAAGGAGCGTGTCGATCTACTCGGGCTCGATCTGATGAGCCGCAACAACGGCACCCGTCACGAAACCGCCTTCACCGTCTCGATCGAAGCGCGCGAGGGCGTGACGACCGGCATCTCCGCCGCCGACCGCGCGCGCACCGTCGCCGTCGCGATCGACGGCAGCCGCACCAAGGCCGATATCGTCACCCCCGGCCACGTCTTCCCGCTCGTCGCCCGCCCCGGCGGCGTGCTGGTCCGCGCAGGCCATACCGAGGCCGCGGTCGACGTCTCGCGGCTCGCGGGACTCAACCCCTCCGGCGTGATCTGCGAGATCATGAAGGAGGATGGCACGATGGCGCGGCTCGACGATCTCGTCGCCTTCGCACAGCGCCACAACCTCAAGATCGGCACGATTCGCGATCTGATCGCCTACCGCCGCCGCCACGATCACCTGCTAGAACGCCGCGCCGAAACCAAGTTCGACAGCCGCTGGGGCGGTGAATGGAGCGCGATCACCTTCTACAACAAGGCGGTCGGCACCGAGACGATCGCCCTGGTCAAGGGCAAGATCGACGCGGAAAAGCCCACCCTGGTGCGCATGCACACGCTGTCGATGTTCGCCGACACGTTCGGCGAAACCACGGATCGTGCCGGAATGCTCGCCGGCGCGATGAAGATGATCGGCGAGGAAGGGGCCGGCGTCGTCGTCGTCATCAACCGTGCGATGGCCAATTCGCTGAGCCGCCATATGGAAGTGCGCGCCAAGCGCGCTGCCGGCATCGCCAGCGATTTGGACGTCGAGGAACTGCGCGATTACGGCATCGGCGCGCAGGTGCTGGCGGAACTCGGCGTTCACGACATGGTCCTGCTCACCAACACGCATCACACGCTGGTCGCGCTCGAGGGCTACGGCCTGTCGATCGTCGGTGAGCGCGCGGTCGAGAGGGCCGACTGATGGCGCATGTCCTGATCGTCGAGGCGCGCTTCTACGACCATCTCAACGACCTGCTGCTGGAAGGCGCCCGCGCCGCGATCGAGGATGCGGGGCACAGCCATGAGACCATCACCGTGCCCGGTGCGCTCGAAGTGCCCGGCGCGATCGCGCTGGCCGCGGATGCGAACCGCTACGATGCCTTCGTCGGCCTCGGCGTCGTCATTCGCGGCGAAACCTATCATTTCGAGATCGTCGCGGGCGAAAGCGCGCGCGGGCTGATGGCGCTGTCGATGGACGGCCTCGCCATCGGCAACGGCATCCTCACCACCGAAAACGAGGCGCAGGCGCTCACCCGCGCCCGCAAGTCCGAGAAGGACAAGGGCGGCGAGGCGGCCAAGGCCGCGCTCGCCATGCTTGCGCTGAAGGACAAGTTCGCGCACTAGCCGCCGCCCCGGCCTCCGCCGGGGCGACGGTTTCAGGCCTCGACCGTTTCCAGAGCCGGATAGTCGGTATATCCCTCCGGCCCCTGCGAATACCACGTCGCCGGATCGGACGGGTTGAGCGCCGCGCCGCTCCGCAACCGCTCGGGCAGGTCGGGATTGGCGAGGAAGGTCCGCCCGAAGGCGATCGCATCCGCCACGCCAGAATCGAGCGCCGCCTGCGCCTTCTCCACGCTGTCGTAATCCGAGTTGAGCACCAGCGGGCCGGCAAACACCTTGCGGATCGCCGGTGACAGCTTCGGCACGTCGGTCTTGCCGAACGTGCCGTCGGGGCCGGGCTCGCGCAGTTCGAGGAAGGCGATGCCGAGATCGGAGAGCAGTTTCGCCGCGGGCACGAACAGGCCTTCCGGGTTGCTGTCATCGACGCCCTGCGAATCACCGTTGGGCGACAGCCGCACGGCCGTCCGCCCCGCGCCCGCCACCGAGATCACACGCTCGGTCACCTCGCGCAGCAACCGCGTGCGGTTCTCGACCGATCCGCCGTAGATATCGTCGCGGAAATTGGCGTTGTCGCGCAGGAACTGGTCGATCAGATAGCCGTTCGCGGCATGGATCTGCACCCCGTCGAACCCGGCCGCCAGCGCATTGCGCGTCGCCGTCTCGTAGTCGTCGAGCAGGCCCGGAATCTCGTCGAGCCGCAGCGGCCGCGCCGTCTCGAACGGCTTCTTGCCCTCATAGGTATGCGCATCGCCCGGCGTCGCGGTGGCGGACGACGATACCGGCTGCTCGGCCGTAACCGATGAATGCACCTGCCGCCCCATATGCCACAGCTGGGCGAAGATCCGCCCGCCCGCCGCATGCACGGCATCGGTCACCGGCTGCCACGCCGTGACCTGCTCGTCGCTCCACAGGCCCGGCGCATAGGGCCAGCCCAGTCCTTGCTGCGAGATGCCCGTCGCCTCGGTGATGATCAGCCCCGCACTCGCGCGCTGCCGGTAATAGTCCACCATCAGCGGCGTCGGCACATGCTCGCGCGTCGCCCGCCCGCGCGTCAGTGGCGCCATGAGGATGCGGTTGGGCGCGGATACGTCGCCGAGCGTGATGGAATCGAACAGCGTGGGCATGAAGGAAACTCCCTTTTGGACGAGCGGCAGATAGGAAGCTAAGGGGCGGCATGCACGGTGACGCCTCCCCAACAAAATCTGTTGCACCGCAAACCAACGCTCGCTCGCCGCTTCCGTTCGCCGCGCTGGTCGCCGGCAACGTCGCGCTCGCCTTCGGGCCGTGGTTCGTGCGCCTCGCCGATACCGGCCCGGTCGCCTCGGGCTTCTGGCGGCTGCTGCTGGCGGCACCCGTGCTGCTGATCGCCGGCTTCGGCACCGGCTGGCGGCCGCGCGGCTGGACGTGGCAGCTCTGGGCGATGCTCGCGCTCGCCGCAGTGTGCTTCGCCGCCGATCTGGGGAGCTGGCATCTCGGCATCGTGCGCACGACGCTCGCCAACGCGACGCTGTTCGGCAATTCGACGATCCTGATCTTCCCGATCTACGGCTTCCTCGTCGCGCGAGCTCTGCCGACGCGGATGCAGGGCATCGCGCTGCTGCTCGCCTTCGCCGGCGGCGCGCTGCTGATGGGCCGCTCCTATCAGGCCGATCCGCGCCATCTCGGCGGCGATCTGCTCTGCGTGCTCGCCGGGCTGCTCTATACCGGCTATTTCATCTTCCTCGGCCGCGTGCGCGAGACGACGCCGCCGCTGCCTGCGCTCGCGCTGTCGACGACGGTCAGCATCGTCCCCGCGCTCGCCTTCGCGCTGATCCTGCAGGAACGGATCATCCCGCATAACTGGCTTCCGCTAATCGGCCTTGCGCTGGTCAGCCAGATCACCGGCCAGTTCCTGATGGTCTATGCGCTGGGGCGGATATCGCCGCTCGTCGTCGGGCTGACGCTGCTTGTGCAGCCGATCGTCTCCGCCACGATCGGCTGGATCGTCTACGGCGAACAGCTCGGCGCGCTCGATTTCGTCGGTGCGCTGCTGGTCGCGATCGCGCTGGTACTGGTGCGCGAGAAGCCCGCCACGGTTGCGGAAATTCCGTTGGCGGACCAAATGGAGCCGGTGGGAGACACGCATGACGATCGCACCTGACGCCACGCTCGACGAGATCGCCGCCGGGCTCGCCCCGCTGATCGCCGACAACGCCGCCTTCGACGGCTGGAGCGCGACCGCGCGCGACATGGCCGCCGATGCCGCGGGCGTCGACCGCGACGTCGCCCTGCTCGCCTTTCCCGGCGGCGCGACCGACATGATCGCCGCCTGGATCCGCTCGGTCGATGCGAAGATGATCGCGCGCGTCGGCGCGGAGACGATCACCACGCTCAAGATTCGCCAGCGCATCACCGCTTTGGTCGAGGCCCGCCTCGCCGAGACCGCGTCCAATCGCGAGGCGCTGCGCCGTGCGCTCGCCATCCTCGCCATGCCGCAGAACCTCGCCCTCGCCGCGAAGCTCGGCTGGGGCACCGCCGACGCCATCTGGCGCGCGGCCGGCGACACCGCGACAGACTACAACCACTATACCAAGCGCATGACGCTCGGCGCGGTCTATACCGCCACCGTGACCGTCTTTCTCGACGACGAGAGCGAGGGCTGGGCCGACACCCGCGCCTTCCTCGCGCGCCGGATCGAGGACATCATGCGCTTCGAGAAAGCCAAGGCCGGGGCCGTCGCCCGCGCCGCCTTCCGCCCCAGCCTGTCGCGCTTCATCGGCCGCCTGCGCTACCCTGCGGTGTAACGGTCCGGCAAAGCGATAACGCTGGCGTTCGCCCGCGCCTATTGATAATCAGTCGCAGCATGAACGTCCACGCGCCCGTCGATACCAGCCTCAGCCTCGCAGCGCTTCCCAACGGCCGGCAGGCGACCGTCGCCGGGATCGAGTGGGACCGGCTCAGCATTCCCGAAGGCCGCCGCCTGCGCGAACTCGGCTTCGACGAGGGTGTCGGCGTCGAGGTGCTGCACCGCGCGTCAATCGGCAAGGGGCCGATCGCGGTACGGATTGGCCGCATGATCGTCGCGCTCCGCCGCAACGTCGCCGCCACGATCCACGTCTCGCTCGCCGCCTGACGCGATGAACGCAGCCCCTCTGGTGGCGCTGGTCGGCAATCCCAATGCCGGTAAAAGCGCGCTGTTCAACGCCCTCACCGGCGCGCGGCAGAAGGTCGGCAATTATCCCGGCGTCACCGTGGAGCGCAAATCGGGCCGCCTCGTCCTCGACGACGGCCGCCCGGTCGAACTGGTCGATCTGCCCGGCACCTACAGCCTCGAACCCTCCAGCCCCGACGAGCGCGTCACGCGCGATTTCGTCACCGGGCGTCAGGCCGGCGAGCGCCTGCCCGACGCGATCGTCATCGTCCTCGATGCGTCAAACCTCGACAATCACCTGCGCTTCGCCCTGCAGCTCATTGCGCTCGGCCTGCCTGTCGTCATCGCGCTCAATATGTTCGACCTTGCCGAACGCGACGGGCTGAAGCTCGACCCGCAAGTGCTGACGCGCGAACTCGGCGTCCCCGTCGTGCCCACCGTGGCGGTGCGCCGCCGCGGGCTGGAGGATCTCAAGCAGCAGCTCTCCGGCATCCTCGAACACGGCGCCGCCATTCCCCTGCGCGCGAGCGACGGCGTGCCCGAGGATATCGTCACGCTGCAACGCCGTGCCCGCCAGCTCGCCCAGCGCGCCACCGTCTCGGAAGCGCCGACGCGCCGCTGGGGCCATGCGCTCGATTCGATTGCGCTGCATCCCGTGTTCGGCGTCATCCTGCTGTTCGCGATCCTGTTCGTGATGTTCCAGGCGGTGTTCACCTGGGCGACCGTCCCCGCCGATGCGATCGATACCGGCTTCCTCGCGCTCGAACAGTGGATCAAGGGCCTGATGCCCGATTCGATCCTGCGCTCGCTGCTCACCGACGGCGTCATCGCCGGCGTCGGCGCGGTGGTCGTTTTCCTGCCGCAGATCCTGATCCTGTTCGCCTTCATCCTCGTGCTGGAGGCGAGCGGATACATGGTCCGCGCCGCCTTCCTGATGGACCGGATGATGGCGAGCGTCGGCCTGTCGGGCCGCGCCTTCATTCCGCTGCTCTCCAGCTTCGCCTGCGCCGTGCCCGGCATCATGTCGACGCGCACGATCGAGGATGAGAAGGACCGGCTCACCACCATCCTGATCGCGCCGCTGATGACCTGTTCGGCGCGGCTGCCGGTCTACACGCTCGTCATCGGTGCCTTCATCCCCAACCGCGCGGTGCTGCCCTTCGTCGGTTTGCAGGGCCTCGTCATGTTCGGCCTCTACGTGATGGGCGTGGTCGGCGCGTTCTTCGTCGCGCTCGTCCTGCGCAACACCGTCACCAAAGGCGCGTCGTCGGGCTTTATGATGGAGATGCCGAAATATCAGCTCCCCAACGTGCGCGACGTCGCACTCGGGCTGCTCGGCCGTACCGAGATTTTCCTGCGCCGCGCCGGCACAATCATCGCCACCACCACGATCATCCTCTGGGCGTTGCTCACTTTCCCGCAGGTGCCGGCGGGGTCGAAGGTCAGCCAGGTCAATTATTCGATCGCCGGGCGCATCGCCAACACGATCGAGCCTGTCTTTCGCCCGATCGGCTTCAACCGCGACATCGCGCTCGCGCTGATCCCGGCAATGGCCGCGCGCGAGATCGCGGTGGCGGCGATCGGCACGGTCTATGCCATCGACGATCCCGAAAGCGACCAGGGCGGCAAGAAAATGGTCGAGAACCTGCGCGGCCGCTGGAGCCTGCCGACCGCGCTCGCCTTCCTGATGTGGTTCGTGTTCGCGCCGCAATGCATCTCGACCATCGCCGTCACCCGACGCGAAACGAATGGATGGAAATGGCCCGCCTTCATGGTCGGCTACCTGTTCGCACTGGCATATGTCAGCGCGGGAGCTACATGCTGGGCGGCAACGGCACTCGGTTTGTAGAAAGCGAAAATATGGCGGGCAGCGTCAACAAGGTCATCATCGTCGGCAATCTCGGCCGCGACCCGGAGAGCAAATCCTTCCAGAACGGCGGCAAGGTCGTGAACCTGCGCATCGCCACGTCGGAAAACTGGAAGGACAAGAACACCGGCGAGCGCAAGGAAAAGACCGAATGGCATTCGGTCGCGATCTTCAACGAAGGGATCGCCAACGTCGCCGAACGCTATCTGAAGAAGGGCAGCAAGGTCTATATCGAGGGCGCGCTGCAGACCCGTAAGTGGCAGGATGCCCAAGGGCAGGATCGCTATTCGACCGAGATCGTGCTGCAGGGCTTCAACAGCGTCCTGACGATGCTCGATGGCGCGCCCGGCGGCGGTGGCGGCGGCGGCGCGGTACGCGACGATTTCGGCGGGAACGAGGATTTCTCCGGCGGCAGCTTCGGCGGCGGTGGCCGCAGCAGCGGTGGCGGCTACGGCGGCGGCCGCCCGAGCGCCCCTGCCGGCGGCGGCGGCCAGCGCGGCGGCTTCTCGGACGATCTGGATGACGACGTGCCGTTCTGATCGCGGATGAGGCGGCCTTGGCCGCCGGTTCGCGTGAGCGGACATCCGCGCTCGGCCGGCGGACGGGCGTCAGCCCGATCCGGCCGACGGCTTCGCCGTCGGCCTAACGCCTGAGAAGAAACACCGCGTGCTCGGCGAACAGATTCGCCATCGCCGACTTTGCGCGCTGGTCCCCGGCGAGGAACCACGCCCCCTCCACGGTAATCCCCCGCCCCGCCACGAACGCGCGGAAATCGTCGATCGTCACGTGGTGGATATTGGGCGTGTCGAACCATTGTTCGGGCAGCAGCCGCGTCACCGGCATCCGCCCCCGGCTCAGCAGCGACGCCCGCACCCGCCAATGCGCGAAGTTGGGAAACGACACGAACGCGCGCTTGCCGATCCGCAGCAGGTGATCGAGCGCCACGTCCGGCCGCCGCGTCGTCTGCAGCGTCTGGCTGAGGATCGCATAGTCGAAGCTCGCGTCGGGATATTCCGCCAGGTCCGAATCGGCATCGCCCTGGATCACCGACAGCCCGCGCGACACCGCCGCCGCGACGTTGCCCGCGTCGATCTCCAGCCCGCGCGCATCCACGCCGCTACGATCGCGCAACGCCGCCATCAGGCTCCCGTCGCCACAGCCGACATCGAGCACGCGCGTGCCCGCCGCCACACTGTCGGCGATGATCGCGAGATCGGGGCGCAGGCTCACGACTGCCCCCGCAACCGCGCGGCCGCAGCCGGGTCGATCCGCTCCATGTAATTCTCCGGCCGGATCGGCGCGTGAAAGCCCAGCGCCTCATACACACCGTGGGCATCGGCGGTGGTCAACGCGATCCGCCGCAGCCCCTGATAGTCGGGATGATCGAGAAACCACTGCACCATCCGCCGCCCGAGCCCCTGCCCGCGACCCGCCGCATCGACCCACACGTCGGCGAGCCACCCGAAAGTCGCCTTGTCGCTGATCATCCGCGCATAGCCGACCTGCTCGCCGCCCTCATACGCCCCAAGGCAATGCGACCCCGCCGCCGCCTTCTCGACCAGGTCACGCGCGATCCCCGGCGACCAGTAGCTCGATGCCAGCCAGCCATGCACGCGCGCGAAGTCGATCCGGCCAAAATCGTCGGACAGCTCGATCATGCCCCCGCCCTCAAAAAACCGTCGACCACGCGGTTCATCTCCGGCGCGTCGAGCAGGAAGGCGTCGTGCCCGAACGGACTGTGCAGCTCGACGAAGCTCACCGGCGCGCCCGCCGCGTTGAGCGCATGCACGATCGCGCGCGATTCGGGCGTCGGATACAGCCAGTCGGTGTCGAAGCTGACGAGGCAGAAACGCGCCTTGGTCGCGCGAAACGCATTCGCCAGATGCCCGCCATGTTCCTCGGCGAGATCGAAATAATCCATCGCGCGCGTGATATAGAGGTACGAATTGGCGTCGAACCGATCGACGAAGCTCAAGCCCTGATAGCGCAGATAGCTCTCGATCTGGAAATCGGCGTCGAAGCCGAAGCTCTTCTGCTCGCGCTTCTGCAGGCGGCGGCCGAACTTCTCGGTCAGCCCCGCCTCGGACATATAGGTGATGTGCGCCGCCATCCGCGCCACCGCGAGCCCGGCGGAAGGCGCATCGCCCTCCTCGTAATAGTCGCCGCCGCGCCACTTGGGATCGGCCATCACCGCCTGCCGCCCGACCTCGTGAAAGGCGATGTTCTGCGCGGTATGCCGCGCGGTCGAAGCGATGATCACTGCCGCCCGCACGCGCTCGGGGAAGGTCGCGGGCCAGCTCAGTGCCTGCATCCCCCCCATCGACCCGCCGACCACCGCCTGCAGCGTGTCGATACCGAGATGGTCGAGCAGCATCGCCTGCGCGCGCACCATGTCGCGGATGGTGAGAACCGGAAAGCTCATCCCCCACGGCTGGCCCGTCGCCGGATTGACCGTCGCCGGCCCCGACGATCCCATGCAGCTGCCGATCACGTTCGAACAGACGATGAAGTGCCGTGCCGGATCGACCGGTTTCCCCTCCCCCACCATCCGCGTCCACCAGCCGGGCTTGCCCGTCACCGGATGCGGGCTGGCGACATGGTGATCCCCCGTCAGCGCATGGCAGATCAGCACCGCATTGCTGGCATCGGCATTGAGCGTGCCATAGGTTTCATAAGCGATATCGACCGGCGACAGGAGCACCCCGCCGTCGAGCCTGAGCGGCCCCGGCAGAGTGACATGGCGGGCAAGCCCGAAGCGCGCATCGTCGGTCATGGCCGGCCGCGTTAGGATGGCGACGGTTTCAACTCAAGGATTTCGGAACAACAGCATCAGCCGAGGCCGTTTCGCCGTGCGCCCGCCTGCGGCGCGAAGCCTCTCTGCGCCTCTGCACCCTCTGCGCGAACCCCCTCTTCTCCGCGCCTTCGCGCCTCCGCGTGAACCCTTCTATCCAAATCTGCGCGCCGGCACGCGCGCAGCGATCACCGTCTGCGCCGCCAACCGCCCGGTCTGCGCGCCGCCGTTCATATAGCCCGGATAGGCATCCGACAGATGCTCGCCCGCGAAATGCACCGGCCCCGCGCCGAGCGGCGACGAGGCGACGCCGTCGCTCTCGCTCCAGATCAGCCCGCCGAAAGTGGTGAGCTGCCCCGGCCGGAAATTGACATACGCACCCATCGTCATCGGGTCTCCGCACCAGTTGGTGCGCCGGCCCTCGCGCGTCGCTGCCGCCATGCCGGGTATCGCCCGCTCGACCTGCGCGGCAAAGCGCCTGGCGAGCATATGTCCCGTCTGCCCCGCCGCATCATTGACCTGCTGCCCGCCCAGGAACCAGGTCCATATGCTCCCCGGCCCCGTGCCGGGCCGGATGCCCGCATCCCAGCCCAGCGCCATCGGCGCCGCGCGCGTCTCCCACAATTCGCCGCCGCGCCCGACCGACGCCTCCCACGGCCGCGCCGCCATCACCGCCTGCACCTTCTCGCACTTGCCGAGCCCGACCTCGGCGATGAAGCGCGTCCACAACGGCGGCAGCGCGACGCGGAAATCGATCGCGCGCGTGATCCCCGCAGGCGTCGCCACGATCACGTCCGATGCATCCGTCGTCCGCCCGTCCGCGAACACCAGCCGCACGCCGCCGCCGAAAGGGTCGATCCGCGCGACCTTGGCGCCAGTCGTGATGCGGTTCCGCAACCTCTCCGCCATCGCGTCGATCAGCGCGCCGCTGCCGCCCGCGATCAGATAGCGTTCGTCGCTGTTGCTCAGCACCTCGACGCGGCGCCCGTCGACCGAGGGCAGATTGAACACCAGTTCGATCGCAGAGGCCTCGTCCGGCTCGCAGCCATATTCGGTGCGCGCGGTCTGCTCCATCAGCGCGCGCACCCACGGCGCGGGCATCAGCCGCGCATGCTTGTCGAGATAGCCGGTGAACGACATCGCATCCAGTTCCGCCGCGATGGCCGCATAATCCTTGTCCAGCCGCTGCGAATCCGCATCGATCTGCGCGGCGATTCCGCGCAGCCCGGCCACCAGCCGCGCATCCGGCAACGCCTTGCCCCCGGCCAGGATCATGGTGCGATGCGCGCCCGCCTTGCGATCGATCAGCGCGATGCCGAACGCCTTGGTCAGCGCGTGCATGTCGGCATGGTCGTCGTTGACGAGCTGCCCGCCCATCTCGATCGCCGGTGCCTTCGCCGGCCGCGCGGTCCATATCCGCCCGCCCATCCGCGGCCGCGCTTCGTAGAGCCGCGCGTCGATCCCCGCCTGCGTCAACGTCCAGAGTGCCGAGAGGCCCGCGATCCCGCCGCCGACGATCGCCACCGGACCCGGCGCGATCCCCTGCCCGCGCGCTTTGCGTGGCAGCGCCGCAGCGACGCCCGCCGCGCCCAGCGCCGTCAGCACCGCGCGCCGCGTCGCCCCCGGTGCCCCCACGACCGGCATGGCGTCACCGTTCGCTGCGAGGTTGAGCCGCCGCGCCGCCGCCAGCGCATCCCAGATGATCCCGCCGCCCCGCATCGATACCGCCCCTCGATGGCCCCCGATCAGCTAGTGTAGCATCCACGCAACGCCGCGCCAGCTTGCGTTGCGCGGGCGCTTGGGGCACCGCGCGCCGATGCTTCCCTTCGCGCGCGTCACCATCATCGGCATCGGCCTGATCGGCTCCTCGATCGCGCGCGCGGTGCGTGCGTCGATGCCAGGCGCGCGGCTGACCGGATACGACGCTGATGCCGACGTCCGCGAAACCGCGACGCGCATCCAATTGTTCGACGACGTCACCGACACGCCGGGCGCGAGCGTGATCGACGCCGATCTCGTCATATTCTGCGTGCCGGTGGGCGCGATGGGCGACGCGGCGGCGGCGATCGCAGAGGATCTGCCCGCCGACGCGATCGTCAGCGACGTGGGCTCGTGCAAGGCCGATGTCGTCCGCGCGCTGACCGAGGCGCTGCCCGGCGCGACGATCATCCCCGCTCACCCCGTCGCCGGCACCGAGAACAGCGGCCCGGAAAGCGGCTTCGCGAGCCTGTTCCATGGCCGCTGGTGCATCGTCACCCCGCCCGAGGGCGCCCCCGATTTTGCGGTGGCGCGCGTCAGCGAATTCTGGCGGCGGCTGGGTGCCGAGGTCGAGACGATGGCGCCCGATCATCACGACCGCGTCCTTGCCATCACCAGCCACCTGCCGCACCTCATCGCCTACACCATCGTGGGCACCGCGTCGGACATGGAGGAAGTCACTCAGTCCGAGGTCATCAAATTCTCGGCAGGCGGCTTCCGCGACTTCACCCGCATCGCCGCTTCCGATCCCACGATGTGGCGCGACGTGTTCCTCGCCAATCGCGAGGCGGTGCTCGACATGCTGCAACGCTTCTCGGAGGATCTCTCGGCGCTGCAGCGCGCGATCCGATGGGGCAAGGGCGACGAATTGTTCGACCTCTTCACCCGCACCCGCGCCGTCCGCCGCTCGATCATCGACCAGGGCCAGGACGATCCCGCCCCGGACTTCGGCCGCACGCACGAATAGGTATCAGCTTTCGAGCGCGTTTATCGCCGCATGCACCTTCGCCTCGGCCTCCTTGCGCGGCAGGCCCGGCGGAATCGTCTCGCCGAAGCGGAACGTCACCACGCCCGGCCGCTTCAGCCCCTTGCGCGGCCACACCACACCGCTGTCGAGCGCGACCGGCACGACCGGCACTTTCAGCAACTGATAGAGCCCCGCGAAGCCGGACTTGAGCGGCGGCTGCTCGCCCGGGGCGACGCGCGTTCCTTCCGGGAAGAACAGGATCGAGCGACCTTCGCCCAGCTCGTCTTGCGCATCGCGCAGCATCTGCCGCAGCGCCCCCGCCGAAGCCCCGCGATCGATCACGATCACGCCGTAGCGCCGCGCCGCCCATCCCCAGACCGGGATCGCGGCGAGTTCCTGCTTCATCACCACCGCCGGCCGGCCGAGCAGCCGCGCCAGCTCCATCGTCTCGAACATCGCCTGGTGCTTGGCGGCATAGAGCACCGGCGCACCCTGCGGCACATGCCCCTCGACGCGGACATGGATGCCCAGGATCGCCCGCGTCGCCCAGCCATGCAGCCACACCCACGCGCCGGCATAAGCGATCATCGCGCGCTTGCCGAACAGCGCCGCCAGCGGCGACACCAGCACCATCGGCACCGATCCGCCGTAGAATACGATCCAGAACAGCAGGTTGCGCAGGAAGATCACCACAGTCCGCCCGACAGGATCGCCACGCGCCGCACGATCAGCTTGTTGTATTCGCTCAGCAGGGTCAGGAACTTGGGCCGGGTCGCAACGCCGTCGCCCACCACCGTAACATCGCTGCCGAGCGCATTGACCAGCTCCAGCCGCGCGCGCGCCAGATGCCAGTCGGATGTCACCAGCCGCACCGACTTATAACCATGTTCCTTCAGCCACGCCGCCGTCTCGTCGGCGTTGGAGCGCGTATCGACCGCGTCGTGGCCGAGATCGACGCAGCACGCGAACACCTTGGAATAACCGCGATATTGCGCGGCAAGCTCGGCGGGCCGCACCGCCGGGGCCACGCCCGTCACCAGCATGCGCTTGGCGGCGTGCTGCGCGATCAGCTTCAGCCCGCGGTCGATCCGCCCCGCGCCGCCGGTCGGCACGACGATCGCGTCGGTCTCGGCCCCTTCGAGCGGCCCCGGCATCGTCGCCACGAAAATGCCGAATCCCCCCGCCCACAGCACCACGAGCAGGATCACGAGGCGAAGGATGAACCTCACAGGATGCGCCTGAGCGCGCCGAGCACCGCGAACCGCGCCGCCAGGGTCGCCAGCAGCGCAAAGGCGATCGGCAGCATCGCCAGCACCGCCCAGTCGCGCACCCCCAGCGCCAGCCCGCCGATCAGGTCCGAACCGAGCGCGGCGAGCTGATAGCCCATCGTCACCACCACGATCGCCGCCAGCACCGCGCCGATCGCCCCGCCGAAGATCGTGTCGAGCGCGATCCGCCGCTGGAACAGCCGCGCGAGCTGCATGTCGGTCGATCCCAGCATGTGCAGCACCTCGATCGTCTCGCGGTGCGTTTCAAGGCTGGCGCGCGCGGCGAGGATCACCACCGCCGCGGTCGCCGCCGCCATCAGCGCGACGAGCGCCGCCGCCAGCCAGGTGACGAGCCCCATGAAGCTGCTCACCGGCGACATCCAGCTTTCGTGCCGGTCGATCCGTGCCGAGGGTGCCGCCGCGCGCGCGATCGCCGCCACCTTCGCCACCACCGCATCGCTGCCATTGTTGAGGTCGACGTCGACCATCGCCGGGATCGGCAATTCGGGATCGGCGCCGTCCGCGCCCAGCCACGGGCGCAACAGCGCGCTCAGCTCGGCGCGGTCGACCGCGTTGATCTGGCGCACATCCGGCGATGCGCGCAGCGCCGCCAGCACCTTCTCGGTCTGCACGGCGCGCGCGTCCGCCGCGGGCTCGACGATCTGCACGGTCAGCCGCCCGGCAAGCTGGCGGTTGAGCACGCTCGTCGCCGCCAGCGTCGCCAGCCCCAGCGCCGCCGCCAGCACGGTCAGGAACAGCATGATCGCCATGATCCAGGTCATGGCGCGCGCGCCGCCCTTCTCGTCGAGCAGACGGCGATCGGCCGCCGCCGTTACCAGCCGCACGCTCATCGGCCGCTCGCGGGATGCCGCAGCGATCCGGTCGGATCGTGCAGCCGCCCCTTGTCGAGCCGCATCATGTGCGCATCCGGGATTCGCCCGAGCAGGTGAAAATCGTGCGTCGCGACGACAACGGTCGTCCCCAGCCGGTTGAGCGATTCGAACAGATGCAGCAGCCGCTCGGCCATGTCGGGGTCGACGTTGCCGGTCGGCTCGTCCGCGACGAGAATCTCGGGCCGGCCGATCACCGCCCGCGCGATCGCGACGCGCTGCTGCTCGCCGCCCGACAGCGTCGGTGGGCGCGCATCCGCCTTGCCCTCCAGCCCGACCCAGGCCAGCATCTCGCGCACCGGCGCCTCGATATCGCCCTCGGGCACGCCGGATACGCGCAAGGGCAGCGCGATATTGTCGAACGAGGAGAGGTGGGGCACCAGCCGGAAATCCTGGAACACCACGCCGATCCGCCGGCGGAACCCCGGCAGGCGTCCGCGCGGCAGCGTCACCGCATCCTCGCCGAACAGCCGGATCGCCCCGCGCGTCGGCCGCTGCGCCAGATACAGCAGCTTGAGCAGCGATGTCTTGCCCGCCCCGCTCGCGCCGGTGAGGAAATAGAATGCGCCGCCCGCCAGCGTGAAGCTGACGTCGGACAAGGTTTCCTCGCCATGACCATAGCGCAGGCCGACATTCTCGAACTGGACGATATTCGCCATGATCCGGCGTGTGCCGCTCGCCTCGCTTGTCTTGCCCCGGGTGCCGCCATCGCACGATCCGCCGTGTTGCTTCAAGCATCGCCCGGCCCACGCGGGGTTTCAGCGCGAAACACTTGCCAGTTCGGCGAGGCGGTGCTTAGATTCTCCGGCGAGATTGCGACGATCCGCATCCTCGGAAAACCGCGTGACGTCATGATCCTCGAATGCCCCGAATGCCGGACACGCTATTTGGTCCCCGACACGGCGATCGGTGTGGACGGCCGCACCGTGCGCTGCGCCAGTTGCAAGCATAGCTGGTTCCAGGAAGGACCGGAGGTGCTCGATCTCGTCGCGCGCGCCGCCGAACCGGCCCCGGCCCCGCCTCCCTCCGCCGCACCCGAACCGGCCTATGCGGAAAGCCCGCGCGAGCCTGACGGCGTGGCCGACGATTTCGACGCCTTCGCCCACCAGCCGCCGTTCCGCCCGCGCCGCAACCCTGCGCGCCGCTGGACGATCGCGGCGATCGCGGCCGGCCTCGTCATGCTGATCGCGGCGGCGGGCGTGCTCTATTCGGGCGCGCCGGGCCTCGCCTTCCAGCTCGGCCTGCCGATGGGCACGCCGGAAACCCCGCTCAAGATCGTCAGCAAGCCGATCGATCACCACGATCTCGACAACGGCAGCGAGATTTTCGCGATCAGCGGCAACGTCGTCAATCCGACCGACACCCGTCAGCAGGTGCCCGACATCCGCGCCGAGCTGCGCGACGAACAGGGCCGCCTCGTCTACAGCTGGATGATCCGCCCCGACGCGATGGTCCTGCCGCCGCGCGGCCAGGTCGCCTTCAACAGCGCCAAGCTCGACGTGCCCGTCAACGCCAAGCGGCTGGTGCTGAGCTTTTCCGGCGAAGCGAAGAACTGATCGCGCCGCTTGCGGAAGCGGTTGCAAGCCGCGATCCGCTTTGCTAGGGGCGCTCCCCTACCAGCTGCCGGGCCCAAGTACCGGCGGTGTTTCATGTGCGGCCGTGGCGGAACTGGTAGACGCGCAACGTTGAGGTCGTTGTGGGCGAAAGCCCGTGGAAGTTCGAGTCTTCTCGGCCGCACCAGAAAGAAGAGCACGCGGCGCCGGTCGGCGCCGCGATGCCCTCCAAAAATCATATCGCCCCCAGAACCATATCGCCCGATGCGCGTTCGGCTTGATCGAGATCACGACGTGCGGCGCATCGCGTGCTAGCGTCTTGACGGACTCGGGCCCCGGACTCGGGGCCCCCAGGGGAAGCGCACGCATATGGAACATCTCACCCTCTCCGAAGCCGAATGGCGCAAGCGGCTGAGCCCGGAGGCGTATCACGTCCTGCGTGAGGCGGGGACGGAACGCGCCTTTACCGGCCGCTACAACGACAACAAGGCCGACGGCATCTATCGCTGCGGCGGTTGCGCGACGCCCTTGTTCGACAGTGCCGACAAATATGATTCGGGCTCGGGCTGGCCCAGCTTCACCCAGCCGATCAGCGCGGAGGTGGTGGTCGAACACAGCGACACCAGCCACGGCATGACCCGCACCGAGGCGCGCTGCGCGGTGTGCGACGGCCATCTCGGCCACGTCTTCCCGGATGGCCCGCCGCCGACGGGCCTGCGCTATTGCATGAATTCGCTCAGCCTCGATTTCAAACCGCGCAGCTGAATCTCCTTGGTTTCTCGACATGCTGAACGCTTGTTCGGGCGCGGTTAACCGCGTATCCGCAAACGCCTAGCGCATGGCCCGATCCTCCAAGCCCTCTTCCCGGTCGTCCCGGTCTGCATCGACGGCGTCGTCCAAGCCGCGCTGGCGCAGGCGGCTCGTCCTCGCGCTGCAGATCTGCCTCGGCCTCGGCGCGGTCGCCTTCATCGCGCTCGCCACCACCGTCTATCTGACGATGGCGCAACTGCCGAGCTACGATCAGCTAAAATCCTCGCCCAACGGCCAGATGATCCGCGTCCACGCCGCCGATGGCACCGTCATCGTCTCGCTGGGCCCAAGCTACGGCGACTGGCTGTCCTACGATCGCATCCCGCAGGTGATGCGCGACGCGATGGTCTCGGTCGAGGATCGCCGCTTCCGCTCGCATCCCGGCATCGATCCGATCGGTCTCGCGCGCGCGGTCGAGCTCGGCATCGTCAACCGCGGCAAGGGCAAGCGCCAGCAGGGCGCGTCCACGATCACGCAGCAGGTCGCCCGCACGATCTTCCTGTCGAACCGCGTCAACTGGGGCCGCAAGGCGCGCGAGGCGATCATCGCGCTCGCGCTCGAACGCAAGTTCAGCAAGGATCAGATCCTCGAACTGTACCTCAACAAGGTCTATTTCGGCGGCGGCGCCTACGGCGTCGATGCCGCGAGCCGCAAATTCTTCGGCCACGGCGCCGATCACCTCTCGCTGGCCGAGGCCGCCGTCATCGCCGGCCTCGTCAAGGCGCCCTCGGTCTACTCGCCCACTGCCGATGCAGAGGCGGCGATCGGTCGCGCCGGCGTGGTCATCGGGCTGATGCGCGAAACCGGCGCGATCACGCCGGAGGAAGCCGCCAGCGCCAATCCCAAGGCGGTGACGCTCGCGCCCGAACCCAAGCAGAACAGCGTGCGCTATTTCACCGACTGGGCACTGCCCCAGCTCGAAATGCTGATCGACGAACCCAACCGCCCGCTCGAAGTGTGGACGACGCTCGATCTCGGCATGCAGCGCGCCGCCGATACCGCCGTGCGCGCCAACGCCCCCAACGGCGCACAGGGCGCGCTCGTCGCCATCGACCGCGACGGCGCGGTGCGCGCGATGGTGGGCGGGACGGACTATGTTTCATCCAACTACAACCGCGCGACGACCGCCGTCCGCCAGCCGGGCTCCTCGTTCAAGCTGTTCGTCTATCTCGCCGCGCTCGAAGCCGGTCACAAGCCCGACGATTCGATCGTCGACGAGCCGGTGACGATCGACGGCTGGAGCCCGCGCAACGATTCGCGGCGCAATTCCGGCGCGGTCTCCTTGCGCACCGCCTTCGCCTTCTCGCTCAACACCGTCGCGGCGAAGCTGGGGCAGGAGGTCGGCTTCGCGACCGTTGCGGACATGGCGAAGCGCTTCGGCATCACCACGCCCGTCAACACGCATCCGTCGATGGTGCTCGGCACCTCCGACGTGCGGCTGATCGACATGACGCGCGCCTTTGCCAGCGTCGGCAACAAGGGCGTCGCCGTCACCCCCTACGGCATCACCAAGGTGACGGCCGGCGGCGAGACGATCTATTCGCAGACGGTCGATACCAGCCACGTCCTCGTCGCGCCCTATGTCGCCGCGCAGATGACCGATCTGTTGCAGACCGCGGTCGCGACCGGCACCGGCAAGGCCGCGCAGATCGGCCGTCCCGTCGCGGGCAAGACCGGCACGACCACCTCGACCAAGGACGGCTGGTTCCTGGGCTTCTCCAGCGGGCTGACCACCGGCGTGTGGATGGGCCGCGACGACGCCAAGCCGATCCCCGGCCTGCACGGCGGCACCGCCCCGGCGCGCGCCTTCCATGATTTCATGGCAGTAGCCGTCGCCAAGCGCCCGGTCGAACAGTTCGACACCAAGGTGACGCTACCAGACTGGCAGGTCGAACCGGATGAGGAATCCTATTTCGGCGGGCCCGACAACGGCGTGTTCGTCGATCCCGACGGCAACCCCGCCGGCGATGGCGGCGTGCCGCAGGCGAGCGACCGCGGCCAGCGCGTCGATCCCGACGGCAATCCGATCGGCGACGGCACCGTCGCGCCCGACGAAACGCCACGGCCCAAGCCGGAAAAGCTCGACCAGAGCTGGATCGACCGCATGACCGGCCGCGATAGCAACCCGCCATCGGCGGGGCGGCCGGTCACGCCGCGCGACCGTCCCGGCGCAGCGCCGACGCCGTTGCCCGATCGCAATCAGCCGCGCGCGAATCCTTAAAGCGCGTCCCCGGAAAATCGCGCTGTCCTACAGCCGGTGCTAAGCGTATTCTCGCGGTCGCTCTTTCCCATCGTCGGTGCCCGACACCCGCTCGTCGATCCCGCGCCGGCTGGCCACAGGTGCGGATCAGTGTGACTTTAATGTGACCTTTCGCACCCGATCGGTACAAATTTGGAAACGATCGACCCTTACAGTTTCGATTCAGGTGTCAATCTGTCAACCCAGGTCTAACTCTCGCGTGCTCTGTCCGCCCGATCCAGTGCAGAGCCGCGCCGTTGCGGCGCAGCCACGCGCGCGATGCCGCCGGATCATTCTCGTCCAACTCCGCCGCCAGCGCATGAAAGGCGGGGCCGTGGTTCATATGCACACGATGCGCGACCTCGTGCGCGACCGTCGATCGCCGCACGAAAACCGGTGCCAGCAGCAACCGCCAGCTATACCGGATCGCCCCGCTCGACGCGCAGCTCCCCCAGCGGCCCTTGGGATCGCCGACCGATACGCCCGCGACCGTAACCCCGGCGCGGTCTGCGCAGGCGATGGTTTCCTCGCTCAGCAAATCCAGTGCCGCGCGCCGCAGCCAGAGTTCGATCCGCCGCGACAGGCCCTCGGCCGGTCCGCCACACACGAGCCGGTCGCCCATCAGCGCCACCTTGCGCGGCCGCGCGGCGTCCCAGTCGATCGTGACCTGCGCATCGCCGATCGGGATCACCGCCCCCGGCGCGAACGGCTTAGGCTGCGGCAGGCGCGCCCGCTGCGCCTCGATCCAGGGCTGATGCTCCGCCGCCCAGAGCAGCGCCTTCTTCAACGCCGCGCGCGGCGGCAGCGTGAGCCGCACCCGCCCGCTCACCGGATCGACCGACAGCCGCGCCTTGCGCGCGCGGGCATTGCGGACGACCTCGATGTCTTCGCTCACAACTCCCGCTCGACGATGTGATGCTCCAGCTCGCCGGCATCATCCTCCGATATCGTCCAGCCGCGCACCGATTGCCCCGCGCGGTGTACCGCCTCGCGGTCGCCGCACACCAGATAATGCCATTCGGGCAATTGCCGGTCCTCGGCGCGCAGGCGGTACGCGCAGGTCGAGGGTAGCCACTCGATCCCGTGGACATTGTTGCGGTCGAGCCGCACGCAGTCGCTGACGAAGGCATGGCGGTGCTTGTAGTCGGAACAGAGCGCCGTCGCCCGGTCGAGCAGGCGGCACGACACGTTGGTCGGGAACAACTCGCCGGTTTCCTCATCCTCCAGCTTGTGGATGCAGCATTTGCCGCAACCGTCGCACAGCGCCTCCCACTGCGCACGGTCGAGCTTCTCGATCGGCGTATCTTCCCAGAAGCGCGCGCTCATCGCGTCCAGCGCGCCAGTTCGCGCGCGACGGCATCGGGATTCTCGTCGACCGGCAACAGCGCCAGCGGCTTGCCCGCCGGGTCCATCAGATAGGCGATGCGACTATGCTCGACGAGGTAGCCGCCACCGGGCGTGGTTTCCCCCTTCCTGTAGATCACCTTGTACGCGCTCGCGGCCTTGTCGACCGCCGCCGCCGAGCCGGTCAGGCCGACCATGCGCGGATGAAACGCCTTCACATACTCCTTGAGGACCGCCGGCGTGTCCCGCGCGGGATCGACCGTTATGAACACCGGCACCACCTTGGCGCCGCGCGCAGGATCCTTCGCCTCGAACTGGCGCAGGCCCGCGCCCAGCACCTGCATATCGATCGGGCAGACATCGGGGCAGAAGGTGTAGCCGAAATACATGACACGGTATTTGCCGGCGAAACTCGCATCGGTCACGGCGCGGCCGTTCTGGTCGGTCAGCGCGAACGGCCCGCCGATCGTCGCCCCTTCCAGCGGCGGCCGCTCGGGCGGAGCGCCGGGCGAACAGGCGAGCGGAAGCAGGGCGATCAGTAAAGCGGCAAGCGGCGCAAATCGGGCGCGCGAAATCTCGTTCATGGTGTTGCCAGCCATGATCTGATAGCGCCACACAAGCAAGCCAGACCAAGGCAAAGGGGCGCTACTTCCAGATGATTGCTCGTACCTTTCCCATCACCATCGCCCTCCTCCTCGCACTCGGCGCGGCTCCGGCCACCGCACAGCTCGGCCAGTCGGAGGGCTACAAATTCCTGCAGGCGATCCGCGACTCGAAGAACGACGAGGTGATCGCCACGCTGTCGAAACCCGGCTCGCAGATCGTCAATACGCGCGATCGCGGCAACGGGGAGGGCGCGATTCATATCGTCACCCGGCGCAACGACGTCGCCTATCTCAATTATCTGATCGCGAACGGCGCCGACACCAATCTGCGCGACGGCAAGGGCGACACGGCGATGCTGATCGCGGCGGGCAATGGCCGCGGCGACATCATCGAGATCCTTCAGAAGGGCGGGGCGAACGTCAATCTCGCCAATTCAAGCGGCGAGACCCCGCTGATCCGCGCCGTGCAGAAACGCGATCTGTCGATGGTGCGCATCCTGCTGTCGCTCGGTGCCGATCCCGATCAGGCCGACATGCTCGCGGGCATGTCGGCGCGCGACTATGCCAAGCAGGACGTGCGCTCACCCGCGATCGCCAAGCTGATAGAGGAGACGCCCAAGAAGCCGCGCCGCGCGGTCTCCGGGCCCAAGCTCTAACTCAGCGCTTCGGCCTCGGGGTCGATCAGCGCCGTCAGCCTTCGCGCCGCGCGTCGGCCGAAGCCCAAGGTCACGCGCTTGCGCACCGCCGCCGAAAGCGGCTCGGTATGCGCCTCGCGCACGATCGCGGCGTCATAGCGATCGGCGACGATGATGCCGGTCCGCGCCGGCAGAAACGCCTCCCCGTGCAACGGCGAGAAATCGAACCCGGCCGGCACCGCCCAATAGAAGCGATCGCAACAGGCGAGATAATCGGTCCATTTCGCATCGCCGAGCATATCGGCGCGCGACACCTTGATCTCGACGATGACGACATTTCCGCGCGAATCGAGCGCCATGAGATCGGCGCGGCGGCCGCCATCGAGCGGCACTTCGCCGATCGCGACAAGATCGTGGCGCAGCAACATCCGCATCGTGCCGCGCGCGACCTCGGCCGCGCACAGCGGCGCTAACGCCGGATCGGCACAGGAAACGGGGGACGACAGGCTCATCCCCCGAATAATAGAACATTATGCGAACAGGTCAAACCCGTTCCCGGCAATGCTCAACGATAGAAAACGTGATTGCCGATCGCGGCGACGGTAGCGCGGCCCCATTTCGGCGCGACGCGACGCGCATGGAAATAGAGCGCGTCGGGCGCCGGGCTGTCCCACGCATCGGCCAGCGCGACGCGGGCGACCGCCAGGGCGGTGCGATACTGGCTGTTCGGTGCGATCGCGGGCACCTGGCCGCCGCGCACGAAGGCGAACTGGCCGGGCTGCGTCACCACCGAGCAGACCGAGCGCGGGAAGCGACCGGACTTCGTGCGGTTGAGGATCACTTCGCCGACCGCGAGCTGCCCGCTCAGCGGTTCGCCCTTGGCTTCGAAGTAGATCGCTCCGGCAAGGCAGGTGAGTTCGTCGCTCTGTCCGGTACGATCCTGATGCGCGGCGATTGCCTGCTGCAAGGAATCATAATCTTCGGTGTCATCGCCATCACCGGTCGCAATCTCGGCGACGGCAGGCTTTTCGGCGGGAACGGAAGGAATTTCAGTGGCCTGGGGAACGATCTGAACAGTTGCTGCGTTTGCAGTCCGATCCAGTTCCTTGGCGAAGCCCGGCGTGCTCGCGCCGGCAGAGGCCAGAAGGCCGAGAGTAATCGTCGCAACCGTTGCGACACGTTCGAAAAACGACATTCAACCGACTAAAATGCGGTGGTGCGCGAGACGACAGGCTACCTCAGCAGCATGTAGAACGGACAACCCCCGACTGCGTAACCAACGAGATCGCACCTCGACTGGCACAACGCGATAAAGACCGCGCGCGTCTGCTGGTATGGCCGGTTCGGGTCAACCACCAAATATTGTTTCTGCGGCGAATCGTTCTGCAGACGGGATGTCGAGTTCGATCACCCACAGATCAGGGTCGCGCGCGCGGCGGCGTTTCCAATAGTCGTCGATCGTCGGCGCATCAGCCGATTCGTCCGGCCCAACGCGCGTAAGGATCGCCGCTCCGTCGAGATTGCGACCCGGCTCCGCCATGCCCACGAATGCCCATTTCTCGCGCAGGATCAGCAACATCGATCCCGCTTGGTCGTCACCCCGGGCAAGCACCATCGCCATGCCACCGGCATCGTTCGCGCGCCGCAGCAACGCGCCAACCAGAACGCCCGTCGGCAGCCGGTCGCTCATGCCTGTGGCGCGTAACCGGGCAATCCCGCCAATGCGATGCGCGAGCGCATGAACGTTCCCGTTCCGCGCGCTGCCTCCTCGCCCTCCGCGTCGATCAGTCGCGCCTCGGCGACGAACACGCGCCGCTGTCCACTCACCCAGCGCCCCTCGGCGGTGACTGGCCCGGCACGCAACGGCTTCGTCAGCAGCAGGTTGAACGCGGTCGTCAGCAGAAAGCGATCGGTGACGAGGCTGTTGGCGGCATAAAAGGCCGCATCGTCGAGCATCTTGAAATAGCTCGTGCCATGCGCCGCGCCGCCGGCGTGAAAATAGCGTTCGTCGATCCTGAAGCGAATCCGCGCAAAGCCGGCTTCGGGGATTTCCAGCGCCGAATCGAACAGGCGGTTGATCGGCGCAGCCGCATAGAGATGCTCCAGCGCACGGAAGTGCGCAGCTTCCCCCTGCGCCGCGGGCTGTTCAGGCAGCGTCACGATTCTCGTCTGCGGAAAACAGGGCGAAAAGGGCGTCGGGCGAGCCCGTACCCCGCAGCTTTGCGAGGAAATTGCGATCCCGCAGAGCGCGCGAAACCTGCGCAAGTGCCTTCAGATGCGCGGACCCCGCCTCCACCGGCGAGAGCAGTGCGAAGACCAGGTCGACGGGAAGATCATCGACCGCGTCGAACTCGATCGGTTGCGCCAGCGTCGCGAACACGCCCATCACGCGCGGCAATCCAGCGATCTTGCCGTGCGGCGTGGCGACACCGCCGCCAAAGCCGGTTGAGCCGAGCTTCTCGCGCGCGGCGAGCGCCTCGCTCACCACCGCCGCGTCGAGTCCGTAGACGTTCGCGGCCGTCGCGCCGATCTGCTGGAAAAGCGGCTTCTTGGCGGAGGCGGCGACGCGGGACAGGACGGCATCTGGAAGCAGCAGATCGCTGAGGTCGGACATTTTGATCCCTGAGTCGCCGCGTGGAGTCGCGGCGACGCGCATAATCCTGAATGAAGCCGAGCGATAGCTCGCGCTGGGCTATTAGGCGCGGTGGGGCTCCACCCATCCGATCGTACCGTCTCCCCGCCGATAGACCATATTATACGCGCCCGATCCGGCATTGCGGAAGAGAAGGGCGGTGGTGTTGCGCAGATCCAGCATCATCACCGCGTCCGACACCGAAGCGTCCGGCACATCGACTCGCGTTTCGGCGATGATGAGCGGGAAGTCGCTTTCGACCTCCTCCTCGTGATCCTGGAAAACGGTATAGCCCGCGTTGTCGATCACGCCTGCATCGCCCTCTGCCGCGGCGCCGTTGCCGTTGGCCGAATGGCGGTCCTTGAGGCGGCTCATATAGCGCCGCAGCTGCTTCTCGATCTTGTCGGCGACGCCGTCGAAGGCACCGTTGGCGTCCATGCCGGTGTTAGTGCCCTTCAGCACCAGCCCCTGCATGACATGCGCGACGATATCGCAGGTGAACCCATTGTCGTGCGGGCCTTTGCCGAACGTAACCTGCGCCGATATCGCGCGGGCAAAATATTTGGTGGCGATGCCTTGCAAGCGTTCATCGACACGGAGCTTGAGAGCGTCGCCGGTGGCGACCTGATGGCCCGAAACCCGGATATCCATAGCGCAGTCTCCTTTAGAGAGCGGCCCTTGAGGCTAGGCCCCTCGCTATGGGGAGGTCAAGCGGAGGCTTCGGCCCAGAGAGGATTCGTTACAGTCTTGAGGAACGCGGCGTGGCGCTCGCGCTCTTCCTCGCTGGGGGCGAAACTGCGCGCGGGGCGCACCACGATCGGCGCCGACACCCGTTCGACCGTCGTCACCACCGTTTCAACGCGTTCGGCGACCAGGCCGAGTCCGATCTGCCGCCCGCCGGTCAGCTCGACATAGACCTGCGACAGCAACTGCGCATCGAGGAGCGCGCCGTGAAACGTGCGTGCGCTGCGATCGATGCCGTAGCGCGAACACAGCGCATCGAGGCTGTGCTTGGCACCAGGATGCTTCGCGCGCGCCAGCACGATCGTGTCGACCATACGGTGCATCCCGACCGGAAGATGGCCGCAGCGGCCGAGCTCGCCGTTGAGGAAACCGAAGTCGAAGCCGGCATTGTGCGCGACCAGCGGCGCATCGCCGAGGAAGTCGAGCAGGTCTTGCGCCGACGCGCCGAAAAGCGGCTTGTCGGAGAGGAAGGCGTCGCTGAGGCCGTGAACGCGCTGCGCCTCGGGCGGCATCGTCCGCTCGGGATGGAAATAGGCGTGGAAGGTGCGCCCGGTCTCGACCTTGTTGACCAGTTCGACGCAGCCGATCTCGACCATGCGGTCGCCGTCCTTGAAGCTGAAGCCGGTGGTTTCGGTATCGAAGATGATCTCGCGCATCGTGCGATTATCGGGCTTCCGGAGTCGTGAGGCAAGCGATCACCGCAGCGACCGCGGCCTCGGTTTCGGCAATCGAACCGCCGGTCGGGATCACGAAATCAGCGCGCGCCGCCTTGGCGTCATTGGGCATCTGCCGGGCGAGGATGGCGTCGAATTTCTCCGCGCTCATGCCCGGCCGGGTGAGGACGCGCGCGCGCTGCACCTCGGGCGGGGCGGAGACGACGACGATCTTGTCCACCCCGCGCTCGCCGCCGGTTTCGAACAGCAGCGGCACGTCGAAGACGATGACCGGCGCATCGGCATGGCGTTCGAGAAAGGCACGACGCTCCGCGCCGACCGCCGGATGCACGATCGCCTCCAGCCGCTTCATCGCGGCATCGTCTCCCAGCACCGCCTTGCCCAGCGCCTGCCGGTCGACGCCGCCCGGACCCGTCGTGCCAGGAAATGCCGCCTCGATCGCCGCGACGAGTCTGCCGTCGGGGCCCTGCAAAAGATGCACCGCCGCGTCGGCATCGAACACCGGCACGCCTGCCGCCGCGAACATCGCCGCGACGGTCGACTTGCCCATGCCGATCGATCCGGTCAGCCCGATCTTGATCATGCGATCAACAGATCGCGCAATGCGTCGTCGCGGTCGCGCGGCGGGGCGACGCCGAAGAACAGTTCGAACGCCAGCGCCGCCTGGCCGACCAGCATCTCCAGCCCGTCGACCGTCTCTAGCCCGCGCGCATCGGCCTGCGCGAGTAGCGGCGTCTCCAGCGGCGCGTAGACGATATCGTAGACGATGGCGTTCTCGGGCAACGGCGACAGGTCGATCTCCAGCGGCGGCTGGCCGGTCATGCCGAGCGCGCTGGTGTTGACGACGAGCGCGGCGGCGGGGAGGGTGCTCGCCAGCGGCAACGCCTTGCCCTTGAGCCCGAACGACGAAAGCAACGCCGCCGCCTTCAGCACGTTGCGGTTGAGGATCGTCACCGGCCCGACACCCGCCCGCGCCAGCGCGAACAGCACCGCGCGCGCCGCGCCGCCCGCGCCGATCACCACCACCGGCTTGCCCGCCAGATCGGCGTCGGCGATCGGCGACCAGAAGCCGGCAGCATCGGTGTTGGTGCCGATCACCGTGTCGCCCTGACGCAGGATCGTGTTCATCGCGCCGATGGACCCGCGCACGCCGCCGGGATCGTCGACGAGATCGAGCACCGCGACCTTGTGCGGGATCGTAATGTTGCACCCGCGCCAGTCGGGATCGGCCCGCGCCTGCGCCAGATACTCCGTCAGTTGCTCGGGCTTCACATGCGCGCGGCGATAGTCCGCCTCAAGTCCGAGCGCGTCGATCCAGAAATTGTGAATCAGCGGCGATTTGGAATGTGCGATCGGATCGCCGATCACTTCGGCAAAGGGCTTGCTCATGAATTCGATATCCGGAAAGTCACACTAAGGTCACACTGATCGGCACCATCTCAGCCTTCAAGCACACCGCGAACGCGCAGATAGTCGAGCACCGGGAGCAGCGGCAGGCCGAGCACGGTGAAGTGGCTCCCCTCGATCTTCGCGAACAATTGCACGCCCGGCCCCTCGATCCTGAAACACCCCACGCAGCCGGCGATCGCGGGCCACTCGGCATCAAGATAGCGATCGATGAAGCTGTAGGACAGCGGGCGTACATGCAGCCGCGCGCGTTCGACATGACGCCAGACCGGCGCGCCGCCATGCGCGATCACCGCCGCGCTCCAGATGTCATGGACGCCGCCCGACATCGCTTTCAGATGCGCCGCCGCATCCTCGCGAGAGACCGGCTTGTCGAGGACGGTGCCGTCAGCGAGCGCGACGAGCGAGTCGCTGCCCAGCACCAGCGCCTCCGGGTCGCGCGACGAACCGCGCACCGCCTTCAGTTCGGCGAGAGCATCGGCAAGATCGCGCGGAGCGACACCCTGCGCGCGGAAACCCTCCTTGGCCGATTCCTCGTCGACATTCGCCGCAACCGCCTCGAACGGCACCCCGGCGTCGGTCAGCATCGCCCGGCGCGACGCGCTCTTCGAGGCCAGCACGAACCTCATGCCTCCAGCCTTTCCGTCACCAGCGCGATGATCGCCGCCGCCGTCTCCTCGATCGAGCGCCGCGTCACGTCGATCACCGGCCAGCCGTTGTCGGCGAACATCCGGCGCGCGAACGCGACCTCGCGCGTCACCGATTCCTGATCGACATAGGCGGTCTCCGGCGCCTGGTTGAGCGAGAGCAGGCGGTTGCGGCGCACTTGGATCAGCCGGTCCGCACTGGTCGTGAGGCCGACGACGAGCGGATGCTTGAGCGAAAACAGCACCGGCGGCGGCGGACTCTCGACCACGATCGGGATGTTGGCGGTCTTGAAGCCGCGATTGGCGAGATAGATCGAGGTCGGCGTCTTGGACGAGCGCGACACGCCCGCCAGTACGATATCGGCCTCCTCCCAATCCTCGGAGCCGAGCCCGTCGTCATGCGCGATGGTGAACTGGATCGCCTCGACGCGCGCGAAATAGGCGGCGTCGAGAACATGCTGCCGCCCGGGCCGCGCCTTCGCCTGCTGCCCGAGCAGCCCCGACAGCGCTCCCGTCACCGCATCGAGCGGCGCGATCGCGGGCAGGCCGAGCGCACGGCACCGCGTCTCCAGGTTGCGCCGCGTCTCGCTGTTGACCAGCGTGAACAGCACGAGCCCCGGATTCTGCGCGATTTCCTGCAGGATGCGCTCGAGATGCCCCTCGGTGCGGATCATCGGCCAGAAGTGGCGGATCGTCTCGACGTCGTCATATTGCGCCAGCGCCGCCTTGGCGATGTTCTCCAGCGTCTCGCCCGTCGAATCCGACAGCAGATGGAGGTGCAGCCGCATTATCGGCACGGGTCTGTGGAAAACATGGGGGCAAGCGCTAGCGCAACTCGCACCCCCTCGCAAAGCCGGATGCGCGTGTCGATAACGTCGGACTTGCCCACAATTCCGCGCACATTGCCCGGTTCCGTCAACATCCTGTGGATACCGGGGACGACGCACCCGACTCCGGGGAATCCCTTAAGGACCGCACGTCAAGCTGTTGGCATTTCCGGGACGGACGCATAAGCCCCGCGATCAACGCGCCAACCACTACAACATCCTTTTTAGATTCTTCTTATTAGTAGAAGGGCAGTTCCGATTCCGAGCGAAACCCCCGTTCCTAAGCCGCTCCTGCAGACCCTGCGCGGCGAGAAGCAGACGACCCCGCCGGTGTGGCTGATGCGTCAGGCCGGGCGCTATCTGCCGGAGTATCGCGCGCTGCGGGCAGAGAAGGGCGGTTTCCTGGCGCTGGCGACCGATCCCGAAACGGCGGCGGAGGTAACTTTGCAGCCGATACGTCGTTTCGGCTTCGACGGGGCGATCCTGTTCTCCGACATTCTGATGGTGCCCTGGGCGATGGGGCAGGATCTCAGCTTCGGGGTGGGCGAGGGGCCGCGCCTGGCGCCGGCGCTGGTCGACCATGCCCTGTCCGCGCTGCAGCCCGATCGCGCGCGTCTGGAGCCGGTCTACCGCACCGTGGAGCGAGTGAAGGCGGCATTGCCCTCAGAGACTACCTTCCTCGGCTTTGCCGGCTCTCCCTGGACGGTAGCGACCTACATGATCGCCGGGCAAGGCAGCCGCGAGCAGGCCGAGGCCCGCCGCTACGCTTATGCGGACACGCAGGCGATGCAGGCGCTGATCGACGCGATCATCGCGTGGACCGTCGACTATCTCGCCGCGCAGGCCGCCGCGGGAGTCGAGGCGGTGCAATTGTTCGACAGCTGGGCCGGTAGTCTTTCCCCGGCGCAATTCGAACGCTGGGTGATCGCGCCCAATGCCGCGATCGTCTCCGCCTTGCGTGACCGCTGGCCCGGCCTGCCGGTCATCGGCTTCCCCAAGGGCGCGGGCGGCAAACTGCCCGCTTACGCCCGCGAGACCGGTGTCGATGCGGTCGGCGTGGACGAGACGGTCGATCCCGTCTGGGCGGCGGCGAGCCTGCCGGAGGGGTTGCCGGTGCAGGGCAATCTCGATCCGCTCGCGCTGATCGCCGGCGGCGCGGAGCTCGAAGGCGCGGTGTCGCGCATCCTTGCCGCCTTCGCGGATCGCCCCCATGTCTTCAACCTTGGCCACGGCATTCAGCAGGACACGCCGATCGCGCATGTCGAGCAATTGCTGGCCTTGGTACGGAGCGCCTGATGAATTTCCTCGGCAATGCCTATCTCTGGGCGAAGGCGGCGCACGTCATCTTCGTGATCTTCTGGATGGCGGGACTGTTCCTGCTGCCGCGCTACCTCGTCTATCATCAGGAGGCGCTCGGCAATTCGGCCGAGGAAGCGAAGTGGGTCGAGCGTGAGACCAAGCTGCGCAAGATCATCCTAAATCCCTCGATGGCGATCGTCTGGATTCTGGGGCTCATGCTGGCGGCGAACGCCGGTCTGTTCTCAGGCGTGGAAGGGCTCGGCTGGCTGCATGCCAAGCTGGCGCTGGTCGTGATCCTCAGCGGCTATCACGGCTGGGCCGTCGGTTATGCGAAGAAACTTGCAGCCGGGAAACCGCGCTTGTCCGGCAAGGCGTTGAGGATGATCAACGAAGTCCCCGCGATCCTCGTGACGCTGATCGTCATCCTGGTGATCGTCCGCCCCTTCTGACTTGACTTGACGCTAAGCCGGACTTAGCTCCCGAGATAATGTTAGCACGCGCGACGCCTCGTCGGCGATCGTGTGGCGGCATCCTCCCTCCAGCATCGTGGCGCGTTTTCAGCGCCGGCCGACGCCAGACCTTTTCCATACAAAATCCTGCACCGGACGCCCGAAATGCATCTCAAAGACCTCAAGAACAAGAAACCGGCCGAACTGGTCGAAATGGCCGAAGGGCTCGGCATCGAAAGCGCTTCGACGCTGCGCAAGCAGGATCTGATGTTCGCGATCCTCAAGGTTCAGGCCGAGAATGGTGAGCAGATCATGGGCCTCGGCACGATCGAGGTGCTGCCCGACGGCTTCGGCTTCCTGCGCAGCCCCGAGGCGAATTATCTCGCCGGCCCCGACGACATCTACATCTCGCCCAACCAGGTTCGTAAGTTCGGCCTGCGCACCGGCGACACGGTCGAAGGCGAAATCCGCGGTCCCAAGGACGGCGAGCGCTATTTCGCGCTGGTGAAGCTCACCGCCGTCAATTTCGACGATCCTGATGCGGTGCGCCACCGCGTCAACTTCGACAACCTCACGCCGCTCTATCCCGAGCAGAAGCTCACGCTCGATCCGCTCGACCCGACCGTCAAGGACAAGTCGGCGCGCGTCATCGATATCGTTTCGCCGCAGGGCAAGGGCCAGCGCACGCTGATCGTCGCGCCGCCGCGCGTCGGCAAGACGGTCATGCTGCAGAACATCGCCAAGGCGATCACCGACAATCATCCCGAGGTCTTCCTGATCGTGCTGCTCATCGACGAGCGCCCCGAGGAAGTCACCGACATGCAGCGCTCGGTAAAGGGCGAGGTTGTCTCCTCGACCTTCGACGAGCCTGCCACGCGCCACGTGCAGGTCGCCGAGATGGTGATCGAAAAGGCCAAGCGCCTGGTTGAGCACAAGAAGGATGTCGTGATCCTGCTCGATTCGATCACCCGCCTTGGCCGCGCTTACAACACCGTCGTGCCGTCGTCGGGCAAGGTGCTGACCGGCGGCGTCGATGCCAACGCGCTGCAGCGGCCGAAGCGCTTCTTCGGTGCCGCCCGCAACATCGAGGAGGGCGGCTCGCTCTCGATCATCGCGACCGCGCTGATCGACACCGGCAGCCGCATGGACGAGGTCATCTTCGAAGAGTTCAAGGGCACCGGTAACTCGGAAATCGTTCTCGACCGCAAGGTCGCCGACAAGCGCATCTTCCCGGCACTCGACGTCGGCAAGTCCGGCACGCGCAAGGAAGAGTTGCTGGTCGATCAGGGCAAGCTCTCCAAGATGTGGGTGCTGCGCCGCATCCTCATGCAGATGGGCACGATCGACTCGATGGAGTTCCTGCTCGACAAGATGAAGAACTCGAAGACCAACGAGGACTTCTTCGACAGTATGAATCAGTAGTCGAGAGCGGCTTGCCGCATGTGCGGCAAGGCTCGCTCCGGCTCGGCCGGCGGGCGAAAGCCCGGCCGACGATTTGCAGGTACGCAATGCCCCGCATTGCGTAGATCATGCCGGGGAATGACCGACCTGCAACTGGCTTTGCCCGTGACCGCTCGGAACTCTAAGAACCATGCCGATGCGCGCTTCAGCCTCGCTTTAGCTGCACTAAAGCGTTAGGCCGCGCGTATGCTCAACCTCGCCGACGTTCTCACTCCCGCCGGTCTCGCGACGCTTGGCCAGGTCATCATGATCGACCTGATGCTCGCGGGCGACAATGCCGTCGTGCTCGGCACGCTCGCGGCCGGGCTCCCGCCGAAGCAACGCAAGCAGGTGCTCGCCATCGGCATCGGTGTCGCGATGGTGCTGCGCGTCGCCTTCGCGGTGGTCGCGACGCAGCTTCTCCAGATCACCGGCCTGCTGTTCGCCGGCGGGCTCCTGCTGCTGTGGGTGGCGTGGAAGCTCTATCGCGAGCTGCGTGCGTCCGACGCGGCGCATGACGAAACGGGCGTCGGTGGAAAACCACCGCGCACGCTGCTGCAGGCCGCGATCCAGGTCGCCATCGCCGATCTTTCGATGAGCCTCGACAATGTCCTCGCCGTCGCGGGCGCGGCGCGAGATCACCCCACGGTGCTCCTGTTCGGCCTGATCCTGTCGGTCGCGCTGATGGCCGTTGCGGCAAACTTCATCGCCAAGCTGATCGAGCGCTATCGCTGGATCGCGTATCTCGGACTGCTGGTGATCCTCTACGTCGCCGGATCGATGATTTATCACGGTATTGTCGATCACGAAGCGGGTCTCCTGCTCTTCTTCCGCTAGTTGCGGTCAGGGCCCGGTCGCGCGCATAGAGGTGCGAACGAGCGGAGACGGCCATGAAGATCAATGTCGATATCGAGTGTACGCCCGATGAGGCGCGCCGCGTGATGGGCCTTCCCGATTTCACGCCGCTTCATGACAAGTATATAGAAACGTTGAAGGATTCCATGAACGGTAATGTCTCTTCCGAGGTGATGGAAAACCTCATGAAGAGTTGGGCGCCGATGGGCGACGCCGGCATGACCTTCTGGCGGAAACTGTTCGAGTCCGCGGGCAAATAGTGGACACGATTTTTGCGGTGTCGAGCGGCACCGCGCCTGCCGCGATCGCGATTGTGCGGATCAGTGGATTGATGGCGCTGGCGGCGGCCAAGCGCCTCTGTGGCGAAATACCGCCGCCGCGCCGCGCCGCGCTGCGGGCGCTCCGCGGCGCGGACGGCCTGCTGCTTGATCGCGCAATTGTACTGGTCTTTCCGGGGCCGGCGACGGCGACGGGCGAGGATCTTGTCGAATTGCATATCCACGGCGGACGGGCGACGATCCGCGCCGTCGAGTCGGCGTTGGCGGAGTTTCCAGGCTTACGCCAGGCCGAGCCGGGCGAGTTTACCCGTCGCGCGTTGTTCCATGGCAGGATCGATTTGACCGGAGCGGAAGGGCTGGGCGAGTTGCTCATCGCCGAGACCGAGACCCAGCGCCGCGCGGCTGTGTCGATTTCGGAGGGTGGATTGCGCCGACGTATCGAGCGTTGGAACGACCAGCTCGTGCAGGCGGCGGCGCAGGTCGAAGCCGCACTCGATTTCTCGGACGAGGACGATGTTCCCGAAGATGTTGCTGCGCATCTCTCGGCTGCCATCGCACGCATGTGCGATGAGCTTGCCGTCGTATCGAGCGCCCCCGCGATCGAGCGATTGCGTGACGGGGTTCGGGTGGTGATCGCCGGTCCGCCGAACAGCGGGAAGTCGAGCTTGATAAACCGCCTCGCGGATCGCGATGTCGCGATCGTTTCGCCGCAAGCAGGTACAACCCGTGACCGGGTCGAGGCGCCGATCATGCGGGCGGGGGTCGCCTATGTGTTGACCGATACCGCCGGGCTTCACGATGCGACCGACGCGGTTGAGCGGATCGGTATCGATCGTGCCCGCGAAGCAATCATGGCGAGCGATATCCTCCTGTGGCTCGACGACGCGACACCGCCGGTGGACAATGCGGTCTGGCTGCACGCGCGCTGCGACGAGCTTTCGCGCCGTGCGCTGCCGGTTGGGCCGACGTTGGCGATATCCTCCATCAGCGGTGAAGGTATTCCAGCGCTTTGGGAAATCCTCGCCGAACGCGCCGGCGAGATCGGCGCGCTACCTAATGGTATTGCCGTCAACGCTCGCCAACGTGCCCTTATCTCAGATGCAGAGATTGCGTTGAGAGACGGTGCTAGCCAAAATGACATGGTGTTGCTGGCGGAAGCGATACGAGTGGCACGCCACGCTTTTGACGCCCTGACTGGACGGGCTGATGTGGAATCGGTTCTCGACGCATTGTTCGGACAATTCTGTATCGGCAAGTGATGTTCCACGTGGAACGTTTTGACTTAAAGCAGCGGCGGGCATAGCGGATCGGCGATGACCTTCGATGTGATCGTGATTGGCGGCGGCCACGCTGGCACCGAGGCGGCTGCTGCTGCAGCGCGTCGCGGCGCGCGCACCGCATTGGTAAGCTTCGATCCGGAAAAGATCGGCGCCATGTCGTGCAATCCCGCGATCGGTGGGCTCGGCAAGGGGCATCTCGTTCGCGAAGTCGATGCATTCGACGGACTGGTCGCCCGCGCCGCCGATGCGGCTGGCATTCACTATCGTATGCTCAATCGTAGCAAAGGGCTCGCCGTCCAGGGGCCGCGCGTCCAGGCCGACCGAAAACGCTATGCAGCGGCTATCCGCGAGATGCTGGCGGAACAAGAGGATCTGGAGATCGTGGCGGGGGAGGCGATCGCCCTGATTCATGACGACCATGGTGCGATAGCGGGTGTCTCGCTCGCTGACGGCAGAGTGTTGGCGGCATCGGCGGTTGTGCTGGCGACGGGTACGTTTCTTGGCGCGCGCATGTTTCGTGGGGAGGATCGCGAGGTCGGAGGCCGCGTAGGCGAGTCGGCGGCGACAGAATTGGGCCGTCAGCTCCGGGCGGCCGGTCTGCCGATGGCGCGGCTGAAAACTGGCACGCCGCCACGCCTCGACGGGCGCACCATTGATTGGGCCATCCTCGAGGAGCAGCCCAGCGACGACGAGCTCTGGACGATGTCGCCACTCACACTCGGGCGGCATCTTCCACAACTGCACTGCGCCATCACCCGCACAACGCCGGAAACACACGCGATCATTCGCGCCGGGCTCGATCGCTCGCCGCTGTTTGGCGGCGCGATCGCCGGGCAGGGACCGCGCTATTGTCCCTCCATCGAGGACAAGATCCACCGGTTCGGCGATCGCGACGGGCATCAGATATTCCTCGAGCCCGAGGGTCTGGACGATCATGTCATTTATCCAAACGGCATCTCCACGTCGCTGCCGGTCGATGTGCAGGCGGGGATGATCGCATCGATCCCGGGGCTCGAACGCGCGCGGATCATTACCCCCGGCTATGCGGTCGAGTATGACTATGTCGATCCACGCGCCCTTGATGCGACACTCGAGCTGCGCGCGATAAGCGGTTTGTTTTGCGCTGGACAGATCAACGGCACGACTGGCTATGAGGAAGCCGCGGGGCAGGGGCTGGTCGCGGGCCTCAACGCGGCTGGAAGGGCGCTTGGCCTCCCGCCGGTCGTGCTCGATCGTGCCAGCAGCTATCTTGGCGTCATGATCGACGACCTCGTCCTTCAGGGTGTGACCGAACCCTATCGGATGCTCACTGCCCGTGCGGAATACCGTCTGAGATTGCGCGCTGACAACGCGGAAACGCGCCTGACCCCGATCGCCGATGCCGTGGGGTGCCTGGGTCCGCTACGTCGACAGCGATTTCATGAGCGGACTCGGTTTCGCAACGAGATTGCGCAACGTTTGGCAGAGCCGGTCGCGCCCGCGACTTTGCGAGAACGCGGCGCGACCATCACCTCACCGCATGCGCGCCCCGGCACGGAATGGCTCCTCCAGTCTGATATCGGGCTGGAGCAGGTGGCGCCCCATCTGATGGCAGAATTCGATCTCGGCCTATTGGCGGAAGCCGTCGAAGACGCGCGCTACGCCCCCTACATCCTGCGTCAGGAGAGCGAGGTCGCGACACTCCGCGCGAATGACGGGACCGCGCTTTCACCATCGCTCGACTTCGCGACGATACCTGGCCTGTCGAGCGAAATGGTCGAACGTCTGAGTGCTGCGAGACCGCTGACGTTGGGACAGGCGGGTCGCGTGCGAGGAGTTACACCGGTGGCGCTCGCTGCCATTCTGCTTCACGCAAAGCGCGCAGCATGATCGAGGACGAGGCACGGGCCTGGGTTCACGGCCAATTCGGTGACGCAGGCGTCGCCAAACTTCAGCAAATCGCGCAAATCGTCATTGCGGAATCCGCTCGCCAAAATCTCATCGCCGCCTCGACGATACCGGAAATCTGGTCGCGCCATCTCGTCGATTCTGCACAACTCATATTGCTCGCTCGAGATGCGCCGGGCATGTGGTTGGATATCGGCAGCGGTGCCGGCTTTCCCGGTTTGGTGGTCGCGGCCCTGACCGAACGCAGCGTCCATTTGGTCGAGCCGCGAGCGAAACGCGCCGCCTTTCTTGTCGATGCCGCCGCGGCGCTTGGCATCGGCAGCCGTGTCGTCGTTCATGCATGCCGTATCGAATCCGTTCGTAATGCGGCTCAGGTCATTTCGGCCCGGGCCGTCGCCGCCTTGCCGACGCTCCTCGACGCGGCCTTACCCTGTTCCACATCGAACACGCTCTGGCTTCTTCCCAAGGGACAGTCGGCGCATGAAGAGGTGGCAAACGCCGAGCGCGCATGGCATGGTGTGTTTCACGTGGAACAGAGCATCACCAATCCAGCTTCGCAGATCGTGGTGGCCCGGGGAGTCGCGCGCAGATGCAAGTAATTGCGGTCGCCAATCAGAAGGGCGGAGTCGGTAAGACGACGACCGCGATTAACCTCGGCACGGCGCTCGCCGCGACCGGCCTGCGCGTCCTGCTGCTCGATATCGATCCGCAAGGAAACGCATCGACCGGCCTGGGGATCGCCCGCAGTGATCGCCGCACCTCGATCTATGATGTTCTCTTGGGCGAGACGCCGCTCACGAGTGCTGCGATGCCGACAGCCGTGCCGAAGCTCGATATCGTGCCCGCTACGGTCGATCTGTCGGGTGCCGAAATCGAACTCGTCGAATTCGAGGAGCGAACACACCGTCTCAGCCGCGCCATCGCCAAGAGCGAAGCGCGCTGGGACGTTATCCTGATCGATTGTCCGCCGTCGCTTGGCCTGCTGACTCTCAACGCGATGGTGTCGGCGAATTCGCTGCTGGTGCCGCTGCAATGCGAATTTTTCGCGCTCGAAGGGCTTAGCCAGCTTCTCAACACCGTTGAACGCATCCGCGAACGATTCAATCCCGGCCTGTCGATTATCGGCGTTGCATTGACGATGTACGACCGTCGCAATCGCCTGACCGAGCAGGTGTCGGCCGACGTGCGGGCCGTGCTTGGCCGAGTGGTGTTCGACACCGTCATCCCGCGCAACGTGCGGCTGTCCGAAGCGCCCAGTCATGGCCTGCCGGCGTTGATCTACGATTATCGCTGTCCCGGCTCGGAGGCGTATATCGCGCTCGCCCGTGAACTCATCAATCGATTGCCGGAACGGCCGGCGAGGGTAGCGGCATGACCGACAACATCACTCCACTCTCTCGCCCCAAACCGCGCGCGGGGCTGGGGCGGGGGCTCGGCGCACTGATGGGCGACATGGCGCGTGAGCAGCCGGTCGATGCGACAGGGGAAGCGGTCGCTCAGGGCGTGCGCATGCTGCCGGTCGGATCGATCACGCCGCATCCCGGCCAGCCGCGCCGTCATTTCGATGAAGCCGCGCTGGAAGAATTGGCCGAATCGATCGCGATGCGCGGCCTCATCCAGCCGATCGTCGTGCGCCCGCACGGCACGGGCTATCAGATCGTGGCGGGCGAACGCCGCTGGCGCGCGGCGCAGCGTGCAAGATTGCACGAAGTCCCTGTTATCGTTAAGGATTTTAGCGATACGGAGACGCTCGAAGTCGCGCTGATCGAGAATATCCAGCGGCAGGATCTCAACGCGATCGAAGAAGCGCAGGCCTATCACCGGCTTATCGGCGACTTCGGCCATACCCAGGAAGTGCTGGCAAAGCTCGTCCACAAGTCGCGCAGCCATATCGCCAACCTGCTGCGATTGCTGGATCTGCCCGAAATCGTTCAGGAGCGTGTCGTCGATGGGTCGCTCAGCATGGGGCACGCCCGCGCGCTGATCGGCGTCGCGGATATCGAAGGGCTGGCCGACCAGATCGTTGCGAAGGGCCTGTCGGTGCGCGACACGGAACGACTCGCGCGTGCCGCCAAACCCGATACGACGCGGGCCCGCGGGCATGGCGACGGCAGCCGCGATGCCGATCTGACCGCACTCGAACATCATCTCGGCGATCTGCTCGGCCTGTCGGTGCGGATTTCCTACGGGCCGAAGGGCGGGGCGCTCAACCTGGGCTTCTCGACGCTCGATCAGCTCGACATGCTTTGCCAGCGGCTGACCGGAGAGCGGATCTAGCCGAAAATCTAGCGGCGCCGCGCGGCCGTCCGTGCGACGGTCGTGATCGCCGCATCGGTCAACACGTTGCCGGGATTGTTCGGTGCCATTACGGCGCGTTCGGCGCGGCGGATGCGCTCTACCGCCTCGCTGAGCCGCACCGGATCCCAGGTTCTGAGTGCCCGCGATGCCGTCGCCCGCTCGCGGAAGAAAACGCGGTCCATCAACGCCTTTGGGTCGGCACCGGCGGCGATCTCACCCTGCATCTCGGCTGTCGCCATCAGTCGCCGGACGAGCTGCCGCAGCACCGGAATCGGCGAGACCCCGGCCTCGCCGAGCTGTGCGAGTTCGTGCGCGAGCACGTCGGGCGCGCCGTCGATTGCGGCATCGATCGCGCGCGACATTTCCGAATCGCCGAGATTCGCGCCAACCGCGTCGAGCGCGGCATCGTCCAGCTCGCGCGGCCGCTCCGGCGCCGCATCGAGATAAAGCGCGAGCTTCTCGATCTCGCGCGTCATCACCGCGCGGTCGCCGCCCGTCGCCGCCGCCAGCCGCGTCGCGGTCGCGCCGGTGGTGCGCAGCCCGTATTCGCGCGCGATCGATGTCGCCAGCCGGTCAGCGTCGGCACCCTCTGGCATGAAGCACGCCAGCGCCATCGCGCGCGGATGGCCGAGCGCGAGCTTGGCGACCTTCGACGTGGCCTTCAGCGACGGCGCGATTACCGCGACCGGATTGCCGACGGTCCCGATCTCCAGCAGCAACGTCAGCGCGTCCAGGCACTCCTCGCCCGCACCCATTACCCGGATGTGCCGTGCGCCGCCGAACAGAGAGATCGCTGCCGCCTCGTCGGCGAGCAGCCCAGGATTGCCCTTGAGCTTCGCCGGTTCGAGGTCGATCCGCTCCGCCTCCGGCCCCAACGCCCGCCCGAGCCGCGTCGCCAGCTCCTGCGCACCCGATTCGTCGGGGCCGAACAGCAGGTAGAGGCGGATATCGGGGCTCGCCGCGTCGATCGCGGTGCGGATCTGGTTGAGGTTCGCTTTCACGCCGCGCTCATTTCGCGTCGGGCGCGGTCCGCTCCGAATAGAGCGCGATGCGCGACACGATCTGTTCGGCGACGATGTCGGACAGGCGTTCGAGCGCGCTGTTCTCCGCCGCGATCGTCGCATATTCGGAGCCGACCACGTCGATGCCGGCGTCCGACCCCGCCGCCGCGTCGAGCAGCACGGTGCCCTTCGACAGATCGATGAGCTGGTAGCGCGCGCGCAGCGTCCGGCGCTCGCGCGATACGCTGTCGTCGGCGCGCACGCCGAGGCCGATGATCTTGTCGTCGAGCTTCACTTCGAGCCGGTATTGCGCCGTCCCGCTCGAATGAAGGCGATCGCGCAGGGCATTGGCCATCAGCCAGCCCGACTTGCCCTCGATCGGCGCGACATCGACCTGCGTGAGCATGGAGCCCACAGCGCCGCTGCTGCCGCCCGAATAGAGCGGATGCAGCCCACAGCCGGAGGTCAACGCCACTGGGGCGCAGGCGAGCAGGAGGACGGCGAGCCGCTTCATGCGACAATATTCACGAGACGGTCAGGCACGACGATCACCTTTCGCGGGGCGGCACCGTCCAGAATGCGCTGCACGTTGGCGTTGGCAAGCGCGATCGTCTCTAGCGCCTCGCGCGCGGTGCCCTTGGCGACGGTCTGCGTGTCGCGCAGCTTGCCGTTGACCTGGATCGCGATCGTCACCTCGTCGTCGACGAGCAGCGCCGGATCGACCTCGGGCCAGGCGGCGTCGGCGATCAGGCCTGCGTTGCCGGCGATGGCCCAAGCCTCTTCGGCGAGATGCGGCGCCATCGGCGCGACCAGCAGCATCAGCGTGCGGATCGCGGCGTTGCGCGAGGCGGACGGCGCGGCGCGTTCGAGCGCATTGACCAGTTCGTAGAGCTTGGCGACGGCCTTGTTGAAGGCCAGCCCCTCGATATCGGCGGCGATGCCGGCGATCGTCTGATGGAGCTTGCGGTCCAGCGCCTTGTCGCCGCCCTCCGCACCGGCGGTTTCGGTGAGCCCGTCGAACAACCGCCACACGCGCTGCACGAAGCGCCACGATCCTTCGATGCCGCTCTCGCTCCATTCCAGATCGCGCTCGGGCGGCGAATCGGAAAGGACGAACCACCGCACGGCATCCGCGCCGTATTGGTCGACAATATGGGTGGGATCGACGGTATTCTTCTTCGACTTCGACATCTTCTCGATGCGGCCGACTTTAACCTCGTCATCAGTGCCGATCAGGAAGGCCTTGCCATCTCGCCTTTCAATCTCAGTCGGGGAGAACCAAGTTTGAATAGAAGACGATTCCGTCACGATTGTCTCGGGATCGGCCGTGCTAGGACGCTCAGTCCGAATGACCTTAGCTCGGTAGTAGGTCTCGTGCGTCACCATGCCCTGCGTGAACAGGCCGGCGAACGGTTCGGCGATGTCGAGCATGCCGATATGTTTCAGCGCGCGCGTCCAGAAGCGGGCGTAGAGCAGGTGGAGGATCGCATGCTCCACGCCGCCGATATATTGCGCGACCGGCAGCCACTTTTCCGCCACCGCGCGGTCGAACGCTTTGTCGCTGGGCTGGCTGGCGAAGCGGATGAAATACCAGGACGAATCGACGAACGTGTCGAGCGTGTCGGTCTCGCGCCGTGCGTTGCCGGCGCAGGTCGGGCAGGGAACGTGCTTCCACGTCGGATGCCGGTCGAGCGGGTTGCCGGGCACGTCGAAGCTGACGTCCTCGGGCAATACCACGGGGAGCTGGTCGGCCGGCACCGGCACCGCGCCGCACGCGTCGCAGTGGATGATCGGGATCGGCGTGCCCCAGTAACGCTGACGGCTGACGCCCCAGTCGCGCAGGCGGAACACCGTCGATCCCTTGCCCCAGCCGCCGTCCTCGGCGCGCTGGATGACGGCGCGCTTGGCGTCCTCGATGTCCATGCCATCGAGGAAGTGCGAATTGCAGATCGTGCCGGGCCCCGAATAGGCTTCCCCGGCCGTGAAATCCGGGTCGGTATCGTCGCCTTCGGAGACGACGCGGCGGATCGGCAGCCTGTATTTGCTCGCGAATTCGAAATCGCGCTGGTCGTGCGCGGGCACGCCGAACACCGCGCCGGTGCCATATTCCATCAGCACGAAATTGGCGATGTAGACCGGGATTTGCCACGCTGGATCAAAGGGATGCGTCGCAGTGATGCCGGTGTCGAAGCCGAGCTTCTCCTGCGTTTCCAGCTCGGCCGCGGTCGTGCCGCCCTGCTTGCAGAGCGCGATGAAATCGGCGACCGCCGGATCGCTTTCGGCCAACTTCGCGGCGATCGGGTGATCCGCCGCCACCGCGACGAAGCTCGCGCCGAAGATCGTGTCGGGCCGCGTCGTGAACACCTCCACGTTCCCGCCGTCGCTCAGCGACCAGCCGAACTGCAGCCCCTGGCTCTTGCCGATCCAGTTCTCCTGCATCAGCTTGACCTTGTCGGGCCAATGTTCGAGCGCATCGAGCCCGCTGAGCAGTTCGTCGGCGAAGTCGGTGATCTTCAGGAACCACTGGCTCAGCTTGCGCCGCTCGACCAGCGCGCCCGATCGCCAGCCGCGCCCGTCGATCACCTGCTCGTTGGCGAGCACGGTCATGTCGACCGGATCCCAGTTGACCGAGGATTCCTTGCGATAGACCAGGCCGTGCCGGAACAGCTCCAGAAACAGCGCCTGCTCGTGGCCGTAGTAATCGGGCTCGCACGTCGCCAGCTCGCGCGTCCAGTCGAGCGCGAAGCCGAGCCGCTTGAGCTGTGCCTTCATCGTCGCGATGTTGTCGCGCGTCCAGCCGCCGGGATGGACGCCTTTCTCCATCGCGGCATTTTCGGCGGGCATGCCGAAGGCGTCCCAGCCCATCGGATGCAGCACCTCGTGCCCCGTCATCCGCCGATAGCGCGCGAGCACGTCGCCCATCGTATAATTGCGCACGTGCCCCATGTGAATCCGCCCCGAAGGATACGGAAACATTTCAAGCACATAGGTGCGCGGTTTGTCGGAATCGTCGCGCGCGGCGAAGGTGCGGCGCTCGTCCCACACCTGCTGCCATGCCGCGTCCGACTTCAGGGCGTTGAAACGCGACGCCATTTAAGAAACCTTAGTTGGTGATCGCGGCGCGGCGCAGATCGCGGGCTTGCGTCAGGATGATATCTTCCAGCTTCTGCACGGTCGCGGCCTGAACAGGGGCCGCCACCCACTGGCCGTTCTGGTTGACCTCGCGCAGCGCGGCCACGCGCAGGCCGTCGGCGCGCAGGTCCTGGTCGAGGATCGTCACCGTCACCTTCATCCGCTCGGTCGGCGCGGCCGGGTTCACGTACCAGTCGGTAACGATCACGCCGCCGTTCGAATCGGTCTGCAGCAGCGGCATGAAGCTCAACGTCTGCAGCGCCGCGCGCCACAGATAGGAGTTCACGCCGATCGTCGTCACCTTCGACGGCGCAAGCGCGGCATCCTTGGGCCGGCCGCCCTTGTGGCCGCACGCGGCGGTCGCCATCAGCAAAGAGACCACGATCGCGGTGCGGAAGCGGCGGGACATGGGCAATTTCCTGGACGATTTCATGGGAACGACTTCCGCTTCTATAGAATGTCTCAAGCCCGCCGCAAGCCGCGGTACAATAGGCCTGAGCCGAGGCGCTGTGTCCCGAACACCACATGGCCGATAAAATGAGTCAAGATAGTGGCACGGCCGGATCGAATCGTGATACTCGGCCTTTCAAAGCATAAGAGCGCGACATATCTGCGCGTTAGAGTCGGGATACGGGGACGATTGTGATTGCGATGCGGTGGCTTGGCGGAATTGGTTTGGGGGCGCTCGTCGCCGCCGGCCTCGCCGTGGCTCCCGCGATCGGCGCTGCCGACGATTCGGTGAAGCACGTCGTGCGTCAGCCGATCTCGATGCTGCGCGGCCCCGGATCGTTCACCCCCGCGTCCGCCGATCCGCGCCTCGCCGCGATCTTCGCGCGCGGCGGCTTCGATCCGTCCAGCTTCCGCTTCACCCCGTCGGAACCGCGCCGCGGCAGCCGCGCCGTGTCGGTCGCCGTTCAGGCGCGCACCGTGCGCAACACCGTGATGGCGGATCGCTCGGTCACGCCGTCGACCGTCGCGCTCGCGCCGATCTCGTACAATCTCGGCGTGGCCGTCGGCTGGCGCCGCTTCGCTTTGTCGGGCGACGTCAGCAAGGTCGATCTCGCCGGCATGCCGGGCAGCCGCGAAGCCGCCGATGTCGCCGTCAGCTACGCCGGCAAGCGCTTCACCGGCCAGGTCAGGGCCGGTGCCGACCGCCCCGTCGCGGGCGGACCGCGCCTGATCGAGGAGGCACCTGCCTATTCGGTCGATGTCGGCGGATCGTACCGCCTGACGCGCAACCTCGATCTCTCCGCGGGCGTGCGCTACAAGGCCGAGCGTAGCGATCGTCTCGCCGAACTCGACGCCAGCCGCCGCGACAGCCAGGCGGTGTACGTGGGCACCGCGTTTCGTTTTTGAGTTGGGCCGCTTTTAACGCAGCCAGGCGTCGATCGCCGCCCAGCCGTCGAAACCCAGGCCCCGCAAACGCCTGAACCTGCGCGCATCCATGCCGCCCAGCGCAATCCGTGCCATGCCCAGCCCCCGCCCGATCGCCGCCGCCCGGAGCGGACCCAGTGCCCGCGCCCCCGCATGCGATCGCGTGGCGAACACCGGCGAAACGAAGATCATTTGAGCCCCCGCCCGTTTCGCATTCATTGCCTCCCGCGAATCGTGCGCGGGGGCTGTGCGCAAACCCCGCCCGCGCGTCCCGTGAACGCCGTCCTCCTGCCGGCCCAGCCGCGCGTCGCCCGCGCGTACCAAGACGAGCCCGCGCCGCCGCGCGATCCGTGCCAGCCGCGCGAACATCGCCCGCCGCGTCGCAAGGTCGGTGGCGTAGTGGCGAAAGACGACGCCCGATCCGCGTGGCAGCCGCCTCACCGCATCCCACAGCCCATCGCCCATCCGCTCGTCGGTCATCAGCCAGCGGGTCGGGATGGGGTGGCGGGCGCGCATCCCTGACCGTATAGCGCCCGCGATGCCTTCCGACGATCCTGCTCAATCGCTCGCCGCCGTGCGCGACGCCATCACCCGCGCGGCCAAGCTCGCCGGGCGCAAGGACACCGCGACGTTGATCGCGATCTCCAAGACCAAGTCCGCAGACGAAATCGCGCCGCTGCTCGATATCGGCCAGCGCGTGTTCGGCGAGAACCGGGTGCAGGAGGCCGAGGCGAAATGGCCCGCCCTGCGCGCGCGCTATCCCGACATCCAACTCCACCTCGTCGGCCAGCTTCAATCGAGGAAGGCCGAGGATGCGGTCGCGCTGTTCGACGCGATCCATTCGGTCGATCGCCCGTCGCTGGTCGCCGCGCTCGCCAAGGCGATGGAAAAGCTCGGCAAACGCCCCGCCTGCTTCCTCCAGGTCAATATCGGCGACGAGCCGCAGAAGGGCGGCTGCGCGGTCGCCGATCTGCCCGCTTTGCTCGCCGAAGCGCAGGGTGCGGGGCTTCCCGTCGCCGGACTGATGGCGGTGCCCCCCGCCGATGTCGAGGCCGCACCCTATTTCGCGCTGCTCGCCAAACTGGCGCGCGACCACGGCGTCGCAGGGCTGAGCATGGGCATGTCCGCCGACTATGAAACCGCCGTCACGCTCGGTGCGACGCATGTCCGCGTCGGCAGCGCCCTGTTCGGACCAAGGCTCGGGGCGCGGGCATGAAATTCGAAGGGATCATCTTCGACTTCGACGGCGTGCTGATCGAGAGCGAGGCGCTCGGCAACGCGCATCTCGCCTCCTACCTCACCGGCATCGGCCATCCGATCTCACAGGAGGAGGCGGTGACGCGCTTCACCGGCCTCGCCGGCGCGGACTTCATCGGTGCGGTCGAGCGCTGGATCGGCAAGGCGCTCGGCGAGGACTTCTATGCCTCGCGAAAAATCGAGGACGAGCGCGTGATGCGCGACGGCATCGATGAAGTCACCGGCGCGATCGCCTTCATCCGCGCGCTGCCGCCCGAATTGCCCCGCGCCATCGCCTCGTCGAGCTCGACCGCGTGGATCGCGCGCCACCTCGATCATATCGGTCTGCGCGATGCGTTCGGCGAGCATCTCTATTCTGGCAAGGAGCATGTCGCACGCGGTTGCGGCAAGCCCGCGCCCGATCTCTACCTCCACGCCGCCGCCGCGATCGGTGTCGATATCACGCGCGCCGCCATCCTCGAGGATTCCATCGTCGGCGCGACCGGTGCCGTGGCGTCAGGTGCTTATGTCATCGGCTTCTGTGGCGGCAGCCACTGCGCGACCGGCCATGCCGACCGTCTCCGCGCGCTCGGCGTCCACGCCATCGCGCAGGATTTCGACGAGGTCGCCGCACTTCTGGCGTAACGCCCATTTCGCTTCCGTTTAGGGCCGCGAATCCCTATATCCTCGCTATGACGACCCCCAACGATACGCCCGATCAGACGCCCGATAAGTCCTTGGGCCAGAACCAGCCGAATACCAACGATTACGGCGCCGACTCGATCAAGGTGCTGAAGGGCCTCGACGCGGTCCGCAAACGCCCCGGCATGTACATCGGCGACACCGACGACGGCTCGGGCCTGCATCACATGGTGTTCGAGGTTTCGGACAACGCCATCGACGAGGCGCTCGCCGGGCATTGCGACCGGATCGACATCACGCTCAACGCCGATGGCTCGGTTTCGGTGACAGACAACGGCCGCGGCATCCCGACCGGCATCCATTCCGAAGAGGGCGTGTCGGCGGCCGAGGTCATCATGACCCAGCTCCACGCCGGCGGTAAGTTCGAGAACACGTCGGACGACAATGCCTACAAGGTTTCCGGCGGCCTTCACGGCGTCGGCGTGTCGGTGGTCAACGCGCTCAGCGAGTGGCTCGACCTGACGATCTGGCGCGACGACCAGGAACATTACATGCGCTTCGCCTTTGGCGATGCGGTCGCACCACTCAAGGTCGTCGGGCCGGCGCAGGGCAAGAAGGGCACGCGCGTCACCTTCTTCCCGTCGCCCGCCACCTTCAAGATCACCGAGTTCGATTTCGACAAGCTCGAACATCGCTACCGCGAGCTCGCCTTCCTCAACTCGGGTGTGCGGTTGTTCCTCAACGATGCGCGGCATGAGGAATTGAAGACCGTCGAGCTCTATTACGAGGGCGGCATCGCCGCGTTCGTGAAATATCTCGATCGTACCAAGGCACCGCTGATGCCCGATCCGGTCGCGATCGCCGGCACGCGCGACGACGTGACGATCGACGTCGCGCTGGAGTGGAACGACTCCTATTACGAAAACGTCCTCTGCTTCACCAACAACATCCCGCAGCGCGACGGCGGTACGCACCTCGCGGCGTTCCGCGCCGCGCTGACGCGCACGCTCAACAATTATGCCGACAAGTCGGGCCTCCTCAAGAAGGAGAAGGTCACGCTGACCGGCGACGACATGCGCGAGGGGCTGACCGCGATCGTCTCGGTCAAGCTGCCAGACCCGAAGTTCAGCAGCCAGACCAAGGACAAGCTCGTCTCGTCCGAAGTGCGCCAGCCACTCGAATCGCTGATGGCCGACAAGCTCGCCGAGTGGCTCGAGGAGAACCCCGCGCACGGCAAGGCGATCGTCGCCAAGATCATCGACGCCGCCGCCGCCCGCGAGGCCGCCAAGAAGGCGCGCGAGCTGACGCGGCGCAAGGGCGTGATGGACATCGCCTCGCTCCCCGGCAAGCTCGCCGACTGCCAGGAGCGCGATCCCGCCAAGTCCGAACTCTTCCTGGTCGAGGGCGATTCCGCCGGCGGCTCCGCCAAGCAGGGCCGCGATCGCCATTTCCAGGCGATCCTCCCGCTGCGCGGCAAGATCCTCAACGTCGAGCGCGCGCGTTTCGACCGGATGCTGTCGAGCCGCGAGATCGGCACGCTTATCCAGGCGATGGGCACCGGCATCGGCCGCGACGACTTCAACGTCGAGAAGCTGCGCTACCACAAGGTCGTCATCATGACCGACGCAGACGTGGACGGCGCGCATATCCGCACATTGCTGCTGACCTTCTTCTACCGCCAGATGCCCGAGATCATCGAGAAGGGGCATCTCTTCATCGCCCAGCCGCCGCTCTACAAGGCGACGCGCGGGCGCAGCGAAGTGTATCTCAAGGACGACAATGCGCTCGACGATTATCTGATCGAGAACGGCGTCGCGGCGAGCGTGCTGGAGGGCGCGGGCGGCGCACGCACCGGCGCCGATCTGCGCAGCCTCGTCGATCATGCGCGGCGGATGCGCACACTGATGAAATACGTGCCGCGCCGTTATGATCCGATGATGGTCGAGGCGCTGGCGATGGGCGGCGCGCTCGATCCGGCACTCGACGCGGGCGGCCTGCAGGCGATCGTCGCGACGGTCGTGCGCGGGCTCGATGCGTCGGACCCGGAGGCACGCTGGTCCGCGGACGTCACGGGCGAGGGCAGCATCCACTTCAAGCGCGTCTGGCGCGGCGTCACCGATCATCACATCATCGAGGCCGCGTTCCTCGCCTCGGCCGAGGCGCGCAAGCTCCATGCGCTCGCGGTCGAGCAGGGCGAGAGCTTCGCGCAGACCGCGCGGCTCGTCTCGTCCAAGTCGGCGGCGGCGCAGGCCGAGGCCGATGCGGCGACCGAAACCGAGGAAGAGGCCCCCGTCACGATCGGCAAGGGCGAGACGATGGTCGCGCGCCCCAGCCAGTTGATGGACGCGATCCTGCTGGCGGGCCGCAAGGGCCTCGCGATCTCGCGCTACAAGGGCCTCGGCGAGATGAACGCGGAGCAACTCTGGGAGACCACGCTCGATCCGCAGAACCGCTCGCTGCTGCGCGTCGAGATCGACCAGGCCGACGTCGCCGACGAGATCTTCACGCGCCTGATGGGCGACGTGGTCGAGCCGCGCCGCGACTTCATTCAGGAAAATGCGCTCAGCGTCGCCAATCTCGACGTGTGACGTCATGATATCGTCGCGCCGCGAAAGTAGCGTGACGCAACTTTAACGGGAGACGGATCGATGCGCTTTGGTGTGACTCTGGCGGCGATCGCCGCGCTTTCGGCTCCCGTTGCGTCGCCCGCGAAGGACAGCGCTTCGCCCGTGATCGCCAAGGCGCTGGCCGATCCCGCGCGCGCCGATGCGCAGGCCGACGATGCGCGGCGGCAGGCTGCCGCGCTCGTCGCCTTCTCGGGCCTCAAGCCCGGCCAGAGCGTCGTCGATTTCTTTCCGGGCGGCGGATACTGGACACGGATCTTCACCGGCGTCGTCGGGCCCAAGGGTCATGTCTACGCGATCTTCCCGGCGGCGGCGGCGCAATATGCCACCAAGTCGCTGCCCGCGCTGCAGGCGCGCGGTCTCGCCAACGTGGCCGCCTCGGTCGATCCCGCGATCATCACCGTGCCGGCGCCCGTCGATCTCGTCTGGACGGTCGAGAATTACCACGACATCCCCAACAAGGGTGCCGGCGAGGCGGCGATCACGGCTGTCAACGCGGCGGCTTTCGCAGCACTCAAGCCCGGCGGCCTCTACGTCGTGGTCGATCACGCCGCCCCGGCGGGCAGCGGCCTCGCCGACACCGAGACGACACACCGCATCGATCCCGCCATCGTCAAGAAGCAGGTGCTCGCCGCCGGTTTCCAGTGGGTCGGCGAGTCGAAAGCGCTCGCCAATCCGGCCGACGATCACACGCTGAAGGTGTTCGACCCGGCGATCCGCGGCCACACCGATCAGTTCATCTACAAGTTCCGCAAGCCGAAGTGACGGCCGTCACCCCAGCGAAAGCTGGGGTCTCGCCGTAACGAAGCGCGCCCTCGCGGCACGAGATCCCAGCTTTCGCCGGGATGACGACGTGTCAGCTCAGCGCCGCCCGCAAGGTCGCGCGGACGCCGGTGCCCGACACGTCGTATTCCACCACGCTGCGCAGGCTCTGCGCCATCGCGCGGACGAGCTTGGTGCCCACGCCCGTGCCGCGCGCGGGCGCGGCCGGGTCCATGCCGATGCCGTCATCCTCGACCGCAAGGCGGAAATGCCCCTCGCCGTCCTGCGACAGCGCGATCCGCACTTCGCCGGGCGCCAGCGGATAAGCATATTTGCAAGCGTTGCTGACCAGTTCCGTCACGATCACGCCGAGCGACACGGCGCGATCGGTTGCCAGCCGGATCGGGTCCGCCGCCAGCGAGAGCGTGCGCGGCTCGGCCTCGCTCGACCAGGTTTCGCCCAGTTCCTCGACCAGCGCGCCGAGATATTCGCGCATGTCGACCTGCTCGACGTCGTTGCTGGTGTAGAGCCGCCGGTGGACCTGCGCGATCGCCGCGATCCGGCGCTGCGTATCCTCCAGCGCGTCGCGCGCCGTCCCGTCGCTCAGCGCGTTCGATTGCAGTCGCACCATCGCCGACACGATCTGCAGGCTGTTGGCAACGCGGTGATTGACCTCGCTCAGCAACGCCTCCAGCCGCGCGTTGGTCGTGCGCAGCTCCTGTTCGGCGGCCAGCTTGCCGCGCTCCAGCGCCGCACGCTTCAGTACCTGGCCGAAAGCGGTGCCGAGCAGATCGAAGAAGTCGGCACCGACCGACTTGACGACATAGTCCGCTGCGCCGGCCTTCAGCGCGGCGACTGCGATGCGGCCCTCTTCCGACCCCGTCACATAGACGATCGGCGGCTGGTTGGGCAGCGTGCGCAACTGAGCGAGCGTCTCCAGCCCGTCCATGCCGGGCATGTAGTGATCGACCGCGATCAGATCGAAAGCCTGGTCGCGCGCCAGTGCCACGCCCTCGGCGCCGCCCTCCGCCACCGTCACGACATACCCTTGCCGCGCGAGCGAACGCGACGCCAGCCGCCGGAGGCCGGCATCGTCGTCGATGTACAGGACGTTGGCGGGGCGCGTTTCTCCGGGCATCAGTCGGATTCGATATCCGGCACCTGGATCACCGACAGGAACAGCCCGAGCTGGCGGATCGCCTGCGCGAAGCTCTCGTAGTTGACCGGCTTGGTGATGTAGACGTTGCAGCCGAGATCGTAGCAGCGCTGGATCTCGACCTTGTCGTCGGTGGTCGTCAGCACGACGACCGGCGTGCGCTTCAGCGCGCCCTCGGCCTTGATCTTGGCGAGGATGTCGGTGCCGCTCATGTCGGGCAGGTTGAGATCGAGCAGCACCAGCGCGGGGCCGTTCAGCGCGGGCCCGTCCTTGTGGTTGAACAGATAGTCGAGCGCGGTCGTGCCGTCGGTGAAGTGCATGATATCGTTGAGAATGCCCGCGCGGCGGATATTCTTTTCGATGAGGCGCGCATGGCCCTCGTCGTCCTCGATCATGACGATGCTGACGGAGCGATGGTCGTTCATGGCTTTTCGTTCTCTTTGTTGGCCGGCTGGCCGGATTGCGGATCGACGTAGGTAAGGGGCAGGGTGATACGAAAGGTGGAGCCCGTGCCGAGTTCGGATTCCACATCGATAGTCCCGCCGAGGCGATAGGCCAAGGCGCGGACATGCGCGAGCCCGATGCCTTCGCCCGGCTGGTCCTGCTGGCCAGAGCGGCGGAACAGGTCGAAGATGCGGGTATGGTCGCTCGGCGCGATGCCGCGCCCATTGTCCTCTATGTCGAAGATGGCGCGCGATCCCTCGACATGGCCGCGCAGCACGATGCGGCCGGGCCGGTCCGGGCTCAGATATTTGATCGCATTCTCGATGACGTTCGACAGGATCTGCTCCACTGCCAGCCGGTCGTTGACGATGGCGGGCACCGGATCCTCGACGATCATCTCGGCACCGCGTTCGTCGAGCAGATGCTGCACCGACGCCCGGATCGTCCGCCCCATCGCGGCGATATCGAGCCGGTCGGGCATGATCGTGCGGCGGCCCTCGCGCGACAGCTTGAGGATGGCGTTGATCAGCCGGTCCATCTTCTGCGTCGAGGTGCGGATGAAGCCGATCGCCTCGGGCAGATCCTCGCGCGCGGCGAGCCGGTCGTCCTCGGTGGCGACGCCCGGTGCCGCCGCATCGACCCGGTCGATCAGGTCGCGGATCGTCGCGGTCGCCGATTCGAGCTCGGCGGTGAAGCCCATGACGTTGACCAGCGGCGAGCGCAGATCGTGGCTGACGATATAGGCGAAGCGCTGCACCTCCTCGTTGGCGCGGGTCAGCTCGGCGGTGCGCTCGGCGACCTGCTCCTCCAGCGAGTCGGCGAAGTCGCGCAAGCGCTCCTGCGATGCATTGAGGTCGCGGGTATATTGCAGCACCGTCGCAAGGCTGAAGGTCGCGACGACCAGCAACAGCAGCGCAGCCACAGACAGCGTCACATAGAACGCATTGATCCCGGCGCGCTGCTCGCCGTTGCGGATCGTCAGCAGGCGGGATTCCTCCGCGCTCATCCGCGACAGGATCTCGCGGATGCGAAACATGCGGCGGGCATTCTTTTCCGCCGTGAAGGTGGCGATCGCGGCGTCGCGGCGGCCCGCGTCGGTGTCGGCGATGGTTCGCTCGCGCTGCTCGATCAGGTCGCTTACCAACATGCGCAGGTTGCCGATGTTGCGGACCTGATTGGGATTGTCGGCGGTAAGGTCGTTGATCCGGTCGATCTCGCGGGGCGTGACGCGCGCGGCGATGACGTAATTGTCGCGGTACGCCTTGTCGCCGGTCAGCAAATAGCCCCGTCGCGCCGTTTCGCCCTGTTCCACCAAAGTGCGCGCACGATCGATCGCCAGCTTCACGACATAGGTGTGGTTGACCATCTCGGTATGGCGTTCGGTGCGCACCACCGTCAGCACCGCCGCGACGCCCGCCGCCAGCAACGCGAGGAAGCCGACGACCATGCAGACGATCAGAAAGCGTCCGATCGCGTGCCGCGTACCGCCGAAGCGTCTCAGGACAGTCTCGAACATTACCCACTCCCGTAATGTTACGGAGCCGAAAACGCCAGCCGACAACGCTTTACCTGAATCAATTCGTCAGAGCAGCGACCCTTGCCGCGTCTCGCGCCCGACCGGGCCACCGCCGCGCCGCCGCGCGAGCTCGGTTTCGGCGGTGTAGCGGATATCGATGTCGCGGTCGCCCAGGAAGCCGATCAGCACCTCTTCCTCGATCTCGCGCCAGTCCTTGCCGCGATCGGGGCCGTAACGGACGCGCGGAATCAGGCCCGGCACGCGAGACCAGTCGAGCAATTGCTCGAATCCCACGTCGTTCAGCATGTCGCGCAACGTGAAGGCGGTGACGTAGGCGTCGGGGAAGGCGCGGTGCGCGGGCAGGCCGCGCTCATGCTCGATGCCCTCGGGCTTGCGCCAGTAGCGCAACACCTGGTTGGAAAAGCTCGGCGCGTCGGGCCACAGCCGCATCGCGCATTTCCAGGTGCAGATCCATTCGGCGCTGCGGGTCAGGGCGGGGGTGCAGAACACCTGCTCGAAATCAGCGCGGTGCGCGGCGAGCGCGATGCGGCGCGGATAGGGATCGAGCGCGGCGCGCGCGACATCGTGCCACAAAGGCGCGTCGGCGACCTGCTCGTCGAGGATATGGTGGATAGCCTGCGTGATCGGCGGCATCGCCCGGCCGGGATTGACCAGCCGCGCGCCGCCCTCGCCGTGGAGTTCCCAGCGCCCGTCCGCCCCCAGCGCCACGTCCTGCCAGCCGATCTCGCACACGCCGTGCGCGGGCGGGGCGGGGCCGGTGGTCTCGAGATCGACGACGCGGATGATCTTGGGCGGGGGCGGGGGCATTGTGCCGCCTAGGTGGCGGTTATCGCCGCGAATTGCGAGTCCCGCTGTCCTACAGGCTCGATGTCAGGTATCTTCGTGACGCTCTTTGACATCGCCGCGACACCATCTGGATCATGACAGTTTCGGAAACGATCGAGCCGGATATTTTCGATTCAGGCGTCAATCTGTCAAGCGAGCTATCACTTTAATGCGGCACCTGCGCCCCGCGCGCCAGACCGCTCGCCGCGAGCTGCGCGTCGATCTGCGCGAGCAGCCGGTCGAGCCCGGCCTGATCCTTCGCCTCGGCGCGCGCGGTCAGCACGTCCTGCGTGTTGGAGGCGCGCAGCAGCCACCAGCCATCGGGCGTATCCACCCGCGCGCCGTCGGTGCGATTGACCGTCGCGCCCTCCGCCGCAAGCCGGTCGAGCACCTCGTCCACCACCGCGAATTTGCGCGTCTCGTCGATCTGAAAGCGCATCTCGGGCGTGTTGATCATTTGCGGCATCGCCCCGCGCAACTCTGTGATCGACCGGCCCGCCATGTGCGCGGCGCGGATCAGCCGCACGGCGGCGTAATGTGCATCGTCGAAGCCGTAGAAATCCTGCCCGAAGAAGATGTGTCCGCTCATCTCCCCGGCGAGCGGGGCGCCCGTCTCCTTCATCTTGGTCTTCATCAGACTGTGCCCGGTCTTCCACATCACCGGCTTGCCGCCGAGCTCGGCGATGCGGTCGAACAGCGCCTGGCTCGCCTTCACGTCGGCGACGATGGTCGCGCCGGGCACTTCCTTCAGCACGGGTTCCGCCAGAATGGAGAGGATCTGGTCGCCCCAGATCACGCGGCCCAGCCCGTCGATCGCGCCGATCCGGTCGCCGTCGCCGTCGAAAGCCACTCCGAAATCGAGCTGCTTCTCCGCGACGAGGCGCTTCAGGTCCGTCAGATTCGCCTCGACCGTGGGATCGGGATGATGGTTGGGGAAATTGCCGTCGATATCGGTGAACAGCAGGTGATGCTCACCCGGCAGCAGCTCGACGAGCTTCTCGACGACGCGACCCGACGCACCGTTGCCGCAATCCCACCCGATCCGGTAGGCACCGCCGCCGTAGCCAGCGAACAGCCGCGCGACATAGGCGTCCTCGATGTCGAAATCGGTGACGGTGCCGGCCCCCTCCTCCCAGTCGCCCGCCGCGGCGAGACGGGCGAGGTTCTGGATGTCCTCCCCGAAAAACGGCGCGCGCTGCAGCACCATCTTGAAGCCGTTATACTCGGCGGGATTATGGCTGCCGGTTATCTGTATGCCGCCGTCCAACTCTAAAGTCGCCTCGGCATAATAGAGCATCGGCGTCGGCCCGAGCCCGGTGCGCACGACATCGACCCCGCTCGCGACGAGCCCCGCGATCAGCGCCTCCTCCAGCGCGGGCGAGGACAGCCGCCCGTCGTAACCGACCGCGACGCGGGTGCCGCCCGCGCGCCGCACCCGCGTCGCGAAGCCGCGCCCGATGGCGGTGGCGTCGGCCGGGCCCAAAGTCTTCCCGACCACGCCGCGAATGTCATATTCGCGCAGAGCGCTGGGGTTGAAACGGTGCGTCATCGCAGGTCTCCTCGGGAACGCGGAGCAAACGGCGCGGGCTGCGCGAAGTTCAATCGCGCGGTTTGAGCAGGACGTCGCGCGCGCGGTTGATCCGCTGCGTCAGTTCGGCCGATCCGCCGCGATCGGGATGGACGGCGGCCACCAACCGGCGGTGCGCGGCGCGGATCGTGTCCGGGTCCGCACTGGTGCTCACGCCCAGGATCGCGCGCGCCTCGCTCTCATCGAGACGCGGCTTCGGCGCGGTGCGGCGGAACATCAGCCAGAGCCCCGCCAGAATCGCCGCGACGAGGAGGAATTTCACCATCGGCTCAGGCGAACAGCGGCAGCGCGGGTTCCGGCAACGACAGCGCGCCCATCATCTCGCGCAGTTCCTGGCGCGCGGCGACATGGCTCAGCCCCATCTCGCCGAATTCGCCCGAATCGAGCATCGTCAGCCCGGCGGGGAACAGCTCGCGGTAGATGACGCGCTCGCCGAGACCCGGCACGAGCCGGAAGCCGACGCGCTTGGCGAGTTGGTTGAGCGCCTCAGACACGCGGCGCATGTTGCGCGCCTCGATATGTTGGACGCGGTTGCGCAGCACCACCCAGTCGATCGTCGCGCCATCGACCTTGGCGCGCGCTTTCCGCGCTTCCCAGATCAGCTCCGAATAGAAGCTCGGCCGCGTCACCTTGTACGTGTCGGGATCGACCTGGCCGATCAGGTCGAAATCGACGAAACTGTCGTTCATCGGCGTGACGAGCGTATCGGCACGCTGCGCCGCCAGCCGCGCGAAACGATCGTCGCGGCCGGGGGTGTCGATCACCAGGAAATCGACGCCCGCGGCGAGATCGTCGAACACTTCGGTGAAGCGCGCCAGATTCTCGCCGTCATGCGTGGCATGGCGGGGAATGACGAGATCGCGGCCGGTGCGCTTGATCGTCGCGGCGCGATTGTCGAGGTAGCGCCCCATCGTGCGCTGGCGGTGATCAAGGTCGAACGCGGCGACCTTGCTGCCGCGCATGGCGAGCGCGATGGCGACGTGGACGGCGGTGGTCGACTTGCCCGTCCCGCCCTTTTCGTTCGCGAAGACGATGATGTGCGGTTTTGTGTCGGCGCCCGGCAACGTTCGATATTCCCCATATTGCCCGTCCGGGCCGTCGCCAATAGAAGGCCCGCTTCCTTTACCGAAGGCCACACCCGCGTGCAAACCATCCGTCAGATCGTGCTGCTCAGAAGTGCCATTGCCGCCTTTCGCGCGGAAGGCGCGAGCGTCGCGCTGGTGCCGACGATGGGGGCGCTGCACGATGGCCATATGGCGCTTATCGAGGCCGCGAAGCGAGACGGGCGCAAGGTTGTGGCGTCGATCTTCGTCAATCCCAGGCAGTTCGGCCCGAACGAGGATCTCGCGCGCTATCCGCGGCGCGAGGGCACCGATTCGCAGATGCTGACCAAGGCGGGCTGCGATCTGCTCTGGGCGCCGGGCGTCGAGGAGATGTACCCCGATGGCTTCGCGACCAACATCTCGGTGACGGGGGTGAGCGACGGGCTCGACGGCGCGGCGCGTCCGGGGCATTTCGACGGGGTCGCGACCGTCGTCGCCAAGCTGTTCAATCAGGTGCGGCCCGATGTCGCGCTGTTCGGCGAGAAGGATTTTCAGCAGCTCGCGGTCATCCGGCGGATGGTTCTGGATCTCGATTTCGGGATCGAGATCATCGGCGTGCCCACCCAGCGCGAGGATGACGGCCTCGCACGCTCCTCACGCAATATCTATCTCGACGAGAGCGAGCGGGCACGTGCGGTCGCGTTGCCGCGCGCGCTCGGCGTCGCGGCGCGCGAGATCGAGCGTGGCGGCGAGGTCGCGACCGCATTGGCGAGCGCGCACGACATGCTCGCCGCCGCCGGGTTCGAGGTCGACTATGTCAGCCTGGTCGATGCCGAAACGCTCGACGAAAATCCCGCGCCCGACCGGCCGCTGCGCCTGCTCGCCGCCGCCCGGATCGGCACGACGCGGCTGATCGACAATATCGCCGTGGACCTCCGCAATCATCCCTAGCCGCCATTAACGCTTTGTTGACCACGTTCGCGCGAGAACGAGCCTCGCAAGGAACGGGTCAACAGGGGTTTAGGTCATGGGCAACAGCCTGAAGAGTGCGCAATTCTTAATGGACAGTCGGCTTGCCGACGCGGCGAACGGCGATGCCGATGCCTGCTACGATCTCGGCATGATCTATTCGAGCGGTGCCGCCGGCGTCGACGTGGATCTGGTCGAAGCGCACAAATGGTTCAACATCGCCGCCATGTCGGGCAGCGAAGCGGCGATGGCCTGTCGCAGCGAAATCGCCGAGGACATGACCGCGCGCGAAATCTCGAATGCGCAGAAGGCCGCGCGCGCCTGGCTGCAAATGACGAGCCGCCGCGCCGCGTAACGCCTTCGCGACGGACTATTCCGCCGCCGCTGCCTTCTTTGCCTTCGCGGGCGCCTTTTTTGGTGCCGCCTTCTTCGCCGCCGGTTTCTTGGCCGGAGCTTTCTTCTTGCCCTTCTTCGCCGGCGCAGCCGCCGCGCGTGCGTCGATCAGTTGCGCCGCTTCCTCGAGCGTGAGCGCATCCTTCTCGATCGACTTCGGCAGCGTCGCATTGGTCTCGCCATCGGTGACGTACGCGCCGTAACGCCCCTCCATCAGCTTGATCTCCGCCTCGGTGCGCGGATGCTTGCCCAGCACCTTGAGCGGCGCCTGCGCCCCCCGCTGCGGACGTCCGCCGCCCGCCGCCGCCTCGGCGAGCTTCACCACCGCCGCATTCATGCCCGTCTCGAACACGTCCGCCGTCAAGGACAGGCGCGCGTACTTGCCGTCGTGGAGCAGATACGGCCCGTAGCGCCCGATCGCCGCCGTGATCGGATTGCCGCTCTCGGGATGCGTACCGATCGTGCGTGGCAGGCTCAGCAGCTTGATCGCCCATTCCAGATCGAGCTCGGGAATGTCCTTCGGGATCGAGGCGCGCTTGGCCTCCTTGCCCTCGCCGAGTTGGATATAGGGGCCGAACCGCCCCGACTTGCGCTCGATCGGCAGTCCGGTGTCGGGATCGTTGCCGAGCGTTTCGTTGTCGTTCGCCCCGGCCTCAGCCTCCGCGCCGCCCTGGCCGAAGCGGCGGGTATATTTGCAGTCGGGGTAATTGGAGCAGGCGATGAACGCGCCGAACTTGCCCCCGCGCAACGAAAGCTGCCCCACGCCGCAGGTCGGGCACAGCCGCGCGTCGCCGCCGTCCGCCTTGGGGGGAAAGAGATAGGGTTCGAGGAACTTGTCGAGCGCTGCCGTCACCTCGGAGGGCTTCTGCTCCATCACCTCGGTGGTGCGCGGCTTGAAGTCCTTCCAGAAGTCCTCAAGCACCTTCTGCCACTCGGCGCGGCCGCCGGAAACCTCGTCGAGCTCGTCCTCGAGGCCGGCGGTGAAATCATAGCCGACATAGCGTTCGAAGAAACGTTCGAGGAAGGCCGTCACCAACCGCCCGCTTTCCTCCGCGAAGAAGCGGTTCTTCTCGGTGCGGACGTAGTTGCGGTCCTTCAGCGTCTTGATGATCGACGCATAGGTCGACGGACGCCCGATCCCCAGTTCCTCGAGCCGCTTGACGAGGCTGGCTTCGGAGAAGCGCGGCGGCGGCTGGGTGAAATGCTGCTCGGCATCGACCGACTTCTTGGCGGGCGCATCGCCCTCACGCATGCGTGGCAGGCGGCGGGCGTCCTCGTCCTGGCTGTCGTCGGTGCCCTCTTCGTAGAGCGCGAGATAGCCGGGGAAGAGCACGACCTGCCCGGTCGCGCGCAACGCGGTGCGACCGGTGCCCTCGGCCAGTTCGACCGTGGTGCGCTCCATCCGCGCCGACGCCATCTGGCTGGCGAGCGCGCGCTTCCAGATCAGCTCGTAGAGGCGGCCGTGGTCGCCGGAGCCAGCCTTGTCCTTGGCGAAATCGGTCGGGCGGATCGCCTCGTGCGCTTCCTGCGCGTTCTTCGCCTTGCTTGTATAGACGCGCGGCTTGTCGGGCACATAGCTGGCGTCATAGCGGTTCGCGACTGCGAGGCGCGCGGCCGAGATGGCGCTGCCGTCCATCTGCACGCCGTCGGTCCGCATATAGGTGATCGCGCCATCCTCGTAGAGGCCTTGCGCGATCCGCATCGTGTGATCGGCCGAGAAGCCGAGTTTCCGCGCCGCCTCCTGCTGCAGGGTCGAGGTGGTGAAGGGCGGTGGCGGGTTGCGCGTGGCGGGCTTGGTCTCGACCGACTGGACGGTGAAATGCCCGGCCTCGACGTCGGCCTTGGCCTTCAACGCAGCGCCCTCCGCGCCGATCGACAGGCGGTCGAGTTTCTCGCCATTCCATTTGGTCAGGCGCGCGGTGAAGGGCGTGCCGTCCTGCTCCATCTGCGCCGTAATCGACCAATATTCCTGAGAGCGGAACGCCTCGATCTCGCGCTCACGCTCGACGATCAGCCGCAGCGCGACCGACTGTACGCGCCCCGCCGACTTTGCGCCGGGCAGCTTGCGCCACAGCACTGGCGAAAGCGTGAAGCCGACGAGGTAATCGAGCGCCCGCCGCGCCCGATAGGCATCGATCAGATCGGTATCGAGCTCGCGCGGGTGCTTCATCGCCTCCGTCACCGTCGCCTTGGTGATGGCGTTGAAGGTGACGCGCTGCACGTCCTTGGGAAGCGCGCGGCGGTTGCGGAGTACCTCCTGCACATGCCACGAAATCGCCTCGCCCTCGCGGTCGGGATCGGTCGCGAGGATCAGACGGTCGGCGGTCTTGGCGAGGTCGGTGATCGCCTTGAGCTGCTTCTGCTTGTCGGCGTAATTCTCCCATTCCATCGCGAAACCCTCGTCGGGGTTCACCGAGCCGTCCTTGGCGGGCAGATCGCGGACATGGCCGTAGCTTGCCAGTACGCGGTAATCGGAACCCAGATATTTCTCGATGGTCTTCGCCTTGGCGGGCGATTCGACGATGACAAGCTGCATGGCGGTGTTTGTGCATCCTTACGTGTACGCGCGAGGGTGAGAGGGTTAGCGGGGCCCCGTCAATAGCTTGACTCTCGGCTGGCCCCCCGCTAACCGCCCGCCTTCGCAAATGGCCCCGCACCCCGGTGAAGCGGTGGCCCTGTCCTCGAAATGAGACAGCGCGATGACCGGGTATCGATCGGAATGGTCTCTTTGGGCTGCTCTGGTCTTGTTGTTGGCATTTGAACGAAGGAAATATCATGTCGAAGCGCTCCAGCGCCAAGTACAAGCTCGATCGCCGCATGGGCGAGAATATCTGGGGTCGCCCCAAGAGCCCCGTCAACAAGCGCGAATACGGCCCCGGCCAGCACGGCCAGCGCCGCAAGGGCAAGGTCTCCGACTTCGGCCTGCAGCTGCGCGCCAAGCAGAAGCTCAAGGGCTATTACGGCGACGTCACCGAGAAGCAGTTCCGCGCTTGCTATCATGAAGCTGCGCGCATGAAGGGCGATACCAGCCAGAACCTGATCGGCCTGCTCGAGCAGCGTCTGGACATGATCGTGTACCGCGCCAAGTTCGCGCCGACCGTGTTCGCCGCGCGTCAGCTCGTTTCGCACGGCCACATCAAGGTCAACGGCGTGAAGTGCAACATCGCGTCGCGCCGCTGCTTCGTCGGCGACGAGATCACGCTGGGTTCGAAGGCGCAGGAAATGGCGCTGGTGATGGAAGCGCAGGCCTTGGCCGAGCGCGAGATCCCCGATTACGTCGCGCCCGACGGCACCGCCAAGATCACCTTCACCCGCGTGCCGACGCTCGACGAGGTTCCCTATCCGGTGAAGATGGAACCGAACCTGGTCGTGGAATTCTATTCGCGCTGATCCGCGACACTTCCGAAACAGAAAAGGGCGGTCCTCACGGGCCGCCCTTTTTCGTCTCATGGCGCCGGCGGCATCCCCATCGTGGTGCGCAGGAACCCGTCCATCCTGTCGAGCATGGCGGCGCGAACGTCGCTGTCGTCGAGCTGGTGGTCGAGATTATGATACTCGATCAGTTCGACCTTCTTGTTCGCCGCCCGCAGGCGCGACGCCATCAGCCGGGATTCGTTGACGCTGACGTTGCGGTCGCCATCGCCGTGGAACAACAGGACGGGGGCGGTGATGCGTTGCGCACGTTGCGCCGGGGATCCTGCCACGACATGGGGGCCGCGCCCGATCTGGGCGTCGACTTGCGGGAAACTCGTGAAATCGGTGAATTCGCCGCGTAGGCTTTCGAGATCGGTGACGGGGGCCACCGCGACGATCGCCTTGAACAGCGCGGGATCGACCACGCCCGACTGGAGCGCCGCATAGCCACCATAGGACCAGCCGACGATCGCGAGCTTGTCGGAGCTTGCGATGCCCTGTTTGATCAGCCAGCGCCCGCTGTCGTTTACGTCGCCGATCGCGGTCGGCCATGATTTGAAGCCATTGTCCTTGAAAAAGGCCGAGCCATAACCCGTCGATCCGCGGAAATTGGGCTGCAACACGGCATAGCCGCGGTTGGCGAAGAATTGCGCCAGCCAATCGAAACCCCATTCGTCGCGCGCGTCGGGCCCGCCATGCGGCATGACGATCGCGGGCAGCCCCTTGCCGTCGCTGCCCGGAGGCAGCGTGAGATACGCGGGGATCGCGGTGCCGTCGGCGCCGGGGATACTGACCGGCTTGACGGTCGCGAGCTTGATCTCCGCGAGTTGTGGTCGCTGCGGCAGCACCTCGCCGAGATGGCGTGTCGCCTTGTCGAACAGATAATAGCGGCCGGGATCGATATCGCTGCCCGCGAACAGCAGCAGCTTGCTCTCGTCGGCGCTCGCATCGACGATATTGACCAGCGGCAAGCCGGGAATCGCCTTGGCGAGCGCAGTGGCGAGAGCCTTGAACTGGGGATCGAAATAGTGCGTTTCGCGGCGATCGGTCGCGAAGCCCGCGCCGACGACGCGGTTCTGCCGGCCGACCTGTACCAAGGTATCGACATCGGCGCCCGGCTTTGCCAGCACCGTCTCGCGCTTCATCGATCCGTCGAGCGACATGGCCACCAGCGTCTGAAATCCGCCAACGGAATCGAAGCCGTAGACGACGTCGCGGTCGGAATCGATGGCAACCGGCTCAAACCCCGTCGAGACGCTGCCCGAGATCGTGATGGTGTTGAGCAGGCGCCAATCGCGGTTGCCTTTGGTCCGATAGAGCACGCGGATCGTGTTTCCACGATATCCGTCATTGTCGGTGCCGCGCGTTTCCATGATGCGGACATTGCCACGGCCGTCGGTGATATAGGCGATCGCGCCGTCGCGTGGCGGCTCCACGGTGGTGCGCTTCAACGTCACGGTGTCGACCCGGTCGACCCCGTAGCCCTGTCGCGTCGAAGCGGCGAGGCTGCCGGTGTTCGTTTCAGCTACATAAGCGCGTGCCATCAGCACGCTGCCGTTCGCCGAATCGGCCTGCCAGTCGATGATATCGCCACCGCCAAGTGCAAAACCGAGCGCCCGATCGGTCTTTCGAAGGCTGAGCTGTTGCTGGTTCTTGCCATCGGCATCGACCGCGACCAGCCGCGTGTAACCCAGCAGCCCGACAACGCTGGTATTGTTGATCGTGTAGGCGCGGCACACGAGCCGCGTGTTGGTCGTCCAGTGGCAATCGGTCAGGCGTTGCAGCGCGGCATCCACCGTCAGCACCGGCTTGAGGTCGCCGGTCTCCAGCGAGGCGACGAAAACCGCGCTACCGGCCCCCTTGGTCGGGCCGATCACGGCAACATGCTTGCCGTCGGGCGAGAGACTGATCTGCCCGACATTCTCGCGCGCGCCGAATCGCGTCGCCGCGTCGCTCGCCGCATGGAGCGGCGCGGCCGGCGCGCACGCCAGCAGCACCGCGATCATTCGCTTCGACATTTTCCCCCCGTTCTTGTTCAGGCTTCACGATAGGCGCGGTTTCGCCAAAGGGAAGCCGGAGGCATGGATGTGCCGCAGTCCGGTTGCGACTTCCCGCGCCTACTGTCAGAACGGCGCCGATTTCGACCGATAGGACTGCCATGCGCCATTTCCTGCTCCTCGCCTCGCTCCTTTCGGCCAGCGCGGCCGCCGCGAAGGACGCGCCCGCCGTCCCGGTCCAGACGCTGAAGGATGTGACGCAGACGCTGTCTTCGGACGCTTACGAGGGCCGCAAGCCCACGACACCCGCCGAGGACAAGACGGTCGCGTACATCGTCGAGCGCTTCAAGGCGGCCGGACTGAAGCCGGGCAAGGACGGTTGGTTCCAGCCCGTGCCGCTGGTCGAGATCACCGCGCAGAACGTCTCGCCGCTCAGCTTCACGGGCGGCAAGGCGCCGGTCAGCATGGCCTATCGCAGCGACATGGTGGTGTGGACCTTCCGCGTAACGCCGAAGATCGCGGTGAAGGACAGCGATGTCGTCTTCGTCGGCTACGGCATCAACGCGCCCGAGCGAGGGTGGAACGACTATGCCGGGCTCGACGTGAAGGGGAAGACCGTCGTCATCCTCGTGAACGATCCCGACTGGCAGAGCCCGGAGCGCACCGGCCTCTTCGAAGGCAAGGCGATGACCTATTACGGCCGCTGGACCTACAAATACGAGGAGGCCGCGCGGCAGGGCGCGGCGGCGGCGATCATCGTCCACGATACCGAGCCTGCCGCCTACGGCTGGGGCGTCGTCCAGTCGAGCAATGCGGGGCCGAAGCTCGAGCTCGACGAAAAGGGCGACCATGCCGACCAGAGTGCTGCGGCCGGCTGGATGCAGCTCGCCAAGGCCAAGGAACTGTTCGCCAGTGCCGGCCAGGATTTCGATGCGCTGAGCGCCGCCGCGAAGCAAAAGGGCTTCAAGGCCGTGCCGCTTGGCGTCAAGGCGTCGGTCTCGTTCGACAACACGATCAAGCGCCAGGCGTCGAAGAATGTCATAGGCATCCTGCCGGGCAGCGCCGCGCCGAACGACTATGTTCTCTACACCGCGCATTGGGATCATCTTGGCCACTGCGACGCGGTGAAGGGCGACGGCATCTGCAACGGCGCGCGCGACAACGCGACCGGCGTCGCGGGCCTCGTCGCGCTCGCGGAGATGTACGGCAAGGCCGGGCCGGCGAAGCGGACGACGGTGTTCATGGCGGTGACGGCGGAGGAATCGGGCTTGCTCGGCTCGCGCTATTACGCCGAACATCCGGTCTATCCGCTCGGGCAGACGGTCGGCGGGGTCAACATGGATGTGCTCGACGTGTCGGGAAAGACGAAGGATTTCGTCGTGACCGGCGCGGGCAAGTCCGAACTCGAAGACCTCATCAAGCCGCTCGCTGCTGCGCAGGGCCGCGTGATCGAGCCGGAGCCCAACCCGGAGCGCGGCAGCTATTATCGCTCGGATCATTTCAGCTTCGCCAAACTCGGTGTGCCGATGCTCGACGGTGGCGCGGGCGAGGATCTGGTCATAGGTGGCGAGGCTGCTGGCCATGCCGCAACGCTCGATTACATCGCCAATCGCTATCACAAGCCGCAGGACGAATATGATCCCAAGTGGAACTGGGACGGTGCCGTGCAGGATCTGAGCCTCTACTATCAGCTCGGACGGCAGCTCGGCGACAGCGGGGCATGGCCGAACTGGTACAAGACCGCCGAATTCCGCGCCGTGCGTGACGCCAGCCGGGCGGAGGCCAAATAACGATGCCGGCTCTCCCTCCCGCCGAATGGGCGCCGCACAAGGCGGTGTGGATCGGCTTTCCGAGCCATGCCGACCTGTGGGTCGAGGATCTCGAGCCCGCCCGTGCCGAGGTCGCCGCTTTCGCACGCGCGGTCCATGCCGGCGGCAAGGGCGAGCAGGTGGTGCTCGTCGCCGCTGATGACGAGGCGGCGCGCGCGGCGATGACGCGCGTGGGAGACGCTGCCCGCGTGGTGGTCGAGTCGTTCGGCGACATCTGGCTGCGCGACACCGGGCCGATCGTGATGAACGACGGGACGGCGCGCGACTTCGGCTTCAACGGCTGGGGTGGCAAATACGATCTCGAAGGCGACGACGATATCGGCGTGCGGCTGGCGCGGCGGAAGAAGCTGCCGGTCGAAACGTGCGATTGGATCCTCGAAGGCGGTGCGATCGACGGCGATGGGACGGGCCGCGTCGTCACGACCGAGCAATGCCTGCTCAACCCCAACCGCAACCCGCACCTGTCGCGCGCCGATATCGAGGCGCGGTTGCGGGCCGATCTGGGCTTCCATGAGATTCTCTGGCTCGGTGACGGGCTGTTGCACGATCATACCGACGGGCATGTCGACAACCTCGCGCGCTTCGTCGCGCCGGGCGTGCTGGCGATCCCGGAAGCGGCCGACAACGATCCCAACTGGCTGGTGTATCAGCGCGCGGCGATCGCGGCGGAAGCGGCAGGTCTCCAGCTCGTCCGCATCCCCTCCCCCGGCCGCGTGATGCGTGATGAGGAGATCGTGCCGGCGAGCTACATGAACTTCTACATCGGCAATGCCGCAGTCGTCGTGCCGCTTTACGGCGCACCCAATGACGATGCGGCGGTGGCGGCGGTGCAGGCGCTGTTTCTGGGGCGTGAGGCGGTGGGCCTGCGGGCGGATGCGATCCTGACGGGGGGCGGCAGCTTCCACTGTATCTCGCAGCAAGTCCCGGCGTGAGCGCGACGCGGCAAAGCCGCGTCGTCGGTCGTTGCTTCGCAACGCCGGCCGGGCTCAGCCGTGCGCTGCGCGCAACGCCGCGGAAGTGCCTTCCGCGCCTCGACTAGAGCCGTTCAATCAGCCGCTCGATCGATTCGTGGTCGTTGCCGCCGCCGCACGAATCCTCGATCTTCTTCTTGATTCGTTCGAGTTCGTTCTGGGTCAGATGTTCGATGCCGACGAAATCGTCGCGCGGGCCGTCGAGCGCGCGGATCAGCTCGTCGAGCTTGGCCTGCATCGCCGATGCGTCGCGATTCTGCGCATTCTGAATCAGGAACACCATCAGGAAGGTGACGATTGTCGTGCCGGTGTTGATGACGAGCTGCCAGGTGTCCGAATATTTGAAGATCGGCCCGGTCACGCCCCAGACGATCACGGTCGCCAGCGCTAGGACGAACGCGGGCGGGCGCCCCGCCCAGCTCGCGACCTTCTGCGCGACCGCCTCGAACAATCTTTCCATGCATGTGCCTCTTTTGTGCGTTTGAAACGCTCCCGGAAAACACGATATGGGGCGGCATGACCGAAATCACCGTCGCCGCCCTGCAACTCGCGTTCAGCAACGATATGGACGCCAATATCGCCCATGTCTCCGATCTCGTGCGCGAGGCGGCAGGCAAGGGCGCGCAGGTGATCCTGCCGCCCGAATTGTTCGAGGGCGAATATTTCTGCCGTGTCGAGGATGAGGGCCTTTTCGCCACTGCGAAGCCGACAGCGGAGCACAAGGCGGTGCTGGCGATGCAGAAGCTCGCGGCGGAGCTGAAAGTCTACATCCCGACCAGCTTCTTCGAGGCGGACGGCCCGCACCATTATAATTCGCTGGCGATGATCGGCCCCGACGGCGGCGTGATGGGCGTCTACCGCAAGAGCCACATTCCCGACGGGCCGGGCTATGAGGAGAAATTCTATTTCCGCCCCGGCAATACCGGTTTCAGGGTCTGGCCAGGGCCGCAGGCTACGCTCGGCGTCGGCGTCTGCTGGGACCAATGGTATCCTGAAACCGCGCGCGCGATGATGCTGATGGGCGCGGAGGTGCTGTTCTACCCCACCGCGATCGGCAGCGAGCCGCACGACGCCGATCTCGATACGTCGCGGCTATGGCGGCGGGCGATGGTGGGGCACGCGGTGTCCAATGTCGTGCCGGTAATAGCCGCAAACCGCATCGGCACCGAGCATGGCCAGACCTTCTACGGCCACAGCTTCATCTGCGACGAGCGCGGCGACATGCTGGCGGAATTCGGCGCGCAGGAAACCGGCGTGCTGACCGCGCGACTCGATCTCGACCTTGTGAAGCGCCACCGCGCGGCATTCGGTTTTTTCCGCGATCGTCGGCCAGAACTGTACGGCCGTCTGGTCCAGGATATCTGATCGGTGGCGTCGCGCAGAAATCGAACAGGTTTCTGTTTGCGTAACAATGGATGCAATTTTTGCACTTGCGAGCATTCGTGTTGCGATGCACAACGACTGTGCCTTTCAGGCATCCTCTCCTAAAACTTTCACGGCCGGTCTCTGACCGGCCTTTTTTTTGTTTGCGGTTCGGCGTAGATACGGCCGCATCGTGGCGCCGTTCTAAAACAAAACGTCCAGGAGTGGAAAGCCGCCGGTAAAACCGGCACCGGCGAAACGATAGCGCGGGGGATCGAGCGTGGCGCTCTCCCCCGCGTTTTCTCTTTCAACCTATCGGTGCGGCTGGTCGACTTCGGGTTGGATGACGACGATCGGCGGCATCAGGGCGTTCCTTCCAGTTCGCGCTGCACTTCCACCGCCCGCGCGAACACCGCTTCGAACATTTCCGCGGTCAGGCGGCCGGTATTCTGATTGTACCGCGAGCAGTGATAGCTGTCGATCAGCACCTGCCCGCGCGGTACGCGGTGCTCGGCGAGATGCGCGAAGCGTGCCTTGGGCAACCGCCCGCCGAGGATCTTCACCGCCGACTGATGCGCGATCTGGCCGAGCGCGACATAGACGCGCGCGTTGGGTAGCGCCGCCGCCTGCGCGGCGAGGAACGGGCGGCAGGCGTGGATCTCCGCCGGGCTCGGCTTGTTGTCGGGCGGCAGGCATTTCACCGCATTGATGATGATCGCGCCCTCCAGCCGCAGCGTATCGTCGGCGCGGCCCTCGTAAGTGCCCGTCGCCAGCCCGAACTTCGCGAGCGTATCGAACAGCAGGCCGCCGGCATGATCGCCGGTGAAGGGCCGGCCGGTGCGGTTCGCGCCGTGCTTGCCCGGCGCGAGGCCGACGATGGCGAGCCACGCCTGCGGGTCACCGAAGGCGTTGACGGGCGCGTTCCACCAATCGGGCTGCTCGACGCGCAGTGTCTCGCGCAGATCGACCAGGTGGGGGCAGCGCGGGCAATCGTGCGGCGGCTCGGTATCGGGAAGGGGGCTTGGGACAAACACGCCAGCGGGGTAGGCGGGGGGCGTGCCGAGAACAAGCTACGCCATCGCGATCGGGTCGAACCGCTGGGGCCGCTACGGCCCGCCCGTGACTCAGGTGCAGGATGCGCGAATTTTCCTGAGCGAAGTAGGGCGCGTGACCGCGTCGTCGCCGGTCATCGCCTCGCCCCCGCTGGGGCCGTCGCGGCGGCGCTTCGCGAACGCGGTGATCCTGTTCGAGACAATGCTCGATCCGCCTGCGCTGCTGCGCGCGCTGAAGGCGATCGAGCGCGATTTCGGGCGGCGGCCCGGCGTGCGCTGGGGCGCGCGCGTGCTCGATCTCGATATCGTGCTGTGGAGCGCGGGGCCGTATTGGGACCGCACGCTGACGATCCCGCATCCGCAGTTCCGAAAGCGGCGCTTCGTGCTCGATCCGCTGCTCAGGATCGCCCCGGACTGGCGCGATCCGCTCTCCGGGCTGAGCGTTCGCCAACTCGCCGCGCGGGCACGCAAGGTTGGGCACAAGGTTGACCGGGCGCGCCTGCGCTCCTAACGCCGCTGCCTTGCGTGGGCTCGTAGCTCAGTCGGTAGAGCAACGGACTTTTAATCTGTAGGTCCCGGGTTCGAATCCCGGCGAGCCCACCAATGCGCAGTTGGCGAGATGCGCCGTGTCGGCGCACACGCCAACAAGCACGGCCAGCGCAGCAAAGCCGCGCCACAAGGCGCAGCTTTGCTGCGACTGACGGCGTGGCGTTATTTGGAAGCCAACACCAAAGCCCCCGCCCGCATCGCCTCCCGCGGCAACAGCAACCGCAACTCGCGGTTGGCGAAATCGATCTTCACCCGCCGAAACAGCCGCAACGCGTCCATGCCCAGCATCAACGCGGGCCGGTCCGACAGGCCGAAACGCGCGAACGGCGGTGCCTCGGCGAAAGCGACCGGCAGGTTCTGGATCGTCGCCTCGCCGATCTTGACCTGCTCGATCTGGGTATAGTCCGCCGCCAGCTCCGATCCCGTCACCGACGTGAGCGAGATCGCCTGCAGCCCGCGCGGCCGCCCCGCGACGAGGCGGCGCAGCGCGGCATTGCCCATCGTCACGGCCGATCCGGTGTCGATCACCACGCGCACGCGGCGCTCGCGGTAACTGGCGTCGGTGACGACGAGTTGGCCGAACACGTCGCGCGCGCGCACGACGATCTCGCCCGGTGCGGCGATCGGCGTGTGCTTGCGCTTGACCGACGGCAGGACGGTCATCTCCTGCCGATCGAAATCGATGGTGACCACATGGCCCTGCAGCGCGTCGATGCCGAGCATCCCGGGCGCGCCAAGGTTGCGGAAACCAAGCGCAGGCGCTTCGATCCGCTCGCCGCCGAGTGGCCCGACGCCGATGCGCGGGATGACGACAGTCTCGACGCGCCGCACGTCGGCCATGCTCGTCATGCGGATCGTCGCCCCGGCCGACAGCCGCAGCAGCGACGCCAATTCGCGCGCGATGACGGTACGCTCTGCCCCCGTATCGACGATGAAGCGGTAGGGGCCGGCATCGGCGATCTGCACCGGCACGGTCATCCGCCCAGCCTCATTGCCGAACGCGATCAGCTCCGCGGCGGTGACGGGCGCTTCAGGAGCGAGCGGTTCTTGCGCAGGTACGGGCGCGGCGAGCGCGAGCAACGGCGCGGCACAGGCAAGCATCCACTCCATCACCGCAGGCTACGCCCGTTCCGGCCCCTTCACAAGCACTACGAAAGTCGCGCGGCGCGACTCTAAACCTCCGTTCGCCCTGAGCGAAGTCGAAGGGCTGTCCTTCTTGGCACAAAGAAAGGGCAGGGCTTAAACAGGCTAAGCCCGAACGGTTTGCTTCAGTCCAGCCGCATCGCGTCCGCCGCCAGCGCCTCCGCCTCGATCAGCAGCGCGTCGTCAACCAGCCCCTGCGCCACGCGCTCGCGCCCGATCAGCGTCAGCACCGGTACGGCGAGCGGCGAGACGCGCGGCAGGTCGATGTGCAGCATCGTCCCCGCCGCCCGGTCGAGCAGATCGGCGAGGCGGCCGACATCGGTCATCCGCGCGCGCGCATCGGCCCAGGCGGCCTGCAGCAGCAGATGGCCGGGCTCGTACTTGCGAAGCACGTCGTAGATCAGGTCGGTCGAGAAGGTCACTTGCCGGCCGGTCTTGCGCTTGCCCGGAATCTGGCGCTCGACGAGGCCGCCGATCACCGCGACCTCGCGAAAGGCGCGCTTAAGCAGCGACGAATTTTCCACCCACTCGACGAATTCGTCCTCCAGGATATCGGGCGAGAACAGCGCGGCGGGATCGGTGACGGGCTCCAGCGAATAGGCGGCGAAGGCATAGTCGTTCGACACGAAACCGAGCGGCTTCAGCCCGCGCGTCTCCATCCGCCGCGTGATCAGCATGCCGAGCGATTGGTGCGCATTCCACCCCTCGAAACTGTAGGCGACCATATAGTGCCGGTTCTCGTGCGGAAACGTCTCGACCAGCAACTGACCGGGGGCAGGCAGGACCGAGCGCTTGGCCTGCACCTCCAGCCATTCGCGCACGTCGTCGGGGAAGCGATGCCACTGGCCGGGATCGGCGAGGAAGCCGCGCACGCGGTCGGCAAGATTGGTCGACAGCGGCATGCGCGCGCCGCCATAGGTCGGGATGCGCGCGGGCCGCGACGTGGCGCGGACCAGCAGATCCTCGGTGTCCATCGCGATCACCTCCAGGCTGAGGCCCGCGAAGAAGAAGGTGTCGCCGGGCGACAGCGTCGCGGCGAACCCCTCCTCGACCTTGCCGAGCGAACGGCCGTTCTTGAAGCGCACCGTCAGCATCGTCGCCTCGACGATGATGCCGGCATTGAGCCGGTGCTGCGCCACGAACTTCGGGTGGCTGACGCGCCACGTGCCGTCCTCCTCGGTCAGCCGCCGGAACTTGTCGTAGGCGCGCAAGGCATAGCCGCCGTCGCGGATGAAGCCGAGCACCGCGTCGAAGGTGGCGTCGGGCAGCGCCGAATAGGGGAGCGCGGAGCGCACCTCGTCGAGCATGGCGTCACGGTGGAAGGGAGCCGCGCACGCACAGGCCATCAGATGCTGCGCCAGCACGTCGAGAGAGCCCATGCGGAACAGGTCCGGGTCCAACTCACCACGCTCGACCGCGTCGAGCGCGGCGCGCGCCTCGAGATATTCGAAGCGGTTGCCCGGCACGATCAGCGCCTCGGATGGTTCGTCGAGCCGGTGATTCGATCGCCCGATCCGCTGCAGCAGCCGCGACGATCCCTTGGGCGCCCCCATCTGGATGACGCAATCGACGTCACCCCAGTCGACGCCGAGGTCTAGACTGGCAGTGGCGACCAGAGCGCGGAGCTGCCCCGCCGCCATCGCCCCTTCCACCTTCTGCCGCGCCTCCAGGCTGAGCGAGCCGTGGTGGACGCCGATCGGCAGGTTTCCCGCATTCGCCTTCCACAGATCCTGAAAGATCAGCTCGGCCAGGCTGCGCGTGTTGCAGAAGACGATGGTGGTGCGATGCGCGGCGATCTCCGCCATCACCTGTTCGGCGGCGTAGCGCCCCGAATGGCCCGCCCAGGGCACGCGCCCCTGGGGCAGGACGATGGCGACGTTGGGCGGCGCACCGGGCTCGCCCTGTACCAGCGCGACCTCCTCGATATCGCCATCGGGCGCGAGCCAGGCGCGATAGGCATCGGGGTCCGCGACGGTGGCGGACAGCGCGACTCGCCGCAGCCTCGGCGCGATCCGCTGCAGCCGCGCCATGCACAACGACAGCAGGTCGCCACGCTTGCCGGTGGCGAAAGCGTGAACCTCGTCGACCACGATTGTCCGCAACCCCTCGAACATCGTGAAACTGTCGGGATAGGACAGCAAAAGGCTGAGCGATTCTGGCGTCGTCAGCAGGATCTGCGGCGGCTTGATGCGCTGCCGCGCCTTCTTGTCGGAGGAGGTGTCACCGGTGCGCGTCTCGATGCGGATATCCAGGCCCATCTCCTCGACCGGGGTGAGCAGGTTGCGCCGTACATCGACCGCCAAAGCCTTTAGCGGCGAGACGTAGAGCGTGTGCAGGCCCTCGCTCGGCTGCTCGATCAGCTCGGCGAGGGAGGGCAGGAACCCCGCCAGCGTCTTGCCCGCGCCCGTCGTCGCGACGAGCAGCCCGTGCCGCCCGGCGCGCGCGACTTCCAGCATATCGAGCTGGTGGCGGCGGGGAGACCAGCCCTTGGTGGCGAACCAGTCGCTGAGGGGTTGGGGGAGTGGCGTCAAACAATCCTCCCCCGCCAGGGGGAGGTGGCGCCGAAGGCGACGGAGGGGGCGGTCAGCGAAACTCTTGAGAGGGCACCGCCGTCCGCCCCCTCCATCACGCTACGCGGGCCACCTCCTCCTTGCGGGGGAGGATTGAAAGATCGTAGCCGCTTATTCTGGGAACCGCCGGTCATCCCAACCATATAAGCACGATGGTGAAGCTCGGCGACTGGATCGATCCGCAACCCGGCGGCATCTACGTGAAGCCGGGGGACGTGTGGATCGATCCCTCGTCGCCGCAGCCGCGTGCGCTGGTCACGCACGGCCATGCCGATCACGCGCGCGGCGGGCACGGCGCGGTGTGGGCGACGCCCGAGACGCTGGCGATCATGGGCGTCCGCTACGGCCCGCAGAGCGGCACGCCGGTCGCCTACGGTGAGGCGCTGGCCTTCGGAGACGTATACGCGCGCTTCGTGCCCGCCGGCCACGTGCTCGGCTCGGCGCAGATCGTGCTCGAACATCGCGGCGAGACCATCATCGTCTCGGGCGATTACAAGCGCCGGCCCGACCCGACCTGCGCACCGTTCGAGCCGACGCCGTGCGACGTGTTCGTCACAGAGGCGACCTTCGGCCTGCCCGTCTTCCGCCACCCGGAGACCGGCGACGAGATCGACAAGCTCACCGCCGCCTTGCGCGCCAACCCGACGCGCTGCGTGCTGGTCGGCGCCTATGCGCTCGGCAAGGCGCAGCGTGTGATCGCCGAATTGCGCGCACGCGGGTTCGACGATCCGATCTACATCCACGGCGCGCTGCAGCGGCTGTGCGATCTCTACGCCGATCATGGCGTCATGCTGGGCGAGCTCCGCCCCGCCACCGAGGCCAGCAAGGCCGAGCTGGCCGGACGTATCGTCATCGCGCCGCCCTCTGCGCTGCAGGATCGCTGGTCGCGGCGGCTGCCCGATCCGATCACGGCGATGGCGAGCGGGTGGATGCGGGTGCGTCAGCGCGCGGTGCAGCGCGGCGTCGAGCTGCCGCTGATCCTCTCCGATCACGCCGACTGGGACGAACTGACGTCAACGCTGCTCGAAATCGCCCCGAAGGAGGTCTGGGTCACGCACGGCCGCGAGGAGGCGCTCGTCCACTGGTGCCAGATGCACCAGATCAAGGCTCGTGCGTTGATGCTGCATGGATATGAGGACGAGGACGACTGAGATGGCCGATCTGGAGCCGGAACCCGCCGCCGATCTTGCCGCGCGACGCACGCCCTTCGCCGGTGAAAGCCCCGAATACAGCGCCGCGCGCCGCGATCTGCTCACCGAGGAGATCGAGCTGCGCCGCCATATCGAGCGTGTCGCCGCGCAGCGCCGCGCGCTGCCGCCGGGCCCGGTCATCCGCAACGATTACGACTTCATCGGCGAGAACGGCCCGGTCGGCTTCGAGGAGCTGTTCGGCGATCACGATTCGCTCGTCGTCTACACCTTCATGTTCGGGCCCGAGCGCGTGCGGCCGTGCCCGATGTGTACCGCCTTCCTCGGCCCGCTGGACGGCAATGCCGCCGACATCCTGCAGCGCACCGGCCTCGCCGTGGTGGCGCGCGCGCCGATCGAGCGGCTGATCGCCTTCAAGCTGGAGCGTGGCTGGCGCAATCTGAAGCTCTATACCGACACGACCGGCGCGTTCGGCCGCGATATGGGAAGCTGGACGGAAAGCGGCGACAATCCCGGCTACAACGTCTTCACCCGCGACGAGGGCGTCATCCGCCGCTTCTGGGGCGGCGAACTCGGCGGCACGCAGGATCCGGGCGAGGATCCGCGCGGCGCGCCCGACATGACGGTATTGTGGAACGTGCTCGACACCATCCCCGCCGGGCGCGGGACAGACTGGTATCCGAGCCTCGCCTATTAGCGTTTCTTCGCCGGGGCTCCCGCGCGACGGTAGAAGCCGTTGAAGCGCACGTTCATGCCGCCGCACATGCCGTTGTCGGCGGCGATCAGGTACGGCCCGGCGAGCTTGAGCGACCAGGCGCATTCATAGTCCGCCTTCTCGTCGCCGCCGCGCAGCAGGCCGTTCGCGGGCACGCCCTCGCCGTCGATATTGCCGATGTTGACGCCGCCGCGCTTCACCCGGTCGGGATCGTGCATCCCGTAGGTCGCCTCGCCGTCGACCGCGTAGGTGCCCGTGCGCTTGCCGGGGCGGATATCGATCTCGCCCTCGTCGCGGACCCAGTGGCCGGTCCAGACAGCAGGCGCGGTCCAAGGTTTGATCGCCGCTACGGGCACGAAACCTTCGCTCAGCGTGCCCTTCGGCCCGGTGAACGACACCTCGCGATAGCCCCCTTGCGTCTTGCCGAGCAGCACCGGATCACCGCTGAGCAGATAGCCCTTCCGCACGCATTTCGGCGCGGCCGACGGGCAACCCGCGATATCGCCGCGCAGGAAATTGGTACGCGCCACAACGGTCGCGACCGGGCGCTGCTGGTCGCGCGCATCCTCGGGGTCGATCGGCGTGGCCTGCGCGGTGCCCGCGATCAGCAGGCCGAGGCTAAGCGCTATTCGTTTCATGCACCCTCCAGCGCCCGCGCCCTCCGGCGTTGCACCGAGGATCCGATTCCGAGCGCTTCCCGGTACTTGGCGACGGTGCGGCGGGCAATGTCGAAGCCCTTGGCATTGAGCAGTTCGACCAACGTGTCGTCGGACAGGATCTTGTCGCCCTCCACCGCGATCAGCGCCTTCAACGCCGCCTTTACCGCGTTGGCCGACACCGCATCCCCGCCATCGGCCGACTGGATCGCGCTCGTGAAGAAATATTTGAGCTCGTACAGCCCGCGCGCGCAGCTCAGATATTTGTTGCTCGTCACGCGGCTGACGGTCGATTCGTGCATCTCGATCGCATCGGCCACCTGCCGCAGCGTCATCGGCTTGAGATGCGCGACGCCGTGGAGGAAAAACGCCTCCTGCTGCTTCACGATCTCGGTCGCGACCTTGATGATCGTGCGCTGGCGCTGATCGAGCGCCTTCACCAGCCAGTTGGCGGAGGCGAGCATGTCCGACAGCCACGCCTTCGACGCGCGGTCGCCCCCCGCCGCGTTCAGCTCGACATAGTAATTGCGGTTGACCAGCACGCGCGGCAGCGTCGCCGCGTTGATCTCGATGCCCCAGCCATCCTTGCGCCGGGCGATGAACAGGTCCGGCACGACCGATTGCGCCGCTTCGCCGCCGTAGCGGCAACCGGGCTTGGGATCGTATGCGCGCAGCTCGCGGATCATGTCGGCCAGGTCTTCGTCATCGACATGGCACAGCCGCCGCAGCCGGCCGAGGTCGCCGCGCGCGAGCAGGTCGAGATTGTCGATCAGCCGCGCCATGCACGGATCGTAGCGATCGGCGTCTTTCGCCTGTATCGCCAGGCACTCGGCCAGATCACGCGCGCCGACGCCGGTCGGGTCGAAGGTCTGGATGATGCCCAACACGCCCTCGATCCGCGCGAGCGGCACGCCGAGCCGGTTGGCGATCTCGAGCAGCGGCACCGTGAGATATCCGCACTCGTCGATCTGGTCGATCAGATGCGCGGCGATGAAGTGATCCGCCCCGTCGACTGCGGTGCCGGCCTGCGCGAGCAGGTGATCGGCAAGGCTGATGTCGGCGCTGGCGAAGCTATCGAGATCGGGCGCGTCCTCGCCGCCTGCGCCGCCGCTCGACGCGCCGTTCAGGCCGAGGGCGCCGTCCATTCCCGCTCCGCCCGAATCGGCGGCGCTGTCGTGGTGGAAGGTCTCGGACGTGAAATCGACGTCGAGCGACGCCTCGCCCGAGTCCGCGCCGCCCATCAGCAATTCGTCGGCGGAGGCCGGCTCGTCGCGGGCGGGTTCGGGGGCGTCGCGCTCGACGACCGGGCCGTCATCTTCCGCGGCGCTCGATTCGAGCAGGGGGTTCTTCTCGATCTCCTCGGCGATGAAGCCCTCGACTTCGAGGTTCGACAGCGCGAGCAGGCGGATCGCCTGCTGCAGCTGCGGCGTCATCACCAGCGATTGCGACTGCCGCAGATCGAGGCGGGGAGCGAGACTCATGATCCCGCATCACCCCAGCGAAAGCTGGGGTCTCGTGCGGCAAGCGGGCGCTTCGTTACCGGAAGATCCCAGCTTTCGCTGGGATGACGGAAGGGAAGGGCGGTACGCATGGGCTCAGAGCGAGAAGCCCTCGCCCAGGTACAGGCGGCGCACGTTGGCGTCGGCGACGAGTTCGGACGGGCTGCCGGTGAACAGCACGCGGCCGTCGTAGATGATGTACGCGCGGTCGACGATCTCGAGCGTCTCGCGCACGTTATGGTCGGTGATGAGCACGCCGATGCCGCGCTTCTTGAGCTCGCCGACCAGATCGCGGATGTCGGCGATCGAGATCGGGTCGATGCCCGCGAACGGCTCGTCGAGCAGCATGATCGACGGATCGGCCGCGAGCGCGCGCGCGATCTCGGCGCGGCGGCGCTCGCCGCCTGACAGAGCCATCGCAGGGGCATCGCGCAGCCGCGTCAGGCCGAATTCGTCGAGCAATTGATTGAGCCGCGCCTGCCGCTGGTCGGCGTCGGGAACGGCCAGTTCGAGCACGGTCAGAATGTTCTTCTCGACCGTCAGCCCGCGGAAGATCGACGTTTCCTGCGGCAGATAGCCGAGGCCAAGGATCGCGCGGCGATACATCGGCAGGCCGGTGATATCGTCGCCGTCGAGCATGATGCGGCCCGAATCGGGCTTCACCAGCCCCATCACCGAATAGAAGCACGTAGTCTTGCCGGCACCGTTGGGGCCGAGCAGGCCGATCACCTCACCGCGCCCGACGCTGACCGAAACGTCGGTCAGCACGACTCGCTTGTCGTAAGATTTCGCGATCGACACGACCGACAGCCCGCGATTGACGGGCTGTTCGGCGATGGCCGGGGCGGTTTGAAGGTCGATCGTGTCGCTCATCTCGGGTCCCGATTTCGCAGTTTAGGGTTACCGAAAGGTTACCGGACCCCGAATTGGCAGGCTTCGTGCATGGCTATGCCCGATCGCGGCGTTTCTGTGAAGCCGCGCGCGGTGGAACGCGCGGAAAACTCGCCGGAAACGGGGGTGCTAGTTGCGCTTGGGGACCGAGAAGGTGCCCGTCACGCGGCCGCTCCTGCTGGTGACGCCAGTGCTGCCGCCACCGCCGACCGCAGCGCCGTCGATCACCGCGCGGCCGGTATCGAGGTTGATCGTCAGCCGTCCGCCGTTGACGGTGTTGCCGCTCTGCGTGAGCGTCACCGCGCCGAGCATGGTGATAAGCCGCTTGTTGAGATCATAGACGGCATACTGGCTGCGCGCGGTCTTGTCCGGCTGCGTCACCGTCACGCCGCCCGCCGCGTCGAGCCGGCTGACCTGCGGTGCGCCGTTCACGACCTGGCCGGTATAGGCCACCGTCATGCGCGCGGCGTTGAGCGTCATCTCCGCCTGGCGGACCGAGACGCTGCCCGTCAGGATCGCGCGATTGGCCTTGTCCTGCAGCTCGATATGATCGGCGCCGAAGTCGATCGGCGCGGCCGAATTGTGCGCCGTCTGCGCGGCCGCAGGGACGGCGCTCAGCAGAAGCAGGACGGGAAGGGCGATCTGGCGCATAGCGGCCCTATCTCGTCTTTCGCGGGACGATCCGCAAGCGGGCACGGCCATCCAGCCGGACGATATGCGATTCGAGATCGGCGCTGAGCTGATTCGCGCTGAAATTGCCCTGCGGCACCGTGCCGGTGACGGCACCGCCGCTCTGCAGCTTGCGCGTCTTGAGGTCGATCGTCGAATTTTCGGTATCGAGCCGGTATCCGCCCGCCGCATCGACGCGCACCGGGCCGACGACCGCGACCTGCTGCGTCTTCATGTCGTAGCGGCCCTGGGGGGCGACGATCTTTGCCGGGCCATCGGTCAGCTGGATGTTGGCGGCAAGCTGGCTGATCTGCACGATCGGCACCGCCGCGCTTTTCTGCACCGCCGACCCGGCCGTCAGCGTGAAGGGCTGGCCCTTGCCGTCCGCGCCGCGATAGGTCGCGCTCTGCAGGCGCAGGCGTTCCTTCGCGACCTCGACCTTGTTCTTGTCGAGCAGGAAGCTCATTTCGGTGCCGCTGACGAGCGGCATGACGACGAGGAACGCGCCGAGCACGCCGACGCCGATCGGCAACACGATTCGGGCGAAGGCCACGAGTCGATCGTGGCTGCTCCCCGGCGCGGCCCAGATCTGCCGCGCCGACCGTGCCGGAAGCGTTCCTTCAAACATGCGCGAAGATATCGATCTCGGGCCAGCCGGCGATGTCGAGTTCGGCGCGTGTCGGCAGGAAGTCGAAACACGCCTGCGCCAGCGCGGTGCGGCCCTCGCGCGCCAGCCGGCGGTCGAGCTCCTCGCGCATCGCATGGAGGTAACGCACGTCGGACGCGGCATAATCCTTCTGCGCCTCGGACAGCACCGGCCCGCCCCAGTCGGACGATTGCTGCGCCTTGGAAATGTCCTGGCCGAGCAGTTCGCGCACCAGCTCCTTCAGGCCGTGGCGGTCGGTATAGGTCCGCACCAGCCGCGAGGCGATCTTGGTGCAATAGACCGGCGCGGCGGTCACGCGGAGGTAATGGCTGATCGCCGCGAGATCGAAGCGGGCGAAATGATAGAGCTTCACGCGGGCCGGATCGGTTAGCAGGGCACGCAGGTTCGGCGCGGCATAATCGCTGTCGGGGCCGAAGCGGACGAGATGCTCGTCGGGCCCGCCATCGGAAAGCTGGACGAGGCACAGCCGGTCGCGCGGCGTGATCAGCCCCATCGTCTCGGTATCGACGGCGATATCGGCGCCGGGGGCGAACACGCCTTCCGGCAGGTCTTCTTCGTGAAGGTGAACGGTCATCGCACGGCCCTAGCGGGGATGGTGCGAAGGCTCAATGCCCGCTGCCTCCGCGCTTTTCCTTCGCACGCCGCGACCACAGGTTGAGCGCCTCGATTCCTGCGGAGAACGCCATTGCCGTGTAGATATAGCCCTTGGGCACGTGTGCGCCGAAGCCTTCGGCGATCAGCACCATGCCGATCATCAGCAGGAATCCGAGTGCCAGCATCACGACGCTGGGGTTCTTGTTGATGAAGTTGGAGAGCGGATCGGCGGCAAGCAGCATGACCGCGACCGCGACGACGACGGCCACGTACATCACCTCGACATGCTCGGTCATGCCCACTGCCGTCAGGATCGAATCGATCGAAAAGACGATATCGAGCGCGATGATCTGCACGATCGCCGCCGTGAACGTCAGTTCCGCGGCTTTCTTGACCGGCGCTGCCCCGGCCTTTTCCGCTTCCGGCAGATCAACGCTGTGATGGATTTCCTTGGTGGCCTTGTAGACGAGGAACAGCCCGCCCGCGATGAGGATCAAGTCCTTCCACGAAAACTGCGTCTCGAAGCTCGGTACGCCGTGGTCGCCGAGCGGGCCGGTGATGCCTAGGTCGAGGATCGTCGACTGCAGGCTGATGATCCAGGCGATCGCCGTCAGCAGGCCGAGCCGCATCACCAGCGCGAGGACGATGCCGGTGCGCCGCGCGGTCTGGCGGATGTTTTCGGGCAGCTTGTTGGACAGGATCGCGATGAAGATCAGGTTGTCGATGCCGAGCACGACCTCCATCACGATGAGCGTGGCGAGCGCCGCCCAGACGGCGGGATCCGAGAGCAGAGCGGTAATGGCCATGGGCCGCGATGTGCCCGAGTCGCGACGGGTTGCGCAAGCGCCGACGTAAGTGTGCCGCAATTTGGACGAATTTGTTCGCAGGGCAGCATTATTTAGGGTAGGAAGATAGTGTGGCGCGATTGGTTTGGTGCCCGAAGACCTGCGTTTTTCGTCCAGCGCAGATAGTCTTGGATGGTGATTTGGACGAGCCGGGAAGACGAACAGGGCATGAGTTTCGATAAAGGACGCCGCGGGGATCGCGGTGGGCGTGGCCGCGACAAGCGCGACGGTTTCGGCGGCGATGATTTCGGCGGCGGCAGCAGCTTTGGCGGCGGTGACCGTTTCGGCGGTGGCGGCGATCGTTTCGGCGGCGGCGGTGATCGCTTTGGCGGCGGCGGTGGTTTCCGCAGCGGCGGTGGCGGCGGCTTCGGTGGCGGCGGCGGTGGTTTTGGCGGCGGTGGCGGCGGCGGTGGCCGCGGCATGCCCCCCCAGGTCGTCGGCGAGGGCACGGGCGTCGTAAAATTCTTCAACGGACAGAAGGGCTTCGGCTTCGTCGTTCGCGATGACGGCGGCGAGGACGTGTTCGTACACATCTCCGCGGTTGAGCAGGCGGGCCTGACGGGCCTGGCCGAGGGGCAGCCGCTCGGCTTCACCCTCGTCGATCGCGGCGGCCGCATCTCCGCGACCGACCTCAAGATCGACGGCGAACCGCTCCCCGTCACCGATCGCGGCCCGCCGCGTGACCGTGATGCTGGTCCGGGTGCGCCGCGCGGCGGTGCGCCTGCAGGCGGCCCGCAGCGTCAGCTGACCGGCGAGAAGGCGACCGGCACGGTCAAGTTCTTCAACGCGATGAAGGGCTTCGGCTTCATTCAGCGCGACGACGGCCAGCCCGATGCGTTCGTGCATATCTCGGCGGTAGAGCGTGGCGGCATGACCTCGCTCAACGAGGGCGACCGGCTCGAATTCGAGCTCGAGGTCGATCGCCGCGGCAAATATGCGGCGGTGAACCTCACCTCGATCGCCTGATTTCGCGATCGCGTAGATCAGGCTCGCCTGATTCGCTTCGACTCGGGAAAAGACGGACCCGGCGGCCTTTATGGTCGCCGGGTTTTTCTTTGTTGGCGCAAGGAGCGCCAATTCCCATAACCCGACTCGGAATTTTGACAGGAGCCGAATCGATGACCCGCCTGCTCGCTCTCTCGCTCGCGGCCTTCGCCGCACTGGCGACGACCGCTCCCGCGCAGGCCGCGCAGGCGCCGAAGCTCGCCATCACCAGCTTCGATCAACTCGCCCAGCCCCTCCCGCTTCCGTATGACGAGAAGGCCGACGCCAAGGCCGCCGTTGCCGCCGCCAAGGCGCGCGCCAGGGCGAATCGCAAGCTGCTGCTGATCGATCTCGGCGGCAACTGGTGCCTCGATTGCCGCATCCTCGCCGGCACGATCGAACAGCCCGCGCTCAAAACCTGGCTGGCGAAGAAGTACGAAATCGTGACGGTCGATGTCGGCCGCTTCGACAAGAACCTCGACGTGCCTGCGCACTACGGCATCACCGAGCGGCTGAAGGGCGTGCCGAGCGTGCTCGTCGTCAACCCCAAGACCGACAAATTGATCAACCCCGGCAAGACCGCCGCGCTGTCCGACGCGCGCCACATGAACCCGCAGGGCCTCGCCGACTGGTTGGCCCAATGGACCAGGTAGCGCGGACTAGGTAACCAGCTTCCCCAGCCCCGCCAGCGTATCGGCTTCGCTGGCGGGCTTGTCGGTGCGGATGCGCGCGATGCGGGGGAAACGCATCGCGACCCCCGATTTGTGCCGCTTCGACGCGTGAATCGAATCGAACGCGATCTCCAGCACCAAAGTCTTGTCGACCTCGCGCACCGGCCCGAATCGCCCGGTCGTGTGCGCACGTACGAAGCGGTCGAGCTGCTTCAATTCCTCGTCGGTGATCCCGGAATAGGCCTTGCCGACCGGTAGTAATTCCCCCGAATCGGTCCAGCAGCCGAATGTATAATCGGAGTAGAATGAGGATCGCCGCCCGTTGCCGCGTTGCGCATACATCAGTACGCAATCGGCGGTCAGCGGATCGCGCTTCCATTTGTACCAGAGGCCAACGCGCCGCCCGGTGACGTAAGCGCTGTCGCGGCGCTTGAGCATCACGCCTTCGATCGCGGCGTCGCGCGCACCCGCGCGAATCCCTTCCAGCGCGGTGAAATCCTCGGCCTCGATGATGGTGCTGACGTCGAACCGCTCGGGATCGAGCCGCGCCGCGAACGCTTCCAGCCGCGCGCGCCGCTGCGTCCAGCCGAGGTCGCGCAGATCCTCGGCGCCCTCGAACAGGATATCGTAGAGCCGCACGAAGGCGGGAGCCTCCGCCAGCATCTTGGCCGAAACCACCTTCCGCCCGAGTCGCTGCTGGAGCGCATTGAAGCTCGCCGCGCCGCCTTCCGAGCCGCCTTGTGCTTCGCCCTTGACCATCAGCTCACCGTCAAGGACGCCGGGCGTCGTGAAGTCGCGTGCCACTTCCGGGAAACTCCTGGTGATGTCGTCGCCCGCCCGGCTGTACAGCCGCGTCTCGCCGCCGACATGGACGAGCTGGACGCGGATGCCGTCCCATTTCCACTCCGCCGCATAGTCGGTGAGATCGACGCGCCCGTCGCCGAGCGGATGCGCGAGCATGAACGGGCGGAACACCGGCACGTCGCGCGCCACCGGCTGCGCCCCGCTGCCCGTCGCCCAGGCGAAAAGCAAATCGTAGGGCGGGTCGATGCCGTGCCACACCTCCTCGATCGCCTCGACGTCGAGATCGAACGCCTGCGCCAGCGCGGTCTTGGCCAGCCGCGCCGACACGCCGATCCGCAAGGCCCCCGTCGCCATCTTCAGCAGCGCGAATCGCTCGTTCGCGCCGAGCCGGTCCATCATCGCCGCCAGCCCGCCCGGCGCATCGGCACGCGACAGCCCTCCGAGTCGCGTGATCGCCTCGGAAATGCTCAGCGGCGCGGGGTCGCGCGCGCCGCCCACCGGCTCCGGCCATAGCAGGGCGACAGTTTCGGCGGTGTCGCCGACATAGTCGCGGCTCATGCGGAACAGCACCGGATCGACGCGCTCCTCGATCAGCGTGCGGATCAGCGCGGGCTTGATCGCCGGCAGGTCGAGATCGCCGGTCAGCGCCGCCATCGCCCAGCCGCGATCGGGATCGGGCGTGGCGATCAGATAATCGGCGATCAGCTTGAGCTTGGCGTTGCGCGAGCGCGTGTAGATCAACGAATCGAGGAGCTGCGCGAAGGCCTGCATGGCGTCTCGAACATGCGGTCCCGCGGCGGGTTCCGCCAGCCGCGCCGATTCTCTACGGGGAGGGGATGCTCCGCCGTCTGCTTTTCGTCGCGCTCGTCGCCGGTACGATCGTGCTCGCATATGCTTTCGCGGAGGCGCGGCGCGATCCGGCCGTGCGCCGCGCCAGAATCGCGATGGCGGACTGGCCCGCTGGCGCGAAGCCGGTGCGCGCGGTGCTGATCAGCGACATCCATATCGGGTCGCCCGCAATGGACGAACGCCGGCTCGACCGGATCGTCACGCAGATCGACGCGCTACGGCCCGACATCGTCCTGATCGCGGGCGATTTCATCAACGGGCACGAACCGGGCAGCGCGGCACGCTTCGCGCCGGGGCTGCTCGCGCCCTTGTCGCGGCTGCATCCGCCGCTCGGCGTCATCGCCGTTGCCGGCAATCACGACTACTGGACGGGCCGCGACGCATTGCGCTCACAGCTAGCGGCCGCGCGTGTAATGATGCTCGACAATCGCGCGATCCTGCGCGGCCCGCTCGTCATCGGCGGCGTATCGGACGACTATACCGACCACGCCAAGCTCGGCGTCACCGAGCGAGAGATGCGGAGCCTGCGCGGTGCCCCAGTCACCCTCACGCATTCGCCCGATCTCGCGCCGTCGCTGACCGGGGAAGCACCACTGGTCCTCGCGGGTCACACGCATTGCGGGCAGATCGTGCTGCCGTTCTACGGCCCGCTCGCCGAAGTATCGCGCTTCCGCTCGCGCTATCGTTGCGGACTGGTGCGGGAGGGCACCCGAACCGTTATCGTCACCGCGGGCCTGGGAACGAGCAACGTGCCGCTCCGGCTCGGGGCGCCGCCCGATCTCTGGCTGCTGACCCTCGGCCCGAAGCGCTAGCGGTCAGCCGTTGCGGCTGGCCTCGAACAGGAACCAGGCGCGTTCCTCGGCCTGATCGGTCCAGTCGTCGATGATCGCGGACGTGGCATTGTCCTTGGCATCGTCGGCAAGATCCTTCGCCGCGCGCAGTGATTCGACCAGCTTCAGATTGTCCTCGCGCAGCTCGACCAGCATGTCGCCCGGCGCGACGAAGCCCTCGTCATTGTCCTCGATCGTCTGATGACGCGAGATGTCGCTGATCGAGCGCAGCGTGGTGTTGCCGGTCTTGCGCACGCGCTCGGCGATGGCATCGGTGGTCGCGAAGATCTGCGCCGCCTGATCGTCGAACAGCAGGTGATAGTCGCGGAAATGCGGGCCCGAGACGTGCCAGTGGAAATTCTTGGTCTTCAGATACAGCGCGAACGAATCGGCGAGGATGCCGTTCAGCGCCTCCGCCACGGTCTTGGCGGCATTGCTCTTGATGTCGGTCGGGGTTTTCAGCGCTTCGTCGGTCACGTGCTGCAGCTCCTGCGATATGAGGTCGTTGCGATAACGGATCGATAGCGGAATCGCTCCACGCTGTATGCGCGGAATTATCGGCGGCTGTGATCGCTCCGTTAGATCAGCCCGAACGCCGACAGCGCGGCGATCGCTCCCGCGATCAGGAACAGGACGCCGGTCGCTATGCGGATCGCGCGGATCGGCACTTTCCGGCGCGCTTTCTCCCCGGCGACGATCGCCGCGGCGGTGACGACACTGGCGCCGAGCGTCGCGCCGATCGCGGCCAGCACCGGCGCGTCGCTGCGGATCGAAAAGACGAAGGTCAGGAACTGCACGCTGTCGCCCGCCGCCAGGATGCCGATCCCGAACAGGCTGGTCGCGAACGCGCCGATCCGCCATTTCGCAAGGGGATCGGGCGGCTTCAGCCGCTCGACGCAGCCGATCCCGGCGAACGCCAGCGCCAGCGCCAGCAGCAGCGCACGCGCGTTGGGGGTGAGGATGTGCGCGACCCACAGGCCGCCGAAGCCCGCCACCGCATTGCCGATGGCGATGGCGATCACCGCGCCGATGATGACCTGCCCCGGCCGCGCGAATCGATCGGCGAGGATCGCGGCGAGCCAGGTCGAGCGGCTGCCGGGCTGGATCAGGAGCGCCGCGACGAACGCGGCCATCAATGCGTCCATGCGTGTCTGGCGTCAGCTCGCGAAGCGGACGCCGCAGGCCGAGGCGAACAGCTCGCCCAGCGCCTTGTCCTGCCGGTCGCTGCGCACCGCATCGTTAAGCACGGTCAGCCAGCCCTGCACCAGCGGGCCCCGCTCGCCGCGCGCGACCGCACTTTCCAGCGCATGTGCGACGGCGACGACGGCGAGCAGCCCGTTGGCGGCGGCGATGTGGCGGATCGAATCGAGCTCGACGGCAAGGTCGGAGGGGCGGCGGCGCATCGCCAGCGCGGCGATGCGCGCGCCGAGATCGCTGCGAACGTCGTGATCGGCCGTGTTGCCCTGCATGTCCCCGGACTCCCGCTCTCTGGGAAGGGAGGCTGCGCCTGATATGGTGAAGATGGCGTTAACGGGCCGGTTTAGGGTGCGCGAGCTTGACATTCGGGCGACTCTCCGCCATCGGCCCCGGTCTGAACGGCGGTCCGTGGGGCCGCCTTTGCTTTTTTATCTGCAAGGACTGGGCTCATGGCGAAGCCGACTACCGTCAAGATCAAGCTGATCAGCTCGGCTGACACCGGTTTCTTCTACGTCACGAAGAAGAACCCGCGCACCAAGACCGAGAAGCTGAGCTTCAAGAAGTACGATCCCGTCGTGCGCAAGCATGTCGAGTTCAAGGAAGCCAAGATCAAGTGATCGAACGGGCGGCCTGAGCCGCCGTTCGATCATCCCCGCGCAGGCGGGGATCCAGAGCCGCGGGGGACGCCCTCCGCGGCTTTTGTCATGTCTGATCCCCAGCGCAGGCTGGGGCCCAGCTACGGAACACTCGAAAGCGAGCCGCGACATTTCCTCCCCGGCTGCATCGCAACTGGACCCCGGCCTTCGCCGGGGATCAGCTAAGGCGTTGCATCGCCGTCCGTTTCGCTGACATCGGCCGTCGCTTCGGGCTCGGCTGCGACCGCAGTCTCTTCGGCGGTCGATTGAGCCTCCGATTCGCCAGCCTCCGCTTCGACCTCGGCCTCCGCGACAACCTCCGCCACCGGCGCGCCGATCGCGCCCTCCAGCAGCGTGCTGACGGTATCGACGAAGCGGCTCAGCGAGATCGGCTTCGACACATAGGCATCCGCCCCCGCCGCGCGGATACGGTCCTCGTCCTCGCGGCCGGCATAGGCCGTCACCGCCATGATCGGGATCGCCTTCAGCCCGTCGTCGGCCTTGATCTGCGTGATCAGTTCGAACCCCGTGACGTGCGGCAACTGGATGTCCATCACGATCATGTCGGGCATGAAGGCGCGCGCGCGCTCCACGGCGTCGCGGCCGTCGCGCACGCCCTCGGTCACATAATCGTGGGCACGCAGCAGATCGCAGAAAAGTTTGAGGTTGAGTTCGTTGTCCTCGACAACGAGCACCCTTTTTGCCACGTCCCCCGCCATCCTTTCCTTTGCGAGACCGGTGGTTACGAGATGCGCGCGCCGGAGACAAATGTTGATGCGGGGGCGCTGGCGCTGCAGGCGCTGGTATGGACGCTGGGCGACCCGGATCGGGCACAAAGGCTGATCGACACGACCGGCCTGTTCCCCGCCGATCTTCGCGCGCGCGCCGGCGAGGCGTCCGTGCTGGCGGCGGTGCTGGGTTTCCTCGAGGCCTATGAACCCGATCTGATCGCCTGCGCCGCCGATCTCGAGGTGAAGCCCGAGGCGATCGTCCATGCGCGCGAGGCGCTGGAGGCATGACGCGCGGCCTGCTGATCTGCGATTGCGACGAGGTGCTGCTGCACATGGTGCGCCATTTCGGCGTGTGGCTGCGCGAGCATCACGATGTCGATTTCGATCATACCGCCGCCGATATGTTCAGCAGCATGACGCGCCGGAGCGGCGGGCCGCGCCCCACTACCGAGGAGATGTGGGGCCTGCTCGACGGCTTCTTCCCGCAGGAGATGGACCGCCAGACGCTCGTGCCGCATGCCGGCGAGGCGCTGGCGGCGCTGAGCGAGACCGCCGATATCGTCATCCTCACCAACCTCAAGGATGCCGTCCGCCAGCCGCGCATCGATCAGCTCGCGAAGTTCGGCATCGCCCACCGTGTCGAGACCAACCAGGGCGGCAAGGGCGATCCCGTCTCGCGGTTGGTCGCGGAATTCGGCAACCCGGTGACGGTGTTCGTCGATGATCTCTCGGTCCATCACGCTTCGGTCGCGAAGCACGCGCCGGGCGTCCACCGCCTGCACATGGTCTCCGAACCCGCGCTCGCGCCCAACGTGCCGCCCGCCGAACACGCGCACGTCCGCATCGACGACTGGCGCGCGGCGCAGGCGTGGATCGCGGAGCGCTTCGCCGCCGGCGCCCCCGCCTCCTGAACCCCAGCCAGAAAGCCCCGCCATGACCGACCGCGTCGACCGCAAGCTCTCCGAACTCGGCCTCGCGCTGCCCGCGCCCGCCGCCCCCGTCGCGACCTATGTCCCCGCGGTCGAGGCGAACGGCCTGCTCCACATCTCCGGCCAGCTTCCCTTCAAGGACGGCGCGGTGATGACCGGCCGCCTCGGCGAGGACCGCGATCTCGCCTATGGGGCGGAGGCCGCGCAGGCCTGCGCGCTGATGCTGGTGGCACAGATGAAGGCGGCGCTCGGCGGGCTCCACCGCGTCGAGCAGATCGTCAAGCTCGGCGTGTTCATCAATTCGGCCGGCGATTTCACCGATCAGCCCAAGGTCGCCAACGGCGCGTCGGATCTGATGGCCGCGCTGTTCGGCGACGCCGGCAAGCACGCCCGCAGCGCGGTCGGCGTCCCCGTCCTCCCGCTCGGCGCGGTGGTGGAGATCGATGCGATCGTGAAGGTCACGGCGTAAGCAAATCTGCCGCGTAGCGGCCCTCAAGAATCTCCGCGTCTCTGCGCCTCCGCGTGAACAGTTTTTGCACGCGGAGGCGCAGAGGCGCGAAGAGGCAGGGAGAAAAGCGCTACGCGCGGCTTGATTCTAACGCTCAAGTCGCGCTGCGCTACTTCGCTTCCGCCAGCAATGCTTTTGCGGTCGGCGTGGTCCAGTCCATGCCGCCTGCCATCCGCCACACCTCATGGCCGGTCGAATCGTAGAGGATGCTGGTCGGCAGGCTGGCGTTGAACCCGACGCTGAAGCCGAGCTTGCTGTCGAGATACGGCTTCAGATTCCTGAATCCCTTCGCCTTGAAATAGGCGTCGACGGTCGGCCGGTCCTTGTCCTGGCTGATCGTCGCGACCGTCATCGTCCCCGCCAGCGCGTCGAGCGTCGGCATCTCCGCCACGCACGGCCCGCACCACGTCGCCCACAGGTTCACGAGCACCGGCTTGCCCTTGAACGCGGCCAGCGTCATCGCCTTGCCGTCGGGCCCCTCGAACGACAGCGCGGGCGCGGCCTCGCCCTTGTGCCCGCGATCGAGCGCGCCGAGCGAATCGACCGCGACCTTCTCGCCCTCCTTGTGTGTGGGCTCCGCGGCGGGCGCGGGCGCCGTCACGTTGGCTTGCTCCCGCGCTTGCCCCTGCGCGGAGTCTTGCCTATCGCAGCCCCCTGCCAACGCGGTGAGCATCAGGAGCGGCACGATCGTCGAGCGGAAGGACATGGAAGGCGCATCCAATGCGATGTGGGGCGGCCGTTTCGCGGAAGGGCCCGCTGCCGTCATGCGCGAGATAAACGCCTCGATTCCCTTCGACAAGCGCCTCTGGAAACAGGATGTCGCCGGATCGAAGGCGCATGTCGCGATGCTGGGGGCGACCGGCATCGTCGCGCCCGAGGATGCCGCCGCGATCTCCGCCGGCCTCGATACCGTCGCGCAGGGCTATGCGGCGAACGGCGTCGCCGAGGATCTCGTCCTCGAGGACATCCACATGCAGAGCGAGGCGCGGCTCGCCGAGGCGATCGGGCCGGTCGCGGGCCGCCTCCACACCGCGCGCAGCCGCAACGATCAGGTCGCGACCGACTTCCGCCTGTGGGTGCGCGATGCGATCGATCAGGTCGAGACCGCGCTGACCGCCTTCCAGCACGCCCTCCTCACCCGCGCCGAGGAACATGCCGACAGCGTCATGCCGGGCTTCACCCACCTGCAGAGCGCGCAGCCCGTCACGCTCGGCCATCACCTGATGGCGTATTTCGAGATGATCGCGCGCGACCGCAGCCGCTTTGCCGACGCGCGCGTGCGCCTCAACCGCTGCCCGCTCGGCTCGGCGGCGCTGGCCGGCACCGGCTTCCCGATCGACCGCGAGATGACGGCGGCCGCGCTCGGCTTCGACGGCCCGACGCGCAACTCGCTCGACGCCGTGTCCGACCGTGACTTCGCGATCGAATATCTCACCGCCGCCGCCCAGACCGCGCTCCACCTCTCGCGCCTGGCGGAGGAGTTCATCCTCTGGGCGTCGCAGCCGTTCGGCTTCGTCAGCCTGTCGGATCAATGGTCGACCGGCTCGTCGATCATGCCGCAGAAGCGCAATCCCGACGCCGCCGAGCTGGTGCGCGGGCACAGCGGGCGCATCATCGGCTGCCTCACCGCGCTGATGATCACGATGAAGGGGCTTCCGCTCGCCTATTCGAAGGACATGCAGGACGACAAGCCGCCGGTGTTCGAGGCGCACGACCTGCTCGGCCTGTCGATCGCCGCGATGACCGGCATGGTCGAGAGCGCGACCTTCCGCACGCCCCGGATGCGCGCCGCCGCCGAGGCCGGTTTCTCGACCGCGACCGATCTCGCCGACTGGCTGGTCCGCGAAGGCGGTATCCCGTTCCGCGAGGCGCATCACATCACCGGTCGCGCGGTGAAGCGTGCCGAGGAGCTCGGCATCGCGCTCGACGCGCTGCCGCTCGAGGATCTCACCGCGATCGACTCGCGCATCACCGCCGGCGTCTATGATGTGCTATCGGTCGACGCATCGGTCGCGAGCCGCACCAGCTTCGGCGGCACCGCGCCCGCCAACGTGCGCGCGGCGATCGCCACAGCGCGGGAGGAAATGGCGTGAAGAAACATCTCGCGGCGCTCGCCGCCGTCTTGGCGCTCAACGCCTGCGGCTCGGTGACCAGCCTCAAGCCCGCGCAGGGCCAGTCGCTGCCCGTCGCCCCTTATGGCGCGACCGCCACGCCGACGCCAACCGAACTGCTCACGCCCGACAATCAGGCGCGGCCACAGCGCAGCGAAGATCTCCTCCGCAAGTCGGAAAGCCGCCGCGGCGACGATTTCGATCTGCCCCCTCCCAATTGATGGCTCGCTAAAGATGGATCATTTCGCGCTGGTCGACGGCGCCATGCAGTGCGAGGGCGTCCCCCTCCAGCGTATCGCGAACGAGGTCGGCACCCCCGTCTACGTCTATTCGGCGGCGACGTTCGAGCGCCACGCCCAGGTGTTCCGCGACGGTCTCGCGGGCGTGAAGCGCAAGCATCTCGCCTATGCGATCAAGGCCAATCCCAATCTCGCCGTTCTGCGCCTGCTGGCGAAGCAGGGCTACGGCGCCGATGTCGTCTCGCTCGGCGAGATGCAGCGCGCACTGGCGGCGGGGATGCCCGCGTCGGACATCGTCTTTTCGGGCGTCGGCAAGACGGTGGGGGAGCTCAGCGCCGCGCTCCACGCCGGGCTCGGCCAGTTCAACCTCGAGCTCGAGGAGGAGGGCAGCGTCCTCGCCGCCATCGCCGCCGATCGCGGGCTGGTGGCCGATGCCGTGCTGCGCGTGAACCCGGACGTGGACGCCGGCACGCACGCCAAGATCTCGACCGGCAAGGCGGAGAACAAGTTCGGCGTCCCGATCAGCGACGCGCGCGGCATCTTCGATCGCCTCGCACCGCTGGCAGGCCTCAACCTGCGCGGCGTCGCCATCCATATCGGCAGCCAGTTGTCGGAACTCGCCCCGCTGGAGGCCGCCTATCGCCGCATCGGCGCGCTGGTGCAGGAATTGCGCGCGGCCGGCCATGCGATCACCCATGTCGATCTCGGCGGCGGCCTCGGTGTGCCTTACAAGGAGGGTGACGTCTTCCCGAGTCCGGCCGAATACGGCGCGATGGTCGCGCGCGTCACCGATGGCTGGGACGTCGAATTGATGTTCGAGCCCGGCCGCGTCATCGCCGGCAATGCGGGCGTGCTGCTGACGCGGGTGATCTGGGTGAAGCCCGGCGCGGGCAATCCCTATGTCATCGTCGATGCCGCGATGAACGATCTCGCGCGCCCCGCCATGTACGATGCCTGGCACGATTTCGCCGCCGTCCGCCCGACGGGCGAGAAGATGATCGCCAACATCGCCGGCCCGGTCTGCGAAAGCGGCGACACCTTCGCGATGGGGCGCGAGATCGACGTCGTGAAATCGGGCGATCTCGCCGTGTTCCGCACCGCCGGCGCGTACGGCGCGACGATGGCGAGCACCTACAACAGCCGCGCGCTCGTGCCCGAAGTGCTGGTCAGCGGCGACAAATTCGCCGTGGTCGCCGATCGTATCCAGCCTGAAACCATCCTCGCGGCGGAGCGCGTGCCGGAGTGGCTGCAGGCGTGAGCCTCCCCGCGCTCCCGATCTTCGTATCGGTGGCGGGAAAGCCGGTGATCCTCGTCGGCGAAGGCGAAGCGGCTGACGCCAAGCGGCGGTTGCTCGAAAGGGCAGGGGCGCTCGTCGTCGGCGAGGAGGCAGACGCCCGCCTCGCCATCGTCGCGATGGAGAAGCCCGAGGCAACGGTCGCGCGGCTGAAGGCGCGGGGGCTTCTCGTCAACGCGACCGACCGCCCCGATCTCTGCGACTTCACGCTCCCCGCCATCGTCGATCGCGCGCCGGTGCTGGTGGCGATCGGCACCGGCGGCGCGTCGGCGGGGCTGGCGGCGGCGCTCAGGCAACGGCTGGAGGCGATGCTGCCCGCCAACCTCGGCGGGCTCGCCAGTGCCTTGTTCAAGGCCCGCACGGCGATGCGGGCCCGCTGGCCCGACGCGGGCGACCGCCGCCGCGCGCTCGGCGTGGCGCTGGCGCACGGCGGCGCGCTCGATCCGCTGCGCGAGTCGCACGACGTCGCGTCGTGGCTGGAGAGCGAGGGCGAGCCGGGGCCGGAATTTCACCACATCATCCTGCGCTCGGCGCATCCCGATACGATGATGGTGGGGCAGGCGCGCGCGCTGGCACTCGCCGACCGTGTCTATCACGCGGCCGACGTACCGTGCGTCATCCTCGATCGCGCGCGCGCGGATGCGCCGCGCATCATTTGCGACGCGCCGCCGGTCGAACCGGGGGCGGGCCTGTCGGTCTATCTCACGATGCGCGATCGCCGCGTCTAGGCGGCTGTCCTACACGCCGCCGATGTGCGACGGTCGAGGCTGGTCTTTGAAATCGTCGCGATCAGATCAATTTTGGAAACGATCGGCCCAGACATTTTCGATTCAGGCGTCAATCTGTCAAGCGGACTATAACTCAAGCGCGTTACGCGCCCAGCCGCTCGACCTGATCGTTGAGCGCCGCGATCGAGGCGATCAGGCGTGTGCGATCGACGCGGGCGGCGGCGAGCTCGGCGCGCGCCTCGCCCAGTTCCATCGCCCGCTCGGCGATGCGCGCGTCGAGCGCGGCGTTGCTCTTCTTGAGGTCGGCGATGCGCCGCATCCGCGCCAGCGTGCGCTCGATCCGGGCGGAGAGGATGTCGAAATCGACCGGCTTGGCGACATGGTCGTCGGCGCCGGCGGCCAGCGCCTCGACGGCGGCGGCGGGGTCGCTGCGCCCGGTCAGCATGATGACCGGCAGGTCCATCGTCTCGGCGCCGCTGCGGATCGCGCGCAGCACCTGCATCCCCGACATGCGCGGCATCACCATGTCCAGCAGCACGAGGTCGAAACCGCGCGCCGCGATCAGGTCCATCGCCTCCGCCCCGCTGTCGCACAGGACGGTCAGATAGCCGAGATGACTGAGCCTGCGCCCGACCACGCCGAGCGCCGTTCGGCTGTCGTCCACCGCCAGGATCGTGCGCACCGCGCGGCGCGGGGCGGGGGAGGCGGTTTCGGGAAAATCCATAGCGGCGCACTCGGCTGTTGTTACGCCGCGAAGCGTAGCGCGCCGGAGGTCACGATTTGGTTAATGTGCCGGAAACCACGATATGGCTATCCGCCGCGCACCGTGCGCCACGCCTCGGCGATCTCTTCGAGCGTATCGGCGACCTCGCGGAACGGGGCGGGATCGAAACCGATGCTCGCCTCGATGATCTGCCGCCGCGATCCCGCATAGAGCCGCGACAGAGTGTTGGCGACGTCGCCGCCCGCCTCGAAATCGAGCCCGGCCTCGAGCGCGAACAGGATCGCCGTCGCGCGCGTCACCTTCTCGCTGCGCATCGCCAGCTTGCGGTTCTCGACCGCCCAGGCGGCGCTGCGCAGAGCACGGATGCCCTCCTCGTACAGCATCTGCACGAGCGCGGGGCCGTCGGACGCGCCGGTGCGGCTCGATACGTCGATCTGGCGATAAGTGGCCTCGGGATTGCGGCCGAGCGGTGTGGCGTACATCGGCCCGATCAGCTCGTCTTGTTCCAGGCGGCGATCTGCGCCGTCAGGAACGTCTGCGTGGATTTGTACGCGGCGACCTTGGAATCCATCGCCGCGAACTGCTGCGTCAGGCGCGTCTTCATCGTCGTCGCGTCGTCGGCGGCCTTGGCCTCGGCATCGGTGACGGTCGTCTTGGCCTTGGTATAGGTCGCCTTGCTCGCGGCGAGGCCGTAGAGCGAACTGGTCGCGGCCTTGGAGATCGAGGCGAAGGCGGCGTTGAGACCGTTGCTGGTCGGGTTCGTGCTGGTGCTGGCGGCGAACATCGCCTCCACCGCGTCGGGATATTTGGCGAGTGCGGCGGCGAGCTGCGCCGCGTTGACGCTCAGCGATCCGTCGCGCGCCGTCGCCACACCGATGTCGGCCAGCGTCGTCGGCGCACCGGTGCCAGAGCTCGCGACCAGCGGCGTCGTCGTCAGGTTGCGCAGCGATCGCGACAGCGTGGCCGCCGCCACGTCGTTCTTGAGCGGGCCGTTGATGGGATCGAGATTGGTCTTCAGCGTCGACTGCGTCTCATTGAAGGTCGCGACGAAATTGTTGACCGCCGCCGACAATGCCGCCGTCGGCGTGCTGCCGCCGAGCGTGACGGGATTGCCGATCGAGGCCGAGTTGAGCTGCAGCTTCACGCCGTCGATCAGGTCGCTGACGGTGTTGCTGGCGCGCTCCACCGCGACGCCGTCGAGCTTGAGCTTGGCGTTGCCGGCGGCGCTGCCGATCGACGTCGCGGCGCCCTGGCCGGGGCCGACGTTGAGCTGCTGCAGTTCGGGGCTGTCGCCGGAGACGGTGAAGGCGGATGCCGTGCCGGTCGCGCCCTTCAGGCTGAGGCGCGCAGTGCCGTCGACATCGGTCACGACGGTGGCGGTGACGCCGGTCTTGGCGGCGTTGATCGCCTTGGCGATGCCGTCGAGCGTGTTGTTGGTGCTGTCGATCGTGACGTTGATCGCCTGCGCCGTGCCGGCGGTGAACGCCGTCATCGTGCCGCTGTTCGCATCGACCGTCGCGGTGCCGAGCGTGAAGGTCAGCGTGCCGGTGCCGACGACGGTGCTGCGGCTGGCGAAGCTGGTTTTGGTGGTGGCCGACTGCGCCGTGGCGATCTGCGTGACCTCGACCGTGGCGGAGAGGTTGGCGAGCTTCGCCCCGCTCAGCGCGGTCGCGCTCAGCACCGCGCTGTTCGAGCTGGTCGGCGAGCTGGCGAGCGATCCGCCCTTCACCAGCGCGTCGAGTGCGGAGGCGAAATCGGTGATGTTGCTCTGTACCGTCGCGACGGCGGAGATCTGCGCGGTGAGCGCGTCTTCCTTGGCCTTGAGCTGCTGGTTCTTGAGCGCGAACTGCGCCTGGACGAGGCCGGCGACGAGCGCGGTGGTATCGACGCCCGAACCGGTGCCGATCGTCTTGACGATGTCCGCGCCGCTGACCGTGGGCGTCGGTGTGGCGGTGCTCGTCGTGCTGCTCGTTGCATCGACCATCGAACGTGGATCCCTTCGGCGAAAGCCTTCGAAGAAGTAAACGACCCTTCGGCCGAAAAACTTAGCCCTGCTTCACACCATTTTCGTCGAATTTCGCGCTGTCCGGCACGATCACCGGCGGCGGGCTGCCGCCGGCCTGCTGGTTGAGGCCGAACACGAAGGCGAGGATCGTTGCGAGCGCCACGTACAGGTCGTCGCGGACCTCCTGGCCCTCGCGGCTGGTGTAGTAGACGGCGCGGGCGATGGCCGGATATTCGAGGATCGGCACGCGCGCCTCGGCCGCCAGCTCGCGGATGGCAAGGGCGGTGACGCCGCGGCCCTTGGCGACCACCACCGGTACCTGATCCTTGTCGCGGTCGTAGCGCAGCGCGACCGAGAAGTGCGTCGGGTTGGTGAGAATGACGTGCGCCTCGGCGACGGCGGTGCGCATGTTGCGCTTCGCCATCTGGTGCTGGCGCTGGCGGATCGCCTGCTTCGCCTCGGGCGAGCCCTCGGTCTCCTTGTTCTCGTCCTTGATCTCCTGCTTCGACATGCGCAGCTTGGCGAGCAGCTGGAACAGCGCGATCGGAACGTCCATGCCCGCGATCAGCGCCATCCCGCCCGCCATCGCGAACAGCACGCTGAGGAAGGTGCCGCCGAGCGAACTCACCGCCGTCTCGACGTCGGAGGAGACGAGCGCGATCGTCATGCTGCGGATCGACCACAGCATGTAGACGCCGATCGAGCCGAGCAGGATCACCTTGAGCAGCGATTTGCCGAGCTCGATCCAGCCCTTGGGTCCGAAGATGCGGCCGAGGCCTGACGCCGGGTTGATGCGCGATCCCTTGGGCGCGAACAGCGAGGCGTTGAAGGTCAGCGAGCCGAGGCCCGCCTGTCCGGCGATCGCGGCGACGATGGTCAGCGCGAACAGCGAGAGGATGGCGGGCGCGATCTGCCACCCGCTCGACGCGAGCGGCCGCCACGGCGAGAAATCCTCGATATCGGCGCGGCCGAATTCGAAGCTCGACATCATAAGCGCCTTGCACGCCGCGACCAGCGACGGCCCGAACATCGCGAGCCAGCCGCAACCGGCGAGAATGACGAGCGCGGTCGCGAAATCGCGCGAGCGAAGGACGTCGCCCTTTTCGGTGGCGTCGCGCTTGCGCTTCGCGGTTGGTGCTTCTGTCCGTTCGCCAAACTCGTCCGCCATCAGCCGAGCACCAGGTTGGACGTCGCGCGGAGCGATTCATCGATGATCACGAGCAGGTAATCGCCCATCGCCGGGAAGGCGATGGCGAGGCTGACGACGCCGACCGCGAGGCTGGCGGGCAGGCCGACCGCGAACAGGTTCAGCGCCGGCGCCGAGCGCGACAGCATGCCGACGATGAGGTTGAGGCACAGCAGCAGGAAGCCGACCGGCAGCGCGAGCAGCAGTCCGGCGGCAAAGGTGTAGCTGCCGAAAAAAGCGATGTTCTTGAGCTGGGCGAGGCTCAGCCAGGCGTGGCCGGGCGGCAGCGCGTCATAGCTCTTCACGATCATCTCGACGAGCAGCAGATGGCCGTTCATCGCCAGGAACAGGAGCGTCAGCATCATCGTGAAGAACTGGCCGAGCGCGGGCGTCGAGCGGCCGTTCTGCGGGTCGATCGCGGAGGCGAAGCCGATCCCCATCGACGTGCCGATCACTTCGCTGGCGATCAGCGGCGCGGCAAAGGCGATCTGCAGGACGAAGCCGATCGCGAAACCGACCAGCGCCTCGGCCGCGACGGCGAGGATCGTCGTCAGCGAGAAGATCTGCCCCGGCGGCACGATCGGATGCGCGGCGAGCACCAGCACGCCGATCGCGCCCGACAGCGACACGCGCACCACCACGGGAATGGAGACCGCGCTGAACACGGGTGCTGCGATGAAGGCCGCGCCGACGCGCACCATCACGAACAGCAGAGCCCAGAGTTGCGGCTCGATCGAGAGGCCGAAGCCGAGCGGGCTCATCGTACCAAGTCTGGAATCCGCTCGAAGATGCCGAGCGTGAAGTCGCTCAGCAGGCCGAGGATCATGCCGCCGAACACCATGATCGACACCGCGACCACCAGCAGCTTGGGGACGAACGACAAGGTCGCCTCGTTGATCGACGTCGCCGCCTGGATCATCCCGGTGAGGAGGCCGGCGAGCAGCGCGGGGATGACGATCGGGGCGGTGACGAGCGCCAGCACCCACATCGTCTGGTTCGCGACCGTCAGGAAATAATCTGCATCCATTACGCTAACTCACGAAACTGTTGGCAAGGCTACCCATCGTCAGCGCCCAGCCGTCGACCAGGACGAACAGCAGCAGCTTGAAGGGCAGGGATATGATCGTCGGCGACAGCATCATCATGCCGAGCGCCATCAGGACGGTCGCCACCACCAGATCGATGACGATGAAAGGCAGGAAGACGAGGAAGCCGATCTGGAACGCGGTCTTCAGCTCGGACGTGATGAACGAGGGCAGCAGCACCGAGAAGGGGATGTCGTTGGCGTTCTGGTACGGCCCGCTTTTGGCGATGCCGGCGAACATCGTGATGTCCTTCTTGCGGGTCTGCTTCGCCATGAAGCCGTGTAGCGGCAGCGCCGCCTTCTTGATCATCTCGGTCGCGCCGATCTTGCTCTCGGCATAGGGCTGGATCGCGGTCGTGTTCATCTCGTTGATGACGGGCGCCATCACGAAGAACGACAGGAACAGCGCGAGGCCGACGAGCACCTGGTTCGGCGGCGTCTGTTGCAGGCCGAGCGCCTGGCGCAGGATCGACAGCACGATGAGGATGCGCGTGAAGCTCGTCATCATCAGCAGGATGCCGGGCAGGATCGTCAGCAGCCCCATGATGATGAGGATCTGCAAGGAGAGCGACAGCGGCGCGTTGCCGCCGCCGAGATCCTTCAGCGCGCGGTCGACCGCGTCGCCCGCGCCCGGCGTGGCGGGCGGCGTCACGGCCGGAACCGCCGGCGCGGCTTGCGCGAACGCCGGATGCGCGACGATCAGTGCGAACACGATGCCGAGCAGGACGAGGACCACCTTGCCCCAGCCGAGCGGCTTGCGCTGCGCACCCGCGGCCCTGAACAGCGCCGGGCCGCTACCCGATCGCGTGACCTTCACGCTCATTTCGTGACCTCGGCATTAACCATATTTCCGCGATCGACGAGCGTCACGCCCTGGCGGCTGACGGAGACGAGCAGCTTGCGGCCCTCGAACTCCAGCACGGCGAGGCGCACTGTCGGCGAGATCATCATCGTCTCGGTGACCTTGAGCTGACGGTTGGCGGGCTGGCCGGGCATCCGCGCCTCGAGCCGGCGCCAAAGGTAGAGCGCGCCGATCATCAGGCCGCAGACCAGCGGCAGCAGAACGACCAGCTTGAGGATATACGACCACATCATACAGGATCAGGCTCGCTTCTCGGGGGAGACCAGCTCGGTCATGCGCACGCCGAAACGGTCGCCGACCATCACTACCTCGCCGCGGCCGATCAGCGTGCCGTTGACCAGCACGTCGAGCAGCTCGTTGGCGTGGCGATCCAGCTCTATCACGCTCGCCTCGCCAAGCGCGAGCAGTTCGCGCAGCGTCAGGCTGGTCGAGCCGATTTCCACCGTCAGCTTGACGTCGACGTCCTGCAGCAGCCGGAAATTGGCCGCTACCGCGCCGTCGGACGGAAATCCGCCGGTCATATCGTTCATTGCATTTCCCCGAATTCGTTTTGGCGGTGTTCGATGTTGCGGATGGCATTGAGGCGGATCGCCGCCTTGCCGTTGGAGGTGCCGACGGTGCCGCTGCCGAGCCGGTCCTTGCCGACCATCACCGGCACTTCGGTGCCGACCGTGATCGGAATGACGTCACCGGGCTTGAGGTCCATCAGCACCGAAAGCGAGATCATCGGCTCGGCCAGCACCGAGCGGATCGGGAAGCTGACCTCCATCGCAGCGCGGGTGAGGCCGGCGCGCCAGGCGGGATCGGGCTCGGCGGCCTTGTGGACCTTGCCGGTCAGCGAGGGCGCGAAGGGCTTCAGCGCCGACACCGGATAGATGATGTCGATGAACACCGGCTTGTGATGATCCGACGCGATGCCGAAGCGGGTGATGACGACGGCATCCTCGCTGTCGAAATCGGCCAGCATCGCGGGGTTCGCCTCGGCATGGCCGGGCGTGAAATCGATCCGGGCGAGCGGTTCCCAGGCGGCGCGCAGCGGCTCGGCCAGCATCGCGCCGATGCGCGCGGTCAGCGCTTCGGTGGCGGGGGTGAATTCGGTCGGCATCTCGTGCGGGGCGGCGCCCGACCCGCCGAAGAACAGGTCGAGCAGCTCCAGCAGGAACTTGCCGTCGATCACCGCGACCGCCTGTCCGGCCGCGCCCGTGCGATTGGCCGTGCCCATCGCCAGCGGCAGCCACGCCGTCAGCCCCTCGGGCCGCTCGGCGCGGTAATCAGTGAAGCGCTGCACCACCAGCGGCTCTGCCCAGCTGCGCAGTTCGCGGCGGAGCAGCGGCTCGAACACGCCGCGCATCCCCCGCGCGAGACGCGCCGAGAGATGCTGCAGCGTGTGCAGATCGCCGAACGGATTGAGGTTCGCCGATCCCAGCGTGCCGTGGTCGGCAGGCCGGGACCGGTCGCGCCGATCCGTTGCGGGTGATGAAGCGTCGTTAACCATGCCTCATCACTGAACAACAAAATTGGTAAAGTAGACGTTACCAATGCCGCCGAATCCTTCTTTTTGCTTCAGCGTGTCGTTGATGGATTTGACCAATCGCTTCTGGAGAATCTGCTTTCCTTGGTTCGTGAAGACCTGATCCTCCGTAGTGTCACTGAGGGTCATCAGGATGGCCGAACGGACCGCGATCTCGTTGGTTTTCAGGTTGGTGATGACGGTGTCGTCATACGGAGTCGAAATCGCGATGCCGACCTGGATGAAGTGGACGCTGTCCTGCAGGTTCGACGTGAACTCCTTGTCCATCGTATAGTAGTTGGAGGCGTACTGATCGCCACCCTGGCCGGGAGGGGGGGCTTCGCCGCCACCGCCGCTGCCGTGGCCCTCGCCGCCTTCGCCCGCTGCCGCCGAGATGCGCTTCTGCTCGCTCTTGGGGACGAGCTTGTAGCCGTTCTCGGCCTCTGCGCCGTGCTTGCCGCCGCCGAGCATGCCCGATGTCGCCGCATAGACGCCCGCGCCCACGCCGCCGCCGACGATCACGAGACCGCCGACGATGATGATGATCAGCTTCATCATGCCGCCCTTCTTCTTCGCGGGGGCGGCTTCCTTGTCGTCCTTCTTGTCACTCATCACTCAAACTCCTTGGATCATGCGAGGCGAGCGTCGTCGCCGGTCGTTTCGGTTGGGGTGGAAAGGCTGGCCGAGGCTGGCCGAAGGGCCTGTTGCGGCTGTTGCTGGAATTGCTGCCGGGCCGACTGGTCGTTGCCGGTGCCGGTCTGCACGCTGGAATCGGCGATCCGCACGCCGCGCGCATCGGCGAGCTCGACGAGCCGAGGCTGCGCCTCGGCGATCAGCGCGCGCGCATGTTCGGTATCGGTGGTGAAGTGGACGTGCAGCGCATCGCCCGCCCGCTTCACGGCGACGTCGACCCCGCCGAGTGCGTCGGGAATGAGGCGGATGTGCGTGTCGTTGGCATTGGCATCATCGCGCAGCGATTCGATGCGGTCGATCATGTGCTGCAGGCCCTGATCGCCCCGCAGGTCGAGCGGGACGTTCTTCGCGTCGCCGGTCGCCTGCACGGCGTGGCGAAGCACCGATTCCGTGGTGAGCGAGGTGGTCGCGGCGAGCGGTTCGAACACCGGCTTCTTGCGATCGTCGGTCGGCGGCTGGAGGAAGGTATCGATCGCGTCCTTGAGCGATGGCGTGGCCGCGACCGCTTCCGCGACCACGGGTGCCGGCGCGGCGAGCTTCGCGGCCTTGTCGGCCTGCGCGGCGGCTATCTTCTCGGCGGCGTTGAACATCGCGATGAGGCGGTTCGACGCGGCGGTGTCGCCGGCGATCTGTTCGAGCGTGTCGGGCTGGGCGGCGGCATCGGTCGCCTGCGTCGTGGCGGCGGCGATCTGCGGCTGCGCGGTGGCGGCCTGGGCGGACGCGGCGTCCGGCACCGGCGGCAGCGCGAAGGGCAGCCACATCAGGCGCGGGTCTGGCGCGTTGGGATCGGCGGCCTCGCCTTCGCCCGGCAAGCTCTTGCCGTCGTCGGCCTCGCCTTGCCGGTCCTCCGGCAAACCGTTCGCCGGCGTGGCGGCTTCCTGGCAGGCGTCGCCGAGCAGCGCGGCGAAAGCGGCGGGCGCACCGCTGCTGGTCGCCGACGCGGGCGCGGCGGACGTGGATGCTGGCTTGGATGCAGCGGTCGTGACGGGCGAAATGTCGGTCATCTGTTCCCCCGGGGCGGGTCGGTTGGGCGCCCCGCAGGGCATTCAGCAAGGATCGTGCCGAATCTTCCGGGAGGGCGGCGCATTCTCCAGCGCGCGGATTTCCCGGATCACCGCCTGGGCATCGGCGCGGTCGATCAGTTTCTCGATCGCGCTTTGGTCGCGCTTGGCCTCGCGGGTCTTTTCGGCGGCATGCGTGGCGACCGCCTGGGCGGCGCGCACGCGCCCCTCGGCCGCTTCCGCCGATTGATGCAGCCGGTCGCGGAAGCGCGCGGCGGCGACCAGGGAGAAGCCCTGCGTCGAGACTTCCGACGGCGCGATCGCGTTGGCGAGCTGGGCGATGCGCGCGCGTAGCTGCGATTCGCTCTGCGCGCGGTCGTTGGCGCGCACTTCCTCCGCGCGCACCAGCCCCAGTTGCAGCGTACGGACCTTGTGGATCCGCTCGAGCTTCTTCTTATCCATCGCCGAACACGCCGGTGAGCTCCATCACGGCGTCTTCGAGCGGGATGATCTCGTCCGGGTCCTGCTTCACATATTCCATGATCGCGGGATGGCAGGCGATGGCGGTGTCGATCGCGGGGTCGGCGCCGCCGCGATACGCGCCCATCAGCACGAGATCGCGGTTTTCCTCATAGGTCGCGAGGTGTCGCCTGAGCGTGCGCGCCGCCTTCTGGTGCGGCTTGGGCGTGATGTCGGTCATCACGCGGCTGACCGAGGGGCCGATGTCGATCGCGGGATAGACGCCGCGCTCGGCGAGCGCGCGCGACAGCACGATATGGCCGTCGAGGATCGAGCGCGCCGAGTCGACGACCGGATCGTTGCCGTCGTCACCGTCGGCGAGCACCGTGTAGATCGCGGTGATCGACCCGCCGCTGTGCACGTCGGTGCCGGCGCGTTCGATGAGATTGGGCAGCATCGCGATGGCCGACGGCGGATAGCCGCGCGCCGACGCCGGCTCGCCCAGCGCCAGGCCGATCTCGCGGCCGGCATGGGCGACGCGGGTGAGCGAATCCATGATGAGCAGCACCTGCTTGCCCTCGGCGCGGAAGGCTTCGGCGATGGCTGTGGCGCGGAGGGCACCGCGGATACGCAGCACCGGCGAGTGATTGGCGGGCACCGCGACCACGACCGAGCGACCGCGCGCCTCGCCCGCGACCTTGGTTTCGAGGAAGTCGGCGACCTCGCGGCTGCGTTCGCCGATCAGGCCGATGACGACGACGTCGGCCTTGGCGGCGCGCACGATCATGCCGAGCAGCACCGACTTGCCGACGCCCGAACCGGCCATAATGCCGATGCGCTGGCCCTGGCCGACCGTGAGCAGGCCGTTGATCGCACGCACGCCGACGTCGAGCGGCTTCAGCACGCGGCCACGATCGAGCGGGCTCTGGATCTTGCCGGCGAGCGGCCAGCGGCCAGCACCGCGAATGGGGCCGAGGCCGTCGATCGGCTTGCCTGCGCCGTCTAGCACGCGCCCGAGCAGCGCCGCGCCGACTTCCGCTTCGCCTGCGGCGCCGAGCGGGCGCACCGGCATCTGCGGGACGAGGGCGGCGGGGCCGCCGAGGTTCATCAGGAGCGTGCGTCCGTTGCGGAAACCGATCACCTCGGCCTCGACGCCCGCGCCTTTCGCGCCGACCTGGCAGACGGTGCCGACCGGCAACGACAGGCCGATCGCCTCCATCAGGAGGCCGTCGAACGAGGCGAGCCGCCCCGACACCTTGGGTGCGGGCGCGAAACCGGGCACGCTGAGCGCGCCGAGATAATCGTCAGTGAAACGGTTGAGCATCAGGCGTCCGAATGGGGCATGGCGACACGCTCGATCGCCTGCGAAAGCTGTTCGAGCCACAGGTCTGGCCCGTCCTCGACGATGGTCGAGGCGGATTCGAGCAGGAAACTGCCGCGCGCGATGGTGGCGTCGCCGACCGCGAAGATCGTCTTGGGCAATTTGCCTTCGAGCAGCGCGACATCGTCGGGATGGACGTGGAGCATCGCGCTTTCGGACGCATCGCTCAGCATATCGGTGGCGGTCGCGATGCGCTTGGCGAGGCGGTCGGGCGCGACGCCCACTTCGCCGACCAGTTGCGCGACGAGATAGAGGACGGTCTGGCGCAGCCGCTGCGCGATCTGCTCGCGGTTCAGCCGGCCCTCGGAGCCGAGAGCGGCGACGATGCCCTCGATCAGCGCACGGTCACGGTCCGCACCGGCGCGCGCCTCGGCGAGCCCGGCGGCATAGCCTTCGTCGAAGCCCGCGGTGTGCGCCGCCTCGACGGGATCGATGAAATCGCTCGCCGCCGCCGCTGCCGCATTGGCCGCCGCGTCGAGCTCGAACGGATCCCAGCCCTCGGTCGGGTTCGCACCCGGATCGGCGGGGGAAAAGTGCTTCGGCCCTTCGCTTTTCGCGAAACCGGTCGGGCCGGTGCCCGTCATGGCCCCATGAACGAAGGAATCGCGGATATCGGTGGGCGCGAAGCCCTGCGGCACGCTGAACGCGCGCTGCAATGCCTGCGCCAGAGCATCGTGACGGGCGGCGAGGCCGCTGGTGAAGCCGGACATATCAGACATAATCGTCGTCGCCGCCGCCCATCTGGATGGTGCCGTCCTTGGCAAGGTTGCGGGCGATCTGGATGATCACCTTCTGCGCCTCGAGGACTTCGGAGAGCTTCATCGGGCCGCGTGCCTCCATCTCGTCGCGGATGCCATCGGCCGCGCGGGCGGACATGCAGCCGAGGAAGCGGTTGCGGCCCGTCTCGTCCACGCCTTTCAGCGCGCGGCTCAAGGTATCGCCGTCGATGTTGCGGATCAGGGCGCCCAGGTTCTTGTCGTCGAGATCGAGCAGATTGTCGAAGACGAACATCGCCTCCTCGATCTGCTTGGCGACCTCGCGGTCGATCTTGAACAGCTTCGGCATGACGCGCTGCTCGGTGGATTTGCGCGCGCTCGACATGATCTTCGCCGCCTCGCGCGTACCGCCGAGCATGACGCCAGCACCCGCCTTGGGCGCGGCGGAGCGCTTGCCGAGTACGGTCTTGAGCGTCTCGATCGCCTCGGGCGTGACGGGGCCCAGCCGCGCGACGCGGTGGAGGATGTCGGGCTGCATGCCGTCGGGCAGCGATTCGAGCACCTGCGCCGCGACGGCGGGATCGAGATTGGCGATCAGCACGGCGGCGATCTGCGGATGCTCCTTTTCGATCATGGAGGCGATCTCGCTCGCGTCGAGCCAGTCGAGCAGTTCGATCTGGCAGGATTCCTCCGGCGGCACGATGCGGGCGATCACGCTGTCGGCCTTCTCGCGGCCGAGCGCGCGCGTCATCACCGCCTCGATCTTCGGGCGCGGATCGAACGAAACGCCGCTGCGGTCGCGCGCCTTTTCGACGAAATCGTCGAGCACGCCCTGCATCTCGCTCTCGCTGACGTCGGCGACGGCGAACATCGCCTTGCCGAGCTGGCGGACCTCTTCGGGATCGAGCTTCTGCAGGATCGCGGCGGCCTCTTCCTCGTCGACGAGCATCATCAGGACGGCGGCGCGTTCGACGCCGGTATAGATACGGGCAGGAGCGTTCATGACTTTGCGTCCGCCTTGATCATGTCGCGGACCGCGAGGGCGGCGCGCGCGGGGTTATCGCGGGTGAAGCCGCGGACCATGTCGATCCGGTCCTCGAAATCGCGGGCGTCCTCGATCTCGGCGATCGTGACGGGGGGGGCGGGCGGACGGACGCTGCGGACCTGGCCACCTTCGCCGTCGTCCTCGACCATCTCGTCGCCTTCGGTCGCCTGGCGGCGCGTGCTGCGGCGGGCGGCGATGCGCTGTTCGACCTGCGTGTCGGACGATTTCTTGAGGATCGCCTTGGCGAGCGGACGGACACCGAGGAACAGCACGAGAAGGGCAATGACGATGGCGGTCGCGTTGCGCGCCACGACGGGCACCCAGCCGGATTCATACCAGGGCGGTCCCTTGTTCTCCAGTGCGGTGGCACCGGCGAACTTGCGGCTGACCACGACGATCTGGTCGTTGCGGGCTGCATCCGCGCCGACGGCGGTGCGGACGAGCTGCGTGATCTGCTGGATCTCGACCGGCGAGCGCGGCTTGCCGGTATCGGGATCGCGCAGCAGGACGGCGACCGAGAGGCGCTTGATCGCGCCGGGCGCGGCCCGCGTGACGGACACTTCCTTGCCGAGATCATAGGCGCGGGCATATTGGTCGGTCGATTTCATCGCGTCCGACACGGCGGCACCGGCGGCCTGCACGACACCGGCGGTCGAGCCGGGTGCGGGCGTGGTACCGGCGGCAGGCGTAGCACCCGGCGTCGGGGTCGGAGTCGGCTTGGGAACGCTCAGCGTCGAGGCCGGCGGCGGCGTGTTCGACAGCGCGCCGGGGATGCCGCCGGGTGCCGCTTCGTCGGCGCCCGCCTTGGCCCACTGGCCCTGCTCGGCGCGCAGCGCGCCCTGCTTGTCGTAGCTTTCGCGCGTCGCCTGCGTCTCGTCGAGGTCGACGTCGGCCTGGATCTCGGTGGTGAAATTGCCCGCGCCGACCAGCGGCGTGAGGAGCTGCATCACCTGCGCGCGGTACTTCTCCTCGACGGTGCGCTGGAAGCGGATGCGCTCGTCGCCGGCGGCACCCTGCGCGCTCTGGTCGCTGCCCTTGGTGAGCAGGCCGCCCATCTGGTCGACGATCGTGACGGCGTCGGGCTTCATGCCGGGTACGGATGACGCGACGAGATTGATGATCGAGGACACCTGCGCATCGCCGAGCGAACGGCCGGGCTGCAGCTTGACGATCACCGATGCGGACGGCGCGGCATTGTCGCGAACAAACACCGAAGCCTCGGGCGTGGCGAGATGGACGCGCGCCTCGGCGACGGCGTCGATCTCCTGAATCGAGCGGGCGAGCTCGGTCTCGCGCGCCTGGCGGAGGCGTTCGCCTTCCACCGCGCGGCTGACGCCCATCGGCAACTGATCGAGGATCGCATAGCCGCCGGGTGCCGCTTTCGGCAGGCCTTGCCCGGCGAGCAGGATGCGGGCGCGGGAATAATCGTCCTCGCCCACGGTCAGCGCGCCGGTGCCCTCGTCGATGCGGGACTTGATGTTGGCGGCGGTGAGCGCGGTGGTGACGGCCGACTTGTCCGCATCCGGGAGCCCGGAGAACAACGTCTTCTGCGTCGGCGTGGCGAGCATCATCCAGGCGCCGGCGGCGGCCGCGACGAGGCCGATCAGCAGGATCATCGGCAGGCTGCGGCGCACCGCAGGCTGCGCGAGCATATCCTGGATCTGCCGCAGCGGGTTGGCGAAGCGTTCGGGCACCAGACTGGAGCCGGAGACGACGGTGGAGGGGGTGAGGGCGTTGCTCATCTACATTACACCGGCATGCTCATGATGTCCTTGTAGGCGGACAGGATCTTGTTGCGGACTTGCAGCGTCGCCTCGAAGCCGACCGAAGCCTGCTGACGGGCGAGCATCACCTTGGCGATGTCGATATTTTCGCCGCGCTCATAGGCTTCGGAGAGCTTGCTGGCCTGCTCCTGACCCTGATTGACTGCCTTCAGCGCGTCTTCCATCGACGCGGCGAAGCTGGCGGGCTTGGACGCGGCGGCGGGCGCATCAGCACCGGCGGCGGCATTGGCCTTGGACAGCGCCTGATTGCGTTCCAGGATCTGCGCACGCAGCGCCATCACCCGGTCGACCCCCATCGGGCCCGAGATCGTGCTCATGCCGACATGACCTTATACTGACCGTGGCGTGCGCCGCGGGTGATGTCCTCACCCTGCTCGCGCGCCTTGGCGAGACGGTAGCGCAGGGTGCGCTCCGAAATGCCGAGGCGGCGGGCGGTTTCGATCCGGCTGCCGCCGCACGCGGCGAGCGTGTCGCGGATCGCCTGGAATTCATGCATCTGGACGATGTTGCCGAGCGTGGCGGGCGCTTCCGTCGGCGCTGCGGCCTGCGGGAAGGCGAGCACCGGCGCGACGCTGACCGGGGCGGGCTGCGGCACCGAAGGCGCGCGGTCGAAGACGATATGCTCGGCCGCGATCGTGTCGCCACCGGCAAAGAGCAGGGCGCGCTGGATCACGTTTTCCAGCTCGCGGACGTTGCCGGGCCAGACATGCTCCATCAGCGCATCGATCGCCGATCCGTCGAGCCACGGCGTCGTCACGCGGTTGCCGGCGTGGCGCAGCACCATCGTCGCGGCGAGCGCGGGGATATCCTGCGGGCGCTCGCACAGCGGCTTGGTGGTGAGCGGGAAGACCGACAGGCGGTAGTAAAGATCGGCGCGGAAATTGCCGGCGGCGACCTCGTCCTGCAGGTCGCGGTTGGCGCAGGCGATGACGCGCACGTCGATCGGGATCGGCTGCGATGCGCCGATCGGCACGACCTCACGCTCCTGCAGCACGCGCAGCAGCTTGGCCTGGAGCTGGACCGGCATCTCGGCGATCTCGTCGAGCAGCAGCGTGCCGCCGTGCGCGGCGCGGAAGAAGCCCTCGCCGGCGTTGGCGGCGCCGGTGAAGGCGCCCTTCTGGTGGCCGAACAGCAGCGCCTCGAGCATCGATTCCGGCAGGGCGGCGCAGTTGATCGCGATGAACGGGCCGTCGCGGCGATCCGAACCAAGATGAATCGCGCGCGCGAGGACTTCCTTGCCGGTGCCGGTCGGACCGTTGATCAGGACGGTGATGTCGGCGGAGGCGACGCGCTCGGCGAGGGCATAGAGCGCGAGGCTCTCGGGATCGGCGGCGGTCGGCAGCTCGGGGCCGGCGACCAGCGCGCGGACGAAGGCGTTGCCGACGGCGGCGTCTTCATGATCGAAGGCGACGCGCGCGGGCGAGCCGTCGCGCGATGGGACGATGTAGCGCCCTTCGTTGCCGAGGATGACGGTGCGCGCCGGAGCCGGCGGCACTTCGCCTTCCGCGACCAGATAGATGTCGCCCGGCTGAAGCTTGCCGCTGGCATTGGCAATCTGGAACCCCTGCGCGCGCAGCGAGGACACCAGAGTGAACTTCTGCTGGAGTACGGCAGCCGATGGAACGATCGAACGCATGAATCTTCTTCCCTCTTGTCGCGAGAAGGAATGCGGCCGGGATGGTAAACGCGGGGTTAAGCACGTTGCCGGGGCGGCAAGTTATTTCCGCCTGCAATCCCGTAAGGCAAAATACCTAGGTTTCCCGGTGGTTTGCGCCGACCGGCAAGGCCTTTCCGGCAAGCGGCAACTTTTTGCCTAAAGCCCGGCAACGCTCTGCCGTTTCTCATTTTGGCAGCTTGGCCCTCCGCATTCGGGTGGGGGCGGTGAAGTGGCCAAGAAGGAGATTTGAAATGACTGTTATCGGTACGAACATTTCGGCGCTCCGCGCCGCCAACGCCACGACCTCGGCCAGCTCGATGCTGCAGGTCGCCCAGAACCGCCTGTCGACCGGCAAGCGCATCAACTCGGCAGCAGACGACGCCGCCGGCCTCGCGATCTCGGCAACCATGACCGCCCAGATCCGCGGCATGAACCAGGGCATCCGCAACGCCAACGACGGCGTTTCGATGGCGCAGACGGCAGAAGGCGCGCTCGACGAAGTCACCAACATGCTGCAGCGTATGCGTGAGCTGACCGTGCAGGGCCTGAACGGCACCTACTCGACCACCGACGCGACGAACCTGCAGGCCGAAAAGGACGCCCTCGCTACGCAGATCAGCAGCGTTCTCGCCAATACCAAGTTCAACGGCCAGGCTTTGTTCGACGGCACCGCCGGCACCAGCGGCTCGGTGAAGATCCAGTCCGGCGCCAACACGGCGGACACGGTCACGCTGACCTTCGGCAACCTGAAGGCTGACACGGCGATCACCAACGTCGCCGGCGCCAGCGCTGAAGCGGCGAGCACGACGCTCGACAAGTACGACACGGCGATCGCCAAGGTTGCCTCGACCCGCGCCAAGCTCGGCGCGTCCGAGAACCAGCTGGCGTCTTCGGTCAACACGATGACCGCGAACTCGACCAACCTCAGCGACGCACGCAGCCGCATCGAGGACGCCGACTTCTCGGCCGAGACGACGAACCTCGCCAAGGCGCAGATCCTGAGCCAGGCATCGACCGCGATGCTCGCCCAGGCGAACCAGACGGCACAGAGCGTTCTGAAGCTGCTCCAGTAAGCACTTCTGGCTCCGGCACGCTTCCCCCCGGGCTAACCGGGGCCAGCAGATGACCCTTTTTCCAGAGTACGGAAAGACGGGGCGTCGCGAGAGACCCCGGCGGCACCAGCCGCCGGGGTCTTCAGCGGGCACGCAAAAAATAATTTCGTGTTATCCTAAATGACCGGTGAACGCGGTCGTTTGTTGCCATTGACGGCTCCACCTTCGCCAGGGGGCGCGGGGGATCGTCGGGTACATGGAGACACGTAATGACCGTTATCGGTAGCAACATCGCCGCTTTGCGCGCGTCGAACGCCTCGACGATGGCGAATTCCCAGTTGTCGACCTCGATGGAGCGTCTGTCGACCGGCAAGCGGATCAATTCGGCGAAGGACGACGCCGCCGGCCTCGCGATCGCCGCGACCATGACCGCGCAGGTGCGCGGCATGAACCAGGGCATCCGCAACGCCAACGACGGCATCTCGATGGCGCAGACCGCGGAAGGCGCGCTCAACGAAGTCACCAACATGCTGCAGCGTATGCGTGAACTCGCGGTGCAGAGCGCCAACGGCATCTATTCCACCAGCGATCTGTCGAACATCAAGGCGGAGCAGGACGCATTGTCGGCGGAAATCGCCAATGTCGTCACCAATTCGCAGTTCAACGGCAAGAACCTGTTCAACGGCACCGGCGGTTCGTCGGGCACGATCACGATCCAGGCCGGCGCCAATGCCGTCGACGCGATCACGATGACGCTGCCGAAGCTCACCACCGACACCGATCTCGCCAAGGTCGTCACCGTCTCGAGCGGCACCTCGGTCGCATCGGCGTCGCTTGCCGACTACGACTCGGCGATCGCGAAGGTCGCGAATACCCGCGCCGGCCTCGGCGCGACGCAGAACCAGCTGACCTCGGCCGTCAACAACCTGACCTCGAACTCGACCAACGTGCAGGACGCGCGCAGCCGCATCGAGGATGCCGACTTCTCCGCGGAGACGACGGCGCTCGCCAAGGCGCAGATCCTGAGCCAGGCATCGACCGCGATGCTCGCGCAGGCGAACCAGAGCCAGCAGGGCGTGCTCAAGCTGCTCGGCGGCTGATAATCCGCTTCGAGGCCCCGGCACCGCCCCCAATCGGGTGTCGGTGCCTTGAGCGGGCCTCCGAACGGAAACGCGCGGGGGCATGGAAACCCCGGTGGCCACGCGCCGCCGGGGTTTTTCCGCGTGCCGCGCGGGCGTGAAAAGTCACATTGGGCCACCGACTCGTCATGGCGCAGCCAGATGCGGATGGCGGCGGGTTGGACCACGGAAATCGGCCATACATCGGGCGATCATCGGTCAATCATCAGCTCCTCATCCTCTCTCGTCGGCGCGGCATGCGCGAAAAGACGGGGGTCGGCACGATCGTCGGGCCGCACCCGGATCAGGAGATATGCCATGACCCTTCGCACGCTCGCCACGCTCGCTCTCGCCGCCGCCACGCTCACCGCCGCTCCGGCTTTCGCCGCCCCGCAGGAGGGTGCCGCCACCGTTCGCTATGCCGATCTCGATCTATCGACCGCGGCGGGCGTGGCGACGCTGCACCGCCGCGTCGGCGCAGCACTCGAGACGGTCTGCGGTTCCTATGCCGGTGCGACCTCGTCGGCCTGGTCGGCAGAAGCCGACGCGATCAAGCAGTGCCGCGCCGATGCGCGCAGCAAGGCCGACCAGCAGGTTGCGGCGATCGTCGCTGCGAAGGTGCAGGTGGCTGCGCGGTGAGCCGCAGGATCTTGTGAAAGCAAAAGGGGCGGCCTCGGCCGCCCCTTTTTCGTTTACGCGCCGACGGCAAAGCCGTCGGCCGGGTTCGGAGGCTTCGCACCGATCCGCCGGCCGTCCAGGGCGATGCGCTTTGCGCACCGGCCCGCGGCCCGCGGGCCTTCGCCCTAGACCTGACTCGCCAGCGCCTTTTTCAGCCGGTCGTGCGCCGACTTCTTGATCTGGCAGACCCGCGCCGAGCCGACGCCGAGCACCTGGCCGATCTCCTCGAGGTTCAGTTCCTCGACATAATAGAGCTGGATCACCTGCTGCTCGCGGGTGGGCAGGCCCGAGATCGCGGCGACGAGCGCCTCGCGCATGTCGGCGTCGGCGAGCTGGTCGAAGGCATTGGGCTCGTCGCTGGCGAACCACGGGCCTTCATCGGTGTAGGTCTCGTCGATCGATTCGAAGCGCACCGCTTCCGCCGAGGCATATTCCGCGCGCAGTTTTTCCACCGTTACCTCCAGCCGGGCGGCGATGGCGACCTCGGTCGGGGCCTTGCCGGTTTCGTTGGTGAGCGCGGCGATGGCGTTCTGGTAGGCGCGACGGCGCTGCATCGCGCCGCGCGTCAGCGTCGCCTGCCGGCGCAGCGTATCGATCATCGACCCGCGCACGCGCGTGACGAGATATTGCTCGAACGAGACGAGCCCGCGCTCCTCGAAATTGCTCGCCGCCTCGACCAGCGCGACGAGGCCGATCTGGACGAGATCCTCGACCTCGACGACGCTGCTCATGCTGCCGTGGACGTGCCAGGCGAGGCGGCGCACCAGCGGCAGATGCTTCTTGGCGAGCGCCGCGACGTTCGGGCCCTTGCCCGCGCGGGCATAGGTCAGCGGCGTCGCATCGGCGAAGGCGGCGGGGGTTTGCATCATGCTCATGCTGCCAGCGCTCCGGGAGCACCGATCACGGCGACGACTTCGACGGCTTTTTCTTCTGGCACTTCAAAGAAACTCATCACTGGAGTGTCGGGGAGGCAGGTCTTGACCAGCTTGCGGATGGCGAGCCGGATCGAAGGCTGGACGACGAGCGCGAAGGGCTTGGCCTCGGCGATCAGGGGTTGGGCGGCGCGTTGCAGCGCCTCGACGATGCGGCGGCCGAGATCGGGCTCGATCGTGTGGTGGCGCGACGGGTCCGAACGGACGGCCTGTCCGAGCAGCCCTTCGAGCTGACCTTCGAGCGTCATCACGCGCAGCGGCTCGCGCACGCCGCAGAGCTTGCCGATGATGAGGCCGCCGAGTTCGGGGCGGATCAGTTCGACGATCTCCTCGGCGTCGAGCGACTTCTGCGCGGCGACGGCGATGGCGGCGGCGATGCGGCGGAATTCCTTGAGCGGGATGTTCTCCGCCAGCAGGCCGCGCAGCACCTGGGTGAGCGTGGTGAGCGGCAGCGTGGAGAGCGCGGCAACGAGGCTGGACGCGCGTTCCTTGAGACCGTCGAGCAGCGCCTGCACGTCGTCGGGGCCGAGCAGCTCCGACGCATTGGCGCCGAGCATGTGATTGAGGTGCGTCGCGACGACGGTGCCGGGATCGACGACGAGATAGCCGGCGCCGGTGGCGGCATCCGAATCGCCGGCGTTGATCCACACCGCGTCGAGGCCGAACGTGGGATCCTTGGCCTTCTTGCCGCGCAGCTCGCCATACGCCTGGCCGGTATCGAGCGCGAGCATCTCGTCGGGCGAGACGCTGTCCTCGCCGACGACGACGCCGCCGACGATGATGCGGTAGCTGAACGGCGGCACGTTGATGTCGTCGCGCACGCGCACCTGCGGCACGACGAAGCCGAGTTCCTTCGAAAGCTGACGGCGGACGCCGGTGATGCGGCCCATGAGGGGGGCACCGCGACGCTCGTCGACCAGCGGCACGAGGCCGTAGCCGATGTCGAGATTGACCTGCATGCCGTCGGTGACTTCGTCCCAGCTGATCTTGGACAGGTCGGTGGGTTCGGCGACGACCTCCTCGATGGGGGCGGGGCGGCGGGCGGCCTGGCGCATCTTCCACGCGGCGAAACCGGCGGCGGCGGCGGCGGGCAGGATGACGAGATGCGGCATGCCGGGCATCACGCCGAGCAGCGCGAGGATGACGGCGACCGGAGTCCAGGTGCGCGCCGAGCCGAACTGGCTGCCGATCTGGCCGGCGAGGTCGAGGCTCGACTTGACGCGGGTGACGATGGCGGCGGCGGCGATCGACAGCATCAGCGACGGGATCTGCGCGACGAGCGCGTCGCCGACCGCGAGCAGCACGTAATTGTGCGCGGCGGCACCGATGGTCATGCCGTGGCTGACCGGGCCGAGGATGAGGCCGCCGACGATGTTGGCGGCGAGTATCAGCAGGCCGGCGACGGCGTCGCCCTTCACGAACTTCGACGAACCGTCCATCGAACCGTAGAAATCGGCCTCGGTCGCGACTTCGATGCGGCGGGCCTTGGCTTCCTCGGGCGTGATGAGGCCGGCGTTGAGATCGGCGTCGATCGCCATCTGCTTGCCGGGCAGGGCATCGAGGGTGAAGCGCGCGCTGACTTCGGAGACGCGGCCCGCGCCCTTCGTCACCACGATCATGTTGATGATGACGAGGATGCCGAACACGAACAGGCCGACGACATAGTCGCCGCCGATCAGGAAGGTGCCGAACGCCTCGATGACGCGGCCCGCGGCGCTCTCGCCCTCATGGCCGTGGACCAGCACGACGCGCGTCGAGGCGACGTTCAGTGACAGGCGGAACAGGGTCGCGAACAGCAGCACGGTAGGGAAGGCGGAGAAATCGAGCGGCTTCTGGGCGTTGAGCGCGACCATCAGCACCGCGAGGCTGATGGTGATGTTCATGATGAAGAACAGGTCGAGCATCGCCGACGGGATCGGCACGACCATCAGCACGACGAGCAGCAGGATCGCGACCGGCAGCGACGCCTGGCGCAGGAGCGGCAGGATGCCGCCGGATTTCACAGCAACGGCCACCGCTTAACCCCCCATGCTCGCGAGCATCATGTAGGCGAGCCGCGCATTGTTCGGGCTCGGGCGGAGCAGCAGGTTCGAGGTCTCGGTACGCGTGCTTCCGGTCATCTTGTCCATCATCGATTGCGCCCAGCTCGCGGCGTCGCCGGTGCTGGTCTCGGAATTGCCGGGGATCACTTCCGCGCCGCTCGACCCGAGCGTGGTCGACGCGAGCTGGAGGCGGGAAAAGATCGAGGGGCCGACCGTGGACGCGCCCGAGGCGGCGGCGCCCTTGTCGAGCTTCTGGGTGAAGCGGTCGTAGATCTGCGCGAGCGTGCGCGGCTGGCCGTTCGAGGCGTAGAAGATCGAGCGGTTGGCGCGCGCGGCGGCGGGGAACATCGCAGCACCACTGCGGTTGGGCGCGACCGCCATCGTCTTGAGGAACGAGCGCGCGCCGCCGAGGCCGAGGAAGTGCGCCATATAGAGGTCGGTGCCGTTGGCGTCGCGGCCGAGCGCGCCTTCCAGCGCGTCCTTGTTGTCGCTCGCGTGTTCGGCGGCCATCAGCGAGGCGGTCTGCGGATCGTTGCGCAGATCGAGGATCGCCTTCTTCAGCGAGGGATCGCTGACGGTGAGGCGGCCGGCGCTGTTGGTGGTGATGGAATTGGCGGCCCAGTCGAGCCCGTGCTCGGCACCGTGCTGCTTGACGACCTTGAGCCAGCTCTGCTCGATGAACTGATAGAGGCCCGAGGCGGAGGAGGTGCCGGCCTTGGCATCGGCGCGCATCCCGCTTTCGAGCTGGGCCTGGCCCATCAGATAGCTGAAGTCGACGCCGGTCTTCTGGCTCGCGAACGCGATCGCCGACTGGATCGATCCTGTCGTCGTCGTGGTGTTCGTGGTCGTGAGCGGATTGAAAGGCATTGGTCCCCGGCTGTCAGCCCTTGTTCAAGGGACATCACAGCAAGAGGTGTGCCAGTTTGAATGTTTTGCCGGTTTAAAAGTCCGTTCGGGCTGAGCTTGTCGAAGCCCTACCCTTTCTTTTCGACGGCAGAAGAAGTGCAGCCCTTCGACAAGCTCAGGGCGAACGGGGAGAGGGAAGCGTTTTGCGCCTCAGGCGTAAGCCGCCACGGCATTGCCGCGGTTGTAGCCGCCACCGGCAGCGCCGGTCAGGTTTTGCAGGCGGCGGCGAACATTTGCCGCCATCAGGTTGACGTAGATGCGGCAGGTCTCGTTGAGACGGTTCGCTTCTTCCGCCAGATCGCGCAGTTCCGCGCCGGCCGGGCCGTTGCCGAGCTGGGCGAGGCGGTCGATGCCCGCGAGCTTCTCCGTCGTCGCGCGCTCGAGCGCGGCCACGTCGTTCGCCTTCAGAGCGGCGATCTCGGCATGGAGCGATTCGATGACGGAGATGAGGGCATCGCGGCGGGTCATTTCGACTTCCACTCCTGCTGCATGTTGAGCATTCTCAACGCGGTCAGCTCAGGGTTCAACTTGTAGGTTCCTTCCTTCACCGCCTTGCGCAGCTCGGCGACGCGGGCCGCATCCACCGGCGGGCGCGTTTCGACGCCGCGATCCAGGCTGGACAATTGCAGCGCCGCACCTGCCGTGTCGCCACTGGCGACGGCGGCTTCCGCGCGGGCCAGACGCGTCGCTGTCGCGACCTGCTGGACACTGGCTGACGGCGATTTGGAACCGATCGACTCTACCACGACGCACACCTTGGGTTAGACCACGAAGGGTATAACGGCAGATGCGCGCCGACCTTAAACGTTATTCCGTCCAGCCCGGCAAAGTCGCGCGGCCCTGTTCGACGGCGATCGCCTGCACGCCGTTGCGGCTGTCGTCGACCTTCACCAGGAAGCGGTTGCCCTGCGCGGCGTCGCCCATCGCGATCCCCTCGCGCATGATCTGGAAGCCGGGCAGGCCGGCGGAGATCATCACCGGGTCGCCGCGCTTGATGACGATGACGGGTTTCGGCGGTGCGACCGCGACCGCTGCCATCGCGCGCGGGGCGGCCGGGGCGGGCGTCGGTGCGAGCACCGGCACGAACAGCCGCCAGTCGGGGCCGGTGCAGGTGACGACGACGGTATCGTGCCGGTCGGAACGCCATGCCATCGATACCATCGGGCAAGCGGCAAGTTTCAGCCGGTCGTCGACGCGCGATTGCGCGCCGCCCTCCGCGCCGATCGCCGCGCCGGTGAAGGCGGCGACGCCGCGATCGATCGCGGCGGTATCCTGGAAGGGGGCGGCGAACGCGGGGCTCGCGGCGAGCAGGAGGGGAAGGATCAGGAGGCGCATCATGGTTTTCCTGCGGTAAGCGGATCGGGCTGGGCGGCATCGATTTGCCGGGTGCCGGCAAAGCCGAGCGTGACGGTGACGTTGCGGTGGCCGGCGGTGGGCCTGGGCGCGCCGACGATGGTCATGCGGCCGGCGGGCACGGCGTGGGCGGCGGCGATGGCGGCGGCGACGGCGCGGGCGCGGTCGGTCGCGAGGATCGCGCCGCTGCCGGTGAGCGGATCGACGTCGCCCGGCGATCCGTCGACCGCGCCGGTGATCTTCAGGCTGACGCGCGGATCACGCGCGGCTTCGCGCGCCCAAGCGACGATGCTGGCGGGATCGGCCGGCAGATTTGCCCCGCCGGGTGCGAAATCGAGCACGGCGGCGGCGGCGAGCGGCATCGGCTCGGGCGCATCGGCCTTCGCATCGACGGGCGGCACGGTTTCGGCGCCGAAGCCCGAGCGGATGCCGTTCGCCAGCGCCTTCTTGTCGAGATGCTGGCTCGCCTGCAGGAACACGAAGAAGCCGACCAGCAGGAGCGCGAGGTCGGCGAGCGTCATCAGCCAGGCCGGGCGGCCCTGCGACGTTTCGGGGAAATCGTCGTCGAGCGTCACGCGGCGTCGACCTTGTCGGCCGGCACGAAGCTGACCGGGCGCGGCTGCTCGCGGATGGCGAGCGCGATGAGTGGGGCTTCGAGGCGGAGGCGCTCCATCGCCTCGCCGCGCGCCTGACGGCGCAGGCGGGCGGCGACGGGCGCGGCGATGAGATTGGCGATGAGCGCGCCGTAGAGCGTGGCGAGGAGTGCGACCGCCATCGACGCGCCGATCGCGGCCGGATCCTGCATCTTCACGAACATGCCGACGAGGCCGATCAGCGTGCCGACCATGCCCATCGCCGGCGCGACATCGGCCGCGCCCGCCCAGACGTCGGCGGCGGCGACATGCCGGTCGATCCGCGCACGGCGCGCGTGGCGCAGCAGCTCCTCGATATCCTGCGGGGCACGGCCATCGACGATGGCGGCGACGGCGGCGCGCACGTCCTTGTCCTGGATGACGGTGCGATCGAGCGCGATCACGCCGTGGCGGCGCGCGATGCGCGAAAGATTGCCGACCTGCTCGACCAGCCCGTCCGCGTCGAAGCGCCCGCGCACCAGCGTCGGCAAGGCGGCGATCGCGCGGCCGAGATCGGCGAACGGCGTGCGGAACATGACGGCGAGCGCGGTGCCGCCGCCGACCAGCGCGATCGCGGTCGGGTCCAGGAACGGGGCGAGGGTGGTGGCGATATCAGTCATCGCGAGACTTATAAGCAAAGAGCGGGCCAGTTTTCCTTGTTGCCGCCCCGGCGCGGGAAAGCGGCGGCATACCGGCAAGCCTTGCCGCCCGACCGGCAACGCTTTGCCGGTCCCTCGGCAAAATCCTTGCCGCAACGGCTCCTGCGCAAATTGGCACGGCCTTTGCTGAGTACCGTTCGCGCAATCAGGCGCAGGAGTTCAGGCCGATGGCCGACAACACACTCTTCGGGGTTCATGGTGCCGCACTCGAGGTGCGTTCGCAGCGCATGGGCGTGCTGGCGTCGAACATCGCCAACGCATCCACGCCGGGCTTCAAGGCCAAGGACATCGACTTCAAGGCGGCGCTCGCCAACCTCGAAGGCGGCAGCAGCATCGACCAGGGCATCAACGGCGCGATCAAATACCGCATGCCGAGCCAGCCCAGCCTCGACGGCAACACCGTCGAGCTGTCGTCGGAACAGACCGCCTTCGCCGAGAACGCCGTCCAGTATCAGACGACCCTGTCGTTCCTGAACGGCCGCATCAACCAGATCACGCGCGCGCTGAAGGGAGATTGAGCATGGCCGATCCGCTCAGCATCTTCCAGGTCGCCGGCCGCGCGATGTCCGCACAGCTCGTGCGGATGAACACGACCGCGTCGAACCTCGCCAATGCCGGTGCCGTCGCGAAGTCGGAAGACACCGCCTATCGCACGATGAAGCCGGTGTTCCGCACGCAGTTCGACAAGGCGACCGGCCTCGCCACCGTCGACGTGGAAAGCATCGTCACCGCCGGCGAAGCCCCCACCAAGCGCTACGACCCGTCGCACCCGATGGCCGACAAGGACGGCAACGTCTGGGAAAGCGCCGTCGATGAAACGCGCGAGCTGGTCGACATGATGGAGACCTCGCGCAGCTACCAGAACAACGTCGAGGTCATGAACACGGCCAAGTCGCTGATCCTCGATACCCTCAAATTGGGACGCTAAATCATGAGCACGTTCGACAACACCCTCGCCAGCCTCGGCATCAAGACCACCGCGAGCACCGCCGCCGCCAAGGCGTCGACCGGCTCGCAGACGCTCGGCCAGAGCGACTTCCTGAAACTGATGACCGCGCAGCTCAACAACCAGGATCCGTTCAACCCGGTCGACAACCAGGCGATGGTCGCGCAGATGGCGCAGATCTCGGCGACCTCGGGCATTTCCGAGATGAGCACCACGCTCAAGTCGATCGCCGACAAGCTGAACGGCACCTCGACCGCCGACGCGCTGTCCTATGTCGGCAAGACGGTGCTGACCGAGGGATCGACCGCTTACGGCCGTACCGCGGGCGGGCTTGCCGGCGCGGTCGAGCTGGACGGCGACGCGAGCGACGTCAACGTCACGATCAGCGACGCCAACGGCAACGTCCTCAAGAACCTGTCGCTCGGCAAGCAGAGCAAGGGCACGATCAGCTACGACTGGGACGGCAAGACCGAGGCCGGCGCCGACGCCGGTGCGGGTCCGTTCAAGGTCAAGGTCAGCGCGCAGAACGCAGGCTCGACCGTTACGTCGCGCGGTCTCGTCTGGGCGCCGGTCGAAGCCGTCTCGATGCCCGCCTCGGGCAGCCCCGTCCTCAGCGTGACGGGCATCGGCTCCGTCGCGATCAGCGCCGTCCGCAAGGCCGGCTGAGCCAAACCCCCGCACCCCAGTTCCTCAGGAGTAAACCATGTCCTTCTACACCTCGCTCAGCGGTCTCCAGGTTGCCCAGGCCGACATGAACGTCACGTCGCACAACCTCGCGAACGTCGGCACCAACGGCTTCAAGAAGAGCCGCAGCGACTTCGCCGACGTCATCGCGTCGAACTTCACGACCGATCCGCGCCGCCAGGTCGGCATGGGCGCGACGCTGAAGCAGAACGTGCAGCAGTTCGGTGAGGGCAACCTCAAGACGACGACCTCGGGCCTCGATCTCGCGATCTCGGGCGACGGCTTCTTCGCGGTGCGCACCAACGGCCTCAACGGCACGCTGGCCTATACCCGCAACGGCGGCTTCACGGTCGACAGCAACCGCGACATCGTCGATGCGCAGGGTTCCGCGCTGCTCGGTTATCCGGTCGACGCCAACGGCACGCCGACCGCGACCGACATGGGCAGCCTGACCAAGCTCACCATCCCGGAGATTTCGGGCACGCCCAAGCCGACCGCGAACGTCGCGCTCGACGTCAATCTGCAGTCGGGCGCGACCACGCCCGCCAACGCCTTCGCGCCGAGCGATCCGTCGAGCTACAACGGCTCGGCCGCGACGACCGTGTACGACGCCGCCGGCAACGCGATGACGATGACCACCTATTTCGTCCGCGACAGCGCCAACGACACCGCCACCTCGACCGCGTGGAACGCCTACAGCTACGTCAACGGCCAGCAGATGACCACGGGCGGCGTCGCCGCGACCCCGGTGTCGTTCGACACCACCGGCACGATGCTGACGCCGACCGCCGCGGTCGCCTATGACAGCTTCACCCCCGCCTCGAGCGGCGTCGCGCAGAGCTTCTCGCTCAATCTCGCCGGCTCCGCGCAGACGGCGGGCGGCTTCTCGGTCAATACGCGCAGCCAGGACGGTGCGGCCGTCGGCCAGTTCTCGGGCATCAGCGTCGATTCGACCGGTCTCGTCACGGCGAGCTATTCGAACGGCGACAACAAGCTGCTCGGCAAGGTCGCGCTGGCGAACTTCACCACGCCCACGGGCCTGCGCCAGGTCGGCAACAGCTATTGGCAGCAGACCGGCGTGTCCGGCTCGCCGCAGCTCGGCCAGGCTGGCGACAGCGGCTACGGCGGCCTGATGTCGTCGACGATCGAGGGATCGAACGTCGATATCACCGAGGAACTGGTCAATCTGATCTCGGCGCAGCGCAACTTCCAGGCGAACTCGAAGGCGCTCGATATCCAGAGCTCGCTGATCCAGACCATCTTCCAGATCCAGAGCTGATCCTAGGAAGCGCACGGAGCCCCTGAATGGACAAGCTGATCTATACCGCGGCATCGGGCCTGAAGGCGCATCTCGCGTCGCAGGCCGCGATCGCGAACAACATGGCGAACGCCTCGACGATCGGCTTCCGGTCCGATCGCGTGGTGTTCGACCGGCTGAACCTGACGGGTTCCGGCTTCGACACGCGCAGCCCGGCCTCGGCCGAGGTGATGGACGCCGATCGCAAGCCCGGCGCGATCATGCAGACGGGGCGCCCGCTCGACGTCGCCATCACCGGCGAAAGCTGGATGGCGGTGCAGGCGACCGACGGGACCGAGGCCTATACGCGCCGCGGCGACCTGCAGGTCACGCTGTCGGGCGTTTTGCAGACTGGCGACGGCTTTCCGGTGATGAACAGCTCGGGCGCGCCGATCACGGTGCCACCGGCCGATAGCGTCAAGATCGGCGGCGACGGCTCCGTCATCATCGTGCCGCAGGGCGGCGATGCCACGAACCCGCAGATCATCGACAAGATCAAGATCGCCAGCCCCAAGGGCACCGAGACGGTCAAGGGGCTCGACAACCTCCTCCACGTCAAGGGCGGCGGCGTGCTGCCCGAGGATCTCGAGGCGAAGGTCGAGGGCGGGGCGCTCGAAGGATCGAACGTCAACATGACTCAGGCGCTGGTCGACATGATCGAGAACCAGCGCAGCTACGAGGTCCAGGCGAACCTGATGAAGGACGCCAAGACCATGGACGAGAACGCCGCATCCGTGATGCGCATCCAGAGCTGATAGAAGGAACGTAAGGATATGGGCAGCGCAGCAATGCACATCGCGCGGACCGGGCTCGACGCCCAGGACATGCGCATGCGGGTCATCTCGAACAACCTCGCGAACGTCAACACGACGGGCTACAAGCGCGACCGCGCGGCCTTCGAGACGCTCGCCTATCAGACCGTGACGGCGCCCGGCGCGCCGAGCACGTCCGAGACGAAATACGCGACCGGTCTCAACCTCGGCACCGGCGTGCGCATCCAGGGCACGGCGCGCATCGATACGCAGGGCTCGATGCAGACGACCGGCAACAGCCTCGACATGGCGCTCGATGGTGACGGCTATTTCCAGGTGCAGATGCCGGGCGGCACGCTCGGCTATACCCGCGCCGGCAACTTCTCGCGCAGCCCCGAGGGTCTGCTGATCACGTCTGAAGGCTATCAGGTGATGCCCGGCGTCACGATCCCCGAAGGCGCGTCGGCGATCACCGTCGGCACCGATGGCACCGTCTCGGCGACCGTGCCGGGCCAGGCCGAGGCGCAGAACCTCGGCCAGTTGCAGATCGCGAGCTTCCCCAACCCGGAAGGCCTGCTGGCAAAGGGCGACAACTATCTGGCCGAAACCGCAGCTTCGGGCGCCGCCAACCTCGGCATCGCCGGGCAGGACGGGCGCGGCAGCATCCGCCAGGGGATGCTCGAAGCATCGAACGTCAACGTCGTCGAGGAGCTGGTCGACATGATCGAGACCCAGCGCGCGTACGAGGTAAATTCGAAAATGATCTCCGCGACCGACGACATGTTGAAATATGTTAACCAAAATCTGTGAGGGTGTGTTCACCATGATGACCACACGACTCAAATACCTCATCGGCGGCGCGCTCGGCGCGCTGTTCGTCACCGCGCTCACGCCCGGTGCGGCGCATGCCGGCCTGCTCGGCAAGAAGAAGCCGCCCGTGGATTTCACCGCGGTGATGCCGACGGCCCCCGTCGCGGCGCCGGTCGCCGACGGCTCGATCTTCCACGCCGAGGGTGGCTATGCCGCGCTTTACGAAGGCGCACGCGCACGCCGCGTCGGCGATCCGCTGACGATCGTGCTGGTGGAAAGCACCGCCGCGTCAAAGTCGGCGGGCTCGAAGCTCGATTCGGGCGGCGGCGCGAGCCTGACCCCGCCCAAGACCGGCAGCCTCGCGCTGTTCCAGGCGAGCGACGCCTCGATCAGCGGCGCGCGCAACTTCAACGGCAGCGGCACCGCCGCGCAGTCGAACACGCTGTCGGGCGAAGTCAGCGTCACCGTCAGCCAGGTTTTCCCGAACGGCACGATGCTGGTCCAGGGGCAGAAGCGCGTCACGCTCAACCGCGGCGACGAGTTCGTCCAGATCAAGGGCCTGATCCGCGTGGCCGATATCGACGCCAACAACCGCGTTCTGTCGACGCGCGTGGCCGATGCCCAGATCGCCTATACCGGCAAGGGCGACGTCGCCCGCGCCAGCCGCCAGGGCTGGTTCAGCCGCTTCTTCGGCGTGATCAGCCCGTTCTGATGATGAAAGTGCCTTCCATGATCCGCAAACTGCTCATCCTGATCGCCGCGATGCTCGTCGCGACGCCGGCTTATGCCGACCGGATCAAGGATCTGGGGACGTTTCAGGGCATCCGCAGCAACCAGCTGACGGGTTATGGCATCGTCGTCGGCCTGCCGGGGTCGGGCGACGACAATCTCGAATATACCATCCAGTCGATGAAGGCGGTCGCCTCGCGTTTCGGCCTGCAACTGCCTGCCAACGTCAATCCGGGGTTGAAGAACGCCGCGGTGGTGATGGTGACGGCGGAACTGCCGCCCTTCGCCAAGCCGGGCCAGAAGCTCGACATCACCGTCGCATCGATGGGCAAGGCCAAGTCGCTGCGTGGCGGCGCGCTGATCCTGACGCCGATGCTCGGTGCGGACGGCCAGATCTACGCGATGGCGCAGGGCAACCTCGCGGTCGGCGGCCTCGGTGCCGAGGGCAAGGACGGCTCCTCGGTCGTCGTCAACATTCCCTCGGCCGGCCGCATCCCCGAAGGGGCGACGGTCGAGCGCGCGGTGCAGACCGGTTTCGAGACCGCGCCGAACCTGACCTACAACCTCGCCCATGCCGATTTCACCACCGCGCAGAACGTCGCGGGCGCGATCAACAGCCGCCTCGGCGCGGGCACCGCTCAGGCGATCGACGCCGTGTCGGTGGCGGTGCGCGCGCCGGTCGGCGGCGATGTCCGCGCGACGCTGATGAGCGAGATCGAGAACCTCGACGTGGTCTCCGCAGAGCCGCCCGCGAAAGTAATTGTTAATGCCCGCACCGGGACGGTCGTTATCAACAGCACGGTGCGCGTCGGCGCAGCTGCCGTCACCCACGGCAAGCTGACGGTGCGCATCGACGAGAAGGAAACGGCCAGCCAGCCGGCCCCCTTCAGCAACACGGGCACGACCGAGAAGCTGCAGAAGAGCGGCGTCGGGGTCGATGAGGAAAAGCATCCGATGTTCATCATCGAAGCGTCGCCGAAGCTTGCCGACGTCGTGAAGGCGGTCAACGCCATCGGCGCGTCGCCGGCCGATCTCGTCGCCATCCTCGAGGCGCTAAAGGAAGCCGGTGCGCTGAAAGCGGAGTTGATCATCCTGTGACCGATGTTCCGAACCTTTCGACGGTTGCGGCGCCGACCCAGGGGGTCGACGTCGACGCCAGCCGTCTGGCGAGCCGCGCCAACCTCGAAGCTGCGGGCAAGCAGTTCGAGGCCGTCTTCACGTCGATGATGGTCAAGTCGATGCGCGCGCCGCATCTGGCCGAGGACATCTTCGGATCGAAGGCCGGCGACACGTTCCGCGAGATGCAGGACCAGCAATTCGCCAAGACGATGGCCGAGCATGCACCGCTCGGCATCGGCAAGGCGATGACCGAGTTCCTGTCGAAATCGCAGGCGAATCTCCAGGCTGCTTCGGCTGAGAGCACCACCAAATGAGCGACATGCTCAACATCGGCGCGAGCGGCGTGCGGGCGTATCAGAGCGCGCTCACGACGGTGTCCGACAATATCGCCAATGCCGGCACCACCGGCTATGCGCGCCGCACCACCGGCCTTGCGGAAATCGCGGCGCCGAGCGGTGCGATCCAGCGTCAGGCTGTCGCGGGCAATGGCGTCATGGTCACCGGCACGGTGCGCCAGGCCGACCAGCTGCGTTCGGCCGACGTTCGCTCCGCCGCGACCGATCTCGCCAAGAGCGAGACGAGCATCACCTGGCTGACCGGCATCGAGAGCGCGCTGACGGGCAATCAGCTCGGCGACCGGCTGACCGAATTCTTCAATTCCGCGACCACCGTCGCGTCCGATCCCACCGCGAGCGCGCCGCGCACCGCGATGCTGGGCTCGGCGAGCGCGGTGGCGGGCGCGTTCACCGCGACGGGCAAGGCGCTCGACGCGATCAACGTCGATCTCGACACGACGGCGGAGACCGCGGTCTCGCAGTTGAACGGCCTCGCCGCGACGCTCGCCAAGGTCAACGAAGGCATCAGCCGTACCGCGCCCGGCACCAGCAGTGCCGCGCAACTGCTCGACCAGCGCGACCAGATCCTCGACCAGATGAGCGCGATCAGCGACACGAGCGTGTCGTTCGATGCCGCCGGCCGCGCGAGCGTCAAGCTCGGCAACGCGACCGGCCCGGTGCTGGTCGCGGGCAATGACGCCGGCGCGGTGACGTACGTGCGTTCCGACAGCGGCAACGTCTCGTTCGCGGTGCATCGCACCGGCACCGTCACCGGCTATGTGCCGCAGGGCGGCGCGCTCGCGGGTGTCGTCGACGGCGCGCAGCGCATCGCCGACGCCAAGACGCAGCTCGCGGCGGTCGCCAAGTCCTTCACCGACGGCGTCAACGCCGTGCAGGCGCAGGGCCGCGATCTCGACGCCAATGCCGGCACCGCGATGTTCAGCGCGACCGGCACCAACGTCACGCTGACGCTCAGCGACCCGCGCGGCATCGCCGCGGCGGCGGTCGGCGGCGGCCCGCGCGACAACAGCAACCTGACCGCGCTCGCCACCCTGCGCACGTCGGGCGCGTTCGAATCGAACACGACGCAGATCACCGCCAACAACGCCGCCACGCTCGCCAGCCGCAAGCAGGTGGCCGAGGCGCAGACGTCGATCCACGACGGCGCCGTCAGCGCGCGCGATGCGGTGTCGGGCGTCAATCTCGATACCGAAGCGGTCGATCTGATGCGCTTCCAGCAAGCCTATCAGGCGTCGAGCCGCGTGATCCAGGTCGCGCGCGAGACACTGCAATCCATCCTCGATATCCGCTGAGACCCACGCCATGCAGATCAGCACCAACGCCTTCTACAACCGCAACACGACGCTGATGCAGCAGTTGACGGGCAAGGCGAACGACATCCAGACGCAGATCTCGACCACCAAGAAGTTCAGCGATCCGTCGCAGGACGTGGTCGCCTATCAGCGGCTGGCGAACATCAAGCAGGGCACCGCCGACGATACCGCCTATGGCAGCAACATCGGCCTCGCGCAGAGCGTGCTCCAGCAGTCCGACACGACGCTGACGGCGGTCGAGGACCGGCTGCAGCAGGCGTCCGAGCTGGCGGTCCAGGCGAACGACGGCACGCTGACCGATTCGGCGAAGAAGACGATCGCGGTGCAGATTCGCGGTATCCTCGACGATATCGCCAACCTCGCCAACACCAAGGACGCGCGCGGCCAGCCGCTCTACGGTGCCGCGACCGGCGACACCGCCGTCACCAAGAACAGCGACGGCACGTACAGCTTCACCGGCACCGGCGATCCGGCCTCGATCCCGATCGGCGACGACGTCTCGATCCAGGCGACCGACAGCGCGAGCCGCGTGTTCGGCGGCCTCACCACGACGAGCGGCGCGACCGACGTCTTCGGTGTCCTCTCGAAATTCGCCGACGCGCTCGAAAGCGGCGGCGACACGTCGCAGGCCAGCACCGACGTCACGACGGCGCTCAACCAGATAACGAGCGTCCACGGCGCGGTCGGCGCGCGCGCCAAGCGCGTCGATCTCGAGGCGACGCGGCTGAAGGACGTCGCGGCGAATCGCGAGATCGATCGGTCGGCGCTGGAAGATACCGACATCACCGCCGCCATCACCGAGCTGCAGAAGACCATGACGGTCCTCTCCGCCACGCAGGCGAGCTTCACCAAGCTCAGCTCGCTCTCGCTGTTCGATTATCTGAAGTAATTTCGGTGGGGGCCTGATCGCCCCCGCTACCGTTCGTCCTGAGCGAAGTCGAAGGACGTGTTACGGGCGATTCCGCTGGTGGCACGTGCTTCGACTTCGCTCAGCACGAACGGGCGATTTGGTGCCTGTGCAGGCCCCGAAAAAGAATCGGCAGGCTGGTAACCGGATGGCGACGAAAGCCGGTTAATCGACAGGCCTTCCGGTCGTTTAAGCATATGACCGCGTTTCCGTGTCTCAAGGGGGATTTTCGCCAGCCATGTTCGTCATAATTGGCCTTGTCGTCCTCCTCGTCATGATCTTCGGCGGGTTCGCGATCACCGGCGGCGCCCTCGGCCCCGTCATGGAGGCGATCCCGCACGAAATGCTGATCATCGGCGGCGCGGCCGTCGGCGCGCTCATCATCGGCAACTCGATGAAGGAGCTGAAGGCGTTCGGCGGCGGCCTGGGCAAGGTGTTCAAGGGCCCGCAGTACAAGAAGCAGGATTATCTCGACGTCATCTTCCTGGTGTCGAAGCTGATGAAGATGCTGCGTACCGACGGTCCGATCGCGCTGGAGCCGCATGTCGAAGATCCCAAGTCCTCCGCGATCTTCGCCGAATATCCGCGCCTGCTGAAGGACCATTCGCTGGTCGATCTCATCGCCGACACGCTGCGCCTCGTCGTCGTCTCTTCGGGCACGCTCGACGTGCATGCGGTCGAGGAGGTCATGGACAACAAGATCAAGACGCATCACCACGAGGTCGAAGGCCCTGCCGGCACGATCGCCGGCCTCGCTGACGCGCTTCCCGCGCTCGGCATCGTCGCGGCCGTGCTCGGCGTCGTGAAGACGATGGGCTCGATCGACAAGCCGCCCGCCATCCTCGGCGGCATGATCGGCTCGGCGCTGGTCGGCACGTTCATGGGCGTGTTGCTCGCTTACGGTATCGTCGCGCCGCTCGCCAACCGGCTGAAGCAGGTGATCGATGCCGACGGCGCGATCTATCACGTCGTCAAGCAGATCATCATCGCGTCGCTCCACGGCCATCCGCAGCCGCTGGTGATCGAGGCGGCGCGCTCGGGCATCGCGCACAGCAACCAGCCGGGCTTCGCCGAAGTCTTCGACGGCCTGCGCGGACGTTAAGAGATGGCGGCGAGGGCCCCTCACGGATCGAACCAACCCCCGAAGATCATCTACAAGAAGGTCTATATCGAGGGACACGGCGGCCATCACGGCGGCGCGTGGAAGGTCGCCTATGCCGATTTCGTGACGGCGATGATGGCGTTCTTCCTGCTGATGTGGCTGCTCGGTGCCACGTCCGAGAAGCAGCGCAAGTCGATCGCCGACTATTTCTCGCCCACGCTGGTGCAGTTGAAGCAGAACAGCGCGGGTTCGAACGGCTTCTTCGGCGGCGATTCGATCACCGCGAAGGACAATTATCCGCACGGTTCGGGCCAGACCGGCACGCGCTCCATGACGATCCCGGTCGATGCGACCGGGGGGCCGCAGGTCGGCACCGGCAACCAGGGCTCGCTCAAGAACAAATCCTCGATGATGGAGGATTCGAAGAATTTCGACACGATGCGCAAGCGCGTGATGCAGGAAATGGCGTCGAGCCCGCAGCTGTCGAAGCTCAGCAGCCACGTCCGTTTCGTGCGTACCCGCGACGGCATGCGCGTCGATCTGGTCGACGATGCCGATTATTCGATGTTCGCGCTCGGCACGACGCAGCTCGACCCCAAGGCGGCGCAGTTGATCGGCATGATCGGCGAATCGCTCAAGGGGCTGCAGAACCCGATCATGATTCGCGGCCATACCGACAGTCTGGGCTACGGCGACCCGCTGGCGATGAACAACTGGATGCTGTCGACCGGCCGCGCCGAGGCGACGCGCCGCCGGCTTGCGAATGCCGGCATCCCGGAGAATCGCTTCAACCGGATCGAGGGCGTGGCGGACCGCCAGCCGATGATCGAGAAGAACCCGAGCGACCCGCGCAACCGCCGCGTCGCGATCACCCTGCTGTATCGCGCGACCGGCTTCGGCGAGTAAGTTGCCGTAAGTGCTCGCGCGCCCTAGCTAAAGGGCGTGAACGAGAACGCCGTCACCGCCCGAATCGCCGATGGCCTCGCCTCCGTCCCCGCCGCCGACTGGGATGCGTGCGCGGGGGCCGGCCACCCGTTCCTCAGCCACGCCTTCCTTTCGATCCTGGAAGACTCGGGCAGCGCCACCGCCGAGGCTGGGTGGCAGCCGGTGCCGGTGGTGATCGACGGTGCGGACGGCCGCGCGGCGGCGGTCGCGCCCGCTTATGCCAAGGGCCACAGCCAGGGCGAATATGTGTTCGATCACGGCTGGGCGGATGCCTATGCGCGGGCGGGCGGCGAGTATTATCCCAAGCTGCAGATCGCCGTGCCGTTCACGCCCGCGCCGGGTCCGCGCCTGCTGCTGCGCGACGAAAGCCTCGGCCCTGCCTTGATCGGCGCGCTCGAGGCGGTGACGCAGCGCCACGGCCTGTCCTCCGCGCATGCGACCTTCGTGTCGCCCGATCAGGTGCCGCTGTTCGAGGCGGCGGGCTGGCTGATCCGCGAGGGCACGCAATTCCACTGGCGCAACCAGGGCTATGCCAGCTTCGACGAATTTCTCGGCGCGCTCTCCAGCCGCAAGCGCAAGGCGATCCGCAAGGAGCGCAGCAACGCGCTGGAGGGCGGCATCACCGTGCGGCACCTGACCGGCAGCGACCTGACCGAAGGCGCGTGGGACGCCTTCTGGCGCTTCTATCAGGATACCGGATCGCGCAAATGGGGGCGGCCGTATCTGACGCGCGCCTTCTTCTCGCTGCTGGGCGAGCGGATGGGCGACGCGGTGCTGCTGATGCTCGCCGAGCGCGACGGGCGGCCGATCGCCGGCGCGCTCAACCTGATCGGCGCGGATACGCTCTACGGCCGCTATTGGGGCTGTACCGAGGAGGTGCCCTTCCTCCATTTCGAACTCTGCTATTACCAGGCGATCGACGCCGCCATCGCGCTCGGCAAGACGGTGGTGGAGGCCGGCGCGCAGGGCGAACACAAGCTCGCGCGCGGCTATGCGCCGGTGCCGACCTGGTCGGCGCATTACATCCCCGACCCCAATTTCCGCCGTGCCATCGCCGATTTCCTGGTGCGCGAGCGGGCGGCGGTGGAGAATGATCAGGCGTATCTGAACGAGCTGACGCCGTTCAGGAAGGCTTGATCCCCCAACACCGTTCGGGCTGAGCTTGTCGAAGCCCTGCTCTTTCTTCGTGCCAAGAAGGACAGACCCCTTCGGCTGGCTGGCAAAGCCAACCGCTCAGGACAGGCTTCGACAAGCTCAGGGCGAACGGGCGTTACTTACTGCACCCGCCGCCGCGGCGGGGTGAGCGGCGCGCGCAGCTCGACGTCGCTCACCACCGGGCCGGGCTGGCTGTGGTCGACGCGGTAGAGCACGTTGTTGCCGTCGCGCCATGTCTCCACGAGCCCCGTCGCCAGCCGCGCATCATAGGCGGGGGGATCGATCAACCAGACGTAATCGAAAGCCTCACGCGGGAAGCGCGCCAGCGAGGTCGAGATCGGCCGCCACCATTCGCGCGGGCATTGCACGCCGGTCACGATCTCCGATGGATCGTGCGCATACCGCTTGGCGGCGGCGTAGCGTGTCGTCAGCAACTGCGCGCCTGCCATCGACCATTGATCGTTCGAATAGGCCAGTCGCCGCTCCAGCGCGATCGCGGGCAGATGCTCGAGCCGGTGCCCCGACCAGTCGCTGTAGCATTTCTCGCCGACGAAGCTGACCAGCTTCGCGCCGACCGGCACATGATCGAGCGCCTTCAACTGCCGCTCGTAGCTTTGCGCGTAGATCCAGAAGCTCGCCGTCGTCGCGCCGATCCGCACGAGGAAGAAGATGAGCCCGAGCGTCGCCAGTACCGACGTGCCGCGGATCGACAGGCCGGCCTTGGGCCGCAGCGCGATCACGCCGATCGCGATCATGAACGGCACCAGCCGCATGTCGGCATAGGCCGATCCGAACACGATGCGCGGCAGGAGGATGAAGACCAGCAGCAGGAATGCCGCCGAAAGCCCCAGATTGCGCGAATATTCGATGTTCGGGTCGCGCAGGCCCTTGATGAGGATCATCAGCACCACCGCCATGCTGGCGATGTCGAACCATTCCCAGCGATCGCGAAAGACCATCACGATCCACCCGATCTTGGCCTGCCAGTTGAACCAGTCCGCCGTCTGCCCGCCGACGTGATCGCCGCTGCGCCAGAAGATCATCAGCGCCATCGGCAGCGCAAGCGGGATACAGGCGACACCGGCGTGGAAGAAGGCGCGGTGCCAGCGCCGCCCGGCATCGTGCTGGCGCATCAGCTCCGCAGAAAACGCCATCACGCCGAGCACGCCCCAGCCGAAGGTGTGGCACAGCCACAGCAGGCAGGAGAGCGGCAGGAACAGCCCGGCGCGCAGCCGGAAATGCCCGGTCCGCGCCAGCCGCAGCCAGAGCGCGAAGGCGTTGAACGCCAGCGCCATCGACAAAGCGAAGTTCACGAAACCGAAGTGGAAGGGATAGCCATAAGCGAGCGGCAGCGCGAACAAAGCGGTTGCGGGGATGCGCCCATGCACCTCGCGCGCGATCCACAGCAGGCCCGACACGGTGAGCGCGGGGATGGCGATGACGATCAGCTTCACGCCGAGCTCCAGCCCGAAGACTTTCGCGAAGGGAATGATCAGCAGGTCGATGCCGAGATTGCCGATCAGCTGCCACCGGAAATCGAACCACTCGTTGAGGAACGGATGGTCCGCGAGCGCGAGCTGCACGCGGTAGCGACCCATATGGCCGGGCAGATCGACCAGCGGCGGAATCTCGGGGCGCAGAAGCGGCAGCGCCGCGATCAGCGTGACGGCAATGACGAACAGGCGCGTCTGCCACCAGCGTGGCGCTTGGGCGGGCTCCTCCATCGCTTCGCTTTAGGGCGCGGGCTGTGGTTGCGACAAGCCGCGATGGGGAATGGCGAACAGGAAATCGCGCCCGTCGCTCCAGACTGGCCTCAGCCCGGCGGTGCGCGTTGCGAAACCGGGCGGCGGGGTGATGAGCCACACCATGTCGAACCGGTCGCGCGGCAGTTGCGTCAGCGCCTGGTCGAGGGTGCGGAATTCGGGGCTTTGCGGGCAGGGCGCGTCCATCACGATCTGCGAGGGATCGTGCGCGAAGCCGGCGATGCCGGGCGCCGTGACCGTCATCAGCGCGGTGCCGCTCTCCGCATCGAACTGGTCGTTGGAGAAGGCCGCGCGCCGTGCGATCGCCATGCCGGGCAAATGGCCGCTCCGCGCCATCCGCCACGGCTGGTCGCAGCTGTTGGCGACGAAGGCGACGACGCGGGCGCCCCTGGGTACGTGGTTCAGCGCGGCGAGGTGGCGGTCCCAGTCGGCGCTTTCGATGGCGAAGCTCGCCGTGGTCGCGGCCGTGCGCACGAGGAAGAAGGCGAGGCCGATCGCCGCGACCAGCCGCCGCTCGCGCCCGCTGATCTTCGGCCCGATGCGGATCGACAGCAATGCGAGGATGATGACGTACGGCGCGATCCGCATGTCGGCATAGGCCGCGCCGAACGGCATGGCGACGAACAGGGCGAGCATGCCGATCGCGGCGGCGAGCAGCATCGGCGCGGACTTCACGCGCGCATCGCGGAAGGCGCGGTGAAGGAGCAGCGCGATCAGAATGGCGCAAGCGACGTCGAAGATCTGCCAGCGGTCGCGCAGGACCATCACCAGCCAGCCGGGCTTCAGGCGCAGGCTTTCCAGCCAGTCGCTCGCGCCGCCGCTGCCGGGATGCCAGCCGAGGAACATCAGAACGGGCAGCGCCAGCGGGAGACAGGCGATCCCGGCCCGAAGCATCGCCTGCGGCCAGCCGTGCGCGGCGGCGCGCTGGCGCGCAACCTCAGCGGAGAAGATCACGACGCCAAGGCATAGCCAGCCGAACAGATGCGCCGTCCAGATGACGCAGGCGAGCGGCACGAACACGGCCGCCCGCACGCGCCAGTCGCCGCGCCCCATCCGCAGCCACAAGGCAAAGGCGTTGAGCGCGAGCGCCATCGCCAGCGTGTAGTTCGCGAAGCCGTAGAGGAAGGCGAGATTATAGGCGTAGGGCAGCGCGAACAGCACGGTCGGCTGCACGCGGCCGTGCGCCTCCTTGCTCAGCCAGAGGATGCCGGTGACGGTCAGCACCGGGATCAGGATGACGATCAGCTTGGTCGCGGGCTCGAGCCCGAGCAGCGGCGCAAGCGCGGCGACCGACAGATCGACGCCGAGATAGCCGATCGGCCGCCATGCGAAACGATACCAGGCGTCGAGCGTCGCGGCATCGGTGCCGAGCATCACGCGGTAGCGGCCGATGTGTCCGGGCAGGTCGGTGAGCGGCGGGATCGTGGGCCACAACAGCGGCACGGCGCTCAGCACGATGACGAGCGCGATGAACCAGCGCGTCGTCCACCACTGCTTGGGAACCGGCGTCACGAAGCGGGCGCGACTTCGTAGAGCGACAGGCCGTCACGATGCCCGAGCGGGCGCAGCCAGGCGGGCGCATGCCCGGCGCGGAGCTGGCCTGCGAAGCGCGGGGTCACGGGCAATTCGGCGAAACTGTCGTCACACACGGCGACATAGCGCACCCGCCAGCGGCTGGCGATGGCGGCGGCTTGGTCCGGCGAACCGAGGAAGAAGTGGTAGACGGCGAGGTTGCCGGCGTTGTTGCGGTGGTACGGCGCGCCGACCACGTCCAGCTTCGTGGCGGGCAGCGCCCATGCGCCGAGATCGAGCGGGGCGAGCAGGCGGCCGGGCGGCAGCGTGGCGAGGCGGGCGAGCGCGGGCGCTCCGGTGCAATCGCCGGTCAAGGTCTGCGTGGACGGCTTCGCGGCGGGCGTCAGTGCCTGTGCGGCGATCGGATAGATCATCCCCGCCGAGCCGAGCCACGCCGCCGCGAGGAACCCCGCGCCGCGCGCCCGCGCCGCCGCGATCACCGCCGCCAGCGCAGGCGCGGCGAGGATCGCGCCGGCATAGGCCCCGCGCAATTGCACGCACGTCAGCGCGACCGCGGCGAGCTGCAGCGCGAACAGCGCCGCCCAGCGCGGATCGCGCGTGCGCCGCCATTGCCACGCCGAGGCGAGCGTCCCCGCGGTCATCACCCCGGCATAGCCGAACGCGGTGGCGAGCGGCGCGGAGAACAGCGCCTGCGCCTCGCCGACGCGGCCGAGCCACAGGGTCTTGAGCAGCGGATCGACCGCGCCGTAGGGGGAGAGGCAGGCCGGCGAAACGGCCAGTGCGACCGCAGTGAAGATCGCGCCGGTGACGGCGGCGACGGCGAGGCGGTGCCGCGTGTGGCGTCCGGCCAGCACCATCGCGACGGGCGCGACCGCGAGGATCATTTCCGCGCGCCAGGCGGTGGCGGTGAAGCCGTCGCAGGCGGGGTAGAGCCACTGGTCGGTGTGAAACACGAAAGACGCGGCGAGCAGGCTTCCCGCCGTGCCGATGCCGAAGCCGAGCAGGCGCGCGCCGGTGCCACCGCGCAGCCACTCCACCACCAGCAAAGCGCCGAGCACGCCGAGCAGCGGCGCGGTTTCGAGCCCGACGACGAGGCTCGCCGCCGTCGCGGCGCCCGCGATGACGCCCGCGCGCAACGTCGGAACGGACAGCGACGCGTGGATCGCGACGAGCAGTAGCACCACCTGAAGCCCATGGTGATCGATACGGCCGGGCAGGAAGATCGTCGTCGCGGGGTAGGCGATAGCCGCGACCACTATGGCGGTCCGCGCGATATTGGCGTCAAGGCCGCGGGCGATGCGCGCGACCAGCGCCAGCGCCACGGCGAAGAGCGCGCCCGGCCAGACGATCACGGCGGTCAGTTCGGCGGCGTGCGCGCCGGTCAGCGGCGTCAGCGCGGCGATGATCGCGCCCGGCACGAGGTCCGCCAGCCGCGACCAGTGCATCGCGAGCCCCCCACCGAGCCGGTGCTGCGAAAGATCGGCGAAACGCTGCCCCGCGAGCCAGTCGCGGATCTGCTGCAGCCGCATGACGTCATCGGTATCGGGCAGCCGCAGCGCGGAGAGGTTCGGCCAGTCGCGCAGGGCCCACACGCCACCGAGCACCAGCGCCAGCAGGCACGCCACCGCGATATCGCCGAAAAATGCCTGCCGATCGGACCGGGTCGCCATCCCTGCGGCCTAGCGCAACAGGGTTAATGGCGCGTTAGGCCCAGCATCGTCACCCCAGCGCAAGCTGGGGTCTTTCGGGGCGCGGGCGCACCCGCCTCCACAAGATCCCAGCTTTCGCTGGGATGACCTGTTTACTCCCGGTCGCGCCGCCCCAGCAGCCGCAGGCGCAGCGCATTGAGCTTGATGAAGCCCGCCGCGTCGCGCTGGTCGTAGGCGCCCTGATCGTCCTCGAAGGTGACGACCTTCTCCGAATAGAGCGAATAGGGCGACTTCCGCCCCGTCACATAGACGCCGCCCTTGTAGAGCTTGAGGCGGACGGTGCCGGTCACCTTGTCCTGGCTGTGGTCGATCGCCGCCTGCAGCATCTCGCGCTCGGGCGAGAACCAGAAGCCGTTGTAGACCAGCTCGGCATAGCGCGGCGCGAGCTCGTCCTTGAGGTGCGCCGCGCCGCGATCGAGCGTGAGCTGCTCGATGCCGCGATGCGCGAGGTGATAGATCGTGCCGCCCGGCGTCTCGTACATGCCGCGCGATTTCATGCCGACGAAGCGGTTCTCGACGAGATCGAGGCGACCGATGCCGTGCCTGCGGCCGAGCTCGTTGAGCGCCTCCAGCAGCGTCGCGGGGCTCATCGCCTCGCCGTTGAGCGCGACGCCGTCGCCATGCTCGAAATCGATCGTGATGACCTCGGGCGTGTCGGGCGCGTCCTCCGGGTTCACGGTGCGCGAGTAGACATAGTCGGGAACCTCGTCCCACGGGTCTTCCAGCACCTTACCTTCGGACGAGGTGTGGAGCATGTTGGCGTCGGTCGAGAAGGGCGCTTCGCCGCGCTTGTCCTTGCTGACCGGGATCTGGTGCTGCTCGGCGAATTCGATCAGGCGCGTGCGGCTGGTGAGATCCCACTCGCGCCACGGCGCGATCACCTTGATGTCGGGGGCGAGCGCGTAATAGCCGAGCTCGAAACGGACCTGATCGTTGCCCTTGCCGGTCGCGCCGTGGCTGACGGCGTCGGCGTTGACCTGACGCGCGATCTCGATCTGGCGCTTGGCGATCAGCGGCCGTGCGATCGAGGTGCCGAGCAGGTACAGCCCCTCGTAAAGCGCGTTGGCGCGCATCATCGGGAAGACGTAATCCTTGACGAACGTCTCGCGCAGGTCGTCGATGAAGATATGCTCGGGCTTGACCCCCGCCATCTCCGCCTTCTTGCGCGCCGGCTCCAGCTCCTCGCCCTGGCCGAGATCGGCAGTGAAGGTCACGACCTCGCAACTGTAGGTCTGCTGGAGCCACTTGAGGATGACGGATGTGTCGAGGCCGCCCGAATAGGCGAGGACGACACGGTTTATGCCGGCGTCGCCGGCGGGACGCTTGATGGAGGAATCGGTCATGGGGCGGGCGTCTAGGGTCCGACGGCCGGTTCGGCAAGGCTTCGTGGGCCCTTGGCGTCACGAAGCAGCGCGGGAAACCACAGGCCGAGTGCCCCGGCGCGAAAGACGTAGCTGAGCGTGAGCGCGATCCACACCCCGGCCGCGCCGAACGGCCGCAGCGCCAGGTCGACCGCGATGTAGAGCGCGGTCGCGAGGATCGCGGCGTTGCGCAAAGCTCTGCCCCGAGTCGCGCCGATGAACACGCCGTCGAGCAGCCACGCGGGCGCGCCGATCAGCGGTTGCACCGCGGCGAAGGCGATGAGCGGAAGCGCGGCGGCGCGGACGGCGGCGTTGCTCGTCAGCAGATCGATCAGCGACCCGCCGCAGGTGAGGATCAGGAGCGCGAAGGCGAGCCCCGTTGCGGCGCAGAACTCCCCCGTCAGCCGAATCGCGCGGAGCATCGCCGTCCGGTCGCGCGCGCCGAATGCCGCGCCGACGCGCGCCTCGGCGGTGAAGGCGAACCCGTCGAGCACGAAGGCGGAGAAAGATACGAACTGCAGCAGCACGTGATTGGCGGCGAGCGCGACGTCGCCGAGCCGCGCGCCCGCGTTGGCGAGCCAGCCGAACATCGCCAGCAGCGCGACGGTGCGCACCATGATGTCGGCATTGACGCCGAACAGTCGCCTCAGCGCGGAAGATTCGAAGGCATGAGCGGCTTCGGCGCGCAGCGCGGTGCGGCCCTCGCGGCCGAGCAGATGCGTGACGATGCCGAGCCCGGTCGCCAGCGCGACCCACTCCGCGCTCGCCGTGCCGAAGGCGATGCCGCGCGCGCCCCAGCCGAAATGCCAGACCAGCAGGATATCGAGCCCGACGTTGGCGAGGTTCATCACCACCTGCAGCAGCAATGCGTGGCGCGTCCTCCCGAGCGCGAGCAGCCAGCCGTTGATCGCGAAGCCGGCGAGTGCCGCGGGCGCACCGAACAGCCGCGCCGCCACGAAGCCGCGCGCGGCATGGTCGAGCGTCGCCGATCCGCTCATCAGCGCGAAGGCGGCGGGGATCAGCACGATCTGCAGCGCGAACAGCGCGGCCCCCAGCGCGAGCCCCGCCGCGACCCCGCGCAGCAGCAGCGCCCGCACCTCGCGCGCGTCGCCTGCGCCGTGCGCCTGTGCGGTGAGGCCGGTCATGCCCATGCGCAGGAAGCCGAACGCCCAGAACAGGAAGGTGACGACGAACCCGCCGAGCGCCACCGCCGCCAGCGCCGCCGCGTCGCCAGTCCGCCCGATGATCGCGGTATCGACCAGCGCCACCAGCGGCACGGTGATCTGGCCGAGCATGATCGGCCACGCCTGCCGCGCGATCGCGCGGCGGGTGAGCGGGGCGGGGGTCATGGGAGGCGGATAGGCGGCAGGCTATCGTGACGCCAGCCTTCCGTCGTCGCCCCGGCGCAGGCCGGGGCCGCTGCGTTTGTGGCGGCTGCTTCGTCAAATCGCCCAAAGGCCCCGGCCTGCGCCGGGGCGACGACCATGTCAAAAGCGGTAGATCAGCATGGTCGCCGCGATATGGTCCATGCGGTCGTTGCCGGTGCGGCGCCAGATATAGCGGTTCATATAGCCGAGGTCGGTGCTCAGGCCCTTGCCGACGGGCACGTTGACGCCGACGAAGTTGCGGATCTGGTCCATGCCGCCGGCCTGACCGAAGGCGGTATCGTTGAGCGCGACGAAGGGCTCGCTCTGCAGCACGATCAGCGTCTTTCCGCGCGAGATAGGGTGGGTGTAGCGCAGCATCTCGCGCAGGCGGTATCCCGTCCCCGCCTGCCCCTCGACGAAGCGCGCCTCGATGCGTGTGCGCGCGACGAGCGCGCTGCGGCCCGGCAGCGGCGGGTTCCACAGGATCTGCCCGACCGCGCGGTGTTCGGCGGTGACGCCGGTGGCATTGGGGCCGGCATCGGGATAGGTCGCGACATAGGTATAGCCGCCCCACAGGCTCAGCCGCTTGGTGACGGCCACGCCGATCAGCGGGCGCAGCAGGAGGGTGGGGCTGCGCGTGCCCTTGTCGTCGGCGCGCAGCGACACGTCGACCGAGGCGAGCAGCTTGCCCGAGACCTTGCCGGTCGCCCAGCCCGACACCCAGATCTCGCCGTCCGAATCCTGCGCCTGGACGGCGGCGGGAACGAGCAGGGCCAAGGCGGCGAGGATGCGGAGCAGGATCATAAGCCGGGAAAGCCGTAGCCGATCCGGCGATGCAAGTAACGTAATGTTGCTGGCGGTGCCGACCATGCGCGCCGGATATGAATCGCGCTAGACTGTCGCCGCGACTCGAACGGGGAGGGGGCGATGGCGGCGGCGAACAAGACGCGGGCGACGGCGGTGAGCGTCGATGCGTTTCTCGGCGGCATCGAGCCGCCCGCGCGCATCGCCGACGCACATGCGCTCGCCGCGCTGATGGCGCGCGTGTCGGGCGAGCGCGCGACGATGTGGGGCCCGGCGATCGTCGGCTTCGGCGTGCGCCACTATAGATACGACAGCGGGCACGAGGGCAGCATCTGCCGCGTCGGCTTCTCGCCGCGCGCGGGCAAGTTCGCGCTCTATCTCAGCTGCGATCTCGACGCGCAGCAGCCGCTGCTCGATCGGCTCGGCAAGCATAAGCGCGGGAAAGGCTGTCTCTACATCAAGACGCTGGCCGATGTGGACGCGGGCGCGCTGGAGGGTCTGGTGCGCGCGGGGCTGGGTTAGCCCCGCAACGCCCGCTCGCCCGCGATCATGTAATCGCGCGTGATCGGCAGGACGTGGCGGTCGCGCGAATATTGCAGCTGGTAATTGACGAGGCTGCCGTTCTTGAACGCCGCCGCCGCGCCCGCAAGGTAGAAGGTCCACATGCGGAAGAACGGTTCGTCATAAAGCGCGACGATGGCGTCCTTCGCGGCGACGGTGCGGTCGTACCAGTGATCGAGCGTGTAGCCATAGTGCAGCCGCAGCACCTCGACGTCGGTGAGCATGAAGCGCAGGCCCTCATTGGCCTCGACGATCTCCGACAGTGCCGGGTTGTAGCCGCCGGGGAAGATGTATTTCGCCGTCCATTTGTCGGTGACGCCGCGCTTGCCCGCACGGCCGATCGTGTGGAGCAGCATCACGCCCGTGTCGGTCAGCAGGCTGCGGCATTTCCTGAAGAAGGTGGTGTAATGCGCCGGGCCGACATGCTCGAACATGCCGACCGAGACGATGCGGTCGAAAGGACCGGTCACGTCGCGGTAATCGATCAGTTCGAAACGCACCTTGTCGGCGACGCCCGCTTCCTCGGCGCGGCGGCGGGCGACCTTGAGCTGTTCCTCGGACAGCGTGATGCCGAGCACCTCGGCGCCGAGCTTCTCGTGCAGGTACAGCGCCATCCCGCCCCAGCCGCAGCCGATATCGAGCACCTTCATGCCCGGCTCGATGGCGAGCTTGGCGGCGATATGCGCCTTCTTGTCGGCCTGCGCCTGTTCCAGGCTGTTGGCGGGATCGGTGAAGTACGCGCAGCTATATTGCCGGTCGGCGTCGAGGAAGAGATCGTAGAGCCGGTCGTTGAGATCGTAATGATGCGCGACGTTCTTCTTCGACCGGCGCGCCATGTTGATGCGGCCGAGCCGGTGCGTGACGGCCTGCAGCGCGCGGACCGGAAGCGGGGGGAGGAAATAATCGCCTGCCACCTCCCACGGATCATTGCCGGTCAGCAGGTTGATGAGGTCGCGGATATCGCCCTGCTCGACGACGAGGCGGCCGTGCATATACGCCTCGCCCGCGCCCACGCCGGGATCGCGGATGATCGAACCGACCACATATTTGTCGGTGAAGCGGATCGTGACGGTCGGGAAATCGGGGTCGGGCGTCCCGAAAACCTTGGTCTTGCCGTCTGCGTCGTGGAGGGTGAGTTGCCCGCGCTTCACCCGCGCGGAGAGGAACATGTCGATCAGCGCCATGGACGGCAGCGTAACGAATGGGGGTCGAAACTCAACTAGAACGCGGTCGTGACGGAGCCGATTTTGGCGCCAGGCAAGGCGCAAGGAGGGAGCGATGGATTTCCATCGTGACCGACGCGGGGGCGCCGCGTGGCGCCAAAATCGGCCCGCCCCGAAGGGGTTGTCCGGAGAAGCCCGCCGGCTACGTCACTTGCTTGCGCGTAGCTTCAGCTACGCGTCTGCGCTGCGTTCCTTGCCGGCGGGCTTCTCCGGGCAATCACGATCCGTGTTCTAGTTGAGTTTCGACCCTAGATGCCCGCATACCAATCGTAATCGACATGATCTTCCCAATATCCGCCCTTGCCGAGGCCGATACCGGCGAGGCTGGCGACCGCGTCGATCTTCATCACATATTTCGCGTGCTTGTAGCCGAGCTGGCGCTCGACCCGCAGGCGCAGCGGCGCGCCGTGGCCGACGCTGAGCGCGTGGCCGTTGAGCGCCCACGCCATGATCGTCTGCGGGTGGAAGGCGTCGATCAGGTCGATCGATTCGTAATAGGGCTTGCCGTCCATCAGATCTGCGCAGGTGAAAACGACGTAGCGCGCGCTGCTCCGCACCCCCGCCGCCTTCAGGATCGTGCCGAGCAGCGGGCCGTGCCACTTGCCGATCGCGCTCCAGCCCTCGACGCAGTCATGGCGGGTAATCTGCGTGCGCGCCGGGATGCCGCGGATCTGCGCGAGCGACAGTGCGAGGGGGCGATCGACGAGGCCGCCGACCTGTAGCCGGTAGCTCGCGAAATTCTCGGCGAGGAGCGCGTCGTAGGCCGGATTGACCGGCTTGTGCGTGCCGTTGACGCGGAAGCGCGGCGACATCTGTGCCTCGCTGAATTCGGGCGCGAGCGCAGCGCGGTCCGACAGCGCGCGTTGCAGGCCCTGGTTCATCGCGTCGCCCGACAGCAGGATCTTGCGGAACGCCGGCACCTGCGCGACCTGGTCGCAGCCCGAGAGCAGCAGCCCGGCCGAGGCGGCGCCCCCCGTGATCAGCGCGCGGCGGGTGAGGATGCCGCTCATGCCTCTTCCTCATCGGGAACGGTCCAGCGGCCGGTGACCATCGAGCGCACCTCGTTCCACGCGCCCGCCAGGATGACGAGGGTGAGGTGGACGATGATGAAAACCACCAGTCCGCTCGCCGCGATGAAGTGAATCGACCGCGCCGACTGCCGCCCGCCGAACAGATCGAGCAGCCACGGCCACGCCGCATCCATCGCCGGCGACATGGCGAGGCCGGTGAAGATCATCGTCGGGATCAGCCCGAAGACGACGAGCACGTAGGAGAGCTTCTGAAAGATATTGTACGCACCCGGGTTCGCCGCATCGTGGAAGCGGAAGGCGAGATGCTCTTTCAGGTCGTGCCACAGATGCCGCGCCGACAGCTCCTTCGCCCGCACGCGCAGATCGCGCTGGAAGTGGCGGTTGACGACGCTGACGATCATATAGCTCAGCAGGCCGAACCCCAGCACCAGCGCGAACAGCAGGTGCCAGCGCCGCGCGATCGCGAGGTTGTAATGGCCCGGAATCGTCAGAAAGCCGGGCCAGCGCGGCGTGTGCAGCCACGCGTGATCGTAGTTCGCGCCGTACGCCCCCCAATAGAGATGCGGGTGCGCGTTGAGGATCGTCAGCCCGCTGCCGATCATGATGATGATCGTGACCGCGTTGACCCAGTGCCACAGCCGCGTCGAGGCACGGTGACGGTAGATCGCGGGCCGCGGCGGGCCCGGCGCGGGGGCGGCATCCTCCATCGGCAGGGCAGCATCGATCGGCATGGTATTCCTATACGCGAGGTGCGGAAGAACGGTTACAGGCTAATCGCACTTACGAACGAGAACGGCCGCCGGATGCCCGAGCCGCATTTCTACCAGCCCTCCGAAGGCCACGGCCTCGCGCACGATCCGATGAACGCGATCGTGGCACCGCGCCCGATCGGCTGGAGGGCGGGGTCTACGCGCAGCCGGTGACGTGTGGCTGCGGCCCGGCGGACTGGTTCGAAGTGGGCGAGCTGTTCAGGCTCGTCCCGCTCGATCCCTCAGCCTAGCGCCGCCAGTTTCTCCTCGGCCTGACGGTCGAGCTCCGCCCGCGACTTCTTCTCGCTCGCGGTCTTGAGCTGGCCGCAGGCGGCGTCGATGTCGCGCCCGCGCGGCGTGCGGACAGGCGCGGAGATGCCCGCCTCGAACACGATGTTCGAGAAGCTCCGCACGCGCTCTGGCGTGGAGGTGTCGTAAGGCGCGCCGGGCCAGGGATTGAAGGGGATCAGGTTCACCTTGGCGGGCAGCTTGTAGTGTTTGATGAGGCGGACGAGCTCGCGTGCGTCGGCGTCGCTGTCGTTCTTGTCCTTCAGCATCACATATTCGAAAGTGATGCGGCGCGCGTTGTTGGCCTGCGGGTAATCGGCGCAGGCCTGCAACAGTTCCTCGATGCCGTATTTGCGGTTGAGCGGCACGATCTCGTCGCGCACCTCCTTCGTCACCGCGTGCAGCGACACAGCGAGGTTGACGCCGATCTCCGCGCCGGCGCGCGCCATCATCGGCACGACGCCAGAGGTGGAGAGCGTGATGCGGCGCTTCGACAGCGCGAGGCCGTCGCCGTCCATCACGATCTTGAGCGCATCGCGCACCGCGTCGAAATTGTAGAGCGGCTCGCCCATGCCCATCATCACGATGTTGGTGAGCATGCGCCCCTCCGGCTGCGACGGCCATTCGCCGAGCGCGTCGCGCGCCAGCATCACCTGCCCGACGATCTCCGCCTCGGTGAGGTTGCGCACGAGGCGCATCGTGCCGGTGTGGCAGAAGCGGCAGTTGAGCGTGCAGCCGACCTGCGAGGAGACGCAGAGCGTGCCGCGGTCGGCATCGGGGATGAAGACCATCTCGTAATCCTGCGCGTCGGGCGTGCGCAGCAGCCATTTGCGCGTGCCGTCCGTCGAAACCTGCGCCTCGATCACTTCCGGCCGCGAGATGACGAAGCGATCGGCGAGCCAGGGCTGCATCGTCTTGGAGATGTCTGTCATCAGCGAGAAATCGGTGACGCCGCGATTGTAGATCCAGTGCCAGAGCTGTTTCGCGCGCAGCTTCGCCTGCTTGGGCTCGAGTTGCGCGGTCTCCAGCGCGAGGCGGAGATCGGGCTTGCCGAGGCCGAGCAGATCGATGCGGCCGTCGGGCCGGGCGACGAAAGCGCGCGGCACGGGCACGGGATCGATGTGCCCGGGGATGGGCATGGAGAGCGGCGCATCTGTCTGCATGCGGGCCATATAGCCGCTTTCGCGCAATTTTTCTACTGGCGCTTCACGCACCCAAGCGACGCTGCGTCGATCGCTGTGGCGGCACCGCGCAGCGCATACGTGTCGGCGAAGGGGCCGCCGGATTTCGCGACCGTCTCCACGCTCATGCTGCGGCCCGAGCGGATCGCCGCCACGACGGCGGCGTCGGTGCGGGCGTCGGGCGCCCAGGCGTCGGCGCGGCCGGCGACGAGTTCAAAGCGGCGCTCGCCGACCGACAATGTGACGTGCGCGCGCGGATCGCGTTCGCGGCTGAGGCGGATGTGGAGTTGGTTGCGCGCCAGCACGCCGCCCTTGCTCGCGGGCCAGGTCGCGATGCTGGCGAACGGCCGCCAGCGCGACGCGCCGCCGCTGCGCACCGGCTCGGCGATGGCGAAGCAGCGCGCCGGGGCGGTGTCGGTAAAAGCACCCCAGCTATCGAACACGCCCAGCGAATCGCGCGCGATCGCGGGCATGGCGAACAGCAGCGCGGCAACGGCACCCGCTTGCCTTGTCTTTTTCCAGACCGGCGCGTGCGCGTTTGTTGCGATCTTGAAACGGGTGGCCACGATATGGGCTCGATTGAGGCATGCGCCGAGCCGTTCGACACCGTTGGCGCCCGGCCCGTCCTGCGAAACGGGCCCATCGCGGCGACATTCGGGCAGCATCGCGGCGTTGGCGTCCATCGCCGGGGTTTCAACCCCCCGTGGCCCAGAAGCAACGGTTTTCCGCGTTTATCTGAGGTTCATGCAACCTCCGCCGCGTAAGGCCATTTGAGCATCCCCGCACCGCAGCATTTCCCTTCGCGGTGCGGGAAAATGCAATGGAGTTCGTACTATGCGTAAGTTTCTTCTCACCGCCGCCGTCGCCTCGATCGGTCTGGGCGCCGCCGTTCCCGCGCTCGCGCAGGACGGTCCGCCGCCCCCGCCGCGCGACGATCGCGGCGCCTTCGATGGCCCGCGCGCCGGCGTGATCCTCGGCTATGACAAGCTGCAGCCGGGCCGTGGTCCGAACTCCGACATCGGCAGCGATCGCAAGGCGGACGGCCTGCTCTATGGCGGCGACATCGGCTACGACAAGGATCTCGGCCGCGTCGTGATCGGTGCCGAAGCCGAACTGACCGGATCGACCGGCGACGTCAGCAACGCGCCGACCTCCGCGGGCGCGCTCGGCTATGGCCGCGTCAAGCAGGGCCGCGACATCTACGGCGGCGTGCGTGTCGGCTACAAGGTCGCGCCGGATACGCTCGTCTACGCCAAGGGCGGCTACACCAACGGCCGGCTCGATCTGACGGCGGACAACGGCACCGTGACCACGGCGGCGCACTATAATCTCGACGGCTACCGCGTCGGCGCGGGCGTGGAGGAAAAGATCGGCCGGACGACCTATGCCAAGATCGAATATCGCTATTCGAACTATGGCAGCGCGCGGCTGGAATATCCCAACGGCACCAACACCAACAACTTCGCGGTCGATACCGACCGGCACCAGATCGCTGTCGGCGTCGGCGTCCGGTTCTGATCCAATCGGGTGACCGACGGCCTGTTTCTCAGGCGTTAAAAGGGGGTCGGGGCGCTTGCCCCGGCCCCTTTTTCCGTTAAGGATCGGATACGGCGTATTGCCCTTCGGATGGGGCTCCGGCGGGATTGATTGGCCATAGGGCCGGGGGATTGTGATGAAGGCGACGATCGAACGCGCGACTCTGCTCAAGGGGCTCAGCCACGTGCAATCGGTGGTCGAGCGGCGCAACACCATCCCGATCCTGTCGAATGTGCTGATCGAGGCGACCGCCGACGGCGGGCTCAAGCTGATGGCGACCGACCTCGACCTGCAGATCAACGAGACGATCGCGGCCGCCGTCGACCAGCCGGGCGCGACCACCGTATCGGCGCACACGCTGTTCGATATCGCTCGGAAACTGCCCGAGGGATCGCAGGTGAGCCTCGCGGCGGCCGAGGGCAAGATGACGATCATGGCGGGCCGCGCCAAGTTCCAGCTCGGCACGCTGCCGCGCGACGATTTCCCGGTGATCGCCGAGGGCGAATTGCCCGTCAGCTTCGAGCTGCCGGCCGAGACGCTCAAGCAGATCATCGACAAGACGCGCTTCGCGATCTCGACCGAGGAGACGCGCTATTATCTCAACGGCATCTTCCTGCACGTCTCGGACGATCCGCAGCCGGTGCTGAAGGCGGCGGCGACCGACGGCCACCGCCTCGCCCGCGTGACGATGCCCCGCCCGGACGGCGCAGAGACGATGCCCGACGTGATCGTGCCGCGGAAGTGCATCGCCGAGTTGCGCAAGCTGCTCGACGAGATCGACGGTTCGGTCGGCGTGTCGCTGTCGCCGACCAAGATCCGCTTCGATCTCGGGCAGGCGCTGCTGACGTCGAAGCTGATCGACGGTACGTTCCCGGATTACAGCCGCGTGATCCCGACCGGCAACGACAAGATCCTCAAGATCGACCCGCGCAGCCTGGAGGAAGGCGTCGACCGCGTCTCGACCATCGCGACCGAGAAGACGCGCGCGGTGAAGATGGCGCTCGACCGCGACAAGGTGACGCTGTCGGTGACGAGCCCCGACAACGGCACCGCGGCGGAAGAAGTGCCGGGCGACTATGCCGCGACGAGTTTCGAGATCGGCTTCAACAGCCGCTATCTGCTCGACATCCTCGGGCAGCTCGACGGCGACACGATCGAGGTGCATCTGGCCGACGCCGCCGCACCGACGCTGATCCGCGAGAACGACAAGGCGCCTGCGTTGTATGTTCTCATGCCTATGCGTGTGTGAGCGGCGGCGACGGGATTAGCGCAGCTAATCTCTAGCTTCAGCCGCGAGCGGCCGGCGGCGCTACGGCGCCGACCGACGACGCGGCTTTGCCGCGGCGCTGGTTTCGGGGTAAATCGTGCGGCTAGCGTTTCGCTTCTAGGTTCTTTTGGCGCGCTCGCGGAGCCTTGGACGCCGGAACAAGTCCAGGGCGACGGGTTGGAGGGGCGTTGGCCCCCATACCTCACGGCCGCTCGTCCGGTTCCTTGTCCTTAGGCGCGCGGGTGAAATCGAAGTGGATGCGCACCCACGCGCCGATCTGCGCCTTGCCGTTCACGCGCGGTGGGCGGACTAGGAATTGCCACGCGGCCTGACGCAAGCCCCGAGCGAGGCCCGATCCCGGCGGTGATTCGCCGAGAGCACGGCAATTTTCGACGTGATAATCCTCAATCGTCTTGCAGGCGATGTCCGCCCAGGCTCCGGGCTCGGCGGGAGGCAGATAATGCGCGAGCTCGGCGTCGCGCGGTTCGCGATACCATTCGGCGTTGAACAGGCGCGCGCCGCCGGGGCCCGCGCCGGGGCCATAGGCCGCGCCGCCGCTGTTGCCGCCGGCGCTGTCGCCCGCACCCGAATCGCCGTGCATCTTGGAAATGTCGGCGGCGGCCATGTCGGCGCTGTTCATCTTCAAGAGCGCGGGCTGTTCGACCGGCGGGGGCGGCAGCGGCGGCGTGACCTGCGGCTTGGGGGTCGTCACCTTCGCCTGCGCGGGCGGCGGGGAATTGCGCTCGGGCGATTTCTGGCCCTTGGCGGCGGGCTTTTCGGGGCTCGGCATGTCGCTGACGGCGATCAAGCGGAAGTCCTTCTGTTTTTCGGGCGGCTTGTGCAGCGCGCGGTCGCCGAAGAACAGCAGCAGCAGGAAGATCGTGATCTCGATCGCCAGCGCCAATGCGACCGAGATCGCGCGGCGGCGCACCGCGGGGTCGCGGAATTCGTCTCTGAACCAGGCAAGCGATACCATGCGCGCGCGCCGTAGCGTGGCGTGGCGGTTGCGGGAAATGAAACCGCTTTCGTCGTTCATTCGCGTGCGCTCATTCTCTTTCCGGCACCGGCACGTTGAATCCGTTGAGCGTCGTCGAGACGAGGCAATAGAGCCCGACCAGATAGATCAGTTCGTTCGCGCCATGCTGCCCGAACGTGGCGACAGCGAGGCGGTAGCAAGGCTCGGGCAGCACGCCGCCGTTTACCAGCGCGAAGGCGACGTCATAGGCGACACTTTCCTGCGCGTTGAGATCGTTCGGCTTGATGTTGGCGCACAGCTCGGACAGGCGCGTTGCGCTCATCTTCTCGCGCTCGGCGACGGCGATGTGCGCGTAGATCTCGTATGCCGCATCGAAATGCGCGCCGGTGACGAGGATCGCGACCTGGCGCGCGTCGTCGGGCAAGGTCGCCTGTATCGACATCGCCTTGGTCAGCTCCCACACCGCTCCGCCCATCACCGGCTCGTGCAGCCACGGGTTCCACGGGCCGATCAGCGCGCCGTTTTCATCGACGGTCTTGAAGTCGTTGAAGTTGGAGGAGATGCCCTTCTTCATGTCCTCGTAAAGCGGCTGCTGCTCAGGGGTGAGGTCGGCGGGAGCGATCGGGGGCAGGCGCATCAGCGATTCTCCTGTGGGGGAAGCGCTTCTCTAGCGCCTTCGCGCGGCGGTCTCCCGTGAAACTGGCGTCATGATCGCGCCGACCCTAAGGCATACGGCGATGCTGTCGCGCCTCGTCCTCACCGATTTCCGCAATCATGCCGATCTGACGCTCGTGCCCGGCGCGGGCTTCGTCGTGCTGACGGGGGAGAACGGTGCGGGCAAGACCAACGTGCTGGAGGCGGTGTCGCTGCTCGCGCCTGGGCGGGGGCTGCGGCAGGCGACGCTGAGCGCGGTCGCGCGGCAGGGCGGGCCGGGCGGGTTCGGTGTGGCGGGGAGCTTGTCCCCCTCCCGCTTGCGGGAGGGGTTAGGGGAGGGCCCGCCAACAAGCGCTTTTCCAGACGGACAGCCCCTCCCCCAGCCCCTCCCGCAAGCGGGAGGGGAGATTTTGTTGGCCACCGGCACCGCGCCGTCCGCGCCCGAGCGGCGGATCGTGCGCATCCAGGGCGCGGCGGCGTCCGCGACCGCGCTGGCGGAATGGCTGACGGTGCTGTGGCTTACGCCGGCGATGGACCGGCTGTTCGTCGAGCCCGCATCGGAGCGGCGGCGCTTTCTCGACCGGCTGACGCTGGCGCTCAGCCCCGGCCACGCGGTTCATGCAAATCGCTACGAGGCGGCGATGCGTGCGCGCAACCGGCTGCTGGCGGAGGCGGCCGAGGGCGCGCGGATCGACGGCGAATGGCTCGGCGCGCTCGAGGCGCAGATGGCGGAGCACGGCGCGGCGATCGACGCGGCGCGACGCGAGACGGTCGCGGCGCTCGGCGCACGGCTGGCGGGGCAGGCGGAGGGGCCGTTCGCGCGCGCGGGTCTGGCGCTGGAGGGCTGGACCGGCGCGGGCGACACGCTCGCCGCCGATCTCGCGCAGGGGCGCAGGCGCGACATGGCGGCGGGGCGGACGCTGGCGGGACCGCACCGCACCGATCTCGCCGTCACGCATCTCGGGAAAGGGCAGGCGGCGGGGCTATGCTCGACGGGGGAGCAGAAGGCGCTGCTGCTCGGGATCGTCATCGCCCATGCAGGTCTTGTCGCCCAGCGGACCGGACGGCGGCCGGTCCTGCTGCTCGACGAGGTCGCCGCGCACCTCGATCCGCGCCGCCGCGCCGCGCTGTTCGCAGCCCTCGCCGATACCGGCCAGGTGTGGATGACCGGCACCGAGGATGCGCTGTTTGCGGAACTCTCCGGCACCGCCTCGCATTTCACGTTGCCCGTCCCGCGCTGAACCGCACCTGTCGATCGGGCTCACGGCGCGTTCAAGCGCGGGCTGCGACAGCGGTACCGGGCGGGCGACAGGAGACGAACGATGAAAACGATCAACCGGATGATGCTTGGGGCCGCGACCCTGACGATGCTGGCGGCGAGTGCCCCCGCGATGGCGCAACCGCGTGGCGAGCTTGGCCGCTGGGACTGGAGCGCGGGCGACCGGCCGTACCGCCTCGCCGGGCGCGGCGTGCCGATCCTCTACCCCGAATTGCGGACGACGATGCGCGGCCGCGCCTTCGTGATGCGCAATTTCGACTTCAACCATGACGGGCGGGTCGCGCCGCGCGAGGCGGCAGCCGCCAACCGCGCCTTCGCCGATGTGGCGGGCGACCGGCGTGATCGCTTCGACTGGGATCATCCGCAGGCCGTCATCGTCACGCCGGTCGCGGGTGGCGGCTTCTATCGCGGCGCGATGGCCGATTATCATTTCCGCCAGACGGCCGAGGGCGCGCGCATGACGTTGCAGGAGGACGTGCTGTTCCGCACCGACTCTGCCGAGTTGCGCCCCGGTGCGGTCGACAAGCTGCGCGCGCTGGCGGGCTATCTGAAGGATAATGAGGGCGTACGCGTCAGCATCGACGGCTATACCGACTCGCGCGGCACCGATGCGCACAACCAGACGCTGTCGGAACGGCGTGCGGAAAGCGTGCGCGACGCCTTCGACGATCTCGGCGTGACCGAGGCGCGCTTCCGCGTGCGCGGGCACGGCGAGAGCGATCCGGTCGCGAGCAACGCCACCGACGGCGGCATGCGCCAGAACCGGCGAGTCGAGGTGACGTTGTTGGGGCAACGCGCGGACAGTTTCGCGCGGTAACGTTATTAACATTCGTTCGCCCTGAGCGAAGTCGAAGGGCATGCGCTTCGACTTCGCTCAGCACGAACGGCGGTTAGAATTGGTGCCCGGTCCGGTCGCGCTTGGTGGCGAGATAGCGTTCGTTGTGCGGATTCGCGGGCAGGATGTGCGGCACGCGCTCGGCGACGGCGATGCCCGCCGCTTCGAGTGCCGTGACCTTGTTGGGATTGTTGGTGAGCAGCCGTACCGAGTGCTGGCCGAGCAGCGAAAGCATCCGCGCGGCCACCGCGAAATTGCGCGAATCAACCGCGAAGCCGAGCCGCGTGTTGGCGTCAACCGTGTCGAAACCCTGATCCTGCAGCGCGTAGGCGCGCAGCTTGTTGATCAGGCCGATACCGCGCCCTTCCTGCCGCAGGTAGAGCAGGATGCCCCAGCCGCTTGCCGAAATGGCCTGGATCGCGGCGTCGAGCTGCGGGCCGCAATCGCATTTCAGGCTGCCGAGCACGTCGCCGGTCAGGCATTCGCTGTGCAAGCGAACGAGCGGCGGATTGCCGTCGGGCTCGCCGATGAGCAGCGCGATATGCTCGCCGGGCATTTCGGGTGTGCGGAAGGCAACGATCTCGGCATTTTCCGCGCCCGAGACGGGGAGGTGCGCGCGCGTCGCGATGGCGAGGCGCGCGGCATCCTCATGGGCGGCGATATCGGCGGGGGTGATCGCCAGAGTTGCCGAGCCCTCGGGCAGCGCGAAGAAGGCGGGCAGCATCCCGGCGATCCGCGCCAGCCCGATCGCCGCCGCCGCCGCCTCCGCCGCATCGATGTGGACCGCGCGAAACGGGCCCTTCATCGGATCGCGCAGATCGAATTGCGGATCGGCGAGGGCGGTGGCGGTCGCGAAATCGAGCCACGGCGCGCGCTCGACCAGTACGGCCGCGTCGGGGGCGGCTGCCTCGATCTGGTTGGCGAGCTTCAACGTCGCGGCGCGGCCCGCGCTCAGCAGCAGCGGGGCCGTTGCATTTGGATCGAAGGCGGCAAGACGCGCCGGGTCCGCGGTTTCGACCGGCAGCAGCGCGAGTGTGCCGTCTGCGCCCGCGATCGCGATCGGCCAGCCGCGCCGCAGCGCGTCGATCGCCATCGCCGTCTTCGCGGCGTCGCTCACGCCTGAAACTCGGTCATGATCGGCACGTGATCGGACGGCTTGAGCCAGTTGCGGCAGCCTTCGAACACTGTGTGCGACGTCGCCTTCGCGGCGACGTTCGCGGTCGCCCACATATGATCGAGCCGCCGCCCGCGATCGTTGACGGTCCAGTCGGGCGAGCGATAGCTCCACCACGTGTGCAGCCGTGCGGGCGCGGGATGGAAATGCCGCCCGAGATCGACCCAGTCGTTCGATGCCTTCAGCGCATCGAGCGCGGCGACCTCGATCGGCGTGTGGCTGACCGTGCCGAGCAACTGCTTGTGGCCCCATACGTCCGACGGCAGCGGCGCGATGTTGAAATCGCCGACCAGCAGCGTGGGGACCGACAGCCCTTCCGACCACCGTGTCATCCGCTCCACGAAATCGAGCTTCTGGCCGAATTTCGGATTCACCTCGCGATCGGGCACGTCCCCGCCCGCCGGCACGTAGACATTCTCGATCCGCATGCCGTTTTCCAGACGCACGCCGACGTGCCGAGCCTCGCGATTCGCCTGCCAGTCTAAGCGGTCGTCCTCGACCAGCGGCACGCGGCTGATGATCGCGACGCCGTGGTGCATGCGCTGGCCGTGGAGGACGATGTGCTTGTAGCCGAGCGCTTTGAACGGCGCGGCCGGGAAGTCGCCGTCGATCACCTTGGTCTCCTGCAGGCACAGGATGTCGGGCGACACCTCGCGCAGGAAACGCTCGACGATCTCGATGCGGAAACGCACCGAATTGATGTTCCAGGACACGATCTTCACTCGGGGGGACCTAGTGCGGTGGAAGGCGTTCGACAAGCAACGCGACCCGGCAAAGCCGCGTCGTCGGACGGAGCTTGGCTCCGCCGGCCGGTTGAAGGCGAGTCTGTGGTGACACGCCGCATGCCGCCTTCAAACAGAAAGGCCCTTGCTCCGGGGGCATGGAGCAAGGGCCGACCTGGCGTTCGTCACGCAGGCGGGAAGCGGGGCCTCGAGCAACAGGGGGAAATCCCGAGGTGAACCCGCATCCGCAAGATCGTTTCTAACGGCACCAACCTGTCGCCACTATGAACGGAACCTGCAGCTTTCAGTCATGCAGGTGATGATTTCGTCATGTTGCCGGCGCCGCGCGCACGCGGAAAGGGGCGTCACTTGGGCGTCTTGGGGCGCGGATCGTTCCAGCGGAACATGTTTTCATCGACGGGCGCGTTGAAATGCTGGTTCGACAGGCGGATCGTCGTGCGGTTGTTCTGCGAGTCGAGCGCGACCCAGCCTTGCAGCATCAGCCCGGACGGTGCCGATGCGTTGCGCGCGAACACCAAGGTGATACGGCCGTATTCCGGGTGCTTCGGATCGTAGGCATCGACCGAGACGATTCCCGTATCGCCCGTCTCGATCACTTTCGCGACGCGCGAAATATCCTTCTTCGGGTCGAGCAGTACACCGAGCGGCGACGCGCCGATCGGCCAGCGCTGCACCTGCTTCACCGAATAATCGATGAATGTCAGCGCCTTGCCATCCCCAACGATCAGAACCGGATAGCCCTTCTGATACTGGAAGCGGATCTTGCCTGGCTTCTTGAGCGTCAGCGTGCCGGTGACGACCCTGCCGGCGCGGTCAGTCTGGCTGAAAGCGGCGGTCATGCTCTGCACGCCCGAGAGATGTGCCTGCACCGCGGCAAGATCGCCGGTCGGCGCGGCGGCGATGAGGGCGGGTGCCGCCAGAGAAACGAGCGCGGGCAGCGCCCAGGCCGGACGGATCATCGGAAAACTCCTGAAAACATCGGCCCGGTCTGGGCAAGACGGCTTGAACCCGTTCTGAACGCTCGCGGCTAGAGCGGGTTGCCGTCGCGGTCGCGCAGCACGTCGCGGCGGCCGACGTGATCGGGGCGGCTGACGATGCCGTCCTTCTCCATGCGCTCGATCAGGCGCGCGGCGGAGTTGTAGCCGATGCGGAGCTGGCGTTGCAGCCACGAGGTCGAGGCCTTCTGGCTTTCGCAGACAAGCTGGATCGCCGAGCGATATTGCTGGTCCTCGGCCGAATCCTCGCCCGATGGCGCACCGTCGAGGTCGAAGCTCTCCTCCGGCTCCTCGGTGACCGACTGGATGTAATCGGGCCGGCCCTGTGCGCGCCAGTGATCGGCGACGGCGCGGACCTCGTCGTCCGACACGAAGGGGCCGTGGACGCGGACGATGCCCTTGCCGCCGGGCATGTAGAGCATGTCGCCCTTGCCGAGCAGCTGCTCCGCGCCCTGCTCACCGAGGATCGTGCGCGAATCGATCTTCGAGGTGACATGGAAGGAGATGCGCGTCGGCAAGTTCGCCTTGATGACGCCTGTGATGACGTCGACCGAGGGGCGCTGCGTCGCCATGATGAGGTGGATGCCGGCGGCGCGCGCCTTCTGCGCGAGCCGCTGGATGAGGAATTCGACTTCCTTGCCCGCCGTCATCATCAGATCGGCGAGCTCGTCGACGATCACCACCACCTGCGGCAGGATCTGATAGTCGAGCGTCTCCTCCTCGTAGATCGGCTGGCCGGTGTCGGCATCGTAGCCGGTCTGGACACGCCGCCCGAGCGGCTGGCCCTTGGCCTTGGCGGCGCGGACCTTGTCGTTGAAGCCCGCGAGGCTGCGCACGCCGACCGACGACATCTGGCGGTAGCGATCCTCCATCTGCTCGACCGCCCATTTCAGCGCGCGCACCGCCTTGGCGGGATCGGTGACGACAGGAGAGAGCAGGTGCGGGATGTCGTCGTACATGCTCAGTTCGAGCATCTTCGGGTCGATCATGATCATTCGGCACTGATCGGGGCGTAGCCGGTAGAGCAGCGACAGGATCATGCAGTTGAGGCCGACCGACTTGCCCGATCCGGTCGTGCCGGCGACGAGCAGATGCGGCATGGGTGCCAGATCGGCGATGACGGGATCGCCGGCGATGTTCTTGCCGAGCACCAGCGGCAGCGTGCCGGGCTCGTCGCCGATCGCGCCGACGAGTTCGCGCAGGCCCACCATCTCGCGCTTGGCGTTGGGCAGCTCGATGCCGATCACGGTGCGGCCCGGGATGGTCGCGACGCGCGCCGACACGGCGGACATATTGCGCGCGATATCGTCGGCAAGCTGGATGACGCGGCTCGCCTTGATGCCGCTGTCGGGCTCGAGTTCGTACATTGTCACCACCGGGCCGGGGCGGACCTGGACGATGCGGCCGCGCACGTGGAAATCGTCGAGCACCGATTCGAGCAGGCGCGCATTGCGATCGAGCGCGGCCTTGTCGATCGGCCCGCCCAGCGACGGCGGCGCAGGCTTGAGGAGGTCGATCGGCGGCAGTTGCGAATTGTCGCCGAGATCGAACGAGGTCTGCTTCGCCTTGGGTTTCGCGGGGCTCGGTTGCGAGATGGTGCGCTCGGAGATGACCGGGCCGGGGCGTTCGTCGGGCATGGCGACGGCACGCGGGCGGCTGGGGCCGCGCTGCTGCTCGACAGTAGGCTCCTCGTGCTCGGTGCTGCCGCGCATATCGACAAGCAGCGGCTGGCGGGGGACGCGCAGATCGGGGAGCAGCTTTACGCGCTCGCTCATCGTAGCACCGTCGAGGCCGACGACGAAGCTCGACGCCCAGCAGGCGAGACCGGCGATGCCGGCGAGCAGGCCAATGACGCGTGCGATCCACAGCATCACCGATTCGCTGCCGACGAAGCTCAGCGCCCAGCGTACGAGGTCGGCGATGGTAAGGCCGAACAGTCCGCCCCAACCCGCCGGCAGCCACAGCACTGCGGTGCTGGAGATCAGCGCGAGCGTCGTGCCCATCAGGACGGTGCCCGTGACGCTCAGCAGCAGCATCAACCGCCAGCGGCCGACGGGCACGTCGCGCCAAAGACGCAGCGCGATCAGCAGGCCGACCGGAATCAGCAGCACGACGATCGGGCCGAACAGGAACAGCGCGAGGTCGCTCGTCCAGGCGCCGACGGGGCCGAGCCAGTTGCGCGCGGGGCCTGCCGAAGCTGTGTTGAACGAGGGATCGCCCGAATGATAGCTCGCCAGCGCGACGACGAACACGATCAGGAACAGCACGATCGCCATCGCGCCGATGACGCGCGTGCTGCGCGCGGCACCCGCCTTCACCGTTTCACGCCAGAGCGGCGGCTGCGCCCGCGTCGCCATCCCCACAAGTTCCCCGAATGTCCGCTATCTGTTTCGATAATCGCGGTTGCGGACTCTGGCGTCAAGGCGGGTGGTTTACGGAGGCGCAAAGCCCCTCCCCTTCAGGGGAGGGGTTGGGGTGGGGCCGTGCCGCGAGCGAGCTCTCTGCGAGGCTTCCCCCACCCCCTACCCCTCCCCTGAAGGGGAGGGGCTAAGCGTGCATTGGCACGTAGGCGCGGGCGCGCTAGACCCGCCCGATGGAAAAAGCGGACGTCATCATTCTCGGCGGCGGGCTCGTCGGCAGCGCGCTTGCGGTGGCGCTCTCCGCGCATGGGCTCGGCGCGATCGTCATCGACATTGCCGACCCGGAGGTGATCCTGGCGGCGGGCTTCGACGGCCGCGCCTCGGCGATCGCGAGCGCACCGTACCGGATGCTCGGCGCGATCGGCGTGCTGGAGCGGCTGGCGGGCGCGGGCTGCCCGATCGAGGGGATTCGCGTGAGCGACGGGCTGGAGCCCGGCAAGCTCGACTTCACGCCGGACGAGGGCGAGGGCGCGCTCGGCACGATGTTCGAGAACCGGCTGCTGCGGCGTGCCTTGTTCGAGGCGGCGAGCCATGCCGAGGGCGTCGCGGTGCGGATGAAGACGCGCGCCGTGGACGTGGTGCGCGGCGATCACGGCGTGACCGTCACGCTCGATTCGGGCGATGTCATCACCGCGCCGCTGCTGGTCGCCGCCGAGGGCCGCAATTCGCCGACGCGCGAGGCGGCGGGGCTGAAGGTGGCGCGCTGGACCTACGACCATGCCGCGATCGTGACCTCGCTGCATCACGAACATTCCCACGAGAATATCGCCTTCGAGATCTTCTACCCGCAGGGGCCGTTCGCGATCCTGCCCTTGAACGACGACGCGGAGGGGCATCGTTCGGCGATCGTCTGGTCGGTGAAGCGGCACGAATCGCCGGGCTATATGAAGCTGTCGGAGCGCGGCTTCCTCGCCGAATGCGAGAAGAAGATGGGCGGCTTCCTGGGCAAGCTCGGGCCGCTCGGCGGGCGGTGGAGCCATCCGCTCGGCTTCCATCATGCCGCGACGATCACGTCGAACCGCCTCGCGCTGGTGGGGGACGCGGCGCACGGCATCCACCCGATCGCGGGGCAGGGCGTCAACGTGGGGTTCCGCGACGTGGCGACTTTGGTCGAGGTGCTGGTCGAGGGCAAGCGCACCGGGCTCGACCTCGGCGACCCGGCGCTGCTGGCGCGCTACGACCGCTGGCGGAGCCTCGACACGTTCATGGTCGCGGCGGCGACCGACGGACTGACGCGGCTGTTCGGCGTGCCCGGCAGGACGGCGAACGCGGTGCGGCGCTTCGGGCTGTCGGCGGTGGACCGGGTGCCGGCGCTCAAGAACCGCTTCATGGCCGAGGCGCGCGGCGAGAGCGGCGACGTGCCGAAGCTGCTGCAGGGGCTGACGGTGTGACGCTGGCGCGTGAAAGTGATAGCTCGCTTGACAGATTGACACCTGAATCGAAAATGTAAGGCGCGATCGTTTCCGATTTTGCACTGATCCCGTGACCGACGATGCGAAAGAGCGGTGGCAAAAATAGCGTAGTCACGCGGTGTAGGACAGCGGCTAGAGGCTCGCCATCGCCACGACGAGCCACAAAAACGCCGCCGCGGGGATCAGCAAGGCCGCGAGGATGCGGAAGCGCGTGAAGCGGATCGCTGCGGCGACCGCGAAGCCGCTGCCCACGAACAGCGCGGCCGGCAGCGCCCAGGTCGCATAGAAGGCGCGCCACAGCTCGGGCTTGAGCTCCGATCCCGGCGCGTCGAACATCATCACGCTCATCGCCGCGAGGAACAGCGCGAGCAGCATCGCCACCAGCTCGGCGACCGCGAGCAGGATCGCGACGATGCGCCTGGCGGCGGGGGTCATGTGGGCCCCGACAAGACTTCGCCGCACGCGAGATCGAACAGGAACGCGCCGTTGGGGCGCAGGACATTGGGAGCGTATTCGCGCCACCACGCCGCCGCCGCGCGGTTGCTCTGTTCAAGAATATCGACGGCGACCGCCGCGCGCACGCGGTACCCCTGCCTTCGCACGATTCGCCCAAGCAAGGTGCCGCGTATGAACCCGATCAACGACGTTACCGGATGGAGGACGCCGGTCGACAAAGCTGTAACTGGACGATCGTTGATCAGCGGCAGTTCGACGCCGATCCAAGCGTCCCGTATCCATTCAGGCGCCTCGCCGAGTGGTCGCGACGTTATGCGCAGCGTAGCACTCGCCGACTCACCCCTCACTGCAAAGTCACCGAATCCTCGCCGTCGTGGCGGCCGAAGAATTGCATGAGCTGGACGATCAGCTCCGCCCGGTCCTCGATGCCGTCCGCCTCGAGCAGTGCCTGTTTGGCGGCCACGTCGAACGGCGCGATCTGGGCGATGCCGTTGACGAGCGCCTCGTCGTCGAGCCGTGTCACCTGATCCCAGTCGACCGCATAGCCCTGCGCATCGGCGAAGGCGCGCGATTCGCTTTCCAGCAGCGAGCGGCGCGAGAGCGACAGCGTTTCGGGCTCGGCATTGACCGGCAGCAGCTCGGCCTCGACCTGGCGGAAGGCGGTCGTCACGTCGAGCTCGCGGACGATGCGGAACAGCGAGAGGCCTTCGAGGACGAGGTTGTAGCGGCCGTCCTCGCTCGCTTCGAACTCGCCGATCTTGCCGACGCAGCCGATTTCGAACAGCGGCGGCGTGTCGCGGCGGCCGACCTTGTTCGCGCGCGGCTGGATCATGCCAATGCGACGGTCGCGCGCCATCGCGTCGGAAACCATCGCGCGGTAGCGCGGCTCGAAGATGTGCAGCGGCAGGTGCATGCGCGGGAACAGCAGCGCCCCCGGCAGCGGGAAGATCGACAGCCGGGTGGTGGTTGCCGCGGCTTCGCTCATCCGAACAGGATCGCCGACAATTTGCGGCGCTGCGCCGACACCCAGGGGTCTTCGAGCCCGACCACGTCGAACAGCTTGAGCAGCTGCGTGCGTGCCGCGCTGTCGTTCCAGGCGCGATCGTCGGCGATCATCGCGAGCAGCGTGTCGGCGGCGGCGTCGCGGTCGCCCGCCGCCATCTGGCCGCCGGCGAGTTCGAAGCGCTTGTCCATGTTCTCGGGATCGGCGGCGGCCTCGGCGGCGAGCGCGGAGAGATCGTCGACCGGCTTGGCGCTTTCGGCGAGCGCGAGCGCCGAGCGGGCGCGCTCGATCTCGGGCGCCTTGGCGGCCTCTTCTGGCACGGCCTCGAGATGCGCACGCGCCTCGTCGATCATGCCCGCCGCCACCAGCGCGCGGACATAGCCGGCGTGGACGGCGGGATTGTCGGGCGCCATCTCGGCGATCTGCGCATAGATGTTGGCGGCGCGCGCGCCGTCGCCCTCGGCCAGCACCTGCTCCGCCATCGCGATCAGCGGCTCGATCTCGGCTTCGGCCTGCGCGGCTTCGCTCTCGATCGGCAATTGCTTCAGGATCTGGTCGAGCGTCGCGCGCATCTGCGACTCGGTGCGCGCCTGCGTCAGGTCGGCGACGAGCTGGCCCTGGAACATCGCGTAGATCGTCGGGATCGACTTGATCTGGAATTGCGCGGCGATGAACTGGTTCTTGTCGGTATCGACCTTCGCCAGCACGACGCCCTTGTCGGCATAGGCCGCGGCGATCTTGTCGAGCATCGGCGCGATCGCCTTGCACGGCCCGCACCATTCCGCCCAGAAATCGATGATGACGAGCTTCGTCATCGACGGTTCGACGACGTCCTTGCGGAAAGCCTCGACGGCCTCGCGTTCGGCGGCGCTCATGCCCAGGGTTGCCAAGTGATGCTCCAGTGTTTCGGTCGTTGGCGCCTTATGTGGGCGCTCGGGCCCTCAAGCCAAGGCTTTTCGATGGTTGCGCAAATGGGGGTTGCCAGCCCGCGGGGCTGGCGCTATCAGCCGCCCTCCTTACCCGCCCCCCTCACCGGGAGCGCGTGGCGCCAGAGCGGGCGTAGCTCAGGGGTAGAGCACAACCTTGCCAAGGTTGGGGTCGAGGGTTCGAATCCCTTCGCCCGCTCCAGCGGTCGCAGCGATTTGGCTGCGCCAAATCGTGACCAGCGACCGCTCGGCCGGCCTCGCACAAGCGAGCACCGACGGCGAAGAGCATCGTCTGCCTCTCTCCGCAAGAACCGGGATGAGCCGCGGGCCGTCCCGCGCTATCACCGGCGCATGAACAAGGCAGCGATTCGCGTCGGCATCGGCGGTTGGACCTACGAACCCTGGCGCGGGACGTTCTTTCCCGAGAAGCTCGCGCAGAAGAGGGAGCTCGAATATGCGGCGTCGCAGCTGACCGCGATCGAGGTCAACGGCACCTACTACAGCAGCCAGAAGCCTGCGACCTTCGCAGGCTGGGCAAAGGCGGTGCCCGACGGTTTCGTCTTCACGCTGAAGGCCTCGCGCTTCTGCACCAACCGCAAGGTGCTGGCGGAGGCCGGCGAATCGGTGGCGAAGTTCGTGGGGCAGGGGATCGTCGAGCTCGGCGACCGGCTCGGGCCGATCCTGTGGCAGTTCATGGCGACCAAGAAATTCGACGCGGAGGATTTCCGCGCGTTCCTCGCGCTGCTGCCGGACCGTCACGAGGGCGTGACGCTGCGCCATGCGGTGCAGGTGCGGCACGAGAGCTTCGCCTGCCCGGAGTTCGTCGCGATGATGCGGGAGCGCGGGGCGGCGATCGTCTACGCCCATTCGCCCGAATATCCGGCGATCGCCGACGTGAGCGGCGATTTCGTCTATGCGCGGCTGGAGAGCGGAGTCGACGAGGAACCGACCGGTTATAGCGAGCGGGCGCTCGACGAGTGGGCGGATGCGGCGCGCATCTGGTCGGCGGGGGGCCGGCCGGAGGGGCTGCCCTATGCCGCCGATCCCGCGCCCAAGACGCCGCGCGAGACCTTCGTGTTCTTCATCCACGGCGGCAAGGTGCGCGCGCCGCACGCGGCGATGGCGCTGATCGAGCGGCTCAAGGCCTAGGCGTCGGGCTCGGCGCCGGTGCGGGGGGCGGCGCGGGCGTGGCGACCGATCCGGCGGCCTGGCCGAGCAGCGCCGCGGTCTCGATGATGTCGAGCGCGCGGCGCGTCTCGATGTAGCGCTTGGCGGCGTCGGTCCAGCGCGTCGCACCGGCGGCGCCGGGCAGGTGCGCGACCTCGGCAAGCGCCGCCTCGACCTGCCCGATCTCGAGCAGCCGCCGCGCCCGCGCCAGCCGCTCGCCCGGCAGCGGGGAAGGCGCATCGGCATTGTGGAGGACGACGAGGCTGGAAAGCTCGCGTTGCAGGCTGGTGAAGAAGCCGCCCGACAGGCCGCCGGTGACGAGGCTGGGCGCGACCGCCTCCAGCCCGCCGCGCAGATCCTCCAGCGTGACCGGCTGGCGCGCGGCCTGCACGATCGTCGCGACCGCCTGACCCTGCGCACCGCCGAAGCGGTCGCGCAGCCGGCCCTCGATGAAGCCGAGCGACGTGCCGCGATCGAGCGCGCGGCGCGCGGCGAAGGCGATCAGCATCCCTTCCGCGCGGGTGGCGTTGCCGGCGGCGGCCTGCGCATCGGCGCTGACGCCTGCCGTCCGCCCCTCGAGCGCGTTGAGCTGTGCGGCGAGCGCGGTCTCGCGGTTCGACAGCGCGTCGAGATCGATGGTCGCGCTTTGCGAGGTGCCCTTCGACGGCACGATCACGACCGGCGCCTGCGGGCCCGATGCGCCCGGTGTGACCGGCAGCGTCAGCGTGGCGACCTTGGGCGCGGGGGCGAGATCGAAATGGCGAATCGCGAAATATGCGGCGGCGGCACCGATCAGGATGAGGACCAGCGCGAGAACCGCGAAGATCGGCCAGCGCGGTTTGCGGCGCGCCGCCACCTCGATCGGCACCCCGGTCGACAATTCTATCGGCGGGTCTTGATCCATGTCACCTTATCCGCGCGGGGAGGCGGGTGGTCAACGGCCAAGCGCGCGGACGGCGTCTAACAGCGCGGCGTCGGTGGGCGCGGCGGCGGTGGCGACGGTGGACCAGCCGCTGCCGGCGGCTTGCGCGATGGCGGGGCTGAAGGCGGCGACGGTGATGCCCGCGCGGGGAATCGCGGCGGCGTCGAGCAGGGCAGCGAGCGTGCGCGCGGCGCGGGCGGAGTGCAGCAGGGCGGTGGTGCCGGTGAGCAGGGCGAGCCGTTCGGGCGGCACCGCGAGAGGTTCGCTGGCGTAGACGGTCTCGGTGCGGGTCACGCCGGGCGGGGCCGGGGTGCGGTCCTCTCCGGCGAGGTGGAGGACGCGGGAGAAGCCGTGCGCGATCAGCAGCGCGGAGAGGGCGGCGGCGTCGCTGTCGCCGGTCGCGACGACGGTGAGACCGGCGGCACGCGCGGCGGCGGCGGTCGAGTCGCCGACCGTCACGACCGGCAGCGCCGCCAGCGCGCCGAGCGGCCCGGCGCTGCGCACGGCGTTGGCGCTGGTGAGGAGGAGGGCGTCGTGACCGGCGGGATCGGGATGCGTCCAGGCGCGCGCGGCAATTTCGAACAGCGGCAGGCGGAGCGTCTCGAAACCCGCGGCGGCGGCCCGCGCGCGGGTGGCCGCGTTGCCGGGTTCGGGACGGAGGATGGCGAGCTTCACCCCGCGAACAGCCGCCGCACGGCGTCCGGCGCGCGGGCGAGCAGGTCCGTCGCGAGCGTTTCTGCAAGATCTTCGCCGCGCGTGCCCTCGATCCGGCCGGTGACGTGCTCCGCGCCGTCCTCGGACAGCAGTTCCGCCGCGAGCGTCATCCGCCCGCCCGCCAGCGTTGCCAGCGCCGCGACCGGCGAGTGGCAATCGGCGACCAGCCGCGCGAGCAGCGCGCGTTCGGTCAGGACGCAGGCGTGCGTGTCGGCATGGTCGATCGCCGCGACCAGCGCGGCGGCGGGCGACCCCGTCAGCGTCTCGATCCCGACCGCGCCCTGCGCCGGGGCGGGGAGCATCGTCTCGGGCGCGATCGCGACGCCGGTGTCGCCGCGCCCGAGCCGGTCGAGCCCCGCCGCCGCCAGCAAGGTCGCATCGACCTCGCCCGCCGCCAGCTTGGCGAGGCGCGTGTCGACATTGCCACGGAACACCACCGTCGCGATATCGGGGCGCAGGCGCTTCAATTGCGCGGCGCGGCGCGGGCTGCTCGTGCCGACGACCGCGCCCTTGCGCAGAGCGGCGATGCTTTCCGCGCCGATCAGCCGGTCGCGCACGTCGGCGCGCGGCAGCATCGCCGCGATGGCGATCTCGGCCGGGCGGATCGTCTCGACGTCCTTCATCGAATGGACCGCGCAGTCGATCGCGCCATCGAGTAGAGCGCGGTCGAGTTCCTTGGTCCACAAAGCCTTGCCGCCGATCTCGGCGAGCGCGCGGTCCTGCACGCGGTCGCCGGTGGTGCGGATGACAGTGATCTCAACCGCATCCTCGCGCCAGCCGTGCGCGGCGCACAAAGCGGCGCGCACCATCGCGGCCTGGGTGAGGGCGAGCGGCGAACCGCGCGTGCCGAGGCGGAAGGTCGAGGTCATCGCTCCTCCTAAAGAAAAGCGGCCCCCTTCGACAAGCTCGGGGCGAATGACTAACTGGGGGTGATGAGTGCAAAAGTGATCCTCGGCCTCGAATCGAGCTGCGACGAGACCGCCGCCGCCGTCGTCACGTCGGACCGGCGCGTGCTCGCGCATCGGCTGGCGGGGCAGGAGGCGGCGCACCGGCCGTACGGCGGCGTCGTGCCCGAGATCGCGGCGCGCGCGCATGTCGAGGCGCTGATCCCGCTGGTCGAGGGCGCGCTGGCCGATGCCGGGCTGACGCTCGATCAGATCGATGCCGTTGCCGCGACGGCGGGGCCGGGGCTGATCGGCGGCGTGATGGTCGGGCTCGTCACGGGCAAGGCGCTGGCGCATGCCGCGGGCAAGCCGCTGGTGGCGGTCAATCACCTCGAGGGCCATGCGCTGAGCCCGCGCCTTTCCGATCCCGATCTCGATTTTCCCTATCTGCTGTTGCTGGTGTCGGGCGGGCATTGCCAGTTGCTGCTGGTCGAGGGCGTCGCGCGCTATCGCCGGCTCGCCACGACGATCGACGACGCCGCTGGCGAGGCGTTCGACAAGAGCGCCAAGGTGCTGGGCCTCGGCTTTCCGGGCGGCCCGGCGGTGGAGCGCGCCGCCGCGCTGGGGCGCGACGTGGTGCCGTTGCCGCGCCCGCTGAAGGGATCGGCCGAGCCGCATTTCTCCTTCGCGGGCCTCAAGAGCGCGGTGGTGCGCGCGCACGATTCGGGCCGGTGGAGCGTCGAGGATATCGCCGCCAGCTTCCAGGCGGCGGTGGTCGATTGCCTGATCGACCGTACTATCAGGGCGCTGGCGCATGCCGACGCGGCGACGGCGCTGGTCGTGGCGGGCGGGGTCGCGGCGAATCAGGCAGTGCGCGGCAGCCTGTCGGCGCTGGCGAGCGCCAACGGCCTGCGTTTCGTGGCGCCGCCGCTGTGGTTGTGTACTGACAATGCCGCAATGATCGGCTGGGCCGGGGCGGAGCGCTTCGCCGCCGGCCTCACCGATCCGCTCGACATGCCCGCCCGCCCGCGCTGGCCGCTCGACCCGGCGGCGGAAGCGGTGCGCGGGGCGGGGGTGAAGGCATGAACATCGGTGTGATCGGCGGCGGAGCGTGGGGCACCGCGCTGGCGCAGGTGCTGGCGAGCGGCGGGCATGACGTGACCCTGTGGGCGCTGGAGCCCGAGGTCGTCGCGGGCATCAACGCCGGCGAGAATGCGATTTACCTGCCCGGCGTGCCGCTATCGGGCTTTCGCGCGACCGGCGATCTCGCGCCGCTCGCCGGGGCGGAGGCGATCCTGGTGGTGACGCCGGCGCAGCATACGCGCGGCGTGCTGGCGAAGCTGCCGGCGACGCGCGCGCCGCTGCTGCTGTGTTCGAAGGGGATCGAGGCGGGCAGCCACAAATTGCTCAGCGAAGTCGCGGCAGAGGCGCAGCCCGGTGCGGCCGTCGGCGTGCTGTCGGGCCCGACCTTCGCCGCCGAGGTCGCGCGCGGGCTCCCGACGGCCGTCACCATCGCGATGGAGGATGCCGATGCGGCCGAGCGCATGGCCGAGGCGATCGCGCTGCCGAGTTTCCGCACCTATGCCTCGACCGACGTGATCGGCGCGGAGATCGGCGGGGCGGTGAAGAACGTGCTGGCGATCGCGTGCGGCGTCGTGGAGGGCGCGGGGCTCGGCCAGAATGCGCGCGCGGCGCTGATCGCGCGCGGCTTTGCCGAGATGACGCGCTTCGGGCTGGCGCGCGGCAGCCGGGCGGAGACGCTGGCCGGGCTGTCGGGGCTCGGCGATCTGGTGCTGACCTGCTCGTCCACCGCCTCGCGCAATTTCTCGCTGGGCGTCGGGCTGGGGCAGGGGCGCGCGGCGACGGAGCTGATGGCGGATCGCCGCACCGTTGCGGAAGGGGCGTTCACGGCACCGGTGCTGTGCGAGGCGGCAGAGGCGGCGGGGATCGACATGCCGGTCGCGCAGGGCGTGCGCGCGCTGCTGGAGGGGGCCGACGTGCGCGCCGTGATCGGCGAGCTGCTCGCCCGCCCGCTGACGCGCGAGCATGTTTGAAGACCTCGCCCCATGAGCGTCGCCCCGGCGGAGGCCGGGGACGTTGTGGTGTTGGGCGAACCGGGCAGACCCAAACGCAGCGGCCCCGGCCTTCGCCGGGGCGACGGGTCGGTCAGAAATCGACCGCAAGCCCCTTCAATTCCCAGTCGCCGTAGCGTGTCGGATCGAGGCCGAGCGGGTCTTTCGTTTCCTTGAGCGGCTCGGGTTTGGGCACCGGCGTGTTCTTGGAAAGATGCGCTGGCGGCTTCACATGCGGCGGTCGTCGGGTCATGGAGGCTATTCCTTCGCGGCTTGCACACCATTTCGGCCGCGCAACCCAAGAGTTCAAGCGTTTTGGCCAAACCTCCCACCACTCCCGACGCTCCCGGTGTCCCCGCCCGCCGTGCCGCGCTCAAGCTGCTGGATGCGGTGCTGCGCCAGGGTCTGCCGCTCGAAGCGGCGCTCGGCCGCGCGACGCAGGGGATCGAGCGCGCCGACGACCGCGCACTCGCCCATGCCATCGCGGCCGAGGCGCTGCGGCGGCTGCCCGATCTCGATGCGCTGATCGATTCGGCGACGCCGCGCGCGCTGCCGGAGGATGCCAAGGCGCGCTTCGCCCTGCGCATCGCTTTGGTGCAGGCGCTGTCGCTCGGCACGCCGCCGCATGCCGCCATCGCCACGGTGCTGCCGCTGGTCGACGGGGGGCCGCGCAAGCTGGTGCATGGCGTGTTCGGCGCGCTGTCGCGGCGCGGCGAACAACTGCCCGAGATCCCGACGCTGCCCGATGCCACCGCGCTGCGCTGGCATGCGGCCTGGGGCGACGATGTGATCGAGGCGGCGGAACACGCCATCGCCGCCCCGCCGCCGCTCGACCTGACGCTCGCCGACGTGGGCGCGACGGCGCGCTGGGCGGACGACCTCGGCGGCACCTCGCTGATGCCGGGCCATGTCCGGCTCGAGTCGGCGCACGTGCCCGAGCTACCGGGCTTCGAGGAGGGCGCGTGGTGGGTGCAGGATATCGCCGCCGCGCTGCCCGCACGCTTGCTGGGGAAGGGACCGGGCACCGCGCTCGATCTCTGCGCCGCGCCGGGCGGCAAGACGATGCAGCTCGCCCATGCCGGCTGGCAGGTGACGGCGATAGACGCTTCGGAGGCGCGGCTGGGGCGGCTGCGCGACAATATCGCGCGCACCCATGTGACTGCGCGCGTCATCACCGGCGACGTGCTGCACTGGACGCCGCAGGAACCCGCCGACGCGGTGCTGCTCGATGCGCCGTGCAGCGCCACCGGCATCTTCCGCCGCCACCCCGACGTGCTCCACCGTGTCCGCCCCTCGGTGATCGCGCAGATGGCGGCGACGCAGATGAAACTGCTCGCGCGCGCCGCCGGCTGGGTGAAGCCGGGCGGGCGGCTGGTCTATGCCACCTGTTCGCTGGAGCCGTCCGAAGGCGAGCGCCAGATCGAGGATTTCCTGAGCGGCCATCCCGATTTCGCGATCGAGCCGGTGCGGCAGGAAGAGCTCCCGTCCGGCATGGCGCCCGAGGAACGCGGCTGGGTGCGTGCGCTTCCGGGACAGATATCGCCGGGCGGCAATAACGGCTTCTTCATTGCGCGCCTCGTTCGTGCTGCCTAGAGAAACCAGGATGCAGAACCCCGTCCGTATTGCGCCCTCTATACTTTCCGCCGACTTCGCCAAACTTGGCGAGGAAGTGCGCGCGATCGACGCGGCGGGTGCGGACTGGATTCACGTCGATGTGATGGACGGGCATTTCGTGCCGAACATCACCATCGGGCCGATGGTGGTGAAGGCGATCCGTCCGCACACGACCAAGCCGCTCGACGTCCATCTGATGATCGCCCCGGTCGATGCCTATCTCGACCAGTTCGCCGAAGCGGGCGCGGACACGCTGTCGATCCATGTCGAGGCGGGGCCGCACACGCACCGCAGCCTCCAGCACATCCGCAAGCTCGGCAAGCGCGCGGGCGTGGTGCTGACCCCGCAAACGCCGGCCAAGGCGCTCGACTATCTGATCGAGGAGGTCGATCTGGTGCTCATCATGAGCGTCAATCCCGGCTTCGGCGGGCAGGGCTTCATCCCGAGCGCGCTCAGGAAGATCGAGGCGGTGCGCAAGATGATCGACAAGGGCGGCTACACCGTCGATCTCGAGGTCGACGGCGGCGTCGACCAGGCCAATGCCGCGACCGTGATCGCGGCGGGGGCCGATGCGCTGGTCGCGGGCACGGCCACCTTCAAGGGCGGGCCCGATGCCTATGCCGCCAACATCAAGGCGCTGAGGGGGGCGTGATCGATCGTTCGCCGGAACCGGAGACCGGCTCCGGGCTGGACGACGACCTCGACACGGTGGACGAGGGCAAGCGGCTCGTCCGCGTCGGCGGCGCAAGCGGATTGTCGCTTGCCGAGCGCCTGACCGAACGCTTTCATCGCCTGACGTGGCGCACGCCGATTCACGGCATGCGGTTGAAGGGGCGACATCCGTTGAAGCTGATCGCGGTTCCCGACGATCCGTTTCTGGGCGACGTGAAGCGCGGGCAGGCGCTGCTGTCCGGGCAGGTGACGTTTCGCGGCGAGACGCGCGCGGTCGCCGCGCTCAACTTTGCCAAGCCCGATTTCTCCGACGATTTCTCCGAATATCTGCACAGCTTCGGCTGGCTGCGCGATCTCTCCACCGTGGCGACGCGCGCGCAGGGCGTGCCGGTGGCGGAGGCGATCATGCGGCAATGGCTCGCGGTCCATGCCGACAAGGTGAGCGAACCGGCGTGGCGTGCGGACCTGTGGGGGCGGCGCATCCTGGCCTGGTCGGCGCACGCGCCGCTGATCCTGTCGTCGGCCGATCTCGTCTATCGCAGCAAGGTGCTCAACACCTTCGCGCGCGGTGCGCGGCATCTCGACCGCGGTGTGGACAAGCTGCCGCCGGGCGCACCGCGCGTCGCCGCCAATTGCGGCGTCGTCGCGGCGAGCATGCTGATATCGGGCAACGAGACGCGGCGTGGCGCGGCGGAAGCGGCCCTCGCGCGTGCGATCGCGACGTCGGTGTTCGAGGATGGCGGCGTGGTGTCGCGATCGCCGACCGCGCAGATCGACGTCATCATGCTGCTGACCGCGCTGCGCTGCGTCTACGACGTGCGCCGGTTCGACGCGCCGGAGATCATCGCCGATACGCTGGCGAAGATGGTGCCGGCGCTGCTCGGCGTGTGCATGGGCGACGGCGCACTGTCGAGCTGGCAGGGCGGCGGCCCGGTCTCCGCCGCGAGCGTGGCCGACGTGATCGCCGCGACGGGCGTGCGCACGCGGCCGCTGCGGCAGGCGCGCGAATGGGGCTATCAGCGGCTCGCCTCTGGCCAGTCGGTGCTGGTGATCGATGCCGCCCCGCCGCCGGTCGCGCGGCTCATCAAAGGAGGCTGCGCCTCGACTCTGGCGTTCGAATTTTCGGACGGGCCGCACCGCCTGATCGTCAATTGCGGGGGCGCGCGCGCGGGCATCGTGCAGATCCCGGCCGCGCTGTCGGAGGGGATGCGCACCACCGCCGCGCATTCGACCTTGGTGGTCGGGGACAGCAATTCGACCGCCGTCCACGCCGACGGCACGCTCGGGCGCGGTGTCGGCGAGGTCGAGCTGGCGCGGCAGGAGAGCGAGCAGGCCAGCCGTATCGAGGGCAGCCACGACGGCTATGCAAGGCGCTTCGGCTTCACGCACCACCGCCAGCTCATCCTGTCGGGCGACGGGCGCGAGCTGCGCGGCGAGGACATGCTGCTGCCCTCGCACCGCAGGCGGCGAATCGCGACGATGGGCTTCGTCATCCGCTTCCACCTCGGCCTAGGGGTAGAGGTCTCGCCGACCGCGGACGGCATGGCGGCGCTGCTGCGGCTGCCGGGTGCGCCGCTCTGGCAGTTCCGTGTGCGCGGCGGCACGCTGAGCGCCGAGGAGAGCGTGTGGATCGATGCCGAGGGGCGGCCGCAATCGACCAGCCAGCTCGTCGTCACGGGCGAATCGCCGGCGGGCGGCGCGAACATCAGCTGGGTCTTGAAGCGCGCGGTCTAAGCGGGCAGGGGCCCGCGTGCGTTCGCACGCAAACGAAAGACTCCGCCCATGACCCAGATCACCATCAAACGCGCCCTTATCTCCGTCTCCGACAAGACCGGGATCGTAGACCTCGCAACCGCGCTCGCCGCCAAGGGCGTCGATCTCGTCTCGACCGGCGGCACCGCCAAGGCGCTGCGCGACGCAGGGCTTGCGGTGCGCGACATTTCCGATCTCACCGGTTTTCCCGAGATGATGGACGGCCGCGTCAAGACGCTGCATCCGAAGGTCCACGGCGGGCTGCTCGCGGTGCGCGACGATCCCGCGCACGCCGCCTCGATGGCGGAACATGAGATCGGCGCAATCGACCTCGTCGTCGTCAATCTCTATCCGTTCGAGGCGACCGTCGCGAAGGGCGCTGAGCGCGACGAGGTGATCGAGAATATCGATATCGGCGGGCCGTCGATGGTGCGCTCTGCCGCGAAGAACCACGCTTTTGTCGCGATCGTCACCGATCCCGCCGACTACGCGCTGGTTTCGGGCGGCACGACGACGCTGGAGGACCGCAAGCGCTTCGCGATGAAGGCCTATCAGGCGACGGCGGCCTATGACGCGGCGATCGCCGGCTGGTTCGCGCATGTCGACCAGGGTGAGCGCTTCCCGGCGCGGGTCTCGGTGCCGATGATCAAGCAGGCGGAGCTGCGCTACGGCGAGAATCCGCACCAGATCGCGGCGCTCTACACCCAGCCCGGCGGTGGCGTGAACGGTGTCGCGCAGGCCGTGCAGGTGCAGGGCAAGGAGCTGTCGTACAACAATTACAACGACGCCGACGCCGCGCTCGAGCTGGTCAGCGAATTTCGCGACGGCCCGCCGACGGTGGTGATCGTCAAGCACGCCAACCCTTGCGGCGTGGCGACGGGCGAGACGCTGATCGAGGCTTATAAGGCCGCTTTCGCCTGCGACACGGTGTCGGCGTTCGGGGGCATCATCGCGGTGAACCGCCCGCTCGACGGGCCGACCGCAGAGGCGATCTCGGGCATCTTCACCGAAGTGGTGGCGGCGCCCGACGCGGACGACGCGGCGCGCGCGGTGTTCGCGAAGAAGAAGAATTTGCGCCTGCTGCTGACCAATGACCTGCCCGATCCCAAGCGCAAGGGCCGCGTGATGAAGTCGATCGCGGGCGGCTTCCTGATCCAGTCGCGCGACGATGCCTCGTCGCCGGAGCTGAAGGTGGTGACGAAGCGCGCGCCGACCGAAGAAGAACTGGCCGATTGCCGCTTCGCCTGGACGGTCGCCAAGCATGTGAAATCGAATGCCATCGTCTATGCCAAGGGCGGCAGCACGGCGGGCATCGGTGCGGGGCAGATGAACCGCCTCGAATCGGCGCGCATCGCCGCGTGGAAGGCGAAGGACGCCGCCGACAAGGCCGGCTGGGGCGCGCCGCGCACGATCGGCTCGGCGGTTGCGTCCGATGCGTTCTTCCCGTTCGCGGACGGGTTGCTGGCGGCGGTCGAGGCCGGTGCGACGGCGGTGATCCAGCCGGGCGGTTCGATCCGCGACGACGAGGTGATCGCGGCCGCCGACGCGGCCGGGCTGGCGATGGTGTTTACCGGGGTGAGGCACTTTAGGCATTGAGCCCCATCCGTTCGTGCTGAGCGAAGTCGAAGCACGTGAGCTGGGCGTATCGCCTGTGGCACGTGCTTCGACTTCGCTCAGCACGACCGGGGGAGAGTGAGGCTTACGCTGCAGCCACTTTCGGCGCGGGCGTCCGCCTGAGCAGCGCCTTGTCCTCGTCGTCGAAGGCGGTTTTCCACAGCACGAACAGATAGGTCGCGGCGATGACCGGCACGCCGATGATGAGCTGCGCCCATTCGAAGCGGTGCGGGAGCGAGGTGAAGATCGTCCCCACCGCGACCGCCGCCGCCGCCGCCGCCAGCAATTGCCAGCGCCAGCCGCGCGTCGGCGCGCCGAGCAGGCGGGCGAGCAGCTCCGACTTCACGATCGAGGACGCACCCATCGCCACCAGCAACGCGACCGCCGGCCCCGCCGCCTGCCAGTTGGGCGGCCAGTCGAGCGCGCGCATCAGCAGGATCAGGCCGAAGCTGAGCGCGATCTGGAACGCCAGTGCCCCGATCGAGATCATCAGGTTCACGTGTCGCGAGACGTAGACGAGCGCGCTTTCGCACACCGCCCCCGTCGAGGCGGCGACCTCCGCGAACAACAGGAACGCCATCGCCGCGGTGCCCGCGACGAATTGCGGGCCGACGACGCCCATCACCGCCTTGCCGGGGATCGATCCTACCAATGCGAGCCCCGCCTGCGCGGTGATGATCCAGAAACCGACCTGCCGCACCTGATGCGCCACCGCCGCCTTGTCGCCGATCGCGAGGCTGTGCGTGATGACCGGGCCGAGGATCGGATCGAAGCTGGTCTTGAGCTTGCCGGGCAGCGAGGCGACCTGCACCGCCATGTAGTAGATGCCGACCACGCGCGGTTCGAACAGATAGCCGAGGATCGCGCGATCGACGTTGCGCGTCGCCCATTCGATCGCATCGGCTCCCGCCAGCGGCACGTTGTAGCGCGCGAGATCCCACAACCGCCCCGGATGCGGCCGCCAGCCGACCGGCAGGCCGTAGCTGCGCACGAACGGCACCAGCGACGCGGCGAGCGCGACCATCATCGACAGCATGTACGACAGCACCAGCCCCTCGTGTTTCGTCACGAAGGAAAAGACGAAGGCGGCGATGCTGATCGTCCACGGCTCCAGCACGGCGCGTGCCGTCACCGCCGCGCGCAGGTTGCGGCGATAGGCGAGTGCCGCCAGGCTGATCTCGGTCCAGGCGGTGGTGAACACGACGAGCGGCAGATAGCGTTCGAGCGGGCCGACGCCGCCGCTGGGGAAGAGGATTTCGGGAAAGACGAACAGGATGACGGAGGCGATCGCCGAGGCTACGCCGGCGACCGTCATCGCATCCCACACGACATGCGCGTGCGGGCGGTCCTCCGCGCTCGACAGCGCCTGGGCGAGGCCGCGCTTGAGCCCGAGGGTGGCGAGCTGCGCCGCGAATTCCACCACCACGACGGCGAGCGCGAAGCGCCCGACGAGATCGGGCCCGTAGCTGCGCCCGGCGATGAACAGGAACGGCAGCCGCGCGGCGAGGCGCAGCAGGAAGCCGAGGATGTTGGTCCGCCCGCCCTTGGCAAGCGCGTTGATATCGTCGTCGGGCGCTGCTGCGGCCACGGGAATACTGCTCAATGCGCGGCGCCCCAGCTCGCGCCCGCGCCGATCTCGACGCCGAGCGGCACCGAGAGCGTGACGGCGGGTTCTGCGGCGGTCGCCATCACGCGCTCGATCACGGAGCTTGCCGCTTCGACGTCGCCTTCGGGCAGCTCGAACACCAGCTCGTCGTGTACCTGCAGCAGCATCCGCACGTCGGGCAGCCCGGCGTCGACGAGGGCCGGCGTCATGCGCACCATCGCGCGCTTGATGATGTCGGCCGACGTGCCCTGGATCGGCGCGTTGATGGCGGCGCGTTCCGCCCCCTGGCGCTCGTGCTGGACGGAGGATTTGAGGCGCGGGAAATGGCATTTCCGGCCGAACAGCGTCGTCGTGTAGCCGGTCTCGCGCGCCGCCGAGGTGGTGTTGGCGATATAGTTGCGGATGCCGGGGAAGCGCTCGAAATAGCGTTCGATCATCGCCTGCGCCTCGTCCGCGCTGACGTCGAGCCGGCCGGCGAGGCCCCAGCGCGAGATGCCGTAGAGGATCGCGAAGTTGATCGTCTTGGCGCGCCCGCGCGTGTCGCGGTTGACCTCGCCGAACAGCTCCTGCGCGGTCAGGCTGTGGATGTCGTCGCCGTTCGCGAACGCCTGCCGCAGCGCGGGCACGTCGGCCATGTGCGCCGCCAGGCGCAGTTCGATCTGCGAATAGTCGGCGGCGAGGATGACGTTGCCGGGTTCCGCCACGAAGGCGTCGCGGATCTGGCGGCCGATCTCGGTACGGATCGGGATGTTCTGCAGGTTCGGGTCGGTCGAGGAGAGGCGGCCGGTCTGCGCGCCCGTCAGGCTGTAGCTGGTGTGGACGCGGCCCGTCGCCGGGTTGATCTGCGCCTGCAGCGCGTCGGTATAGGTCGATTTCAGCTTCGAGAGCTGGCGCCAGTCGAGCACCTTTGCGGCGATGCCCGCGCCGGGCGAATCCTTGTCCGCCGCGATCCGCTCCAGCTCGTTGACGTCGGTGGAGTAGACGCCCGACTTGCCCTTACGCCCGCCCTTGATGCCCATCCGTTCGAACAGCACGTCGCCCAGTTGCTTGGGGCTGCCGATCGTGAAGGGACCGCCGGCGAGGCCGTGGATCTCGGTTTCGAGGCTGGCGATCTGGTGGGCGAATTCGGTCGAGAGACCGTTCAGCTTCTCGCGGTCGACCTTGATGCCGTGCCGCTCCATCTGCGCGATGACGGGCGCGAGCGGGCGATCGACCATCTCGTAGACGCGCGTGCCGCCCTCGGCGGCGAGGCGCGGCTTGAAGCGCCGCCACAGCCGCAGCGTCACATCGGCATCCTCGGCGGCGTATTTGGTTGCGGCGTCGAGGTCGATCTCGTTGAACTGACGCTGCGACTTGCCGGTGCCGACGACGTCCTTGAAGGCGATGCAACTGTGCGAGAGGTGCGTCGCGGCGAGCTCATCCATGCCGTGACCGTGCAGGCCCGCATCGAGATCGAAGCTCATCAGGATCGTGTCGTCGTGGGGTGTCACGTCCACCCCGAGCCGGCCCAGCACGATCATGTCGTATTTGAGGTTGTGCCCGATCTTGAGAACGGACGGATCCTCGAACAGCGGCTTGAGCTTGGCGAGCGCCACCTCCGTGCTCAACTGCACGGGCTTATCCGCGAAGAGACCTGTTCCGCCATGTGCCAGAGGTACGTAGCAGGCGAGATTCGGATGCAGCGCCATGCTGATCCCGACCAGCTCGGCGCGGGTGGCGTCGACGCCGGTCGTCTCGGTATCGATCGCGACCCAGCCCTGATGGCGCGCGACGGTGATCCAGCGGTCGAGCGCGGCCTCGTCCACGACCGTCTCGTATTTGTCGTGTTCGCAGGGCGGGTCTTCCTCCTGCGGGATCGCGGTCGGCGGGGCCTGATGCGAAACCGGCGCGTCGGCGACCTGGCTGAGCCGCGCGAGCAGCGACTTGAAGCCGTGATGTTCGAGGAAGGCGCGCAGCGGCGGTTCGGGCAGGCCCTTGAGCTCGAGATCCTCGAGCGGCTCGGGCAGCGGCGCGTCGCATTTCAGCGTGACGAGCACTTTCGAAAGGCGCGCATTCTCCGCCTGTTCGATGAGGTTGTCGCGCAGCTTGCCCGCCTTCATCGCGGGGGCGGCAGCGAGGACGCCTTCGAGATCGCCATGTTCGAGGATCAGCTTGGAGGCGGTCTTGGGCCCGACGCCCGTCACGCCCGGCACGTTGTCCACGCTGTCGCCCATCAGCGCCAGCACGTCGCCGAGCTTGTCGGGGCCGACGCCGAACTTCTCGACGACGTAATCCGGGCCGAGCCGGCGGTTGTTCATCGTATCGTACATATCGACCGACGGATCGGTCATCAGCTGCATCAGATCCTTGTCGGAGCTGACGATCGTCACCGACCAGCCCTGCGCGAGCGCGGCCTTGGTATAGCAGGCGATGATGTCGTCGGCCTCCAGCCCCTCCTCCTCGATGCACGGCAGCGAGAAGGCGCGCGTGGCATCGCGGATCATCGGGAACTGGGGTACGAGATCCTCGGGCGGCGGCGGGCGGTGCGCCTTGTACTGATCGTAGAGATCGTTGCGGAAGGTGTGGCTCGACTTGTCGAGAATGACGGCCATGTGCGTCGGCCCGTCCGCCTTGTGCAGCTCGTCGGCGAGCCGCCACAGCATCGTCGTATAGCCGTAGACCGCGCCGACGGGCTCACCATGCACGTTGGTGAGCGGCGGGAGGCGGTGGTAGGCGCGGAAGATATAGCCCGAGCCGTCGACGAGATAGAGATGAGGCATTGTGCGCGGGGAGATAGCAGCGAAGCGGGCAAGGCCCAAGGGGATGTTGGGCAGGCGGGTAAGGCTATCCTCTTTCCGTCACACCGGTGTGTTCAATACGGCTTGTGGTTCGCGACGACGCTGGCGACGACCTGCTGCATCAGCATCTGGCGCTCGGCGGGGGGACGCGGGGTGTCGCCGATCATCACGGCGATGGCATAGCCGTGGCCGTTGGGCGCGGTCAGCACGCCGACGTCATTGAAGCCCGCCGTGCGGCGGCCGAGATCCTGCCCCGTCCCGGTCTTGTGCCCGAAGGTCCAGCCCGCCGGGATCGCCGCGCGCATGCGGTAGCGGCCCGTCTTGGACGATTCCATCGTGTCGATCAGATAATGCGTCGAATCGTCCGACAGCAACTGGCCCTTCTTGAGCCGGGCGAGCGCGTCGGCGATCGCCACCGGGGCGGCGCCGTCGATCGGGTCCGCCACATAGCTTTCGAATGCCGCCAGCCGCGCCGATTGCGGCAGGCGCGCACGCGCGAGGGTGAAGGCGTTGCCGAAGGCATATTCCGACCGCCACGCGAGACCGGCGGTCTGGCTCTGCAACAGCCGCTCGCCGGGGCCGAAGCGGATGTTGCCGAGCTGCTTGCGGGCGATGAAGCTGCGCACCGCCGCCGGACCGCCGACATAGCGCAGCAGGCGATCGTTGCAGGTGTTGTCGCTCATCGTCAGCGCGCGCTGGAGCAGCTCGCCGACCGTCGTCTTGTATTCGCCGTTCTTGAGCAGATAGGCGATCGGCTGGTGGAAGACGGTGAGATCGGCCTTGGTGATGGTGATCGGATCGTCGAGCCGCAGCCGCCCGGCGTCGCGCGCGTCGAGCACGGTCATCGCCACCCACAATTTGCTGACGCTCTGCTGCGGCAAACGGACGTCGCCGCCCTCGCTGATCGTCCAGCCGGCATCGATGCTGCGCACGGCGATGCCGACGCGGCCGTCGAAATTCTTCGCCAGCGTGTCGATCGCGCGGGTGAGGCCGACGGGCGCCTGCACCGGGCGCGGCGTCGATTGCGGCACCGGCAGGACGAGCTGATAGGGGTTGCGCTGATAGGGAGCGGGGCGCGGCGCGCCATAGGCGGCATGATCGAGCCGGGTATCATGGACGCAGGCGCAAAGCGCTGCGGTCAGCAACAATCCGGCGCCAAGTCTCGAAACGCTAACGACCAAATTCGCGATCACTTTTTTCTGCTCCTGCATGCCCCTGCAGGAAGCCAGAAAAATGCTGAATAAAGTGTGACTTGGCAATATCGTAGAACCCGCAACCGGCGCGCCTGTGGGACGAGCCGGGGGATATCGGCGATGAGACGGTATTTCATAGGCGAAATCAGGGAACCAAAACCGTGTCGATCGCCTCCGGCAGCATGTCCGGGTAATCGAGCGTGTAGTGCAAGCCCCTGGATTCCTTGCGGTGGAGCGCCGAGCGGACGATCAGTTCCGCGGTCTGGAGGAGGTTGCGGAGTTCGATCAGATCGGGCGTGACGCGGAAATGGCCGTAGTAGTCGCCGACCTCCTCGTTCATCATCTTGATGCGGTGCTGCGCACGTTCTAGCCGCTTGGTAGTGCGCACGATACCGACATAGTTCCACATGAAGCGCCGGATCTCGGTCCAGTTCTGCTTGATGACGACCTCTTCGTCGGAGTCCGTCACGCGGCTCTCGTCCCACGGGCGGATGACGGGGACGGGGGGCAGATCGTCCCAATGTTCCGCGATGTGGCGCGCGCACGCCTCGCCGAACACGAAACATTCGAGCAGCGAGTTGGAGGCGAGGCGGTTGGCGCCGTGCAGCCCGCTCTCGGTACATTCGCCCGCCGCGTAGAGCCCGGGCAGATCGGTGCGCCCGTCGAGATCGACGATGACGCCGCCGCAGGTGTAATGCTGCGCGGGCACGACAGGGATCGGCTGCGTCGTCATGTCGATGCCGAGGCCGCTGAGCTTTTCCTGGATGTTGGGGAAATGCTCGTGGATGAACGCCGGGCCCATGTGGCTGATGTCGAGATGGACGTAATCGAGGCCGAGCCGCTTGATCTCATGGTCGATCGCGCGGGCGACGATATCGCGCGGGGCAAGCTCCGCGCGGGGATCGAAATCGGGCATGAAGCGGTAGCCCGTATCGGGGAGCAGCAGGTGCCCGCCCTCGCCGCGCACGGCCTCGGTGATGAGGAAGTTCTTGACGTCGAGATTGTAGAGGCAGGTCGGGTGGAACTGCATCATCTCCATGTTGGAGACGCGCGCGCCTGCCCGCCACGCCATCGCGATGCCGTCGCCGGTGGCGCCGCGCGGGGCGGTGGAGAACAGATAGGTGCGGCCCGCACCGCCCGTCGCGAGGATCGTCGCGCGCGCGGTGAACAGCTCGACGCGGCCGGTCTGGCGGTTGACGGCATAGACGCCCCAGACATGGCCCGATCCCGAATAGCGCTGCTCGTGCTTGCCGGTGGCGAGGTCAATCGCGACCATATCGGGGACGAGGCGGATGTTGGGATGCGCCTCGGCCGCGTTCTGCAGCGCGACCTGTACGGCCCAGCCGGTGGCGTCAGCGACGTGCGCGATGCGGCGGTGCGAATGGCCGCCCTCGCGCGTCAGGTGGAGCGCGCCAGCGCCACCCTCGCCTTCGTGATTGAAAGGCACGCCGAGCTCCTCCAGCCGGGCGATGGCGGCGGGCGCGTTCTCGACGACGAACTCGACGGTGGCGCGGTCGTTGAGGCCCGCGCCGGCGATCATCGTATCCTCGATATGGCTCTCGAACGTGTCGCCGGGCTCCAGCACCGCGGCGATCCCGCCCTGCGCCCAGGCGGTCGAACCCTCGTTGAGCCCGCCCTTGGCGAGTACCGTCACCCGGAACTGATCGGCGAGGTTGAGCGCGGCGGTGAGCCCGGCCGCGCCCGAGCCGATGATGAGGATGTCGCTGCTGTGCGGATCGTGCAAGCCGATCTCTCCGTGGTCGCGAGCGTCGTCGAGACCGTCTCTCCGTATCGCCGTTGACGCAGGGACTACGCCCGAACGGCGGGCGATATCAACTCGCTACACGCGCCGCTGGATGACGATGCCGCCGAAGCGCGCCTCGTCGGCGTGGCAGAGGACGCCGTCGACGTAGCAATCGTGGCTGCCGTAGGGCGTGCCATTGTCGGCATAGCGCGCCTCGTACCCGCCGCTCATGTCGGTGTTGAAGAAGGTGAGCGGACGCCCGTCGGAGCTTTTCGCGCGGACGGCGCAGGTCTGGCACAGGTAGTTGGGATAGCGCGGATTGGGCCGGACGGCCGTCCCGCAGATCGGGCAATGCTGGATCTCAGGCAGCATTCGCCGCGCGGGTGAGGTTGAGGAACACGTCCTCGAGATCGGCCTCGCGCGTGCTGACATCGACGATGCCGAGGCCCGCCGCCTGCACCGCCGCCAGCACCTCGCCGGCGTTGACCTGATCCTTGCGGTAGGTGATTTCCAGCGTGCGGCCGGCCTTCAGCTCGATCTTTTGAAAAGCGGGCGATTGCGGGGCTACGGCGAGATCGCGGTCGACCGTGACTGCGACGAGTTTCTCCTGCGCCATGCCGACGAGGTCGCGCGTCGGCTGGTTGGCGATCACCTTGCCGTGATTGATGATGGCGATACGGTCGCAGAGCTGCTCGGCTTCCTCGAGGTAATGCGTGGTCAGCACCACCGTCACGCCCTGCTCGTTGAGCGAGCGGACATAGGCCCAGAGCTGCTGGCGAAGCTCGATATCGACGCCCGCGGTCGGTTCGTCGAGCACCAGCACCGGCGGCGAATGGACCATCGCCTTCGCCACCATCAGACGCCGCTTCATGCCGCCCGACAGCGTGCGGGCATAGGCATTGGCCTTGTCCTCCAGATGTACCGCGCGCAGCAGCTCCATCGAGCGGCGCCGGCCCTTGGGGATGCCGTAGAGCCCGGCGAAGATCTCCAGCGTCTCGAACGGCGAGAAGAAGGGATCGAACAGGATCTCCTGGTTGACGATGCCGATCGACGCCTTGGCGTTGCGCGGGTGCTGATCGATGTCGAAGCCCCAGACGGTGGCGGTGCCGCTGGTCTTGTTGACGAGGCCCGCCAGAATGTTGATCAGCGTCGACTTGCCCGCGCCGTTGGGGCCGAGCAGCCCGAAGATTTGCCCGCGCGGCACGTCGAACGTGACGCTGTCGAGCGCGCGCTTGCCGCCCTGATAGGTCTTGCAGAGATCGGTGATGGCGATGGCGGCTTCGGTCATGCGGCGAGGGATAGCCTAGGCGGCGGCCTCGATCCAGCGCTGCGCCAGCCAGTCGACCGAATGGCCCGGCGGCGTCGCATCGGCGAAGCCTTGCAGCAGCGCCGGATCGTCGAGGCAGCGGCGGATCGCGGCGGCGATGGCGTCGCCGGTCACGTCGGGCAGGACGATGCCGTCGATGCCGTCGCGCACCACGTCGCCGCAATGGGCTGAGGCGATGATCGGCAGCCGCCACGCCTGCGCTTCGAGCTGGGTGAGCCCGAAGCCGTCCGAAAAGGTCGGGAACAGGAAGACGTCGGCGTCGCGGTAGAGCGCGGGCGTCGCGCTGTGCGGCACGCCGCCGGGCAGGCGCACCGCCGGGTTGGCGGCGATGTCGGCGGGGATGGGGATCGCCGGGTGGCCGACGATGTCGAAGGTTACGGGCAGGCCCTCGAGCGCGCGGATCGCATCGAACAGCGGCATCAGCCCCTTGCGCGAGATCAACTGGCCGAGGAACAACGCGCGTAAGGGGCGGGTGGCATCGAAGTGCTGCGGGTATCGGCGCGACACAGCCTCCGCCGGCTTTTCGTAGACGAGCGGAACGACGCGCAGCTTCTCCGCCGGGATGCCTTCCTCCAGCAGCAGCGTGCGCGACCATTCGGAATTGACGACGATACGGTCCGCCAGCGCGCATTCGCGGCGCCAGCGCTCCCATGTCTCGGGTGAGCGCAGCGGCGCGGCGGGGTCGAACCCGGCGACCAGCCGCTCCTCGCCGGGGCCGGGATCGATCTGGCACAGCACTGTCCTCCAGCCGCGCGTCCTGGCGTAGGCGAGCAACCCCTCGGCGGCATAGCTGTAGGCGGCGAGCACGCGCGGCTGGTCGCCGGGGACACGCTTCAGCCGCGCGACGCAGCTTTGCTGGAACAGCGCGTCGCGCGCCACGATCCGCCGCCGCCCGTCCCACCGGCCGATCCGCATCCGCGCCTCCAGCGCCAGCATCGACAGGCCGGGTGTCCATACATCGGCATCGTCTTTTCGCCTTCAAATCCCGTGCCGCTGAGGCTTGCCCGCTTAACGCTGCCCCCTTATGAAGTCGACCATGCTGCCACCGCCCGAAACCCTGCGCGTCCACTCCCCCCGCGTCGCCTGCGACGGCGCGAGCGACATTCCCGGCGGCGCCGCGCTCGGCCATCCGCGCGTGTGGCTGCAGATCGACGAAGAGGGATATGTCGATTGCGGCTATTGCGACCGCCGCTTCGTGCTGATCGGCGGCGTCGCCGATCATGCGGATCAGGCGAGCCTCCCGGATCATGCGGCTGGCGCGAGCGCCTAACCTGCCTATATTGCCGGGATGAACAGTCCCGCAGATCCCCGCGCCTTCCTCTATCACGACGGCGCGCTGTCGCCCGATGAGGCGCAGCGCCTCACCGCCTCGGCGCTTTCAAAGGCCGATGACGGCGAGCTCTACCTGCAATATCGTAAGTCCGAGGCGTTCGGCTTCGACGACGGGCGGCTGAAGACCGCGAGTTACGACACGCATTCGGGCTTCGGCTTGCGCGCCGTGTCGGGGGAGACGACTGCCTTCGCGCATGCCAACGAACTGAGCGGCGCGGCGATCAACCGCGCGGCGGAGACAATGGCGCTGATCGACCCCGCGACCGGGCCCAAGGCCGCGCCGCCGCGCGCCACCAACCGCCATCTCTACACGGCATCCGATCCGCTCGATCTCGTGCCCTTCGCCGACAAGGTGAATTTGTGCCAGACGATCGACGCCGCCGCGCGCGCGCGCGATCCGCGCGTGTCGCAGGTGTCGGTCTCCTTGATGGGAAGCTGGCAGGTGGTCGAGATCGTCCGCCCCGACGGCTTCATCGCCACCGACGTGCGGCCGCTGGTGCGGCTCAACGTCTCGATCGTGGTTGAACAGAACGGGCGGCGCGAGACCGGCAATCACGGTCTGGGCGGACGCTATCTCTATGCCGACCTGTTCGAGCCGGCGACGTGGAACCGCGCGATCGACATGGCGCTTTCGCAGGCTCTGGTGAATCTCGATTCCGTTGCGGCACCAGCGGGCGAGATGACGGTGCTGCTCGGACCCGGCTGGCCCGGCATCCTGCTGCACGAGGCGATCGGGCACGGTCTCGAAGGTGATTTCAACCGCAAGGGCACCTCGGCCTTCTCCGGGCGGATCGGCGAGCGCGTCGCGGCGCAGGGCGTGACCGTGGTCGACGATGGCTCGATCATGGACCGGCGCGGCTCGCTGTCGATCGACGACGAAGGCACGCCGACGCAGGAGAACGTGCTGATCGAGGACGGCATCCTCAAGGGCTATATCCAGGATCGCCTCAACGCGCGGCTGATGGGCGTGGAACCGACCGGCAATGGCCGCCGCGAAAGCTTCGCCCATGCGCCGATGCCGCGCATGACCAACACTTTCATGCGCGGCGGGAGCGACGATCCGGCCGAGCTGCTGAGCCGCGTCAAGAGCGGGATCTTCGCCAAGAGTTTCGGCGGCGGGCAGGTCGATATCGTCTCGGGCAAGTTCGTGTTCAGCTGCACCGAGGCGTACAAGATCGAGAACGGCAGGCTCGGCGCCCCGATCAAGGGCGCGACGCTGATCGGCGACGGGCCGTCGTGCCTCACGCATGTGAAAGGCATCGGCAACGACTTCGCGCTCGACGAGGGTGTCGGCATGTGCGGCAAGGGCGGGCAGAGTGTGCCGGCGGGCGTGGGGCAACCGACGCTGCTGGTCGAAGGGCTGACGGTGGGCGGGACGGCGGTCTAGCTTCGTGCAGCGGATTAGCGTGGCTAGTCCGCGTCTCGGCACGAAGCGCGGCCGGCCTCGCGCAGCGAGGTCCGACGGCGTGGCTTCGCCACGCCGCGCCGCGATCAGATGCCGGAAACCAGCATGTCGAGCGCGGCCTTGATTTCATATTCCTGCGCGATGAGCGATCCGACGCGACGACCCAATGCGCGCGCCGGGATTGCACCTGCCAGTTCGGTGACCATCATCATGGTGATGCCTTCGACAACGAAATGAGGATGGAACCGGCCGATAGCTTGTCGTCCATCCGAGGCCGTCGAAAGCGGCACCGTGAAACGGGATTCGAGGTGCGACAGCAGATCCGACTGGCAGTCGATCAGATATTGTCCCGATCTAACCTCATACACATCGAACTGCGCCATTACCAAAGGCGCAGGTCGGCGTAGGGAATCCCATTCTCCTCGACCCAGCGGTTGTTCGCCTCGATCGCGTCGCGGTTTTCCTCCTGCCAGCGCCGCCAGCGTTCCTCCTTCACCGCTTTCGCGAGCGCGGCTTCGCTGGTGCGCGACAGGCTGATGCCGTATTCGCGCGCCTCCGCCACCACCGCTTCGTCGAGCGACAGGTTGACGGAGCGGCGGCGCTTGGCGGGCGGTTGCGATCGCGCGTTCATGCGCATAAAGTATGCGCACACGACATGCGGGTCAACGAAAGCGAAGCGATGAGCAACACCTGGCCCGCGCTCGAATGGTCTGCCTGGCGTGAGACCGCGATCGCGCTGCAGCTCCGCACGCAGATCATCGGCAAGGTGCGGCTCGCGCTCACGCCGTGGCTCAATCACAGCTGGCATGTGCCGCTCTACGTTTCGGCGCGCGGGCTGACGACGTCGGCGATTCCGGTCGGCGACCGCATCCTCGAGATCGAGTTCGATTTCCTGCACGACCGGCTGGTGATGACGACGAGCGACGGGCGCAGCCGCGGCATGGAGCTCGGCCCCGGCAGCATCGCGGACTTCCACCGCACCGTCCGCGTGATGCTCGACGATCTCGGTGTTCCCTCGGCGTTCGATGGCGCGCCCAGCGAGATCGCCGACGCCTTGCCCTTTGCAGAGGACGACCGCTGGCGCGGCTATGACAACGAGGCGGTCTTTGCCTTCTGGCAGGTGCTGATCCGCGTCGCGCGCGTGTTCGGGCAATTCCGCACCGGCTTCCTCGGCAAGGCGAGCCCCGTGCATTTCTTCTGGGGCAGCTTCGATCTTGCCGCGACGCGCTTTTCCGGCCGGGTCGCGCCGCGCCATCCCGGCGGCATCCCCGCGCTGCCCGACGACGTGACGTGCGAGGCGTACAGCCACGAGGAGGCGAGCATCGGCTTCTGGCCGGGCAGCGACGCCTATCCGCAGGCCGCCTTCTACGCCTATGCCTATCCCTCGCCGGAGGGCTATGCCGGAGCGAAGGTCGCGCCCGAGGAAGCGGCCTGGGACACGGCGCTCGGCGAGTTCATCCTGCCCTATGCGGCGGTGCGCGCGGCTAGGGATCCCGATGCGGCGATCCTCGCCTTCTGCCAGTCGACCTATGATGCCGCCGCCGATCTCGCGAAATGGGACCGCGACAAGCTCGAATGTCCGCTCGGCCGCCCGCGCGTGGTGCGGGTGGTATGAGTCTGGTCGAGATCGGCCGCTTCAACCGCAACGAGGCGCATATCCTGATCGGCCGGCTCGAGTCCGAAGGCATCCCGGCGGTCGCGCTCGACGCCAATTCCAGCATCGCCGACGGCAGCTATCTCTTCATCCCGGTGCGCGTGATGGTGGATGAGGACGATGCGGACATCGCGCGCAGGATCGTCGCCGCCGCTGCCTGACTATCCCGCCCGAATGCGCTGCCCGAATTTTGGGCAGAGCTTCGCAACTGCACAAATTTTTACACATCTGTAACTTTTGCGGACGCGATTCCGCGCGTTTTCGCGCCATTTCGACTCTGGCACGGGGATTGCTGACTGCTCCCCGGGACAAAACGAAAAGGGGGCGTCGAGTGAAGCTCGTTATTGCCATCATCAAACCGTTCAAGCTCGACGAGGTGCGCGAAGCCCTCACCGAGATCGGGGTCGCGGGCATGACCGTGACGGAAGTGAAGGGTTTCGGCCGCCAGAAGGGCCAGACCGAAATCTATCGCGGTGCCGAATACAGCACCAACATGGTGCCGAAGATCAAGATCGAGATCGTCTGCGCGGCCGACCTCGCCGCCAAGGTGGTCGAGGCGATCCAGGCCGCCGCCAACACCGGCGCGATCGGCGACGGCAAGATCTTCACGCTCGACGTTGGTCAGGCCGTGCGCATCCGCACCGGCGAGACCGACGAAACCGCGCTCTAAGGGAAGGGGGAAACAGTGAAGCTTTCGACCAAGATTCTGGCCGGGCTGGGAGCGATCGGCGTTGCCGCGACGCTTAGCCACCCCGCTTTCGCGCAGGCGGCCGCCGCCGCTCCGTCTCCGATTCCCGAGGCGACGATCGACAAGGGCGACACCGCCTGGATGCTCGTTGCCTCGCTGCTCGTGCTGATGATGTCGGTGCCGGGCCTCGCGCTGTTCTACGGCGGCCTCGTCCGCACCAAGAACATGCTGAGCATCCTCACGCAGGTGCTGATGATCGTCTGCATGGCATCGGTGATCTGGGTCACCTGGGGCTATTCGGAAGCCTTCACCGAGGGCAATGCCTTCGTCGGCAACCCGCTGACCAAGCTGTTCCTGCAGGGCGTCGATGCCAACAGCAAGGCGGCGACCTTCTCGAACGGCGTATATCTCCCCGAATACGTCTTCATCGTCTTCCAGATGACCTTCGCCTGCATCACGCCGGCGCTGTTCGTCGGATCGGTGGCGGAGCGCGTGAAGTTCTCGCCGCTGATGCTGTTCACCGCGCTCTGGCTGACGCTCATCTATTTCCCGATGGCGCACATGGTCTGGTATTGGGACGGCCCTGACGCGATCGCGACCGCCGCGCTTGCCGGTGAAGCCGCGCTCAAGACTGCCAACGACCACTCCGGCTATCTGTTCGGCATCGGCGCGCTCGACTTCGCGGGCGGCACCGTCGTCCACATCAACGCCGGTATCGCCGGCCTGGTGATGTGCCTCCTGCTCGGCAAGCGTTCGGGCTATCCGAAGGAGCCGATGCCGCCGCACTCGCTGACCATGACCATGATCGGCGCGAGCCTGCTGTGGGTGGGCTGGTTCGGCTTCAACGCCGGTTCCAACCTCGAATCGAACGGCGTCACCGCCGTCGCCTTCATCAACACCTTCGTCGCCACCGCCGCCGCCGGTCTCTCCTGGCTGCTCGTCGAGCAGGTCGTGCGCGGCAAGCCGTCGCTGCTCGGTGCTGCATCGGGTGTGGTCGCCGGCCTCGTCGCCGTCACCCCGGCGGCCGGTTTCGCCGGGCCGATGGGCTCGGTGGTGCTCGGCCTGATCGTGTCGCCGATCTGCTTCTTCTTCGTCAGCGTGGTGAAGTCGAAGTTCAAGTACGACGACTCGCTCGACGTGTTCGGCGTACACTGCATCGGCGGCATCACCGGCGCGATCGCGACCGGTATCCTCGACGCACCGTACCTCGGCGGCCAGGGCATCGCGGACTATGCCGCGAAGCCCGGCACGATGCAGGCGGGTGCGTACGACATGCTGGCGCAGGTCGGGCACCAGGCCTGGGGCGTCGGCCTGACGCTGCTGCTCTCGGGCATCGGTTCGGCGGTTCTCTTCATCATCATCGACAAGACCTGGGGCATGCGTGTCACCGAGGAAGTCGAACAGGAAGGCCTCGACATCGCCGAGCACGGCGAGCGCGCCTACCACTATTGACCAGATCGGGGCCGGCCTGACGGTCGGCCCCCCAATTCGTTCCTCCTGCGGACGACCTAAGGCCGGTGCGGCAACGCACCGGCCCTTTTTTTGTCGGGCGCAGGCGCGCAAGCGCCGGGCAGCGCCCGACCGGACGGCGGGTCGGCGCGAAGCTCCGAACCCGGCCGACGGCTTTGCCGGCGGCGAACCAAGGCAGGCGCTCAGGAGAGCTTTTGCCGGCTGCCACGCTGAGGCAAGCGCTCGGGTAGAACTTTGTTAGCCAGCGAAGGCGAATGTCCCGTGCGTGACGGCCCACCCCCGCCCCTCCCTTCCAGGGAGGGGAGCCACCTTTCACTATGCCTTTCAGCTTTCTGGGCTCGCTCTACAATTTCCCGAACTGCGCCTCGTAGCCCGCCCGGTCGCCCGCGCTCAGCAGCTTGGCCTGTTCGATCCAGCGATCGCGCGCCATGCGGCCCTGGAACGCGCCGAGCCGCGCGTCGAGCGCGGCGGCATCTTCCGGGGTGAGGGCGGCGATCTGGGCGATGTGGGTGTAGCCGAGCTCGGCGAGCGTCGCGGCGAGTTTGGGGCCCAGGCCTTTCAACTGCGTGAGGTCGCTTGGCGCATCGGCAATGGGAGCGGGGGCAGGCGCGGCGGGCTCGCGAAGCGATTCCTGCACGGGCGGTGCTGGCGTTTCCGCGGCTGGGGCCTCCCGCGACACTTCGGCCGGCTGCGGCGTTTCCTCGCCCGCGATTTTCAAAGACCCGCCGTCGGGCTGGTTGGGATCGGCCTCCTGCGCGGGCACGGTCGCACCGGCCTCCTCGGCGATGCGGCGGTCCTCTTCGACCTGCTGCTCGGCTTCGCGGCGGCGGCGGCGCTGGACCCCGCCGTACCAGATCATCAGCACCGCCGCGGCGGCGAGCGCGACCATCAGGATGACGTGGATGATCGTGATCGGCCCGACGATGGACTGGGCGAAATCGTGATTGGTGGTGGTCGTGCTGTCCATGCGTCATGCTCCGTGGCGGGTCGGCGCGCTCTTAACGCACGACCCGCCCAAAACACCAACGGCGCGCCAACTCTGCCTAGCGCGTGCGCGCGATCTCGCGCCAGCCGATGTCGCGGCGGCAGAAACCCGATGGGAAGTGGATCGCGTCGACCGCGCGGTACGCCGCCGCCTGCGCGTCCGCCACGTCCGCACCGGTCGCGGTGACGGCGAGAACGCGGCCGCCCGATGCGACGAGCTTGCCGTTGGCAAGCTTCGTGCCGGCCTGGAACACGGTCGCACCCTCGACCGCGTCGAGCCCGGCGATCGCGCCGCCGCTCTCGGGCGTACCGGGATAGCCGCGCGCCGCCATCACCACCGTCAGCGCGGTTGCGTCCGAGAAGTGCGCCGGCGCGCGCTCGCCGAGCCGCCCTTCGGCGACCGCGAGCATGACGTCGAGCAGATCGTCCTCCAGCCGCAGCATCAGCACCTGGCACTCGGGATCGCCGAAGCGGGCATTGTATTCGATTAGCTTCGGGCCATCGGCGGTCAGCATCAGCCCGGCGTAGAGCACGCCCGAAAACGGCGTCCCCGCCGCCGCCATGCCGCGCACCGTCGGCAGCACGATCTCGTCGATGGCGCGAGCCTCCAGCTCCGGCGTGAGGACGAGCGCGGGGCTGTAGGCGCCCATGCCGCCGGTGTTCGGCCCCACATCGCCGTCGCCGACGCGCTTGTGATCCTGCGCGGAGCCGAAGGGCAGGATATCCTTCCCATCGGTGAGGACGAACAGGCTGGCCTCCTCGCCCTCCAGGAACTCCTCGATCACCGCTTCGCCGCCGGCGCCGTCGAACAGATCGTGCAGCGCGGCCTCGGCCTGCGCGCGCGTTTCCGCAACGGTGACGCCCTTGCCCGCCGCGAGGCCGTCGGCCTTGATGACGACGGGAATGCCGAAGCCGCCGAGCGCCGCCAGCCCTTCGCCGAGCGACGAGACGCGGGCATAGCGCGCGGTCGGGATGCCCATCCGGTCGCACAAAGCCTTGGTGAAACCCTTCGATCCTTCGAGCTGCGCCGCCGCCGCCGAGGGGCCGAACACGGCGATGCCCGCGACGCGCAAGGAATCGGCGAGACCGTCGACCAGCGGCGCTTCCGGCCCGATCACGACGAGGCCGATCGTCTTTTCCCGCGCGAAGGCGATGACGGCGGCGTGATCGGTCACGTCGACGGGGGCGATCGTCGCATGGTGCGTGATGCCGGGATTGCCTGGGGCGGCGAACAGCGTATCGAGCCCCGGCGATTGCGCCAGCTTCCACGCGAGCGCATGTTCGCGGCCACCCGATCCGATCAGCAGGACGTTCATGTCAGACTTTACCTCCGAAGACGCGCGGCTGGTAGCCGAGGCGACGCCGGGCGACAACGCCGCGCCGCTTTCGGTCGGCGAGCTGGCGCAGAAGCTCAAGCGCGTGGTCGAGAGCGAGTTCGGCCATGTCCGCCTGCGCGGCGAGATTTCGGGCTACAAGCGCGTCGCCTCGGGCCATGCCTATCTCGCGCTGAAAGATGGCGACGCGGTGATCGACGGCGTGATCTGGAAAGGCAGCGTCGGCGCGCTCGCCTTCCAGCCGCAGGACGGTATCGAGGTGATCGCGACGGGCCGCGTCACGACCTATCCGGGGCGCTCCAAATACCAGATCATCATCGAACGGATGGAGCTGGCGGGCGAGGGCGCGCTGATGGCGCTGCTCGAGAAGCTCAAGGCGAAGCTCGCCGGTGAGGGGCTGTTCGACGGCGCGCGCAAGAAGCGGCTGCCGTATCTGCCGCGCGTCATCGGCGTCGTCACGTCGCCGACGGGGGCGGTGATCCGCGACATCCTGCACCGGCTGGAGGATCGCTGCCCGAGCCACGTCATCGTCTGGCCGGTCAAGGTGCAGGGCGACGGATCGGCAGCGGAGGTCGCGGCGGCGATCCGCGGCTTCGATGCGCTTCCCGAAGGGGGGCCGGTGCCGAGGCCCGATCTCGTCATCGTCGCGCGCGGCGGCGGCTCGATCGAGGATCTGTGGTCGTTCAACGAGGAGGTCGTGGTGCGCGCGATCGCCGGTTGCGCGATCCCGATCATCTCGGCGGTGGGGCATGAGACCGACACCACGCTCGCCGATTATGCCGCCGACCTGCGCGCGCCGACTCCCACGGCGGCGGCGGAGATGGCGGTGCCGGTGCTCGCCGACCTGCGGCTGACGATCGCATCCCACGCCAACCGCACCGAACAATGCGCGCGCCGCTATCACGAACGCGCGCGCGAGCGGCTGGAGGCGCTGGTGCGTGTCATCCCCAAGCGCGACGCGCTGCTCGGGCCGCAGCGCCAGCGGCTCGACGATACCGCCGCGCGGCTGTCGCGCGGGCTGGAGCGGCGCGTGACGGTGGCGCGCGGGCTGCTCGACCGCGCGGGCGGGGCGTTGCGCCCCGCCATCCTGCAACGCCAGCACGACGCCGCGCGCGAGCGGTTGGAGGCGACGTGGCGGCTGGTCGAATCGCTCGATCCCAATAAATTGCTCGATCGCGGCTATGTCCGCGTCACCGCGCGGCCCTCCGGCGATACGCTGGTGACGGCTCAGGCGACGCGGAGTGCGGGCGCGGTAACGCTGCATTTCCGGGACGGGCCGGTCGACGCGAAGGTTGAGCGCGCAGGCGCAAAGGCCTATGATCGCACTCGTGATCCGGCCGACCAGCCGAGCCTCCTCTAGAACGAAGCGCGCAATCCCATGCTGATGTCCAACACCGATCGCCTCGCGCGCCTGCATTACATGGCGAACGGCTTTCGCGTGCTGGTGCCGGGCGACCATGTCGTCTGCGCGGTGACGGGCGCACGCATCGCGATCGAGGATCTCCGTTACTGGAGCGTCGCGCGGCAGGAGGCCTATGCGAGCTCCGTCGTCGCCACCGAAGCGCTGACGCCCTGATGCGCGGCCGGGGGGCGCTCGCGATCGGTGTGATGCTGCTGGCGGGAAGCTGCGAAGCGCCGCGCCCGCAGAATATCCAGCCGCTGCCGCCCAGTCCCGTCGAACGCCGCCCGACGTCCCAGCCCAACCGCCCCCCGGCGCGCACCGCGTTCAGCTATTCGGGCAGCCTCGTGCAGGGCGGGCTCGTCATCGGCATCGCGCCGTCCGATACGCGGATGCTGGCGATCAACGGCGCGTGGGTGCCGGTCGCCCCCGACGGCCGCTTCGCCTTCGGGCTCGATCGCGACGCCGGGCCGACCGCCATCCTGCTCGCGACGCTCGGCGATGGCCAACAGGTGCGCGACCAGCTCACCATCGCGCCGCGCGCCTGGGATATCTCGCGGCTGTCGAGCCTGCCCAAATATCCGGTGCCGCTGCCGGCGATGGAGCGCTTGCGGCCCGCGGAGCTCGCCGAGATCAACGCCGCGCGCCGCATCCAGAGCGAGGCGCAGGGATGGCGTCAGCCGTTCGTGTGGCCGACGACCGGCCGCATCTCGACGATGTTCGGGTCGCAGCGCATCTACAAGAACGGCGAGGCGGGATCGTATCATTCGGGGCTCGACGTCGCGGTGCCGACCGGCACGGTCGTGCGCGCGCCCGCCGACGGCGTGGTGATCCTCGCCAGCGACCGGCCCTTCACGCTGGAGGGCAATCTGCTGATGATCGATCACGGCATGGGCGTGAACAGCGCCTTCCTCCACCTCTCGCGGATCGACGTGCGCACCGGCGATCATGTCCGGCGCGGGCAGCCGGTGGCGCTGTCGGGTGCGACCGGCCGCGCGACGGGGCCGCACCTCCACTGGGCGATCCGCTGGGGGCAGGCGAAGCTCGATCCGCTGCTCGTCGCGGGGCCGATGCCGGGGCCCAATTCGGCCGGGCAATAGCGCCCGCCGCGCTGCACGTCGTTTGTTACGGGCGTATTTCGATCTGTTGCAATTTGGATACATCCGTCACGAAAGTGCGGTGCAGCACCAACCGCAGCTTTACAGTCCTAAATCACCGCTTCATCCAAGGGGCATTGTCCCGAGACGGTCTTAACAGCCGCCAGGGATGGGATTACCCGGCTGGCGTCCGCACGACGGCCGGGGAAAACAGAGGGACCCCCATGACCAAATCCACGATTTTTGCAGGCAAGTCGCGTCTGCTGATGACCGCGGCGCCGTTCGCGCTCGTGCTCGGTGCAGCGCCCGCCTTCGCGCAGGACACCGCTCCGGCCGCACCGCTGCCCGCCGACACGACCGAGGCGCCGACCAAGGACATCGTCGTCACCGGCACGCTGATCCGCAACCCGAACCTGACCGCGTCGAGCCCCGTGTCCGTTATCGGCAAGGACGAGCTCACGCTGCGCCAGACCAACACCGCCGACCAGGTTCTGCGCGATCTGCCGGGCGCGGTTCCGAGCATCGGTTCGGCCGTCAACAACGGTAACAACGGCGCGTCCTATGCCGATCTTCGCGGCCTGGGCAACTTCCGCAACGTCGTCCTGCTCGACGGTATCCGCGTCACGCCGTCGACCAACGTCGGCCGCGTCGATCTCAACAACGTCCCGCTCGCGCTGGTCGAGCGTGTCGACACGCTGACCGGCGGCGCCGCCACCACCTACGGCGCAGACGCCGTGTCGGGCGTCATCAACTTCATCACCCGCAAGGACTTTTCGGGGATCGAGGTCGCCGTGTCGAACCAGATCACCGGCGAGGGCGACGGTCATTATTTCCGCGGCGACGTGACGATCGGTCACAACTTCGCCGACGGCCGCGGCAACATCGTGCTGTCGGGCGGCTATCAGAAGTCGGACCCCGTCTATCAGGGCGCACGCCGCATCTCGCAGAACAACTACACCTCGACGACCGGCGCACGCGGCGGTTCGGGCACGACCGTTCCGGGCCGCTTCACGCTGGGTTCGAACTTCAACACGATCCAGCCGGGCAACGGCACGCTGCGTCCCTATGTCGGTTCGCGTGACGGCTTCAACTTCAACCCGTACAACGTCTTCCAGACGCCGTTCGAGCGTTTCAACGTCTATGGCGCCGGTAACTACGAAGTCACCGACAACGTCGAGATCTACGGCCGCGGCATGTGGTCGCAGAACACCGTCGACACGATCATCGCGCCGTCGGGCGTGTTCGGCCAGCTGCTCACCATCCCGGTAAGCAACCCGTATCTGCCGGCGAACGCGCGCAACCAGTTCTGCGCCAACAACGATTTCGATCCCAACACCGCGGGCATCCAGACGCTGACGCAGGCGCAGTGCGACGCGGCCGCAACGGCGACCAACCCGAACGATCCCAACTTCCGCTCGTTCACCACGACGGTCGGCCGCCGCACCACCGAAGTCGGTCCGCGTCTGTCGAACTTCGTCACCAAGTTCTTCGATTTCCACGGCGGCGCGAAGATCACGCTCAGCCCGTCGATGACGCTCGACCTGTCGGGCAGCTACGGCGAATCGTCGAACGTGCAGCGCCAGTCGGGCTATGTGCTGATCTCGCGTCTGCGCAGCGCCGTCTACGCGACCAACACCACCAGCTGCCTGAGCGCGTCGCCGGTCGTTCCCAACCCCAACCCGGCGCTTCCGCCGCTCGCCGCCGCCGGCGCGTCGATCACGGCGGGTTCCGGCTGCGTTCCCGTCAACATCTTCGGCGCCGATGGCTCGATCCTGCCCAACCAGGTTCCGTACCTGACGGCATCGGCCTTCACCGAGCAGCAGACCTCGCTGGCCCAGGCCCGCGCGCTGCTGACCGGCGACCTCGGCGTCACCTCGCCCTGGGCCGATCAGCCGATCGGCTTCGCGGTCGGTGCCGAGTATCGCAAGTACACCGCACGCCAGATCGCCGACATCCTGTCGCAGACGGCGGGTGAGCTCGGCGGTGCCGGCGGCGCTGTGCCCAACTACAGCGGCTCGTACGATGTGAAGGAAGTCTACGGCGAGGCGATCATCCCGCTCGCCGCAGGCAAGCCGTTCTTCGAGAGCCTGACGCTCGAACTCGGCGCGCGTTATTCCGCCTACAAGATCCAGACGGCGGGCGATCCGGGCTACGACACCTTCACCTGGAAGGCGAACACCACCTGGGAGCCGGTCGACGGCGTCAAGTTCCGCGGCGGCTTCCAGCGCGCGGTGCGTGCCCCGAACATCGCCGAGCTGTTCGCGCCGATCAACACCGGCCTGACCAACCTGTCGCAGGATCCGTGCAGCGGCAGCCGTCCGGTCGGCAATGCGGCGCTGACCGCGGTCTGCATCGCGCAGGGCGCACCGCTGGCGTCGATCGGTTCGATCGCCAACCCGACGGCGGCACAGGCCAACGTCACGACCGCCGGTGGCACCTATCTGCGGCCGGAAACGTCCTACAGCTACAACTTCGGTGTCGTCCTGCAGCCCAAGTGGGTTCCCGGCCTGTCGTTCACGGTCGATTACTATAACATCAAGGTGAAGAACGCGATCTCGCAGCCTGGTCCGGGCGATCTCGTGGCGGCTTGCTTCGGCAACAATGCGGGTGCCGCGGCGAACGTCAACAAGGCTGCTTGCGCGCTGTTTGGCCGCAACCCCGTCACCGGCGCGCTCGATGGCGATCCGGCGACCACGAAGGGCCTGATCCTGCCGTCGTCCAACTCGGGCCGGATCACCACCGACGGCATCGATTTCGGCGTCAACTACCGCCACGATTTCGGCTGGACCAAGCTGGCGCTGAGCTTCATCGGCAACTACACGCTGAGCTCGGCCTTCCAGGCGATCGTGCCGGGTTCGATCATCCCGCCGGGCTATCCGGGGGCTGGCGGTCCGATCGCTGCGGTCGATAACCGCGAGTGCATCGGTCTGTACGGCCAGAACTGCGGCTCGCCGGGTTCGGCCGGTCCGTCGTCCTCGCCGGGCTCGCTGCAGCCGCAGTTCAGCTTCAGCCAGCGCACGACCTTCACCTTCGGCCCTGCGGACCTCTCGCTGCTGTGGCGTCACATCAGCCCGATGGACGTCGAGCCGGGCGTGACGACCTTCTCGGGCACGATCGGTTCGGGCGCGCTGGCGGGCGAAGTGGTCAACTTCGGGCATATCAACGCCTATGACTATTTCGATCTGTCGACCCGCGTCAGCGTGGCGAAGAACTTCCAGTTCACCTTCACCGTGATGAACCTGTTCGACCGTCAGCCTCCGATCGTCGGCGGCACCGTGGGTTCGACCTCGTTCAACAGCGGCAATACCTATCCGTCGACCTACGACGCGCTGGGCCGTCGCTTCGCGGTGGGTGCGACCGTCAAGTTCTAAGACGAACGTACCGACGCAAAATCAGGGGCGGGCCGAAAGGCTCGCCCCTTTTTGTGCGTCAGTCCGGCGTGCCGAAACGCGCGATCCACGGCGCCAGAATCGGCAGCACCGGTGCCAGCTCCGCCGCATAGCGCCGCCACTGGCCGCCGCCGTTGTAGAGACCTTTCCGCACCTGCGTGGCGCTCGCGGTGCGCACGCCGCGCGCCTTGGCGGTCTTGTCGAAGGCGGCGAAATCGTCGGTCCATTCCAGCCCGATGAACGCCGCCAGCGCCGCCACCGTCGGCTTGAAATCCGCCACCAGCCGGTCGTAGCGCACCTCGTGGCAGGCGAGCGGCAGGTTTCCCCGGCAGCAATCGATCAGCCGCATCAGCGTATCGTAGTGCCGCGCGGTCTCCTCAAGGTCGCTGAACGCCCAGGCCCCCGCGCCCGGCGTGAAATTCACGCGGAAGCAGCTCAGCACCACGTCGCGCGGGTCGCGCCGCATGATGACGATCCGCGCCTCCGGGAACAGCCGCGCGAGGATCGGCAGCTTGATGCCGTTGAACGGGTTCATGTCGACCAGGGTCTTGCCCGCGACATCGCCGCCGAGCGTGCGCACCCGCGCCCAGTAGGCGGCGCGCAGCCGCGCGACCAGCGCCGGGTCCAGGCTGTCGAGCGGCGGCATCGTCCCGTCGTTGGCGAGCAGCGCGGCGTCGATCTCGGTCAACGTGTCGCGCTCCTCCAGCGCGACGACGCCCGGCGCGCTCGCCAGCACGTTCTCTATGAGCGTGGTGCCCGATCGCGGATAGCCGAGCAGGAAGACATGGGCGGCGGCCTCCCCCGCGACCGGGGTAACCGTCGGCAGCGCGGCCACCGCCCCGGTTTGCTCGACCTGACGCAGGATCGTCTCGATGAAGCTGCGGTGTGACGGCCGGTCGGGACCGGGCTCCAGAAACGCACGGTATGCATCGCGAAAATTCGCCTGCGCGCGACTGTAGGTCGCAAAGGCGTCGGCGGTGCGATCCTGCTTGTCATAGGCATCGCCGAGCAACGTCAGCGTGCGCGTACGATCTTCGGGTGTCAGCCGGGTCGCGAGCAGCGCCTCCAGCAACGCCGCGCCGCGCGCCCCGTCCTTCGCCTCGATCGCAAGGAAAGCCTCGGCGAATACCGCCGCCGGCTCCGCCGGGTTGAGCGCCAGCGCACGCGCGGCATAGCCCGCGCTCGCCTCCGCATCGCCGCGCCGCGCCGCCGCATCGGCGAGCTTGCCGAGCGCGGGCGCGAGCCCCGGATCGATCGCCAGCGCGCGCAGATAGCTCTCCGTGGCCTTCGCGTCCGACCGCAGTTCGTCGAGGACATAGCCGCGCTCCAGCCACGCGGCGGCATGGCGCGGCTCGCTCGCGACGACGCGGTCGAGCAGGGCGAGCGCCTCGTCGAGCAGGCCCTGCTTGCGCAGCACCGCGCCGATCGATCCCAAAATCAGCACGTCGCCGGGCGACAGCGCCAGCGCGCGCTGCAGCAGCGCATAGGCTCCGGCGAAATCGCCCGCCTCCTCCTTGCGCCACGCCGCCAGGTTCAGCACCAGCGGATCGGCCTGACCCGCCGTCAGCAGCGCGGCGGCATGTCCGGCGGCGCGCTCGATATCGCCGGCGCCGAGCGCCTGTTCGAGCCGCGTGCGCAAAACCCGGATGTTCGCCATGCCTTGAAAACGGTCCTCGCTATGATAGCGTGTATTGCAACACTATGTCCCTCGGGGGGAAGCCTTCCTTATGTTGAAACTCCTGGCCCTGATGCTCGCCGCCGCCGTCGCCCAGCAGACGGTTTCCGCGCAGACCGGCGAGCGCGCGACCGATGCCGATGACAAGGTCATCTGCAAGCGCTTCACGGTGACGGGCTCGCTCGTCGCCTCGCGCAAGGAATGCAAGACCAAGCGCGAGTGGGAAACCGACCGCGCCAACCTGCGCGCGCAGGGCGGCCCGGCGGTGAGTTCCTGCCAGACCGGCAACGGCGGCACGGGCTGCAGTTAAACGAGCGCGGCGGGCAATGTCAGGCTGACGCCCGCCCCGGCCGCGACCGCTTCCGCCCAGATCGCGACCTTGTCGATCTCGTCGGCATGGACGCGCGCAGCGGCATCATGCTCGCTCGCGCGGTCTCCGGCGTCGAACGCCGCGCCCGATTTCGAATGCGTGCGAAAGGCGGGACCGGCGAGCATCTCCGCCACCGCCGCATTGTCCAGCGGCTTGCCGAACAGCATTCCCATCGCCCGTAGCGCGCCGCCGGGATCGGCCAGCAGCGTCGCGCTGTCGAGCGTGCGGACCCGGCCCGGAAATGCCGCCACCAGTCGCGCGAACAGCATCTGGTGCGCGAGCCAGCCGACCGCCGCCACCTGCAGGTCGGTCTGGCCGAGATAGTCGCGCGGCTCGAAGCCGAGATCGATCAGCCGGTCGTCGAGCATCCCGTTCAGCAACGTGCGCACCCATAGCCGACCGTCGATCCCCTTCTTCGCGATCGAGGCGAGATAGGTGCGCAACGGCGCGTACATCAGGATGGCGTGCGCCTCCGGCCGCAGCGTCAGCATCGCCTGCGCGAGGCCGTTGACGGCGGTCGACGGCTTGGCGATCACCGCCTCACCCGCGCCGAACGGCCGCGCGAGCAGCGTCAGCGTGTCGGCGAGCACCTGCGCCATGTCCGGGCCCCGCCCGCCGCGCCGCCGCCAGCCGTTGATGTCGTTGAGGATGACGGGCTCCTTCAGCCCCATCGCCCAGCCCGGCCGGTCGGCCGCGCGCGCCAGCAGCGTCGAGCAGCAATAGGCCGAGTGGAACAGGAAGTGCAGCGGCGCGGGCGGCGGTGCCGCTGCCATCGCCTCGCTCCGTCGAACGACGAGCGGCGTCAGGCCGGCGGGCAGATATTCGTCGGTCAGGAACGTGGCGCCGGCGTGGTCCGCACGGCTCACCGGCAGGAAATGGACCGCATCGGCTTGCGGGTCGTAGCGATGCGCGAGCCAGCGCGCGTCGCCGGCCGCTTCGGCGGGAGTGGGGGGCGTCATCGCGCGGCAATCTGGGTCCGGCGCCGCGCGTTGTCTAGCCGGGAAGGCCGGGATATGCTCGGCCGCGTGAACGACGCGCAGATCCAGCAGATGTTGACCGCCGCCGTCCAGGAGCGCCGCGCCGGCCGGATCGACGCGGCGATGCGCATCTTTCGCGGGATCATCGCGCAGACCGAGCATCCGCAGGCGCTCAATGCGCTCGGCCTCAACGCGCTGAAGCAGGGCGATCACGCCGCCGCCGCCGCGCTGCTGGAGCGCGCCATCGCCGCCGACCCCGATGCGCCGGAATTGCGCCTCAACCTCGCCCGTGCGCGGCGCGACCAGAACGACGACAAGGGCGAGGAGGCGGCGCTGCAGGGCGCGCTGTCGCTCGACCAGCGCAATTTTCCGGCGCTGGCGCGCATGGCGGAACTGCTCGAACGGCGCGGCGACGTCGCGGGCGCGTCGGAGCGGTGGAGCGGCGTGCTGGCGATGGCGCCGATGATCGAGGAGCGTTCGCCCGAGCTCGAGGCGATGCTGGAGCATGCCCGCGCCTTCGTGGAACATGCGCGCGCCGCCTTCGCCGCGCGCATCGACGCCGGGCTCGCGGAGAGCCGTGCCGCCGCGTCGCCGCGCGACCTGCGCCGCGTCGATGCCTGCGTCGACCATGCGCTCGGCCGCCGCGAGATCTTCGCCAACACCTGCGCCGGGATGCACTTCCCCTTCCTGCCCGCCGACGAATTCTTCGACCGCGACCACTTTCCCTGGCTCGCCGATCTGGAGGCGCAGACCGACGTCATCCGCGCCGAGATCGCGGCGGTGCTGGCCGAGGATGCCGCCGCGATCCGCCCCTATGTCGCGATGGCGCCCGGCACGCCCGCCAACAAATGGTCGCCGCTCGACCGGTCGCTCGACTGGGGGGCCATGCATCTGTGGAAGGACGGGCAGCGCGACGATGCGGTCTGCGCGCGCGTGCCGCGGACGGCGGCGATCGTGGAGACGCTGCCGCTGTCCGACCTGCCCGGCCGCACGCCGACCGTATTCTTCTCGCTGCTGCGTCCCGGCGCGCATCTCCCCGCGCATACGGGCGTCAGCAACGTGCGCACGATCGTCCACCTGCCGCTGATCGTGCCGCCCGGCTGCGCCTTCCGCGTCGGCGGCGAGACGCGCGAATGGCGCGAGGGCGAGGCCTTCGCCTTCGACGACACGATCGAGCATGAGGCGTGGAACCGCTCGGACCAGATCCGCGCGATCCTGATCCTCGACGTGTGGAATCCGTACATCACCCCGGTCGAGCGGGAGCTGCTGCGCCGCTTCTACGCCGTCGCGGCGGAGGCGCACGACGCGCCGGGCGCGATCGGCGTCAGCGAATGAGCGCGCCCGCGATCAGCGGCGCTTCGGCGTCGTCCGCGGCATTGCGCGCGATCCACGCCGCCGCCGCATCGAGCTCGGCAGAGATCGCGCGCTCCAGTTCCTGACGGCGCGCGACCCGCGCGGCATTGTCGAAGGCCTGCGCCGGGTTCTTCGAATAGGTCGAGAACAGCGGCCCCGCGACGGTCGCCGCGATCGCGGCGGGGGCGAGCGGCACGCCGAGATGCGCGGCGGCCGCATTCAACACCGCCTCGGGCTCCGCGAAGAACGCTTCCGCATTCAGCGCACGCGCCCCCGGCATCGCAACGAGCGCACCGGCGAAGGCCCGCGCCTGCGCCAGCCACAATGCGGCCGCGCGCTCGGCATCGGACAGCGCCGACAGGTCGCCGAGATAGCGCGCGAGCTGCCCGGTCACGTTGCGCAGCCAGGTGCGATGCTCGTCGTTGCGCAGGATCGCCAGCAGGTAATCGCGCAGCGGCAGATACAGCAGGATCGCGCGCGCCTCCGGGTTCGCCCCCGCCAGCTTCGGCAGCAGGAAGTTGACCGGCACGTTCGCCTTGACGAGGCTGGGCGCGTCCGCCCGGTAGCGCTTGCCGAGCATCGCCAGCACCAACGCCAGCCGCCGGTCGTCGGGGTGGATCGCGCATTGCCGCAGCGCCAGCGGCTCGCGCAGGACGAGGCTCGCCTCCACCCCGTCGAGCGCGCGGGCGAGCAAGGTCGATCCGACATGCGCCATGTGGAATATCCACGCCGTCGCCGCCGCCGGCCGCACCCCCTGCAGGACCGTCGCGAGCGGCAGCGCCATCGATCCGTCCTCGGCCGGCGATATCCGCCCGTCGAGGAAGATCGAGCGGTGATAGGCGGCGCGGTCCATCGGCACGAACACCGCCTGATCGCCCCCCGAAGAAAACGCGAAGGAATGGAGATAGTGATCGGGCGTGGCGAACAGATCGTCGAGCGTCAGCGGCATGGCTCCGGCTATAGCGCGGGCGCGCGAAGGCCGCTATCCGTGGCGCCACCATGCCGCACGTCCATCTGCCAGCCCCCCGCCAGCCGCACGTCATCGTCGTGGCCGACGGGGAGGGGAGCGTGCTCGATCTCGATCCGGCGCTGGTCGTCGATCTCTACAAGACGCACGGCGCGATCCTGTTTCGCGGCTTCGGGCTAGACGTTGCGGCGTTTCGCGATTTCGCGCGGCAATTCTGCACGACGTCGGTCGTCAACGAGAGCCCCGGTCGAGAGGCCGTGGACGGCCCCGCCAACGTCTTCACCGTCGATCCCGGCGTGCGGGCCTTCTCGCTCCATCCCGAATTGTCGCGCGAACCGTGGAAGCCCGACGTCGCGTTCTTCGGCTGCCTCGTCGCGCCGCGCGCGGGCGGCCAGACGACGCTCTGCGACGGCGTCGCGCTGGTACGGGCCTTGCCGCCCGGTCTGTATCAGGCGCTCGCGCACCGCCGGCTGCTCTACATCAAGCAGACCTGGCCCTCCTTGCTGCGCTACTGGCTCGGCACCGAAACACCGAGCGACGCGCAGCTCGCGTCGCCGCCGCCGGGCTGCCCCTATGAATTCCGGCGTTTCCCGGATGGCGAGATCGTCCGCTATTTCACGCGGCCGGCGCTGCACAAGCCGATGTTCATCGATGCGCCGGCCTTCGGCAATTTCCTGCTGTTCGCGCGCTTCAACCATGGCCGCAACGATCATCCCGTGATGGACGACGGCAATCCGATGCCCGAGGCGTGGCTGCACGCGATCCGCGATACGGGCGCCGCGCTGGAGGTGCCGGTCGGCTGGCAGGCGGGCGATCTGCTGATGCTCGACAACACGCGCTTCATGCACGGCCGCACCGAAATCACCGACCCGTCCGAGCGCCGCATCCTCACCTATTTCGGCTATCTCGGCTTCGCCGTCCCCGATTCCGAGGAGCCGCACGACGCAATCTGGCGGCGCGAGAATTTCGAACCCCCGCTGCGGCCGGACCATCCGCGGTACGTGGAAACGGCGTGACCTGCGACTGACCCCAACCGTCACCCCGGCCTTGTGCCGGGGTCCAACGCGCGGCACACGCCCCGTGTGAAGGTCGAGCGCGTCCCCTGCGTCTATATTCTGGCGAACCGCTATCTCGGGGCGCTGTATGTCGGGGTAACATCAAACCTTGTCGGTCGCCTGCAACAGCACCGAGACGGTGTCTTCGACGGACATACGCGCAAATTCGGAATCCACCGGCTCGTCTACTACGAGGTTGCTGACACGATGGAGCAGGCGATCGCGCGCGAGAAACAGCTCAAGCGATACCGGCGCGATTGGAAGTGCAACCTCATCGAACGCGAAAATCCGACGTGGAGCGATCTCGCGGTCGGGTTGGGGCTGGAGCCGCTGGCGGATTGAGCGTGGCCCGTTGGACCCCGGCACAAGGCCGGGGTGACGACTGGCTCAAGCAGGGCGGCGGATGCCGCCCTGCTTCCCCGTTTACCCCACCACCAGCTCCAGCTTGCCGTCGCCTTCGTCCACCTTCACCGTCGCGCCGTCCTTTACCTCGCCGCGCAGGATGAGGTCCGCCAGCGGATCCTGCAGGTAGCGCTGCACGGCCCGCTTCAGCGGGCGCGCACCGTAGACCGGATCGTAGCCGACCCGCCCCAGCCAGGTGCGTGCGCCCTCGGTCAGTTCCAGCGACACCTTGCGGTCCGCCAGCAGCTTGTCGAGCCGGGCGACCTGGATGTCGACGATCGGCGCCATCTCGCTCTGCCCCAGCCGGTGGAACAGCACGATCTCGTCGAGCCGGTTGAGGAATTCGGGGCGGAAATGCCCGCGCACGATCTCCATCACCTGCGGCTCGACCGCGGCAACGTCCTGCCCGTCCTCCAGCGTCGTCAGGAATTGCGAGCCGAGGTTCGAGGTCAGCACGATGATCGTGTTGGTGAAATCGACCGTGCGGCCCTGCCCGTCGGTCAGCCGCCCGTCGTCGAGCACCTGCAGCAGCACGTTGAACACGTCGCCGTGCGCCTTCTCGACCTCGTCGAACAGGATCACCTGATAGGGCCTGCGCCGTACGGCTTCCGTCAGCACGCCGCCTTCCTCATAGCCGACATAGCCGGGCGGGGCACCGATCAGCCGCGCGACCGCATGCTTTTCCATGAACTCGCTCATGTCGATGCGCACCATCGCGGTCGGATCGTCGAACAGGAACTCCGCCAGCGCCTTGGTCAGCTCTGTCTTGCCGACGCCGGTGGGGCCCAGGAACAGGAACGATCCCATCGGCCGGTTCGGATCCTGCAGCCCCGCGCGCGCGCGCCGCACGGCGGTGGAGACGGCGCGCACGGCGGCCGCCTGGCCGATCACGCGCTTGCCGATCGCGTCCTCCATCTGGAGCAGCTTGGAGCGTTCGCCCTCCAGCATCCGCTCCATCGGGATGCCGGTCCATTTGCTCACGACCGAGGCGATGTCGTCGGCGGTGACTTCCTCGCGCAGCATCGCGCCCTTGGTCGCGCCCTGCGCTTCCTCGAGCTGCTTGGTGAGCGCGGGGATGGTGCCGTAATTGAGCTCGGCCATCTTGCCGAGATCGCCGGCGCGCTGCGCCTGTTCGACCTCGAGCCGCGCGGCGTCGAGCTGTTCTTTCAGCTTCGCCTCGCCGGCGATCTTGTCCTTTTCGCCCTGCCAGCGCGTCGTCAGCTCGGCCGATTGCTGTTCGAGATTGGCGAGATCGGCCTCAAGCGTCGTCAGCCGGTCCTTCGACGCCGCATCGCTTTCGCGCTTCAGCGCCTCGCGCTCGATCTTGAGCTGGATGATGCGGCGGTCGAGCGTCTCGATCTCCTCGGGCTTCGACTCGACCTCCATGCGGATGCGGCTGGCGGCCTCGTCCATCAGGTCGATCGCCTTGTCGGGCAGGAAGCGGTCGGTGATGTAGCGGTTGCCGAGCGTCGCCGACGCGACGATCGCGCCGTCGGTGATACGCACGCCGTGATGGAGCTCGTATTTCTCCTTGAGGCCACGCAGGATCGAGATCGTGTCCTCGACCGTCGGCTCGCCGACGAACACCGGCTGGAAGCGCCGCTGGAGCGCCGGGTCTTTCTCGACGTACTTGCGATATTCGTCGAGCGTGGTCGCGCCGACGCAGTGCAGCTCGCCGCGCGCGAGCGCGGGCTTGAGCAGATTGCCCGCGTCCATCGCACCTTCGGATTTGCCCGCGCCGATCAGCGTGTGCATCTCGTCGATGAACAGCACGATATCGCCCTCGCCGGCCTTCACCTCGTCGAGCACGCCCTTGAGCCGCTCCTCGAACTCGCCGCGATATTTCGCGCCGGCGATCAGGCTGCCCATGTCGAGCGCCATCAGCGTGCGGTCCTTGAGCGTGTCGGGCACGTCGCCATTGGCGATGCGCAGCGCGAGGCCTTCCGCGATGGCGGTCTTGCCGACGCCGGGTTCACCGATGAGGACGGGGTTGTTCTTGGTGCGCCGCGCAAGGATCTGGATCGTGCGGCGGATTTCCTCGTCGCGGCCGATGACCGGATCGAGCTTGCCGTCGCGCGCCGCCTGCGTCAGGTCGCGCGCGAATTTCTTGAGCGCGTCGTAGCGGTCCTCCGCGCCCGCCGTGTCGGCGGTGCGGCCGCCGCGCAGCGCGTTGATCGCGGTGTTGAGCGCTTCGGGAGTCACGCCCGCCGTCTTGAGCGCCTTGCCCGCCGCCGTGTTGAGCGAGAGCGCCAGCGCGACCAGCAGCCGTTCCACAGTGACGAAGCTGTCGCCCGCCTTCTGCGCGATCTGCTCGGCGCTATCGAGCACGCGGACGAGATCATTGTCCACGCCGGGCGATGCCTGCGCGCCCGATCCCGACACGGCGGGAATCTTCGCCAGCGCCAGGTCGGTTTCGGACAGCGCGCGCTTCGCGTCGCCCCCGGCCGATGCGATCAGGCCCGATGCCATGCCCTGCTCGTCCTCGAGCAGCGCCTTCAGCAGATGCTCGGGCGCGATGCGCTGGTGGCTCATGCGGATCGCGACGGTCTGCGCCGATTGCAGAAAGCCCTTGGCGCGGTCGGTGAATTTTTCCAGGTTCATGGGGTGGATGATCCCTCCTTTTCGGCAGCGCATATAGTGTTGCACTTTTGTCACACAAGAGGAGTCGCATGATGGCCGATATGCGCGAGGATCCAGAAGTTACCGCCCTCAACCAGCGGCTGATCGCCGACCCGCGCCACATGCCGAGCCTGCTGGCGATGGCCGAACTGAAGGCGCGGCACGGCGACGACCGCGCGGCACAGAGCTTCTACCAGACCGCGCTCAACACCGCGACGCAGCCCGGCGCGCGCGTCGACCCCGCGCTGTTCCCGCGCCTGCGGCAGGGCGAGGTCTTCATCGCCGCCGCCGCGCGCCGCTTCGCCGATCATCTCGAACGCGGTATCGCCGAGGCCGGGTTGGCAAACGGCGCGGCGGGCGCGCGCGTCCGCGCCGCGCTCGACCTGCTGCTGGGGCGCAGCGAGGTCTACCTCCAGCAACCGTCGATGTTCTATTTCCCCGGCCTCGCCCAGCGCGCCTTTTTCGAGCGCGCCGAATTCGACTGGCTGCCCGCGCTGGAAGCCGAGACGGAGGCGATCCGCGGCGAGTTGCTGACCACAATGCAGAGCGGCGGGTTCGATCCGTATGTCGATCGCACGCCCGGCCGCCCCGCGCCGGCCAATCCGTTGCTCGGCGATCCGAGCTGGGGCGCGCGCTATCTCTACCGCTCCGGCCTGCCGGTCGAACCGAATTGCCCCGCCACCCTCGCCGCGCTGCGCCACGCGCCGATGCCGGAAATCGCCGGGCGTTCGCCGACCGCGCTCTTCTCGCTGCTCAAGCCCGGCACGCACATCCGCCCGCATCACGGGCTGCTTAACACGCGCCTGATCTGCCACCTGCCGCTGATCGCTCCGCCTGGCTGCGCCCTCCGCGTCGGCGCCGAGACACGCGAATGGCGCGCGGGCGAGACGTTGATCTTCGACGATTCGTTCCAGCATGAGGCCTGGAATCGCGGCACCGAAACGCGCGTCGTCCTGCTGTTCGAAATCTGGCGGCCCGAACTCAGCGCCGACGAGCGGGTGGCGCTGACGCGGATGTTCGAGACGATCGACAGCTATCGCGGCGTGACGACGGACCAGGGGTGATTGCGTCGGGCGGCGCGAGTCCTATAGCAGGGCACCCCCGGGAGGATCACCATGAAGACAAGGCTGCTCACGTTGTCGCTCGCCACCATCATCGCCAGTGCGCAGCCTGCTCTCGCACAAACCGCTCCCAAACCTGCCGCCAAGCCCGCGCCCGTCGCCGCGCTGATCAAGCAGGTCGACATCCCCTACACGCAGTTCACGCTGGCGAACGGCCTGCGCGTGGTCGTCCATACCGACCGCAAGGCGCCGGTCGTCGCGGTGTCGGTCTGGTACAACGTCGGCTCCAAGTTCGAGCCCAAGGGCAAGACCGGCTTCGCACATCTGTTCGAACATCTGATGTTCAACGGCAGCGAGAATGCGCAGAGCGATTTCTACGAGCCGCTCAAGCAGGTCGGCGGCACCGACATGAACGGCTCGACCTATTTCGACCGCACCAATTATTTCGAGACGGTGCCCAAGACCGCGCTCGACCGTACTTTGTTCCTCGAAAGCGACCGGATGGGCTATCTGCTCGGCGTCGTCACGCAGGGCCGCCTCGATAAGCAGCGCGGAGTCGTCCAGAACGAGAAGCGCCAGGGCGACAACCGCCCCTACGGTTTGTTCCAGTACAAGCTGCTGGAGGGGCTGTTTCCGGCCGATCATCCTTACGGCCACACCACGATTGGATCGATGGCCGATCTCGACGCCGCCAGCCTCGACGATGTGAAGAGCTGGTTCAAGGATCACTACGGGCCCAACAACACCGTGCTGGTGCTGGCCGGCGACATCGACGAGGCGACGGCCAGGCCGCTCGTCGAGAAATATTTCGGCGCGATCCCGCGCGGGCCGCAGAACGTCGTGCCGCAGGTGACGATCCCGACGCTCGCCGCGCCGAAATCGGTCGTCACGAAGGACCGTGTCGCGGCGACGATGTTGGTGCGTGCCTGGACGGTGCCGGGTCTCAGCGACAAGGATTCGACCGCGCTCGACGTCGCGGCGGGCGTGCTCGGCGGGCTCGCCAGCAGCCGCCTCGACAATGCGCTGGTGCGTGGCGAGAAGCTCGCGGTCAACGTCAACGCCTCCAACTCCAGCTTCTCTCAACTCGGCTATTTCACCATCAGCGCGGTCGTGAAGCCGGGTGTCGATCCAGCGACCGTCGCCACGCGGCTCGATGCGCTGATCGCCGATTTCCTCGCGCATGGGCCGACCAAGGACGAGGTCGACCGCTACGTCACGCGCGAGGTGTCCGGCACCATCGCCGGTCTCGAGCAGGTCGGCGGGCGCGGCAAGGCGGCGACGCTGGCGGAGGGCGCGCTTTATTCGAACGATCCCGGCTTCTACAAGAAGCAGCTCGCCGATCTCGCCGCCACCACGCCGCAAAGCGTGCAGGCGGCCGCGAAGAAATGGCTCTCCCGCCCGGTGTTTTCGCTGACGATCGAACCCGGCGCGCGCGAGGCTTATGCCGAAACGGTGACGCCGCCCAAGCCTGAGGTGAAGGATCCGCCGTTCACCGGCACGCGCGGGGCGATGCCTGCCGCCGGCGCGCTGCAGGACCTTGTCTATCCCAAGGTCGAGCGCACGAAGCTCAGCAACGGCGTTGAGCTGGTCTATGCGCAGCGCACCGCCGTGCCCTTCACGCGCGCCATTCTCAGCTTCGACGCAGGTGTCGCCGCCGACGTGCCCGGCAAGCTCGGCACCGAATCGCTGATGCTCGGCATGCTCGACGAGGGCACGGAGACGCTCAACTCGATCCAGATCGCCGAGACGAAGGAGCGGCTCGGCGCGTCGATCGGCATGGGCATGGGATCGGACCGGTCTACCGCCTATGTCGCCGCGCCGAGCGCCAATCTCGCCCCGGCGGTCGATCTGCTCGCCGACATGGTCCGCCATCCCGCCTTCTCGCCCGCCGAGGTCGAGCGGCTGCGCAACGCCCAGCTCGCCGGCATCGCGCAGGAGCTGACCGATCCGGGCTCGCTCGGCCGCCGCGTGCTGCCGAAGCTGATCTACGGGCCGGGCTCGCCCTATGCCAAGGCGGCGGGGGCGGGCGATCCGGCCGCCGTCGCAAAGCTCACTCGCGACGATCTGATCGCTTTCCATCAGGCGTGGTTCCGGCCCGAGAAGCTCAAGATCTTCGTCGTCAGCGACCTGCCGCTCGCCGACGTGAAGGCCGCGCTCGATCGCGGCTTCGGCGACTGGAAGGGAACGGGGGCGCCCGGCGTGAAGGCGTTCGATCAGGCGACCAAGGCCTCCAGCCCGCGCATCGTGCTGATCGACCGCCCCGATTCGCCGCAATCGGTGATCATCGGCGCGGTGCCGACGGCGCTCTCCAACAGCGACGATTTCCTTCCGCTCACCACCGCCAACGATGCGCTCGGCGGCGGCTTCCTCGCGCGTATCAACATGAATCTCCGCGAGAACAAGCATTGGGCCTATGGCGCCAGCGGCAGTTTCGTCCGCGACGAACATGCCGCACCGTATTTCGTCAACGCCCCGGTCCAGGCCGACAAGACCGGCCCCGCGATCGTGGAATTGCGCAAGGAGCTGAGCGGCTATGTCGGCACCGCACCGATGACGCAGGTGGAGTTCGACCGTGCCATTGCCGGCGGCACGCGCTCGCTGCCGGGCAGCTTCGAGACGTCGAACGCATTGCTCAGCGCGATGCAGGCAAACGACCTGTTCAAGCGGCCCGACGATTATTACGCGACGATCACGCAGAAATACCGCGCGCTGACGCTGCCGCAGCTCAACGCCGCGATCCGTGCTGCGGTCGATCCGACCAAGGCGGTGTGGGTCGTGGTCGGCGACGCCAAGATCGTGAAGCCGCAGCTCGACGGGATCGGCCTGCCCGTCACCGTGCTGCCCGCCGCTGCGGTCGGCAGCCTGCGCTGATTATCCAAGGAGAATGCGTGTGTCTGGAGTTGATGGAAGCTGGGAAATCGTGGTGCGCACGCCGATCGGCGATCAGCGTGCGACGGTCGCGATCACGAGCGCGGGGAACGGCTTCAGCGCGGTCGTCAGCGGCGCGATGGGCTCGCTCGACGTGGACGGCGGCGTGATCGAGGGTGATACGCTGCGCTGGCAGATGAAGACCAAGGTGCCGATGCCGATGACGCTCGATTGCACCGCGACCGTAGAGGGCGATGCGATGACGGGCAGCGTCAGCGCGGGCGGTTTCGGCAACTTCCCGATGTCGGGCAGCCGGGTGTCCTGATGGCGGAGGTCGATCGCCGGACGGTCCTGCTCGGCGGTGCCGCTGCGGGCGCGCTGGCGTTCGCGCCGGGAAGCGCGCGGGCGGATGCAGGCGCGGAGCTCGCCATTCTGTTCGACACGCTGTTTCAGGAGAGTTTGCGGCTGCGGCCGGAGAGCGCGACGTTGCTGGGGCTCGACAAGGGTGTCAACGCCGATCTGCGCGGCAAGCTGAGCGATGAAAGCGACGCGGGCCGCGCGGCGCAGCGCACACAGACGCAGGACCAGCTCAAGCGGCTGCGCGCGCTCGATCCCGCGAAGCTGTCGGCCACCGACCGTATCAATTACGACACCGTACTCTACACGCGCGAATCCGCCGCGGGCTTGCAGAAATATGATTTCGGCGGCGGCGGCTCCTCGCCTTATGTCATCAGCCAGCAGAACGGCGCGTATCAATCGACGCCGAGTTTCCTCGACACCAAGCACCCGATCGACACGGCGGGCGATGCCGACGCCTATCTCGCGCGGCTCACGGCCTATGCGGGACAGCTCGACGCGAACACCGCGCGGCTGAAGCACGATGTCGCTGCGGGCGTCGTCCCGCCCGATTTCCTGCTCGACAAGACGCTGACGCAGATGGGCCTCGCGCACGTGCCCGCCGATACCGCGACGGTGGTGAAGTCGCTCGCGGCGCGGGCGAAGGCGAAGGGGCTGGGCGATCGCTTCGCCGCCGATGCCGCGAAGATCTACACCGAGCGGGTGCTGCCGGCGCTCGACCGCCAGATCGACGAAGTGCGCGCGGTGCGCAGCCGCGCCACGCACGATGCGGGCGTGTGGAAGCTGCCGCAGGGCGACGCCTTCTACCGCACGGCGCTTGCCGCCAGCACGACGACGCGCTTCACGCCCGAGGAGGTCCACACATTCGGGCTCGAACAGGCGCGCGAGATCGTCGCGCGGATCGAGCCGCTGCTCGTCAAGGCGGGGCTGACCAAGGGCACGACCGGCGAGCGCATCGCCGCGCTCTTCCAGCAGCCCGGACAGCTCTATCCCAATACCGACGAGGGCAAGGCGGCGGCGATCGCCTTCTGCAACGACCGGCTGGCGGCGGTGCGGACGCGGCTGCCGCGCGTGTTCAAGCGCGTGCCCTCCTACACGTTCGAAGTGCGGCGCGTGCCCAAGGAGAATGAGGCAGGTGCGTCATCGGCCTTCAGCCAGGCGCCGTCGCTCGACGGATCGCGGCCGGGCTTCGTCTATTTCAACCTGCAGGATTCGGCGGAATGGCCGAAATTCATGCTGCCGACGGTGATCTATCACGAGGGCCTGCCGGGGCATCAGTTCGAGGGTGGACTGGCGCTGTCGAACACCAACCTGCCGCTGATCCGCAAGACGATCGGCTTCTCGGGCTATGCGGAGGGGTGGGCGCTCTACGCCGAACAGGTGGCGGACGAGATCGGCATGTACGACGATGATCCGCTGGGGGTGATCGGCTATCTGAAGGAGGCGCTGTTCCGCGCGCAGCGCTGCGTCGTCGATACCGGGCTGCACCATTTCAAATGGAGTCGCGAGAAGGCGATGGCGCAGTTCGTGACCGAGCTCGGCGAGGCGCCGGGCTTCGCGGAGCGCGAGATCGACCGTTACTGCGCCAATCCGGGGCAGGCGTGCAGCTACAAGCTCGGCCACGCCACCTTCGTGAAGCTGCGCGCGGCGGCGCAGGCGAAGCTGGGCGCGAAATACGACATCAAGGATTTCCACGAGGCCGTGCTCGGCTGCGGCCGCGTGCCGCTGGAAATTCTGGAGCGCGTGGGCAACGAGTGGATCGCTTCGAAAGCCTGATTCGCTGTACGCAGGCGGCGAAGGTAACGAAGGTAACGCAAATCGCAGGCGAAAATGCGACGAACCGAGTGCGCCGGGGGCTGACGTTTTCAAAGAGCGGGTGCGTTATCGCCGATCGCCGGCGTGTAGGACAGCGGTGTCGTTACGCCGTGCCGAAGAATCTTCTCAGGTGGGCGACCAGCCGTTGCATGTCGGCATGGAGATCGCGCGCACGCGCGGCGATGTCGTCCTGATCGACGACAAGAATCCGGCGGTCGCTATTTCCGCCACCAAGCTCGATCATCGTCAGGACGGCCAGCCATCTTCCCTTGCGATCCAGCGCGATCCGCGCCGCGCCGTGCGTGAGGAAGTGGCGCAACGTATCCCGCTTCCGGAAAGCGGCGAGCGCCGCGAGCGCCGGCGCTGCCCCTTCCACGCCCTCCAGTGCCGCGGCGAGCAGGTCGTATCTCGCCCCGACCGGCGGCGGCGGCTTGATCGGGCGGCCCTGTTTCACAAGCGCGAGCAGGGCCTCGCTGGCGGCGGCTTCCGCCGATGCGAAGGAAGCGATGCAGCGCCCGCGCCATTCGTTGAAAGCCGAAGTCGCCGCAGCGAAAGCGTCGGTCTCGACAAACTGAAGGGAGGAGACGGGGGCGTTCATCCCCCATATCCTATCGCGGGAATACTTGCCGTTGCGTTGCCGCGTCAGCCGCGGCCCAGCCGGGTGACGTGGCCCATCTTGCGACCGGGGCGGACCTCCTTGCCGTAGAGGTGGAGGTGTGCGCCCGGATCGGCGAGGATCGCCTCCCACCCGTTCGCCGCTTCGCCGATCAGATTTTCCATCGCCACGCTCGGCGCGGTCAGCCCCGTATCGCCGAGCGGCAGTCCGCAGATCGCGCGGATGTGATTCTCGAACTGCGAGGTGACGGCGCCCTCGATCGTCCAGTGGCCCGAATTGTGGACGCGCGGCGCCATCTCGTTGAAAACGGGCCCGTCCCTGCCCGCGAAGAACTCGCAGGCCAGCACGCCGACATAGCCGAGCCGGTCGGCGATACGCCCCGCCAGCGCCGCCGCCTCGCCCCATTGCGACGCGATCTCCGCGGGCGCGGGCAGGGTGGAGCGGGCGAGGATGCCGTCCTCATGCTGGTTCCACGGCGGCGGATAGCTCACCATCGCGCCGTCGCCGCGGCGTACGAGCAGGATCGAGAATTCGTGGCTGAACGGCACGAAGCCTTCGAGGATGGCGGGGCGCTGGCCGATGGCCTCCCACGCCGCCTCGGTCTCCGCCGCATCGTGGATGCGGACCTGGCCCTTGCCGTCGTAGCCGAGCCGCAACGTCTTGAGGATGGCGGGCGTACCGATATCGGCGAGCGCGGTGCGGAGATCCTCGAGGCTCTCGATCTTCGCCCACGGCGCGGTCCGCCCGCCGAGCTCGGCGACGAAGGTCTTTTCCTCGGCCCGGTCCTGAGCGACGCCGAGCGCCGCGGGCGCGGGATGCACGGGCACCTTGGCGGCGAGATAGACGATCGGGTCGAGCGCGATATTCTCGAATTCGTAGGTCACGACGTCGGCGATGGCGGCGAATTCGTCGAGCACGATGCGGCTGTGATAATCGGCGCGCGTGAAGCTGGAGGCGGTCTGCGCCGCCACGCTCTCCGCATCGGGCGCGAGGACGTGGGTGCGATAGCCGAGCTGCGCGGCTGCGACCGCAAGCATCCGCCCGAGCTGCCCGCCGCCGAGGATGCCGATGGTGGAACCGGGAGGGAGGGCTTGCATGGTCAGTTCCTGGCTTCCGTTCGGGCTGAGCTTGTCGAAGCCCTGTTCTTCTTTGCCCGCTAAGAAGAAAGGCAGCCGTTGAGCAAGCTCGCCCTTTGGGTCGACAAGCTCAGGGCGAACGGATGTTGGGACTAGGCCGGATCGATCGCGACGCTGTCCGTCTGCGCCGCGCGCCAGGCCTGCAGCCGCTGCGAGAGCGCATCGTCCGACAGCGCGAGGATCGCCGCCGCCAAGAGCGCCGCGTTCTTCGCGCCCGCCTTGCCGATGGCGAGCGTGCCGACGGGGATGCCGGCAGGCATCTGGACGATCGAATAGAGGCTATCGACGCCGTCCAACGCCTTCGACTGTACCGGCACGCCGAGCACCGGCAGGTGCGTCATTGCCGCCGTCATGCCGGGCAGGTGCGCGGCGCCGCCCGCGCCGGCGATGATGACCCTGAGCCCGCGCCCCGCCGCTGCACCCGCATAATCGTAGAGCCGTTGCGGCGTGCGGTGCGCGGAGACCACCTTGCTTTCGTGCGCGACGCCGAGTTCGCCGAGCAGATCGGCGGCATGGTGCATCGTCTCCCAATCGGAGGTGCTGCCCATGATGATGCCGACCTGCGGTTCCATCCTCCGCCCCTAGCGAGGGCGAGGCGGCAGGGCAAATCCGACGCGCAAATCTTTCGCGATTTCTGGGGTGGCCCCGCCGCCGGAGAGGCTTATGCTCCCCTTCCAAACAATAGCAGGAGAGCGCCGATGAAACTCGCAAGCCTGAAAGGAGGCCGCGATGGCCGCCTCGTCGTCGTCTCGAACGATCTCGCCTGGTACGCCGATGCCGCGCATATCGCGCCGACGCTGCAGGCCGCGCTCGACGATTGGGAGCGGATCGCGCCCGATCTCGCCAATCTGCAGACCGACCTCGAGCATGAGGCGATCCCGATGCGCCGCTTCCACGAGCGCGAGGCGGCGGCACCCCTGCCGCGCGCATATCAATGGGCGGACGGATCGGCCTATGTGAACCACGTCGCGCTGGTGCGGCAGGCGCGCGGAGCGGAATTGCCCGAGAGCTTCTGGACCGATCCGCTGATCTATCAGGGCGGATCGGACGGGTTTCTCGGCCCGCGCGACCCGATCCCGCTGGCGGACGAGGCCTGGGGCGCGGACCTCGAGGGGGAGATCGTGGTGATTACGGGCGACGTGGCGCAGGGCGCGAGCCGTGAGGAGGCGCTGGCGGCGATCCGCCTGGTCGGCCTCGCCAACGACGTGTCGCTGCGCGGGCTGATCCCCGACGAACTTGCCAAGGGTTTCGGCTTCTTCCAGTCCAAGCCCGCGAGCGCGCTGTCGCCGGTGCTGGTGACGCCCGATGCGCTCGGCGACTGGTGGCGGGACGGCAAGCTGCACCGCAAGCTGCACGTCGATGTGAACGGTGCGCCGCTCGGCCGCGCCGATGCGGGCGAGGACATGACCTTCGATTTCGGCGCGCTGATCGCCCATGCCGCCAAGACGCGCGCGCTGGCGGCGGGGACGATCATCGGCTCTGGCACCGTCTCGAACCGCGGCGCGGACGGAGGGCCGGGCAAGCCGGTGAGCGAAGGCGGCGTCGGCTATTCCTGCCTCGCCGAATTGCGCAGCGTCGAGACGATCGGCGGCGGCGCCGCGAAGACGCCGTTCCTGAAAGCGGGCGACACCGTTCGCATCTGGGCCGAGGACGACAAGCATCATCCGATCTTCGGGGTGATCGAGCAGGTGGTGGCGGGTTAGAAAAGCGAACCCTGCCGCACGAAAAGCGGCCAGCGGCCGAGCAGGTCGTGCCGGCCATGGCCGCTGCGGATCAGCAGGAACTCGTCGACCGTCCAGCCAATGGCGGACTCGAGCTTGCGGATGCCGGCGATCGCCGGGCCTTCGTAGGCGAGCGTCATGTGCAGCCAGAAAGTGTGTTCGGGAAGCTGCACGCCGCAGCCTTGCGCATGCTTGCGAAGCGTCGCGTGAAAGCGCGTCGCAGCCGAGCCCTTGGCGCCGCGCAGGATACGGCCTCGATCTGGTCGAAAGTAATTGCGAACGGATCGAAGCGAACCGCGTCGAACGTCTCCGACAGGCGTGCGAGCGCAGCCGGCGGCCAGTCCAGTTCGCTGCCGAGCCGCAGCATCGTGCTGTGAAACCGTGCCGGATCGTAATGTTCGTCGAGCCTGTTCGCGATGCGGCAACCACAGGTCTGACGGCGCGAAGCCTCGGGCGGCTTGATCATGACGTAAAGTTTGGGGGGCGTGAACATGGTGTGGCTCAATGGAAATTGCGGGATTTGACCGGAATCGTGTCCGTGCTGCGGGGCGGCCAGGCCTCGGCGGCGCGTTGTTTCGGCCAAGCCTGCTTGCGATCGCGCGGATCTATCGTTCCGCCGTGCGTCGCGCCGTCGCCGGGCGCCGTCATGCGCGGCAGATCGAGATCGCCGACCTGCCGCAGCCACCCCGTCAGATCGGTCATCTGCTCTGCAACGACGTGGATGACGATTCCTTCGCGCTGAACCTTGCCGCGGATGGCGAGCATCGTCGCGGTCATGATCGTGCGGCGATTGGCTTCGAACCGATCTGCCCATAGAACGGCGTTGGCGATGCCGGTTTCGTCCTCAAGTGTCACGAAAACGACGCCGTTGGCGCTGCCGGGCCGCTGGCGAACAAGGATGAGGCCTGCCACTTCGACGCGGTCGCCGTCCTTCATCGCCATCAGGTCTCCGCATCTAACGATCCGCCGCGCGCTCAGCCGGTTGCGCAGGAACGAGACGGGGTGGGCGCGCAGCGAGAGTTGCGTCGCGCGGTAATCCTCGACGACCTCGCGCCCTGCGGTCAGCGGTTTCAGCATCACCACTGGCTCTGCGCTTTCGGGCACGGTTTCGCCCAGACGCGCGTCGGCGGCTGTGAACAGATCGAGTGGCGCCAATCCCCATGCCTTTATCTGCCACAGCGCCTCGCGCCGGTTGATGCCGAAGCCCTGGAACGCATCCGCCCTCGCCAGGTGCTCCAGGGCCGCAGGCTTCACGCCGGCGCGGCGCCAGACGTCTTCGACCGAAACGAACGGGCCGCCGGCGCGGCGCGCCTCAAGAATTTTCACGGCATCGGCGATCGCCAGGCCCTGAACGATCCGCATGCCCAGCCGTACCGGCCTGAGGCTCATCCAATCCGCATCCGTGCCGCAAAAGGCCGCCAGCAAAGGCCGCTCGTTCGGCTCGGCATCCGCCATGCGCGTATCCCAGTCGCTCTCGTTGATACACACTGGCAGCGCCTCGACACCGTGCGCGCGGGCGTCGCGGACCAACTGTGCGGGGGCGTAGAAGCCCATTGGTTGCGCGTTGAGCAGGGCCGCGCAGAAGACATCGGGATGGTGGCATTTCATCCAGGACGAGGCGACCGCGATCTTGGCAAAGCTCGCCGCATGGCTTTCGGGAAAGCCGTAATTGCTGAAGCCCTTGATCTGCGCGACCAGCCGTTCGGCAAATTCGAGCGAAATGCCATTCGCCAGCATGCCTTCGATCAGTTTAGGGCCGAACTCGCCGATATCGCCGCTCGACTTGAAGGTCGCCATCGCGCGGCGCAGGCGGTCGGCTTCGGCGGGTTCGAAGCCCGCGCCTTTGACCGCGACCTGCATTGCCTGTTCCTGGAAAAGCGGCACGCCGAGCGTCTTTTTAAGGACTTCCTCAAGCGCCGGCGACGGATAATCGACGAGATCGGGATTCTCCCGCCGCTTCAGATAAGGATGGACCATATTGCCCTGGATCGGGCCGGGCCGGACGATCGCCACCTGGATCGCGATGTCGTAGAAATCGATCGGCTTCATGCGCGGCAGCATCGACATCTGGGCGCGGCTTTCGATCTGGAACACGCCGAGCGTATCGGCCTGACGGATCATTTCGAAGGTCGGTCCGTCATCGTCCTGCAGAGTCGGAGATGCCAGATTCAGCAAGACCTGCTTGTGTTCGGCGAGCAGATCGAAGCAACGGCGCATGCAGCCCAGCATGCCGAGGCCGAGGATATCGACCTTCATGAAGCCGAGATATTCGATGTCGGTTTTCTCCCACTCGACGACGCGGCGGTCGATCATCGCGGCGGGCTCTACGGGCATGAGATCGTGCAGCGTGTCGCGTGTCAGCACGAATCCGCCGGGATGTTGCGAGAGGTGGCGCGGCGTACCGATCAGTTCGCGCGCCAATTGCAGCGCCAGCGCCAGGCGGTGATCGGTAGCGTCGAGATTGAGCGCGGCGACATGCTTGTCGGGAACGCCGTCGTTCGACCAACCCCACACCTGGCTGGCGAGGCCGGCGGTCATGTCCTCGGGCAGGCCGAGCGCCTTGCCGACCTCTCGAATCGCGCCACGCGAGCGGAAGCGGCTGACCACCGCCGTCAGCGCGGCGTGATCAAGGCCGTATTGCTCGTAGATCCACTGGATCACTTCTTCGCGCCGCTCGTGTTCGAAATCGACGTCGATATCGGGCGGCTCCTTGCGCTCCGTCGAGATGAAGCGCTCGAAGAGTAATTGATGCTTGATCGGATCGATCGAGGTAATGCCGAGTACGAAGCAGATGACCGAATTGGCGGCCGAACCGCGGCCCTGACACAGGATTTGCTGGCTACGCGCAAACTGCACGATCGAGTTCACGGTAAGAAAATAAGGTGCATACTCCATCTTGGCGACCTGCTTCAGTTCGTAATCCAGCAGATCGGCATAGGCTTTGGGCGGATAGGCCCCGAATTTTTGCTTCAGTCCGCTCCGGGACAAGGCCTCGAGGGCTTGCTGCGGCGTCTTACTTTGAAAGACGTTTTCTTCTGGATACTGATGCTCCAGATCCCGCAACGTGAACCGGCACCGTTCCGCGATCGCGGCACTTGCCGCCACCGCTTGCGGGTAGCGGCGGAAGCGGCGGGCCATTTCCTGCGGGCTCTTGAGATGGCGGTCGGCGCTGCGGGTGCGGCGGTGGCCGAGATCGTCGATCGTGCATTTCTCGCGGATCGCCGTCACGACGTCCTGCAGCATGCGGCGATCGGGCGTGTCGTACAATATGTCGCCAGTCGCGAGCGGGGTTAGGCCGTGGGTGCGCGCGGCTTCGGCAAGCGCGGCGAGGCGGGGGGCTTCGTCGGGGCGGCGGTGTTGCGTCAGGCAGAGATGGCCGTGCGTGTGCCCGAAAATGTCCGCCATCCAGCGCAGTTGTAGCGGATCGCCGAGGTCGGTGAGGCCGGGGACGAGCGCGGCGACGAGGCCCTGCGCGTACTCCGCAACATCCTCCCAATGAAGGAAACACTGGCCCTTCTCGCCCTTCTGGGCATTGGCGCGGCTCTTGCCGAGCGTCAGCAGACGGGTGAGGCGGCCCCAACCTGCGCGGTCCTCCGGCCAGACCAGCAGCGATGCGCCGTCGACCAGATCGAGCCGGCAGCCGGGGATCGAGCGGATCTCGACGCCGGCTTTCTCGATCTCGTCGCAGGCGTAAAGCGCGCGCACCACGCCCGCTACCGAGTTGCGATCGGTCACGGCCATCGCCGGCATGCCCATCGCCGCGGCGACCGAGAACAGTTCTTCGGGCGAGGATGCGCCGCGCAGGAACGAATAGTGCGTCGTGACCTGAAGCTCGCAGTAGGTCATGTGCGAAACCCCGCCGCGTCTCCGCGCCTCCGCGTAAGAAAGAAGAGTGTTTCACGCGGAGGCGCGAAGACGCGGAGAGAAAGAGCGAAAGCGGCCGCGCCGCGAAGAAGGGCGCTCATCCGAATGCGCCGTGGATGAACCAGGCGAGGTCGCCGGTTTCGGGACGTTCGCCGTCGCCGCGGCGGAACAGCCAGAAGCGACGGCCGGCCTCGTCCTCGACGCGGAAATAATCGCGCACACTCTGCGCCTCGCTCGTGCGCAGCCACCATTCGCCGAGGATGCGCTCGGGCCCGTCGGCGCGGATCACGCGGTGCGTTTCCCCGCGCCAGTCGAAGCGGCGCGGCGGCTGATCGGGCAGTTCGGCGATGACGTGATCCAGCAGTTCCGGGCGGCGCAGCAGGCGCGCGGGGCGCGGCCAGCGCGGGTGCCATGGATGGGGTGCCTCGGTGCGGCTGAGGCGGCGGACGTCGTCGGCCTTCAGGCGCTGGTCAGGGCGGGGCGGCGGATCGAGCGGCGGGGCGGGGGCAAGCGAGCGTTCGGGCACGTCGCTTTCGACCGGGCGCATCCGCCACAGCCGTTTCTCGCCGATGCGATTGGCGAGCGCATCGACCAAAGGTGCGATGTCGGTGGGTTTGTCTTCGAGCCGCTCCTCGAAAGGCTGCGCCCCGAGTGGATCGGCGCGGCGGACGTGCAGCGCCAGCGCGTCGATGCCGTAGCCGGGCGCGATCTCCTCGATGCGACGCGTGATGAGGCGCAGCATGTGCGGCCCGTCGCGGCTCGGCCGGGCGAGACCGATCGTGAGCCGCTGCGGCACGCCGTCGATCCGGTCGGCGACGAGCTCGATCGCGCGCACGCCCTTGCCGGCATCGGCGAGCGCGGTGACGAGACGCGGCATGAGCTGCCCCAGCCAGTGTTCGATGGCCTCGGCAGTGGCGATCGGCTCGGCGAAGCGCTGAACGGCGGCGATCGGCTCGGCGGGCACGACGGGATCGAGCGGCTCGGCGACGCGGCCGCTCGCCTGATCGAGCCGTAGCGCAATCGCGCCGCCGAAGCGGCGGACGAGCGGCGCGCGCGGCATCGCCGCAAGCTGCCCCACGCTATCGACGCCGAGGTGGAGAAGCGCGTCGACCGCCCTGGAATCGAGGCGCAGCGCGGCGAGCGGAAGCGGGGCGAGCGCGTCGATATGGGCGGCTGGGGCGACGATGGTCAGCGCGTCGCGTCCGTAACGCGCCATAGCCCAGGCCGCGCCCGTCGTGTCGGCAACCGCGACGCGCGCGGTGAAGCCGAGCCGCGCCATCAGCCGCACGATCCGCCGCGCCATCCGTGCCTCGCCGCCGAACAGATGCGCGGTGCCGGTGACGTCGAGGAACAGCCCGTCGGGCCCGGAAAAGGCGACGATCGGTGCCCAGCGGCGCGCGGCGGTGATGGCGAGGCGGGTCAGATCGGTCTGGTCGCCTTCACGATCGGCCGGGCGGATGTCGAGCCCGGGGACGAGCGCGCGCGCCTGCGTGATGGGCATGGCGGGGACAAGGCCGAGCGCCTGCGCGGCCGGGCATGCCGCGCCGATGATGAGGCGGCTGCCGTCCTTGAGGCTGGTGACGAAGGGTGGATATTCCTCCCCGGCACGGGGAGGGGGACCGTCCGCGTAGCGGATGGTGGAGGGGACATGCCGCGAGCGATCCGCTTGTGGCGTTTCCCCTCCACCACGCGCTGAAGAAGCGCGTGATCCTTCTCCCCGTGCCCGGGAGGAATATGCTTCATCCGGCCGCATTGCGCGGAACGGGGGTTTGGCCGCCTCGTCGCGGCGGCCGATGTCGCGGTGCGGGGTCTGGCGGGGATCGGGCATCGCGGCACCCGATCCGTCCGTCCGTGCCCAGCGCGCACCCGGCCGCCAGCCGCCGCCGCGCGGCACAGAACAGGCGACCGCCTGTTCCGCCGCGGCCGCCTTCAACAGCGGATCGAGCGAAGCCTGTACCGTGTCAGGCTGCTTGGCGTTGGTCCGCTCCGCCCGACGCAATCTTTCGATTGGCCAGTCGGGCAGGTAGAGCGAGGCGACCCGTTTCATCGCATGCCTCCAGGATGGTTTCAAAGGGTTCGCCGCCGCGCTGGCGCACCAGCGACACGTGCCAGCACGCCCGCCCCAGCGCGTCCTCGGCGAGATGGCCAGGCAGCGGCACCGACGGCGCGCTGCCGATGCGCCAGCGCGTGACGGCGGCGGAGGGCACGGCGAGCGGGTTTCTGTCTTCCCGCGCATGGCGTTTCTGGAGGAGCGCGATGGTGCGCCCGCCCTCGGCCGCAAGCTGCAGCCGCCGCGTGTTCGCCATCGCCGCGCGCTGCACCTCGCCGACGACGGCGCCCAGGCCCCGGTGGCGCAGGCCCTCCTCCATCAGCGCGAGCAGTTCGGCATCGTCGGCGGCCTCGGCATAGAGCAGCCGTTCGGGTGCCAGCCCCGCCTGATACAGTCCCGGCGCGAACAGATCGCGCCTACGCACCACCCATAAAACCGGCCCCCAGGCGCGCGCGGCGATGCCCGCCATGAACAGGGTCGCGGCGGCATCGTCGCTGGCATCGGGTGTCGTGGCGGCGATCTCGTGCAGCGAATCGAGGCGCAGCCCGGTCGACGCCAGCCGCCCGTCGAGCGCGCCGACGCCGAAGGGCAGCACCGGGCGGCGCTTGAGCCCATCACCTTCGATGGCACGCAGGCTTTCGCGCAATTCTGCTATGCTGGCTGACACCGACTCGACTCGCTCAAATGTGTGTTCCTATTTTGTTCTCAATTCCAGCAGAGTCAACCGCGCTTCAGACTCGCCATGACCGTTGAAATATAATAACAACGGAGCATAAGATGATTTCGGGCGTTTCCATCAGCGACCCGGCGACCCTTTGGAGACGAGATGGCTGACGAGCCGACCCGCACCAACCTGCCCCCGCTGTCGCTCTACGTGCCCGAGCCCAAGTTCCGGCCCGGCGACGCGGTCGATTTCACCAGCGTGCCGATCCCGCCCGCCGGCGAGACGCGGCGGCCCGACACCGCCGACGCGGCGGGCGACTTCACCGATCTCGCCTATCAGCTCGTCCGCGTGCTCGACGAGGATCACGCGGCTGTCGGCCCGTGGAACCCACGCCTTTCACCTGATGTCCTGCGCAAGATGCTGCGCGCGATGGTCGAGGTGCGCGCCTTCGACGAGCGCATGTTCCGCGCGCAGCGGCAGGGCAAAACCAGCTTCTACATGAAATGCACCGGCGAGGAGGCGGTCTCCGTCGCCGCCGCCACCGCGCTCGCGTCCGACGATATGTGCTTCCCGTCGTACCGCCAGCAGGGCCTGCTGATCGCGCGCGGCTGGTCGATGGTCGACATGATGAACCAGATCTATTCGAACAAGGGCGACCGGCTGCAGGGCAAGCAGCTTCCCATCATGTATTCGGTGCGCGACGCGAGCTTCTTCTCGATCTCGGGCAATCTGACGACGCAATATCCGCAGGCCGTCGGCTGGGCGATGGCGAGCGCCGCCAAGGGCGACACGCGCATCGCGGCGGCGTGGTGCGGCGAGGGATCGACGGCGGAGGGCGACTTCCACTCGGCCTGCACCTTCGCGAGCGTGTACCGCGCGCCGGTGATCTTCAACGTCGTCAACAACCAGTGGGCGATCTCGAGCTTCTCTGGCTTCGCGGGGGCGGAATCGACCACATTCGCGGCGCGGGCGATCGGTTACGGCATCGCCGGGCTGCGCGTCGACGGCAACGACGCGCTCGCCGTCTACGCCGCCACCGCCTGGGCGGCTGAGCGGGCGCGGACCAACCAGGGGCCGACGCTGATCGAGCATTTCACCTACCGCGTCGAAGGCCATTCGACCTCGGACGACCCCGGCCAGTACCGCTCGGCGGGCGAGCCGAGCGCGTGGCCGCTCGGCGATCCGGTCGCGCGGCTGAAGGCGCACCTCATCGCGATCGGCGAATGGGACGAGGAGCGCCATGCGGCGCAGGACAAGGACGTGGCGGAAGGCGTGAAGCGCGCGCAGAAGGAGGCCGAGGCCAACGGCATCCTCGGCCACGGCCTGCACCAGCCGCTCGACACGTTGTTCGACGGCGTGTTCGAGGAGATGCCGTGGCATTTGCGCGAACAGCAGGCGCAGATGATCGCGGAAGAGACGGCAAGCGGCCGTCCGTGGGCGCGCAAGTGATGGGCGGCCTTATTCGCGGCGTAGCCGCTTTCACTCTTTCTCTCCGCGTCTCCGCGCCTCCGCGTGAGACATTCTTCTTTTTGTTCACGCGGAGGCGCGGAGACGCGGAGAAGAAGAGATTTGAAGCCGCTGGCGCGGCGGGGGTCGCGGCATGACCGAACCCACCACCCGCATGAACATGATCCAGGCGATCAACTCCGCGATGGACGTGATGATGGAGCGCGATCCCGACGTCGTCGTGATGGGCGAGGACGTCGGCTATTTCGGCGGCGTGTTCCGCGCGACGGCGGGGCTCCAGTCGAAATACGGCAAGCGCCGCGTGTTCGACACGCCGATCACCGAATGCGGCATCATCGGCGTCGCGGTGGGCATGGGGGCGTACGGCCTGCGTCCGGTGCCGGAGATCCAGTTCGCCGACTACATCTACCCCGCGCTCGACCAGCTCGTCAGCGAGGCGGCGCGGCTGCGCTATCGTTCGGCGGGGGAGTTCATCGCGCCGATGACGGTGCGCTCGCCCTTCGGCGGCGGCATCTTCGGCGGGCAGACGCATTCGCAGTCGCCGGAGGGCATCTTCACCCATGTCTCGGGCGTGAAGACGGTGATCCCCTCGACGCCCTATGACGCCAAGGGCCTGCTGATCGCGGCGATTGAGGATAATGATCCGACGATCTTCTTCGAGCCCAAGCGCATCTACAACGGCCCGTTCGACGGCCATTGGGACCGCCCGACGCAGAACTGGTCGCAGCATCCGGCGGGCGACGTGCCGACGGGCTATTACAAGATCGAGCTCGGCAAGGCGCAGATCGTGCGGCCGGGCGAGGCGTTGACGGTGCTGGTCTACGGCACGATGGTGCATGTCGGCCTGGCGGCGATCGAGGAGGCCGGGATCGACGCCGAAGTGATCGACCTGCGCACGCTCGTGCCGCTCGATATCGCGACGATCGAGGCCTCGGTGAAGAAAACCGGGCGCTGCATGATCATCCACGAGGCGACGCGCACATCGGGCTTCGGCGCGGAGCTGTCGGCGCTGGTGCAGGAGCGCTGCTTCTACCATCTCGAGGCGCCGATCGAGCGCGTGACGGGCTTCGACACGCCCTATCCGCACAGCCTCGAATGGGCGTATTTTCCGGGCCCCGTGCGCATCGCCGAGGCGCTCAAGAAAGTGATGAGGGACTGATTCCGATGGCGCGCTTCACCTTCAAGCTGCCGGATATCGGCGAAGGCATTTCCGAGGCCGAGATCGTCGCTTGGCACGTGCGCGTGGGTGACCGCGTGGAGGAGGACCAGCAGGTCGCCGACATGATGACCGACAAGGCGACCGTCGAGATGGAATCGCCGGTGTCGGGCGTGGTGGTCGAACTGGCGGGCGAGGTCGGCGATCAGGTGTCGATCGGCGCGGCGCTGATCGTGGTCGAGACCGATGCCGATACGGCGGCGGCGCCGGAGGTGATCGAGGAACAGGTCGCGGCGGAGACGCCGGGGGTCGAGGAAGCGGAGCCGGCGAAGGCCGAGGCGGAAAAGTCCTCTCCCCGCTTGCGGGGAGAGGATTTAGGAGAGGGGCAGCCTCAGAGCGCAGCGCCCGCGACTGCCCCTCTCCCCGGCCCTCTCCCCGCAAGCGGGGAGAGGGAGCAGAAAGTCCTCGCCTCCCCCGCCGTGCGGGAGCGGGCGCGCGATCTCGGTATCGATCTTGCGCAGGTGAAGCCCGCCGAGGGCGATCGCGTCCGTCATGCCGATCTCGACGCATATCTGCGCTATGGTTCCGGCCAGGGCTATCACGCCCCGCACGCCAGTCGCGCGCGCGCCGACGAGCCGATCAAGGTCATCGGCATGCGCCGCCGCATCGCCGAGAACATGGCCGCATCGAAGCGGGCGATCCCGCACTTCACCTATGTCGATGAGATCGACGTGACCGCGCTGGAGGATGTCCGCGCCGATCTCAACGCCAATCGCGGCGACCGGCCCAAGCTCACCTTCCTGCCGCTGTTCATCGCCGCCGTCTGCAAGGCGGTGCCCGATTTCCCGATGATCAACGCGCGCTACGACGACGAGGCGGGCGTGGTGACGCGCCACGGCAGCGTGCATCTCGGCATGGCGACGCAGACCGATGCCGGGCTGATGGTGCCGGTGATCCGCGACGCGCAGGACAGGAACGTCTGGCAGCTCGCGAGCGAGATCGCGCGCCTCGCCGACGCCGCGCGCACCGGCAAGGCGAAATCGGAGGAATTGTCGGGATCGACGCTGACCGTCACGTCGTTGGGCCCGCTCGGCGGGATCGCGACGACGCCGGTCATCAACCGGCCCGAGGTCGCGATCATCGGGCCCAACAAGATCGTCGAGCGGCCGGTGTTTCAGGGCGACGAGATCGTGCGTGCGAAGCTGATGAACCTGTCGATCAGCTGCGACCACCGCGTCGTAGACGGCTGGGACGCGGCGAGCTTCGTGCAGTTGCTCAAGAAGTATCTCGAGACGCCCGTTCTTCTATTTGCGGAATAGACCTGACCGCTCTCTCCGTTCGTCCTGAGCTTGTCGAAGGGCGTGTCACAAGCGTTGCGCCTGGTTCACGTGCTTCGACAGGCTCAGCACGAACGGGAAGTTCTATACCGAGCGACGACCCGTGATGAGCTGGAACACCACCACCACGACGGCAATCACCAGCAAGAGGTGAATGAGCCCGCCGCCGATATGCACGGCGAAGCCGAGCAGCCACAGTACGACGAGCACGACCGCGATTGTGTACAGCATCTTCAGGATCCTCTTTGTTTCTGAAGCGTGACAACGTCTCGCGCGGCCAGCGTGTTCCGGCGGATTCGTTAAACCGATCGGTTGACTGATCGGGCGATGCTCGATATCTCAACCATATGGTTGAACGACTCGATGCCACCTTCGCTGCGCTGGCCGATCCGACGCGGCGCGCGATGCTTGCCGCACTCCAATCGGGCGAGCGCAGCATCGGCGATCTCGCCGCGCCGCACGCGATGAGCTTCGCGGGCGCGGCCAAGCATGTCGGCGTGCTCGAACGCGCCGGGCTGATCGAACGCCGCAAGGCCGGGCGGCAACAGCTCTGCCGCCTGCGCGCGGCACCCTTGCGCGAAGCCGACGACTGGCTGCGGCAATGGAGCGCCTTCTGGACCACCAGCCTCGACCGGCTCGAGGCGATCATCGCGGAGGACACGCCATGACCCTGACGCAAACCGCCCCCGACACGATCCGTGTCGAACGCCTGATCGACGCGCCGCCCGAGACGGTGTGGGCTTATCTGGTCGAGGACGAGAAGCGTGGCCGCTGGTTCGCCGCCGGGCCGCTGGAGCCGCGCGTCGGCGGTGCGCTGACCTTCACCTTCGATCACGACAATCTCTCGGCCAACCCGGTCGCCTATCCCGAGAAATATGCCGCCAGCAAAGGCTTCGTCTCGCACGGCACCGTCACCGCCTTCGATCCGCCGCGCCTGCTGGCGTTCGAGGGCGGGACGGGCAGCGGCGAGGCGCGCTTCGAGCTGACGCCCGAGGAGGGCAAGACGCGCCTCGTCATCATCCATTCGGGGCTGCTCACGCGCGGCGACCGGACGGGTACGGCGGCGGGCTGGATCTCGCATCTCGACGCGCTGGCGGCGGTGCTCGCGGGTGGGCAGCTTCCCGATTTCTGGGCGGCGCATGCTAAGAGCGAAGCGGCGGCGGAAGCGGCGTTGCCGGAATAGCCGTCGCCCCGGCGCAAGCCGGGGCCGCTGCGTTCGGGGTACGCGATCAGCCAGACAACGGGACAGCCCCGGCCTGCGCCGGGGCGACGCTTACCCCGCCAGCGACTTCTGCACCCGCGCCGATATCCGCCGCACCAGCCCGCGCGGGGCGAAGCCGACCGTGCCGGCCATCACCGCGTTCATCACGCCCGATACCTTGATCGCGCGGTTGCGCTTCAGCGCGGCGAGGCCGTCGCGCACCACCTTTGCCGGATCGGCGGCGAGCCGATCGAAGGTTTCGCTGCCGCCCATGCCCGCCACTTCGGCGAACTCGGTGCGCGTCGGGCCCGGGCACAGCGCCGACACGGCGATGCCCGAGCCGCGCAATTCCTCGTGCAGCGCCTCTGAAAAGCTCAGCACGAATGCCTTGGTCGCGTAATAGACCGCCATGCCCGGCCCCGGCTGGAAACCCGCGGTCGAGGCCACATTGAGGATGGCGCCGTGGCGCAGCTTGACCATGCCGGGCAGCACGGCGTGCGTGAGCTCGACCAAGGCGCGGCAATTGAGGTCGATCATCCCTGCCTGCGTCGCCACCTCGCTGTCGGCGAATGCCCCGCGCGCGCCGAAGCCGGCGTTGTTGATCAGCGTATCGACGCTCAGCCCACGCCGCGCGATCTCCGCGATCAGCGTGGTGCAGGCGCCCGGCGCAGCGAGGTTGCTGACGATCGGTGTCGCCGTCACATTATGCGCCGCGCTCAGCCGTGCGGCCAGATCCTGCAGCCGGTCCATGCGCCGCGCGACGAGGATCACGTCCTGGCCGCTCTTGGCGATTTCCTCCGCGAACAGCGCGCCGAGCCCCGCCGACGCCCCCGTGATCAGGCAGCTTTGCGTCGTCATCGCCGTCTCCCAACCGCAACACCTGCGGCTTAACATCCTCGCAGAGCAACAAACTGTTGCCAAGCGGCGGCACGCCCCCCCATCTTGATGGCGTGCTGCGCCAATACGAACTGGTCGATCGGGTGTTGAGCTACGATCCCGACGCCGACGAGGCGTTGCTCAACCGCGCCTATGTGTTCTCGGTACAGGCGCACGGCACGCAGAAGCGCGCGTCGGGCGATCCCTATTTCAGCCACCCGATCGAGGTGGCGGGCATCCTCACCGATCTCCACCTCGACGACGAGACGATCGCGACCGCCATCCTGCACGACACGGTCGAGGACACGGTCGCCACGCCCGAGCAGATCGAGAAGATCTTCGGCCCCGCCGTCGCGCGCCTCGTCGACGGCGTGACGAAGCTCTCCAAGATCGAGGCGCAGACCGAGAGCGAGCGCGCGGCGGAGAATCTGCGCAAGTTCCTGCTGGCGATGTCGGACGATATCCGCGTGCTGCTGGTGAAGCTCGCCGACCGGCTGCACAACATGCGCACGCTGCACTTCATCAAGAGCGAGGAAAAGCGCCGCCGCATCGCCAAGGAGACGATGGACATCTACGCGCCGCTCGCCGAGCGGATCGGCATGTACGAGTTCATGAAGGAGATGCAGACGCTCGCCTTCCAGCAGCTCGAACCCGAGGCGTATGAATCGATCTCGAAGCGGCTGGAGCAGCTCAAGGAGGGCGGCGGGGACCGCATCGCCAAGATCGGTTCCGGCCTCAAGCTCCTCCTCTCGCGCCACGGCATCGAGGCCGAGATCAACGGGCGCGAGAAGCACCCCTATTCGATCTGGAAGAAGACCAACGAGCGCCACATCAGTTTCGAGCAGCTCTCGGACATCATGGCCTTCCGCGCGATCGTGCCGACGGAGGAGGATTGCTACGCCGCACTCGGCGTCATCCACAGGCGGTGGCCGATGGTGCCGGGGCGCTTCAAGGATTACATCTCGACGCCCAAGCGCAACGGCTATCGTTCGCTCCACACTTCGATCATTCACGCCGAGAACCGCCGCATCGAGATCCAGATCCGCACGCCCGACATGCATCAGGAGGCCGAACTCGGGCTCGCCGCGCACTGGGCCTACAAGCAGGACAAGGTGCGGCCCGAAACGCAGGTCAGCTGGATCCGCGACCTGATCGAGATCCTCGACACGGCCGAAAGCCCGGAGGAGCTGCTCGAACACACCCGCATGGCGATGTATCAGGATCGCATCTTCGCCTTCACCCCCAAGGGCGAACTGCACCAGCTCCCCAAGGGCGCGACGCCGATCGACTTCGCCTACGCCGTCCACACCGATCTCGGCGATCAGGCGGTGGGCGCGAAGGTCAACGGCCGCGTGGTGCCGCTGCGCACGATCATCGAGAACGGCGATCAGGTGCAGATCCTGCGTTCCAAGGCGCAGAGCCCGCAACCCAACTGGATGAACTTCGCGATCACCGGCAAGGCGCGCGCGGCGATCCGCCGCCATCTGCGCAACAAGGAGCGCGAGGAAACGCAGACGCTCGGGCGCAAGCTCTACGAGGAGGTGGTGGCGCGGCTGCCAGCCCCGCTCGGCAAGGACGCGCTCCGCGTCGCGCTCACCCGGCTGAAACTGCCCGACGAGGCGGCCTTGCTCGAGGCGATGGCGCGCAGGCGCATCCCCGATGCCGAGGTGATGGAGGCGCTGATGCCCGGCTCGGTCGAGGCGGGCGGCCAGCAGCAGGTGCCGCCGCAGACCAAGGCGATCTCGATCCGCGGCCTGACGCCGGGCGTCGCCTATGATCTTGCCGAATGTTGCCATCCCGTGCCGGGCGACCGCATCGTCGGGCTGCGGCGCCCCGATCAGGGCATCGAGGTGCATGTCATAGACTGCCCGGTGCTGGCGCAGGGCGACGACGCCGATTGGGTCGATCTCGCCTGGGGCGACAAGACCGAGGGCGGCACCGCGCGCATCGCGGTGGGGGTGAAGAACGAACCCGGCGCGCTCGGCACGATCGCGACGATCATCGGCGCGCAGAAGGCCAACATCGTCAACATGCGCCTCGACAACCGCGATACCGGCTTCCATTCGAACACGTTCGACGTCGAGGTGCATGACACCACGCACCTGATGCGCCTGATCGCCGCCCTGCGCGCGGCGGACGCGGTCAATGGGGTGGAGCGGGTTTAGGTATCAGCCGTCACCGCGGTGCGGGATCGCGGCTTATCGACCTCGCGTACGCGAGGCGCTATGCACGCGCGCATGCAACGTCCCGCGCTCTCGATCGTCGTTCCCTGTTATAACGAAGCGGCCTGCCTCGATCAGCTCCACGCCCGCGTCTCCGCCGCCGCGCGCGCTTCGGTGGGCGAGGATTTCGAGCTCGTCTTCATCAACGACGGATCGAAGGACGATAGCTGGGGCGTGATGCAGCGGCTGTCGGCCGCCGATCCGCATCTCGTCGCGATCAACCTGTCGCGCAACCACGGCCACCAGCTCGCGCTCACCGCCGGGCTCGATCTGTGCAGCGGCGCGCAGATCCTCATCATCGACGCCGATCTCCAGGATCCGCCAGAGCTGCTCGTCGACATGCGCAGGGCGATGGTCGAGCAGCAGGCCGACGTCGTCTACGCCGTGCGGCGCAAGCGCGAGGGCGAGAGCCTGTTCAAGAAGGCCACCGCCGCCGCCTTCTACCGCCTGCTCGACCGCGTGACCGATACCGCCATCCCGCTCGACACCGGCGATTTCCGGTTGATGAGCCGGCGCGCGCTCGACGCCTTCCTGTCGCTGCCCGAACAGGCGCGCTTCATCCGCGGCATGGTCGCATGGGTCGGCTTCCGCCAGGTGCCCTTCGTCTACGACCGCGCCGAGCGCTTCGCGGGCGAGACCAATTATCCGCTCGGCAAGATGATCCGCCTCGCGCTGGACGCCGTCACCGGCTTCTCCACGACGCCGCTGCGCCTCGCCAGCCATCTCGGCCTGTGGCTGACGGCGGCGTCGCTGCTGCTGTTCCTCTATATCGCGATCGGGTTCTTCACCGGCAGCGCGGTGGCGGGCTGGACCTCGACGATGCTGGTGGTGGTGCTGCTCGGCGCGTTCCAGATGTTCGTGCTCGGCATGATCGGCGAGTATCTCGGGCGGCTCTACGTCGAATCGAAGCGCCGCCCGCTCTATCTCGTCGCGGATGTGGCGGGGCCGGTGAAGGGCCGCGCGACCCTCGGCTACCGCTTCGCCGACGACGAGGCGGAAGTGCCTGGGGAATAGTCCTCCGTTCGCCCTGAGCGTGTCGAAGCCTGTCCTGAGCGGCTGGCTTTGCCAGCCAGCCGAAGGGGGCTGCACTTTCTTCGTGCCGAGAAGGACAGGGCTTCGACAGGCTCAACCCGAACGGGTTACTTGGATGCCAGCGTGATGATCGACACGCCCGGCGTCAGCGGAATGCGCCCGATGAGGTGACGCTCCAGCCGGAACACGCCGCCGAACAGCGTGTTGACCGGGCCCGGTGGCGGCGAATCGTCGCTGTCGTCCTTGCCCATGATCCGGCCGGCGATGCGTGAGGCGGCCGCCAGGGGGAACAGCAGGGAGTTGAAATAGCGCAGGCCATTGTGCTTCAGCCCGGCCTTGCCGATCGCCGCGCGCAGCGTCGCCTTCGAATAGCGGCGGTGGTGGTGGTTGACGGTGTCGTGCGCGCTCCACATCCACTGGTGCGCGGGCACGGTGATCAGGATCTTGCCGCCCGGCTTCAGGCAATCGGCCATCGCCTTCAGCGCGGCGACGTCATCCTGGATATGCTCGACCACGTCGAGCACCGCGATCATGTCGTAGACGCCACGCTCCACCCCCGGCAGTTCGGGCAGCGGCGCATCGAGCACCGGCTTGCCGAGCCGCTTGCTGGCGATCACTGCCGCGGCGGGATCGATCTCGATCGCCTCGACCGATCCGAACGCGCCGAGCATCGGCAGATTGTGCCCGGTGCCGCAGCCGATCTCGAGGATGCGCGCGCCCTTCGGCAGGCCCGCGTAGCGGCCGATATAGTCGGCGAGGATGTCGCGCCGGGCGACATACCACCAGTGGCTCGAATCATGTTCCGCCATGCGGTCGTAGACGATGCGGTCCATTTTCTATCCAAAAACCCACTGTCGGTTGAGCGCGAAGGTCGCGACCGGCGTGATCGTCACGATCGGAATCAGCGGCACCCAGTTGGGCTGGTGCAGCGGCCCGGTGAAAAGCCAGGTGAAGAAGGCGTTGAGCACCAGCCCCACGCCCTGCACGGCGATGAACTTGAGATGCTGTTTCCCGCTCTGGTCGCGCGTGCCGTGGCCCCGGAAACTCCAGTAGCTGTGCAGGAAGAAGCCGCACGTTACCGCGACGGCGAAGGCGAACGGCACCGCCAGCACCGCGCGGCCGTGCGGAAAAACGTAGAAGGACAGCGGCAGGTACACCGCCGAATAGATGACGGTCGAAAGCCCTCCGGCGATGCCGAAGCGGATCAGCTGGCCGAGCATCCCGCTCGACCGCCAATGTTCCACCCGTTCGAGGATCGCCGTCACGTCATCTTGCCCTTTGCGTTGGCGTCACTAGAGCGCGGATATGGACGTGGAAAGTGTTTTGCATGGCTAACGCCCCGGGTGCCGCTTTCGGCGGCGATTTCGACGGCAAGGTGCTCGATCGCTACTGGGTCCGCCTCGCGCTGCTCGCCTGGGTGCTGATCGCGGGCTATTATCTCTACGAACGCTGGCCGCAGATGCGCTTCCTCGCGCTGCCCGACACCGACGACAACATGCGGCTGATGCAGGTGCGCGGCCTGCTGAACGGGCAGGGCTGGTACGATCTGCGCCAGCACCGGATGAACTCGCCGCTGGGCTTCGACATCCACTGGAGCCGCCTCGTCGACCTGCCGATCGCGGGGCTGATCCTGCTGCTCAAGCCCTTCGTCGGCACCGTCTGGGCCGAGCGCGCGGCGTGCTGGATCGCGCCGCTCCTCCCCTTGAGCATCGCTATCCTCGGCCTCGGCGCGACGGTGCGGCGGCTGGTGAGCCCGGTCGCGTGGCCGCTCGCGATCGTGTTCCTCATCGGCTGCACCGCGACGATGCTGATGTTCATGCCGGAGCGCATCGATCATCACGGCTGGCAGCTCGCGATGCTGAGCCTGACGGTGGCGGGCCTCGCCGATCCGAAGGGCGCACGCGGCGGCATCACCGTCGGCCTCGCCAGCGCGGTGTCGCTGACGATCGGGCTGGAGATGCTGCCGTTCTGCGCCGGTGCGGGCGCGATCATCGCGCTGCGCTGGGTATGGGACCGCGCCGAGGCGCCGCGCATGAGCGCCTATGCGCTGACGCTGGCGGGCGGCAGCACGCTCGGCTTCGCCGCTTTCGCGAGCGAGGCGAACCGGGTGCTGCGCTGCGACGCGCTCACCCCCGTCTGGCTGAGCGTGATGATCGCGGCGGGGGCGCTGCTGTTCATCCTCGCGCGCATCGGCCCGGAGAAGCGCGCCGTGCGGTTGATCCTCGCGGTGCTGGCCGGGGCGGCGATCGTCGTGGGCTTCGCGCTGGTCTTTCCGCAATGCCTCGGCCGGCCGGAACAGGTCTCGCCCGAACTGGCGAAGAACTGGCTCAACAACGTGCGCGAGGCCAAGCCGATCTACCAGCACCCGCTGCGCAGCGCCTTTCCGATCGCGACGCTCCCCATCATCGGCGTGATCGGTGCGGCCGTCGCGACATGGCGCGCGCGCCGCACGCCGCGGATGATCGGCTGGGTGGCGGTGCTGCTGTTCACCACCTTCGCCGCGCTGATGCTGCTGTGGCAGATGCGCGCGGGGCCCGGCGCGCAACTGCTCGCGGTGCCCGGTGCGGTCGCGCTGGGATGGATCATCTTCCCGCGCCTGCTCGCCAGCAAGATCATGCTGGTGCGCGTGGTCGGCACCGTTGTCGCCTTCCTGATCGTCTCGGGCCTCTTCGCCGGATACGCGATCCAGTATCTGCCGATCGACCGGCCGAGCGCGAGGGTGAACACGATCAACAAGGCGAGCGGCAATTGCTCCGCCAATTATGCGCTGCGCCCGCTCGACAGATATCCGGCGCAGACGGTGTTCACCTTCGTCGATCTCGGGCCCCGCCTCATCACGCTGACGCACCATGATGCGATCGCGGGGCCGTATCACCGCAACGGCCCCGCGATCCTCGACGTGCAGCACGGCTTCGGCGGCACGCCCGAGAATTTCCGCGCCATCGCCAGGCGTCACGGGGCGACGTTGCTGCTGGTGTGCCCGAACATGGCCGAATCCACCGTCTACCGCTCGCGCAACAAGGGCGGGTTCTACGACCAGCTCGCGCACAACGAGGTGCCGGCGTTCCTGGAGCCACTGCCGCTGCCCGACAAGTCGCCGCTGCGGCTGTTTAGGATCAACTAGGAGGTAGGCCCGCACGCTGCGGGCCGGTGCGCGAAGCGCAGCCTCCTAGTCGGACGGCGGGTCGCTTCAGCGAGCCCGGCCGACGGCGGCTTTGCCGCCGGCGCGTCAAACCCCCAGAGCGATCTTCACCCCGTCGATCACGAACTGCACCGCCAGCGCCGCCAGCAGCACGCCGAGGATGCGCGTGATCACCGCCTCGATCTTCGCGCCGAGCAGGCGCATCAGCGGCCCGGCCGCCAGCAGCGCCGCCAGCGTCAGCACCAGGATCGTCGCCAGCGCCGCCAGCACGACCGCGACGCGCTGCACGCCGTGATTGTGGCTCATCGTCAGCATGACCGAGGCGATCGAGCCGGGGCCGGCGATCATCGGCATCGCCATCGGGAAGATCGAGACGTCGACCACGTCGGGCGTCTGCGCGACCTTGGCGGCGCGATCCTCGCGGCGCTCGGTGCGCTTTTCGAACACCATTTCCAGCGCGATCAGGAACAGCATGATCCCGCCCGCGATGCGGAACGCCGACAGGCTGACGCCGAGCGCGCGCAGGATCGCCTCGCCGACGGCGGCGAAGACGAACAGGATGATCGCCGCGACCGCGACCGCGCGGATCGCCATCGATCGCCGCTGCGCGGCCGACGCGCCCGCCGTCAGCCCTGCATAGATCGGCGCGCACCCCGGCGGATCGATGACGACGAAGAAGGTCGCGAGCGCGGAGAGATAGAGCTCGATCATTTGGGAGGGGCGATGCGGTTATCGATCACGACCTGCCAGCGGCGGCCGGTCCAGGCCGAGGCGAAGAAGGATCGGCTCCCATCTTTCTCGACGGTCCAGCGATACAGCAGAGACTGATCTTCCGCGTGACCGAAATCGTCGCTCCCGTCTCCTCTCAGAACAAAGCCGCCCATGTCGATCTCAGCTTTGCCCTCACAGCTGGCCCGAGACACTTTGAGCGCGCGGCGTCGCGCCACCTTCAGATCGTCCCCACCATCGACGATCCACTTCCAGCCGCCATCCTTCTGCCGCTGCCACACGGTCGAGAAATAGCCGACCGCGCCGCCCGGCGCCTTCCACCCGCCGGTATTGACCGCCAGCGACCCGTCGCACGAGACGTAGCTCGCGGTCGGCCACCATTCGAGCGCCTTTGCGGGATCCTTCTTGTCCTTCAGATACGCCTGCGCCTTGACCGGCTGCGGCGCGAACATCGTCGCGTCCTCGGCCGCCCACTTGCGGAACGCCGACCATTGCCCGATCTTCTGCGCGTCCGCCGCGAAGGCGCGTTCGGCGTCGACTGCGCTCATGCCCCTACCATCCGTTCGTCCTGAGCCTGTCGAAGGGCGTGTCTCTGGCGCTGCGGCCAAATCACGTGCTTCGACAGGCTCAGCACGAACGGGGAGAAGAAGGAACGCGACGAGCGCCGCGCGCGCGATCAAAGCGCGTCCTTGTCGTAGGCCACGCCCGCGCGGCGGTGCGCCGAGATCAGCGTATTGCGCAGCAGCACCGCGATCGTCATCGGGCCGACGCCGCCGGGCACCGGCGTGATCGCGCCCGCGACGCTCGCCGCGCCCGCGAAATCGACGTCGCCGACGAGGCCGTCCTCGGTGCGGTTGATGCCGACGTCGATCACGGTCGCGCCGGGCTTGATCCACTCGCCCTTCACCATGTGCGGCACGCCGACCGCCGCCACGACGATGTCGGCGCGGTGGACGACGCTCGCGAGATCGCGCGTGCGCGAATGGGCGACGGTGACGGTGCAGCTTTCCTTGAGCAGCAATTGCGCCATCGGCTTGCCGACGATGTTCGACCGCCCGATCACCACCGCGTCGAGCCCGGTGAGATCGCCGAGTTGCTCCTTCAGCAGCATGATGCAGCCATAGGGCGTGCATGGCACGAAGCCGTTGAGCCCCGTCGCCAGCCGCCCGGCATTGACCGGGTGGAAGCCGTCGACGTCCTTGTCGGGGTCGATCCGCGTCGTCACCGCCTGTTCGTCGATATGCTTCGGCAGCGGCAGCTGCACGAGGATACCGTCGACCGCCTCATCCGCGTTGAGGCTGTCGACCAGCGCGATCAGTTCGTCCTGCGACACGTCGATCGGCAGCTTGTGCTCGAAGCTCGCCATGCCCGCCGCGATCGTCGCCTTGCCCTTGGAGCGGACATAGACCGACGACGCCGGATCCTCGCCGACCAGCACCACCGCGAGGCCGGGCTTCCGCCCAGCGCGCGCGACGAAACCCTCCGTCTGCAGCCGGATGCGTTCACGCAGGGCGGCCGCCGCCGCCTTGCCGTCGATGATCGTCGCGCTCATCCTTACAGCGGCGTGCCGTAGCGCAGGTTCGCGGCGACGTTGCCCAGCACCAGATCGAGGATGATGAGGATCACGACGACGACCAGCGGCGAGAAATCGATCGCGCCGGTATTGGGCATGAAGCGGCGGATCGGCCGGTAGAGCGGCTCGGTCACGCGGGTCAGCCCGTTGTCGAGCGAGCGCACGAAATCATTGTGCGTGTTGACGACGTTGAAGGCGATCAGCACCGACAGGATGAACTGGATGATGAGGATCCACCAGACGATGTGGACCAGCACCTGCAGGATCTGGATAAGCGTGATCAACTTGGGCGACCCTTCCGAACTTTTGGTGCGCTCACCCTAGCCAGCCCGCGCGCTTTCGAACAGGGGCTTTAGCCGGGTGATACACCGAGTCGGGACGGGAGCGGGCAGGATGCGGCGATGGCGGATGCGCTGGTGGCTGCCGCCGCTCGTGCTGGTGGCACTGTTCGGCTGGGGGATCTGGTCGGTCGGCGGGCGGCTGACGGCGGCGACCAACGCGGCAGTTCCGCCGCTGCCCGCGCCGGCGCAGGTCGTGCGCATCGCCAGCGACCCCGGCATCACGCTCGCCGCCAGTTACTGGCCCGCTCCGCCCAAGGCACCGGCGGTGCTGTTGCTTCACGGCAACGGCGGCAACCGCGACAACCTCACCCCGCTCGCGACGTGGCTGAGCGCGCAGGGCTACGGCGTGCTGGCGATCGATTTTCGCGGCCACGGCGCTTCGACGCCCGCGATCAAGAGCTTCGGCCTCACCGAATCGGCCGATGCGCATGCCGCGCTCGCCTGGCTGAAGGCGCGGCATCCGGGCAGCGCGACCGCCGCGATCGGCATTTCGCTCGGCGGGGCGGCGGCCCTGCTGGGGCCGCGCGGGCCGCTGCCGGTCGATGCGCTGGTGCTGGAGGGCGTCTATCCCGACATCCGCCACGCCATCTACAACCGCGTCGCGTCGGTCGGCGGCAAGGGGATGGCGGCGGTGATCGAGCCGCTGCTGAGCGTGCAGGCGCTGCCGCGCTACGGCGTGTGGCCCTCCGCGATCTCGCCGGTGACGGCGGCGCGGCAGGTGCGCGTGCCGGTGCTGGTGGTGGGCGGCGGCGCGGACGTCTTCACCCCGCCTGCCGAAACGCGCGCGCTGTTCGACGCCCTCCACAGGAACGGCGAGCTGACGTTCCTGCCCGGCGCGAGCCACGGCATGATCGTCGCGGCGAACGATACCGATCCGCTGCGCGCCCGGATCGGCGCGTTTCTGGAGCGGTATTTGCGGCGCAAGGCCTAACCTGATCCCGTTCGCCCTGAGCTTGTCGAAGCCTGTCCTGAGTGGCTGGCTTTGCCAGCCAGCCGAAGGGGGCTGTTCTTTCTTCGGGCCAAGAAGGACAGGGCTTCGACAGGCTCAGCCCGAACGGGGTAGGTTCAGGCGTGGACCAGCGTGCCCGCGCCGCGCTTGGTGAAGATTTCCAGCAGCATCGCATGCGGCACGCGGCCGTCGAGGATAACCGCCGCTTCCACGCCGCGCTCGACCGCCATCACGCACGTCTCGACCTTGGGGATCATGCCGCCGCTGATCGTGCCGTCGGCCATCAGCGCGGCGATGCCGGCGGGGTCGAGATCGGTGACGAGCTGCTTGTCCTTGTCGAGCACGCCGGCCACGTCGGTCAGCAGGAAGAAGCGTTTCGCGCCGAGTGCCGCGGCGATCGCGCCCGCCATCGTGTCGGCGTTGATGTTGTAGGTCTGGCCGTCCTTGCCGTGCGCGATCGGCGCGATCACCGGGATCACGCCCGCGTCGGAGAGCGTGTCGATGATCCGCCGGTCGACGCCGACCGGCTCGCCGACGAAGCCGAGGTCGACGTGACGCTCGATGCCCTGCAATTTGTCGGGCTCGCTGCGCTGCACCTTCTCCGCCGTCACGAAATTGGCGTCGCGCCCGGAGATGCCGACCGCGCGGCCGCCGGCCTGGTCGATCCAGCCGACGATTTCCTTGTTGATCGACCCCGCCAGGACCATTTCCGCGATCCGCGCCGTCTCCGCATCCGTCACGCGCAGGCCGCCGACGAAGGTCGATTCGACGCCGAGCCGCTTCAGCATCGCGCCGATCTGCGGGCCGCCGCCATGCACCACGACCGGGTTGATGCCGACCGCCTTCATCAGCACCACATCCTCGGCGAAGTCGCGCGCGGCCTCGGGGTCGCCCATCGCGTGGCCGCCGTATTTGATCACGAAGGTCGTGCCGGCGTGGAGCTGCATATAGGGCAGCGCCTCGACGAGCGTCTCCGCCTTGGCGAGCAGTTCGGGCAGGTTGGGAGGGGTATCGTCGGTCATGCGCGCGCCCATAGCGCGCGCGGGCGGGATTCGAAAGCGCTCTCCCTCATCGTCACCCCAGCGCAAGCTGGGGTCTTCACATTGGCGGGCGCAGCACCCGCCTCACAGAGATCCCAGCTTGCGCTGGGACGACGCTAATGGCTCGGCCGATCCAGCCGCCGCCCGAGCGCGACGAAGCCCGTGATCAGGATCGGCACCAGCACGATCGACAGCACCACCTTGGTCAGCATCTGCCCGCCCATCAGCGCGAGGATCGGGCGCTCGCCGTAGAAGGAGATGGTGATGAAAAGCACCGTATCGACGATCTGCGAGACGATGCTGGCGATCATCCCGCGCAGCCACAGGAATTTGCCGTCCGGGCGGCGCAGCTTGTCGAACACGAAGACGTTGAGCGTCTGCGACGTGCCGTAGCTGATGAGCCCCGCGATCATCATCCGCGCGCCCTGCCCGACGACGATCGGGAAGGCACCAACGGCGGGCGGATACATGCCCGGATCGGTCGGTAGCGCCAGTACGAGCTGGATCAGCAACGCGGAGGCGATCAGCGGCACGAAGCCCACCCGGACCAAGGCGGTCGCGGTCTTCTGCCCGTAAAGCTCGGCGACCGCGCTCGACAGCGCGACGAGCAGCAGGAACGCGAAGATCCCCGCCTCGACCGCGAGCGGCCCGAGCGCGACTTGCTTCACCCCCAGCACCCCCGCGATGACGACCATGCCGCCGTAGAACAGGGAAAAGAGAAAGAGCGCCGTTGGGATTTGGCGCGGGATCGCGGGTGCGGCTTGAGTCATCGCGGGCACGCTAGTGGGTTTCGCGCGCGGGTCAAACCCACCGCCTATGCGCAAACCCACCCCGTTCGTCCTGAGCGAAGTCGAAGGACGTGCCGCACGCGATACGCCCGAAACGCGCACTTCGACTTCGCTCAGTGCGAACGGTTTGGTTTGAGGCTCGGCGGGCGGGGAAGGGGCTGGCACCACATCGCGTCCCCTGTATGGTGCCCCGTCGCGGCAGGGGGCCGCTGGTTAGGGCGCACGTTTATCCGCATGAGCAATTTCCTGGGCATCGCCGGCATCGTGGTCATCCTGCTGCTGGCGTTCGCGCTTTCCACCAATCGCCGGGCGATCCGGCCGCGCGTGGTCGGCGCGGCGTTCGCGCTGCAGGTCGTGTTCGCGATCCTCGCGCTGTATCTGCCCGCCGGGCATCAGGTCGTCGGCTGCAATTATTTCTACCTGCCCAACGGCATCGCCTCGGCCGATTATTTCCGCTCCACCGGCCATGAGGGCATCGTCTGCCTGTCGAGCGGCGTCACCAACATGCTCGGCTATGCGCATGAGGGCACCAACCTGATCTTCGGTGCGATCGCCACCGATCCCAAGTTCGGCAATTCGTTCGCGATGGGCGCGCTGCCCGTCATCATCTTCTTCGCCGCGCTGGTCGCGGTGCTCTACCATGTCGGCATCATGCAGTTCATCATCCGCTGGATCGGCGGCGCGATCGAAAAGCTGATCGGCGTGTCGAAGGTCGAGAGCCTGTGCGCCGCCGCCAATATCTTCGTTGGCCAGTCGGAGGCGCCGCTGGTGATCCGGCCGTATCTGGCCGCGCTCACCCCGGCGCAGCTCTTCGCGGTGATGACGGTCGGCATGGCGGGCGTGGCGGGGACGATCCTCGCGGCGTACGCGCTGCTGCTCGGGCCGGGATCGTTGCCCTATCTGCTCGCCGCGTCGTTCATGTCGGCGCCCGGCGGGCTGCTGATGGCGAAGATCATCATGCCCGACGATATCGTCCCCGCCGGCGAGCTGCCGCTGGAGGATGCGAAGAGCTTCCTTGCGCACGAGGATCACGGCGTGGTGCTGTCCGAAGGCCATCCGCAGGAGGAGCGTGCCGCCAACATCATCATGGCGGCGGCGAACGGCGCGCAGACCGGCGTCAAGATCGCCGTGTCGGTGGCGGCGATGGTGCTGGCGTTCGTGTCGCTGGTCGCGCTCGCCAACGGCATTCTCGGCGGCGTCGGCGGCTGGTTCGGCTATCCGCAGCTCAGCTTCCAGGGCATTCTCGGCTATGTCTTCGCGCCGGTGATGTTCCTGCTCAACATTCCGTGGAACGAGGCGACGGTCGCCGGGCAGTTGTTCGGGCAGAAGATCGTGCTCAACGAATTCGTCGCCTTCATCGAACTCGGCAAGCTGCAGGGGCTGAGCAAGCACACGATCGCGATCGTCACCTTCGCGCTCTGCGGTTTCGCCAATTTCAGCTCGATCGCGATCCAGATGGCCTCGACCGGCAGCCTCGCCCCCAACCAGAAGCCGATGATCGCCAAGCTCGGCCTGCGCGCGCTCGCGGCGGGGAGCCTCGCGAACCTGATGTCGGCGGCGCTGGCGGGGTTGCTGGTGGCGTGAGGTGCGCCAGAGTTATAGTTCGCTTGACAGATTGACACCTGAATCGAAAAAATCGCTGCCGATCGTTTCCAAAACTGCACCGATCGATTTCAAAGAGCGCCGACCTTCTCGCACGATCGCGGCGTGTAGGACAGCCCGCGAGAGTGGTCACGGCCAGGTCGGGAACCACATCCAGCGCCGGAAATCCTGCGGATCGTGGAGCGGTGCGGCCGACAGGATCGGGAAGAAGATCACGAACAGCCCGGCCGCGATGATCACGAACGCCTCGTCCCAATGTTCGAACCGGCCCTTGCAATAGCGCGCCAGCGCAGCGGCGATGGCGACAGGCAGGAAGATGCTCGGCAGGTAATAATAATAGAAGAAGCCCAGCGATTTGGGGATGACGATCCACGGCAGATACGCCCCGGCCCACAACCCCGCCGCCGCCGCCAGCTTCGCCGACCCGTCGCGCCACGCCGCCCAGAGGCACGCCGCCACCGCGACCAGCCCGCCCCATAGCACCGCCGGATTGCCGAGCATCAGCACGCCGCGCGTCGCGCCGTCGGCCATTTCGTAGAGATACCAGATCGGCCGGATCATCAGCGGCCAGCTCCACCACTGCGACTGATACGGGTGCTTGGGCAGCACCTGCGTCTGCTGGCCGTACATCTCGCCCTGGAAGGCGATGAGGTGCGACAGCGTCATCGGCCGCATGTGGTAGAAGAAGGCCGGTGCGAAGGTGAGGAAATAGACCGCGACCGCGACCGCCCCCAGCACCATCAGCGCCGGCACCGCCGCGAGGCCGGGCCAGTGGCGATGGCCGCCCGCATTCAACGCCCACCACACCGACCGGCCGTGCCGCCGCGCCTCGATCGCGCGCACCGCGAGGAACCCCGCGCCGGCATAGACGAGGAACGGCACCGCCGCCCATTTCGCCCCCACCGCCAGCCCGAACAGGACGCCCCCCAGCACCCAGCGCGTCCACGCCGCCGGGGCGGATCGCGCGCGCATCGACCACAGCAGGCTCGCGATCCCCAGCACCACGAACGCCGCCATATAGCCATCGAGCATCGCGATCCGCGCCTGCACGTAGACGGTGAAGTTCAGTAGCGTCAGCAGCCCGGCGATCGCCGCCGTCCGCACGCGCCCGAACATCAGCATGGCGATGGCGAACACCCCCAGCACCGTCGCCGTCCCCGCCACCGTCGACAGCGCGCGCCAGCCGAGCGCGTCGTCGCCGAACAGCGACATGCCGAGCGCGATCATCTCCTTGCCGACCAGCGGATGCTCGGTATTGGCGGGCGCGCCCAGCGCCAGCAGCGCGCGGGCGGCGGGCACGTAATGCACCTCGTCGAACATCAGCTTGCTGGGGATCGTCAGGCGAAAGCAGAACAGCGCTTCGGCCAGGATCGCGAGGATCGCGGCGGCCAGCCACGGACGGGACTTGGTGTGCTCCACGCCGTCGCTATCCGCGCTTCGCGGGCTGGATTCAACTCCTGTTCCCCGGCGAAGGCCGGGGCCCAGTTGTGATACGACAATTGGCTGATGCTGCGCTCCATTACCGCGAGCTCGCCAACTGGACCCCGGCCTTCGCCGGGGAACAGCCGGGCCGGGATTCGCCTAGACCATTGACGCACCCGCCGCTCCCGCCGCAAAGCATGGCGATGAAGCGCCGCACCGGACAGGACCAGACCATCACCCGCGCATGGCGGCCCGCCACGCAGGCCGTGCGCGGCGGCACCGCGCGCAGCGAGTTCGGCGAGACGTCCGAGGCGATCTTCCTCACCTCGGGCTATGCGTACGATTGCGCCGCCGACGCCGCCGCGCGCTTCGCCGGCGAGCAGACCGGCATGACCTATTCGCGCCTGCAGAACCCGACGGTCGAGATGCTCGAGAACCGCATCGCGCTGCTCGAAGGGGCAGAGGCGTGCCGGTCGATGGCGACGGGCATGGCGGCGATGACGGCGGTGCTGCTGTGCCAGTTGCAGCAGGGCGACCACCTCGTCGGCGGCCGCGCCGCGTTCGGATCGTGCCGCTGGCTGACCGATACCTTGCTGCCGAAGTTCGGCATCGAGACGACGGTGGTCGACGCGCGCGATCCGCAAGCGTGGATCGACGCGACGCGGCCCAACACCAAGGTGTTCTTCTTCGAGACGCCCGCCAATCCGACGATGGACGTGGTGGACCTGAAGGCCGTCTGCGCGATCGCGAAGGAGCGCGGCATCACGACGGTGGTCGACAACGCCTTCGCCACGCCCGCGTTGCAGCGGCCGATGGAATGGGGCGCGGACGTGACGGCCTATAGCGCGACCAAGATGATGGACGGGCAGGGCCGCGTGCTCGCCGGTGCGGTCTGCGGCACGAGCGCCTTCATCAACGACGTGCTGCTGCCCTTCACGCGCAACACCGGGCCGACGCTCAGCGCGTTCAACGCCTGGGTTGTGCTCAAGGGGCTCGAGACGCTCGACCTGCGCATCCGCCGCCAGAGCGAGAACAGCCTCAAGGTCGGGCAATTCCTCGAAAAGCGCGTGCCGAAGATTCTCCACCCCGGCCTCGCCAGCCATCCGCAACACAATCTCGCGATGGCGCAGATGGATGCCTGTGGCCCGATCTTCGCGTTCGAGGTCGAGGGCGGGCGCAAGCAGGCGCACGGTCTGCTCGATGCGCTGGCGCTGGTCGACATCTCGAACAATATCGGCGATTCGCGCTCGCTGATGACGCATCCGTCCTCCACCACGCATTACGGCGTCGCCGAGGACAAGCGGATCGAGATGGGCGTCACCGAGAACCTCCTGCGCCTCAACGTCGGGCTGGAAGACCCGCAGGACGTGATCGAGGATCTCGACCAGGCACTCGCGCAGGTCGGACTGTGACGAGCGGCAGCGCCGCGATGAAGATGCTCTTCCCGCATGTCGCGGAGACGAAGGGCGTGATCGTGCGCGTCTCGGTCAGCTACCTGCCCGAACAGTCCGAGCCCGGCCGCGGCCGCTGGTTCTGGGCCTATCACGTCCGCATCGAGAACGAGGGCGCGCAGGGCGTCCAGCTCCTGACGCGCCACTGGATCATCACCGACGGGCGCGGCAACCGCCACTCGGTCGAGGGCGAGGGCGTGATCGGCGAGCAACCGCTGATCGCGCCGGGCGGCAGCTTCGATTACGTCTCGGGCTGCCCGCTCGCGACGCCGAGCGGCGCGATGCAGGGCACGTATCACATGGTCGGCGCGGACGGCGCGGGTTTCGACGTGGATATCCCCAAGTTCGCGTTGCTGGCGCCGGCGGTGGGGGCGTGACGTTTTCGGGCACGCCGGGTGCAACAAAACTAGCCCCTCCCCTTCAGGGGAGGGGTTGGGGTGGGGAAGTCCGAGGCGATGCGCTCTGCGAGGCATCCCCCACCCCCTACCCCTCCCCTGAAGGGGAGGGGCTTTGAAGTGAAACGCACGCACCTCCCCCTCAACGGCCTGCGCGTGCTCGATGCCGCCGCGCGGCACCTGTCGTTCACCCGCGCCGCCGACGAGCTCGCCGTCACGCCCGCCGCCGTCGGCCAGCAGATCCGCGCGCTGGAGGATACGCTCGGCGTCGTGCTGTTCCGCCGTACCACGCGCGGGCTGGAGCTGACGCCCGAGGGCGAGGCCGGGCTCGAGGCCCTGCGCGGCGGCTTCCTCCAGTTCGAGGAAGCGGTGCGCGCGATGCAGGCGGGGCAGACGAGCAAGTCGCTGACCATCGCCGCGCCGCGCGACCTCACCGAGAAATGGCTGATGCCGCGCCTCGCCGAGATCGCGCGCGGCGACGGCGAGCTGCGCTTCTCGCTGATCTCCGCCGACGAAGTGGTCGATTTCACCGAGGCCAATCTCGATCTCGCGATCCGCTGGGGCGACGGGCCGGGCGAGCATGAGGGCGAGGCGCTCGAATCCGACGGCATGGTGACGATCGAGCGCCCCGGCGGCGGTGCGGATACGCGCATTTCCTGGCCGGGCTGCCTCAACGACGATGCCGTCTCGCTGGTGCGCGTCGGCGACGCCGGGCTCGCGATCGACGCGGCGGCCGAGGGGCTGGGCCGCGCGACGGTGCCCGAATTGCTCGCCTCGGCCGATATCGCCGCTGGCCGCATCGTGGTGGTGGGCGATCCCAAGCCCTTTGCGAAGGGCTATTGGCTGGTCGCCCCGCTGCCGCAATGGCGCCAGAAGAAGGTCAAGGCGCTGGTCGAAGCGCTGACCCAATGAAGACTCCCCGATGAGCGGGATGTTCGCCAGCGAACGGCTGGTGATGCGGCCGCTGCGCGCCGACGATGCCGATGCGCTTCACGTCGCCTACCGTGACGAAGCGCTGATGCGCTATTGGTCGAGCGCGCCGCATGTCAGCCTGGAGGAAACGCGCGCCTATGTCGCGGGCCGCGTGGACAAGACCGACTGGCGATCCTGGGTCATCACCGTGGCGGGCGACGACACCGCGATCGGCACGCTCGCTGCGCTCCCCCGGCGGCCCGGCGTCAGCGAGATCGGCTACCTCCTCGCGCGCAGCGCCTGGGGCAAGGGCTATGCGCGCGAGGCCGTCACGCGCCTCATCGATCTGCTGATCCGCGAGGAGGGCCATCGCCGCGTCTTCGCCGATACCGACCCCGACAACGTGGGCTCCAACCGGCTGCTCGAATCGCTCGGCTTCCGCCTCGAAGGCGTGCTGCGGGCCGAGTGGGAGACGCATATCGGCGTGCGTGACACCAACCTCTGGGGCCTGCTCGCCGACGAATGGAAAGCCCGATGAGCGCGCCCGACCTTTCCGATCCCGTCCAGCGCGCCGCCTACCAGCGCGAGCTGCGCGCCGTCGCCTGGCCGATCCGCGTCATGGGCGTCGGCCTCGCCTTTGCCGGGCTGATTGTCGCGGTGCTCCAGCGCACGCGCTTTCCCGGCATCCCGAGCGTCATTCCGCTCGTGCTGGTTGCGCTCGGCGCGCTGCACATGCTTGCCGGCATCGCGATCCGCACCAAATATCACGCCAAGCGCATGAAGGGAGAAACGACATGGTCCGATACGCCCTGATTCATCCGGCCCTGATGGCCCTCGCGATACTGGCGATGCCCGCCACCGTCGACGCCGCTCCGCCGAAAGCCCGGCCGAAAGCCGCTGCGAAAACGGTCGCGAAGCCGGCGCCCCAGCCGGCGGATGCGCAATCGATCGAGGCCGCCACGCACGACGCCTATCTCGCCGCGATCAACAGCAACGACATCGCCGCCTTCTCGGATGCCGTCACCGACGATGCGGTCTTCCAATATCCCGGCGCGCCGCAGATGGTGGGCAAGAAGGCGATCGTCGCCTGGGCCACCACCTATTTCCAGCTCTACACGACGCGGTGGGAGAAGGTCGCGACCGGCTTCACCGTCGCCGGCGACTGGGCGTTCGAACATTATACCTACAAGTCGCTCGATACCGACAAATCGACCGGCACGGCCAGCTACGATGCCGGCAAGGGCGTCGCGGTCTTCCATCACGACAAGGACGGCAAGTGGCGCGTCGCGATCGACGGCTGGAGCTCCGACAGCGGCGGGAAATAGCCGCCCACGGGTCTTGAAACCCGTTCGCACTGAGCGAAGTCGAAGTGCGTGTTACGAACGCAGCGCTTGCGGCACGTGCTTCGACTTCGCTCAGCACGAACAGGGGTAATGGCGGACTGTCAGTCGCGCGGCCGCATCCACAATTCCGGGTTGCGTGCGGTGGGCGGATAGAGCCGCGTGCGGTCGCGTGCCTGGCCCCAGGCCTGCGCGATGAAGCGGACCTTTTCCCAGCGCGAGGTCGTCACGCGGTGGTCCCACGCATGGTCTCCGCGATCCGCCACCTTGCGCCCGATCGCGCCGTAGATCGCCGCCGCCGACAGCACCGCCCAGGCCGAGCGGAACGGCAGCGCCGGTGCGCCCAGCCGTGCGCTGTCCTCGAACGCCGCGCCCGCATCCGCCAGCCGCCGCGCCAGCACCGCCAGCCGCTTGCGGAACGGCGGCTTCATGTGCTGGCCGGGCGGCATGTCCATCTCGACCAGCCATTCCTCGGGGAGGTAGCAGCGGCCGGCGCGGTCATCCTCTTCGATATCACGCGCGATGTTGGAGAGTTGGAAGGCCATGCCGAGGTCGCAGGCGCGGTCGAGCGTCGCGTCGTCGTCGGGGGAAACGCCCATGATGACCGCCATCATGCAGCCGACGACGCCCGCGACGTGATAGCAATAGCGGTAGAGATCGTCCTCGCTGCGCGGCCGCCAGTCGTCGGCGTCGAGCGCGAAACCCGCGATCAAGTCGCGCGTGAAGCGGGCGGGCAGGCGTGTCTCGGCGGCGACGATGCGCAGTGCGTCGAAGGCGGGATCGCCGATGATGTGCCCGGCGAGCGCCGCGTCGGTCTTGGCGGTGATCTCCGCCAGCCGCGCTGCGGGGTCCGAAACGCGCGCCATGTCGCCGCCGAAATCCTGCCCGTCGGCGATGTCGTCGCACGCGCGGCACCAGGCGTAGAGCAGCCATGCCCGCTCGCGCGTGGCGAGGTCGAACAGGCGGCTCGCGGCGGCGAAACTCTGCGACCCGCGCCCGATCCGCTCGCGCGCCGTCGCGACGATCGCGTCGCGGGAGGGGAGGCTCTGTTGCGAACTCACGCCTACACCCGTTCGCCCTGAGCGCAGTCGAAGGGCATGCGCGACGCATGGGCTTCGACTGCGCTCAGCCCGAACGGAATTGGGTGGCGCATACTAAAGATCCGACTTGCGCATCTTGGTGATCGTCTCGACCGGCAGGTGCGCGGCCATCTTGTCGAGCAGCGGCTCGATCTGCGCATCGTGGATCAGCAGCCCCTGATGCTGCGACCGCACGAAGCCGACGTCGCCCATGTGTCCGACGAAGGCGAGCAGATCGTTGTAATAGCCCGCGACGTTGAGCAGCCCCACCGGTTTCGCGTGATAGCCGATCTGCGCCCAGCTCAGCGCCTCCCACAATTCGTCCATCGTGCCGGTGCCGCCGGGCAGGTTGACGAACCCGTCGGAGAGATCGGTGAAGGCTGCCTTCCGCTGGTGCATCGTCTCGACGACGTGGAGTTCGGTGAGCCCGCGATGCGCGACCTCGGCATCGACCAAAGCCTGCGGGATGATCCCGATCACCTCGCCCCCGGCGGCGAGCGCGCTATCGGCGACCGCCCCCATCAGGCCGAGCTTGCCGCCGCCATAGACGACGCCGATCCCGCGCTCGGCGAGGAGGGTGCCGACGTAGCGGGCGGACTCGATATAGACCGGATCGGCGGGCGACGCTGAGCCGCAGTAGATGGCGAGGCGTTTCATACTTCGAGCCCCTCCCCTTCAGGGGAGGGGTTGGGGGTGGGGGTGGGGGAGGCCTCGCAGAGACCGCCTTCGCGGCACGGCCCCACCCCAACCCCTCCCCTGAAGGGGAGGGGCTTTGTCTCGTACATGCTCACCGCATTCCCTCCATCATCAGCGCCGCCGTGGCCTTGGCACTCCCGACAACGCCCGGAATCCCCGCGCCCGGATGCGTGCCGGCCCCCACGAAATAGAGGTTCGGGATCTGGTCGTCGCGGTTGTGGACGCGGAACCAGGCGCTCTGCGTCAGGATCGGCTCCAGCGAGAAGGCGCTGCCGAGGTGCGCGTTGAGGTCGCCCGCGAAATCCTTCGGCGTGTAGCTGAACTTCGTCACGATCCGATCGTGGATGTCGGGGATCAGCCGCCGTCCGATCTCGTCGAGGATGCGCTTCTCCAGCACCGGCGCGATCTCGTCCCAGTCGACCGGGAACTTGCCGAGATGCGGCACCGGCGCCAGCGCGTAGAAGCTCGAGCAACCCTCCGGCGCCATGCTCGGATCGGTGACGGTCGGGTGATGCAGGTAGAGCGAGAAATCCTGCGGCAGCACGCCGTGATCGTAGATGTCGGCGAGCAGCCCCTGATAGCGCGGCCCGAACAGGATCGAATGGTGCGGGATGCCCGGCCACGTCCCCTTTACGCCGAAATGCACGACGAACAGCGACGGCGAATAGCGCTTGCGCTCAAGCCGCGCCCTGGTGCGCTGCGCGCTGCGCGATCCGCTCAGCAGGTCGCGGTAGGTGTGCATGATGTCGCCATTGCACGCGACCATGTCGGCATCGCCGTGCCAGCCGCTTGCCGTCGTCACGCCCGTCGCGCGGTCGCCGACCGTCGCGATGTTGACCGCCGCGTCGCCGAGCCTGAGTGTCCCGCCGAGCCGCTCGAAATGCGTCACCATGCCCGCGATCAGCCGGTTGGTGCCGCCCATCGCGAACCACACGCCGCCGTCCTTCTCCAGCTTGTGGATCAGCGCGTAGATCGCGCTCGTGTGCATCGGGTTGCCGCCGACGAGGAGCGTGTGGAACGACAGCGCCTGGCGCAGATGCTCGTCCTTCACGTAGCTCGACACGATCGAATAGACCGAGCGCCATGCCTGATATTTCGCGAGGCTCGGCGCGGCCTTTATCATCGTCGCGAAGTCGAGGAACGCCGTCGCGCCCAGCTTCTTGTAGCCCTCGTGATAGACGCCGGCCGAATATTCCAGGAACTTGGCGTAGCCGTTCACATCCTCGGGGTTCAGCTTCGCGATCTCGAGGTTGAGCGCGGCCTCGTCGTTCGAATAGTCGAACTGCGTGCCGTCGGGCCAGCTCAGCCGGTAGAAGGGCGTGACCGGCACGAGCGTCACGTCCTCGGCCATGTCGCGCCCGGTCAGCGACCACAGCTCCTTCAGGCACGGTGGATCGGTGATGACGGTCGGCCCGGCATCGAAGGTGAAGCCGTCCTGTTCCCACACGTAGGCCCGCCCGCCGGGCTTGTCGCGCGCCTCTACGATCGTGGTCTCGATCCCCGCCGATTGCAGCCGGATGGCGAGCGCGAGCCCGCCGAACCCTGCGCCGATGATGATCGCGCTGCGTTTTGCGCCCGTATCGATCACGAGCGCAGCGCCGCGACGGCGCGGCCGATGGGCACGGGCGGCTTGCCCGAGAGGATGCGGACCTTGTCGGCCAAATGGGTATTCCCTGCGTAAAAGCGCCCGATCAGGCGCGCGTCGAGCCGATAGAAACGTTCCAGGATGCGGTATCGCTCGGGTGGGTCGGCGGCGCGGAACAGCATCTTTGCAAGGATACGATAGAAGCCGCGCGCGCGCCACAGCCTGCGCGCATATCCGTGCGTGAGATCGTGCAGCGCCGCGCCCGACAGGTCGCCGGTCCGCGCGATCAGGCTGGCGAGGCGCACCGCATCGGGCAGCGAATAGCCCGTCATCGGGTGGAACAGCCCGGCGCGCATCCCCGCCTTGGCCACGCCGTCACGGCCCCAATAGCCCTCGAAATCGCCGCCCATCGCCACCGGCAGCACGCCCGTTTCCTCGCGGCGAACCTCGGTGACGTCCCAGCCGCGTCCCTTTGCGTAATTGGCGATGCGCAGGCCGAGCAGCGCCGCGTCGAGCACCGGCGTCTCGCTGTAATAGGTATCCTCGACGAACATCCGCTCCGGGCCGAAGGGCAGGCAATAGACGAAGCGATAGCCGTCGTCCTGCGGCACGGTGGCGTCCATCACCAGCGGATGCGCCGCGCCGTGCGGCGCACTCAGCAGCAATTCCTGCCCGGCGAACTTCTGCCAGCCGAGATCGAGCAGGCCGAGGTCGCCCGTCCCGCGCGCGTCGATCACGCCCCTGGCGGCGATGGTCGTGCCGTCGGCCAGCGTCACGCCGGTCGCGGTGGCCTCGACGACGCGGGCGCTCAGCAACGTCCCCGGCGCGAGGCTTGCGCGCACGACCGCATCGAAGCGCTCCGAATCGATCGAGCGATACGGCTCCGAAATCGCCCGCCGGTGCGCGGGGAAGGCGACATCGTACCCGTCCCAGCGGTGCGCGATCAGCGGCTCGATCAGCCAGCGATCAGCGTCCGCCACGTCGCTCGCGAAGAACGACCAGACGTGATTGCCGCCGAGCGCCCCCTCCGCCTCGATGACCGCCAAGTCGAGATCGGGCCGCTTCGCGCGCAACGCCAGCGCGATCAGCCCCCCGGCCAGACCCCCGCCAAGGATCGCGAGGTCGCAGGTGTGGGGGGTGGGCATCGCATCGCCCTATCACCCCCGTCACCCCGGCAACAACCCGTCACCCCAGCGAAAGCTGGGGTCTCTCCGTGACGGGGCGCGACCCTTCCCGCGAGATCCCAGCTTTCGCTGGGATGACGTGTGGGGCCGGTGTAGGTGACGTCGATGCCCCTCACCCTCGCCATCCTTGCCTCCGCGCTCGCCATGTCGGCGATCGTCGCGGTGCGTTATCTGGTCGCGAGCGGGGCGTTCGATCTGGCGACGCGCGCGAAGCACCCCGGCCTCTACCGCCAGCTCGGCCCGCAGATCCGGCGCGAGATCGGTTGGAGCCTCGCCTCGGCGCTGATCTACGGCATACCGGCGGGGGTGGTCGCCTGGGGCTGGCAGAATCGCGGCTGGACGCTGATCGAGAATCCCGCGCATCCGCTGCCGCTCTGGTATCTCCCCATCTCGGTGCTGCTCTACCTCGCCGCGCACGACACCTGGTTCTACTGGACGCACCGCTGGATGCACCGGCCGAAGCTGTTCCGCATCGCCCACGCCGTCCACCACGCCAGCCGTCCGCCAACCGCCTGGGCGGCGATGGCGTTCCATCCGATCGAGGCACTGTCGGGCGCGCTCGTCATCCCGGCGCTGGTGTTCGTCATCCCCATTTCGCTCCCCGGCCTCGCCATCGTGCTTAGCGTGATGACGGTGATGGGCATCACCAATCACATGGGCTGGGAGATTTTCCCGCGTGCCGTCTGGCGCGGGCCGCTCGGCGGGTGGCTGATCACCGCCAGCCACCATCAGAAGCATCACGAGGCGTATAACGGCAATTACGGCCTCTATTTCCGCGTGTGGGACCGGCTGTGCGGCACCGATCAGGGGCTCGGCGATTTCGCCAGGGCGCATGCGAAAGCGGCGTCGTCCGCGCGATAGTGATGCCGATCGGCAACATTGCGGAAACGAAATCCGTCACGATATCGGCCGCTTCGGAGCCATTTGCCGCATCGCAGCGTTACGCGGACATCATCAAAGGGGATTTCCACCAGTGAATCGCAGCACCAACCGCCGCCTGCTCGCCACTTTCGCCGCCGCCACGACGCTCGCCTTCGCCGCGCCCGCCTTCGCGCAGGAAGGTGCCGCCGCCGCCGCGCCCGACGCCACCGTCGGCAAGGTCACCGGCGACAGCCTCACGATCGGCGCGGCCGGCGTCTACATTCCCGATTACGAAGGCTCGAACGACTATCGCTTCGCGCCGGCGCCGATCGTGCTCGCCAAATGGCACGGCTTCGGGCTGCAGATTCTCGGCAACCGCGCCTCGGTCGATCTCATCCCAGATCGCGGCCAGTGGAATTTCGAGGCGGGGCCGATCGGCGTCATCAACTTCAACCGCTCCGATCCCGATGCGATCAAGGATATCCGCGTCGCCCGCCTGCGCGAGCGCGGCAATGCGTTCGAACTCGGCGGCTATCTCGGCGTCAGCAAGACGGGCGTCATCACCAGCCCTTATGACACGCTTTCGCTGTCGGTCAGCTACCGCCACGATCTGACGCGCGCGCACGACAGCGGCATCTGGCAGCCCTCGATCAGCTATGTGACGCCGCTCAGCCGCAAGCTCGCGGTCGGCATCAATGCCCAGGCGCAGCATGTCGAGCGCGGCTATGCCAATGCCTATTTCAACATCGGCCCGATCCAGAGCGCGGCGAGCGGCCTGCCGCAATATTCGACCGACGGCGGCTGGAAGAGCTACACCGTCGCCGCCTTCGTCACGCATTCGCTGACGGGCGATCTGCTGCACGGCTTCAAGATCGTCGCAGGCGGCGGCTATACCCGCCTGCTCGGCGGTTTCGCGCGCAGCCCGATCGTCACGGTCGCGGGCACGCCGAACCAGTGGTTGGGCGCGGTCGGGGTTGCGTACACGTTCTAAACCGTCTCTACGGATGCGCATGTGCGCGTCCCGCTTCGACTCCGGCCGTTCCCGCCATCCGGCGCGAGCGGCCGTGTTGCATTCGACAGGCGGTCCCCGCGTGAACGGGTTCAGGTGACGGAGAGAAAGACCATGGCTGCCCCGCAAGAGGACATGCTCGACCAAGACGTGGAACGCAGCAGCGAACGCCGCGAGTTCTTCCGCAGCGCGCTGGGCGCCGCCGCGGTCGCCGCGACCGGCGTCGCCGCCGTGTCGATCGGCGCGATCGCCAGCGCGGCGACCGTCGCCGATTCGGACATCCTCAACTTCGCGTTGCAGGTCGAATATCTGCTCGCGCAATATTACGGCGTCGCCTCGGGCGTGGGCCCGCTCGCCGCCGGGCAGCTGACTGCCGGTTCGACCGCCACGGGCACCAACGTCGCGGGGGCCGCGACCGGCGCGGCCGCGGTCAGCTTCACCGATGCCAACGTCGCGCAGATCGTGCGCGAGATCGCTTTGGAAAAGGCCGCACACGTCGCCTTGCTGCGCACCGCGACCGGCACTGATGTCGCCGCGCAGCCCGCGATCGATCTCGGCGTCACCGCATCGGGCGCGTTCAGCACGGCGATGCGCGCCGCCGGCGTCATCACCGGCTCGACATCGACCTTCGACGTCTATGCCAATGACGGCAATTTCCTGCTCGGCGCGTTCCTGCTCGAGGATGTCATCACCTCCGCCTACCGCGCGATCCTGTCGAGCGTGGGCGATGCGACCAACCGCGAATCGGTCGCGGGCCTGCTCGGCGCGAGCGCCTATCACGCCTCGGCGATCCGCACTTTGCTGTACGCCAAGGGTTCGGTGTCGGGCTCGACGCTGCGCGCCAATGCCGATGCGATCTCGGATGCGCGCGACAAGCTCGACGGCGTGCCCGGCGACGACGATCAGGGCATCTCGCCCGCCACGGTCGATGCCAAGCTGGTGTCGAACATCCCGCCCGCCGGCGCGGATGGCCTCGCTTTCGGGCGCGGTTCCGCCTTCGTGCTCAACATCCTGTATCTGAACAGCGCGAGCGTCTCGAAGGGCGGCTTCTACCCGGCGGGCGTCAACGGCACCATCGTCGCCTCCTCGCAGAACTAACGTTTCCCCCGGAGACCGTATCGTGATCGATCAAGACACCCTCGCTCAGGCGATTGAAGCCGACGACCGCCGCCGCGCCGCGCGCCGCGATTTCCTGCGCACCGCCAGCCAGCTGACGATCGCCGCCGGCGGCACCTCGCTGCTCGCGGCGTGCGGCGGCAGCGGCACCGCGACGCCCACGCCAACCTCGTCGAGCGCGACGCCGACGCCGAGCCCGAGCTCGACCGACGCCATCCGCGATACCGCGGCGCTCAATTTCGCGCTGCAGCTTGCCTATCTGCAGGCGCAGTTCTTCACCTATGCCACCACCGGCAGCGGCGTCGGCGCGCTGCCCGCCTCGACCAGCCTGCCCGGCGGCGGCGCGGCGCTGCTCACCGGCCCCGGCGGTGCCGCACCGGGCACCGTCACCGGCGGTCGCGCCGTGACCTTCACCGATCCGCTCGTCGGCGAATATGCGCGCGAGATCGCAGCGGACGATCTCGCCCACCTCAAGTTCCTGCGCTCGGCGATCGGCAGCCAGGCGACGGCGATGCCCGCGATCGACATCGACGGCAGCGCCACCAGGTCGACCGGCGCCTTCACCCAGGCCGCGCGCCTGGCGAATTACGATTTCAACGCCGGTGCCAGCGTTCTGTTCGGCTTCGATCCCTATGCCGGCGATCTCAACTTCCTGCTCGCCGCCTTCTTCCTGAAGGATGTCGCGGTGACGGCGTACAAGGGTGCCGCCACGGTCATCACCGCCGCGCTCTACCTCGATTCCGCGGGCGGGCTGCTATCGACCCAGGCCTATCACGCCGGCCTCATCCGCACGACGCTCTACGTGAAGGGGCAAGGCGCGCTGACGCAGCAGTTCAGCGATGCGCGCGACGGGCTCGACGGTTCGACCGATATCGACCAGGGCACCGGCAGCGCCGGCGGCACCGCGAACATCTCGCCGACCGACGCGCAGGGTCGCGTCTACACGCGCACCTCGGGACAGGTGCTCAACATCGCCTATCTCAACGCCGCCGCCGTCACGTCGGGCGGGTTCTTCCCGGCGGGCGTCAACGGCAGCATCAAGACGTCCGCGAACAGCAGCGTCGCGACCTGATCCCTTCCCAACGCCCGCCAAAAGCGGTACGCAAGGCCATCCCCGGGGAGCCATGAGGCTGAGAGGGGCGGTGAAAATCCGCCCGACCCGCACGACCTGATCCCGTTAGCACGGGCGTAGGGAGGGAGCGGTCTTTGCCCCAAAGCCCGTTTTCTCCTTCGATATTTGGAGAAGACGCATGGCCGACCTGCCCACCCGCACCGAAATTGGCGTAACCACCGGCCCCATCCGCGGCAGCCGCAAGGTGCATGTCGGCGATCTCAAGGTCGCGATGCGCGAGATCGACCTCGAACCCTCCTCGGGCGAGCCGCCGCTTCGCGTCTACGACACGTCGGGCCCCTACACCGATCCCGACGCCCTCATCGACATCAACATGGGCCTCGCCCAGCTCCGCCGTCAGTGGATCGAGGCGCGCGGCGACGTCGAAAGCTACGACGCGCGCGAGACCAAGCCCGAGGACAACGGCCAGCTCGGCCCGGACCGTTCCGGCGGCGTCCCGCAATACCCGAACGTCATCAAGCGCCCGCTGCGCGCCAAGGCCGGCCACAACGTCAGCCAGATGCACTATGCCCGCCGCGGCATCATCACGCCCGAGATGGAATATGTCGCCATCCGCGAGAACCTCGGCCGCGCGCAGCTCAAGGAAGCGATGATCCGCGACGGTCAGGATTTCGGCGCGTCGATCCCCGATTACGTCACGCCCGAATTCGTCCGCGACGAGGTCGCGCGCGGCCGCGCCATCATCCCCAACAACGTCAACCACCCCGAGAGCGAGCCGATGGCGATCGGCCGCAATTTCCTCGTCAAGATCAACGCCAACATCGGCAACTCCGCCGTCGCCAGCAACGTCGCGGCCGAGGTCGACAAGATGGTCTGGTCGATCCGCTGGGGCGCGGACACGGTGATGGACCTCTCCACCGGCCGCAACATCCACGACACGCGCGAATGGATCATCCGCAACGCGCCCGTCCCGATCGGCACCGTGCCGATCTATCAGGCGCTCGAAAAGGTCGGCGGCGTCGCCGAGGATCTGACGTGGGAGATCTTCCGCGACACGCTCATCGAGCAGGCCGAACAGGGCGTCGATTACTTCACCATCCACGCCGGCGTCCGCCTCGCCTACATCCCGATGACGGCCAAGCGCGTCACCGGCATCGTCAGCCGCGGCGGCTCGATCATGGCGAAATGGTGCCTGTCGCACCACAAGGAGAGCTTCCTCTACGAGAAGTTCGACGAGATCACCGAGATCATGAAGGCGTATGACATCGCCTATTCGCTCGGCGACGGCCTGCGCCCCGGCAGCATCGCCGACGCCAATGACGAGGCGCAGTTCAGCGAGCTCTACACGCTCGGCGAGCTCACCCACCGCGCGTGGAAGAGCGACGTGCAGGTGATGATCGAGGGCCCCGGCCACGTGCCGATGCACAAGATCAAGGAGAATATGGACAAGCAGCTCGAAGTCTGCGGCGAGGCACCCTTCTACACGCTCGGGCCGCTCACCACCGACATCGCGCCCGGCTACGACCATATCACCAGCGGCATCGGCGCGGCGATGATCGGCTGGTACGGGACGGCGATGCTCTGCTACGTCACGCCGAAGGAGCATCTCGGCCTGCCCGACCGCGACGACGTGAAGGTCGGCGTGGTGACGTACAAGCTGGCCGCCCACGCCGCCGATCTCGCGAAGGGCCACCCCGCCGCGAAACTCCGCGACGACGCCGTCAGCCGCGCAAGGTTCGAGTTTCGCTGGCGCGACCAGTTCCACCTGTCGCTCGACCCCGACACGGCGGAAAAATACCACGACGAGACGCTCCCCGCCGAGGGTGCCAAGACCGCACACTTCTGCTCGATGTGCGGCCCGAAATTCTGCTCGATGAAGATCACGCAGGAAGTCCGCGACTTCGCTGCGAAGCAGAACGCGCCGGCCGACACCTTCCTCGCGGCGGAAGACGCCGAGGCGGGCATGGCCGAGATGAGCAAGGTGTATAACGAGGGCGGTCGCGAGCTGTATATCGGGGCGGGGGACCGGGAGCGGGATTGAAAGGTATTCGAACCGCAACTTGGCAGTGTTGAAATTCAACCAAAACTAACGCACGTTCTGGCCGGCGGGGGGCGGCTTAATGGCAACGACACTTAACTTTTTAAATCAAAATTGGGTTGGAGTCTTATTGGGGGTCGTTGCGCTATTCTATGCGCTTTATGAAGGAAATCGAAGAAGAGGGCCGCGCCTCGTTTACCAGTACTTGGGCCAGAAACTTCTTGGTGGGTCGGTCGATTTGTTACCAACGGGGCTTGAAGTAACCTTTTCGGGCGCTGCTGTCCCAAGGTTGTCATTAACGCGACTTGTGGTTTGGAATAGTGGAGCGGGACCGCTTCGCGGAACGGATATCCCATCTCATGATCCGCTTACTTTGAAATTTCACGGCGAAGCGAAGATTCTTTTAGCCGAAATTTCTCGGATCACTCGAGATGTAACGAAATTTCAGATCGGGTATGAGGCAGGAATTAGTGATAGCGTCACTGTCAATTTTGACTTCCTTGATCCAGGAGATGGCGCTCTACTGTCGATTTGGCACACCTCTACCAAGTCTATCCCAGAATTTAACGGGACTATAATAGGCCAAAAAGATGGTCCTGTATCTTATGGTAGATTTATATGGCGTGGCAGAGACGTGGCACGTCGTGGGTCCATATTTTCAAGAACATTTTCTATGATTATAGACATCGTTTTTGGTTCTCCTTTCTTTCTACCCATAATGTTAATAGCGATGGGGACATTTATCGCATTTTCTACAGGATATGAAGGATATACTGGCGTTCGACTGTTGAGTCTGGAGAAGGATAGCGATATTGCCAAATTTTGGACTCCCGCGATATTAAGTGCAGTAAATATTTGCGCAGGTATTTGGGCGGTCAATAAGATTCGACGGAAATTTCCGCGTAAATTGACGCCAGAAGACTTCGGAAGTCCGAAAATCGAAGGCGGGAACTAATTGGGGGTAGCGGCACCCCTGTCCTACACGTTCGTTTTATGTTCCATACTCCCGGATGAGCGACTCATCCGATCCCCGCTCGGCGCCGGGCCATGCGCTGACCGTCACCGATCCCGCCGACACCGCGCTCGACGCGGCCGCGCGGGCGTACGACCCGGCAGACTATCGCTGGGTGCCCGTCCGCCGCCGTCCGCGGCTCGATGGCTGGACCGAGGAGAAGCAGCGCCGCTTCATCGAGGAACTCGCCGATACCGGGCTCGTCAGCGTCGCGGCCAAGGCAGTCGGCATGACGCGCGAATCCGCCTATCGCCTGCGCCGTGCAGCGCATGGCTCGGCCTTCGCGCGCGCCTGGGACGTCGCGCGCCAACATGCCGGCGCGCTGATCGAGGACATCGCCTTCGAACGCGCGATCGAGGGTGTCGAACAGGAGGTCTATAATCAGAACGGCGAGGTCGTCGCCGCGCGTCTCGTCTATGACAGCGGGCTGCTCAAATGGCTGCTCAGCCATATCAAGCCCGAACGCTATGGCGGCGGCGGCGCGGTGCCCGCCACGGCGCCCGCACTGGAGGAGAGCCTGCGCGCGATGGAGCCGGCGCTGCCCGCCCCGCCCGAACAGCTGATGCCGCCCGAGGAACTGGAGGACGCGCTCGATCTCGCCGATGCGGCCGACGGCACGCTGCCGCATTTCCTCAACGAGCAGCGCACGCCGGAGGCGATCGCGGACCGGGACGTCGAGGCGCGCAAGGCGCGCGGTGCCGCCGCGCTCGCCAAGAGCAAGGCCGGGCAGGAACTGACCGAGGAAGAGTTCCTGGACGAATGCTGGTATCTCGATCCGGCCAGTAACAAGGGGCGGCGGCGGAGGCCCTGATCAGTGTGACCTTAGTGTGACTTTCCGCGCGGCGGCGAGAGATTGGCAAAGCCAATCGCAAGCCTGAGCCGCGCGCGGCCGGCGGGGCCAAAGCCCCGTCCGACGACACGGGCTTTGCCCGTGTCGCGCGCTAGAGTGCCGGCAACCCCCAGTCGATCTCCCCGCGCCCATGCTCCCGCAGGAAAGCGTTCGCCCTGGAGAAATGCCCGCAGCCCAGAAACCCGTTGTGCGCCGACAGCGGGGAGGGGTGCGCCGCCTTCAGCACGAGATGCCGCCCACCCTTCGACACGTCCGGGATGAACGCCGCCTTCTTCTGCGCATAGGCGCCCCACAGCAGGAACACCGTCGGCCGCGGCCCCGCCGCCACCGCCTTCACCACCGCGTCGGTGAAGCGCTCCCACCCGCGCCCCTGGTGCGAGGCGGCGGCGCCCATCCGCACCGTCAGCACCGAATTGAGCAGCAGCACGCCCTGCTTCGCCCAGCTTTCGAGGAAGCCGTGCGAAGGCCGCGCCAGCCCGAGGTCGGTGTCGAGCTCCTTGAAGATATTGACGAGGCTCGGCGGCACCCGCACGCCGGGCTGGACGGAGAAGCACAGGCCGTGCGCCTGCCCCTCGCCGTGATAGGGATCCTGGCCGAGGATGACGACGCGCACCTGGTCGGGTGGCGTCAGGTCGAGCGCGCGGAACCACTCGGCCGGGCGGGGGAAAACGCGCGCGCCGCCTGCGCGCTCGGCGGCGAGGAAGGCCTTGAGATCGGCCATGTACGGCTGTTCGAACTCGCCGCGCAGCAGGTCGAGCCAGTCGGGATGGAGGGCGATATCGCTCATCGCGGGGATGCGTGCCGGAGCCGCCCCGCCGCTGTCAATCCGGGCTTGCGCGTGTCAGCGCGTCGGCCTCGGCTCGCTCATCGGCTGGCCCGGCCGGTACTCCGGCTGCCGGTCTCGGCTGGCCTGCACCATCGCGCGGATCAGCTCCTCGGACGAGACGTCGCGGCCGCTGCGCACGTCGTCGCGGGTGCGGCTGTCATAGGGGCTGGCGTAGCGGCTGCTGCGGCTCGCTGCGGGGGTCTCGCTGTCGTCGCCGAAGCGCGCGCGGTCCATCCGTTCCTGCCGCTCGCGCGGGGTTTCGCCGCCCGCTGGGGCCGACGCGGCGCTGACGGCCGGCTCCGCACTGCCGTGCCGCGACTTGGAACACGCGCCGATCCGCACGCCGGCGACGACGAGGATCATGATGAGGAATCGGCATGCAAGGCGGAACAACATCGGCCATCTCCCGGGGCAGGTGCCGGATGGTCATACGCCACGATCGGTAAAGGGACGGTAAGCGGGGATCGCTATCGTTACGCCTACAAAACGGACTCGCGGCGGCCGAACATTGCGCCTAGCCTGCGCCGATCGGACAACGGCAAGGAACGCGCACATGGTTCTCGGGCTTTCGCTACCGGCTTTCACGCTTCTCCACGTCGCGATCAGTCTGATCGCCATCGCGATGGGGATCGTGTTCTTCGCCGCACTCGGCCGGGGCAGATGGCTCGGCACGCTCGGCAGCCTGTTCATCCTGTTCACGGTCCTGACGAGCGTGACCGGCTTCTTCTTCCCGCCCAAGCCGATCGGCCCGCCCTTCATCTTCGCCGTCGTCTCGCTGGTCCTGCTGGCGATCGCCCATTATGCGAACACCGTGGCGCGGGTGCGCGGCTTCTGGTGGCAGGTCTTCATCGTCACCGCGCTGGCGGCGCAGTGGCTCAACATGGTGGTGCTGGTGGTGCAGAGCTATCAGAAGATACCGGCGCTCCACCGGATCGCGCCGACCGGCAGCGAGCCGGCGGTGCTGCTGACGCAGGGCGCGGTGCTGCTGGTCATCCTGTTCTTCGGCTGGACCAGCTTTCGGAAACCGGGAGCCGTCCCCGCGCGTTGAGCGGCGCGGAAAGGATGTCCCCATGCGCCATTCACTGATTGCAGCCGCGTTGCTGCTCGCGAGCCCCGCCTTCGCCCAGCAGGTCGACAAGGGCCCGCCACCGGGCGTGCATGTCGAAAGCATCGCGCTTTCGCCCGGCGAAACGCGCGCCTTCACGCTGGCGCAGGGCGGCAGCCACCAGCTGCTGCGCGATACCGATCCCGCCAAGCCCGCGCCCAAGGCGATCAGCGTGACGTACAAGGTGGAGGGCGGCTGGTCCTTCGTCAGCGTGACGAGCTGGACCGGCTATCCGACCACGGCCGCCGTCCTCGCCGATCACGGCGATGGCGGCTTCAGTCAGGTGGGGTCGATCGCGTCACCGGGTGACGGCAGCACCGTCGTTCAGCGCTGGCAGGGGGCACTCGGCAAGATCACGATCGGGAAGTTCGACGGCGGGCCCGAAGGCGGCGCGCCGAAATCATAAGGAAGGGGAGGTTGTCCCGGTCAGGCGACCGGGACAACGGGGATCGAGGTGAAGACGAACAGCGCGGTCACGAAGAGGGCGCTGAGCAGCGAGACGGCAACCTTCTGGCGCGATTCGAAACGGTCGGTCATGGTGATATTCCCTTTTGATCTGGTGTGCCGGACCATCCGGCCACCGATGCCAAGGGGATTGCAGGGAGCGTGCCAGAATCGAAAAGCACGCAAATTCAGAATATTGCCTGACGCGGGTGCGGAAGTGTCGCTTTTGCTGCCGCAAAACGCGCCAACACTTGGCAATCCGCGCTAGTCTGCGCGCAGCGTATCCCGGCCCGCGTTCTTGGCGGCGTAGAGCAGCCGGTCGGCACGCGCGAAAACCGTCGGTAGCGTCTCGCCGGGGCTCGCCGTCGTCAGGCCGGCGGAGAAGGTGATCGATCCGATCGGCTCCTTCGATTCGCGCACCCGGTAGTGTTTCGCCGCCACGACGGCGCGCGCATCCTCGAGCGTGGCATAGGCCACGTCCTGGTCGACGCCGGAGAACAGCACGGCGAATTCCTCGCCGCCGTATCGCGCGACGAGATGCCCGGCGCACGATTCCGAGAGAGCGCCACCGATCGCCTTCAGCACACGGTCGCCGACGCCGTGGCCGAAGCGATCGTTGACCGACTTGAAGCGATCGACGTCGCAGATCGCGACATGGACAGGCTGTTCCTGGACCGCCGCAAAGGCTTCCTCGAAGGCGCGGCGGTTGGCGAGCTCGGTCAGCGGGTCGCGACGGGCATTGTCGCGCGCCTCTTCCAGCTTGGCGCGCAGCTCGCTCGCCTCGTTGGTCGCGACTTCCAGCTTGCTCTCGGCGGAATGGACGCGGGTCAGCATCACCGAAGTGAGGCGCACGACTTCCTCGACGCTCGACATGTCGCGCGATCCGCGGATGGCGTCTGCGGAGGCTGCGAGGTCGCGGCCGAAATCCTGCGTCTCGGCGCGCATCGCATGTACCATGTCGCTGAAACCCTCGACCTGGTGCTGCGTCCGCGCCACGAGGCCCTGCGCCGCCACCATCGGATCGGGCGCGGCGTCCGGCGTACGCACGACGTTGGCCGTGCCGGGTGCCGTTTCGGGCAGTTGCGGCGCGACCGCGCCGACCTCACCGCCGAGCAGTTCGATATCGCGTGAAGAGAGGCGGAAACCCCCATCGGTCAGCGCGCGCACCGAGCGGGCGAGTACGCCGTCGGTCTCGGTCAGCACGCGATAGGCGAAATGATAGTGTTTGGGGTCGGGGCTCAGCCGCTGGTCGATGAGAAAGTCGCGGATGCCGTCGAACAACGCCATCGCGTCGTCCTCGGTCGTAACCTCTCGTAGCGCACCCGCAGTCACGTCTCTCGTACCTTCCGTCCCGTCCGGCGCGCCTGCGCATGCCGAACCTTCCCGCTGCAATGGTTACGGCCGAAACTGCTAACATCCGGTGACCGAAGGTTAACCGCGCGGCTAGGTATTAGCGCGTAAGGGCGATCCCGAAGCGTACCCGCGTAACGTTGCGGCGATAGTCCTCCAGCGCCTCGCCGTAGCCGGTGAAGGCCTGCCCGAAGAGGTAGAGGTGCGGCAGCCGGTCGTCGATGGCGGCCAGCGGATACGATAGGAACGCCTCCGCCGCGCCCCGGCCCGTGGCGAAGTTGCCGCGCCCCGTGACGCTGAGCTTGAGGCCGTCCTGCTTGCCGATCGAGGCGGTCAGCGCGGTATAGCCGACGTAGTCGGCGATATCGGTCGCGACCCCCTTGCTGCCGACGAAGAACCACGCCTGCGGCGTAAGGTTCAGCCGCCACCCGTCGCCGAGCGCGAAATCCTTGGAGACGCGTAGGTACGGCCGGTTCATGTCGACCGAATCGGTCACGCCGCCGCCGTTCGAATCGTGGCGGAAGCCGATGCTCGCCTGCGCGGTCTCGCTCAGCGGCACGGCGACATAGAGGTCCGGGTTGTAGATCGTCGCGCGGAACGGGCCGGAGGGCAGGTTGGTCGCCCAGAACATCGTCTGCGTATAGGCGAAGTCGAGATGCGGCCCGTCGTCGTGCCCCAGCGCGCGAAAGGCGAAGCTGACCTGCAGTTTCGCGCCGTCGCTGCCCGTGCCGAATACGCCGTAGGTCGGCTCATAGGGGCGGAAGCGATCGACGAAGGCCGACGATTCGCCGCGCGCCGAGACAATGGCGGTCTCTGCCGGTTTGGACGTGTCCAGCATCGCGGCGGCTTCGGCGAGCGCCGCATCCTGCTCCTTGGTCGCACTGGCCTCGGCGCGCGCTGGCGCGGCAGCGGCAAGCCGGTAATGCACGCGCGCGAACTTGCCCGGCGCGATCGGCCCTTCGCCGTCGGGCGCGGCGATCAGCCGCAGGCGGCTGCCGTCCCTGGCGACCGTCTCGATCTCTGCCGGCCCCTCGGCCGCGACCGGCGCATCGCCCTCGTTGAGCAGGAACACCTCGACCCCCGCACGCGCCGCCGCCGCCGACGCGGGCGGCTCGACCAGCGGGCGGATCTGCGCCGCGGCCGGGGTCGCGGCGCACGCGGCCGCACCGAAGACGATCCAACTGGCGCGCACGAATCCCCCCAAAAGCCGCCCAAGGCTGGCGGTTCTCTGGCAGGGCGGCTAGGCAGACGCAATGCGCGTCACCCCTGCCGATATCGATCTCGCCAACAGCCTCGCCGATGCCGCGGGCGCGGCGATCCTGCCCTATTACCGCGCCGCGCACGGCCTCGAGGCGAAGGAGGATGCGTCCCCCGTCACCCTTGCCGACCGCGCCGCCGAAGCGGTGATGCGCGAGCTTATCGCCAAGGCTTTCCCGGACGATGCCATCATCGGCGAGGAGTACGGCGTGACCGAGGGCACGAGCGGCCGCGCCTGGGTGCTCGATCCGATCGACGGCACGCGCGCCTTCATCTCGGGCCGCCCAATCTTCGGCACATTGATCGCGCTGATGATCGACGGCTGGCCGATGCTCGGCGTGATCGACCAGCCGATCCTCAAGGAACGCTGGCTCGGCGTCGTCGGCAAGCCGACGCTTTTCAACGGCCAGCCCGCCGCCACGCGCCGCTGCGCAGAGCTGTCGAAGGCGTTGCTCGCGACGACCTCACCGGCGCTGTTCGGCGACGACCAGCTCCACGCCTTCGAACATCTCGACGGCGCGGTGATGAGCACGGTGCTGGGCGGCGACTGCTACAATTACGGCTGCGTGGCGAGCGGCTGGCTCGACATCGTCGTGGAGGCGGGGCTCAAGATCCACGATTTCGCGGCGCTGGTGCCGGTGGTCGAGGGCGCGGGCGGGCGCATGTGCGACTGGCAGGGCGACCCGCTCACCGCCGACAGCGTGGGCGAGGTGATCGCGGCGGGCGACCCCGCGCGGGTCGAGGAGATCCTCGAGGCGCTGGCCTGCCGGGGGCACTGAGCCAACCCTAACCAAAAAACCCGTTCGTGCTGAGCGAAGTCGAAGCACGTGATCAGGCGGTGTCGTTTGTGGCACGCCCTTCGACTTCGCTCAGGACGAACGGTGTTATTTACGCGGCGTCGTCCCCAGCGTCGCCGGATCGCTCCGCCCGTTTTCCGCCTTGGCGGTCGTCCCGCGCCCGACGTCGTCGCGCGGCTTGCCGCCCTTCGTTCGCTGCGCCGCCGCCGCCGCGCCTGCCAGCACCGGGCCGCACTGCGTCGCCTTGGCATCGCCGATATCGACGAAGGCGAGCAGCGCGGCGGGCGGTGCCAGCACGCCGAGCCCGACGCCCGCACCCGCCCGCGCCAGTAATTGCGGGCTGATGACGGCTATCCCAGGCTTCGCGAAGCTGCCGTTCAGCCCGACCGGCGACTGGCCGGAGAACAGGCTGATCTTCTTGCCATCGGCGCGGAAGGCGAGGTCGAGTGCCTCGCTCCTGAAGCTGAAGCCGCCGCGCCCGACGATGACGTTCTTCTGCGTGTCGATCAGGATCGGGTCGGCCGCCGCGATGCCGTCGCGCACGGTAAAGCCGATCAGCCCGCAATTGAGATGTACCGGCTCCTTCAGTTTACCCTCGAACATCTTCTGCACGAAGGTGCCGATATCGAGCTCGGAAATCTGCACGTTGCGCGCCCACATCGTGCCCTGCGGCATGATGACGGCCATGCGTCCGGTGGCGCTGGACAGCGAATCGTGAAGCGTGTCGCCGGTGCCGGTCATCTTGATGCGGCCCTTGACGACGCCGGTCGTCCCCGCCTCGTCGACGCCGTATCCCGCGAGCAGGCGCCCCATCGGTGTCGGCGCGAGACGGATGTCGTAATCGGTGCGCATCGGCGCGCGGCGTTCGTCCATCACGATATCGGCGGCGACGTTGCCGCGCGCCATGGAGAAGGTGAAGGGCGACAGCTTGAGCAGCCGGTCGACCAGCGACACCGTCAGGTCGATGTTGGAGATGGGCACGTTGCGCGATCGCACGTCCTTCACCGTCCAGCGCACGTCGGCGTCGAAATTCTTGATCGCCTCGACGCGCAAGTTTGCGTCGGGGAGCAGCCGGGCAGGGGCCGCGCCCGTCACCGCCGCCGCCGCGACCGCGCCCTTGGTCGCGACCACATCGGGGTTGTAGCCGATGAACGGCGCCACATCGACGATGTCGAGCGAGCGTGTCGCCAGCGCCGCGTCGATCTTCAGGCGCGGCTGGATGTTGCGGATCGAGAACGTGCCGCCGAGGTCGCTCGCCCCGAAGCGCCCGGCGAAATGCGTGAAGCTGTAGAGGTCGCCCGCCTTCACCAAGGTCGCTTTTGCGGTGTAGCCGCGCGTCTGCGGAATGGCGACGCCGATGATGCCGAGCAACTCCGCCGCGTTCCGCCCGCGCGCGCGGACCGCAAGCGGCACGGTCTCGATATCGGTCGCCCCCGGCAGCGTGCCCGAAACGTCGATCACGTTGTGCGCGGCATTGGCGGTAAGCTGCAGCTCGTTCTTGCCGCGATTGACGGTGTCGTTCGGCGACAGCAGCGCGCCCGTCAGCGTGAAGGGCGTATCGCGCGCCACGCCGTCGCCCGAGAAGCGGATCGCGTCCTCGATCGTCGATCCCTGCGAGCGGATCGGCTGGAACGACAGGTCCGCCGTCAGCCGCATCTGCGGGTCGCGGTAGCGCAGCGTCGTTCCCGCTACCATCGCGCGCTGGATGATCGGCAGCTCGAACGGCTTGCCGCCGCCCGTCGCATCGAAGGTCCAGGTATTGGCCTTGTGCGCCGTGTCCCATTCCAGATCGACCGCGCCCTTGCTCAGGTCGAGGAAATGGAAGCGTTTCTTGCCCCAGATCAACGAGAGCGGCGCGATCCGCGTGTCGATCCGTCCGGCCTCGAACAGGTTCGGCTTGCTCGCCCAGGCCGGGTTGGAGACCGTCATGCCTTCGGCGAGGAACTTGATCGTGATGGGATCGAAGAAGAGCTGGAAGTCGCCGCGCACCTTCACGTCGCGGTGGATGAAGCTCGTCGTGATCCGCTCGAACGGGTGCTTCAGGAAGCGCCCCTTGGTGATGTAGAGTACCAGCCAGATCAGGAAGAGGACGAGCACTACGCCCAGCACGACATTGCGCGCGATCCGCCAGCCGCGTCCGCGCCGCGCTTTTGGCGGCTGCGGCGTCGCCGGGGGGTGGCGGTCCACTTCGACGGCCTCGTCGCTGTAGACCGGTCGCACGTCATCGAGGCGGCCGGGCGTGTCCATCGCGCTTCAACCGTTCGTCGCACGCGCAAGTTCCAATCGGGGTTCCGACTTGCATTTCCCGCAGGTCGCCGGTATGCGCCCCGCTTCTTCCGCGAGTAAGAGGAACTGCCCGGCCGGTATGGGCTGCCGTGGCCGTTCATAGATCGTCGCGAAAACGAAAGGACGAAAATGCCCAAACTGAAGACGAAGAGCGGCGTCAAGAAACGCTTCAAGCTCACCGCCACCGGCCTGTTGAAGCACGGCGTCGCCGGCAAGCGCCACCGCCTGCAGCATCACAACGGCAAGTACATTCGCCAGAATCGCGGCACCAAGGTGCTGTCGAAGGCCGACACCGCTGCGGTGAAGGCCTGGGCGCCGTACGGTCTCGGTTGAGCGGAAGGAATTAGAGAATGGCACGCGTCAAACGGGGTGTAACCACCCGCGCAAAGCACAACCGGATCCTCGATGCTGCGAAGGGCTATTATGGCCGTCGCAAGAACACGATCCGCATCGCTCGTCAGGCCGTCGAGAAGGCCGGGCAGTACGCCTATCGCGACCGCAAGGTTAAGAAGCGCAACTTCCGCGCGCTCTGGATTCAGCGCATCAACGCGGCCGTCCGCGTCGAGGGCCTGACCTATGCGCGCTTCATGCACGGCCTGAAGCTCGCCGGCGTCGAACTCGACCGCAAGGTCTTGGCCGACATCGCGATGCACGAAGGCGCTGCATTCAGCGCCATCATCGCGCAGGCGAAGGCGGCTCTGCCCCAGGCCGCCTGAGCGGACTGAGGTCGACGAGAAATGGGGCGCCGGTAGCGATACCGGCGCCTTTTTCTTTGGGTTTGAAGGGGAAACGGCACATGGCACTGCAAACCTGGTGGCTCTACGTCACGGTCGTGTTCCTCATCGCGGGCACGCCGGGGCCCAACATGCTCCACGTCATGGTGCAGAGCATCCAGCACGGCCCACGCCGCGCGCTCGCCTCGATGGCGGGGCTGATGAGCGCGTTCCTGATGTGCCTGCTCGCTTCCGCCGCCGGGCTCGGCGCGCTCCTGAAGGCGTCGCCGATGCTGTACAACGCGATCCGCTATGCCGGCGTCGCCTATCTCGTCTGGCTCGGCATCAAGGCGTGGCGCGCGCCCGTCGCATCCGAGGAGGAGGCCGCCGCCACCCCGCAGCGCTCGCTGCGCGCGCTCTACCTCACCGGGCTCGGCACCGGGCTTTCCAATCCCAAGCTGATCGTGTTCGCGGCGGCACTGTTCCCGCAATTCCTCGACATCCACCTGCCGTTCCTGCCGCAGCTCGCGATCCTGGTCGGCAGCTTCGTGGTGATCGAATGTTCCTGGTACTCGGTCTATGCGGTGGGCGGCCGCTCGCTCGCGCGCTGGCTCGCGCCGGCCAATCGGCGGAAACTGTTCAACCGCGGTTCGGGCCTGATGTTCATGGGCTTCGGCGTCGCCTTGCTGGGCAGCCGCGTGTGACGGCTTGACCTGAGCCCCGCGCTCGGCTTCCACCGCCTGCGCACAAGGAAATGGAATCGATGGCTACCGATCTGGAAACTCTGACGTCGGACCTGCTCGGTGCGGTCGATGCCGCCGCCACGCTCGACGCGCTCGATGCGGTGCGCGTGACCGCGCTGGGCAAGCAGGGCTCGATTACGGCTTTGCTCAAGACACTCGGCGGCATGTCGCCCGAGGAGCGGCAGGTGCAGGGCCCGCTGATCCAAGGCGTGCGCGAGAGCGTCACCACCGCCATCGCCGCCAAGAAGGACGCGCTCGACCGCGCCGAGCTGGACGCTAAGCTCGCCCGCGAGACGCTCGACATGTCGCTCCCCGCCGCCGCCGCGCCGGTCGGCAGCATCCACCCCGTCAGTCAGGTGATGGATGAACTGGCGGAAATCTTCGCCGATCTCGGCTTCGCCGTCGCGACCGGGCCGGAGATCGAGACGCAATGGTATAATTTCACCGCGCTCAACATGCCCGCCACGCATCCGGCGCGTGCGATGCACGACACCTTCTACCTGCAGACCCCGACGCATGACACGCGCCACCCGCATCTGCGCGTGGTCGAGGAGGCGCGCGTGCTGCGCACGCACACCTCGCCGGTGCAGATCCGCGCGATGCAGGCGGCGGGCGGCGACAAGCCCATCCGCATCATCGCGCCTGGCCGCACCTATCGCAGCGACAGCGACGCCACCCACACGCCGATGTTCCATCAGGTCGAGGGGCTGGTGATCGACAAGGGCATCACGCTCGGCCATCTCAAATGGACGCTGGAGACCTTCCTCAAGGCGTTCTTCGAGCGCGACGATATCGTCCTGCGCCTGCGCCCGAGCTACTTTCCCTTCACCGAGCCTTCGGCGGAAGTCGACGTCGGTTTCTCGATCGTCAACGGCAAGCGCGTGATCGGCGGCTCGGAAGGCTGGATGGAGGTGCTCGGCTCGGGCATGGTTCACCGCGTCGTGCTGGAATCGGGCGGTTACGACCCGAACGAATGGCAGGGCTTCGCCTTCGGCTGCGGGATCGACCGGCTGGCGATGCTCAAATACGGCATGGACGATCTGCGCGCCTTCTTCGATGGCGATGCGCGCTGGCTGAAGCATTACGGCTTCTCCGCGCTCGACGTGCCCACGCTCAGCGGGGGAGTGGGGGCATGAAATTCACCCTTTCCTGGCTCAAGGTCCATCTCGATACCGTGGCGACCCTCGACGAGATCGTCGCCACGCTCACCCGCATCGGGCTGGAGGTCGAGGGCGTCGACAATCCCGGTGCCCGGCTCGTCGATTTCCGCGTGGCGAAGGTGCTGAGCGCCGCCCCGCACCCGCAGGCCGACAAATTGCAGGTGCTGTCGGTCGATGCCGGCGACGGCCCGATGCAGGTCGTCTGCGGCGCGCCCAACGCCCGCGCCGGCCTCGTCGGCGTCTTCGGCATGCCCGGCGCGACCGTGCCCGCCAACGGCATGGTGCTGAAGGTCGCGGAGATCCGCGGCGTCGTCTCGAACGGCATGATGTGCTCGACGCGCGAGCTGGAACTGGGCGACGATCACGACGGCATCATCGAACTGGCGGGGGATGCGCCCGTCGGCACGTCCTACCCCGACTATGCCGGCCTCAACGATCCGGTGATCGACATCAGCGTCACGCCCAATCGTCAGGATTGCATGGGCGTGCGCGGCATCGCGCACGATCTCGCCGCCGCCGGGCTCGGTTCGCTGACGATGCTCTATGCCGGCACCGTGACGGGCGCGGGCGAGGGCCCCGAGGTCCGCATCGACGACCCGGAAGGCTGCCCCGCATTCTACGCGCAGGGCGTCACCGGCGTCGTCAACGGCGAAGCGCCCGAATGGATGCGCCGCCGCCTGATCGCGGTCGGGCAGAAGCCGATCTCGGCGCTGGTCGATATTACCAACTACGTCTCGATCGATCTCGGCCGCCCGCTGCACGTCTATGACCGCGCGAAGCTGACCGGCGGCCTCGTCGCACGGAAAGCGGAGGGCGGGGAACAGGTCGCCGCGCTCAACGGCAAGACCTACACGCTCGAACCCGGCATGACCGTCATCGCCGACGACGCGGGCGCGCAGGGCATCGCCGGCATCATCGGCGGCGAGCATAGCAGCGTCGGCGCCGACACGACCGACATCGTCATCGAATGCGCCTATTTCGAACCGTCGGGCATCGCCCGCACCGGCCAGAAGCTCGCGCTGACGAGCGACGCGCGTCAGCGGTTCGAACGCGGCGTCGATCCCGATTTCGTCGAGGGCGGCCTCGGCATCGCGACGCAATACGTCCTCGACATCTGCGGCGGCGCGGCCAGCGAAGTGACGCGCGCGGGCGAAGCACAGGTGCCTTTGCGCGTCGGCGAATATTATGCCGAACTCACCGAGACGCTTGGCGGCCTCGTCGTCGCGCCGGAACGGCAGAAGCAGATCCTCGAAAGCCTCGGCTTCATCGTCGGCATCCCGCGCAGCGAGGGGCCGTGGCAGGTCTCGGTGCCGAGCTGGCGGCGCGACATCGACGGCCCCGCCGATATCGTCGAGGAGATCATCCGCATCGAGGGTATCGATAAGGTGCTCCCCGTGCCGCTGCCGCGCCTGCCCGGCGTCGCGCGGCCGACCGCCACGCCCGAACAGACGCGCGAGCGCCGCGTCCGCCGCGCCGCCGCAGCACGCGGCCTCAACGAGGCGGTGACGTGGAGTTTCGTGTCGGAGGCCGAGGCCGCGCCTTTCGGCGGCGGCGCATGGAGCCTCGCCAACCCGATCAGCGAAGACCTCAAGGTCATGCGCCCGTCGCTGCTGCCCGGCCTGCTCTCGGCCGCCGCGCGCAACCTGAAGCGCGGGGCCGGCGGCGTGCGCCTGTTCGAGATCGGCCGCCGCTACCTTGTCGATGAGGAGCATGCGACGCTTGGGCTGGTGCTGGCGGGCGAGCGCTCGGCCCGCGACTGGCAAAGCGGCAAGGCGCAAGGCTTCGACGCATTCGACGCCAAGGCGGAGGCACTGGCGCTGCTCGCTGCAGCCGGCGCGCCGGTCGAGAACCTGCAAATCTTCGGCGCTGACGGTCTTTGGGCAGGCGACGCCTGGCACCCCGGTCAGTCGGGCACGCTGCGGCTCGGCCCCAAGACGGTGCTGGCGGCGTTCGGCATCCTCCACCCGCTGACGCTGCGCGCCTTCGATCTCGACGGCGCGGTCGCGGCGGTGGAGCTGTACCTCGACGCGATCCCGGCGAAGCGCACGGGAACCGGCTTCATGCGTCCGGCCTATGCGCCCCCGGCGCTCCAGCCGGTCCGCCGCGACTTCGCCTTCACCGTGCCCGAGGGCCTCGCCGCCGACGCGCTGGTCCGCGCCGTCCGGGGCGCCGACAAGGCCGCGATCACCTCGGCCCGCCTGTTCGACCTGTTCGAGCGAGACGGCGTGCGCTCGATGGCGATCGAGGTAACGCTTCAACCCACCGACAAGAGCTTCACCGACGAGGCGTTGAAGGCGATCGCCGACAAGGTGGTGGCGGCGGCGACGAAGCTGGGGGCGACGCTCAGGGGCTGAGCCCCAACCGTCACCCCGGCCTTGAGCCGGGGCCTATGATGCCGCGCACGCGTCGCTCGACCCTCAGGCCGGCATGCTCGCGGAAGGATGGGCCCCGGCTCAAGGCCGGGGTGACGGAATGAGGCAGGTTCGCGCGCAACAAGCGGGAGGCGCGGCTGTGACGGCAGGCTAAGGAACACCGATGGAAAACGCCTACACCGCCATGCGATCCGCCGCCGAGGCCGCCATCGCCTATCGCCGCGATACCGCCTCCGCCGAGACCAATCCGGTCGCGACCTATGCGGACATCTTCGCCGCCTTCGACGCGCCGCTCCCCGAAACCGGCGGCGATCCGCAGGCGATCATCGCAGACCTCATCGCGCGTGCCACCCCCGGCATCCGCGCGCAAACGTCCCCCCGCTTCTTCGGCTGGGTGATCGGCAATTCGCATCCCACGGGCGTCGCCGCCGACTGGCTCGCCGCCGCCTGGGGGCAGAACGCCGCCAACGTCTCCGCCGCGCCTGCGGCTTCCGCCGTCGAGGCGGTGGCCGCGCGCTGGCTGCTCGAACTGTTGGGCCTCCCCGCCGAGGCCTCGGTCGGCGTCGTCACCGGCGCGACCGTCGCCAACTTCGTCTGCCTCGCCGCCGCGCGCAGCGCCGTGCTGGCGCGCGCGGGGTGGGACGTCGAGGCCGACGGCCTGTTCGGCGCCCCGCCGGTCACGGTGCTGATCGGCGCCGACGCCCACGCCACCGTCTATTCGGGCCTCAAATATCTCGGCCTCGGTGCGAAGCGGGTGAAGGAGATCGCCACCGACGATCTCGGCCGCATGCGCCCCGCCGCTTTCGAGGCCGCGCTGAAGGCCGCGTCCGGCCCCATCATCGCCATCGCCCAGTCCGGCCAGATCTGCACCGGCGCGAGCGACCCCTTCACCGAGATCGCGCCGCTCGCGCGCGACGCGGGCGCGTGGCTCCATGTCGACGGTGCCTTCGGTTTGTGGGCGCAGGCCGCGCCCGCCCGCGCCGCACAGACCGCCGGGGTGGAGCTCGCTGACAGTTGGGCGACCGACGGCCACAAATGGCTGCAGACGCCCTACGATTGCGGCTTCGCGATCGTCCGCGATGCCGAGGCCCACGCCCGCGCGATGGCGGTCTCCGCCAGCTATCTGCCGCCTGCCGACACCGGCGAGCGTGACCCTTCCACCTACGTCCCCGAACTCTCGCGCCGCGCGCGCGGCTTCGCGACCTGGGCGATGATCCGCCAGCTCGGCCGCGAAGGCGTCGCCGAAATGGTCGAGCGCGACTGCCGCGTCGCCGCGCACATGGGTGAGACGCTGGCACGGGAACCCGGCATCACGCTCGTCGCGCCGATCCTGCTCAACCAGTTCATGGTCCGCTTCGGCGACGACGACGCCACCACGCTGAAAGTGATCGCGCAGATCCAGCAGGATGCAGTGCTCTACGCCGGATCGGCGGCTTGGCGCGGCCAGACGGTGATGCGCGCCTCGGTCTGCTCGGTCGCGACGACGATGGCCGACGCGGATATCTCCGTCGCCGCGATCCTTTCGGCATGGCGGAGGGTACGTGGCTGATCCCGACCTTGAGCGGATGAAGCGCTTCCTCGGTATTGCCGCGACCGAAGTCATGGGCGTTCCGGCCGATAGCGAGATTCACCCCTCGCGTGTGTTGGCGGAAATCGAGGTTCGACACGGTAAGTCCAAGGCCAAAGCCGGCCTGAAGATGGCAATCAACGATATTGTCGAGATGACCGGCCGCTACGGTCATGCGGAGACGTTGCAATTTGATGCGATCCTGTCGGCACAGGACGCGATGACGCTCTCGCAAGCGCGTGCGTATTTTTCGAAGCGACTAAAGGCGATCCGCAAGCGTGGCGAAATCGCTTCCGAGGCCGAATATTATATGGTCCGAAACGCCGTGGAGGCGTTGCAACCGGATGAAGCAGGCGAACTGAACGATATGCTATCGGCGTTCGAGCAGCGGGTGGAACGGAAATGACGGGCCTTATCGAAATCGCGAGCGACCACCTCTCGGCCGCCATCAACCCGCTCGGTGCCGAACTCACGCGTCTGCGCGACGCGCAGGGTCGCGAGCTGATGACGAACGCCGACCCGGCCTTCTGGACCGGCCACGCGCCGATCCTCTTCCCCATCGTCGGCCGTCTCAACGGCGACGCGCTCCACGTCGACGGCACCGAATATCCGATGAAGCAGCACGGCTTCGCCCGCCGCCGCGACTTCGCTTTGGTCTCGCAAGACGCTGCCGGCGCGACCTTCCGCCTCACCGACGATGCCGAAACGCGCGCGGCCTATCCCTTTGCCTTCGCGCTGGAGATCGGCTTCCAGATCAGCTTCTCGACGCTCGCCATCGCGGTGCGCATCGCCAATCCCGGCGCGGTGCCGCTGCCCGCCAGCCTCGGTTTCCATCCCGCCTTCGCGTGGCCGCTGCCCTACGGCGAACCGCGCGAGGATCACCGCATCGTCTTCGAGAAGGCCGAGCTCGGCGCATTGGTTGCGCTCGCCGATGGCCTCGCCACGCCCGATCCCCGCCCGTCGCCGCTCGACGGCACCACGCTGCCCCTCACCGATGCCGTGTTCGAACAGGACGCGCTGATCTGGAACCCGGTCCAGTCGCGCACCGTCACCTACGGCGCGAGCCAGGGCCCACAGCTCCGCGTGGATTTCCCGCACACCGACAAGCTCGGCATCTGGACCAAACCCGGCGCGGCCTTCGTCTGCATCGAGCCGTGGCACGGCATCGCCGACCCTCAAGGCTTCACCGGCGATTTTCGCGAAAAACCCGGCGTGTTCGAAGTAGCACCCGGCGAAAGCTGGTCGTGCGAGATGCGGGTGACGCTGACCGCGTGAGCCGCTAGAGCGCGGCGATGAACGCCATCTCTGACCGCCGCACCTTCGCGATCATTTCGCACCCGGATGCCGGCAAAACCACACTGACCGAGAAGCTCCTTTATTTCGGCGGCGCCATCCATCTCGCCGGCGAAGTGAAGGCGCGCGGCGCCAACCGGCGTGCCCGCTCAGACTGGATGAAGATCGAGCAGCAGCGCGGCATCTCGGTCACCTCCAGCGTGATGACCTTCGAGAAGGACGGCATCACCTTCAACCTGCTCGATACGCCGGGCCACGAGGATTTCTCGGAGGATACGTACCGCACGCTGACCGCGGTCGATTCGGCGGTGATGGTGATCGACGTCGCCAAAGGCATCGAGAGCCAGACGCGCAAGCTGTTCGAGGTCTGCCGCCTCAGGAACGTGCCGATCATCACCTTCGTCAACAAGGTCGATCGCGAGGGCCGCGAGGTGTTCGAGATCCTCGACGAGGTCGCCAACCTGCTCCAGCTCGACGTGACGCCGATGACGTGGCCGGTCGGCATGGGCAGCGATTTCGAGGGCGTGTTCGATCTCGTCAGCAACCGCCTGCTGCTGCCCGAGGGGCCGAGCCGCGACTACAAGGGCAAGGTCATCCAGACGACCGGGCTCGACGATCCGCAGCTCGACGCGATCCTGAAGCCCGCCAACCTCGCCAAGCTGCGCGAGGATGTCGAGCTGGCGGGCGTGGGCTATCCCGAATTCGATGCCGAGGCCTATCGCAACGGCGATCTGACGCCGGTCTATTTCGGCTCGGCGCTGAAGGAATTCGGCGTCGATTCGCTGATCGACGCGCTCGCCCGCCACGCCCCGCCGCCGCACGCGCTGCCGGCCGAGCCCGCGCCGGTCTCGCCCGATGCCAATCAGGTGACAGGCTTCGTGTTCAAGGTCCAGGCCAACATGGACCCCAATCACCGCGACCGTATCGCCTTCATGCGGCTGTGCTCGGGCGTTTTCAAACGCGGCATGAAGCTGACCCCGACTGGACACGGCAAGCCGATCGCGATCCATTCGCCGATCCTGTTCTTCGCTCAGCAGCGCGAACTGGCGGACGAGGCCTATCCGGGCGACATCATCGGCATCCCCAATCACGGCACCCTGCGAGTCGGCGATACGCTCAGCGAGCGTGCCGATGTGCGCTTCACCGGCCTCCCCAATTTCGCGCCGGAAATCCTACGCCGCGTCGCGCTGAAAGATCCGACCAAGACCAAGCAGTTGCGCAAGGCGCTCGACGACATGGCCGAGGAGGGCGTGACGCAGGTCTTCTACCCGGAGATCGGATCGAACTGGATCATCGGTGTCGTCGGCCAGCTTCAGCTCGAAGTGCTGCTCTCGCGGCTCGATGCGGAGTACAAGGTCGATGCCGGGCTGGAGATGGCTCCTTACGAGACCGCGCGCTGGGTGTCGGCAGACAACGTGGTCGATCTCAAGGCCTTCACCGATCTCAACCGTGGGGCGATGGCCAAGGACCGCGACGGCAACCCGGTGTTCATGGCGAAATCGGCGTGGGAAGTCGGCTACATCGCCGATCGCTACCCGAAGGTGAAATTCGCGGCGACGCGCGAACGTTGAGGCGGAGGCGCGCAAGCTGCGCACCGGTGCCGACAGGCATCGCCTCAACCGGCCGGCGGGTGGCGAGAGCCCGAACCCGGCCGACGGCTTTGCCGTCGGCGAAAACGAACCGGGCGGCCTCCAAAGGGGAGGTAGGAGCCGCCCGGCCCGACGTATTCCGTAAGTCTGGGGGCCTCGGAACTGGTCACGTATGTAGCCCGAATCGGGCCACCCAGCGACTCCGGTCGTTACCGACTCGGCGAACTACCTAGCCCGCCGCGTCGTTTGCCAATGCCTCGGCCAGCGTGTCTCGCACCGCGCGGATCGCCGCGATCTGGCGCTTTCCGCCGGCCGCCGCGGGCTTGCGCTCCTCGGACAGCGCCTTCTGCACGCCGCGGATCGTGTAGCCCTCGTGATTGAGCATCGTGTGGATGCGCATCACCAGCGCCACGTCCTCGGGTCGGTAATAGCGGCGCTTGCCGGCCCGCTGGAGCGGGCGCAACTGCGGGAAACGTGTCTCCCAATAGCGCAGGATATGTTGGGGCAGCCCCGATTCGCGCGAGAGCTCGCCGATCGTCCGAAACGCCCCAGCCGCCTTTTCAGGCGCGCCGGACGACGCCATCAATCGGCCCCGACGATACGGTCACGCATCATCTGGCTGGCGCGGAAGGTCAGCACGCGGCGGGGTGCGATCGGCACCTCGACGCCAGTCTTGGGATTGCGGCCGACGCGCTCGCCCTTGTCGCGCAGCACGAAGGTGCCGAAGCCGGAGATCTTGACGTTCTCGCCCTTCGACAAGGCGGAGCACATATGTTCGAGAACCTGTTCGACGAGCTTGGCCGAGTCCGCGCGCGACAGGCCGACCTGGTGGTGCAGCGCCTCCGCAAGATCCGCCCGTGTCAATGTACCCGCCGCAACCATCCTCATCCCCTTCCCCAAGGTGTCAGGTTCGCTGCGTATCACAATGAACTCGCACTGGGAAAGAGCTTGGTTACACTTTCGTAACGGTGTTCGGCGCGTCAGTAGCGGACGACCGCCGCACCCCAGGTGAAGCCGCCGCCCATCGCCTCGAGCACGAGCAGATCGCCACGCTTGATACGCCCGTCGCGCACCGCCGTGTCGAGCGCGAGCGGCACCGACGCGGCCGAGGTATTGGCGTGCTGATCGACCGTCACGACGACCTTTTCCGGCGCTAATCCGAGCTTTTTGGCCGTCGCCTCGAGGATGCGGGCATTGGCCTGGTGCGGTACCACCCAGTCGACGTCCTTGGCCTCCAGCCCCGCCAGCGTCAGCGCTTCGGTCAGCACCGTCGAGAGGTTGACGACGGCATGGCGGAAGACCTCGCGGCCCTTCATGCGCAGCTTGCCGACTGTCCCGGTCGTGGACACACCGCCATCGACGTAGAGCAATTCGTTGTGCCGCCCGTCGGCGTGCAGCTTGCTGGACAGGATGCCGCGCGACTCGGTCTCTTCCGCTTCCAGCACCACTGCACCCGCACCGTCGCCGAACAGCACGCAGGTGCCGCGATCCTCCCAGTCGAGGATGCGACTGAACGTCTCCGCGCCGATCACCAGCGCGCGCCTGGCGGCGCCGCTGCGGATCATGCCGTCGGCCACGTGCAGCGCGTAGAGGAAGCCGGAACACACGGCGGCGACATCGAACGCCACGCAATCATTGATGCCCAGCATCGCCTGCACCTTGGTCGCGCTCGACGGGAAGGTCTGGTCGGGCGTTGCAGTCGCCAGCACGATCAGGTCGATGTCCTGCGCCGACCGACCGGCTGCCGCCAGCGCGGCCTTGGCCGCATCGCGCCCGAGCGTCGCCGTCGTCTCGTCCGGCCCGGCAATATGGCGGAAGCGGATGCCGGTACGCTCGACGATCCATTCGTCGGTGGTGTCGACAGTCTCCGCGAGTTCGGCATTCGAAACCCGGCGCGCAGGAAGCGCGGAGCCGGTGCCGGTAATCACTGCGCGGATCATCTTCGTCCCTTCATACGGCCGCTCGCGCGGCCTTGGCCCTTCACGCGGCCGCTTACGCCGCCTTGGCCTCGAAATTGCCGAGGTCTTCGGCGATGCGCCGCGTCAGGTCGTCGCGCACCATCTTGGCGGCGGCGGCGATCGCGGTCGCCACTCCGATCTCGTTGGCGCTCCCGTGGCTCTTCAGCACCAGGCCGTTAAGCCCGAGAAAAACGGCGCCATTATGGTTGTTCGGGTCGAGATGGTCGCGCAGCAACTGCGTCGCCGGCCGCGAGATCAGGAAGCCGATCTTGGAGCGGATCGAGCTGGTGAAGGCGCGCCGCAGCAGGTCGGCGACGAAGCGCGCCGTGCCCTCGGCGGTCTTGAGCGCGATATTGCCCGAAAACCCGTCGCACACGATCACGTCGACATCGCCGCGCGACAGCCGGTCGCCCTCGATGAAACCCTTGAAGGTCATCGGCAGGTGCTTTGCGGCGCGTAAAGTAGCGGCGGCATCGCGAATCTCGTCGGTGCCCTTCTGGTCCTCGCTGCCGATGTTGAGCAGGGCGACGCGGGGACTTTCAAGTTCCAGGGTGGTGCGCGCATAGGCCGCTCCCATCACCGCGAACTGGACGAGGTTGCGCGCATCGCATTCGGCATTGGCGCCGAGATCAAGCACGACGACGTCGTTCTCGCCGAGCGTCGGCATCATCGCGGCGAGCGCGGGGCGGTCGATGCCCGGCATCATGCGCAGCGACAGCTTGGCCATCGCCATCAGCGCGCCCGTATTGCCCGAGGAGACGCAAGCCGAGGCGCGGCCCTGCTTCACCATGTCGATGGCAATGCCCATCGACGTCTTCTTGGCGCGGCGGATCGCCTGGCTCGGCTTCTCGCTCGATCCCACGACCTCGGGCGCGTGGACGATCTCCGACGCGGCGCTGAGGTTGGGATGATTCTTCAGGCCCTCGACAATGGCGGCCTCATCCCCGACGAGGATGAAGCGCATCTCCTCGAACCGGCGGCGCGCGCGCGCGACGCCGGCGAGCATCACTGCAAGCCCTTCGTCGCCGCCCATCGCATCGACGGCGATCCGGGAGCCGTTCGTCACATTAGCCCCCGTATTCTCAGGGTCAGCCTTCGACCGAGACGATCTCGCGGCCGTTGTAATGGCCGCACGACTCGCACAGGTTGTGCGGGCGCTTCAGCTCACCACAGTTCGGGCATTCCTGGAAGGACGCGACCGTGAGCGAATCGTGCGCACGGCGCATGCCGCGCTTGGACGGCGTAGTTTTGCGTTTTGGGACGGCCATTTCGGCGAAACCTTGTTCTGTCTAACGGGTACGACAGGCCCGGACCAATGGCCACGCGACCGACGAACGAGTCGGCCGCGGGTGGCACCAGCGGCCGGACGCATCGCGAAGCACCGCGCCTATAGCGATTTCGCGTCGCGTTGCAAGCATATCGGTGCGATGGATGCCCACGAAAACGACGGGAAAGGGTATATATGCTGCTGCCGATCACGCTGGCGACCGCCGGGGGCGCGGGACTCATCAACCTCTGGCTGGCGATTCGCACCGGCATGGTGCGACGGCCGGCGGGCGTGATGATCGGCGACGGCGGCAACGCGCTGCTGCAGGCGCGGATGCGCGCGCACGCCAATTTCGTCGAGTACGCGCCGTTCGTCCTGCTGCTGATCGCATTGATCGAATTCGCGGCGGGCAGTTCGACCTGGCTGTGGGTCGTCAGCGCGGTGTTCCTGCTCGGGCGGCTGGCGCACCCGCTGGGGATGGAGGCCAAGGGCGGCGGCGGGATCGGCCGGATGATCGGCTTCGCGACCACCGCGCTCATACTGCTCGGCCTGTCGCTCTACGCCGTGGCATTGCCCTTCACGGCGAGCGCCGCGCCGGTTGTCCTCACGCTCGGCTAGTCCGCAAGCGCGTCGTCGCTTACGAACATATTGGTCGCCCGCTCGCGCGCGAAGGTGCTCATCGGGCCGTGGCCCGGCACGAAGCGCGTATCGCCGCCGAGCGGCCAGAGCTTCCCCGTGATCGCGTCGATCAGATCCTGGTGATTGCCCATTGGAAAATCGGTGCGGCCGATGCTTCCTGCGAACAGCACGTCGCCGACGATCGCGAGCTGCGACGGCGCGTGGTGGAACACGACATGGCCGGGCGTGTGGCCGGGGCAGTGATAGGTGGCGAGCGTCAGATTGCCGACCGTCACCTGGTCGCCGTTCACCAGCCAGCGGTCGGGTTCGAACACCGTGCCGGGGATGCCGTACTTGCCGCCATCCTCGTCCAGTCGCGATATCCAGAAGCGGTCGGCCTCGTGCGGGCCCTCGATCGGCACGCCGAGTTCCTTGGCGAAAACGCCCGCCGCGCCGCAATGGTCGATATGGCCGTGCGTCACGAGAATCTTCTCGATCGTCACCCCGTGCTGCTGTGCCGCGTGGCGGAGCTGGTGGAGGTCGCCGCCGGGATCGACGAATGCGCCGCGCATCGTCTCGGTACACCAGAATAAAGTGCAATTCTGCTGGAGCGGCGTGACCGGCACGATCGTGGCGCGCAGCGGCGGATTGGGGGCATCGGACATGCCGCCGAGATAGAGGGCGCTCCACCCTGCGACAAGGCGCTTGCCCCGCGCGCCTTCCTCAAGGCATCTGTCGGGCGGTGATACCGGCGCGCGATCCCTTCGTCCTGCTCGACGATGCCCGACAGGGCAACGCACGCCTGTACCGCGATCCGGTGCGGATCGTGTCCGCCGCGACGCGCGCGGAGGTGCTGCCCGCGCTCGCGGCGATCCGCGCGGCGCAAGCGGAAGGCCTGCACGCGGCGGGCTTCCTCGCCTATGAGGCCGCCCCGGCGTTTGAACCCGCACTCGCCGATCCGCCCGCCATCGACCTGCCGCTCTTGTGGTTCGGTCTGTTCGAACGCTTCGAAGAGGTGGACCCGGCGGCGCTCCTCCCCGATCCCGCCGGCGCGTGGATCGGCGCGCCCCACCCCGCCATCACCCGCGCCGAATATGACGCCCGCCTCGCCCGCGTGTTCGATCTGATCGTCGCCGGCGACATCTACCAGGCCAACCTCACCTACCGTGCGACCGTGGCGTGGCAGGGCGATCCGCGCGCCGCCTATGCACAGCTCCGCGGCCGGGCGCAGGCGGGCCTCGGCGCGCTCGTCCATACCGGCGCGGACTGGCTGCTGTCGCTCTCGCCCGAACTTTTCTTCGCACTTGAGGGCGGGGCCCTCACCGCCCGCCCGATGAAGGGCACCGCGCGGCGCGGCAGCATCCCGTCCGAGGACGCGGCCCGCGCCGCAGGCCTCGCCGCCGATCCCAAGCAGCGCGCCGAGAACCTCATGATCGTCGATCTGATGCGCAACGATCTCGCCCGCGTCGCGGTCCCCGGCAGCGTCGCCGTGCCGTCGCTGTTCGAGATCGAGAGCTACCCGACCGTCCACCAGATGGTCTCGACCATCACCGCCGCGCTGGAGCCGGAGCGCGACGCTGTCGACGTCCTCGCCGCGCTGTTCCCCTGCGGCTCGATCACCGGCGCGCCGAAGGTTCGCGCGATGGAGGTGATCGCGGAGGTCGAACAGGGGCCCCGAGGCGTGTATACGGGGGCGATCGGGCGGATCGATGCAGGAGGCGATGCGAAGTTCAACGTGGCGATCCGCACCCTCCATCTCCGCGACGGCGACCCTGAGGCGCGCTTCGGCGCGGGCGGCGGCATCGTCGCCGATTCGAACGCGGCCGAGGAATGGGACGAGGCGCGCGCCAAGGGCGGCTTCGTCGCGACGCCCGGCCCAGGTTTCGACCTGATCGAGACGATGGGCTTCGATCCGCGCGAAGGCCTGCTGATGCTCGAACGTCACCTTGCGCGGATGAAGGTGAGCGCGGCGATGTTCGGCTTCGCCTTCGATCGTCACGCCACGCGCAACGAATTGCAGGCCGCGACCTTCCGGCTGCGCGAGCCGCGCCGCATCCGCCTGCTGCTGGCGAGGAGCGGCGCGGTCGCGATCGAGGTGACGCCGTGCCCGGCCGTGCCCGAGGGCCCCGTCGCGGTCGCGCTGGCACCGCTACCGGTCGCGGCGGCGGACTTTCGCCTGGGTCACAAGACCACCGACCGCGCCTTCTACGACCGCGCCCGCACCGATTCGGGGGCGTTCGAAGTGCTGTTCACCGACGCCGACGGCTTCCTCACCGAAGGCAGCTTCACCAACATCTTCGTGGCCTCCGGCGACACGCTCGTCACCCCGCCGTTGTCGCGCGGGCTGCTGCCCGGCGTGCTGCGCGCTGCGCTGATCGCGGAGGGCCGCGCGGTTGAGGGCGACCTTCGGCCCGAAGACCTCGACGAAGGATTCTTTCTCGGCAATGCGCTGCGGGGACTGTTTCCTGCGGTTGCGAAAGCGGCCCGCGCAAGTCTATAGCGCCCCCCGTCTTCACCGGCTCTTTCCCAACACAGGCGCACCCGAAACCATGCAACCCTCCGCCGCGCTCGCCCGCATCAAGCCTTCGCCGACGCTCGCGATCACCAGCCGCGTGCAGGAACTGCAGCGCGCCGGCGTCGACGTGATCGGCCTCGGCGCGGGCGAGCCCGATTTCGACACGCCCGATTTCATCAAGGAAGCCGGCATCAAGGCGATCCGCGACGGCAAGACGAAATATACCAACGTCGACGGCACGCCCGAGCTGAAGGACGCGATCGCGCTCAAGTACAAGCGCGACAACGGCCTCACCTACACGCGCGATCAGATCAGCGTGAACTCGGGCGGCAAGCACACGCTGTTCAACGCGATGGTCGCCACGCTCGACGCGGGCGACGAGGTGATCGTGCCCGCGCCGTACTGGGTCAGCTACCCCGACGTCGTCCTGTTCGCGGGCGGCACGCCGGTGTTCGTCGCGGCCGGCGCGAGCCAGAACTACAAGATCACGCCCGAGCAGCTCGAGGCGGCGATCACCCCGCGCACCAAGTGGGTGATCATCAACTCGCCGTCGAACCCGACCGGCGCGGCCTATAGCGAGGCCGAGCTGAAGGCGCTGGGCGCGGTGCTGGAACGCCATCCGCACGTCTGGATCTTCGCGGACGATATGTACGAGCATATCCTGTTCGACGATTTCAAATTCACCACCATCGCGCAGGTCTGCCCCGCGCTGTACGATCGCACGCTGACCGCCAACGGCTGTTCGAAGGCCTATGCGATGACCGGCTGGCGGATCGGCTTCGCGGGCGGTGCGCCGTGGCTGATCAAGGCGATGGCGAAGCTGCAGTCGCAATCGACCAGCAACCCCTGCTCGATCGCGCAGGCCGCGAGTGTCGCGGCGCTGACCGGCGATCAGGGCTTCCTCAAGGACAATGCCGCGCTGTTCCAGCGCCGCCGCGATCTGGTGGTCGGCATGCTCAACCAGGCGGAGGGCATGACCTGCCCGCTGCCCGAGGGCGCGTTCTACGTCTATCCCGAATTCAGCGCGCTGATCGGCAAGACCACGCCGTCGGGCAAGACGATCGCGACCGACGAGGATTTCGTCACCTATCTGCTCGACGACGCCAAGGTCGCGGCGGTGCAGGGCGCGGCGTTCGGCCTCTCCCCGGCGATGCGCATCAGCTACGCGACCTCGGACGAACTGCTGACCGAGGCCTGCACGCGCATCCAGACGGCGTGCGGGGCGCTTCGTTGACGCGCTAGAGTGATAGCTCGCTTGACAGATTGACACCTGAATCGAAAATGTAAGGCGCGATCGTTTCCATTTTTGATCCGATCGGACGCTTTGGCGAAGCCGGTGATGTCAAAGAGCAGCGTCTGGCAGTATCGCAGGATCGGGCAGTGTAGGACAGCGGCAATGCGGCGTGGCGAAGCCACGCCGTCGGTCCTCGTTAGTGCGAGGCCGGCCGGGCTTCGCGCCGAGACGCGGATTCGCTTCGGCTAATCCGCTGCGCGAAGCCTAGAACAGCCCCTCGATCTTTCCATCCGCGCCGAAGCGGATCGCCTCCGCCGCCGGCACGCGCGGCAGACCCGGCATCGTCATCAGGTCGCCGCAGATCGCCACGACGAAGCCCGCGCCCGCCGCGAGCCGCACTTCGCGGATCGGCACGACGTGGCCGACAGGTGCGCCGAGCAGGGCGGGGTCGGCGGAGAAGCTGTACTGCGTCTTGGCCATGCACACCGGCAGGTGGCCGAAGCCCGCCGCCTCCCACCGTGCGAGCTGCGCTACCACGGCGGGCGTCGCGGCTACGTCGTCGGCGCGGTAGATGCGCGTCGCGATCGTGCGCATCTTCTCCAGCAGCGGCAGGTCGTCGGCGTAGAGCGGGCGGAAATCTCCGCCTCCGCGTTCGATCCGCGCCACCACCGCCTCCGCCAGATCGACCGCGCCCGCGCCGCCATCGGCCCAGTGGCGGCAGAGCAGGGCCTGCGTGTCATGCGCCGCCGCAATGGCGCGCACCGCGTCGATCTCGGCCTCGCTGTCAGTGCCGAAATGGTTGATCGCGACCAGCACCGGCACGCCGAACTGGCGGACGTTCTCGATATGCCGCGCGAGGTTGACGCCGCCGCGCTGCACCGCCGCCACGTCCTCGCGCGCCAGATCGGCCTTGGCGACGCCGCCGTTCATCTTCAGCGCGCGCACCGTCGCGACGATGACGGCGGCGGCAGGCGTCAGGCCCGCCTGCCGGCACTTGATGTCGAAGAACTTCTCCGCGCCGAGGTCCGCGCCGAACCCGGCCTCCGTCACCACATAGTCGCCGAGCGCGAGCGCCGCCCGCGTCGCGATCACCGAGTTGCAGCCGTGCGCGATATTGGCGAACGGCCCGCCGTGCAGCAGCGCGGGATTGCCCTCCAGCGTCTGCACGAGATTGGGCTTGATCGCCTGGGCCAGCAGCACCGCCATCGCGCCGTCGGCCTTGAGGTCGCGCGCGGTGACGGGGCGGCGGTCGCGCGTCTCGGCGACGATGATGCGACCGAGCCGCTCTTCCAGATCGGCGGCGTCGGAGGCCAGGCACAGCACCGCCATCACTTCGGAGGCGACGGTGATGTCGAACCCGCTCTCGCGCGGGAAGCCGTTCGCGACGCCGCCGAGCGACTGGGTAATCGCGCGCAACGCGCGGTCGTTCATGTCGAGCACGCGCCGCCACGTCACGCGCCGCACGTCGATATCGAGCGCATTGCCCCAGTAGACGTGATTGTCGATCATCGCGGCGAGCAGATTGTGCGCCGACGTGATCGCATGGAAATCGCCGGTGAAGTGCAGGTTGATATCGACCATCGGCGCCACCTGCGCATGGCCGCCGCCGGTCGCCCCGCCCTTGGTGCCGAAGCACGGCCCCAGCGACGGTTCGCGCAGCGCCAGCACCGTCTTGCGCCCGATCCGGTTGAGCGCATCGGCCAGCCCGACCGAGGTGGTGGTCTTGCCCTCGCCGGCGGGCGTCGGGTTGATCGCGGTGACGAGGATCAGCTTGCCGGGGTCGCGCGGCGGCAGCACGGCGGGATCGAACTTCGCCTTGTCGCGGCCGTATGGTTCGGTCGCGTCCGCGCCGAGGCCGATCTTCGCGGCGACATCGGCGATGGGCAGGAGCGTCGCGGCACGGGAGATTTCGATGTCGGTGGGCATTCGTTTTCCTATTCCCCAACCGTCACCCCGGCCCCTTCGGCTGGCTGGCTAAGCCAGCCGCTCAGGACAGGCTTGAGCCGGGGCCCATGGTGCCGCGAACGCATCGCTTGATCCTCTAGCCGGCACGTTTGCCGATGCATGGGTCCCGGCTCAAGGCCGGGATGACGGAAATCAGCCGTCCCCGGCGCGCTCGATATCCGCGCCGACCGCCTGCAGCTTCTCCTCCAGCCGCTCATAGCCACGGTCGAGGTGATACACCCGCGCGACCTGCGTCTCGCCCTCCGCCGCCAGCCCCGCGAGGATCAGGCTCATCGACGCGCGCAGGTCGGTCGCCATCACCGGCGCGCCGTTGAGCTTGGCGACGCCGCGCACCACCGCCGTGCGGCCGCTGACATGGATGTCCGCCCCCATCCGCGCGAGCTCGGGCACGTGCATGTAGCGGTTCTCGAAGATCGTCTCGGTCAGCACGCTCGCACCCTCGGCCAGCGTCAGCATCGCCATGAACTGCGCCTGCATGTCGGTCGCGAAGCCGGGGAAGGGCGCGGTCGCCAGCGTCAGCGGCTTGAGCGGGCCGGGCGCATTGACGCGCAGCACGTCGCCCTTCTCCTCCACCTCGACGCCCGCCTGGACCAGCGCGGTAATCGTCGCGCGCATATCCTCGATATCGACGCCCGCCAGCTCCAGATCGCCGCCGGTGATCGCGGCTGCGCAGGCATAGCTGCCCGCCTCGATCCGGTCGGGCATCACCGCGTAGGTCGCGCCGTGCAGCCGCTCGACGCCGGTGATGATCAGCGTCTCGGTGCCGATGCCGCTGATCTTAGCCCCCATCGCGACGAGGCAGTTGCACAGATCGACGATTTCGGGCTCCCGCGCGGCATTGCCGATCCGCGATACGCCGCGTGCCGTCACCGCCGCCATCACGACATTCTCGGTCGCGCCGACCGAGACGATCGGAAAGACATAATCGCCGCCCGGCAGCCGCCCGCCCGGCGCGGTCGCCTTGACGTAGCCCGCCGCGAGCTCGATCTCCGCACCGATCGCCTCCATCGCCTTGAGGTGGAGGTCGATCGGGCGGTTGCCGATCGCGCAGCCGCCGGGCAGCGACACCACCGCCTCGCCGCCGCGCCCGACCAGCGGGCCGAGCACGAGGATCGACGCGCGCATTTTCCGCACGATGTCGTAGGGCGCTTCCGTCGACGTGAGCTTGCCGGCGCGGATCGTCATCACCCGCCCGAAATCCTCGGGCCGCGCGCCCTCGATCTGCGTCGATGCGCCGAGCTGGTTGAGCAGATGCCCGAAGCTGTCGACATCGGCGAGGCGCGGCAGGTTGCGCAGCGTCAGCGGCTCCTCGGTCAGCAAGGCGCAGGGCATCAGCGTCAGCGCCGCGTTCTTGGCCCCCGAAATGGGCAGGCGGCCGGACAGGCGCTTGCCGCCGCGAATGATGATGCGATCCATCCCCGCGCTTCTATCGCCTCCCCCCATCCACGCAAGACATGCAGGCGAAACGCACGGATATGGCCGTGATGGTCACATCAGCGTCATATCGCTTGATCGACTTTAATGCGCTGATTTCCCAGCACTGCTTTGGGTGGTGAAGGGTTGGGGGGAAATCACCGAGTGTCAGGGAGTTGCTTCGCCGAACGATTGAGCGACATGGTAGCACTGACCGAAACCGAACACCGGGCGCTGGCGCGTCTGGAGGAGCGGGAGCGGCATTTCCGCCGTGGTGCCACGTTGCAGCGCGAGAACGATCGTACCGGCGAACTGTTCGTGCTGCGCAAGGGCGTGGTGATGAGCAGCGTGCTGCTCGACGACGGCAGCCGCCAGATCCTGCGCTTCCATTTCCCCGGCGATCTGCTCGCGGTGTCGAGCCTGATCTACAACGAAGCGCCCGAGACGATCACGGCGCTGTCCGACTGCACCGTCTGCCCGTTCGAGCGACCGACGTTCAGCGCGCTGATGATCGAACATCCGCGCATCGCCGCGCTCGTCCTCGTCTACAACCAGATCGAGCGTGTCGCGCTTACCGACCGGCTGGCGGCGCTGGGGCGCACATCGGCCAAGGCGCGCGTCGCGGCGGTGCTGATCGAGATGCGCAACCGTATGCGGATGCTCGACAAGCGCATCGGCGACAGCTTCGTGCTCGGCCTCACGCAGGAGGAGATCGGCGACGCGACGGGGCTTACCGCGGTCCACGTCAACCGCATGCTCCGCCAGCTCGAGGACGAGGGCATGATCGCGCGCGAGGCGGGGCGGATGCGCCTGCTCAACGAACCGGCGCTGGCGCGCGCGGCGAACTTCGTCGATCGCTACAAGGGGCTCGACCTGAGCTGGCTGCCCGCGTCGCGGGGGTGAGGGAAAGGCAGAGTATCGCCGTTATCCTTGGTGGGCTGACTTTCTCCCCTCCTTGAAAGGGAGCTGAGTCCGCTTCGACCCAAACAGCGTCGTTAGCAATTCGCCACCGCATCGCTACCGGCGATCCGGCCCTTACGCCTTCTCCAGCATGCACTGCAGCGGGTGCTGGTTCTGCCGGGCGAAGTCGATCACCTGGCTCACCTTGGTCTCGGCGACCTCGTAGCTGAACACGCCGCATACGCCGACGCCCTTCTGGTGGACGTGGAGCATCACGCGAGTCGCGGCCTCCATGTCCATGCGGAAGAAACGCTGCAGGACGAGCACGACGAATTCCATCGGCGTGTAATCGTCGTTGAGCAGCAGGACGCGGTACGGCGTCGGCTGCTTGGTCTTGGCGCGGGTGCGCGTAGCGACGCCCAGGCCATTGCCTTCGTCGTCACCCTCGCCGTCGCGGCGCTCGGCCATCGCCTGAATGTCTTTACCGTCGATCATGAGATGAAGAAAATATGGCATTGCCGGGGCCTAGGGCAAGGGGCGTTCAAGCGTTCACCCTGATTTTTCGTGCGGGACGGGGGCAACGAAAAAGGGCGGCCCCGGCGGGACCGCCCTTCTTGCGTAGCGTGGAAGCGCGGATCAGGCCGCGAGCTTCACCTTCTCGGCGGCGAGCGAGACGCGGTTCGAGATCGGCTGCGCGACCTCGCCGGCCAGCTTCAGCATGGCTTCGGTGGTCTTCGACGACTCGGCGACGAGCGCGTCGAACGACGAGCGCAGATAATCGCTCTGCAGCTTGAACAGCTCGGTCGGCGACTTCACCGATGCGAAGCTCTTGGCGATCGCGGTCGCGCCTTCGAACTGCTTGCGGGTATATTCCGCGGCGTCCTGACCGAGCGTCTCGAGGCCCTTGGCCGCGATCTTGCCCGATTCGACGACGGCTTCGAGGTTGCCCTTGCTGAACTCGTTCATCTCTTCGAACAGCTTGGTGCTCTTCTCGAACGCAGCCTTGGCGCGCTCATTGGCTTCGCCGAAGAAAGCCTGGGCCTTGTCGGTAGCGGCGGCGGTGTTGAACGTGGTTGCCATGATTGTCTTTTCCTTCTGCAGAGGCGCCGGAGGGGGCGTAGTTTCGGTGGGTTCGGGTTTCGTCTGGGGTGCGGCGGCGACCGGCGTGGGTGCCGGCTGGGGCTTGGGTTCGGGTTTCGCCACCGGCGGAGTCGCGATCGCGACGGGTGCAGGCGGCGTGACCGCGACGGGCTTGGGTGCGGGCTCGGGCGGCTTGGCCGCGACCTTGGCGACGGGCTTCGGCGCGACCGGCTTCGCCGCTACGGGCTTGGCGATGGCGGCCTTCAGCGCTTCGGCCTTCTTCTCGGGCGCGGGCGCAACCTTGGGCACTGCGATCTCGACGGGCTCGGCCTTCGCCAGCACAGGCGGGACGGCGGGCATCTCCACGGCCGGAGACGCCTTCACCGGCGGCTTGGCGGTGGATCCGGGTTTCGGGCCTTTGCTGGCCATGAAGACCTAACTCCTGCGACGTTGCTGCATCGCATATAGGAAAATGCTGCAGCAAATGCAAGAATTTTGTTGCGGCGCAACATAAGTGTCACCGGGGCCGGAATCAGCGCGTTCGGACGTAGCTTCCCGGTGCATCCTCCAGCGCGGAAAGTGTCCCGTTTCCAGGGACTCGCGCGCCGTCTGCTTGTACGCTCTCCGGATCCTGCTGTCGCAGCCATTCGACCCAATCGGGCCACCAGCTGCCGCGCGTCTCCTTCGCACCTGCGATAAAAGCGTCGAGGCTGTCGGTTTGTTCCGGGTTGACCCAGAATTGATATTTGCCGGACGTCGGCGGGTTGATGACGCCGGCGATATGGCCCGACCCGGCCAGGACGAAGCGCACCGGCCCGGCGAAATGCGATTGCAGCTTCCACACGCTCCTGGCCGGCGCGATATGATCTTCGCGGCCCGCCTGGATATAGGCCGGCGTCTTGATCCGCGTGAGGTCGATCGGCGTCCCGCAGACGCTGAGCGCGCCCGGCGTGGCCAGCAGATTGTCGCGGTAGAGATCGGTCAGATAGCTGAGGTGCCATTTGGCGGGCAGGTTGGTGGTGTCGCCGTTCCAGTGCAGCATGTCGAAGGGCAGATAATCCTGGCCGAGCAGGTAGTTCGACGTGACGTAGTTCCAGATCAGATCCCGCCCGCGCAGCAGGTTGAAGGTCGCCGCCATGTAGCGGCCGTCGAGAAAGCCGTCGGGCGTCAGCGTCTTGAACAAAGCGAGCTGTTCGTCGTCGACGAAGTGGAGCAGATCGCCCGCTTCGGTGAAATCGACCTGCGTCGTGAAGAAGGTGGCGCTGCGCACTGTGTCCGCCTCGCCTCGTTCGGCGAGCAGCGCCAGCGTCGCCGCCAGCGTGGTGCCCCCCACGCAATAGCCGACGGCATGGACGGCCGGCACGTCGAGCCCCGCCCGAATCGTGTCGATCGCGTCGAGCTGTGCGGCGACATAATCGTCCCACACGATGTCCTTCATGCTCGCATCGGCGGAGCGCCAGGAGACGACGAACACCGTCAGCCCCTGTTCGACCGCCCAGCGGATCAGGCTCTTCGCGGGATCGAGGTCGAGAATGTAGAAGCGGTTGATCCATGGCGGAAAGAACAGCACCGGCGTCGTCATCACGCTCGGCGTGGCGGGCGCATACTGGATCAGCTCGTAGAGCGGGGTGCGGTGGACGACCTTGCCCGGCGTCGTCGCCAGGTTGCGCCCGAGTTCGAACGCACCCGCCTCGGACTGCGTCATCTGTCCCTTGGACAGATCGGCGAGGATGTTCTGCAGGCCCTTGATCAGATTTTCGCCGCCGGTTTCGATCGTCTTTTCGAGGACGAGGGGATTGGTGGCCGGGAAGTTGGTTGGACTCATCGCATCGACGAAGCTGCGCGTGATGAAGCGGAGCTGCTCCTTCTGTTTGGGGTCCAGTCCCCCGGCGCCGGCGGGCAGCGCATCGACACCGCTGAGCAACTGATCGGAGATCAGGAAATAGCTGCGGCGGATCCAGTCGAACACCGGACTGTCGTGCCAGCGCGGATCCTTGAAACGGCGGTCGGCCGCTTGTTCGGGCCGCTCGGGAGCAGGCGCGAGCGCGGGATCGAGCAACCGTTTCCAGAGGTTCGCGCTCTCGCGCCAGAAGTCCTGCGTGCGACGGATCGTGTCGGGGTCGGTAAAACCGGGGATGGCGGGAAGCGCGCCGAAACCCGTCATGGTCTCGGACGGCTGCATCGCGCCGAAGCCGTGTTCGAGCATCAACTGCTGTGCCTGGCCGAGAATGCGCGTCCAGTGCTGCATCTCTTCCAGACTGGGAATCCCGGACCCTGGCGCGCCGCTGTTCGTGTCGCTCACTCGCATCCTTCCACGTCGCCGCCCGCGTCTTTTGCTTTCGCCGCGCGCGAATAGGGGTAGTATAGGCGCGGTGTTGCGCCTTTGCGACCACGCCAACCACGATTGGGAAAATTACCGTGTCCGACGAATTCTACCGCATGAAACGCCTGCCCCCGTACGTCATCGCCGAAGTCAACGGCATGCGGGCAGCGGCGCGTGCGGCGGGTGAGGACATCATCGATCTCGGCATGGGCAACCCCGATCTGCCGCCGCCCGAGCATGTGATCGAGAAGCTGATCGAGGTTTCGCGCAAGCCCGATGCGCACGGCTATTCGCAGTCGAAGGGCATCCCCGGCCTGCGCCGCGCGCAGGCGAACTACTACGGCCGCCGCTTCGGGGTCGAGCTCGATCCCGAGACCGAGGTGGTGGTCACGATGGGGTCGAAGGAGGGCCTCGCCAGCCTCGCCACCGCGATCACCGCGCCCGGCGATGTCGTGCTCGCGCCCAACCCGAGCTACCCGATCCACACCTTCGGCTTCATCATCGCAGGGGCCACGATCCGCGCGGTGCCGACGACGCCCGACGAGGCCTATTTCGAAGCGCTCGAGCGCGCGATGGCGTTCACCGTGCCGCGCCCGTCGATCCTGGTCGTCAATTATCCGTCGAACCCGACCGCCGAGACCGTCGATCTCGCTTTCTACGAGCGGCTTGTCGCCTGGGCAAAGGAGCATCAGGTCTGGATCATCTCCGACCTTGCCTATTCGGAACTCTATTACGACGGCAATCCGACCGTCTCGATCCTGCAGGTGAAGGGCGCGAAGGACGTCGCGATCGAATTCACCTCGCTGTCCAAGACCTATTCGATGGCGGGCTGGCGGATGGGCTTCGCGGTCGGCAACCCGAAGCTGATCGCGGCGATGACGCGGGTGAAGTCGTATCTCGATTACGGCGCGTTCACCCCGATCCAGGCCGCCGCCTGCGCCGCGCTCAACGGCCCGCAGGACATCGTCGAGAAGAACCGCCAGCTCTATCACAAGCGCCGCGACGTGCTGGTCGAGAGCTTCGGCCGCGCCGGCTGGGATATTCCGAGCCCGCGCGCCTCGATGTTCGCCTGGGCACCGCTCCCGCCCGCGCTCCAGCATCTCGGTAGCCTCGAATTCTCGAAGCAATTGCTCAGCCATGCCAAGGTCGCGGTGGCGCCCGGCGTCGGCTACGGCGAGAACGGCGAGGGCTTTGTCCGCATCGCGATGGTCGAGAACGAGCAGCGCCTGCGCCAGGCGGCGCGCAACGTGCGCAAATATCTGCAGAGCATGGGGGTCAACACACCCGCGCGTTCGGCCTGACGGACTTTCCCGCCGCCTGCGAATTGCCCGAAATGGAGCTTTTGCAGGCGGGCGTCGAAACGGGTCGTTAAGGGGAATCCCCTATCTCCCCGGCATGAGGTTTGGGGGTTGGTCACGCAGGCTGTGGGGAGCCGTGTTCGCGACGTTTGCGAGCTATGCAATCCTGACGTTCGCGGCGAGCGAGCTGATGCGGGCCGGCCATGGTATCGCGCTGATGTGGCTCGCCAACGGTCCGCTGCTCGCGGTGCTGTGCGCGGTGCCGACGCGGCGCTGGCCACCGCTGCTTGCGGCCGCATTCGCGGGCGGCTTGAGCGTGGCCTTGGCGCTCTATCCCCTGCATTGGGGTATGCCGTGCGTTATCGCGTCCGAAGTCGCGGAGGCCGCCATCGCGGCCTGGCTGTTGCGACGCTGGGACGTGGACGAGGGGCTGTTCCAGCGTGTCGGCACGGTGCCGCTGTTCGCGGGCGCGTGCATCGTCGCCGCCCTGGCGAGCGGCGTGCCGGTCGCGGCGATCGCGGCAGCGACCACCAACAACCCGTTTCCATGGATCCTGCGCGACTGGATGATCGGCCATGCGCTCGGGCTGCTGATTCTGACGCCGACCGCCTTCGTGCTGCTGCGCCGGGATGAATGGGCCGCGCTGTGGAGCCCGCGCCGCGCAGCCGTTGCGGTGGCGATGGTGGCACTGGTCTCGGGCACGGCGATCATCACCTTCGGGCAGGATCAATTGCCATTGCTGTTCCTGCCGGCGTTGCCGGTCGTGATCGCGACCTTCGCGATGCAGCGGGTCGGTGCCGCGCTCAGCATCGGCATCATCGCGGCGATTGGCGGCTATCTGACCGCGCATGGCCACGGCCCGGTCATGCTGATGCAGAGCAGCGCGGTCGCACACCTGCAATTCTTCCAGATCTATCTTGCCGCCCTGTTCGCGACCGCGTTGCCGATTGCGGCGATGCTGACGCAGCGTGCGGCACTGGTGCGCGATCTTGCGGAGAGCGAGGCGCGCTACCGCCTGCTCGCCGACAATGTCACCGACATCATGCTGACGCTCGCGCCCGACGCGACGATCCGCTTCGCTTCGCCTTCGGTGCGGGAGATCACGTCGCTCGATCCGGCAAGCCTGGTCGGTACGCCTGCGATAAATCTGGTGCTGGAGGACGATCGCGATCGTATTCGCGGCATCCGCCATGATGCGATGAACGCGCCAGGCCGCACCGTGTCGGTCGAATTCCGTGTGCGGAAGCCCGACGGGACGATCACCTGGTTCGAAAGCAATTTCCGCGCGGTCGAGCAGAGCGACACGGACGTCGCCGTCGTTTGCGTGCTGCGCGATCTTGGCGGCCGCAAGTCGCGCGAGGCGGAGCTCGAACGCGCCGCATCCACGGACGCGCTCACAGGCCTGCTCAACCGCAATGCCTTCCGGGACCGCGTCGTGGAGGGGCTGCGCAGCAACGATCCGCCTGGCGCGCTGGCGCTGATCGATCTCGATCATTTCAAGCAGGTCAACGATCGCCACGGCCATGCCGCGGGCGACGCCGCGCTGCTCGCGCTGGCCGATCTGCTGCGATCCAACCTGCGCGCCGAGGATGCGATCGGCCGGATCGGTGGCGAGGAATTCGCCATCCTCTTCGCCGGCCACACGCCGGGCCTGGCCGAGACGATCTGCGACCGGCTGCGCGAGGCGCTGGCGCATACCGAGATCCCGACCGGCATTCCCGGCGCCACCGATGTCTTTTCGATCACGATGAGCATCGGCGTCGTGCCGCTTGCGGCAGGGGCGGGGGCGGAAGAGCATTTCGCCAGCGCCGACGCCGCGCTTTACCGTGCCAAGGCACAGGGCCGGAACCGCACCGAGCGCGCCCAGGTCTGACCGCACGTGCGACTGCACGAAAAATGCACAGGCGGCGGATCATGCGTCGATCCCCCGCCGCTACGCACCCGGTTGACCGCAACCACCGGGACGCTGAGAATATGAAGCTCATGAGCCGCCACATCCTCGTCGTCGATGACGATCCGCATATCCGCGAGCTGCTCGCCTTCGCGCTGACCAAGGCGGGGATGATGGTGAGCGAGGCGGGCGACGGCGAGGCGGCACTGGCCGAGATCGGCCGGCGGATGCCCGATCTGATGATCCTCGACATCAACATGCCGCGCCTCGACGGGCTCGAGACCTGCCGGCGATTGCGCGGGGGGACGAGCGAGCAGGCAAGTCTGCCGATCCTGTTCCTGTCCTCGCGCGACGACGAGATCGACCGTATCGTCGGCATCGAGATCGGCGGCGACGATTATGTCGTGAAGCCGTTCTCCCCGCGCGAGGTCGTCGCGCGCGTCGGCGCGATCCTGAAGCGCGGGACCGCGCCGCAGCCGAAGGTCGCGCGGATCGACCACGGCCGCCTCGCGCTCGATCCCGAGAGCTGGGAGGCGCGGTGGGACGATGCGCCGGTCGCGCTCACCGCCACCGAGTTCGAGCTGCTGGCGTTGCTGGCGGGCCTGCCCGCGCGCGTCTTTACCCGCGACATGATCATCGACCGGCTGCACGGCCCCGGCTTCGCGATCACCGACCGCACGATCGACAGCCATGTCCGCAACCTGCGCGCGAAATTCCCGCACGGCGCGGACCTGATCGAGACGCGCGCGGGGATCGGCTACCGGATCGGCGCTTGCGGTTGATCGCAGCCTTAAAGGCGGTTGCGAAACGGCACTGGCCACAGCTTCGCATCCGCACGATCCTGTTCGGGACATTGCTGTTCGTGGCGGCGCTGCCCGGCGTGGCGGCGCTGTTCCTGCGCGTCTATGAGAACACCATCGTCCAGCAGACCGAGGCCGAGCTGATAGCACAAGGCGCGGTGATCGCGTCGGCGTACAAGGTCGCGTGGCGTGGCGGCGTGCCCGATCCGACGCCGCGCCGGCTCGCGCCCGAATATCCCAGCATCGACCTGCGCGGGATGCCGATCCTGCCCTCCAACCTCGCGACCTCGGCGCGGTTCAGGCCCGATCCGCGCGCGGCCCGCGCCGCCAGAGCGACGCTGCCGATCGCCAGCGACGCGGTGGCGGTGACGCTGACGGCGACGCGATTGCTCGACGCCCACGGCATCACGCTGATCGGGCGCGACGATGTCGGCGTGTCCTATGCCGGCCTGCCCGAGGTGCGCGCGGCGCTGGCCGGGCGGCCCATGACGGTGCTGCGCGCGCGCAGCCATGCCGAGCTGCAGAGCTGGCAGGCGGTGCTCAGCCGCGCTTACGCGATCCGCGTGCATCACGCGCGGCCCGTCATCGACGGCGGCAAGGTAATCGGCGTGGTGATGCTGTCGCGCTCCCCGCGCGGGCTGTTCGTCGGGCTCTATCAGGATCGCGGCTCGATCATCCTCGGCATCGGCCTGATCTTCGCGACGTTGCTGGTGCTGGTGGCTCTCCTCTCGCGCGGCATTGCGCGCCCGATCCGGGCGCTTGCCCGCGCCTCCGAGGATGTCGCGCGCGGGCCGGTGCAGGTGCCCGAGACGCCCGTCACCGCCGCCATCGAGATCGCCCAGCTCTACGACAATTTCCGCAGCATGGCCGAACGGATCGAGCGCCGATCGCGCTACCTCAAGGATTTCGCCGCCGCCGTCAGCCATGAGTTCAAGACGCCGATCGCGGGGATACGCGGCGCGATCGAACTGCTCGACGATCACGGCGAGAGCATGAGCGCCGAGGAACGCCGCCGCTTCCTCGGCAATGCGAGCGCCGATGCCGACCGGCTCGCGCGGCTCGTCCAGCGGCTGCTCGATCTCGCGCGCGCCGACATGACGACGATCGACGCGGACGCCCGCGCCGACGTGACGGACGCGGCGCGACGGGTGGCCGATTCGTTTCGGAGCGATGCGTTCGCGGTGCTGGTCGAGGGTGCGCAGGTGCCGCCGGCGCGCGTTACGGCGGCGGCGATCGAGACGATCCTCGAGACCGTGGTCGAGAATGCGCGGCAGGCCGGGGCGACGCGCGTGACGATCCGCATCGCGCACGCGGACGGCGTGCGGATCGCGGTCGGCGACGATGGCCCCGGCATCGCGCCCGCCGACATGGAGCGCATCTTCGAGCCCTTCTTCACCGGCCGCCGCGAAGAGGGCGGGGCAGGCCTCGGCCTCGCCATCGCCCGCTCGCTGCTGGCGGCGAGCGGCGGGACGATCCGGGCGGTGACGGTTGAGCGGGGGGCGTGTTTCGAGATTTGTCTGGTGGCTGCCTAGATCCCCCTCCCGCCTGCGGGAGGGGTTAGGGGAGGGCCTGTCCAGCATCACTTCCCGACGTAATCGCGGAACTGCCCTCCCCCAGCCCCTCCCGCAAGCGGGAGGGGAGCGCTAAGGGCGTCCGATGAAACCAGAAACCTACGATGCGATCATCCTCGGCGCGGGTGCCGCCGGCATGATGTGCGCGGCCGTCGCCGGGCAGCGCGGCAAGCGCGTGCTGCTGATCGACCATGCCGACGAGCCCGGCAAGAAAATCCTCATCTCGGGTGGCGGGCGGTGTAATTTCACCAATATCCACACCGCGCCCGACCGCTACCTTTCCGCAAACCCGCATTTCGCCAAGTCGGCGCTGGGCCGCTACACGGCGGCGGATTTCATCGCGCTGGTCGATGGCTACGGCATCGCCTGGCACGAAAAGACGCTCGGGCAATTGTTCTGCGACGGCTCGGCCAAGCAGATCGTCGCGATGTTGCTGGAGGAATGTGCGAAGGGCGGCGTCGCCGTCGCGCTCGGCGAGGCGGCGAGCGTGGAGCATGGCGACGGCCAGTACCGCGTCACTTACGGTACGCGCACCGCCTCCGCGCCCGCGCTCGTCGTCGCGACCGGCGGCCCGGCCATTCCGCAGATCGGCGCGACCGGTTTCGCCTATGATCTCGCGCGGCGCTTCGGCCTCAAGGTGGTCGAGCCGCGCCCGGCGCTGGTGCCGCTGACGCTCGGCGGCGACGAGACGTTGTTCCGCGCGCTGTCGGGCGTCGCGACCGAGGTCGTCGCTCGTGCGGGTAAGGCGGCTTTCCGCGAGGCGGCGCTCTTTACGCATCGCGGCCTGTCGGGGCCGGCGATCCTGCAAGTGTCGTCTTACTGGCGGCACGGCGAGAGCGTCGGGATCGACTTCCTGCCGTCGCTCAGCCCCGACTGGCTGCTCGCCGCCAAGCGCAATCGCCCGCGCACCACGCTGGCCGCCGCGCTCGACAATCACATCCCCGCGCGCCTCGCCGAGACGCTGGCCGACGGGATCGGCATCGAGGGCGAGCTTCACGCATGCACCGACAAGGCGCTGGATGCCGCGGCGCGGAAGCTCGCCGACTGGCGCTTCTTCCCCAACGGCACGGAGGGGTTTGCCAAGGCCGAGGTGACGGCGGGCGGCATCGCCACCGCTGGCCTCTCCTCGCAGACGATGGAAGCGCGTACCGTCCCCGGCCTCTATGCGATCGGCGAGGCGGTAGACGTCACCGGGTGGCTGGGAGGCTATAATTTCCAGTGGGCATGGGCCAGCGGCTGGGCGGCGGGGATGGCGCTTTCCCGGACGTAGCGGGCGCCGTGCCACCGTAGAGCAGCCGCAACAGCGCCACGCGCTCGACCAGCGCGGCAAGCCCCGCCGAGATCGCCAGCGCCGCCGCCGTCACGAACAGGAACGCCGGTCCCGCCGGCAGCGACCAATGATCGGCGAGCAGCGCCAGCCAGGCGATGACCGGCACATGCACGAGGTAGATCGTGAACGATCGCCGCACGATGCGATCGACCATCGCGCTCGGCCGGTCGAAGGCGCGGCGCGCGCCCGCGATGATCGATTGCGTCACCAGCAACGCCGCGATCGATCCGGCGAAGCGATAGACCGGCGGCGGGGCCGTCTTGAACAGCATCAGACTGCCGGCGACCGCGACTACCGCCAGCACCGTCCAGCGCCAATCGAAGCGGGTGAAGGCCTCGCGCCCCTGCGGGCTGCGCTGCAGGACCAGACCGATGCCGAACCACGGCAGCGCGCCGAGCAGATCATCGAGGCGCAGGATTTCCTGCGGGATCGTGGTGTTGAGGTGCGCCGTGTAGAAAGTCTCGATTGCTCCGGCTTCGAACAGCCCCGCGAGCGTCGCCACCGCGAGTAGTGCCGCGAGCGGGTGCCGCGCCACCCAGCCGTCCGCGCCCACCGGCAGGCGCAACGTCCGCAGCGATGGCACCGCCCGGACAGCAAGCGCCGCACCGCCGCTCAGATAGAGCAGGACGATGAGGAACCAGAGGTGCCGCACCCAATAGCCGCCCGACGTCAGCGACAGGTTCCAGAACGATGCCAGCGCAGCGCCCGGCGCAAAGTTCGACAATTCGCAGGCGATGTTGAGGACCGGGATGAGCGTCAGCAGCGCCGCGACCAATGGTACGCCCAGCCGCATCACGCGCCCGCGCAGCCAATCTCCGGGTGCGCGGCGCGCCAGCAGCATCGCCGCGAAATAGCCCGCGACGAGGAAGAAGGCGGGCATGCGGAACAGGTGGATTGCCTCTGCCGCATAATCGAGCACGATCGAGTGGTTGTGCGTGGCGACGATCCACCATCCGGTCTGGAAGGCGAGCGCCGCGTGGAAGGGGATGCCGAGCAGCATGAGCAGCGCCCGGGTCGCGTCCCAATAATGCTCGCGGCTGGCGGTCGCGGTGTGTGTCATTCCAGGAGAAAATGCGCGGATGCGCCATTCGGTCCCGGTCCGAAACTCTAGTCGGCGATGCGCCAGGCTCCGTTCGTCCGAATCATCGGCTTGCGGCACCATTTGCAGATGCTTCGCCGCTCGCCGTCGATCATGCGCGAATGATCGTGGCTACGACGGTGCGCGCCCCACAGGCAGGCGAGGTAGGGAATATTGTCCTTCCAGGCCATGCGCCCCTCCTTTTGCCCGGCGATCATAGCATCGCGGCGATGCCGCGTAATCTGACAAAGGCGTTATCCGCGTGACACCCGTCGCGTTTTGCGCGCGACTATGTTAAGGGCTGCCTTTGCCGCGCACCGCCGCCGCCCCCATATCCGGACGATCATGCCCTTCACACACCTCCCCGCGCTTCTTGGCGAAGCGCTTGTCTCGCGTGGCTATGCCGCGCCCACGCCTGTCCAGGCCGCCGTCATCCAGCCAGAAGCCGAAGGCCGCGATCTGATCGTCTCGGCGCAGACCGGATCGGGCAAGACCGTCGCCTTCGGCCTCGCCATCGCCCCGCAGCTGCTGACCGAGGACGGCAAGCTGCCGAGCCCGCGCGCCCCGCTCGCGCTCGCCATCGCGCCGACGCGCGAACTGGCGCTGCAGGTCAGCCGCGAGCTGGAATGGCTCTACGCCAAGGCCGGCGCACGCATCTCGACCTGCGTTGGCGGCATGGACGCCAGCCGCGAGCGCCGCTCGCTCAGCCACGGCGCGCATATCGTCGTCGGCACGCCGGGCCGCCTGCGCGACCATATCGAGCGCGGCGCGCTCGACCTGTCCGACCTGCGCGTCGCGATCCTCGACGAAGCCGACGAGATGCTCGACATGGGCTTCCGCGAGGATCTCGAGCAGATCCTCGACGCGACGCCCGATGGCCGCCGCACGCTCCTCTTCTCGGCGACGATGCCCAAGTCGATCGTTGCGCTCGCCAAGCGCTACCAGAAGGATGCCTTGCGCATCTCGACCGTGGGCGAGGATCGCGGGCACGGCGACATCAGCTATCAGGCCGTTACCGTCGCACCCGCCGATATCGAGAATGCCGTCGTCAACCTGCTGCGCCTGCACGAGGCCGAGACGGCGATCCTGTTCTGCGCGACGCGCGACAATGTCCGCCACCTCCATGCCGGGCTGATCGAGCGCGGCTTCTCGGCCGTGGCGCTGTCGGGCGAGCATAGCCAGAACGAGCGCAACGCCGCGCTGCAGGCGCTGCGCGACCGCCGCGCGCGCGTCTGCGTCGCGACCGACGTCGCGGCGCGCGGCATCGATCTGCCGACCGTCACACTCGTCATCCATGTCGAGCTGCCGCGCGATGCCGAGACGCTGCAGCACCGCTCGGGCCGCACCGGCCGCGCAGGCAAGAAGGGCACCGCGGTCCTGATCGTGCCGTATCAGCGCAAGCGCCGCGTCGAGATGATGCTGCGCGGCGCGCGCATCGCGGTCGAATGGCTCAATCCGCCGACGGTCGACGATATCCGCAAGGCCGATCACGAGCGCCTGCTCACGCAGCTCATGGAGCCGGTCGAGGTCGATGACGATGACCGCGCGCTCGCCGCGAAGCTGCTCGAGACGAAGAGTGCGGAGGATATCGCCGCGGCCCTCGTCCGCTCGTACCGCGCGCGCATGCCGGCGCCCGAGGAAATGCTGGAGCAGGGCGGATCGTCCGAGCGCGCGCCGGGCAAGGAGCATCACCGCGAAGGGTTCGACGACGTCGTCTGGTTCCGCATGGACATCGGGCGCAGGCAAAATGCCGATCCGCGCTGGATCCTGCCGCTGATCTGCCGCCGCGGTCATATCACCAAGAACGAGGTCGGCGCGATTCGCATCGCCCCGAACGAGACCGCCTTCCAGATTCCGCGCGCGTTGGCGGGCAAGTTCATCGCCTCGGTGAAGCGCACGGCGGGCGAGGAGGCGGAAGGCAACGTCCGTTTCGAGGCGCTGCAGGGCAGTCCGCAGGAGGCCCCGCGCGGACCCCGGCGCGCCAATGGCCCGGCGCCGGTACGTCACGCGCCGCGCCCGACGCTCCGTCCCGGTGGAAGAGACCGTCCGCGGGGGTAGCGTTGGCAGGGTCCGGGCGCTAAGCGGCTGCGAATGAACGGACCCAAACCCAAAGACTGGATCATGGCGATCGCCCCCTATGTGCCGGGGCGATCCAAGACCGACGACGGCAAACCCGTCATCAAGCTGTCCTCGAACGAAAATCCGCTCGGCACCAGCCCGGAGGCCGTGGCGGCCTTCACCGCGCATGCCGCCGATCTCGCACGCTATCCCGACGCCGGCGCGGTCGCTTTGCGGGAAGCGATTGCGGCGAAATACGATCTCGACCCGGACCGGATCATCTACGGCACCGGATCGGACGAAGTTCTGCACCTCGTCGCGGGTGCCTATGCGGGGCCGGGCGACGAGATCATCCACGTCCGCTACGGCTTCGCGGTCTACGAGATCGCGACGCGGCGCGTGGGCGCTTTGCCCGTCATCGCGCGCGACAAGGATTATGCGACCGACGTCGATGCGATCCTGGCGGCGCTGACGCCAAAGACGCGGCTGATCTACATCGCCAATCCCAACAACCCGACCGGCACCTTCATCGACAAGGCCGAGATCGCGCGGCTGCACGCCAATCTGCCCGGCCGGGTGATGCTGGTGATCGACCAGGCCTATGCCGAATATCTCGCGCCCGACAATGACGACGGCGGGCTGGAGCTGGCCAAGACCGCGCCGAACGTGGTAATCACGCGCACCTTCTCGAAGATCCACGGCCTTGCTGCCGAGCGGATCGGCTGGGGCTACGGCTCGGCGGAAGCCGTGGCGGCGATGCACCGCATCCGCGCGCCGTTCTGCGTGACCACCGCCGGGCAATCGGCCGCGATCGCCGCGATCAACGCCGATGCGTTCATCGATGCGACACGCGCGCACAACGACCAGTGGCGGGCGTGGTTTTCGGACGAGATCGCCAAGCTCGGCAATGCCGGCCTGCGTGCCGTGCCGAGCGAGGCGAACTTCGTCCTCGTCCTGTTCGAAGGCGATGTGACGGCGGAGACCGCCTACAACCAGCTGATGGCGCGCGGCTATATCGTCCGCTGGCTGCCGGGACAGGGGCTGGCGAACGGCCTGCGCATCACCATCGGCACCGAGGCGGAAACGACCGGCGTCGCTGCGGCGCTGCGCGAGATCGTCGGAGGTTAGAGCTTCCGCGTCACCCCGGCTCAAGGTGCGTCCGGGTCGGGGTGACGAACGGGTGCCCTAGCGCCCGACCACCTGCATCATTTCCGGCCGGTAGCGGTCGCCCTCGATCGGGATCGCGGCCACCGCCGTATCGATCTTTTCCAGATCGCCCGCGCCCAGCGCCACGTCGGCCGCGCCGAGATTTTCCTCGAGCCGGGCGAGCTTGGTCGTGCCCGGGATCGGTGCGATCCACGGCCGCTTGGCGAGCAGCCAGGCCAGCGCGATCTGTGCAGGCGTCGCGCCTTTGTCCGCCGCGACCGTCTTGATGAGATCGACGAGCGCCAGATTCCTGTCGAGCGCATCGGGTGCGAAACGCGGCAGGTTGGCGCGGAAATCGTTTTTCGCGAGTTCGGTATCCCTGCCGATCGCGCCGGTCAGGAAACCGCGCCCCAGCGGGCTGTACGGCACGAGCCCGATGCCGAGTTCCTCGCACACGGCGAGGATGCCATTATCCTCGACGGCGCGTTCCCACAACGAATATTCGTTCTGGATCGCCGCCACCGGCTGCACCGCGTGCGCGCGCCGCACCGTCCCGACGCCGGGTTCGGACAGGCCGAAATGCTTTACCTTGCCCTCCGCGATCAGATCCTTGACCGCACCCGCCACCTCCTCGATCGGCACGTCGGGATCGACGCGGTGCTGGTAGAGCAGGTCGATCGTCTCGATGCCGAGCCGCTTCAACGAAGCCTCGGCCACGGCACGGATATGCTCGGGCCGGCTGTCGAGGCCGCCCGGCACGCCGTCCTGAATCTTGAAGCCGAACTTGGTCGCGATCACCACCTGATCGCGGACCGGCTTCAGCGCCGCGCCGACAATTTCCTCGTTGATGAAGGGGCCGTAGACCTCGGCGGTATCGAAGAACGTCACGCCGCGCTCAACCGCCTGCCGGATCAGCGCGACACCGTCTTCGGTGCTCAGTGCGGAATTGTAGGCATGGCTGATACCCATGCAGCCGAGGCCGAGCGCCGAAACCTCGAGGCCGCTATTTCCAAGAACACGCTTCTGCATCGCCAAGTCTCCTGATGGGGCAGCCGACAGATGGGGTGGCGTCCGGTGAGCGATTAGATCATGGAAACGGCATGAAGCGATACCCGGCATTCATATATGCGGCGTGAGGAGCTGGTCGATCTCAACGCCTTCCTGACGGTGGCGGAGGCACGTAGCTTCACGCGCGCGGCGGCGGTGCTGGGCACGTCGCAGTCCGCGCTCAGCCATACCATCCGGCGGCTGGAGACGCGGCTGGGTGTGCGGCTGCTGACGCGCACCACGCGCAGCGTCGCCGCGACCGAGGCGGGCGAGCGGCTGCTGGCGACGCTCCGCCCGGCGCTCGACACTATCGCCGCGGAACTGACGTCGCTCGGCGATCTGCGCGAGAGGCCGGCCGGCAAGATCCGCATCACGCTCACCGATCACGCCGCCGAGAATCTGGTGTGGCCGCGCCTCGTTCCGCTGCTGCGGGAATATCCCGATATCCATGTCGAGCTGAGTATCGACATGGGCTTCACCGACATCGTCGCCAATCGCTTCGATGCGGGGGTTAGATTGGGCGAAGCGCTCGCCAAGGACATGATCGCGGTGCCGATCGGGCCCGAAGTGCGGATGGTGGTGGTGGGATCGCCTGACTATTTCGCACGCCACCCGGCGCCGCGCAGCCCGCAAGACTTGGGCACACACCGCTGCATCAACCAGCGGCTGGCGAGCTCCGGTGGCTTCTACGCCTGGGAACTGGAGAAGGACGGGCGCGAGGTGCGTGTCCGCGTCGAGGGGCCGGCCGCCTTCAACAGCAGCCGGATGGTGGCGGGCGCGGCGGTGGCCGGGCTCGGCCTCGCCTTCGCGATGGAGGATTCGATCACCGCCGAGCTGGCCAACGGGCGGCTGGTCCGCGTGCTGGAGGACTGGTGCCCGCCGTTTGCGGGCTACCACCTCTATTACCCCAGCCGGCGGCAGCCCTCGGCGGCCTTCAGTCTGCTCGTCGAGGCGCTGCGCTGGCGGGGGTGAGAGTCAGCCCAGCCGGCCGAGGCGGTGGTAGAGATTGCTGTACTTCACCGACTCGGGCTCGTCCTTGATCGCCTGCGTGTAGTGCGCGACGGCGGTGCGCAGGAGTTTGAAATCCTCGTTCGAGAAGACCGGTCGGGCCTGGGCGGGTTCGGGACGCTTGAGGGTTTCGGTCTCGGTGGTCATGGATGCTCTCCTTGAGGTGGTTCTGGTGAGATGCGTCGCGGCGAAGCCGCGCCGTCGGACGGCGGCTTTGCCGCCGCCGGCCGGGCGTGTCCGTCTCGGGGGCAGCGTGGCTGCCCCCGTGCGGATCACGCCGCGAACTGGTTCATCGTATTGTGCGCTCCGCCGGCCTTCAGCGCGGCCTCTCCGGCGAAATACTCCTTGTGGTCGTCGCCGATGTCGCTGCCCGACATATTCTGATGCTTCACGCAGGCGATGCCCTCGCGGATTTCCTTGCGCTGCACGCCCTTCACGTAGCCGAGCATCCCCGCGTCGCCGAAATACTCCTTGGCGAGATTGTCGGTCGACAGCGCCGCCGTGTGATAGGTCGGCAGCGTGATGAGATGGTGGAAAATGCCCGCCCGTGCCGCCGCGTCCTTCTGGAAGGTGCGGATGCGCTCGTCGGCCTCGTCGGCCAGTGGCGTGCCGTCGTAATCGACCGACATCAGCCGTGCGCGGTCATAGTCCGACACGTCCTGCCCGCCTTCCGACCACGCATCGAACACCTGCTGGCGGAAGTTGAGCGTCCAGTTGAAGCTCGGCGAATTGTTGTAGACCAGCTTGGCGTTGGGGATCACCTCGCGGATGCGGTCGACCATGCTCGCGATCTGCTCGATGTGCGGCTTCTCGGTCTCGATCCACAGCAGGTCGGCGCCGTGCTGGAGCGAGGTGATGCAGTCGAGCACGCAGCGATCCGCGCCCGTGCCCTTGCGGAACTCGAACAGGTTCGAGGGCAGGCGCTTGGGCCGCAGCAGCTTGCCGTCGCGGTTGAGGATGACGTCGCCGTTCTTCGCCGTCGCCGGGTCGATCTCCTCGCAGTCGAGGAAGCTGTTGTAGAGATCGCCGATATCGCCCGGCTCCTTGGAGACGGCGATCTGCTTGGTGAGGCCCGCGCCGAGCGAATCCGTGCGCGTGACGATGATGCCGTCCTCCACGCCGAGTTCCAAAAAGGCGTAGCGGCAGGCGCGGACCTTCGCGAGGAAGTCCTCGTGCGGCACCGTCACCTTGCCGTCCTGATGGCCGCACTGCTTCTCGTCGCTGACCTGGTTCTCGATCTGCAGCGCGCAGGCACCGGCCTCGATCATCTTCTTGGCGAGCAGATAGGTCGCCTCGGCATTGCCGAAGCCCGCATCGATATCGGCGATGATCGGCACGACATGCGTCTCATAGGTGTCGATCGCGTGCAGCAGGCGCTGCGCCTCGATTTCGTTGCCGGTCTCGCGCGCCTTGTCGAGCTCGCGGAACATCATGCCCAGCTCGCGCGCGTCGGCTTGGCGCAGGAAGGTGTAGAGTTCCTCGATCAGCGCCGGAACGCTGGTCTTTTCGTGCATCGACTGATCGGGCAGCGGCCCGAAGTCGCTGCGCAGCGCCGCGACCATCCAGCCCGAGAGATAGAGGTAGCGGCCCTTGGTAGTGCCGAAATGCTTCTTGATCGAAATCATCTTCTGCTGGCCGATGAAGCCGTGCCAGCAGCCGAGCGACTGAGTGTAGTCGGCCGGGTTCACGTCGTAGGCGGCCATGTCGCGGCGCATGATCGCGGCGGTGTACCGCGCGATGTCGAGCCCGGTCTGGAAACGGTTCTGCAATCGCATCCGCGCGACCGATTCGGCGTCGATGCCGTCCCAGGTGCCGTTGAAGCTGGAGATCAACTGGCCGGTGCGGGCGATCTGGTCTTGGTAGGTCACGGATGATTGTCCTTGCAGGTGTAAGTTGCAAGGATCAATACATGACAATGCCGGTATTTAGCGGGGTTGAAGCACGAAAATCCGGTTTTGCGGTCAATTCCTTGTGCGACGCAATGTAAATGTGTAAATATATTTACATCATCGAACCGGCTCCGATGCGATGCCGCGACCGATCGTTCTGCGCAGGCGCTCCACGACCGGCGCGCGTTCCAGCGCCTCTGCCATAGCAATGCGTGCATCGCATTGCGCCGCGGGTCCGCTGCTCCCCGCAAGGGCGCGCGCAAAAGAAGCGCCGTCTTCGCCCGCCAGAGCCGCAACCTCGCTGGCGGAATAGGGATCGGCATCGAACCGGATATTCGTACTGGGCCCCGAGCCGGAGGCGACGTTGAAGACGTGCGCGGTCGCGCGGGCGCGCAGCGACGTGGGCAGAACAGGGTCTTCGAGAGCCGTGCGGAGGCTCAGGCATGTCTCCGGCGAGATGGCGCGAAGCGCGCGGAGCCGCGCTGCGCGGATCCGCAGTTCTTCTCTCAGCAGCCCGTCGTCCGCGTCTGGCAGTCGCGCGGCGTAGGCTGTCGTGACAAGTGCCATGATGCGGTCAGCCGCCGCCTCGTCAGCCCCGGATGCGTCGCCCCGGGCTCGAACCACAGCCGCGATCTGCGCATCCAGCGCCGGATTGCCGTCCGCGATCTGCCGGAAGGCGGCGATGCCGTGCAACTGCTCGATCGCGCGGTCGGCATGCGGATCGGTCGCGAGGGCGGTAGCGATGCGGTCGCGCAGGGGTGAGCCGCTGTAATTGTCATCGGCGGCTTCATCCCCCTCTTGCGTGGCAACCGGCACCGTCACCGATCGCTTCACCGGCTTGATCTCGGTCGTTGCGAAAATGGCGATGCCGGCGAACAGCGCGACCAGTGCGATCTTGAGGAAGCGGACGATGCGGACGTCGCCGTCCGTTCGGGTCGCCGTCAGCCTTGCCGCACTCGTCACCAGCAAGCCGAACAGCAGGGTCAGCGCGGCCGGATAGAACAGCTTGGTGAAGCCAAGCGGAACGTAGAGCCGCGACGCGGCGAAGGCGATGACAGCGTAGACGGCCGCCAGCACGACCGCGCCCAAGGCGTTCGGCATTAACCGCCGCGCGCCGATCTCGGCCGCCTGCCGCAGCGGACCCGCCGCGATGCTGAGTGCCAGCGCGGCGGTGATGGTCAGCGCGGCGACGCGGCTTCCGCCACTCGTCACCAGCCCGATCGGCACCGCGAAGAGGCAGCCGATCGCGACGATCCAACCTCCGCGCAGCCGTGCCTTGATCTCCGCCAGATCGGCCGATCCGCCCGCGACCGACATCCACAGCCAGACCAGTGCGGCGGCTCCGGCCAGCGGCCACAGCGCCCAGTCGTGCGGCGGCAGAAACGCCGCGGCGAGGAACACCACGCCGATGCCCGCGACCCAGCCTTCCTGCAGAACCGCCGGGCGCGGCGCCGCCAGCCATGTCCGCCGCAACAGCCGCGCCACAAACGGCGCGATCGGTGCGAGGATCGCCAGCAGCGGCGCCCAGATCGCATAGGGTGCGATCGCCGCGACCGGCTTGCCGAGCCCGTTTTGCATGGCGAAGAACACCACCAGCATCAGCGGGATCGCGGCGAACATGCCGAGCGTCACGTGCGGGCGGGCGAGGAAAGCCTGCCAGCGCGCGACCGAATCGGCCTTGAACGAATGGGCGAGCCCCGGCGTGATCGGCCCGCGCTCCCCCAATAAGGTCTCGACGCCGGTCTCCATACCCGGCCGGAAGGCGTCGATCCTCCACGACCAATAGGCGCCGGCGGGGCGCGTCAGCGTGTTCCACGCCGGATGCAGCGGATGACTATCGCGGCCGAGGTTCTCGATGACCGCCCATTCGTCGAGCCGCTCGATCGCGCGCGCGACGGCGGGGCTCAGCCCGCTCTGCCGGTCCTGCACCCAGCCAAAGGCGCGCGCCGCCTGCGCCAGGATCGCGTCGCTGCGCGGGATGGTCGTCGCGATGAGGTGCGCGATCCAATGCTCGACATCGTCGCGCACGCTGATCTCGCCCATCGCATTGGCGCGCATCACCTGTTCGAAGGTGGCGACGAGCACGCGGTCGTCGCCCGCCCAGGGCCCGCGCAACCCCGCGTCGAGCTTGCCGAGCAGATCATTGAGCGCGGCGATATCGGCCTCGCGTTCGGCGAGGAGGGCGTCGATCTCGGGCTCGGGCCCAGACGATTCGGTCGCGAAGGTGGGGCGCTCGGGTTCGGGCGCGTGCGCGTCCAGCATCGTCGCCAGTTCGCCCTCGGTGACGATCATGGTGAAGCCCGCGGCCCCATCCTCGTTCTCGTCCCCGGCGAAAACGCGCCCGTCGGCATAAGCGAGCGCCATCTCATAGGCGGCGCGCAGTTCCTTGAAGCCTTCGGGATCGTCCTCGGGATGCGTCTCGCGCAGCTTCTTCGCATAGCCGCGGCGGATCGCGGCGCGGTCGCTGCCGGCGGGAAGCCCGAGGATTTCCCAGATGGTCAAAGGAAGCGCTCGCCCTCGATGCGGTCGAGCGCCGTGTGGAAGGCCTCCCGCGCGTGTTCGACGGTGCGCGGGTCCTGGCCCTCGATCGCGCGCTGGAATTCGGCGATCAGCCAGTCGATGTGCGCGCGTTCCTCGCCGAGGAAATTCTCGTAGAGCTTCTCGCCGCGCGCCAGCGCCGCGCGGTTGAGCGCATCGTCGCGCGGATGCGTCTTCAGCGCGGCGAGCGCCTCCCGGCGCTGAGCGATGCTCTCGTCGTCGCCCGCCTGATCGTCGTTGATGACGAGGCTCGTGCGCTCGCCCGATTGCTCGACGAGGATATCGACCTCGAGCAGGCCGGACACATCGTAGGAGAAGCGCACGTCGATGCGCTGCCCCGCCGGGCCGCGCGGCACCTTCACGCGCGTCTTGCCGATCTCGACATTGTCGCGCACCAGCCGCGCCTCGCCCTGATAGATGCCGAACAGCACGTCGGGCTGGTTGTCGGCGAGGGTCACGAACGAATGGACGCGGCTGGCCGGGATGACGGTGTTGCGCTCCAGGATCGGCGCGAAGATCCCGTGTTCGAAGCCGCCGCCGGGGATCGCCCGGCTGATATTGACGCCGAGCGAATAGGGGCAGACGTCGGTGACGACGACTTCCTTCAGCGCCGCGTCCCGCGCCTTGAGCCCCGCCTGCACCGCCGCGCCGAGCGCGACCGCCTCGTCGGGGTTGACCGTCGCGTTGGGAAAGCGCCCGAACATGCGCGCGACGGCGCGGCGCACCAGCGGCATGCGCGTCGCCCCGCCGATCAGGATGATGTCGGAGAGGCCTTCCGGGCGCAGTTCGCTGTCGCGAAGCGCGCGCAGCACCGGCTCGCGCAGCCGCTCGACCAGCGGCGCGGCGGCGACCTCGAAGGCGGTGGTCTGGACCTCCATCTCGTACGGAGTCTCGCCCCACATCACCCGCATCGTCGCCGACGGCGCGGTCGACATGGTGCGGCGCGCTCGCTCGGCCTGTTCGCGGATGCGCTGGTAGAGCCGGTCGTCGCGCACCGCATTGCCCCATTCGCCCGCGAACCGCTCGCGCATCATCGTGATCAGCACCTCGTTGAAATCCTCGCCGCCGAGCTGGTTGTCGCCCGTTGACGCGCGGACCTCGATCACCCCCTCGAAAATCTCGACGATCGACACGTCGAAGGTGCCGCCGCCGAGATCGAACACGAAGAAGCGCGCCTCGCGGTCGAGATGGTGGATGCCGTAGGCGAGGGCGGCGGCGGTCGGTTCGTTGATGAGGCGCTCGACGCGCAGGCCGGCAAGCTCGCCCGCGCGGTGCGTCGCCTTGCGCTGCTGGTCGTTGAAATAGGCCGGAACGGTGATGACGGCCTCGGTGACGGGCTCGCCGAGGAACACCTCGGCATCCTCCTTGAGGCTGCGCAGGACGAGCGCCGACAGCGCCTCGGCGGAATACATCTTTCCGCCGAGCTTGGTGGTGCGCTTGGTGCCCATGTAGCGCTTGAAGGCGGTCGCCGTGACCTCGGGGTGGTTCGCCTGCCGCTCGCGCGCGGCGAGGCCGACAAGGATCTCGCCGCTCTCGTCGAGGCTGACGGCGGACGGGGTGAGCGTCTGGCCGAGGCGGTTGGGGATCAGCATCGGCGCGCCGTCCCGGAACACCGCGCAGGCGCTGTTGGTCGTGCCGAGATCGATGCCGATGATCATGCGTGGGTCCGTTTATTCGCTGGCCGGGCCGACGAGGAAGCCGACCAGCAGCGCGAAGAACAGCGCGCACGCCAGCCCCGCGAAAAGGACGAGCGCCGCCGTCCGCCACAGCGCGCCGCCGCGCGTCAGGCCGTAGGCGCCCTTCAACTGCCGGTACATATGGAACGGCCCGCCGATCGCGATCGCCAGCCAGATGAGCGTGCCGGGAATGCCGATCCAGCGCAGGATGCTGAGACCCACCACGCCGAGCGTCATCGCCGACAGCGAATAGATCGCGAAGATCGCGTGATCGTAGGGTCCGACGTCGCGGCGGAAGGCGAACAGCAGCCAGATAAAGGGCAGCGAAATCGGGATCAGCGCCCAGCTGAACTTGTAGGCGGTCGATTGCAGCTTGTACGCGTAGTAGCGCGGTTCCTTCAGGACATGCGCGGCACGATCATCGATGAAGGCATTGCCGGTATCGACCTTGAGCTTCGCCATGTCGGTATTGGCGGTATCGATCGCGACGCCGGTCGCACGCAGCGCCTTGATCTGCTCGCGCACACCGTCGATCTTCTCGTCGACAGCATCGGTGTCGGCGTCGGCCTTGTTGAGCCGTTTCCGCTCGGCGACCAGCGCGGTCTCGGTCGCCCGCGCCTGTTTCAGCTGTTCGGCGACCTTGCCGCTCACCAGCACCTTGTCGGGCCCCTTGACGTGCGATTTGGCGAAGAACGGCCCGCCGATCGTCTCGATCGTCGCCACCATCAGGAACACCGAGAACAGGAACAGCGCGAGCGGCGAGATGAAGCGCGCGCGCTCACCGGCGATGTAGCGCCGCGTGAGCTGGCCGGGCCGCCGGAACAGCATCGGCAGCGTCCGCCAGATCTTGCCCTCGAAATGGAAGACGCCGTGGAGGAGATCGTGGAACAGCGAGTGCAGCGTGTTGTGGATATGCACCGTCTGCCCACAGGCGAAGCAGAACTCGCCCTGCAGCGCGGTGCCGCAATTGAGGCAGAGGCCGCCGCCGTGCGTGCCTTGCCCGTGCTGCTCGCCCGCCTCCGATTCGACGGCGCGCCCGATCAGAGCGCCCGTGGCGATATCGCCCGCTGCTTCGATTCCCCCGTTCATCCCGCCACGAATATCATCGACTTCGCGAAAGGCGATAGGCGTGATATCGGCGGCACCGTCATGACCGAGCATCAATCCCTGCCCAAAAATCTGGTCGCCGATCTCGGCGCCCGCGCCCGCAATGCCGCCGCGATGCTTGCGGCGCTGCCGGCGGACACCAAGCGCACGGCGTTGCTGGCGGTGGCGGAGGGCCTGCGCGCGGCGACGGCGGAGATCGAAGCGGCCAACGCGCTTGACATGGCGCGCGGGGCCGAGAACGGCCTGTCGCCGGCGATGCTCGACCGGCTGCGGCTGGATGCGAAGCGGATCGCGGGCATGGCCGACGGCGTCGCGGCGGTGGCCGGGCTCGACGATCCGGTCGGCCGCGTGATCGATACGGTCGAACGGCCCAACGGGCTCGTGCTGTCGCGCGTGCGCGTACCCATCGGCGTGATCGGCATCATCTACGAAAGCCGTCCCAACGTGACGGCGGATGCGGCGGCGCTTTGCGTGGCGTCGGGCAATGCCGTCATCCTGCGCGGCGGATCGGAAGCGATCGAGAGCAATCGCGCGATCCACGCCGTCTTCGCGGGCGCGCTGGCGGCGAACGGCCTGCCCGCCGACGCGGTCCAGCTCGTCCCCATCACCGACCGCGCGGTGGTCGGCGCGATGCTGACGGCGGAAGGCGTGATCGACATGATCGTGCCGCGCGGCGGCAAGAGCCTCGTCGCGCGCGTCCAGGCCGAGGCGCGCGTGCCGGTGCTCGCGCATCTCGACGGCATCAACCACGTCTTCGTCCATGCCTCCGCCGATCAAGCGATGGCGGAGGCGATCGTCGTCAACGCCAAGATGCGCCGCACCGGCGTCTGCGGCGCGATGGAGACGCTGTTGATCGACCGCGCCTATCCCGCCATCCCCGCGCTCATCGCGGCTCTGAAGGTGAGCGGATGCGAGGTGCGCGGCGGCCCCGGCCTGCGTGCGATCGTCCCCGATCTCGTTCCCGCGACCGACGAGGATTGGGACACCGAATATCTTGAGGCGATCGCGAGCGCCGGGCTTGTCGACGGGCTGGAAGGCGCTCTCTGCTTCATCGCTAGGCACGGCTCGCACCACACTGACGCGATCGTCGCCGAGGATGCGGAGGTGGCGGAGGCGTTCCTCGCGGGCGTAGACAGCGCGATCGTGCTGTGGAACGCCTCGACGCAGTTTGCCGACGGCGCCGAATTCGGCCTCGGCGCGGAAATCGGCATCGCCACCGGCCGCCTCCACGCGCGCGGCCCCGTCGCGCTGGAAGGGCTGACGACGTACAAGTGGATCGGGCGGGGCAGCGGTCAGGTCCGGCCTTGATGATCAGCCGGCAAGGGCATATTCTGAGTGCATGAACGCCCATAGCGGAATCACGGCGGCGCTAGATGCCGATACCCGCGCGATGCTAGATCGTGTCGCGGCGGAACGCGGTATGTCGCCCGAGGCATATGCGGCTGAAGCCATTCGCCGTGCCGCGGAGAGCGATACCGATTTTCGCGCCTTCGTTCAGGCTGGTATCGACTCCGCCGATCGTGGCGAACTTACGCCGCACGGCGAGGTATTCGCGAGTCTGCGTCAACGAAGGCAGTCGCGCGGGATTGCATGAGCCAGATATTCTGGTCCGATCTCGCCATTGCTGATCTTCAGGACATTGACGACTACTGGTCCCAACACTCCCTGGATGTTGCGGAGCGCATGGCTGACCGGATCGAGCATGCGGCCGCTTTCCTCGTCACTGCGCCGCGCGCCGGGCCCGCGATCCCGGACAGCGAAGCACGCAAGTGGGGCGTCGCATCGACACCATATTTGCTGGTCTATCGCCTGAAAGAGCCGGCCATAGAGATCTTGCGTATTCACCACGGCCGACAGAATTGGCGCGACGTCTGAACCGCATCGGCATCCTCGGCGGGTCGTTCAATCCGGCGCACAAGGGGCACCGCGCGATCAGCCTTGCCGCGATCGACGCGCTTGGGCTCGATGAAGTGTGGTGGCTGGTGTCGCCCGGCAATCCGCTGAAGGAAAAGAGCGGCGACATGGCGCCGCTCGCCGCACGCTTCGCCTCGGCGCGCAAGATGGCGCGCTATGCCCCCATCCGCGTCAGCGCGATCGAGGTGCGGCTCGGCACGCGCTACACCGTCGACACGATCGTAAAATTGCGCCGACTGTACCCCAAGAACCGCTTCATCTGGCTGATGGGGTCGGACAATCTCGCCCAGTTCGATCGCTGGAAAGGATGGCGGCGGATCGCGCGCGAGGTTCCGATTGCGGTTGCGGCCAGACCGGGCTATGATCATGCTGCCCTCGCGGCTCCCGCGATGGGTTGGTTGCGGCGCTTCATCCGGCCCGCAAACCAGGCAATGCGCTGGACGAAGTGGAGAATGCCGGCACTCGTGCTGTTGCGATTCCGTCTCGACCCGACCTCGGCGACCCGGCTGCGTGCAGCCGATCCCGCCTGGCAACTGCGTTTTGTCGAAAGACTGGGGCATGACCCCGAACCACCCACACTTTAGGAACCCACTTGGCCTCTGCACCCCAATCCTATCGCGCGTCGGACTCAGATGAAGTCGAGGCGTTGCATCAACTCGTCCTGTCGTCGCTCGACGACGATCAGGCGGTCGACACCATCTCGATCCCGCTCGCGGGCAAATCGAGCATCGCCGATCACATGGTGATCGCGAGCGGCAAGTCGACGCGCCAGGTCGCCTCGATGGCGCAGAAACTGGCGGAGAAGATCAAGGCGGAACTCGGTCGCACGTCGCGGATCGAGGGCCTGCCGACCGCCGACTGGGTGCTGATCGACGCGGGCGACGTGATCGTCCACCTCTTCCGCCCGGAAGTGCGCAGCTTCTACAATCTCGAGAAGATGTGGGCCTTCGGCGACGCACCGACGCCGGTGGCGAGCGCCTGATCCAATCCGCCGTTCGTACCGAGCGGAGTAGGGGATGCTCCTTCACATCGTCGCGCGCGGGCGCATCGGACGGTCGCCCGAGGCCGAGCTGGTCGATCGCTACGCCAAACGGCTGAGCTGGCCGTTCAAGGTCACCGAACTGCCCGATACCGGCGGCAAGATGCCCGCCGTCGAGCCGGGAACGAAAATCGTCATGCTCGATGAAACCGGCGAGGTGATGGGCTCGCGCGACTTCGCCGCGCGGCTCGAGAGATGGCGCGACGGAGCCACGCGCGAAACGCGCTTCCTGATCGGCGCGGCGGACGGCTTCGACGATGCGCAACGCAAGGAGGCCGACCTTCTCCTCAGCTTCGGCCGCGCGACCTGGCCGCACATGCTTGCCCGCGCGATGCTCGCCGAGCAACTCTGGCGCGCGACGAGCATCCTTGCCAATCACCCCTATCACCGCGAGGGATAGCCGATGCGGGGCGGGCTCATTCTGTGCGCGGTAACGGGAACGGCGGTGATCGCCGCCGTCGCGGTCGCGCAGGGCGCGCCGGAAAATCAGGCCGGGCGGCTCGCGATGGCGAAGGCGGAGTCGGTCGCCGCCGCCGCGCGCTCCGCCGCGCTCGAAGCCGCCGCGACCCGCGAGAAGGACGAGGCCGCCAGGGCGCGCACGCAGGAGGCCGCCGTCGCCGCGCGCGTCCAGCAGGCGGAGGCCGATATCGCCGCCGGGCAGGCACGCATCGCCATCACCGGCAAATTGCTCGCCGATCAGCGCGCGCGCCTCGCCGAGAAACAGGGGCCGATCGCGCGGCTGATCGCGGCGCTGCAATCGCTCGCAAGACGCCCGTCGCTGATCAGTATCGTCCAGCCGGGGTCGGTCGACGATCTCGTCCATGTCCGCGCCGTCCTCGCCAGTACGATGCCGATCGTGCGCGCCCGCACCGCCGCCTTGCGCGCCGATCTCGATCGCACGCGCGCTTTGCAGGCCGACGCGACGCTCGCCGCCGCCGCGCTCGCCGAGAGCCGCACCCGGCTGGAGGCGCAGCGCCTCGCGCTCACCCGGCTGGAGGCGGAGCACCGGCTGAAGTCGCGCGCGCTCGGCCGCGATGCTTTGTTCGAATCGGACCGCGCCATCGCGCTCGGCGAGCGCGCGCGCGACATCGTCGATCTGATGACCAAGCTTGGTGATCAGGCGTCGGTGCGCGAGAGTCTGGCGACGCTGCCCGGCCCGCTGCCGCGCCCGCCGCGCCCGGGCGAGGTCGCCTCCCCGCTCGATACGGTGTCGTGGTCGGCGGCCGCGCCGCCGTACCGGCTGCCGGTCGTCGGGCGGATCGTGACCGGCTTCGGCGAGCTTTCCGACAGCGGCGTGCGCTCGCGCGGGCTCACCATCGCCTCGGCACCCGCCGCGCAGGTGATCGCCCCCGCTGTCGGGCGCGTCGCCTATGCCGGGCCGTTCCGCGATTACGGCACGATCGTCATCCTCGATCATGGCGGCGGGTGGACGACTTTGGTCGACGGCCTCGCGGCGACGACGTGCAAGGTCGGCGAGCGCATTGCGCAAGGCGCCCCGATCGGCCGTGCGGGCGAGGGCGAGGATGCGCGCGTGACGGTCGAACTGCGCCGCCGCGACCGGCCGGTGGACATGACGCCGCTGGTGGGGTGAGGGGCTGTCCTACAGACCGTCGATCTGCGAGATGCAGGGCGCTGGTCTTTCGACATCGCCGGCCCCCCAAGCGGACGATCGCTTTCGCGGAAACAGGCGCGATCAGTGTGACCTTAGTGTGACTTTCCGCGACGAGTACGTAGTCCCGCTCAGCCACGGTTCATCCGCAAGCATGCTTTTGTCTCGCGGGGAAAGCCGCTACGATGGCCGATCCTTCGTGAAGACTGGAATGTAGCTGCCGATGTCCCGCGCGTTTCTTCAGGCCACCGCCATCGCCGCCGTCCTCGCCGTCGTGCCGATCGGCACCCAGGCGATGGCCGCGGTTGACAGCAGCACGTACCGCGAAATCGCGCTGTTCATGGACGTCTTCAATCGCGTGAAGGCGGAATATGTCGACAAGGTCGACGACAAGACTTTGGTGAAGGGCGCGATCGACGGAATGCTCGCCGCGCTCGATCCGCATAGCGGCTACGAGACCGGGCTCGATTACGACAACCTCCGCATCCAGACGACGGGCAGCTACGGCGGCCTCGGCCTGACCGTCACGGCGGAGGACAGCGCGGTCAAGGTGATCGCGCCGCAGGAGGATACGCCGGGCTGGCGCGCGGGCGTGAAGGCGGGCGATTACATCACGCATATCGACGGCAAGTCGATCTTCGGCGACACGCTGGACGAGGCGATCGCGAAGATGCGGGGGCGTCCCGGCACCAAGATCAGCCTGACGATCCTGCGCCCCGGCCGTCCCGAGCCGATCCAGGTGTCGATGGTGCGCGAGACGATCGTGCAGAAGCCGGTCAAATGGTCGGTCAAGGACGGCGTCGGCATCATCAACATCAACTCCTTCTCGGAGCACACCGGCGACGCCGTGAACGCGGCCATCGTCGGCATCAACCGGCAGCTCGGTCATGCGCCGACCGGCTATGTCGTCGACCTGCGCGACAATGGCGGCGGGCTTCGCGACGAGGCGGTCGCGGTCGCCGACAATTTCCTGTCCTCGGGCGTTATCGTCTCGCAGCGCGGGCGCGACCGGGCCGACGTCGAGACTTTCTATGCCGAAAGCTATTTCAAGGGCGATCCTTCGCGCGGGCTGCCGGTAATCGTGCTGACCAACGCCGGCACGGCGTCGGCGTCGGAGATCGTCGCGGGCGCGCTGCAGGATCATCACCGCGCGCTGGTGATGGGCGAGCGCAGCTTCGGCAAGGGTTCGGTCCAGACGGTGATCGACATGGGCTCGAACGCCGCCCTGCGGCTCACCACCTCGCGCTATTTCACGCCGTCGGATCGTTCGGTGCAGGAAGGCGGCATCGAGCCCGACGTGCAGGTGCCCGAAATCTCCGATCCCGATTACAAGCGCCGTCCGGTGTTCCGCGAGGACGATCTGCGCCGCCACCTCATCAACGAGGCCAAGGCGGACAATGCCGCGGTCGAGGATGACAGCAAGCCCGATCCGCGCTTCTCGGCGACGCCGGAGCAGCTCAAGGCCAAGGGCATCGACGATTTCCAGCTCTATTACGCGCTGAACGCGATCAAGCGGCTCGGCCCGGTCGCGCAGGTGGCGTCGAAGAAGTAACGATGGTCCGCGATCCCGCCACCACCGCGCGCGCCCTCGCGCTTGCCGTGCCCGCCGCGCTGCTCGGCGGGGCCTATGCGTTCCAATATGTCGGCGGGCTCTATCCGTGCGAAATGTGCTGGTGGCAGCGGTATCCGCTGTTCGTGGCGCTCTTTTTCGCGGCCTTCGCATTCCTGGTGCGCGGCAAGATCCGGCGGCGCTTGCCGGTCGCCATCGCGGGCCTCGCGATCCTGGTGAGCGGGGCGATCGGCCTGTTCCACGCCGGCGTCGAATATCATTGGTGGAACGGCATCACCGCCTGCACCACGACCATGTCGGGCAGCGGCGGATCGCCCGAGGACATGCTCAAGCGGCTGATCGCCGCGCCGATCATTCGCTGCGACGTTGCGCAGTGGCGGCTGTTCGGCATCTCGCTGGCCGGGTTCAACGCCCTCATCTCGATCCCCGCCGGGCTGATCATCCTCGGCCTGCTGACGAGGCGCAGCCGGTGAGCGGCGGCTGGAAACCCGGCGACCGGCGGCGCAATACGGCGTCGATGATCCGCGTCGATCAGGCCGGCGAATATGGCGCGACGCGCATCTACGCCGGGCAACTGGCGGTAATGGGCGATCGCACGCCCGCCGCGCGCGCCATCGCGGGCATGGCGAATCAGGAAACGCGACATCAGGCGTTTTTCGACGCGATGGTCGCGAAACGGGGTGTACGGCCGACGGTGTTGCAACCGGTGTGGAGCGTTGCTGGTTTTGCCCTTGGTGCGGTTACGGCGGCGCTTGGGCCGGAGGCGGCGATGGCGTGTACCGCCGCGGTCGAGACCGAGATCGACCGGCATTATTCGGATCAGCGCGCCGCGCTGGGCGACAGCGACCCGGAGCTTTCGGCGGCGATCGAGGAGTTTCAGGAGGAAGAACTGGAGCACCGCGCGACCGCGCTGGCTTCGGGGGCGGAGAACGTGCCGGGCTATCCGGTGTTGAGTGGATTGATCGGGCTGGGCTGCCGCGTCGCGATTGCGGCCGCCAAGCGATTTTGACGGGCTGGGACCCGTTTCGGGAGTGATGCGATGACGAGCAAGACCCTATTCCGACTGGCGGCGACCGCCTTGTGCCTGGCACCCGCCCTGGCGAGCGCCCCCGCTGTGGCGCAGGCCAACAAGCAGATTCCGACGATGACCATCTATGGCGACCAGAAATGCCCGACCGACAATGAGGGCAACGAGGTCGTGGTCTGTGTCCGCCGCCCGGCGAGCGAGCAGTTCCGCATCCCCAAGGAGCTGCGCGATTTTAAGGTGACGCCGCAGAACGAATCCTGGGCGGCGCGCGTCGCCGCGACCGACAATGCCGGCGCGAGCGGCATCGGCAGCTGCTCGACCGTCGGACCGGGCGGCAATACCGGCTGCTTCCTCCAGCAATCGAAGAACAACCGCGCGACCAACAAGGAGCGCAAGGCCGACCAGCGCGTGATGGAAGAATCGCTGCCGTAACGCGCGGCGGGTTTTGGTCGGCGCAGCAATCGTCTAACGTGCCCCGGTACGGATTTGGGGGCACGATTTGGCGACGATGGCTGACGGAGCGAAGCGGGTGAAACCGCTGACGCCCGACCTGTACGAGAAGCTGCTGTCGGCCGGCGCGATCGTGCTGCTGGCGGCGGTGATCGTCGCGCTGGCGAAGGGATATCCGCACTGGGGGCAGGTGCCCGGCATCGTGTGGGCGCACCTCGTCACGATCCTGATCGCGCTGGTGCTGACGCCCGTCATGCTGCTGCGCCCGCGCGGTACGAGGCTGCACCGGCAGCTCGGCAAGATCTGGGTCGTGGCGATGTTCCTGACCGCCGCGATTTCGTTCGGGGTGCGCGGATCGTCGGGGCAGTTCAGCCTGATCCACATCCTCTCGGTGTTCGTCGTCGTCATGGCGCCACTCGTCTGGCTGTCGGCGCGGCAGCACAATATCGTCCGCCACCGCCGGATCGTGCGCGGCATGGTGACGGGGGCGCTGCTGATCGCGGGCTTCTTTACCTTCCCGTTCGGCCGGATGCTGGGCAGCTGGCTGTTCGGCTGAGGCGATGCGCGACGTAAAGACCGTTCGCGGCCCCCATGCGGTCGCGCTGGCGCTGTTCGGCCTCGTCTGGTTCTCGTGCGTCTGGTTCGGATCGTGGGAGTTCAACCCCAACAACGCGACCCGTCTGTTCGCCGCCATCGCCATCGTCGAGCGTGGCGAGACGAGGATCGACCGCTACCAATCGCTGACGATCGACAAGGCGCAGTTCGGCGAGCATTTCTACATGGACAAGGCGCCGGGCATGACGCTGATGGCGCTGCCGGTCGTATGGGGCTTCAAGGCGGCGACGGGCGGCGACACGCGCGATTATGTGATCGACGTGACCAATCCCAAGCTCGGGCGTTTCATGGCGGTGCGGCAGCGCGTCGCGGTGGCGCTGGGCGTGGCGATCCTGACCGCGTTCGCGAGCGTGCTGCTGCTCGATCTGGCGACGGGCATCACCGGCAGCCCGGCGGCGGGGACGTTCGCGGCGCTGGGCTATGCGATGGGATCGATCGTGTGGGGCTGGTCGACGACGTTGTTCGGCCACGCGCCGGTCGCGGCGCTGCTGCTGATCGCGACCTGGGCGATCTGGCGAGGCACGAGTACCGTGCGCGATTTCGGGCGCTGGCACTATCCGGTGATGGCGGGGGCGGCGCTCGGCTGGGCGGTGGTGATCGAGTTTCCGGCAGCGCTCGGCGGCGTCGCCATCGGGCTGTGGGCGCTGTGGCGGGCGTGGGGCCATCCGGCGGCGCAGCGCTGGCGTGTGCTCGGCGTCGCGGTCGGCGTCGCGGTGGTGACGGTCCTTCCGCTGTTCGCTTACAACATCGCGGCGTTCGGGACGCCGTTCCGGCTCGGCTATTCGGGCGTGGTCGGTTTCAACGGCATGCAGCAGGGGCTGTTCGGGCTGACCTATCCCAAGCCCGATGCGCTGTTCGGCATCCTGCTCGGCACGCGGCGCGGGCTGTTGTGGTGTTCGCCGGTGATCCTGCTCGGGGCGTGGGGGCTGGTGCAGCTGATCCGCGACCGGGTGACGCGCGACCTCGGGGTGTTGTGTGCGATGCTGGTCGTCATCGTCGTCACCGTCAACGCGTCCTACGTCTATTGGGACGGCGGTGCGTCGATGGGGCCGCGCCATGCGGTGCCGGCGATTCCCTTCCTCGCGATCGGGCTGGCGCGCGTCTGGGCGCAATGGAGCGGGCGGTGGGCGCGGGCCGGGCTGATGGGGCTGATGGCGGTATCGATGCTGCTCAACTTCGCGATCGCATCGACCGACGTGTTCGCGTCCGAGGCGTATGACAATCCGGTGTGGGATCTGACGATCCGCACGATGGTGCCGCTCGGCCTGTTCCGCACCCTTCCAAACGACTTCTGGGGCTGGCCGGGGTGGCGCGGGATATTGCTCTACCTCGTCGTTGCGCTGCCCGCGCTGTGGGTGATCCTGCGCTGGACGCGCGATGCGGAAGCGAAGCTCAGCGCTTCCTGAGGCCGTGCAGGCGGTGCCACACGAAGAAGCCCGCCAGTGCCAGCAGCACCACCGCGATCACCACGTCGGCGGAGTGGAAAGCGGCCTTCACGCGCGGATCGCTGTCCCACTTCTCGCCCAAAGTCGCGCCGAGCCACGCCAGCCCGAAGCACCACGGCCATGATCCGATGAAGGTGTAGATGTGGAACGGCACCAGCGGCATCCGCGCAACGCCCGCCGGAAAGGCGATAAACGAGCGGATCAGCGGCAGCAGCCGCGCGATCAGCACCGCGATGCCGCCGAAACGCTGGAAAAAGCGATCCGCCGTATCGAGCTCGCCGGGGCCGACGAGGACGTAGCGGCCCCATTTCTCCGCCAGCGGCCGGCCGCCATGCTTGCCGATCTCATAGGCGACGATCGAGCCGAGGTTGCAGCCGATCGCGCCCGCTGTGGCGACCAGCAGCAGGTTCATCTCGCCCTTCCACACCAGATAGCCCGCGAACGGCATGATGATCTCGCTCGGCAGCGGGATGCACGCCGATTCAATCGCCATCAGCAGCACGATGCCGAGATAGCCGCCGCTGGAAATCACCCAGATGATCCAGGTGGCGAGGAAGGTGAGGATTTTCTCGATCATGGGAGGCGGCAATGCCTTGCGCAGGCATTGCTCGCCAGAAAAATATCGTTGCTCGCGCGTTTCTTCACGAACGGCGTGGGCGAAGGTGTCGAAGGTGACGCAACATCACCGCGAAAATGCGACGAACCGAGTGGCAAGAGACGAATTGCGATAGAGGAGACGCGAGGGCGGTGGCGACCATGTCCGCTTCATGCCGGATTACGCTAGTGTAGGACAGGGTTCTTCTCCCCTCCCTTCCAGGGAGGGGAATTCTGAAGCGTATGCGGAGACCGAAGTGGCCAACGAAGCAGACAAACGCGCCGCTGCGCTCGCCGCCGCGGAAGAGATCGAGAGCGGGATGCTGATCGGGCTCGGCACGGGCACCACCGCCGCCTTCGCGATCGCGCGCGTGGGGGAACTGGTGCGCGGCGGGCTCGCCGTCCGCGCGGTCGCGACGTCGCTGGAAACCGAGCGGCTGGCGCGCGCCGCAGGGATCGCCATGCTCGATTTCGCCGATGTGCCCGCGATCGACCTCTGCATCGACGGCGCGGACGAGATCGACGCGCGTCTCCACGCTATCAAGGGGGGCGGCGGGGCGATGCTGCGCGAGAAGATCGTCGCCAGCGCGGCGCTGCGCATGGTGGTGATCGCCGACGCATCGAAGCGCGTCGAGGCCATCGGTCGCGCGGGGGTGCCGGTCGAAACCTTGCCCTTCGCACGCGCCTTCGTCGCCGACCGGCTTGAGTCGCTGGGCGCGGAAGTCACGCTCCGGCACCGCGGCGGGGCGCCGTTTGCGACCGATCAGAACAATATCATCCTCGACTGCGCATTTTCGGCAATCGACGATCCGTGCCGTCTGGCCGACGAAATCGCCCGGATTCCCGGCGCTTTGGGCCACGGACTGTTCGTGTCGGAGGTCGATGCCGCCTATATCGCGACAAACGGGCGCGTGACTCGACAGACCCGGCCCGTATAGGCGAGCGGAACGCGCGCGAAACGGTCGGGTGACGACGGTTTCACGCAACCACATCAACATGGTGGCGTTAGGGTCACCAGCAACGAAGGTTCCCTGCATGTCCGACGCCCCCACCATTGCCCCGGTCGCAGGTCTGCACGAGGACGGCAGCCCCGAGCGGCTGGCGATCGACACGATCCGCACCTTGTCGATGGATGCGGTGCAGGCGGCCAATTCCGGCCACCCCGGCACGCCGATGGCGCTGGCGCCGGTCGGCCATACGCTGTGGACGAAGTTCCTGCGCTACGATCCCGCCGCTGCCGACTGGCCCAACCGCGACCGCTTCGTGCTGTCGGTCGGCCATGCCTCGATGCTGCTCTATGCGCTGATCTATCTGGCGGGGATCGAGGAGATCGATGCGGAAGGGCGCAAGACCGGCAAGCCCGCGCTCAGCCTCGACGACATCAAGGCCTTCCGCCAGCTCGGCTCGAAGACGCCGGGCCATCCCGAATATCGCCACACCACCGGCGTCGAGACCACGACCGGCCCGTTGGGGCAGGGTTGCGGCAATTCGGTCGGCATGGCAATCGCCGAGCGCTGGTTCGCGGCGCGCTACAACAAGCCCGATCACGTGCTGTTCGACCATGACGTCTACTCGCTGTGCGGCGACGGCGACATGATGGAAGGCGTCTCGGCGGAAGCCGCGTCGCTGGCGGGGCACCTCAAGCTCTCCAACCTGTGCTGGATCTACGACAGCAATCACATCTCGATCGAGGGCGGCACCGATCTCGCGTTCGACGAGGACGTCGGCATGCGCTTCCAGGCCTATGGCTGGAACGTCATTCATGTCGACGACGCCAACGACATCGCCGCACTGACCGCGGCGTTCGACACGTTCAAGGCGACGACCGACAAGCCGACCTTCATCGTCGTCCATTCGGTGATCGGCTGGGGTTCGCCGCGCGCCGGGTCCGAAAAGGCGCACGGCGAGCCGCTGGGCGAGGACAATGTCCGCGCCACGAAACAGGCCTATGGCTGGCCCGAGGACAAGAATTTCTACGTGCCCGAGGGCGTACAGGCGGCGTTCCAGCAGACGCTGGCGAGCCGCGGCGGCGCGCTGCATGCGGCCTGGCAAGTGACGCGCGAAAGCTATCGCAGCGCCTTCCCGGACCTCTCGGCCGAGCTCGACGCGATCCTGTCGGACTCGCTGCCCGAGGGCTGGGACGCCGACATTCCGGTGTTCGAGGCGGATGCCAAGGGCCTCGCCAGCCGCGATGCGGGCGGCAAGGTGCTCAACGCCATCGCCAAGCGCGTGCCGTGGCTGCTCGGCGGATCGGCCGATCTCGCGCCGTCGACCAAGACCGACATCAAGGGCGCGCCCTCGTTCGAGGCGGACAATTACGGCGGCACCAACTTCCACTTCGGCGTGCGCGAACACGGCATGGGCGCGGTGGTGAACGGCATGACGCTGTCGCACCTGCGCGGCTATGGTTCGACCTTCTTCGTCTTCCTCGATTACATGCGCGCGCCGGTGCGCCTCTCGGCGCTGATGGAGCTGGGCGCGGTGTGGGTGTTCACGCACGATTCGATCGGCGTGGGCGAGGATGGCCCGACGCACCAGCCGATCGAGCATCTCGTCACGCTGCGCGCGATCCCCGGTCTCGACACGATCCGCCCGGCCGATGCCAACGAGGTCGCGGCGGCGTGGAAGGCGATCGTTTCGAAGGCCAATCACCCGACCGCGCTGATCCTCTCGCGCCAGGCGCTGCCGACGATCGATCGTTCGAAATACGCCAGCGCGGACGGCGTCGCCAAGGGTGCCTATGTGCTCGCCGACAGCGACAGCCCGGAGTTGATCCTGATCGCGACCGGCTCCGAAGTGAGCCTCGCGCTGGATGCTTACGAGAAGCTCAAGGCCGAGGGTGTGCAGGCGCGCGTCGTGTCGATGCCGAGCTGGCACCGCTACGAATTGCAGGATCAGGCGTACAAGGAATCGGTGCTGCCCAAGGCCGTGCCCGCGCGCATCGCCATCGAGATGGGCGGCGAGATCGGCTGGGACCGCTATGTCGGCCTCGACGGCAAGACCATCACCATGTCGACCTTCGGCGCATCGGCCCCGCTCGCCAAGCTGCAGGACAAGTTCGGCTTCACCGTCGACAACGTGCTGAAGGTCAGCCGCGAACTGCTCGGAAAAGGATAAGTCATGAGCCTTCTCAAGGATCTCGGCAGCCACGGCCAGGCGGTGTGGCTCGATTTCGTCGACCGCAAGTTTCTTGCGGACGGTGGTTTGCAGAAGCTGGTCGATGCGGACGGGCTGACCGGCGTCACCTCCAATCCCTCGATCTTCGAGAAGGCGATGGGCCACGGCGACGCCTATGACGCCGATCTCGCCGCGTTCGACAAGGCCAATCCGGGCGCGAGCGCGATGGCGCGCTACGAGCATCTCGCGATCGGCGATATCCGCACCGCCGCCGACACGCTGCGCCCGGTCTATGACCGGCTCGACGCGAAGGACGGCTATGTCAGCCTCGAAGTGTCGCCCTATCTCGCCAACGACACCGACGGCACGATTGCGGAGGCCGCGAAGCTGTGGGGCGAGGTCGACCGGCCGAACCTGATGATCAAGATCCCCGGCACCCCCGCCGGCGTGCCCGCCATCGCCGCGACGATCGCGGCGGGGATCAACGTCAACGTGACGTTGTTGTTCTCGATCTCGGCCTATCAGGCGGTCGCGCTCGCCTATGTCGAGGGGCTCGAGGCGCGCGTCGCCAGGGGCGAGGCGATCGACAGGATCGCATCGGTGGCGAGCTTCTTCGTCAGCCGCATCGATGCGAAGATCGACGACAAGATCGATGCCGGCGTAGGCGGCGACGATGCCAAGGCGCTGAAGGGCAAGGTCGCCATCGCCAACGCCAAGCTAGCGTACGACTGGTATCGCGATTTCGCCAAGTCGGCGCGCTGGCAGGCGCTCGCCGCCAAGGGCGCGCAGCCGCAGCGGTTGCTGTGGGCATCGACCGGCACCAAGAACCCGGACTATCCCGACACGCTCTATCTCGACACGCTGATCGGCGCGGAAACGGTCAACACCGTGCCGCCCAAGACGATGGATGCCTTCCGCGATCACGGCACCGTCGCCGACACGCTCGGTGCGGATATCGCGGGCGCGCGCCATGTGATCAGCGAGGCGGAACGGCTCGGGCTCGATCTCGACGGCGTCACCGATACGCTGGTCGAGGAGGGCGTCGGTTCGTTCTCCAAGGCGTTCGACGATCTGCTCGGCGCGATCGCCGCGAAACAACCCGCCACGGCCTGATCTTATCACCGTTCGTGCTGAGCGAAGTCGAAGCACGTGCCCGGAACACACCCTTCGACTTCGCTCAGGGTGAACGGAAGTAGGAGCGTGCGACTATGAAGATCGGCATCATCGGCCTCGGCCGCATGGGCGGCAATATCGCCAAGCGGTTGATGCGCGCGGGGCACGAAGCCGTCGTCTATGATCGCAACCAGAGCGCGATCGACGAACTGGTGAGCGGCGGCGCGGTCGGCGCGTCCTCGCTGGAGGACATGCACGCCAAGCTCGCCGATCCGCCGATCTACTGGGTGATGCTGCCCGCCGGCGACCCGACCGAACAGACGATCGAGGCGCTCGCCGGTCTGTGCAAGTCCGAAGCGATCATCATCGACGGCGGCAACACCTTCTACAAGGACGATATCCGCCGCGCGAAGGCGCTCGCCGAAAAGAACGTCAAATACGTCGACGTCGGCACGTCGGGTGGCGTGTGGGGGCTGGAGCGCGGCTATTGCATGATGGTCGGCGGGCCCAAGGAAACGGTCGACCTGCTCGATCCGATCCTCGAGGCGCTGGCGCCCGGGCTCGGCACGATCCCGCGCACGCCGGGCCGCGACGGCACGCCGAACGAGGATCCGCGTGCGGAGAAGGGCTATATCCACGCCGGCCCCGCCGGTGCCGGGCATTTCGTGAAGATGGTTCACAACGGCATCGAATACGGCCTGATGGCGGCCTATGCGGAAGGCTTCGATATCCTCGCGGGCAAGGGCTCCGAGAAACTGCCCGAGGACGAGCGTTTCGACCTCAACCTAACCGATATCGCCGAGGTGTGGCGGCGCGGCAGCGTGATCTCGTCGTGGCTGCTCGATCTGTCGGCCTCGGCGCTGGCGAGCGATCAGGAGCTGGCCAAGTTCAGCGGCAAGGTCGCCGATTCCGGCGAGGGCCACTGGACGGTCGAAGCGGCGATGGAGGAGGCGGTGCCGGCATACGTCCTCTCCGCCGCGCTGTTCGCGCGCTATCGCAGCCGCGTCGATCACACGTTCGGCGACAAGTTGCTGTCGGCGATGCGCTTCGGCTTCGGCGGGCATGTCGAGATGCCGCAGTGAGTGTGAAGCTCGTCGTTTCGGACGTGGACGGAACCTTGGTCGACAAGGAAAAGAAGCTGACGCCCGGCACGATCGCGGCGGTGAAGCGGCTGCAGGCGGCAGGCGTCGGTTTCACGATCATCTCCGCGCGGCCGCGATCGGGCATGATGCCGATTGCCGATGCGCTCGACCTCGACGTGCCGATGGGGGCGTTCAACGGGGGCACGATCTTCCGCCGCGACGGCAGCGTGACGTGTCAGCACCGTATCCCGCGCGCGGTCGTCGAGGGCGTGTTCGCCTTCGCCGACGGGCTCGCGGTCGATCGCTGGGTGTTCGCCGATGATCGTTGGTACGCGAGCAGCCTGGAAGGGGTGCATGTCGAGCATGAGCGCATCGCCTCCAACCAGGAGCCGGTGCTGACGCAGGATTTCACCGGGCTCTACGACCGCGCCGACAAGGTTACATTCGTCAGCGACGCGCCGCGCGTGTTGTCGAGCCTCGCCGGGCGGATCGGGCTGTTCGCGGGGCAGGCGACGATCGTCCAGTCGCAGGTCTATTATCTCGACGTAACTGCGCTCGCCGCCAACAAGGGCGACGGCATCGCGCTGCTTGCCGAGGCGATGGGCGTGCCGCTCGCCGACACCTGCGCGATCGGCGACCAGCACAACGACCTGCCGATGTTCGCCCGCGCCGGCCTGTCGATCGCGATGGGGCAGGGGCCGGCGGAGGTGCGCGCGAAGGCGAAGCACGTCACCGCCGGCAATGACGAGGACGGTGTGGCCAGGGCGATCGACGGGATCATCCTCGCCGGGCGCTAATTTGATCCTCCTCCTGGCCGGGGAGGATGGAAATCAGGGCAGCATCCGCTGCAATTCGGGTTCGCGATCGAGGAACTGGTGCTTCAGCGCGCCACCGACATGCAGCGCGAACAGCGCGTAGAGCGCGTATGCGAACCAGCCGTGCAGCGCCCCGAACAGATCGTGCAGATAGTCGCGCGTTGCGGGCTCCAGCGACTGGAAGCCGCCGATGCGCGGCCATTCAAACAGGTGGAACCAGTACATCGGATGCGTCGCGGCATCCTTCCATGCCGAATCCATGATCCACCCGGTCAGCGGCATGGCGAACATGATGAGATAGAGCAGCCAGTGCGTAACGTGGCTCGCCGTGACCTCCCATTTCGCATAGCCGGTGGGCAGCGCTGGCGGCCGGTGCGTCAGCCGCCACAGCAGCCGCATGATGGCGAGGCCGAGGACGAGGATACCGATCGACTTGTGATTGTCGATCAGCGGCCGCACGCTTTCGTCCGCCACGTTGGGCCACGCCCAGGCGAGGCCGACGTTGACGACGATCAGCAGCGCGATCAGCCAGTGGAGCGCCATCGCGGTCTTGGTATAACGCCGGATCATCGTTGGCCCTCCATTTGTCATGAGCGCGAACCTAGCGCCGGGCTGCCCCGCCCGCTAGATGCGACGGGTTCGCAATGCCCCGTTCATCCACGATCCTTATGCAGCGCCCGCAATGACCACGCTTTCCCAGACGCTGCACCGTGAATCGCCGCGCTACACGCCGCGTGCGATCGGTTGGCCGAGCCGGCTGATCGGAGCGTTCGCGCCGATCCTGTTCATCGCGCTGATCGTGCAGGCGTTCGAGCGACAGGGGGTCGCGGTGTGGTCGGTCGGCATCGCTTACATTCTCTACGACACGATGCTGCTGGTGTTCACCGCGTGGAACATCCGCGATCTCGCCGTCGCCGCGCCGGTGAAGAGTGGCGCGTGGCAGCCCTCGCTCGGGGTGATCGTGGCGGCGCATAACGAGGCGGGCGTGCTCGACGCGACGATCGCGCGGCTCGCCGGGCAGAGCGACCCGCCCGACCTGATCCTGATCGCCGACGACGGATCGAGCGATGCGACGCCGCAGGTGCTGGCGCGCTACGGCCTCGACATTCCGGCTTGGGGCGAGATGACGGCGGGTGCCTCCAACCTGCCGTCGCTGCGCTGGCTGCGGCTGCCGCACGGCGGCAAGGCGCGCGCGCTGAACGCCGCGATCGAGCGTGTCGACACACATATCGTCATCACCGTCGATGCCGACACCCTGCTCCAGCCCGGCGCGATCGGCGCGATGCGCGCGGCCTTCGTGGCGGAGCCCGAACTGGTCGCGGCGACCGGCGTGCTCGCGCCGATCTGCGGGCCGGACCTGCAGGGGCGGCTGTTCGAGTGGTTCCAGTCCTACGAATATGTCCGCAACTTCCTGTCGCGCCATGCCTGGCAGCGGCTCGATTCGCTGCTGCTGATCTCGGGCGCGTTCGCGGCGTTCCGGCGCGATGCGGTGGTGGCGGTCGGCGGCTTCGACGATGATTGCATGGTCGAGGATTATGAGCTGATCCACCGGCTGCAGCGTCACGCGGGCGACCACCGGCTCGACTGGCGCGTGCGCGTGGTCGGCGGGGCGCTCGCCTATACCGATGCGCCCGCCAGCCCGATGGCGTTCCTGCGCCAGCGGCGGCGCTGGTTCGGCGGCTTCCTGCAGACGCAGTGGTGGAACCGCGACATGGTCGGCAACCGCCGCTACGGCTGGCTCGGGATGGCGATGCTGCCGGTGAAGGCGCTCGACACGCTGCAGCCGATCTACGGCCTCGTCGCGTTCGCGATCCTGGTGACGCTGGTGGCGACGGGCAAGTTCACGATCGCGCTGCCGATCCTGATCGTGATGATCGCCAAGATCGTCGTCGACCTCAGTTTCCACCTCTGGTCGCTCGGCATGTACAAGCGCTGGACCGGGCAGCGCGAGGGGCTGCGCATCGGCCCGGCGCTGGTCGCGTCGCTGGCGGAGCCGTTCACTTTCCAGCTGCTGCGCCATGCCGGTGCGGTGTGGGGCTGGTGGGCGTTCCTGAACGGCGGCGGATCGTGGGGCAAGCAGCACCGCACGGCGATCGTAGCGGGGGCACGGACCTAGGCCAGGCCCGCTCGCCGCTCAGGGCAGGCGGCTCAGCACCCAGCCACGCTTTTCTGCCGGATCGAGCATGATCGTCAGCTTGCGCATCAGTGGCAGGCCGATGTTCGTCGCCTCGCCGAGGAAGGTCACCTCGGGATCCTTCAACACCAGTGGACCGATCGCGATCGTGCCGCGCACTTGCCCGCCGTAGACCTCGCCCTCGGTGTTGATCGACTTGAAGCGACCCACGACTTTCGCGGGCGCCATCAGCGGCACCTTGCCCATCATCGCGACCGGCAGGCTGATTGGCCCGTCGAAGCCGGTGTCGAGATTGGCGGCGAGCGTCGATCCGTCGGGCATCGTGACCGATACTGCGGGCAATCCGCCCTGATAGGGTGTGGCGGGGGCGGTCGGAGTCGTGCCGGTGCCTTTCGGCAGGATGCGCGCACGGTTCGCGCCCAGTTCCAGCGCGACGAGGTGCCCAGCGAACATCTCGGACGAGATGATGCCCATCGCGTCGCTGCGGTCGTAATCCAGGCCCGCGCCGTCGATCCGCCCGACATGCAGGCCGCCGATCGTCGCATCGGGGATCGCGTAGACCGGCAGCGTGCGGCGCTTGCCGGTGGTGCCGTCGTGCTCGATCGTCTCGCCGACGCGCTTCAGCCGGTTCTGTGCGATCAGCAGCCGGTCGAACGAATGACCGTCCGATCCGGTGTCGAACACCATCGGCACCAGCTCGCCGTCGCCGACGCGCATCATCACCAGCACGCGGCTTTCGGACTGGAACAGCTCGATCGTGCCGGTGGGCAGGCCGGACGCCCCGGCGGGCGCGGACGCGAGCAGCAGCGCGAGGATGGCGAGGCGTGGCATGAGGCGATCTCCCGATGAAGCTGCAATGACTACAAGTGTAGTCGTTATCGGTCAATCGCACGTCGCGCATGAAAAAGGCCCGGAGGTTTCCCTCCGGGCCTTTATTTTTCAGTAGATCGCGAAGATCAGTCCTTATCGCCGGTCAGGAACGCCGGGGCGAACTCGGGCGCGGGGCCGTCGTCGTTGCCGCCTTCGCTGCGCTCACGGCGCGGACCACGGTCCCCACCGTCGCGACGCGGGCCGCGACCACCGTCGCCGTCACGGCGGGGGCCACGGTCGCCCCGACCTTCACCGCGTCCGCCGCCATCGCCGCGCGGACCACGACCACCGTCGCCATCACGACGCGGACCACGCGGACCACGATCGCCACCTTCACGCGGCTCGCGTGCCGGGCGGGTGTCTTCCAGCTCGGCACCGGTTTCCTGATCGACGACGCGCATCGACAGGCGGACCTTGCCGCGCGGATCGATCTCGAGAACCTTGACCTTGACTTCCTGGCCTTCGCTCAGGACGTCCGAGACCTTCTCGACGCGCTCGTTCTTGATCTCCGAGACGTGGACGAGACCGTCCTTGCCGCCCATGAAGTTCACGAAGGCGCCGAAATCGACGAGGTTGACGACCTTGCCGTCATAGACCTTGCCGACTTCCGCCTCCTCGACGAGGCCCTTGATCCACTTGATCGCGGCCTCGATCTGCGCCGGATCGGACGACGACACCTTGATCACGCCCTCGTCGTCGATATCGACCTTCGCGCCGGTGGTGGCGACGATCTCGCGGATCACCTTGCCGCCGGTGCCGATTACTTCGCGGATCTTCGACTTGTCGATCTGGAAGCTCTCGATGCGCGGGGCGTGCGCCGACAGTTCGGTGCGAGTCGAGGACAGGGCCTTGTTCATCTCACCCAGGATGTGCGCGCGGCCTTCCTTGGCCTGGTTGAGCGCGACACGCATGATCTCCTCGGTGATGCCGGCGATCTTGATGTCCATCTGCATCGTGGTGATGCCGGCTTCGGTGCCCGCCACCTTGAAGTCCATGTCGCCGAGGTGATCCTCGTCGCCCAGGATGTCCGACAGGACGGCGAAGTCCTTGCCTTCGAGGATCAGGCCCATCGCGATGCCCGAGACCGGGCGCTTCAGCGGCACGCCGGCGTCCATCATCGAGAGCGAACCGCCGCAGACCGTCGCCATCGACGACGAGCCGTTCGACTCGGTGATGTCGGAGAGGACGCGGATCGTGTACGGAAACTCGTCCTTCGACGGCAGCACCGGATGCAGCGCGCGCCAGGCGAGCTTGCCGTGGCCGACTTCGCGGCGGCCCGGAGCGCCGAAGCGACCCACTTCACCGACCGAATAGGGCGGGAAGTTATAGTGCAGCATGAAGTTCTCGTACGAGAGACCCGACAGGCCGTCGATCATCTGCTCCGCATCCTTGGTGCCGAGCGTGGTCGTGCAGATCGCCTGCGTCTCGCCGCGGGTGAACAGCGCCGAGCCGTGCGTGCGCGGCAGGAAATGCACCATCGCCTCGATCGGACGGATCTGCGTGGTGGTGCGGCCGTCGATGCGCTGGCCGTCCTTGAGGATGGCACCGCGAACGATCTCGGCTTCCAGCTTCTTCATCAGCTTGCCGGCGGCCATCTGGTCCTGCGGGCTCGCATCGGCGAAAGCGGTCTTGCCCTTGGCGCGCGCCTCGTTGAGCAGGTTCGAACGCTTGGACTTGTCGGTCACCTTGTAGGCGGCGGCGATGTCCTTGCCGATCAGCTTCTTCAGCTTTTCCTTGGCGGCCGACAGGTCGGCCTGGGCGGCCATTTCCCACGGATCCTTGGCGGCCTGCTCGGCCAGATCGATGATCGCGTTGGCGGCTTCGCGGCAGGCCTTGTGGGCGAACTGCACGGCACCGAGCATGATCTCTTCCGAAAGCTCCTTGGCTTCCGATTCGACCATCATCACGGCTTCGCCGGTGGCGGCGACGACGAGGTCGAGGTCGCCCGACTTGATCTGCTCGACCGTCGGGTTGAGGATATACTCGCCATCGACATAGCCGACGCGCGCGGCGCCGATCGGGCCCATGAAGGGCACGCCCGAGATGGTGAGCGCGGCCGAGGCGGCGACCATCGCGAGGATGTCCGGCTCGTTCTCGCCGTCATAGCTCAGCACCTGGGCGATGACGTTGATCTCGTTGTAGAAACCTTCCGGGAAAAGCGGGCGGATCGGACGGTCGATCAGGCGGCTTGTCAGCGTTTCCTTCTCGGTCGCGCCGCGCTCGCGCTTGAAGAAGCCGCCGGGGATGCGGCCGGCCGCGCTATACTTTTCCTGATAGTGAACGGTGAGCGGGAAGAAATCCTGCCCTTCCTTCACGCTGCGCGCCGCGGTGACGGCGCAGAGAACGACGGTTTCGCCGAGCGTCGCGATGATCGCGCCGTCGGCCTGGCGGGCAACGCGGCCCGTTTCCAGCGTGAGGGTCTTGCCGCCCCACTGGATGCTCGTGGTCTTCGTGTTGAACATTTGATTTCCTTCACTCCGGTGCGCCAGATGCGCAGCGGGGCCTGTCTGCGGGCTAAGCCGGCCCGCGCGGTGTGGAGCTTTTTCTTTGCTCCGAGCCATCGCACCGGATTGTGCTTTGGCTGTGTACCCCCGCGAAGGCGGGGGTCCAGACTGGGCTCCCGCCTTCGCGGGAGCACAAGTGTTGTATAGCAAAACGGCGCCTCCGAAGAGGCGCCGCCCGGATTATTTGCGAAGGCCGAGCTTCGCGATGAGATCGGTGTAGCGCTGGCCGTCCTTGTGGCGGAGGTAGTCCAGCAGCGAACGCCGCTTGTTGACCATCATGAGGAGACCACGACGCGAGTGGTTGTCCTTCTTGTGGCCCTTGAAATGCTCGGTCAGGTTGCGGATGCGCTCGGTGAGGATCGCGACCTGAACCTCGGGGGAGCCGGTGTCGCCTTCGACGCGGCCATGTTCCTTGACGAGCGCGTTCTTGCGCTCTGCAGTGATCGTCATGTGTCTTCCTTCGACATCGTCACAAGTTGAAACCGCGAACGACGCGGACCTCGCGGTCCTGAACCTCGACCAGAGCAACCGGAACATCGTCCGAAATCGCAAAGTATTGGCCATCGTTAGCGGCAATCCCGACCAGAACCCGCCCCTGTCGGAGCAGCCCTGCCTGATCGGGGGTGAGGGGTAGAGCCGGGATGTCGTCCAGCCCCGCCCTCAACGGCAGGAGTATGTGTTCAAGCGTGCGCGCCTTAGCGTGTTCGGCGAGATTGTCCAGCGATATCGCCTGATCGAGGCCGAACGGCCCGGCCTTCACGCGGCGGAGCATGGTGACATGCCCCACGGTGCCGAGCGCCTTCGCGATGTCGCGCGCGAGCGAGCGGATGTAGGTGCCCTTGGAGACGAGGGCGGTGAGGGTGGCTTCCTCCGTCGTCACCACACGGAGCGAAAGCGCGTGGACAGTGATCGACCGTGTTGCCAGCACCACCTCTGTGCCTGCCCGCGCCAGATCGTACGCCCGCTCGCCGTCTACCTTGAGCGCGGAATACACCGGCGGCACCTGCTCGATCGGCCCGGTGAAACGCGGCAGCACCGCCTCCACCTGGGCGCGCGTAGGCCGCACGTCGCTTTCCGCGATCACCTTGCCCTCGAGGTCGAGCGTATCGGTCTCGCTCCCGAAGCGCACCGTGAAGTCGTAGGCCTTGTCGCTGTCGAGCATCCGCCCGGCGAGCTTGGTCGCCTCGCCGATCGCGATCGGCAGGACGCCCGTCGCCAGCGGATCGAGCGTGCCGCCGTGCCCGACCTTCGCCTTCGCATAGCCGCCCTCGCGCAGCGCGCGCTTCACCGCCGAGACGCCCTGCGTCGATCCCAGCCCGAGCGGCTTGTCGAGGATGATCCAGCCGTGCATCCGCGCTTAGCCTCGCGCACCAGCGAGCGCGTCGGTGAAATGCCGCCGGCACATCGCGACATAGCGCTCCTCGCCGCCGATCTCGGTCTGCGCACCCGCCGCGATCGCCTGTCCCGCACCATCGACGCGCAGGTTCATCGTCGCCTTGCGCCCGCAATGGCAGACCGACTTGATCTCCACGAGCGAGTCCGCCAGCGCCAGCAGCCGCGCAGACCCTTCGAACAGCTTGCCCTGAAAGTCCGTGCGCAGCCCGTAGGCCAGCACCGGAATGCCATGTGTATCGGCGATGGCGGCGAGTTGATCGACCTGAGCGGCCGTCAGGAATTGCGCCTCGTCGACCAGCACGCAGGCGGGCTTCGTCGTCTCGGCCAGTGTGATAGCCGCCAGATCGGTCGCCACATCGAAGCACGTCGCCGCGCGCTCCAGCCCGATCCGCGAGGTGATCGTCCCCGCCGCGAAGCGGTCGTCGATCGCCGCGGTGAACAGGAGTGTCGCCATCCCGCGCTCGCGATAGTTGAAATCGGCCTGCAGGAGCGTGGTCGATTTCCCCGCATTCATCGAGGCATAGTAGAAATAGAGCTTGGCCATTCAGGCGTCGTCGTCGCCCAGGTCGCGCGCCACGTGCGGGTTGCGGAGCAGCGCGTCGATGTGGCTGCCTTCGTCGAAGCTCTCGTCCGCGACGAACTTGAGCTTCGCGGCATAGCGCGTCTGCACGCGCCCGGCGACTTCGCGCTGGAGGTACGCGGTGTTGGTGCGCAGCGCCTTCAGCACCGCTTCCTCGTCCTTGCCGAGCAGCGGCTTCACAAAACAGGTCGCGTGGCGCAGGTCGGGCGACATGCGCACCTCGGTGATCGTCACGGCGTGCTTGGCGAGCGTCTCGTCATGCACGTCGCCGCGCGAGAGGATGTCAGACAGAGCATGGCGCACCTGCTCGCCCACACGCAGCACGCGGACGGAACGGGTTTCGGGGGTTTCGTTCTGTTTCATTACATTCCTGGATCCATGGGCGGGACTCGAACCCGCCAAACGATCAGCGTCCGCTGAACGCCCCCGCCGACCGGGTCAGGACCAAAACCCTCTTACAGCGTCCGTTCGCGCAGTTCGACTTCGAACGTCTCAAGGAAGTCGCCCGCCTTGATGTCGGTGAAGTTCTGCGTGAACGTCACGCCGCATTCCAGACCCGCGCGCACCTCGGCCACGTCGTCCTTGAAACGGCGCAGCGAGGCGATTTCGCCCTGGTAGATGATGACGTCGTCGCGCGTGATACGCGCCTTGAGCGCCTTGCGGATGATGCCTTCGGTGACGAGCAGACCCGCCGCCTTGCCGTGCTTGCCCGCCGAGAACACCTCGCGGATTTCGGCGCGGCCGACGACCGTCTCGAACGCTTCCGGCCCGAGCTCGCCTGCCATGCCGGCGCGGATCTCGTCGATCAAATCGTAGATCACGTCGTAATATTTGAGCGCGACCTTCTGCCGTTCGGCGATCTCGCGTGCCTTGGCATTGGCGCGCACGTTGAAGCCGATGATCGGCGCGCCCGAGGCGCCTGCGAGGGTCACGTCGCTCTCGGTGATGCCGCCGACGCCCGAATGGAGCACGCGCGCCTTGATGTCGTCGGTCGAGATCTTGTTGATCGACGCGACGATCGCCTCGACCGAGCCTTGCGTATCGGCCTTGACGACGAGCGGATATTCGATCGCCTGCTTGTCCTTCAGCGCGGAGAACATGCTCTCCAGGCTGGCCGGGGCCGACGTCGTGCGCTTGCTGGTGATCACGCCTGCACGGTATTCCGCGACCTCGCGGGCACGCGCCTCGTTCTCGACGACCGAGAGCAGATCGCCCGCGCGCGGCACGCCCGAGAGACCGAGCACCTCGACCGGCATCGACGGACCAGCTTCCTTGATCTGCTGGCCCTTGTCGTTGGTCATCGCGCGGACCTTGCCGCTTTCCGCGCCGACGACGAACACGTCGCCGACCTTCAGCGTGCCGCGCGTGATGAGCACGGTCGCGACGGGCCCGCGGCCCTTGTCGAGCTTCGCCTCGATCACATTGCCCTCGGCCATGCGGTCGGGATTGGCCTTCAGCTCGAGCAATTCGGCCTGCAGCTGAATCTTCTCGATCAGTTCGTCGAGGCCGGTCTTCTTGAGCGCCGACACCTCGACGTCCTGCACGTCGCCCGACAGTTCCTCGACGACGACCTCGTACTGGAGGAGCGCCTCGCGGACTTTCTGCGGATTGGCCTCGTGCTTGTCGACCTTGTTGATCGCCACGATCATCGGCACGCCGGCCGCCTTGGTATGGTTGATCGCCTCGATCGTCTGCGGCTTGAGGCCGTCGTCGGCCGCCACCACGAGCACGACGATGTCGGTCACGTTGGCGCCGCGCGCGCGCATCTCGGTAAAGGCCTCGTGGCCCGGCGTGTCGAGGAAGGTGATCTTCGACTTGTCCTTCAGCGTCACCTGATAGGCGCCGATATGCTGGGTGATGCCGCCAGCCTCGCCCTTCACCACGTCGGTGCCGCGCAGGGCATCGAGCAGCGAGGTCTTGCCGTGATCGACATGGCCCATGATCGTCACTACCGGCGGACGCGGCTTCAGCGCCGCCTCGTCGTCGGTATCGGTCTCGATCGCGAGATCGATGTCGCTGTCGGACACGCGGACAATGTTGTGGCCGAATTCGGTGACGAGCAGCTCGGCCGTATCCTGGTCGATCGTCTGCGTCATCGTGACGGGCATGCCCATCTTGAAGAGCGTCTTGACGAGATCGGCGCCCTTCTCGGCCATGCGGTTGGCGAGTTCCTGGACGGTGATCGCCTCCGGCACCTGCACGTCGCGGATCTGCTTGGCCTGCACCTCGCGCGCGCCGCCGAAGCCGCGCTTCTCCTTCTCGCGCGCACGCTTGAGCGCGGCGAGGCTGCGCGAGCGTGCGCCATCGTCGCCGAGCGCGCGGTTGACGGTCAGCTTGCCGCCGCGACGCTCGTCGCCCTTGCGGTCGCGCTGGCCGGGGCGCTGGCTGTCGTTGGCCGGCACGCCGGCGGGACGGCGCAGCGC
>NZ_JAUQSZ010000003.1 GCF_030580995.1 Sphingomonas immobilis
GATAGGCCTTGCTCACGCCGCCGTCTCCGGTGCGAACAGCGGTACCCAAAGATCCTGCGATTGTTCGAAACGTACCGCGACCTTCATGCCGATGAACATGCTTTCGGGATCGCAATCGACGATATTGGTGGCGAGCCGCACATCGTCACGAGCTGCACGGTCGACCATCACGCTCACCGGCCGGACCGGCTCAACGCGCTCGAATTCGGAATCATGACCCCGCTGGTCGATGTCGTCACCGATGCGGCGCGGGATTCAAAGAGGCCAAGGACGCCGCCGGCTGACGGGTCGATCGCGCGTCGCCCGGAAGAACATTGACCCAAAGAATAAAACGATAAATAAATACTGTGAGAGGCGCGGCAGATATCAGACCGCGCTCGGAGGATGCGACGATCGAACGATCCCGGCGGCCGATGGCTTTGCCCGGGGGCGCAGCGATGTAGTAACCATTGAAGGAGCACGCCGATGAGCGCAGTCGAAGCCGCGGAACAGGCGGCGACACGGCCTACCAACTATTTTTATCAAGGGGATTGGCCAGGCGGAGACTATACGTTCTTCCAGACCGCCTGGATCGTAGATGATCTTTTCGCCGCGATGCGCAGATGGACGACAGTTTACGGCGTCGGTCCGTTTCTGGTGCTGCCGAAACGCAGCCAACTCGTCGACTATCGCGGCGAGGAGATCGAACTGGAAATTCAGCTGGCCGTGTCGCAAAGCGGGCCGGTACAGCTCGAACTGATCCAGCAATTTTCGGATCGGCCCAGCGTATACCGCGAGATCTTCGGCGATCGGCCGGGCGGGTTTCATCACGTATGCACGATCAGCAAGGCCTTCGAGGAGACCAAAGCGCATTACGAATCGCTCGGCTATCCGTCGATCGCGCGGATTAAGGGGCCGATGAAGGTCGAATATTTCGACACGTTTAAAGATTTCGGCCATATCACGGAACTCGCTGAATATTCACCGGAATTTTTCGGTGCGCATGTCCGCAATGCCGAGATCTGCAAAACTTGGGACGGGACCGATCCCATTCGCATGCTCACACGCGGCGGCTATCGTTTGCCGGAAAGCTGACGTTTGCGCAGCTGTTTCCAAGGTCCGCCCGGCCGCCACCGAACCGCGTAACCCATAAAATAAAACGGCGATTGACAATATTTGACGCCGACGACATCGTTGGCGCCATCGGATCAGATGGCGCAGCACGACGCCGCGGGGATGAGGGTGACGGGAATGATGTTGCGCGACAAGGTTGCCGTCATCACCGGCATCGGTCCGGGGCTTGGCCGGGCGCTGGCGCTGCTCGCGGTACAAGAGGGCGCGACGATCGCTATCTGCGCGCGCACCGCCGAAAAGCTCAATGCCCTGGAACACGACATCCTCGCGCTGACCCCCGACGCGCGGGTGTTGAGGCAGACGACCGATGTCTCTGACCGTGACCAAGCCCGGGCGTTCGTCGATGCCGTGGCGACCCGGTTCGGCAGAATTGACGTGCTGATAAACAGCGCCTACACGACCGGCGCCTACCAGCTCGCGGCGGAAGCCGATCTCGACGACTGGCGGCGGACGCTGGACGTCAATCTGTTCGGGTCGATGAACATGATACAGGCGACGGTGCCGCATATGCGGGCCGGCGGTGGCGGATCGATCGTCAACATCAATACCAAGGTTAGCCGGATGCCGCTCGAGACGATGGGCGGCTATGCGGTTTCCAAAGCGGCGCTGCGGATGGCGACCGCCCAGCTCGCGAAGGAGCTCGGTGGTGATCATATCCGCCTCAATTCGATCTTTCCGGGTTGGATGTGGGGCACCACTGTCGAACAGGGGATGGTCGAGCGGGCGAAGCTCCAAGGCACCACCGTCGCGGCATTGCGCGCCGAGATCGAAAAGGCGATCCCGCTCGGCGCTATTCCGACCGACAGCGAGTGCGCCAAAGCGGTGATCGCACTTTCCTCGGACTATTTCTCTGCGGTAACCGGCGCGTGCCTCGATCTCAGCGCGGGCGAGTATATGCCCGTATGATCGATGCGGTGCTCGCAGGCTTGCATCCTCCGCAGCTCTTCCACGTCGGCGTGGTCGCGGCGGACATTGATGTTGCGATGCGCGAAATGTCTGCCAGCCTGGGCCTCGCCTGGAAAGGCGGGAAAGCCAAGGTCATGGACCTCTGTCTGTATGGGCAAGAGCGTAAGGTGGAGATGCGGATAGCGCATTCCCGGCAGGGGCCCCCGCATGTCGAGGTGATACAGGCGGTGCCGGACAGTCCGTGGGCGCTGCCGCCTGCGACGGGAGTGCACCACCTCTGCTACTGGTCGGAGGATTCGGCTGCGATCTGCGCGCGCCTCGAGGCGGCCGGCAACCGCCGTGTTCTCGGCAAGCCGAGTGCGCCGTCCGGTTATTTCCTTTCGCCAAGCGGGATGTATGTCGAGATCATCGACAAGGATCTGCACGATAGTATCGCGGGCTGGCTTGCGCGTGACTCGTGACTTGCCTTGCCCGGCAAACCGATGAGGTTTCGTAATGACCGATGATGAAACTGCGGCGCTGAAGAAAGTCTGGAACGACTATCTCGACGGCTTGAAATCGGCCGGCGAGCAGCTGTTCCGAACGACCACGCCATCTGACCAGACGACCGCAGCGGAAGGGCTGCGGCATTTGTCGCGACTGACCCGCCTCGGGCTGGTCGCGATGATGGAATATGCCGATCCCGATTTTCCGGTGCTCGCACGCTACGTCGACGAAGTCACCAAGTTCGGATGTGACAACCCCGACACCATCTACCAGCGCGCGCTCATCAACGGCGCGCATCGGTATCGTATCGTGGGGACGCGTAATAGCATCGACTATCTGAGCTTCATCACCGCCAAGCCAGGGGAGAACGGCCGTCAGGACCAGATCGGGCAGATCGATACCAAGACGCTGAAGGTAGGATCGGAGGGTACGTTCGAAATCACCTTGTCGCCCGAGCGGTCCGGCGAAAACTGGCTGCTGATGACGCCTGAAACGAAATCCGTGTCGGTGCGGCAGACCTATCTCAACCGCGCGACCGAAAAACCTGCCGATCTGCGCATCGAGCGGCTCGGCGAGGCCGTCACGCCGCCGTTGCTGACGCTTGAGGCGGTAAAAGCCAAACTGGCGGCTGCGAGTGGCTATACCCAATATTGCGCGACGCTGTTTACCGACTGGACCGAGAGCTATCTCGCGCATCCCAATACACTTCCGCCAGCGGATCAGGACGCGTGTCTGCGCGCGGGCGGCGACCCCAACATCTATTTCTACCGGTCTTTCTGGTCGCTGGCACCCGACGAGGCGCTGGCCGTCCATATCGCGCATATTCCCCAATGCGACACTTGGAACCTTCAGGTCGATAATTACTGGCAGGAGTCGATGGATCACCGATATTTTCGCAGCAGCGTGAACAAGCACACCGCTTGGCTCGACGCGGATGGCGGCGTGACGATCGTGATCGCGCATCGCGACCCCGGCCATCCCAATTGGCTCAGCACCGCCGGACACAGGCTTGGCCATTTCGCGATGCGCTGGATCCGTGCCGCCGAGCACGTCGATCCTGTGGCCCGGCTGATTTCGTTCGACGAAGCGCGGGCAATTCACGGAAAGGCCAAAGCATGAGCGACGATGCGATGTTTTTCCCGCAGGCGCTGATGGACGCCGCGATGGAGCGTACGGGTTTCAGCGATTTCGGTGACATGGATTTCGTCTCGCCGATGAGGATCCTGTGCGACTCGCTTGATCGCGAGGCACCGCTCTCGCCCGCGGGACGGGCGGTGCATCGCGAGCGTCTGATCGGCACGCTGGTCAATCGACTAAACCTTTTTGAATGGCTGCGGCGTCATCCCGACATTGCCGATGAGGAGATTGGCGCGCCGATGATCATCGCGGGTCTGCCGCGCACCGGAACGACGATGCTGTACCGGATGCTGGCGGCGGCGGAGGGGGTGTGTACCCCCAAATTCTACGAGGTGACGAACCTCGCGCCCGCTTTCGATTGGGATTTCGATCCTGTCACCGACGCGCGCATTCCCGCTGCCGAGGTGCGCGTCGCGGGAATGATGGCGGCGATGCCCGAACTGGCGTCGATATATCCGTTCGAGGCGATGGCGCCGGAGGAGAGCATCTTCCTCTATTACGGATCCTTCGTCTCTACGCACGAGCAGTCTTCGGCTTTGGTGCCGTCGTACAACGATTGGTTTGCCACCGCCGACAAGACGCCGGCCTATCGCTATCTCAAGCTCGCGGTGCAATTCCTTCAATGGCAGCGCCGCAGGGCCGGCACGCATCGCGATGGCAATCGCTGGCTGCTCAAGACGCCCGACCACCTTCATGGGTTGCAGGAATTGCTCGACGTATTCCCGGGCGCCAATATCATTCAGACACATCGCGATCCGATCCAGACGATCCCGTCGATCTGTTCGTTCATCCGTGTGCTTCATGCGCCGACCGTCGCACGCGATGACGCCAAGGACATCGGCGATGCCTGGAGCACGATGTTCGCCCACAGCATGAACAAGGTGCCAGCGATTCGCGCGGCCAGTCCGGGACGGTTCCTCGACATCTGGTACCGCGACACTGTCGCCGATCCGCGCAAGGTCGCCGAGGCCGTGTTCGATTTCATTGATCAGCCGCTCACCCAGGCGGGTTGGAACGAGATGCAAAAGTGGCGTGATGCCAACAAGCGCGAAGAGCGTCCGGCGCATAGTTATACACTGGAGGAATTCGGTCTTTCCGAAGCGCGCATCCGCGACGATTTCGCCGCTTACCGTGCTGACTATATCGAGCAGGTAGTCGCCTGATGGCGTTCCTGGCGACGATCGGGGACGTGCGGATCACGGCGGTGTCGGAAATCGAAGCGGTGTTACCGGTCGGCGTGCTGTTCCCCGGGGCGAGCGCGACCGAGCTTGCGGCGATCGATTGGCTTGGCGAACCGTTTGCAACCGCCGCGGGCGAGATCCGTCTGGCGATCCAGGCATTCGTCGTCGAGACGCCGCGGTTGCGGATCCTGATCGATACCTGTCTGGGCAACGACAAACACCGCGCGTCGGGATTCGGGCACATGCTCAAGACTGATTTCCTGGAACGGCTGGCAGCCGCCGGCTATCCGCGCGAGCGCATCGACGTCGTTCTATGCACGCACTTGCACACCGATCATGCCGGCTGGAACACGATGCTGGTCGATGGTCGTTGGGTGCCGACCTTTCCCCATGCGCGCTATCTGTTCGGACGCGCGGAATTCGAATATTGGCAGCAGGCACAGAACGGCGACGATGCCGCGATGTTTCAGGATTCGATACAGCCGATCGTCGATGCCGGGCTGGTCGATCTGGTCGAGGTCGACCATCGGATCGACACCGGCATCCGTCTGACTCCGACGCACGGGCATACGCCGGGCCATGTTAGCGTCGTTATCGAAGGCCTAGAAGCAAGCACGCAGGCCTTTATTACCGGCGATGCCTTCCATAGCCCTGCCCAGGTAGCGCGGCCCGGTTGGGGTGCGTTTGTCGACCATGACTCTCAGCTAAGCGGCGCGACGCGCGTCCGGCTGCTCGACGAGCTGGGCGATAGCGGCGTGCGCGTATTCGGCACGCACTTTCCTGCTCCGATTTGCGGGACGATCGTCCGTGAAGGCGACGGATACAGATTTCTGAGTTGACCTGCCCGATTCGAACGCCGAGGGTGAGATGATGGGCGCTCCGCGAGAGTGACGGGCAGGTGCTGCATGCGATCCCGCAATACAAACTAAAGCAGCTTTGCCTGCCAGCGTCGGTGAGAATCTGCATCGGCGCGGTCGGCACGTCAGCGTTATGCCGTCCTAATTCTCAATCTCCTGAGCGACATTCTCCCGCAGTTCTGGCGCCAGGGCGGACTGCGCATCGAAGACAACGGGCGCTAGAAGAGCCGTTCGCCGCTCGTCGGTTATTTGGGGCCCGGAGCACAATCGGTACGGAAACGATAAATACTCACCCATCGAGCGCGCGATGTATACCGTCCAGCTGATCGGCGAGTACCTGAGCCCTGCCCCGCCGACCTTCGAGAATACTATCGTGGGACTGGGATCGCTATGCCGAACAGGTCCGCAAGGCCCGGTCCGACCTCGACGAGGGTGCGGTAAAGCCCTATGTCGAAATCAATACCGTGCTTGAGAAGGGCGTTTTCTGCGCCGCCCGGCAACTATACGGCATCACCTTCAAGGAACGCCACGACATTCCGGTCTACAATCCGGACATGCGCGTGTTCGAGGTGTTCGACCATGACGGCAAGCACCTCGCGCTCTGATACTGCGACTATTTCAAGCGCGACAATAAGCAGGGCGGCGCATGGAACAGCAGCCTCGTCGGCCAGTCGAAGCTGCTCGGCAAGAGCCTGTGATCTACAACGTCGCCAACCTGCCCAAGCCTGCGCCCGGCCAGCCGCGCTCATCAGTTCGACGACGTGACGACGATGTTCCACGAGTTCGGCCATGCGCTGCACGGCTTCTTCTCAACGATCGCCTATCCTTCCGAGGGGGCCTCGGCGCGCGACTTCGTCGAGTTTCCCTCGCAGTCTAACGAACACTGGGCGCTCGATCCAAAGGTGTTCGCCAATTATGCGGTGCACTACAAGACCGGCGCGCCGATGCCCGCGCCGCTGGTCGCCAAAATCCGCCAGGCCGCGAAGTTCAACCAGGGCTATGCGCTCGGCGAACTGATCGCGGCGGCCGAACTCGACATGCAGTGGCACGCGCTCCCCGCCAGCGCGCCCAAGCAGGATGTCGACGCGTTCGAAAGCGCCGCGCTCGCAAAGATCGGGCTGGACGTCGCGCACGTGCCGCCGCGCTACCGGACCAGCTATTTTCAGCATATCTGGTCCGGCGGCTATGCGGCCGGATATTACGGCTATCTCTGGACCCAGATGCTCGAGAACGACGCCTTCGCCTGGTTCACCGCGCATGGTGGCCTTACGCGCGCCAACGGCGACCGCTTCCGCGATCTTGTTCTCTCGCGCGGACATAGTCAGGAGTACGATACGACGTTCCGCGCATTTTACGGCAAGGATCCGGATATCGCGCCGATGCTGCAGGATCGTGGACTTGCCAATCCGGGGCAATGACCTCGGCTGACGCAGGCTGCATGTTCGACGAAGACGTAGGACAATCCTTCTTGCAGGTCATTGCTCTGCTTTTGACGCAGGCAGATCGCCCGCTGGCATCAACCCATCCATGATCGCCGTCAGGGCAAGCGCGGTCTGAAGCTCCATCGCGCTATGCCCGGCATTGGTGCGCACGTAGCTGACCGGCGCCGCGCCGACGGCCGCCAGCGCGTCGATCAGGCGCGATGCCTGGGTGAGCGGGCATACCTGATCGAAGCGCCCGTGGACGATGTGGATCGGGATGTTCGCGATCCGGTCGACATTGCCGAGGATGTAATCGGGCGCGAGGAACAGATGCTGGGCGAAGAAATGCGCCTCGATCTGCGCGAAGGACAAGGCGAACTCGGCGTCGCCGAACTTGCCGGGATCGTCGTCCTTAGGAATGAGGTTGGAGATCGTGCCCTCCCACACCGACCAGGCGAGCGCGGCGCGCAGTTGCCGGTCGCGGTCGGCATCGCTTGCCGGCACCAGGTCGAAGATCGCTTTGTAAGCCGCCATCATGTCGCCGCGCCCAGCGGTTGAGATGACCTCTACGAACGCCTTCCACTCGTCGGGATAGGCGACGTAGCTACCAGGTTCGGTGAGCGCGAAGGGCGACTCCGCGAAGGTCGCGGCATTGCCCTGGTACATGTAACGCAGATCGTCGCGCGATCCGATGAAGATGCCCCGCAGGATCAGCGTGGCGACATTCTCCGGATGCCGGATCGCATAGACGAGCGCGAGTGTGCTGCCCCAGCTTCCTCCAAAGACGTGCATCCTGCCGGTAATGCCGAGCGCATCGCGCAGGGCGTTGATGTCCTCGACCAGATCGTCGGTCGTATTGCGAACGAGCGCGACCTCCGGTCCCGCCTGGGCTACGGTCGGCGTGCTTTTCCCGCACCCGCGTTGGTCGAACAGGATGACGCGGTAGCGCGCGGGATCGAAGAAGCGGGCCATGACCGGCGCGCAGGCTCCACCGGGGCCGCCGTGCAGGAACATAACGGGTTCGCCCGCCGGGTTTCCGTAATCCTCCCAGTAGAGCGTGTGATCGGGCGCCGTGTCGACCTGCAGCATGCCGCTCTTGTTCGGCATGGCGGCGGGATATTTCCATTCATTGGTGATCGCGCTGGTCGTCTGGAGTCCGGAGAAATCGATCATCTTGCCCTCGTCGCTTGTGAGCGCAGCTAGGCGCATGCGGTTACACCGGCAAGGCAAGGCGGAAGGCGCCGAACGATGAAAGCCTGCGCCAGCGATAGATCGGCGGTGAACGGCGTCGCCGCCACACCGCACCGCCGCCGTCAGTCCTGCGCCGTCGCAACGTTCTCGATCGCGGCCGTGATCTGCGCGCGCAGATCCCGATCGCGGGTGACGTCCAGCAACGACGTCAACGTGGCGCGCGCATCATCGGCGGCGCCCGACATGAGTTGATATTGTGCGAGGGCCCACCATCCATGGACTGCCGAGGGCGCGATCTTCGTCATGCGCTCGTACACCGTCCGGGCGCGCTCATGGTCGCCTTCCTGCTCCGCCCGGCCGGCCTGATTGTTGAGCAGACGGACGATCACATCGCGCGCACTCATCCCGAAAGTTTTCTGAGCCACGCCGCGCGCAACGCCCTTCTCGATGCCGAGAGCGACGTCCAGTTGCGCAGGGTCGACGCTCGCCCCGCCATCGAAGACGTCGATGATCGCAGGATCGTCGGGTCCGACCTGCACGAGGACGTGGCCGGGGAGGTTGAGGACGGTCGCGGTCCAGCCGACCTGCCGCGCAACCGCGACATAGATGATCGCTATGCTGATCGGCAGCCCGCGCCGCCGGTCGAAGACCCGGATCATGTCGGCGTTGACCGCCGCATCGTAGGTGTCGCGGTCACCCGTGAAGCCGTGCTCGCCGTATATGACGTCGGCGAGGATCTCAGCCTGCCGAGCTCCCGTTCGGGCATCCGATCCTATGGCCGAAACCCGCGCCGCCATGTCCGCGACGACCCCGAGATAGTCCGTCACGCTCGCCTGGTGGTGATCCAGGGCCGACAACTCCAGCGCTGCGGCCTCGACCGGAAAGGCGTCGTCGTCCATCAGTCCGAAAAATTCGATTGCCGCGCTCATGCCTGCTTTCCTCAGGGGCCGGATCGTCCTCAGCCCGAAGTCAATGTGCTGACCCCGAGGTAGGAGTTCGTGACGTCGCAACAAGCCTCGCACGGATCGAGAGATGCGCTCACACTCACCGCCGCTCCCGCGAGATCCACGGAACGTTCATCGCCGCGACTTGAGGGGCCGAAATACGTCCTGCGTTCGGAGACCGCTGTCGCAGCCGAAAGCCGCACTCTGCGCTCGACCCAGGAGGGCGGGTTACTGATACCCTCCCTCTTTCCGGTCTTCAGCCGCATCTTCCTGTGCGTGCTCCATATCTTCAGCCTCCGTCTTCCCCGGCTCCTCTTCGAGCGTGTGCTCCGACCCGCTATCCTTCGCGTGGTCCAGTTCGTTGACGTCGGTCTCGAAACCGGGCTCGTCTTCTTCAGGGGCAGCACTTGTCATGGTCATCATCTCCTCATGCTCCTCCAACGATCCGGTCGGCTTGAAAGATGCGAGCGCTTTCGGCCCCTTCCTGGTTTTCTAGGACGGACGGGCGGATTTCAGATGGCAGTTGTTCGGCAACCAGACGCCTCCCTGGCTGGCCTGTAACGTCCAACGCCAGTCGGGCGAGACCGGCTGTGAAGACGCGCCCTTGTCGGATCCGATCGTGGCTGCCGAGCTTCCTGATGAGGACGCGGCCCAGAAAGTGCGTGCTGCCTATGCCGAGTTCGACGCTGAAGGGTTGTTGAGATCGATTAGGTTTTGCCACCCGGAGATTGACCGCCGGATTGAAGAACGGAAAGCCGCATTGCCAAGCTCAGCGCGCGGTCACCGCAAAGGCCCCTGCCCGTTCGCTACCTCGCGCCCGAGATTTCGGATCTGGCTCTCGCTATTCGGCAGGCGCGAGCTGTGAATAATCAATATCTTAACCCACAGTGCCGATACACCCTCCCCTGGAGGAAGGCGCATGCTGCAACTCGTGTATATCAGTACTGCAGTTCCGTCGGTGGGCGAGAATGACCTCTCCAAAATCCTCGCTCGCTCGCGCACCAACAATCGGCACGATGAACTGACGGGGTTTCTTCTCTTCAATGGCCAGCGGTTTCTTCAGGCGCTCGAGGGGCCTGACGCACACGTTGAGAGCACCATCGCGCGGATCGCGACCGACCCGAGACACCGCGCGCTTGTCACGCTCTCACGCCGCGCGATCGACGCGAGAGAGTTTGGCGAATGGGCGATGGCCTCGTTCGGCTTGCGCGATCGTGATGGCGCAGCCGCCATCGCCCGGGTCGATGCGTTGACGACCAAGGCCTCGCCGAACGTGCGGGCTCAGTTTACCAGCTATGCAAGGCTACGGGCCGCCTGAAGTCGCAAGCGCCGCGCAGCGGTCACTTCGGCCGGTCCGCCGGATACTCCTCGGGCGTCACGTTACCGACATTAAGGCGGTCTTCGACCGTCTCCGTCGGCTGGCCACCCGGCGTGTCGGTCTGCCCGCGATCGAGCGTGTCGCTGGGGCTGCGGGCATCGCCTTCCTGCTGGTGCTCGGTCGAGATGTTCGGCGCAGGCTGCGTCTCGGTCGCCGAAAGTCATTCTACACGACGAAGATCACGCGCGCTGGCTTGGCGCCCCGATAGAGGATGCGCTGTCGCTCGGCTGGGCCTTCCCGAGCCAATTGCTCGCGGTCGACGCCTGATCTCGCCCCATTAATGGGCCATCGAGGTGCCGCCAGGTACATTTCCGCGCAACGCCAGCACGAGCGACAGCAGGCTCTGGCCCGTTCCTTCCTGCGCTGCGCGCAGTTCCTTGGTCCGGCGCTCGACATGCTTGGCCACGGTCTGCGCGCCGAGCCGCAGGTGGCGCGGGGTCGTCAGATGCGTATCATTGTCGAGCAGAGTCGCCGTGCATAGCGACAGGAAATCGATCACGTCGTCCGCGCAAACGTCCCCATCGGAGCTGACGGACGCGAGCGCGTCGAACAGCTGGGGCATGACCTGCTGCACAAGCTGGAACTTTGCGGCGTCGTCGACCTTGAACGTGTCCATGTCTTACTCCTCATGACCTGAAGCGATTGATCGCTCGTTTCCATTCTCCCATGTCTGGCATGCGGAGCCGAATATCAGCCTCGGTTTCCGCGACGAGTGCCAACCTCGCGGGGCGGATGCGCCTGCGAAGCTGCGCGCCACACTTACGACACCAGAAGCGAACGCATGCCGCGCGCAGATTGTCGTCCCAGCCACGCTTGTGAAAATGCCACCACAAACCATGCGGGTTGAACGCCGCGCTGTGCGGGCAGCAGCTTCATATTGGCCGCACCGCATGGTGCCACGCTGCCGCTTCGAAAATGAAGGTCGCGATGAATTGATCGGGATCGGTCGTGCAAGGGCTCGCGACTCCAGCGGCAATCGCACGCGCCAACTCTTGCGCCGCGCGCTCGCGTAGGCACGGATCAGGCATAGTGATGCCGACACGCGCCCAGCCGGGAGCAGCAAGGATCGACTCCGCAATGGCTGTGTCAGGCGTCAGGAGCGCGAATCGAGTCACAACAAGAGAATAGAACAAACAACGAACGTATCAACCTGTGTCGGCGCGCCGCGGCGCGACTCACGCGCCCGTCAGGTGCCCTTGCGATCCTCGGTCTCGTCGAGCTTTGCGAGGTTTGCTTGCGGGTCGGTAGCGTTCGCCATCGAGTTCGCTTCAGCATCGAGCCGAGACGATAACAGCGGGTTATCGCGACGCTGGTCTTCTAGAAGCTCGATAACCTTCGCGATCTTTTTTTCGCTCAGCACGGCAATCTGGAGCGTGAGGCGCGCACGCTTTTCAGCAAGCACATCTTCGTGCCGCTGTGTCGTGAGAATGAGCAGCGCGACAAGCAGCGCAGCAATCGTGGTAGAGATTTCCAGGCTCGGAAATGGGAAGGCATCGGGCGCAGGCACGCCGATGTGCGCAAGCACGACGTTGCCGGCCATCCAAGCCAGTATCATGGCCAGGATGATACCAGTCGCAACGGGCTGTCCCAAAACGCCGGTGAACCGGTCCGCGAGCCTCTGCAGCAGCCCTGCTTCCGCGTTATGGGCCTCGTAGATTGCAGCGAGCGCCTCGATCGTCTCGTCGACATGCTTTTTGGGAGTGTCGTCCGCCATCGTTGCTGAACGAGCCATAGACCCGAAAGACCCTTTCGCCCGTTCCGTCATCAAATAAAGGAGCGCCACTCAAGATGGCTTGGCGCGCTCCTTCATATGTACCGGCTGTGCATGCGAGCCGCGACCAGATCGCGGGTACCCACCCGTCGAGCACGAACCGCTTCGATGTAGCGACTTCAAACACATGCGGCGGATCAAGCGCCAAGACGCACCACCTCACCCATTGGGCCCGCGCCGCGAAAATCGCCTGCTGCGAGGCAGATCAGTTCTTTGTGAACCAGCGGCTTTGTCACGACGAGCAAGTCGCTTGATGTCTAGCGGGATGCGCGTTCCTTCGCGGCCAAATTAATCGCGGTCTTGCTTAACGTCTCTTCCGCACCGTCCGCCATGGTTTCCCAAACGGCCGCGGCACGCTCATGCATTTCACGACGGTTTTGCAGCTTCGTCTGCGCTGCGGCCGCGCGCTGGGCGGCTGCATTGGCGCGGTACGTCTCGATGGCGTTCATTCAGGATCCCGTGCGACTTCAGCACCGTGCCGCATCAGATCTAAACCCGCCGGGACGGACCCGAGTTGCATCTCTTTTGAACAACGCGTGGATCGGGCGTCGTCGAGCTCGTTTTGGCGTGGCGGTAAGATCAGGGAAAGGCAGATCAGCGCTTAAAAGGGCGCACTGATCTGGTGGAGCGGCGGATCTGAATGCCCGAGCGCGCCATCATCGACGGGGCACGACGGGCAGCCTCGAAGGGCTGAAAATCAGGTGCGCATCGCTTGCTCCGGCCGGACACCCTGCCGGCGTAGCCCAAGCAGCACGTTGCCCTCGGTGGAGAGGTAGTTGTGGGCATAATCGAAGCGCGGCGTGTCGGCGAACAGCAGGTAGTAGTATTTCATCTGCTCGGACCACCAATAGCCGGGACAGTGATCGGCCTGGCGCTTGGGCCTTGCAGTGACATCGGCAAGATCAGTGTAGCCGAACCGCGCCTTGTTCCAGCGCTTCATCGCAAGGAAATGGTCACGACCGATCTCTCGCCAGCGCGGATTGCGGTCAAGCAACCAGAGGGTGAAGGCGGCGTCGGCAAGCTCCGGGCGAAGCGCGTTGGTCACCTGGGCCGGCTTGGCGGTGGCATAGTCATAGCCCTCGGGCAGCACGCCGAAGCGACCCTGCACCTTCGCCCAGCTCTCCGTGTAGGCCGCGCCTAGCTTCAACGCCCCGCCCTGCCCCAGCAGTCCGCCGTAGAAGGAGGCGAGTTCGTCTTGCTCGGTCGAGACCACCGCGCCGGTCTCGAAGTCGACGTCCGCGAACCACAGGCTGCCGTGCTTCCAGACCTGTTGGTGTTTCAGGATCGCGGCGGTGCAGACATCATACATGCGCTTGCATTCGGCATCGCCGAACAGTTGCCACCCGTCCCAGAGATATTCGAAGAAACTGTCGCAATAGGAGCCGACGGTCGCGCGGCGGTCCCGCCATGCGCCGGTCAGCACGTCGATCTGCGTCGCCACGAGGTCGAGCTTCGAACGCCGCTCGAAAATGGCGACCGCGGCCTTGCGCGCCGCGCGGCCGTAGCGCGGATCGCCGGTCAGTTGGCTGAGCATCTCCCATTCGGGAAGATAGGTCGCGATATCGGCGGGGCTGGTGACCGGCTCGCTCGATGCGTGCGTGCGCAGGTTGATCTTGCGGTACGGCATGCCGGTGGGCGTGTCGAACGCCGGGAGCAGGCGGTCGGCGAGATCGCGCGCCTTTGCGAGCAGCACCGGATCGCCACAAGCGTGGTGCGCGGAGAGCAAGCCGCCGAGCAGCCGGATCGAGGTCTCGAACACCGAGACCACGCCATCGACGTCGAAATCGAGGTTCGCCTTCACCCAGTCGACGCCGTCTTGGAAACGACTGTCGAGGCCCATCACCCAGAGCGTATCGAGCGCCTCGACGAGGCTCAGTCCGAGGTGACGGTCCTTGAGCGGGAAGCTCGACACGCCGCCGCTGACCGGCTTGATCTCGTCCTTGCCCCAGGCATGGGCCCTGTAGAGATCCCAGGCCCAGATCATCTCGGCCCTGACCTCCTCCCCAAGCGCAGCCCAGTCCGTAGCTCTGTCCCGGCGCGCAGCACCCCAGAGTGGTCCGCCTGCCATGAGACTACCCGTAGCCGCCGCTGTACCGACCAAGAGCCTACGACGATCGCTGCGCATATCCTGCGTCTCCTTCACCCCCACCATGCGCCGAGACCGAGGCGATGCAAGATCGAAGGCGGGCCGTCAGCCGCGCGCTGGCCCGTCCAGGCCGAGCAGAAGCGTCGGTATGAGTTCCGAGACGGTGGGATGAACCGCCACCGCCCAGCACAGCACATCGAATGGTTGGCCGGCCGACATAGCGTCGAGGATGCCGTGAATCGCCTCATTGCCGCCGTTGCCGAGGATGGCGGCGCCGAGAATCCGCAGCGTAGCACGGTCAGCGACGACCTTCATTAGCCCTTTGGTCTCGCCCTTCTCTTTGGCGCGGCCTCCGCGTCCTCGGGCGCGTCATGATAAGCACGTCATGGCCCTACGCAGCCAAAGCCAAGCATGCGATCAGCGATTTTGCCTGGGGATCGGGTTCGTCACAGCATCTCGAGGGCGACCGGACCGCGCGGAGCCCGGAACACCGCGTCAAGCTTGTCGAGCGTGACCCTGTCCAGCACCACATCTGCCGCCGCGCGGTTCTCCCGAACATGGGTGACATCGCTTGCCTTTGGAATGGCGACCAGGTTTGGCTGTCGCAGCGTCCAAGCCAACGCCAACTGTCCGGGCGTAAGCTGTGCCTCAGCGGCAATCGTCGCCAACTTTTGATCTCCGATGAGCCTGCCTTGCTCGACCGGACTATAGGCCATCACGGCCATATCGTGCTGCTCCAGCCACGGGATCAAAGCGTGTTCAGGCCCTCGCCGCGTGAGGTTGTAAAGGATCTGGTCGGCTACACAGACAGCGCCGCCTGCCGACAGCAACTCGATCATATCATCGGTGTCGAGATTGCTAACGCCCCAGTGACGGATCTTCCCGTCGCGCCGAAGCGCCTCCATCGCCTCCACTGTTTCGGAAAGCGGTATCCGCCCACGCCAATGCAGAAGGTAGAGATCCAGCCGATCCGTCCCGAGCCGTCGAAGGCTAGCTTCGCATGCACGCGCAAGGCGGTCTCGCGACGCATTCTGCGGATAGGCTTTGCTGACCAGAAAGACCTGGTCACGCAGTCCGGCGATGGCTTCTCCCACCAGCGTTTCGGTAGCGCCGTCACCGTACATTTCCGCCGTATCAATGAGCGTCATGCCGAGTTCGATGCCCACGCGGAGCGCTCGGATCTCGTCGTCGCGGCTCTGAGAACGCTCGCCCATGTTCCAGGTGCCCTGGCCGAGGCAGGGTACGTCCTCGTCGCTGGTCAACCCGATGCGTCGCATACGCCCTCACCAGCCCTCCAACTCGCGCGACGCCAACGCCTGGCACGCAGAATCGGCCACGACCGCCACAGGAAATTGTGGAGCAACCAACACCTGATCAGCTATCGCGCGGAATCAGCTATCGCGCGAACGCCGTCAGGCCGTTCCGCGCTCCAACAGCCGCATGAGGCGCGCCGAGAAGGCACGCGGATCGAGCGGTAACTCGCCGTCAGCGATGCGGGCCTCATCGAAGAGAAGATGGGCGGCGTCCGCACGAATGTCCGAACTCTCTTCGAGTGCACTCAGTTTCTCGACGAGCGCATGGCGCGGGTTGATCTCCAGCACCGGCTTGACCGCCGCGTCGAGCCGCCCTGCCCCTGCAAGCAGCTTCTCGAGCTGACGGTCCATGCCCTGCTCGGGCGCGACAAGGCACACCGCGCTTTCCGTCAGGCGATCGGACGGGCGAACATCGGAAACCGCATCGCCAAGCGTAGCTTTTACGAAAGCGATAAACCCTGTGACAGAAGGCGACGCCGCTTCTGCTGCTGGCGGCGCACCGTCCGCTAGCGGGATCAGGCTGAGGTCAGAGATGCCCTGCGTCACCGATTTGAACGGCTTGCCACCAAAATCGATTCCCGACGACGCCCAGAAGCTGTCCACGGGATCGGCGAGGAGCAGAACCTCAATCCCGCGGGCCCTGAAGCCTTCCAGCTGCGGCGATGTCGCGAGCCGGTCGAGGTCATTGCCGGTCGCGTAATAGATCGCGGTCTGGTTGTCCTTGAGGTCGGCGACATAGTCCTTGACCGAGCGCCATTCGCCGACCGAAGTCGTCGTCTTGAACCGGGCTAGCCCGAGCAACGTCTCGCGGCGCGAGAAATCCTCGTAGAGGCCTTCTTTCAGGACCGGGCCGAACTCGTCCCAAAGCTTGAGATACGCTGCCGTTTCGTTGGCTGCGAGCTTCTCGAGCTCGGAGAGCACGCGATTGGACACGCCTCTCTGGATTGCCGCCAGCACGGGGCTTTCCTGGATCATTTCGCGCGAGACGTTGAGCGGCAGGTCGTTCGAGTCGACCAGACCACGGACGAACCGCAAATAGCGCGGTAGGATCTGTGCCTCGTCGGTGATGAACACGCGGCGGACATAGAGCTTCATCCGGCCGGCGCGGTCGGGATCGAACAGATCGAACGGCTTGGTCTCGGGAATGAAGGCGAGCACGGTATATTCGTGCAATCCCTCGGCGCGGTAGTGGAGCGTCAGCGCAGGCTCATCGAACTGGCCAGCGGCGCTGCGATAGAAATCCTTGTATTCATCCGCCGTGATCTCGCTCTTGGCACGTGTCCAGAGCGCGGCGCCGTCAGCGATCTGCTTCGGCTCAGACCCCTGCGCGTCCTTGAGGAAGATCGGCACCGGAACATGGCCCGACTGGGTCTTGATCGTGCGCTCGATCGTGTAATCCTCGGTATAGCCGGCTGCCTCCTCCTTGAGGTGCAGGACCACGCGGGTCCCGCGTGCGGGCGCCTCTGCAAGCTCGACCGGCCGGATCGTGTAGGTGCCGAGGCCGTCCGAGGTCCAGGTCGCTGCGCTGTCGGCGCCGGCGCGACGGGAGAAGACGTCGACCTGATCGGCGACCATGAAGGCCGAGTAGAACCCGACACCGAACTGTCCGATGAGCTGGCTGCCTTCGGCATCCTTGGCACCGGCGATCCTGTCCATGAACGCCTTGGTGCCCGAGCGCGCGATCGTGCCGAGCGCGTCGGCGAGCTCGGCCTCGCTCATGCCGATGCCATTATCCTCGATCGTCAGGCGGCGGGACTTGGGATCAAGCGTCACGGTGATGCGCGGCTGCCCGTCATCACCAAGCAGGCTGGCGTCGCTCAATCCCTCATAGCGCAGCTTCTCGCACGCATCGGCCGCATTCGAGATCAGCTCGCGCAGGAAAACGTCCTTGTCCGAATACACCGAGTGCACCATCAGGTGCAGCAGCTTGGCGACATCGGCCTCGAACGATCGGGTTTCAGGTGCGGCTTCGGTCGTTGTCGTCATAATGGATTTCCAGTAAGATTGCCTGGCGCAGATGGCCGGCGACGGCGGCGCTTTCAAGTTGTGCGGCTCTCCTCGCCTGGCGCCGGTCCGGGTTTTGACGTCGGCGCGATCAAATCGAAGCCGATCGCTGGCGGCGCCCCCTGTCCGAGGAAACCCGCACCAGCGCTGGCAAGTCCGCCGGCAATGCGTGAGATGCACCTTCGTGGCTGCGCCGCTTCTGCCCCCCAGTCACCGCGCATTCGCTTGGAAGTGGCCCCGTCGCCGCCATCGGAAATGAACCCGGAATGTTGCAGGGCGTTCGACATCCGCACGCGAGCAGCGAGGGAGAGGTTTCATGAAACTCTATTATGCCCCGGGGGCCTGTAGCCTTTCGGATCACATCGCTCTCCACGAGGCGAACATCGCGTTCGATCATGAGAAGGTCGACCTGAACGCCAAGGTTACGGAGTCCGGCGCCGACTACACGCAGATCAATCCCAAAGGGTATGTGCCTGCTCTCGCGCTCGATACCGGCGAAGTCGTGAGCGAGAATGTCGCCATCCTCGAATGGATTTCGCAGCAGGACACTTTGCTCGTTCCGCCCGGTCCGCTCGGCCGCACGCATCTGCTCGAGGTCCTCGCCTATATTTCGAGCGAGGTGCACAAGGCTTTCAAGCCGTTCTTCTCCGGTGCCGGCGCGGAAGAAAAGGCCGAGGCCCGCAAGACGATCCTCAAGCGGCTTTCCTATCTGTCGGACACCATGCAGGGAAATTTCCTGTTCGGCGACGCGATCAGCGCGGCCGACTGCTATCTGTTCGTGATGTTGCTCTGGGCGACCAAGAACGAAATCGCATTGCCGGCGAAGCTCACGGGGCTGCGCGATCGCATGCAGGATCGTCCTGCCGTCCAGAAAGCCATGCAGCATGAAGGTCTGTTGTGATGGGCGCTGACCGGGACGTCCCCAGGATCGATATCAACATCGCGGACCAGGCAACGCTGGACGGCGTGGAAAGCCTGCGGGGCCACGGCCCGGAGATCGTCCGCTACCGTGCGGAGCGCGGACGGTTCACGGATCTGCGGCAACTGGATGAGGTGCCGGGGTTGTGCGGAAAGCTTGACGACGGTGATCGCGCGATGTTGACGGTCGGCGGCTGAGCGTCACAGCAAGCTCTTTGCCGTCCGGTAGCAGTCCTCGATATGGGCATTGCCGACCAGCTTCATGGCGCCGAAGCTGATCGCTGCGGCAACGCCGGAGCCGATCACAGGGACATATCTGGCGACTGACGCTGTGGCGACGCGTGCGCCGACACGCTTCAACAGGCTGGTGACCAGGCGTTTGGTGACCATTCGTCCGATCACGTTGTTGCCCATGCTCGCAGCCACGACAAAGATCCGCTCGGCGTTCTGAGGATCGAGTTTTTCGACCTGATCGTGGTCCAGGCCGAAGCGCTTGCTGATATCGGGCAGCAACGTCGCCAGCAGGCCGACATCGGCGACGATATCCGCGCCGGGGATGGGAACGACAGCGGCCCCTGCCGACATCATCGCGCGCGTTGTGACGACTCGGCGGCATTCGCGGCGGATGCGCTCGAGGTCCTCCAGGGTCTGATCCGTCATGACGTCACCTGCGGTTGTGCCTTCGCCGTCGTCGACGCCGCCGCTGGAGCGCGCAGGAACCCGGCGCGGCCCCGTTCGGCCAAACTCTGAGCTGCGACCCTATCGTGTTTCAACGGGATCTTCGCGCGCATGCTCTATCTCTCCCTGATCGGGGGAATCCGGCGCAGGCGCCTCTTCAAGCGTTCGCTCCGAGCCATTGTCGTTCCGATGGTCGCGTTCATCGACGTCGGTCTCGAACCCAGGTTCGTCGTCTTCGGGGCCACAGGTCATGGTAGGGTCTCCTCACCGTCCTCAACGAACCGGCGCCGCATAAGGGTTCTTGTCGCAATCCGGTTGGTTTCGCGCCGTCCGCGTAACGTCCCGCGACGACAGCATGCGCACGCCCACTTCCGCCGCTGACCGCCGCCTCGACGCGCAGCGCGGCAACCGTCGCAGTGTGACCGACTTTGGCGACGTCGGGCACCCCCGACGCTGGAGCCAGACGGACAGTCTCAACAACGCACTCGAGGGCAGCCCTCACCGCCCGCATCCGTGTCCGCACCGTTCTTCCGGATGAGGCGGCACAGGCGGCACTTTAATTCCGCTTTGGGCGCATTTCGCCGCCTTTAGCGCGCAACGGGAACCGGTGGCCGAGGATTAGCCTTCAGGATCCGAGCTCGACCCTCGTCGGCAGCGAAGTGCCCGGATGCTTGAGAGCGATCGGCCTTTCCCGCATCCACTGGACGACAGGTTCGATCAGCCAAACACGCTGAAGCGCGCCCCGTTTCATCCTTTCAGCCAGGGCGCCGTTGGCGCCGGGAGGCCCCTATGGACCGACAGCCCTTGCGCGTCGCTCGTCCACGATGACTGCCGATTCGCTCCGCGCGCTGAGCACAGCCGATGGCGGCCCCGATCCGGAAGCCTCGGCGATCTGCACGGGGTGTCACGCCGTCGGTGCGCTCGACCTCGAGATCGAGGCACGCGTCACCGCCCGGCTCGAGCGCGATGCCTGGATGTGGCGCTTCCGCCTCGTCGCGATCGAGACCCTCATGCTGGCGGCTCTCGTTGCCGCAGCCGGTCTGACATTGGGTCAGCCCGTCATGGTGGTACTCCGCGCGGCCCTGATCGTCGGCGCAACCTGCTTCGCAAGCGGCCTGTTGTTGCTCAGCCTGTCGGCCGGAACTGCGAGGCTGTTGACCAGGGTTCGACGCTGGAGGCACCGGTGAGCGGCCTCCTGTCCTGCAGCCCCTCGCCGATGGCGGTTCGCCTGTGCGTGAGTGCGACGATGCTCCTCTTCACACACCTCGCCTTCGTCCTGCTCGCGCCGGCGGTCACCGGCGCCGTGAAGATGCTCGGCTGGATCGTCGGCGTCGTCGCGCTGGCAGCCTTCGGGCTCGCCCTGTTCGGCACCTGGCCGGCAGCCTCGCAAATCTGGGGCGGGCGCGATGACCGCTGAGCGCAGCGAGCGCCGCGCGCGAGCGATCGCCGCGGGGCAGTTCGGCACGACGATCCTGCTGGTCGTCGTCGCGGCCGGGCTCGCCGCGACGGCACGCGCCGACACGAGCACGATCGGCCGAACCTGGCCGGTCGCCGAACCGGATGCGCTTGCCGAGATCGAGGCGAAGGTCGCCACCTTGCCGCGCGACATGAGCAAGAATTTCGGGCCGCGCGACCGTTGGAGCGCGATGCGGGCGGCAACGCTCGGAATGGCCCCGGCCGATCGCGTCCGCACCGTCGTGCCCTTCTACACGCTCGATATGGATGTGACGCTGCCGGACGGGCATGTGCTCTATCCCAAAGGCTACACCTTCAATCCGCTCGCCTATGTGTCGCTGCCGCAGCGGCTGGTGATCGTGCATCCGCGCGATCTCGCCTGGGCCTTGCGCGCCGCTCGGCCGGCCGATTTCATCCTGCTGACGGCCGGCGACGCGATCGCCGCCAGTGAACGGACCGGGCGCGCGATTTTCATTCTCGAGGAGCGCGTCAAGGCCCGGCTCGGGCTGACCGTCGCGCCCGTCATCGTCGCACAGGCGGGCCAGAAGCTCGTGCTGACCGAGATGGGACCGGAAAGCCTCGGCAAGCCCGCGCCGCGGACGACAGGGGCAAGCCGGTGAGGCGGCAGCTTCGCCTTATCGTCGTTGCGCTGGCGCTGAGCCTCGCCGGTCTGTGCTGGCCGGCGGCGGCTCACGCCTCGGGCTGCGACAGCAGCGTCTTCAACCCGATCACCAAGGTCCGCTGGACCTGCATCTTTCCGATCACGATCGGCGGGATCCGGATCGGATCGTTCGACAAGCTCGACAAGGCGCTCGACGCGCAATCGGCGTCGAAACCGCTCTGCGCATGCCGCAAGGGCCTGACCTTCTGGTTCGGAATCAAGGTCTCCTACTGGTCGCCCAACCGCATGGTCGACGTGGTGACCGAGCCCGGCTGCATGATGGCGCTCGGCGCCGATTTGCTGCCCACCCGCGGCAAATTGCAGGGCAGCCAATCCTCGATCTCGGACGGAACGAACACGCGCAAGATGTTCGCACAAATGCATTATTATATCTCGCCCGTCTGGAAGATGCTCGATCTGTTCACCGATCTGCCTTGCCTGCAGGACGACGGGTTCGACGTGGCGCTGGTCACCGAGGTGCTGCCGACCTGGCAGTCCGCGACACTCGGCGCGATCATCCAGCCGGAAGCCGTGCTATTCGGCAATCCGGCGGCGGGCCTTGCGTGCATGGGCGACAGTGCCGCGGCCGCGGCGGGCAAAGTGGTCGATCCGCTCTTCTGGTGCATGGGCTCCTGGGGCGCGACCTATCCGATCGCCGGCGACATCCATTTCGATGACAGCGTCGAAGCCTGGGCGGGACTTGCCGCGCGTGGCACCTTCATGATGGGGCGGCTGGGCGCGCTGACCATCAGCACCAGCGACGGCTGCGCGTTCAAGGCCAGCCCGATCTGGACCAAGTCGCGCTACAAACTCCAGATCCTCGAACCGGTCAAAGGCGGCAAGTGCGTTAATATCGGCCGGCCGGGCGCGCTGTGGTCGAGCGCCAAGCACGCGCCCGGCAAGGACAATGCCCAGTTCATGCTTTTCGAAAAAGTGATCTGCTGCGCCGGGATCACGGTGCTGTGAGCAGGTCGCTTCCCCGACACCTCGCGCATCTGTCCGGCTTCGTCCGGTCTGCCCGCCAAGGCCCTTGCGGCTGCCGACGGGTGCGCGGGGTGGGAGCGGCGCCGTTCTCCCTCGGCGGCGTCGCTCCACCTACGGTCAGTGCGGTCGCCGCGCCCTCACGATCCGGGGCCCCCTCCCCGTTCCGGATCGTTCTGGCGGCCGCACTGGCCACCACGGCCTTTTCGAGCGCAAACGCGCAAAGCATGGAGGACCGCGCGCGCGCTGCCGCCACGGCGTCGCGGGCCAAGACCAGCGACAGCGATACCCTACGCCAGAATTACGTGACGCCGGGGCTCGCCGGCCAGCCGATCTCGACGATCGACAGCAGCAAGAGCTTCAACCCGAATCTGAGCTGCCAGAAGACGGCGACGCTGATGGAGGTCATCGTGCAGCCTTCAGGCACCGGCGATCTCGGGGCGGTCAAGATCGCGCGCGATACCGATCTCGATGGTACGGTCGACACCCAGACGAGCCTGCCGGTTCCGGTCTCGGGGATTTGCGCCAATGGCGTGATCGCCTGCATGCCAGGAACCTGGAACCAGTGCCGCTATTTCCGCTGGGCAGTCGATGCGAGCGGGGCGCTGACGCTCAAGGAAGGCGAGATGACCGAGCTCGCCGGCTGCTATTGCATCAACAACAGCTGCGGTTCCAACCTCGCCTGGAACAACCTGCCCTCGGTGCTCGGCGATCTCGGCGGCGGCATGGTCGGGGCGCTGACGACGGCGGATCCGCGCATCGGCGTGGCCGCGGCGCAGGTCGACGGGCCGGTCATCCGCTATGTCGGCGCCCAGACCACGGCTTGCGCGGCCGACAAGACGCTGCCGCAGTCGGCCTATCTCGCCAATCCCGTAACGCTGGCGGGCGATGCGGCCGTCGCATCGAGCGGCAGCAGCGTGTTCCAGGCACTGACCAATTCGCCCGCCGGCCTCGGCAAGGTCCGACAGCTTCGCGCCTGCACGATCGAGCGGCAGGTCATGGTGACCAAGCGATCCGTGCCCGAGATCATCGATCGCATTTCCGGCGGCTACAACACCGTGATCCGCGGCAGTTCGGTCGACTTCTATCTCGGCGAGCCGCGCGACAATGTGAACCATGGCGGCAATTGCGGGCTGATCGATTTCAAGATGACGCTGCAGGTCGACGCCCCCGAACGGATCGTGGCGGCAGGGCTCGTCTATCTCGCCGCCGACGACTGGGCACAGTTGCGCGTCGATGGTCAATTGATCGCGTCCGGCGAATGGCCCTGGCTCTCGAACGGATATCCGCCCGGCGATTGCGAACAGGGTCGAACCTTCGAACAGCGCCCAAATATCGATCTCAAGCCCATGCTTACCAAGGGAAATCATGAAATCTGGCTGCGCCTCGGCGTCGGCGATGTCGGCGAGGGCATCGCGCAGATCCATGTCGACACCGACACCAGGTGCCAGAGTACGGAGCGGGTGGTCGATCAGTGCGGTGCCATCGCCGGAGACGCCCGCTGCCATCTCGACACCGAGACGGTCGACGGGGTCGATACCTTCCGGAACGGGGTGAAGACCGGCCTTACCCCCCTCGTCCAGACACGCGTGCTCGGCTCGGCCGAATGCCCGGTCCAGCTCACCCGGCCGTTCTTCGAGCGAAATCGCACCTATGCCTGCACGCTCGACAGCAATGCGATGGCAGAGCCCGATCTCAGCCGTGGGACCTACATCCTCGACCATTCGACAGAGACCATCCTCGCGGACCAGACGCGGGCGGCGGACGGCACCGTGGCCGTGTCCACCCGGCCGTTCACCCTTCCCGACCGCGGGACGGTCCCGGCGTGCGAGCCGATCTGCAAGACGCGCGCGCCGAGCGCCAATACCGGCGCGGCGCCGGCGGGCGTCGTCGCCAGCCAGCAGAATGCGCCTGCGAGCCACGACACCTTCTATCACGTCTGTTCGGCCGACAATGTCTGTCCGCTCGAGCCGGGTGAGGAAATCGTCTCGGCCTGCGGTTGCCTCGACGATTTCCCGGAAGCCGTGGCGATGATGCAGGCCGTGCGCCTCGCCGGCGCCGACATGACCTGCACGACGGCGGTGCGATGATGCGCGCGCCTTCGCTTGCTTTGCTTGCCGGTCTTGGTCTGCTCGGCCTCGCGGTATCGGCTCATGCCGCGACTGCCATGCCGCAACGAACGCTGCCGACGGAAATCCGCGAGCCGGTCGAGCCCACAGATCCGACCGGGCCGTCCGATCCCGGATCCCCGTCGAACAAGGGCGGACCATCGAACCCTGTCACCGGACAGCTCTGTGCCGCCGATCTCAATGGCAACGGTGACGCAGCGGATCCGGGCGAGATCGCATCCTGCGATCGGACGCAGGGCGGAGCCCCGCAATGTCCCATCGGCCGTGTCGCCTGCATCGCCGACGAGACCGGCACATATGGCTGTCCGATAGGGCCGCAATATGCCTGCATGACGCCAATCGGCGGCGGCAACCCGCAATGCTCGTCCAATGCGTGTGCGGACCCGGCGATCACGCCGTTTCAGGAAACACCGCCGATCAACGATCCCGGCGCGCCTGCCGACGGCGCGGTCGATGCCGAGGGCAATTGCACGGCCAATATCGAGATCTTCGGCGGACGCGGCATGCGCTGCCGCCCGCCCGGCATCGCCAACACCTTGTCCAACTGCTGCAAGAACAAGGACAGGATCATCAAGGACGGCATGGGGTCGAAATTCTCGTCGCTGAGCCTCAAGATCCAGGTCATCAAAGGCGTGTTTCGCGGCGTCAGCGCAGCGTTCCAGGCGTTTCGTGCAGGCGCGACTGCCGGCGAGGCCGCCAGTGCCGGGTTCAACGCGATCATCGGCGTCGACCCGACGTCGATCGCGATCAACCTCGCCATCAACTTCCTGATCGAAGTGCTTCTGCAGGGCTGCGACCAGGAGGATATGGAGACGGGCATGCTGCGCAGCTCGGGCATGTGCCATGAGGTCGGCGCCTATTGCACGGTGAGCTTTCTCGGCCTGTGCCTGCAACCGGCGCGCGGCAATTGCTGCTTCAACACCAAGCTCGGGCGGATCATCCAGGAGCAGGGCCGGCCGCAGCTTAAGTCGTTCAACGGCATCGGCTGGGGCACGCCCGAGCATCCGGTGTGCCGCGGCTTCACGCCCGAGGAATTCCAGGCGCTCGATTTCAGCAAGATCGATCTGAGCGAATATTATGCCGAGATCGAGGCGCGAGCGCAGACGACGATCCAACTCGAGATGAAGGACCGCGTCGATGCGTACCTCCAGATCATGCACTAAAGTGGGCGCCGCGCTGGCAGTCCTGCTCGCGAGCGCCGCGCTTGCGCAACAGCCGGCCGCTACGGGCCAGGACGCGCGCGCGGCGATCAGCGCGGAAGGCAAGGCCGCGATGGAGCGGCTGCGGGCAGCCGCCAAGCCCGCACAGGACCAGCTGACCGGGCCGACGCTGCCGAAACGCACCGATGACCCGGCCGCGAGGCGGGCGTTCGAAGGCTTGCGCAAGCGCGCGGCGGCCCCGGCCCTTGAGGCCCGTGTCCGCGGCGCCCTCGACGCCGGAGAGGCGCGGATGGCGGCCGAGCGCGAGGCCATGGCATCACGGCTGCGCCAGGCGCTCGGCCTCGCAGCGCCGGAGATGGCGGCGATCGCCAAGGCGACCCCGGCGCCCGGGCCCAAGACCTGGGTACCGCTTCTGCTCGTCTCCTCTTCAATGCCGCTCGCCGAGCTGCGTACTTACGCGCAGCAACTCGAACGCGTGCGCGGCGTGCTTGCCTTTCGCGGCATGCCCGGCGGTCTCGCCAAGGTCGGACCGATGGCAAAGCTCTCCGCCGATATCCTGCGCATCGATCCGGGCTGCAGCGGCCCGGCGTGCGCGATGCGGGGAGTCCAACTGATCGTCGATCCAATCGTGTTTCGCCAGCACAGTGTCACGCGCGTGCCGGCGCTCGCCATGATTCCCGGTGATCCGACCCAGGCCTATTGCGAGCGGGAAGCCGAAAGCCCGCGCGCAAGTCACGTCGTCTACGGCGATTCCGCGCTCGCCGGTCTGCTGGAAGAATATGCGCGCCTCGGTGGCAAGGAGGAGGTGCGCGATGCTCAGTCTCTGGCGGCTCGCTAGGGCAGCCGCGCGTCGGGTGCGCCGCCTGCCCCGCGAGGCAGCGGACGCGCTGGGCGGGCGCCATCTCGGCGAGGGCGCGCGTTCGGATCGGCTGTACCTGGCCATCCTCATCGTCACGCCCATCACTGTAATCTGCTGGTGGCTGCTTGGACAGGTCACGATCGTGATGAGTCCCTCGATCGAGGCCATGGTCGTGCGGCCCGATCCCGGACCGATCGCCAAGGGCGATTATGTGATGTTCACGCTGTCGCACGCCCTGGCGGGTGCGGAGCCGGTCAGCGTGACGAAGCATGCTCTTTGCATGCCGGGCGAACGGCTCAACATGATCGAGAAACCCTCGAGCGTGTCGCGCAGCGAATGGGACGGCTGGTATTTCTGCAACGGCGTGCTCCTCAACGTCAGCAAGCCGTTCGCACGCGACGGGATGCACCTGCCGCATCTCTTGTGGGCAGGCCCGATCCCATCCGGGCTGGTGTTTGTCGGCTCGCCCAGCCCGAACGGTTTCGACAGCCGCTATTTCGGGCTCGTGCCGCTGGCGGCGCTGACCCGCGCCAGGAGGCTCTTATGATCCGTTCCCGCGCCGTGGCGGCGCTGAGCGGGTTGGCGGTCACGGCCTTGCCGGGCTGCGCCCTGGCGCAGGCCTCCGCCCCTGCTCCGCCCTATATGAACTACAAGCACGGCTATTGGTGGTATGAGCCGCCCAAGCCTCCCGAGGCGAAGCCGGTCGAGCCTGACGCCGTCCAGAAGCCAGTCATCCCGCCAATGCCGGAGCTTGCGACCTGGACGCCGCCCCGGATCCGCAAGCTCATCGAGCAGCAGCGCGACTATGCGGCAACCGTGCTGACGGTGGAGGCAGTCGCCGACTTCTGGAAGCTCGAGGATTTTGCCCGGCGCAAGGCGCGCGCCTTTGCAGGCGTCACGCAAATGGCGATGCTGATCCATCCCGAGCTGAACGCGAAATCCGCCAACCCGATGGTCGGCGATGCGCGCGCAGCCCTTGGTGCGCAGAAGGATGCGGTGCGTCAGACCTATTTGCGCGCGAAAGCCGGCGAGTTCGCGCTGGTCATGTTCTCCCGGTCGTCCTGCGCCTACTGCAGGGTAGAATGGCCGATCGTGCAGCGCTTTCAGGACGAGATGGGCTGGCAGGTGACGGCGATGGACCTCGATCGCCGCCCGGACCTCGCGCAGCGCTTTGGGGTGACGGTGACGCCGACGACGATGGTGATCCGTCGCGGCAGCCAGCAGCGGATGACGATCGCCAACGGCGTCGAGGATTATCCCAATCTGGCGCAGATGGCCTATCAGGCAGTGCGGTTGCTGAGCGGCGACATCAAGCCCGAGCAGTTCATGACGGGGCCGGGCGAGGATGGCGGCTTCTTCGACGCCTTGGCGAATGGTCCAGTCGCCGCGGCGGAAGGCGAACGGAATGGCCCGTTACCGTAAGCAGAATGCTGGCGCCGGAATGATTGCTGCTCGCTTCGCGCGCGCTTGAAATCCCAAGCGTCCACAACCAGATCCCTCTCATCGTCAACAGTGGAAAGGAGGTGGTCAGATGTCTCATTGTCATATGCCGATCGCGGCAGGAACTTCGAGCTTAGCCTCCACCGCGGGGGTCCAGTTCGCCTAAGCCGTTCCGCGTTCGCTGGACAATGGAAAGGCCGTCCCGGCAGCGGGACGGCCTTTCACATTCTGGCGCTTAGGAACTTGGGCGCAGACGTGTCGCACGGAACGCCGAAGAATACTGGTGTCGGCAATCAGGCGGGCGCGACACCATCCGCGTTGACGATATTGTCGCCGACCAACGTGCCAATCACCCGGACACGCTTTTCGACATGATCGATCGGCACGCGGTGCAACTCGAGCTCGAAGCGTCCGCCGGCATCGCGCCGCAGAAAGAACGCTCCACCATCCCGAATCAGCGTGCCGGTTTCGTTGATGCGGGTTCCAATGCTGGCCATGGCCAGATGGTATCCCCTGCCCCGCTTCAGGTTCAAGGGCATGTTCGCAAACTTCTGTAAATAGCACCGCGCCCGCTTACCAGGACGGCAACACCGGCGGTGGTCGTTGCGCGCTCCATGCTGCGAAAAAGGGCGCAAGTTCGCCCGGCAATTGGGCCTCGAACCCTGCATCGAGCGGGTATTGTGGCATCGCTTCAGCGACCGCGTCGAGCAGCAGCATGCCCTGTTTGTGATCCTTGGGCCGCTTCTGCGGGTTTCGCTTCTTCTGCTCGGCCATCCACAGCTTCTGGAGCGCGAACCAGCGCGGGTCTGGCGCGATGATGCGCGCGGGCGAGCCGTCGCGGCAGACGACAACATGACTGACCGGCGTGCCCAGTAACAACCATTCCTGCTCCGGAAGCGGCACAGGGCGTGGTCGATCGGCCCGCGCCATCGTGCCAGCCCGCGAGGGCGCGACGAGGATCTCGACTTCGTAGGCTTTTGCGTTGCGGGCCTGGAAGGTGCGCTCGGTGTTGACGGTGAATGTCGGATCGACCGTCTTAAGGAGATCCCAGACACGCTGATCTTCCGCTTCCCGCTCGGCTGCCCAGGCAAGATCGAGGTCTTCGGTCTCGTCCGGAAGCTGGCGGATGAAGCCGTTCGCCTCGATCGCATAGGCTGTTGTCGCGTTCGTGCCGATGACCAGGAGATCGGACCCAAGAAGCGACCGTCGATCGGCTTCGCGCAGGATTGGCCCGGCCGCGCTGGCAAGCATCGGGAGGCGGAGCGCCCGGTAGAGCCGCGCACTTTCGGCGAGTGTGCCGGCAGCCCCGTCCCGTCGCAGTTTCGCGTCGGCCTTGGCGGCACGATAGGCGCCGAAGCGCGCTTCCTGCGCCGCAGACCACGGCCCAAGGCTCTTTCCGTTGCCGCCGCGATCATGGATTTCGTAGAGATAGGCTTTACCGGCAACCTCCTTGCGCCGGAGGTCATAGGGCATTTGGTGCAGCGTCTGTTCGGCAGACATCCAGGCGTCGTAGCGCTGGTGCAGATTGACAAGCAGCCTCGCCTGTTCTTCCGTGAAGGGTGTGACCGTCCGCATCATTATCCCACATAGCACGGAAGGATAAGAACGTGGGATAATTACCATCTGAGCGTTAAAACGCGTTATCGCTTTACGCCTACTGTCCCGCAAAGGGGACGTTCTTCACTTTGTGGGATAAATGGCGATAGAGAGGCGCGCTGCCACATCTACTGCAGCGCATCCCGTCGCTCGATGTCCCATCGTTGCGCGATCTCGGCGGCAGCGGCCCGAACATAAGACGCGCCCTGCGGCACGAGTTGCGCAAGCGTCCATTGGACACCGGGGCCCACATCGGGCGCCGCAAGAATGCGGATGCTGGGCTGCGTAATGTCACCCGCCCGCCGCCACGTCGCTAGGGTCGAGCGCCCGCACGCGCAGCTCGCCGACCGGCTCGAGCATCGAATTCCTGACGATCTCCGAACTGTGTGCAGTCCCCCCGACGAGCGGTCGCCGCTTCAAATTGGCTTGAAGTGCAGAGGGCGTCCCTTGCCCCAAGACGCGACGCCGGTGCCCTAGCGGCACGTTATTGCCCACCGCATTGTCCAGCCACGGACGGTGTCGCATCCCGCCGGCATGAGCAGTCCCTTCATGTCCGTCTGGCCGGTCGTGCGCGCCGTGCCCCTGACTATCCTTTCCGGCATCGGTGCGACCGCGCTTGTGATGCCGAACAGCGCGGCGGCGCAAGCCGATCGCACGGCGGCGGCCCGTGCGGCAGTCCATCCGGTCCAGAACGAGAGCGCCCTGAAGCTGTGGCTCGGCCGCGTTCCGCTGACGCACGCCTTCCCGCCCGATTTCGCCGACACACTGAAGGGTCAGGCGCCGCTCTATCTCATCGAGATGACAACGGCGCCGGGCTGTCTCGCCTGCGCCGATCTCTGGGCAGCTTTGGGCGCCCTGCGCGTGCGCTACGGATGGCAGGTCCGCACGATCCCCGGCGAGGAGGCGATGGTGCGGTCAGGACGGCTCGGCTTGCCCTGGGTCGGACACCCGGTCGCCTGGGTCCGGCCTGTGGCCGACGAGACGCGGCTGATCCCGATCGCGGTGGGCACGGATCACCCCCTCAATCTCGCGCGCAACCTCTATCTTGCCGCCAAGATGCTGACCGGCGTGCGGCCTGCGGTCGCCGTACGCGCCATGTCGAAATTCACTGGAATCGTCAGCCCGGTCCGCGAGGGCGTTTCCCGATGAGCCCCGCGATCAGAGGTAAGGCCTTGGGCATCTGGCCTTTGTCCAAAGCGTTGCGGCCGCCATCCGCGCTCGTGAAGTTCGCAGCCTGGCTAGTCTTGATGGTGGCCGTATTCGGCGCCTCGCCCGCGAGCGCCCAAGGCTGGGCCGAGAGCTGGTTCGACAATGTCACCTACACGAGCCCCGGCAGTTTCGAGGATCAGACCCGCGGCTATCTGACCGCCGGCGGCATGTCGGGGCGCGTCGACGTCCACAATGACTATCTGATGTCGCTCTCACTCCCCAAGGTGAAGGCGGGCTGCGGCGGCATCGACATGTTTCTGGGCGGCATGTCGTTCCTCGATCCCGAATATCTCGTCCAGAAGCTCGAGAGCATCCTGCAGGCAGCCCCCGCGGTCGCGTTCCAGTATCTCCTTGAGACGCTCGACGAGAAGATGGGCAACATCATCTCGAAGATGGAGGCCGCGACCAACTTCCTCAACTCGATCCAGGTCAACGACTGCCGCATGGCGAACCGGCTCGTCCAGATCGCCAAGGGCGATGATAATATGTCCGGGATTATCGAGGAGATGACCGGCTATCGCTCTATCAAGCAGGGGTTCGCCAAGAGCTTCCAGCAGAGCCGTGAGAAGATCGAGGCCAACAAGAACAATCCAACCGAGGATCTGAAGGACGCACTCAACAATTGCCCGGCCGAGGTCACCGACATCTTCCGGACCGGCTCCTTGCTGGGCCATGCCGCGGCGCGCGTCGGCGCGGGCGACTGGGCGGGCGTGATGCGCGCGCGGGTCGGCGACATCTACATGCGCTGGGATCCGACCGACAAGGTGCCGCTCTTCTCGGCGATCCCGGCGTGTCCCAACCAGGATACCGAGAGCGCGCAGGATTTTCTGACCGGCCGCGTTCAGACCCGCGCGCTCAATGTGCCGAGCTCGCCCGCCGACTGCCGGCAGGACGGCAGCGGCAAGGGCGCGCTGATCCTCGCGCGCAACCGGATGCAGTCGATCGCGGTCAAGATCCGCACGCGCGCGACGCTGGCGCCGGAGGAGAAGCAGTTCGTCGCCAATGTCCGCACGCTCCCCATCTACCGCATGCTCGAATGGGGCGTGCGCCAGGGCGTGGTCGACTCGGTGGTCGGCGATACCGACGAACTGGTGGCGCTGACCCTCGCCTATCAGATGCTCAACGACCTCACCCGCTCGATCGACTTCGCGGTCAGCAATGCGGAGCGCGGCGCGACGGTCGCGGGAGCCTCAGCGCCCGACAGTCCAAACATGTGTCAGACCAAGATCCTGACCAAGGGCCTCGAGCAGCTGCGCGACCTGCGCGACGAGGTGCTGCGCCAGCGCGCGCAGATGCGGCAATCCTATATGGCCGCGCTGAACGCGGCGAACCTGTCAGCGTCTTATGCGGGCCTTGTGCGCCAGCGCGACCGCGATGCGCGCGATGCCGTCGGGACAGCCTCAACCCGAACCCCTTGATATCGACCGGGATGCGTCACTCAAGCTCGGCAAAGGCCGTTTCCAGGCGGTCCAGACGACCCGCGATCGCGGCTTTCACAGTGGAATGGACGTCGTCCTTGAAGTCGTCGGGCATCGCGCCCCTCGCGAGGTCGGCGGCGGTGGCGGCCTTTTCGCGAACTTCCGTCACTACCTTCCTGATGACGGTCGGCCCCATGCCAGCGATCTTCGCGGTCTGCACGAAATGCCGCCCCAACACCTCTTCCATGCGGTAGTGGCGATTCTTGCCGGCCGACATGGCCAGACGGAAACGCTTGCGATCCAGCTGTCCGCGATCGACGGTCCCCTGCACCGTCAGCACGTCGTAAAAGGGCGTGAGCCTGAAACCCCCACCGGGGCGCAAAAACAGGCTGAAGTTCTTGGCATGCCCATCCGTCGCTCCGATCAGCCAAAAGATGATCTGGCTGGCGAGGAATGCAGCCTGGTCGGCGGTTGAATCATCGCTACCGCCGAGCAAGCGGATGATAGCGGCAGCCGTCGGGCCGCCCTCGTTCTGGTATTTCTGAGATGACGGTATGCCGAGAGCCTGACAGCAATCCTCCTGGGGAAGGCGCAGGAGCCGGCCATCCGCGTGCCATTGCCGGTCGAAGCGTTCGACGACCAGCACGCGGCGCTTGCCAAACGTCGCGATCTCGGTGCGGGCGACGGGCAGCCCGAACGCGCTCATCAGGGCAAGGCAGTAATGCTCGTTGTCGACGCTTGCGGTCATGTCGATCGTACCGGTTGAGGTGGGAATTTCTCCGAGCTGAGGCTTCAGGATGTGCGTGGTCGGCGTTGTGCCGGTCGGCCGCACCCATGTGTCGTTGTGGCGCAGCAGCGCTGTCTTCTCCTGGGCTCCCGCGATCGAGATGCGGAAGTCCTGGTCCGGATTGATGCCCAGCGGCGCGCCTTTGAGGCCCGCAAGGATTTTCTCGATATCGTCGTCATTCACCGTGCCGCCCTGGACGGCATCACCGGCATTGAAGGCCTCGCCCTCTGGCAGGAACTGCATCGCCCCGACGCAGTCCCGGCCGATGCGCGCGAGCAGGCTGTAAGGATCTGTTCCGTCGGCGCCCGTGCGCTCGGCGACACGACGGCGGATATCGCCGCTGTCGGGCAGGAGATTGTCGAACACGGCCAGAACCGGCGCACCGCGATAGGCAGCCGCGCGAAGCGGCAGCGACAGCGATGCGGCAAAAGCGTGCTGCCAGTCGAGCCAACTCTGGTCGTATTGGAACATTATGGCGCCGCTCGACTCTTTGGAGAGCCGGCCGACATGGCGACTGTTGATCAGCACGTTCAGGGGCGCGTGAGTCTTCTGCCGCGACATATCAGAAGATCTCACCGATATCCGCGCCGCCCTTGTCGCGGGGTCCGATCCGCATATCGAGATCCAATGCAGCCAGAATGCCGAACAGGGTCTCGAGCTTCGTGCCGAGCTGACCGCCTTCGATACGCGAGATGGTTTTCTGGCCGGTTCCAACCAGGTCCGCCAGGGCTTGCTGCGTCAGGGCGCGATGCACCCGCGCATTGTGGATGAGGGTGCCGAGCTGTTTCGAGGATCTTGCGAGGTGGGTCATGGGGATGCCTTTCAGCATCCATATACCCCGCAGGGAATAAAATTGCAATATACCTTGTGGGGCATATTCGGGAATTATACCCTATAAGGCATAATATCTACTTATGCCCTATAGGGTATAACGCTCCAGCTTCGCGCAATCACAGAAGTGTCGTATCGCGAAACTCGACCTCGCCGCCTCAGATCGCGACATTGCGGGACATGTACCGCAAGGGCGCCGCGAACGGCACTTCAGTGCCCTCACGGTGGCGGGCGCAGTTCCGCTCCGCCAGGCTCCACGGACCATTTTTCGAAAGGATCGAGTTCATGCGCCCGTCGAGCTGGACGGTGGCCCGGCCGCGTCGTGCGCCTTCGGCGCGCTTGGTCCTGCCGGCAGCGAGAGCCTGACCATGGAGACCAGCTTCCACACCTATGATGGCTTCGCCGAGACGGTCGAGGCGTTTCGGCTCGTCTCGATGATCTTCGCTGATCCCCGCTACGAGACGCTCGTGCTGATCATCGCGACGGTCGGGATCGGACTCGGCGCACTGCTGGCGAGCGTTCGGGGTTCCGGTGCCGGCCTGATGGCGTTCGGGTTCCAGATCCTGGTCGGGATCGGCCTGTTCGTGGGCCTCGTGAGTGTGACGGGCACGGTCCATGTCTACGACCGGGTCAGGAACGCCTATCAGCCGGTCGGCGGCGTGCCGGTGCTGCTCGTGCTCGTGGCCGGCGTCACCAATCTGATGGAGCGCGCGCTGGTCGAGACGATCGACGACAACACGCTCGATCCGAATGCCAAGATCGAGTTCGGCGCGGGCGGGCACAGTTTCGACCTGTTCCTCAATGCCGTCTCCCCGCGCGGCCCGATGACCGACACGTTTCTCGACGCGACGATCAAGGACTATGTCCGCCAATGCTATCCAGTCGCGCGCGTGTCGCCGGCCTACGGCGTCGACGACGACAAGCTGTTTCGCACCACCACCGATCTGCCGGCGGCGTTCGCCGCGATGGCCGGCCCCTCGACCTTCTCGACCGTCTACACCCAAGGCGACAAGGGCGGCACGACGGTGAGCTGCGAGGAAGCCTGGACGCTGATCAACGAGCGCCTGTCCGACCCCAATCTGTTCGATGCCTACACGAAGCAGATCTGCGGACAGACCGGGTTCGACACGGCCGTCCCGGCGCAGCTCCAGCGCTGCCGGTCGCAGCTGGGCGACATGGGCCAGATGATGCTCTCGCGCCCGCTGTCGACCCAGGGCCTGTTGACGCACATCCTGCTCGGCAATGCGGTCGGCGACGTGCTGTTCGAGGATTCTCCGGCAACGGCCGCGCGGGTGATGGCGAACCGCGCGGTGATCTCGAGTGGGCTCTCGACCATGTCAGCCGCCAACGAGTGGATGCCGACGATCCGCGCGACGGTCTTCGGCATCATGCTGTTCATGGTGCCGATCGCGCTGCTGTTCATCCTCACGCCGATCAATCTGCGGGTCGCGAGCTTCGCGCTTGGCCTCTTCGTGTTCGTGGCGCTGTGGGGCGTGATCGATGCCGGCATTTACCAGCTGTCGCTCGGCCGCGCGATGGGGGTGCTCGGCGAGATGCGGAGTAACGCGCTCGGCGCCAACGCCTGGTTGATGGCGCCCTCTGCCGCCATGAAGGCGCTGGCGATCTTCGGCACGTTCCGGACGGCGGCGGCAGGCCTTGCGGGCGCGTTCGTGTTCACGGTGTTCCGCTTCTCCGGCAACGTATTCTCCTCGCTCACCGGCGGCGCGCTCGGCGCGGTCGGCCAGGCGAGTGCGGCTGCTGCCCCGCTTGCGACATCCGAAGGCTATGCGAGCGCGCTCGAGGCGCAGGCGTCGGCCGCGGGGACGCGCGCCCGGGCGGGCGCTGCCAGCAGCTTCGGGGATTTCGGGGAGCGGTCGAGTTTCCAGCAGACCCGCACCTTTGGGGAGACGGGCACGATCATCGGCGAGGGCTCGGGCCCTCCCGGGGGGACGGCGCTGGCAATGGGCGGGATCGATGGTGCCCGGGCACTCGGTGGCCTCGCCCCCGCCATGGGCGGCCGCGACCTGTCCGACCCGGCGGTCGCGCGTGCGGTCCAGGCCAATGCTGCAACGGGCGCAATCCACCAGTTCGCCGAGAAGGACGCGCTCAGAAGCCTTGGCACGACCTATTTCGGCCAGGGCCAGCAGGGCGAGAAAGCGTTCGCCGCCTTCGCCCAGAACATGGTGCAGTGGCGCGCGTTCGGCGACGAGCGCGCCTACGACATGATGCTCTCGGGCGCGCAGCGCCATTTCGAGCGTAGCGGCTACGATGCCAAGGATGCCGCGCTGAAGGCGTCAGGCGTGATCGGCGAGGCGCAAAGCAATCCCCTGTTCGCCAAACTCACCGCCAATGCGTTCGACCAGGAGCAGATCCTCACCAACGAGCTGACCGCCGCGCAGGTCCAGGTCGGCGCGATGGCGGGGCGCCGCGATTTCGCGGGCGCGGATGTAGCCGGCGTCGAGCGCCGCAACGTCGCGACCGAGCAGGCGAGCCGGAGCGGCACCAACCAGGGCCAGCGCGACGCCGCGCAGATGCTCGGTCTCCCGGTCCAGGAGACGAGCCGCCGCATCGGCTTCATCACCGCGCTCTCCGGGGAAGCCCGCTCCTCCGCCCTCACCCAGCTCGCCCGCGCGACCGGCCGCAACGAGGCGCAGGTGCTGAAGGCGATGGAGACCTATAGCGCCGCCACCCAGCTTGGGACGGCGGACGGTGCGACCGCGGAGGCCGCACGCGAGGGCACCACGGTCTACGGACGAAGCAGAGACACGGCGGGCTATGACTTCGCCGAACGGGCCGGCAAGCTCGATGCGCAGAAAGAGACCGGGCTCGACGGCACGCGGAGTGCCGCCCGGATCGGCGAACAGCGGCGACAGGCCGACAATGAGGGGTTCGCGGCGGGCGCAGAGGCGGCGGGCATGTCCACCCGCGAGGCCGCGCGTCTCGACAGCTTCATCCGGACGCTCGGCCAGGCGGCGGGCAACCAGGTCGACATGGCCGAGGGCGGTGCGCAGGGCATTGCGGACCGCGCCAGAAACGACCGCACGACCAGAATCGTCGACAGCGAGCGGCTGTCGCGCATGCAGGCGCTGCTGCGGGCGAACGGGGTCACGATGACCAAGCGTCAGCTGGCGATGGCACAGAATGGCGACCTGGCGCTTAACGTCAGCCCGCAGGTGGCAAGTCAGCTTCACAAGGCCGGTCTTATTAGCGACAGCCAGTACGGCGCGATCGCGCAGGGTGGCCATGCCCGCTTCAGCTTCGCCGCCAACGACCTGTTGGTTTCGAGCAGCAGCGATTTCCAGAAATCCGCCAGGGCCGACACCAGCACGCGGTTCGAGGCAGGCAAGCAGGCCGGGCCCGACACGATCGAGCATTTCCTCGGCGGCGGCAAGGAAGGCCATGCTGCGATGGCGAACTGGCTCAAGGGCGGGTTCGAGATGGACCGCACCGGCCACTGGCGCCTCAAGCCCCAAGTCGCCGATACGCTTCAGCGCGACGTGCAGGCGGTCATGGCGCAAACGGGTTGGCAGCGCGCGCTCACACGAAGTGAGCAGCATCAGATGACGATCGGCGACGCGGTTAGCGGGCAAGTATCGGGGGGCGCGTCTGCGACTTCTTCTGCTGACGCGAAAGGGCGTTCCGTTGGCCGAACAAGAGGGAGCGCAAGCTTTGCGCTAAGCGGTTCTAGCTCGGACGCGGCGGTCAGTTCAACGGCTGCCAACGGCACGATCGACATAGTCAACTACGACGTCCGAAACGCGATCGCCGAAGCTGAGCGGATTGCTTCGCGGTCGAGCACGCCAGAGCAGGCTTTCAGTGCCGAACTGAGCCGACAAGTACTGGGCGGCAGGGGTCTGCGGAATCGCTATCTCAGGGAAGCGGACGCGGGTCGCGGCTTAGGTGACTTCTTGGCGCCGTTGTCGTCGCACGAGCAGGAACAAATCCTGAGCACTGGTCGCTTCTCCGGAGATTTGGACAACGGCCAATGGGACGGTAACCCGGAGTTCAAAAAGCGGTAGAATAATCGGCTTATCAGACCTGTCTCACCGGGTGCGCGGGATTTAACGGACTGGCCGGGTTTGTGGGGTTGGCAAGTGACAGCGGGTGATTGGCATCGATCATTATATTCGTAGGAGCATCAAAACCAAAATCGCTATCGTCGCCATCAGTGCATTCAAGTCCTTGTTCATCATCGCCAAGTTTCCAGCGAAAGAAAACGACCGCCCTGCACCAGAAAAATAACAGCGTGAAGATTATCGTTTGCGGCAGAAGTAAAGCTGGGAACATAACCCCATCGCGCCATGCCGCGATTTGACGTAGATCAGTGCTGTGGGCAGCATACTTCAAAGAACAATATACAAGGCAGGTGACCCACCAGACCTTCACATACCATGGCCGCCAAAAGAAATCTGACAGTCGTGGCCCCTCAGGATTGACGATTGGCTCATTGGCCTCCTTCGCCGTTTCGAGATCTTCGTTCACAATGCTCATCCCATCCAATCTGAAAATGACCGAGCTAATATGGTTCAGGAATGAACAGTTAAGACCGACCTTGCCCGAGAAAGGCTTTTGTGTCGACGCAAACTAGCACGATCCTGCCAATCTGGCAGAATTTGTTCTCTTTCAAACACGCAATCATTTAATCGTTCGAAGTACTAATGCCGGCCAGGCATTATATCGATTTTTTGGATAATTCAGACGTAAGCACCGAAATTTGCTCAGTGCAGATCGCGTGAACGACACGCCCGAGTTCCTCCGCGTGAGTCCCCAGCCACGTGAGTTCTTCCAAATCGATCCGGTAGTGTTTTGAATACCGAGCCTTCACGTATGCGTCTTTAAGCTTCTCAAATGCCGCACGATCCTTGCGTTTCTCTCTCGGCCAAGCTTCGAATAGCCGTCGGTCGAGACGTTCAGCCTGCGTACGAAGAAAAATGAGATTATGAACATGCGGAGTGTAGAAAGTACGGACAAGCAAAACGCAGTGGTAGAGGCGCTCTACACATTGGTGCAGTTCGAAAGCTGCCTTCTTGTATCGATGCTTTTCGGTGTTCGCCCGAAAATCGTCGAAAAATTCTGCAGCACTGGGAAACCACTCCTCGAAATATTCGCGGGCGAGCGCCAATGCCTGTTCCGGTGTTTTCGGCTTCGGCTGGTGTAGCTCGGTATCGTCAGACTGGTAGAGTGCGATACCGTCGTTCGCGATATCGATGAAAAAGTAGCGCCCGTGCGCAAGCCCATCGTTCACTTGCTGAAGCGTGTGAACGATGAAATTCACCGGAGTGTGGAGCGCTTTCGTCACGGCCAATTCGACGTTCAGGCGCTCTTCTGCTCGCGACCAATAATCCAGTCGATCGGTCAGCTCGTCCTGGTTGACGATCACAAGAAGGTCGAAGTCGGAGCGATAGGCTTTGGAGGTATGCGGCTCATCAACCCAGCCTCCCCGCGCGTAGCTTCCGTAAAGAATGATCTTGAGGATCCGCCCGTTTTTCGTGTCACCGGTCGCCAGCTTGGTGGCGTCGTGCAATTCCTCGAATAGGATCTGGACGACGCGGTCGAGCTCTCGCTGTTTTGCTGCCGGGAGATGATCAAGGTCGGTGCGCATCAGGATCTTCCTAGCCCACGATTTCGGCTCGTGCCCAGCCCCACTCCGCTTTCCCCCCACCAATGACCGCACCGGACCGCATCAAAGAGCAGACACGCAAACGCGCTCTCCCTCCCCTTCCTGGCGTCATATGGGCACTGGCGCTCGAAATAGGCTATCCGCGAAAGAGCGGGTCCCGATCGAAGCTAGCCTGGTTGCAACAACATCGGACAACACCGATCCTGACCTGACGAAGCGGCAGGCAGGCAGATGGTCATCTCTTCGTTTTGGCTTTTGCTGACCGGTTACGGCGAACCGCCGCTGTAGCGCTATTGTCCGCATTCTCCTGTGCGAGCTTGCGCCATCGCTCGAAGCGAGCGGAATCAAGATGGCCGTTCGCCATGGCGGCGCGGACCAAACATCCGGGTTCGCTCCCATGGGTACAGTTCGCGAACCGGCACGTCAGCGCGACTGCGGTTACGTCATCAAAGACTTCTGTCACGCCGGAGCTCACTTCAGACATCTGGAGCTCGCGCATGCCCGGCGTGTCCACGAGCCAGCCGCCTTCGTTCGCACCACCGGCGATGCGATGCATCTCTCGGACTGTCGTCGTGTGCTGCCCCTTGCCGTCACCTTCGCGAACGGCCTGTGTCGCGATGCTGTCCGATCCTTTGAGCGTATTTACGAGAGTCGATTTGCCGACACCGGACGACCCCACCAGCGCGACCGTCTTTCCGAGGCCGCAATACCCCGCGAGACGGGCGGCGCTCGTCGGGTCACGCCCGTTTATGAGTTCCACTCGCAACCCGGGCTCAAGCGCGCGTGCCGCGTCGACGAAACGCTCAGGTTCAGGCGACCGGTCGGCTTTCGTGAGCACAACCACCGGCTGGACGCCGGTGTCGCGCGCCAGCACCAGATAGCGTTCAAGCCGCGCGATATTGAAATCCTGATCGCAGGACGAGACGATGAAAAGCGTGTCCACGTTTGCAGCAATGAGCTGCACCCGACGCTCATCGCCCGGAGCGGGTCTCTTGAACAGGCTCGACCGATCGAGGATGCGCACGAGACTTCGTGTGTTCCGATCAACCAGCAACCAGTCGCCGACGGTGGGGCGCTCCTCTGCACCTCCTGGGACAGGGAGGCTGGACGAGATCGAGTCCTCGATCCCTTCGCCAGAGACGGTCACCATTCCGCGGTGAACTGACATCACGCGAACGGGCTGGCAATCGTTACGCTCTTCGGCGGCGACCTGCTCGCTGAAGAACGGCCTCCAGCCCATTTGGACGAGCGTTAAATCGGACGGCTGCATCATCGCGTCAGGGCGCTCATGATATGCCTGATGGATCCGCACCGGGCGTTGCCTGCTCGGCTGCCCGTTTCTCCAGCTTGGCTTGCGCCTTCTTTGCGGTCTCGACCGCCTTGGCACGTTCGCGCTCTCGGCGCTCGAAGTCGTAATTCGTTTTGCGGGGTATGTCAGTTGCTCCGGATCGGCGCGCAGACGCGAACAGAACGCTCAGCCCGGGCCGTCCTCCCCGGCTACACGGATCTCTCGTTGGCGACTAGGCTAGCAGCAAAATGCGAGCACCGCTGCGATGCGAGCCTCAGTTGCCCTCGGCGTCGACCATGAATACCACCGGCTTGCCGCGCGACGTGGGCTCCCAACCCGCCGCCAACGCGGCGCGCACACCGCGCGAGATCGTCGGGTCGTCGAGTTGGAGGCGCCCGCGCGGCAAACCTTTCAACAGCCGCTTGGGCGGCGGGAATTCGAGGTGCGCTTCGCGTTTGGCATCCCGCTGCAACAGCGAAATCGTCATGCCCTTCCACCCGTCGTCATCCGACAGGTGCGGCTCGTGCTCGAGGTGCCACTCGTAGGTAAAGCCATCGACATCTACGGTGCCGGCGGTGTTCTGAGACTTCGACATATCGGCGGACCTAGCACGTACATCTCGCGAAACCACGAGTCAGTCTTCAACCGAGGAAACGCGCAAGAGATTGTTCCGCGGGCTCAGGCGATTCGGCCTATGCGCAGCAGCGTTTGTATTTCTTGCCCGAGCCACAGGGACACGAATCATTCCTGCCGACCTTCGCGGGAATTACGGCCTTCGAGGGCGCTGCCGCCGAGACGTCGTCTCGCGCCCGCGCTGCATGGAGCCGAAGGATGCAGTCTCCGATATCTTTGGGTGCCTGGCTCTGCATCGCATTGATCTGCACGCTGTCGAGATCGCTCTCGTTGCGGGCGATCGCGATCAGGCTCGACAGACCGGAAAGCGCTTGGGCTGTCACGGGATCGGCATTCTCGGCCCAAGCAGCCCAGTCGTCCGGCCGCAACGCCACCGCATCCGTGAATCCGTCGATCCACGGCTCCCAGAGCACATCGCCGTTGCGCTCGTCGATGTCGAAGATCGGTTGCGGCTTACCGCGCTCCAAATCGCGAAGAATCTCGTTATACCGCGCCATCACGGCATCGGCGAACCATTGGACGTCGAGCGGATCCTCGAACGGTGGCGTGCCGTTGTCGATGCCCCATACAAGCTGCATCCACTCGTCTGGCGCGACAGGTTCGGGCCCGACGAGAACGCCGGTAAGGAAGCCGTCCAGCTCGGTCAGCAGCATCGGCTCGTCGAGGGGAAGATCGGCGAGCGCGCCGTCGAGGCGGCGAAATCGTGAGGGGATTTTCTTCATGGCGAGCCGTGCGATCATTGGAGTGCAAGGCGCGTCCATAGCCAGCCGACAGCGCCGAGACATGACAATTCTCTCTGCTCGATGAGCGCCTGACGTAAGATGAGCCCGCCTCGCGCACCCCTAAGGCAAAATTCGTCGGTTCGAATTCGCTCTTGTTCGCGATAGGGTCGCGCCCACAACGGACAAACCTGCCACCTTTCCGGAGACGATCAATGGCGAAAGCCACCCCCCTGCCCGACCTGACGCTCAACGAGCAGGAACTGATGGGCACCTATTCAGAATTCATGCCCGTCGTGATGGATATGCTTCAGAGCTTTCATCCCGAGACGCCCATCACCGGCGACGATCTCTACAGTTTCTTTGGTCTGTGCGTCGGTGCGCTAATCGACAATGACAGCCACATCACGACGCCGCGCGATATCCGCCTCGGCGCTGAAACCTCGGCGGTTCATGCGGTCGGGTGGGCCAAGCGCTTCCGCGAGATGCGCGGCGACGACGGGCCGAGTTTCCTCGCCTTCGTCCTGGAAGAAAAGCATAAGCTGGCCCAACCGCACGTGCATGGGCCGGGCTGCAAACACGATCACTGAGGCTGCCCGATACCAGGCCCTCCTGAGCACGTCCTACATGCCGACGTCCAGCGAGATCAGGAAGGTCTTAGCATGGTTCGGGATCACCCCGAACGCCGCGGACGACTAATTGTACATAGCTGAGCTGCCGGACGGCTTTTGGGCCGGTTCCAGACTGGCAGCTTTTAGGAAGCAAATGCGAAAAGCCGCCTTTTCTGCAATGTCGAGCAAGCGCGATCGGTAAACTCTGACTTAAGTCAAATTCATCGCAAGAGAGAATGAAATCGATAGATCGATATTCCGCGCATCTCCAAGTGAGATATATTAAAGCAGGTGACATTCTGTTCGCGCGGCAGCGTTACAGCGAGACGCCCCATATCTGGTCACCGGACTCGTCAATGACGATCACGCCAGTGCTACCAACTGGTTCAACCTGACCATCGGTCAGAAAAGCGATGCCGGCTATGTCACTCGCAGGCAGCTTGGCGAGTGTCCTCCCGCCGTCTGGCGTTCTCGCGACGATCACGCCCCATTTGACGGAGCCATCGCGTTGGTAGAGCACAGTGTACGTCTCGATCGTCGCAGCACCCTCATACGCCTCGACGATCTGCGGAACGGCGCTCCGATCGGCATCCGCCTCCGCCTGAAAGTGGAAGTCGTTGGGAAACGCCGCCGCCGCGATGGGCTCGCGCCCGATCACGATCGTATGGTTGTGCGTAGCGAAGCCGCCGTTCGCGAAGAGAAGGCCGTACCTGCCGCTCTCGCGAAGCTTCAGGACCATGCTGACGACGGCATGGCTCATGTAGTTGCCGATCGGCCCCCCGCCGAAAGTGAGCCCGCCGAACACCGTCGCAGGCTTTTCGATCGGCCAGTCGAGCACGCGACGCGCCATCTTGGGCACGCACGGGAAACAGCTGTAGAGTTCCACAAGGTCGAGATCGGCGGCCCGCATCTTATTGAGGTCCAGTGTTCGGCGAATAGACACCGCCATACTGGGGCTGCGGTCATAACGATCGCGGCCAAGCGGGTCGTCTGGCTCATGCGCGGCGGCGCCCATGCCGACGTAGATCAGTTGTGCGTCAGGAACGCCGCGCCGCCGTGCCTCGGCGAGGCTGGTAACGATGAACCCCGCACCCTGATTGACCGAAGAGTTCGCGACCATGAACTTGGTATAGGGGAATGCGATCGGCCGGTTGTCCGCGGTCGGCTCTACGATCGTCGCTACGCTCGCCGGCTTGTGAATCCATGCGCCGGGATTGGCATCGGCAACCTCCGAAAAGCGCGACCATATTTCGCCGCTTTCGTGCTGGGCTACAGCCAGCGTCTGGCCGTAGGCGGCACGTCCTGCGTTTTCGTAGAGCGGGTAGACGTCGACCGGCGCGACCAGGCCGTAGCGGCTGCGAAAGGATGGTTTTCCGCGTGACGACATCGCGCGGGACGCGTTCTGCGCCGACACGTCCGTTCCCTGTGCGGCGGCGGCGCGCTGCGCAGCCGTGCGCAACGCTTCGCCGCCCGCGACGGCGGCGATCTTGAGCTCACCGGTGCCGATGCGATTGGCGGCCTGGTTCAGCAACAGGATCGGGCTGTCGCCGCTGGCCATTTTCGTTTGCTCGCAGATCGCCGAATGCGCGCCAATCCGCTCCGCGAGGCCAGGCGCGATCGGATTGAGCGCGCGAAACGAAATCTGGTCGACGACCGCGAGCGAATCGAGATCGGCCAGCCATGTACCGCCGGCATCCTCCTCCGCCGCGCGCAACGCAGCCTCCATCAGGCCTGCGGAATCCAGGCCGGACTGCGGATCGGCAGGCCGGTCATTGACCTGCCCCACACCGACGATGACGGGAATACGCTCGGGATCGTTTCTCATGGCTCGCTCCTAACGTCCCTTCCAAACGGGCGCGCGCTTTTCCGCAAAGGCCCTCGGGCCTTCGCGCGCGTCTTCTGATCGCATCAGCGCGCCGCTTTCCTTACGCGTCTGGGCCCACGCGGTCTCATCGCTCGCGACTTTGCCATCGACCATGCCCAGCGCGATGCGCTTGCTCGCCTGCACGGACAGCGGTGCGTTGACCGCGACCCGCTCCGCCAGTTCCAGCGCAGCATCGAGCAACGTCGCCCGCGGGGCCACCGCGTTGATCAGCCCGAGGTCGAGCGCCCTGGCGGCATCGATAGGATCACCGGTCAGCAACATTTCCATCGCGATCTTGCGAGGGAGCTGCTGGACGAGCCGGAATGCCCCGCCGGCGCCCGCCAGGATGCCGCGCTTCACCTCCGGCAACCCGAAGCTCGCCGTGTCTGCCGCAACCACCAGATCGCAGGCCAGCGCGATTTCGGTACCGCCGCCAAGCGCGGTGCCGTTGACGGCGGCGATAAGCGGCTTGGAAATCGGGTGCGCGACGATGCCCGCGAAACCCCAGGCGACTTTCTCGGGATCGGCCGGCGCGATCCGCTCGCCGCGCGACAGCGCTTTGAGATCGGCGCCGGCGCAGAAGCTCTGATCGCCGGCGCCGGTGACGATCACCGCGCGCACCTCGACATCACGCTCGGCTTCGGCCATTGCTTCGCCCGCGCCCAGCCACACCGCCTCGTTAATGGCGTTGCGCGCCTCCGGCCGATTGAGCGTCACGATCATGACATTGCCACGGCGCTCGACGAGCACGGCGGGTGCTGTGGAAAGCTCGGTCATGCTGCGGTCTCCTCCGGCATCTTGAATTGCTCTAGAACGTTCGCCGCGATCAACCGCTCGATCTCCGCATCCGAAAGGCGCAGATCTTCCCGCAAGATCTTCGCCGAATGCTCGCCCATCAAGGGTGCGGGGCGCTCCGGCGGATCCGGAAGCCGTTCGGACACGATCGGCGTGGTCTCGACCTTGAATGCGCGCTTCATGTGCGGGTGCGTGACCTCCCGAAAATAGTGTCGCGCCTCGTAATAGTCGAAGCCGGGCAGCTCGGAGACCCGCAACATCGCCCCGGCCGGCACCCCGGCAGTTTGCAACACCGCAGCAGCCTCGCGCGGCGCCTGACCCGCGAGCCATTCGGCGAGCGGAACACCCCCGGTGACGGTGGCCACGGCCTGCATGTCGGCCTGATCGCGGATCGTGACGACGCACCATTCGTCGTCACCGTGACAAGGATACACGGCGGACTGGGCGGGATCCTCGGTCACGACATGCCCCGATCGCTCCAACGCATCGGCGGCGATCCGCGGTGCCATATGGCTCAGCATGACTTCGGCCTGGCTCACGCTGACCGATCCACCTTTCCCAGTCTGCAGGCGTCGGATCATCAGCGCGAGCACACCGATCACACCGATCCGTCCGGCGACATGATCCGGGTACACCGTGATCGCGTCGCTGAAGCTGTCGGGTTCGCCCGGATAGCGCCACTGCATGGTGAGGCCCGCCGAGGCCCGCACCAGCGGTCCGTAGCCAAGCCGCTTCGACCAGGGGCCCGTCGGGCCGAACGCCGAGCTGTCGGTGACGATGATGCGAGGGTTGACCGCTTTCAGCGATGCATAATCGAGCCCGAGCGACTCCAGCGTGCCGCCCTTGAAGTTCGACAGCAGCACGTCGGTCGTCTCGATCAGCTTGAGCAACAGCGCCTTACCCTCGGGATCGCGGACGTTGAGCGCAAGACTGCGCTTGTTGCGGTGCCCGGTGGCGAACGTCGGCGAGATCAGTCCGCCGGTGCGATTTTGGCGCGACCCGTCGGGAAAAGCCGCATTCTCCACCTTGATGACGTCCGCGCCCTGATCGGCGAGCAACCGGCCGCCCTCCGCGCCAACCACGATTACGCCGAAATCGAGGACCCGCAAGCCCGATAGCGGTCGATCGCCACCAGCCTCTGGCCTTGCCGGCTTCGAACGCGGCGCCCATGCAATTGGCCCGCTCGGCACTTCGGGCGCGGGGCCGTCTATCCCCATCCGCACACCGTCTATCTCCAGCACGCCATCTGGAAGCGGAGCCAGTACGCCGGCTGCGATCTCGACCGGAACGAACGCCTTGCGGGCGATCATCTGCTCGCTCTGCAGCGCTTCGTCGAGATCGAGCACCGCCGCCGTCGGCACGCCGAAACGCTGACCGGCCTCCTCCAGTTCGTACCGCGTCTTGTCAGCGAAGAAGCGCGTGATCGCCGGAATCAGCGTCGGCGACGCAAAGCGGGTTTGCAGAAGGTCGTACGAAGGATCGGCGAACGCCTCCGGTCGTCCCATCCACTCGAACATCCCACGCCATTGGCGCGCGGCCAGCACGCAGAGCCGGACGAACCCGTCCTTACACGGAATGATCGGATATTGATGGCGCGCTTCCGCCCGCCCGCGCGGCAATTGCGACGCCGGGACCCCCGCCGTCGCGCTGCCGGCGATACCGTATCCGGGATCGAGCGCTTGCGACGCCCCGTCGAGCGTCGAGAAGTCGAGATGATCGCCATGCCCCGTTTTCAGCGCGTTGTAGTAGGCCAGCAGGGCTACATACGCAGCCTGCACCGCCGCGCAGGTAAGAGCGAGATAGCCAGGCGGCGGCAATGGCTCGCGACCCGGTATGCCCGAGCGGGACAGTTCGCCCGACAAGGCGTGGTAGACCGGACCGCTGCCGACCCAGTCGCGATACCCGTCGGTATCGCCGAAATCCGAAACGCTGAGCACGACCAGCGCGGGATTGGCGGCACGCAGCGCCACCACATCGGTGCTTCCAAGCGGCGCGATCAGGATGTCGGTCTCGACGGCGAGCGCAGCGAGCTGCTCCACCGGCGCCGTACGCTTGCCGAGGTTGGCGGCGACGAAATCGAGGCTGACGCCGCCCGCCATCAATCCTTCGCGTCGGTCCTCCCCGCCGCCGGTCGGTTCGACGCGAACCACGTCCGCGCCAAGTTCGGCGAAGTGCCGCGCGATCGCCGCCATCGGGCCGCTGACCGCGTCGAGCACGCGCACCCCGTTCAGGGGCCGTTCGGTCATGTCCATGTCCCCAGTATCAGCCGGTCACGGCGCGCGAGGTGCGGAATGGCACGTCGCGATCGAGCTCGATCTCGCGCGGCAGGCCGAGCACACGCTCGCTGATGATGTTGCGCTGGATCTGATCGGTTCCGCCACCGATCGACGTCATATAGGCGTTGGCCGTACGGTAGTTGACGTCGGCCGCGCGCTCGTTGTCAGCGCCGTCGAGCATGCTCGCCGCTCCGAGGATCTGCGTCATCACGGCGGCATCGGTGTGCAGGATACGCGACATGGCGAGCTTGCCGAGCGACATGATCGGCGATGACGTGCCCTGCGCCATTTCTTCCTTCGCGCGCGCGACATTGAGCGCGTTGAGCTGGCGATAAGCTGTTGCCCGCGCGATTTCCTGCCGGATCAGCGGATCGTTGATTTTCCCGGCTTCGCGCGCGATATCGATCAGGCTGACGACGTTGCTTTTGCTCGAGCCCTGGCGCCGCTCGCCGGCGCCATCGCCCATGATCAGGCGCTCGACCGCGAGCGCGGTCTGCAGCACTTTCCAACCTTCGCCTTCCTTGCCGACAAGGTTCTTTGCCGGCACAACGGCGTTATCAAGAAACACCTCGTTGAAGTGGCTGTCGCCCGTGATCTGGTTGATCGGCCTGATCTCGACGCCGGGCTGGCGCATGTCGATGAAGAAGAAGCTGATCCCTTGGTGCTTGGGCACGTCCCAGTCCGTCCTGGCGATCAACAAGCCGAAATCGGCCTTGTGCGCGCCGGACGTCCAGACTTTCTGGCCATTGACGATATATTCGTCGCCCTTGCGCTCGGCGCGCGTGCGCAGCGCGGCGAGATCCGAACCGGCGCCCGGTTCGCTGTATAGCAGGCAGTTCGTATATTTGCCGGTCAGAAAGCCCGGGATGAGCCCGCGCTTCAGCTCGTCGGTCCCGAAGGTCATCAGCGTCGCCGCCGAGATATTGGTGCGGTCCTGTCCTGCACCGGGCGCGCCGGCCTTGCGGAAAGCGGCAAGGACGGTGCGGGCATCATCCTTGTCTAGACCGCGGCCGAACCATTCGCGAGGCCAACTCGCGACCGCCCATCCCGCTTCGAAGACCTTCTCCATCCATCCACGGATGCGCCCGTCCGCATCTCGCGGCCGACCATTCTCCTTGTCCCAATGTTTCGTCAGGAAGGCTTCGACTTCGGCGGCGACGTCGCCCTCGACGACCACCGGCTGGCTAAGAACGTCGTTCATGCTGCAGTCTCCAGAGCCGAAACATAGCGGTCGCGGTGATAGGCCGACGCACCGAATAGCTGCGCATCCACCCGCGCTCGTCGTAAATAGAGATGCGCGGGATGTTCCCACGTAAAGGCTATGCCGCCGTGCATCTGGATCGCCGCCGCAGCGACCTGATGAAAGGCGTCGGCGCATGCAAAAGCGGCGAGGCTCACCAGTGCGGCCGCATCGGGCGTACCCTTCGCAAGCGCCTGCGCGGCGGCACGTGCCGCCGACGTGGCGGACTCGACCTCGACCAGCAGGTCTGCCGCCATATGCTTGAGCGCCTGGAAACCGCCGATCGGCCGTCCGAACTGCACGCGCGTGCGAAGATACTCGACCGTGATGTCGAAGATCCGGCGCGCGGCGCCGGCCTGCTCCCCCGCCAGCGCGACACGCGCCAGATCGAGCGTCCGCTCGACCGATGAACTATCGACGCCTGCGAGCACCTTTGCCGCAACCTTGTCGAAGCGGATCCGCGACAACCGGAGTGTCGGATCCCAAGCCTGCAGAGGCTCAATCGTCACGCCGCCGGCTTTCGAATCAACCTCGAAAACGGCTACACCGTCGCCGGCTATGGCGACGACCAGCAACACGTCGGCGATGTTGGCCGAAAGGACGTAGCTCGCCGTGCCGCTCAACCAGCCGGCCGTCGCAACGACGCCGATATCGTCGCGCGTCCACAATCCGTTGTCGCCCGTCACCGCGACGGTGGCGATGGTCTCGCCGGAGGCGATCGCGGGCAGCAGGCGCGCCTTGAGATCCGCGTCGGAGGATTCCGCGAGCAGCGCGACGGCCATCACACCGCCCGACAACAAGGGAGCGGCCAGCAAGGCGGCGCCCGCCTCCTCCATGATCGTCTCGACATCGAGGATACTGCCACCGACGCCGCCATGATCGGGATCGACCAGCAAGCCGGCGATGCCCATGTCTGAGATCGCCTTCCATAAATCCGTATCATGCCCGCTATCGGACGCCATGGTCCGCCGCAGATCGGCCTCGCTCGCTTTCTCGGACAGGAGCCGCGCGAAACCCTCGCGGATGGCGGCCCGCTCCTCTATCCCGATCGTGGTCATGCGAATCCTCTCGTGACGTTCCGTAGCCATTTACCAGACGGTCACCGTCGGTATATCGATTGAATAAGCGATGCAAGAGACTCCAACCGATAGCGACGAAGCTCGGGCGACGGGACGCGGACGACCGCGTGACCCCCGGATCGAGACGCGCATATTGGATGCGGCGCTCGTCCTTTACGGCCGCCAGGGGTGGCTCGGGTTCAGCCTGGATGGCGTCGCGCGGGGCGCGCGGGTCAGTAAGGATGCTCTGTATCGGCGCTGGAAAACCCGGGAGGCGTTGCTTCAGGACGCACTGCACCAGCGGTGGGATTGGGTCGCAACGATCAACGAGGGCAATGTGCGGAGCGATCTGCTCGAACTCGGCGCACGCACTTTCGATACGTTCGCTGGTCCTTATGGTGAGGTCGCGCTGCAGTTGCGCGCGGACGCACGGCGCTTCAGCGAGGTTCGATCGTTCGCCGAGCCGTATCGCGAGCTAATGGTCCATCAGGGCCGCGGCATTGTGCGTCTGGCTATTCAGCGTGGCGACCTGCCATCGTTTGCGAACCCCGGCATAATTATGGATCTGCTGGTCGGCGGCATTATCAATCACATCATCTCCACGCCGCGACGCCTGCGCGACGCGATGCTCGCCGGCGGTCCCGTGTTTGTGCGAACGATGGTTGATCTTGTGCTGGCCGGCGTGCAGCAGATCACGCATGACGAAACCGGACACTGATACGGCGTGCTTCGCGGCGGAGGATGGCGGTTACCGGCCGCTGAACTTGGCGCGAAGCTATTGGGGTCGGGATGCGCTGGGCGGTCGCGCCGTCGTGGGGCTGCTGGGCTATGAGATCGAGCGGCTGCATGGCGCCGATACGCTCGTACCGGCGCGGCTCACAGTCGACATGTATCGCCTCGCGCCATTTGCCTCCCTACAGATCCGGTCGCGCGTCATCCGGGACGGGCGACGTCTGCGCCTGGTTGAGGCGGATCTGATCGCCAACGGAGAAGCGGTGGCGAGAGCATCCTGCCAGTTTCTCGCGCCCACACCCCCGCCGGCCGGACGCGTCTGGTCGCCCGCACCCTGGAATCCGTCGCATCCCGATACGATCAAAGACGAGAAGCGAGAAAAGCGCGGCGCGTTCGAGCAGCGAACGGTTTCGGGCCATCTAGGCGCCACAACCGAAAAGGGCTGCTGGATTCGCGAGCGTTTCGCTCTCGTCCAAGGCCAGCCCTTCACGCCGTTTTCGCGCGTTGCCGCCGCGGCGGACTTTGCCAGCCCCTATTCCAATATGGGAGATGCCGGCATCCGCTACATGAACACCGATGTCACCATCCATCTCCACCGCGTGCCGACCGCGGAATGGATCGGCTTCGAGGTCACGGGGCACGAGGCATCACAGGGAATCGCCGTCGGCCATTGCCGCTTGCACGACCTCGATGGACCGATCGGCTACGTTAGCTGCACTGCAATCGCCAACGAGCGACGACCGTCGTCATAATGAGAAGTAAGTAAAGCAGCCCAGCGGTTGCGCGCCGACACTAGAGCTAAGGTCGTGGGCCATTGATCGCACTTTGCAGCGATTGCTCAAGCCAGCGACGCGTATCTGCGTCGATCCCGTTTGCAAAAACATCAAGCGGCAGCAGCTTCCAGTAAGTGAAGAATCCGCTGCACAACATTGATACCCGCGCGGCGCGAAGTGCGCCATCAGCGCCACCGATCCAGCGCCCGAGGGGTGCAACCACACGCTCGTCGAGCGTTGACAAGACAATCACCCGAGCCGTCGGATCGGTCATCGCCAACAGCATTATCAGGAGCGGGTTAGGCGAATCACGTTCCCCATCGAGGAAATGCGCTACGACATGCTGACCGAAGCTTTCATGCGGCGTATCCAGCATGCGGTCGATATCCAGCGCCTCGGCCAGCGCGGCTGCGAATAGCCCCTCCTTCGACCCGAAGTAGCGGCGCACCAGGGATGCGTCGATACCAGCAAGTGCTGCGATCTCGCGTACACCACCGCCGGTATAGCCGACAGTTGCAAACACGCTCTGCGCTGCCGCAAGAAGTTCAGAGCGAGTCCTCACGGCGTCCCTTTTTCGCGGCAAGTCCTCAGCTGTTGACATATAAGTAGCCATGCCGCCATTAAGGCGTCGAAGAGCGCCGTGCGCAAGCGGTGACGAGGTGGGAGGGCAGGACATGACCTATATTCCAGTCAGCATTGACGTAACCGAGGCACTGCCGGTGGATGTCACCGAAGGTGAGAAAATCGCCATTGCCGCCTGGATCTTTCCGGCAACCGGAACCCCGCCACCCGTGCCAAGCGTGGTCGCGCTGCTCAACGGCGGGAGCTACGACAAGCGCTATTTCCATGTCGAGGTGCCGGGCCGCACGGGCTATAGCGTAGCTGAAGAACTCGCATCGCGGGGCCATCTCGTCATCCTCCTCGATCATCTTGGCGTCGGCGAGAGCTCGCGTATCCCGACGCAGATGAAGGCGACGCGGCAAATATGCGCGCTTGCCAACCACGCAGCCGTACTCGAAATCCACCAGCGTCTTGCGAACGGTACGCTCGATCCCGCGATCCCAGCGATGCCGCAGTTTCTGAAAGTCGGCGGTGGCCACTCGATGGGCGGCTTTCAGACCATCACCCAGCAAGCAGAACACGCGACCTACGATCGTGTCCTTATCCTCGGTTACACCGCCATCGGCGTTCACCTGACCGTGGGCGGTCAGCAGGTCCCCGCTGAGCGGCCGATTGACCCCGCGATGGGCGACTATTGGCTGCTCGACCATGCCGGCATCGCGGAGAGCTTCCACTGGGACGATGTGCCGCGCGACGTGCTCAAGGTAGACGAGGAACTCGCAGTCGAGGTGCCGACGTTGCTATCGAACCAGTCGACCCAGATAGGCATCGTCTCCGATGACGCCGGTCGTATCACCGTGCCGGTCTATATTTGTCTCGGCGAACGGGACGTATCGCCGCGTCCTCATGACGAGCCAAGTTACTACAAGCGTTCAGGCGACGTGACGCTGCATATCCTGCCGAAATCCGGTCACTGCCAGTCCTTTGCCAGCACGCGAATGCAGATGATCGACCGCATCGATGGCTGGATCAGAAGCTTGCCGAAATGAGGGGCGGCCATCTCGCCGATCGGCGCGCCCTGATAACGGGCGCGGGAAGTGGCCTCGGCGCCGCAATCGCAGGCGTGTTCGCGCGCGAGGGTGCGCGGCTGGTCCTTGTCGACAGAAACGATACCGGGCTGACCCAAGTCGCCGGCAAGCTAGGAGACGCGGTATCTCATACTATCTGCGCCGATCTGAGCGATGCATCCGTTTGCGATAAAATAGTGCAGGAGGCGGTTGCGACCTTCGGCGGTCTTGACATCCTCGTGAATAATGCCGCAATCCTCCACTTCGCCTTGTCACCCGACGTCACGCCCGAGATGTGGGACAAGACGCTGGCGGTAAACCTCTCCGCGCCGTTCCACCTCATTCGCTCGGCTCTCCCGCATTTGCTTGCCGCCTGCGGTAATGTCGTCAATATCGCTTCGTCGGGCGCGATCATCGGCACCGCTTACACCACTGCCTATTCGACGGCGAAGGCGGGGCTGATTCACATGACCAAATGCCTTGCGATGGAATATGCGCGCCAGCCGATCCGGATAAATGCGGTTGCGCCGGGCGCGATGCGAACCAATATCGGCACTGACCTTTCGATCCCGGATGCAGCAGATCGAGACCTGATGGCGCGCTATAGCGGGCTCCGCCCGGCGGTCGACCCGATCGAGGTGGCAGAACTGGTCGCATTTGTCGCCTCGCCGCGCGGATCGGCAGTTCATGGTGCCTGCCTAAGCGTGGACGGGGGAGTCACCGCGGGTTAGGAAAAAGGCTCATCGGGGGCCATCGGGATGTAAGAGTAATACGGCTCTGTCAAACCAAATGCACTGGGCGTTAGGGAGCGCACGGTAAGCGGCGTGAATGTCTCGCCCCGTCAACGCGCCAGGCCGTTCCGCTACTTCCGCTCGTCGCCTGAGGTGATTCGGCTGGTAGCGCTGATGTGTGTCCGCTTCCCGCTGTCGTTGCTAAACGTCGAGGACCTGCTGTTCGAACGCGGCATCGATATTTGCCACGAGACCGTGCGGCATTGGCGGAACAGGTTCGGCCCGATGTTCGCGGGCAATAACGGCGTTTCTGCCCACGGGTGCGTCCGAATGAGCTCGGACATCGCTCCCTCACCAAACAAGATGGCGAAATTGCTTTTCTGAGGTTAAGTCGCGGTCACCAGACCCTTTGATCGTAAGACGCCACGCTGCGCAACGTTCGTGAAGCCCTGTCGCAGAGTCCATCGAAGCGAGAAGATTGCCAACGGTCGCCAGCTCACAAGTTTGCGGCTCAAAGCTTTTTGAGGATCGGTCGCAGCCTTACGGATTGCAATGTCCGGTTCTCACCGCCGCGGCACGTTCATTTCGATGAGGCCGAGACATTACATGTGCTGGAAGGCACCTTCGACTTCGAAATGTACGGGAGAAATCGCTGATCGTCGGCGCTGGCGATGTCGTGCACGCGCCGGCATCCGCACAATAGTTGCCAAAACGAAAGACCGCTTGCAACCCGCCGCAGAGGTTCATCGGTCGACTGAGCCAACGGCTGCTTTTGGCATCATTGGCAAGACGCTCGAACGACTGAAATTAGGGCGCAAAGTCGCCGCCGGCTTCGGCCATTTTGGAACGCCCTCTTCCGCCTTGATCCTTGCATTTTTAATCAGTTGTTTTGCCGTCTGAAGGCAGACATGTTTGCATAGCATTTCGGGAGCATGGGACGATGCGGGCTGTTTGTCGGGCTTGTTGCGATATCAGCAGCGGCCGCGTTTCCCTGGAAAACATCTGCCCAACCGACAACGCGCCTATGCGGCCCGGTTGAAGAAACAGGCTCAGCATGCCTGCTTGCGAGAAAAGAACTCCCCGCCTTGGCTGCCGGCAAAGTCTTTTGGCACCTTGATCGGTTTTCATCAAAAAACTCCGCCGAGCGAGTTGCCATCGCAAGCAGCGTGATTGCGGATGCGTTTGGATCGACCCGGCTTTTCACCCTAGCGAACGCGGGATGGCGGTCGCGCGGCGGCAAACATATAACCACTGTCGGCCCTCTTCCGGTCGCGCCTGCCGGCACCTATGCCGTAGAATATCTCCGCTCCATCTTCAGCCTCGGCACCACGGCGCCATTGCATGTCCACTCGGGGTCGGAAGCATTCTACGCCGTCAAAGGCGATACTTGTTTTGAGACGCCGGACGGCGTTCAAATCGGGCAGCATTTGTCAGGGGAAACGAGGATACAAAGTCCACTACAAACTCAGCAAAAATCTAGCACGACCGCCTCGCCTTTACGGCGAGATACTCTATCTTTGATTGCTTTCCAACTATAGAGATGCCCTGCATTCAATTACCTGAATAATTTTGCGCTGGTATGATGGTCTTTTTAGCCGAGGAGAAACAGCGGACCTCGTCCAATATTTCCTGCAGTCGCTGGATCGCTATATCAATGCTTTCCATATCGGAGCGATCTGAGCGGTTGCCGTCCAAGTGCATTTGACCGACCGCATGGTGACAGTTCTCAACCAATTCGGCCAAGGGTGCACGACATTCTGCCTCGAGTCTAGAGATGCTCGCGAGACGGGCCGCCTGAAGCTTGCAAAGGTCTGTTACGCGACAGTCCAACGTATCGGCGGCCATCCGGCATTCGGCTGCCTCAAGTGCCAATTCGTCTCGTGAATCCAGACTACGACCAAGTTCGATCGCCATCATGGCAATATAGGCGCAGGCTGAAACGATTGAGATCAAAGCAAGCCAAGTTTTTACGCCCTGCTCAATTTCCTGCCCCGGCGGCAATGAGCCAAGCAAATGTACGAAAGCAACCGTCTCAACTCCCAAGATTAACAGCATCAACAGCCACATCTTGATTGGCGGTGTCAGATAGAAGGATGCGAGCAGCGGCACAAATACAAGCCATAGAAGAAACGGTGATTTCAATCCGCCATAGGCATAGCTCGCCCAGAAGACGGTTACCGTCAGGTGCTGCAAAGACAGCAAGCTCAGCGCCCTATGGGACCCGCCAGCAGCCAAAATTGGCGGGTACAACCAAAAGAGAGCAACAAGGGCCGAATAAGCCAAAAGGCGCCCGTCTGGCGCAAAGCCAAGAACCAGGAGCACGATACTGAGGCATAGACCGATGCATGGTCCATAAATGTGACTCAGTACGAACATTCGGGTGCAGCGCTGGTCAGGCGCACCGTGAACGGCTTCGGCCGCCAAGGCAGCAGGGGCGGTTTCCATCGAAGCAGCCTTCAGACGATCGATCACCGAAGAAGGAAATTTGCTCTGCCTGATCAAGCCCTTGCACCTCCGTGTAACCCGCAGTTAACGCCAGCGGCTTAATGGACCGTTATGAGCGGCGACGTCCTTTCCTCGCTTTGGGTTAACGCAGCATCGCGGAGCCGATCGGCGCGGCTCCGGCGTGACCCTTTGTCATCCGACGACATCCGGGCGCGCAGCTTCTTCATTCTCCATGCTTTTGGGCCGCTGTTCGGTCTGACGGTATGCGGCGTGCTGATCACAGTTGATCCCTCGCCGATTTCTGTCGGCGCGCTGTCGGTTTTGGCGGTGGTTCTGCAATGGCTGATCCCGAGCCTCGCGCGACGGCATCTGGAGAAGGCCGCTTTCCTTTCAGTGATGTTGATCAGCGGGATCAGCCTCACGGGGGCCTACTTTTTTGGTGGTATCAGCTCCCCGTTCTCGCCTTGGATCATCGTGGCCGTGCTGCTGGGTTTTCTTTACATTCCCGGGGCAGTGCATCGATGGACTGTTGCAATTGCGACAGAGGGCCTGCTTTTCGGATTGGCGGACTTGCTTTGGCCTTCGCCCACGCGGCTATCGGCGCCTGATCTTGGCTTTCTTTTCATGGCCTCGGCCTTCACAGCCACTTGCTATGTCGCGGTCATCGCGGTCTATTTCGGCCGCGTCCGGAAGGATGGATCCAAGCTTGCGCGGATCGCGCGTCGTCACGACGACGTTGCGCGCGCGGCTCGCCAGACGATTGCTGAGCTCGAGGAAGACGACCGCCGCGCCGTCGCCTTTATGGCGCGGATCAGCCACGAATTACGCACATCCCTGAATGTGGTCGTAGGCTACAGCGAATTGTTGCTGGAGGAAGCCGAAATTGACGAACGCGATCATGACGCGGCGCGCCTGTGGCAAGTGATGACCGCCAGCCGCAACCTGCTCACAGTCATCGCGGATAGCGATCGGCTAGCCGGGCCAACGCCGACGGTAGGCGTAAGCCTCAGACCATCAAATGAACTGCCTTCGACGCAGGTTATGGGAGCGCGCCCAGATTTGAGGAAGTGGCGGCGGACACTTTCTGACGGCGCGCTTCCGATGGCTGTTTTTGCTTTCGCTTCTGGGGTTGCGACTGTGGCCGCCCCAACTGTGCTCCTGGCGACCATTCCAGGCTGCCTTGTGCTTGGTGGGCTTGCGATCCTTCTACGTAAACGAATGGCGGCGGCTCCGGACGACACGCCTGATCCCTTGACTGGCCTGCCACGTCGCACGGTTGTCATGCGGGCGCTAGACCAATGCCTTTCGGGTACGCGCGCGGCGTCGGCCGCTTTACTTTTCGCCGATCTCGACGGGTTTAAGGAGATCAATGACGGTCTCGGCCATGATGTTGGCGATCAGCTTCTTGCATCCATTGCGGCGCGCTTTTCCAGCGTTATGCCGGATGGAGTGATCCTTGCGCGTTTCGGTGGCGACGAATTCGGTGCTGTCGCCTTGGGCGATGACGCACAGTTGGTGTTGGAAGCATTCGCGACCGCGATCATCGACGCGCTGGTCGCGCCGGTCCAGACCGCAGAACACTATTTGAGCGTGGGCGTATCTATCGGCATCGCCTTTGGCCATGCTGGTGAGCACTCTGGTAACGAACTGCTGCGCCGGGCCGACATTGCGATGTATCGAGCAAAGAAAGACAAACGCGAGCCAATCCAAATTTTTCACGCCGAAATGGACGAAGGGCTCAATTTCCGTCGAACGATGCGCCAGGGCTTGGAGGAGGCCCTGTCCGGGAACCAGCTGGATCTACATCTGCAACCCGTGGTCGATGCGCGCAATGGCACACTCACCAGTGCCGAGGCGCTGCTACGCTGGACTCATCCTTTGCTTGGTCCGATCTCGCCCGCCAAGCTGATCGCGCTGGCGGAGGAAAGCGGGCAGATCGTCGCCGTCGACGACTGGGTTCTTGAGCGCGCGCTTCAACACATTAAGCAGCTCGGTGACGTGCCCGTCGCGATCAATATCTCGCCGGTTCAGTTTCGCCGTCGCGACTTTGCACGTAAGATTGTCGACCGGCTCGAAGCGCATGGTGTATCGCCCGGCCAGCTCCGGCTGGAGATCACCGAAGGCGTGCTGGTTACTCATACGCGCGCCGCAGGGCGCGCAATTGCGGAATTGCGCGAGGCCGGCATCAAGATCGCTCTCGACGATTTCGGCACGGGATATTCGAGCCTTAGCTACCTCAAGGATTTCGGCTTCGACTTTCTGAAGATCGACCGCGGCTTTATCCGGGCACTTGACGATGGCCGTCAAGGTGCGGAATTGCTGCGCGCAATTGTCGATCTTGGGCACAGCTTGTCGATGCGCGTCATTGCTGAAGGCGTCGAGACCGCCGAACAAGCCGGCGCCGTGCAGCTCTTCGGATGCGATTACATCCAAGGCTATTTCACCGGCCGGCCGATGCCGATTGACCAGTTTCAAGACTGGCAAGCGAATGCCGCAGTCAGAGAATTGCATTCGCTGGCCCCTCATAAGCCAGATATTGGCAACCTAGGATATCAGGTCAGCCAAGTCGTCAAATAGACTTAATCTGGTTAGAGAACGATGTTGTGCGATTTACGCGACCGACAGGAAAGCTTCTGCAGTCGGTGCGACACGTCCATGACGGTGGGCGCGACGGTTTGGACATCCCCTTAACGCGCGCGTCTTGCAGGCGCAGGTCGATTGGGACCGAGTCCTCGTACGGCAAGGCGTTAGCCGCCGGGTCTTGGCCAGTGCCTCATTCGCACCATGGGCGCTCCTGGCAGGCATGTGCGCGTTCTCATTGGGTATCTTTGCTTAAATATATGCGGTTACGTTGATAGATAGATATCTGGTATCGCCAGTGGCCGGGGCGTTCGGCGCGTTGAGCAGGAACCGGCCCTTAGCAAGCCACACGCCGTCCACCTCGAACCGCAAACGCTCCGGCACGATCCAGGCGCGGACGCGCGCATCGAATTGCTGCCCGGCGAAGCTTCCGGAAGCCCCTGTCGCGTCGCGGACGCCTGTGCCGGAGAAGGTGTCCGTGGGTTCCGCGAGCCAGAGCAGGCGGTAGTTAAACATCACGTCGAACCGCTTGCCGGGCGTCGCCTCAACACGCGCGCCGGGCGTGACCACGTTGGTGCGCGCGATTGTGTTATAGAGCCCGACCGGCCCGAGATCCGCGCGGCGCATGCCGAACAGGCTGTCGAACCGGGTATAGGTCCCGCCCGCCTTGTCGCCGGACGCGATGTCGAACTCGGCCGTCAGTCGTGGCTTCCACCCGCCGGAGAAGGTGTAGCCGAGATCCGCGTGCGCGAACCACGCGCTGACCGGCACACGCGGCGCGCCCGCGAGATTGGTGGTGCTGATCCCGCCCGACTGGTAGATACCCTCGACCTGATAGTGGATGCGGCCGGGCTTCGGATCGCGCACCACGCGGGCATCAACCGTGTCGAGCGACCGGTCGCGCGTCGGGCGGCCCGGCGCATCGCGCTCGCCGAGGTGGAAGAAGCCGAGTTCGACCGTCGCGTCGCCGACCGTCCTGGCCCGCGAGACGAGGCCGCCCCAAAGCACCTGATCGAAACTCTCGCGGTCCAGCCCGCTTTTGTTGTCGAGCAACGAGGGCAGGTCATCCGGCAACCGCGCCTGCGGCAGTGTATAGACCAATGTCGCCTTTACCCCGCCCCTCAGCCCGAGATCGGCGCGCAGGCCGGTGAAGGCGTTGGTCGTGTTGCGATAATCGTCCGCCGCCACGAGACGCCGAGAGCCGAGATCGAGCAGGAAGCGCCCCGCCTTCACCGTCAGCGCCGTGCCCGCGCCGAACGGATGCGCGATATCCGCCGCGACCCACGCCTGCACCGGCTCGAGCGTGTTGACCTCGTTGGTCGAGATCGGCGTGCGCGCATCGGCAAGCCAGGAGCGGCTGTCGTACACCTCGGCACCGATGCGGAGCGGTCCTGTCTTGTAGGTGGCGGTCACTATAGTGCGCAGGTCGATCAGCGCATCGCTCGCGTTGAATCCGGGCCGCACCTGCCCGTCGATCGTTTCATACCGCAGCCGCATCGACGCGCCGATATCGAGGCCTTGCTTTGTGGGTGGCGGGTTCTGGGCGCGGGCCGGCGCGCCCTCGGCGGCACTACAGACCGCGATCACAAGAAAGATCGCCCGCAGCCGCGAGGCCACGCCTCGCTTCACTGTCGCGCTGGTCATGCCGCGGTCTTGGCGCGGGTCGGCGTGTGCGAGGTCCAGTCGTGTTTTTCGTCGCGGGCATCGCGGCACCAGCGGTAGAGCGCGTCGTAGACGAGCATCCCGGCCTCGAGCTGGGCATAGTCATCGGAATATGTTCGCGACAGGCCGAGCGAGATCGCCAGGAGACCAGCCGCTTCGGGCGCGACCTCCAGCCGGTCGGTGTCGGCGCCGCGCACGATCGTCGCGAGATGCGCCGGCGATGCATGATCGGACAGCCCGAACGCTTCCAGCATCACATCGAACGTGCAAAGCTCGCCGCGATGGCTCCAGCGCACACGGTCGTCGGGGATGTCGAACGGCTCGGCGTGCTGCTGCGTCGCGACAGTCAGCACCTCGACCGGTGCGACGAACAGGAACCGCGCCGCGGGATCGACGAAGCGGCGGATAAGCCACGGGCAGGCGATGCGATCGACCTTGGGCCGGGCGCGCGTCACCCACCACGTCCGCCCGTCGTCGTGGCGCGGCGGCAAGGCACCCAGCGAAGCCGTGAGATGGCTGCCCGCGCGCGAAGCACTGAAGCCGCCTTCCAGCGCCTCGACGGCAAGACCGTCGCTGCGCAGCACCGTCGCGATCGATGCTCCGGCCGAACCATCACTATCGACGATTACGACGCCGCCATTGATCTCGCGAGCCCATGTCAGAGGCGACGCCACATCGCGTAATATCGATCCGGGTACGGCCTGTTCGGGGTGGGCTCTAACGTCGATGATCGTCGGCGATCCCGGCAGCCCGATCAGACGGGCGAGTTTATCCGGAGCAATTTGATTACTGGCAGGCATGGCGCGTCCTCGTCGATCATCTGGACGCGATGCTTCGGCCGAAGCCTCGTGGGGAGATCGCGGTCCCCATGTACTCAATAAAGCGGTTGAGTTGCCCGGCTGTCAAGCGGCGGCTTTTGGGCTATGGCTAGAAAGCCTGAGCGGCTGAAATTGAGGCGCAAAGCCGCCGGAGCAATGGTTTTAAGGCGCGTAGCAGTCACGGCGCACTACCGGCTTCGCGCGACCGCGTTTGCTGACACTCGCGCAGTTCTGCGAACGCCGGACCGAGAGCGCAGCTCAGGCGTCGAGCAGCGTCCTGATCCTGACAGCCAGATGTTCGATCGCGAAAGGCTTGCGCAACAGCTCGACCCGGACACCGCCCACTTCGCCAAGCGCTGCCTCTTCACGGTCGTAGCCGGTTGCGAAGAGGACTTTGAGATCGGGATGCGCGCGCCGCGCTGCATCGGCAAGCTCACGGCCGGTCATGCCAGGCATGACCATGTCGGTGAACAACAGCTTCACGCCAGGTTGGGTCGCCAGGATATCGAGCGCCTCGGCACCGTTTGAAGCATGCCGCACGAAATAGCCGAGTTCGCGTAAAGCCTCGACGTTCGTCAGGCGCACCATCTCTTCATCCTCGGCGACGAGAATGATCTCCTCCGGCGATCCCGTTGGCACCATAGGACGAAGTTCGGGCACCTCTTCATTTTCTGCGGCCAGCCTTTCGCTGCGGGGCACCAACATCTCTACAGTCGTGCCTACGCCAAGTTGCGATTGGATCCGCACGCGACCGGCCGACTGATCGATAAAACCGTAGATTTGCGACAGTCCAAGCCCGGTGCCGCGCCCGACTTCCTTGGTTGTGAAGAATGGCTCGAAAGCCCGACGGATCGTTTCGGCGGACATGCCCTCGCCATTGTCGATGATCCGTATGCGCACATAATCCCCGGCGGAAAGGTCGACGCGAGCCGCTTGTGAAGAAGACAAATTCACGTTTGCGGTTGCGATGATCAATTCGCCGCCTGTCGGCATCGCGTCGCGGGCGTTCGCCGCCAGATTGACGATCGCATTCTCAAACTGACCGCGATCAATGAGGACGCACCAGACGAGATCCTCGAAGTCGAACCGAAGTCGGACCGTCTCGTCAAGCGTACGGCTCAGTAAGGGCGCCATGGACTTTAGCAGATGATTGACGTTGGTGACGACAGGTTCGAGCTTCTGGCGCCGTGAGAATGCGAGCAATCTTCGTGTGAGCTCGGCGGCGCGATTGGCCCCGTCCATTGCATTGTCGATATAACGATCGACGTCGTCCCGGCCGCTCGCGCGGCGTCGCCGCGCCAGGTCGAGGCTGCCGATGACAATCGCCAGCATGTTGTTGAAGTCGTGCGCGATTCCGCCGGTCATCTTACCGACCGCCTCGAGGCGGAGCGCCTGCTGCACGCGTTCGTCGGCTTTGCGCTGCGCCACCATCACGCGCATCAGCGTCCAGACGAGTCCGACCGCAAGCGCGATGCTGATGACCAGCGCGACGGTCGACGCGAAGTTGGACCACCACAAGGGCGTATCGAAGCGCGCCTTCGGCACAGCGACATGCGTTGACCATCCGGTGATCCGGGATGTCGAGAACGCCGTGTAATTCGCGAGACCTTCGAAGGTGACGCCCTGATAGATACCGCGCTGACCGCCCCGGATGGCGTCGAGCACGAAATGTGTGGCAGGTTTGCCGACACGGTCCGCGAAATTTTGCGTGCGGGCAATGAACCTGCCCGACCCGTCGACGATCGCGCTTGTGCCCTCGGCCGGCGCGCGCGCGATTAGTTCCTTCTGAAAGATCGCAGGATCAAGGATGATCCTCATGACGTATCGGATCGCGCCATTGCGCCGAACCGGCGCGTCGACGGCGATACACGGACAGCCTTCACCCGACCTCGTGATGCTTTCGAACGCGAGTGGCGCCGTTGCCAGGCGCTTGACGATCGCCGGATCGACTCGGAAGGGCTTACGCTCGCCAAAGGGCCGGCGAAGGTCGAATATTTCCTGACCGCTCTGCGTGTCGATCAGACGGACCGACTTCCAGTCGTAGTTGAGCGCCCGCAACTCCTGCGCCCTTACATAGGCACCAGCCCAATCGTCGCGCTTTACGGTTGCGGCGCTCGCGAGGGCCAGCGCCGAGGCGCGCGTCCGCTGCATGTTGCCATCGAGCTCGGCCATAATGGCATCGGCCTTGGCGAGCGTCGCGGTCTCGAGCGATTGACGCTCCGCCCGGTACCCAAACCCGAATTGTAAGGCGACGAAGATCAGCGACGGCAGCAGGATGGCCGCAACGAGCAACGTGAGAGTGATTTTGTTCGCTGTCACGGTCTTGTCGGCCATGACTACTTTTCGCGTTGCGGCGTGCAAACGGCAAGGCGAAAGCTTGATGAGAGTAGGGCAGCTTTTGAGAACGCTAAGCGATTGTGCGAACGGCCGTATATGGGGTGCCCAGCCGACAGGCAGCAAATACCAGAAACTGCCAAGCGACTCTTGGGCCATGAGCTGCCTGACGGCTTCCACGCGCTCACTTGTATGAAGCAGCCCGGTGCGGCGGCCTGAATACGACGGTTTACCCTGAACGAGTCAATTTGCGCAGCGGCTTGTGCGCCGCCACTTCGAACGTCAATCAAGTGTTTAGCCGCAATTGCATCGTGTTGCGCGGGATGCCGTAGCGCTCTGCAACATAAGCAGCGCCTGCTATTTGCTTGGAAAATACTGCCCTCGAGATGGATGGGCATAGCGGCAGCCATCAACTTATTCGGCGTCAACACCGCCTCTTGCGGCGTCATTCCCCTGCCGAACGCCTAGGCAAACGGTCGCGACAGGCACGGCGTAAGCAGACGCGAGCGCGTAGAGGCCACAATACGTGACGCCTTCTACGATAACCGCCTGGGCCTCGCGCTTTGCCTGCGCTGCCAACCGCTTGGTATTGCGCGCCTGCTCGACCGACGCCTGACGGTCGGCGCGGTCGACCCAAAAGAAATTGGCGGGGCCATAAGAACGGGTCCTATCGGTACGCTCGAAGTCGCAATTAGGCCGGTCGCCGCCGACATCGGCGGCGAAGGCAGGAAAATCTGCCCAGCGCGGATCGCAACCCTGGATGCTGCTGGCTGCGCGTGCGCGCACCCCGACCCAGCACTCATGGAGCGGCGTCCCGGTCTAACCATGACTGCGATTTGTTGGAAAAGCTTTCAGCGCGAACCTGGTAACGAGAGCGAAATTGTCGGGGTCGAACGGCTGGGTGCGGTCCGGCCGCATCAGGATGATCCCCGTCTTGACCCCTGCTCCGACGGCCGCGCGGAAAATAGGATAATCTAGCCATGCCTGATCGATCTCGAACCCCTGCCGGCGGGCAACATTCTTCATCGACTGCCAGCGTTTATAGACGGGGATGCGATGATCGTCATGAGGGCATGCTTGGTACCGTGTAGGCCGACTAGTCGGCTGAGGTCCGCCTGCGTGCCCAGTCAAAGTTAGCCGGCCCCAGGCCTGATGCCAGTCTTTGGGGATCATGACCGCGCAGTGGCTGCAGCTCGCCGCGATGTCGGCCTCGAAGCGATCGAAGTCGCGCCATTCCTCGACGGCACCGCGGTCGTCAGGCTTTTCGGCCCGGCACAGCATGGTCCGCCAGCGCCGGCAATGGAGTGTACTGACCTTGGGGTGATCGACGAACGAGGCGGGCTGGATTTCGAAGTCGTCGGGGCCCCACGGTTTGGTTCGGTCCTTGCGGACGGGGCGGTCCTCGCGTGAGCGTTGCGAGATCGGCCGCGAAGCGCTCCCAGTCCTGCCAGCCGGCGCCCAACTCCGAGGAGGCATTGTTCCGCATCGCGCGCCAGCGGCTCCACAAAAAGGTGCCGGCGACATTCCGCGCATTCGCAAGACGCGCTGCCGACGGATATCACAGGCGAACATCGGACCGAACCTGTTCCACCACATCCGTACAGTTTCATGAATGATGTCGATGCCGCGCTCGAACAGCAGATCCTCCACATTCCGCGACGACAGCGGGAAGCGAACGCCAATCATCATCACGAGGCGGTTCACCTCGGGTGATGAGCTTAAACGCCGAAACGGACTGGGTGGTAGGGCTTGAGATTTGCGGCTCATCCGATCCCGGCATCATCGAACACCGCTGTGTGCCACGTTGCTTTGACAGCGCCCGATCGAGGCTTGGCGTTTGCTTCCAAATGATATACAGACTGAATAGTCCCGAAAGGGGGGCACCGTTGCTGCAGCGACTTTCCGGCCGGTTGATCTGGAGCGTCGTTCTCCTGCGACCGCCGCTCTGAATGTTGAAGCGCTCGCTTCAGCGAAGTTCGAAGGCATGGCGTAGTTGCTGAGAGCTCGAAGCTCTGCCCGCGCTGGAACCGGGGGACGTGCGCGAGCAGAGCGAGCAAAAGGCCATACATCCGACCTGCTGCCCTTCTGTGCGATATTGGTTAAATTTTTGTCACCGAAGCAGCGATGCCCGAGCCGTCGCACATCGCCAATGCTCGCGCCCTTGAGCAATGGGCTGGCGATCTGCACGACCGTGCGGCCGACATATCTGACCCGTCGCGGTGAATTGCTCGATCCGACGCGCTGACAGCCGAAGGCGAGCGCATCGCTGGTGCGGTGCGCGCTGTGTTCCGGTGAAGTAGAGCTTACCGGCTGCTGATTATGCGGCGGTGATTGTCAGTCTTCGGCATATCCGCGGCGCAGCTTTGCGACCCGATCTCGGAGATCGTTCCAGCTGATATCGACTGGCGCGTGAGGCACGTCTCTCATGGCAAGTGTCAAATGTAGACCGGCAGATCCCGTGTCGCTCCGCCAAATGGCTTTGATCGCCCTTAGTATCTGATCCTTCGCAAAATCTTGGCGAGGGGCTTTGCTGAGAACGTCGATCATGTTTTCCAGTAGGGCCGGTGCATGCGCGCGTCGCTCAGGTTCGTCGCGGTTTGCCACCCAAAGGTGAAGCGCGTCCTCAGCCGCGCTTCGCGCTCGTAAATTGTCTTCCATGCCCCCTCCGTCATGAAATCTTGCTGCGTGATCAACACGATGCGGTTTAATCCGGTTGCATGCAGTTGCGACGATTCGCAATCAGTTCGCATCGGTTCGTCGTCACAACCGTTCACGCCCTAACGTCCGACCGTCCGGGACGACCCGGTAGGCCCGCCTCGGTACCGCCTCCCGGCCTACCGAAGCGGCGAGGTTTAGCTCGGAGGCGCGTATGGCCAAGACATGGCAGCGTAATTGGCTTGATAATCGCATCCGTGGCCGAGCAGGCCAAGTTGCACGCAAGGGCCGTCTCGCCCGCACCAACGGCTTGTGCGAGCACTGCACCAAGGCGGGGCGGGTGACTCTCGCGACCAAAGGCGATCACATCAAGTCGCTGGCGCATGGCGGCGAGGACGTCGCCGACAACACGGGGCAGCACCGGCGACGATCCGGCGTTCACGCGCGCGCTCGTGCTGGCGCGGCTGCCGCTCTACATGTGGACCAAGCCGGATGGGCATAGTCTGGCGGTGCTGACGGCGGCACGGGCGATCGTCTGATCCGGGCAGGCCTGCATGCGTTTAAATCGCGTGACTCAAAAACTAGAATATTTCTATCCGAATGCGCTCAATGGAAGATCGCGGTCGCAGAGTGAATCAGGGCTGCCCAAAGCACTAGCGATGCGGGGGCCGCCAGCAGGATTCCGTGAGCGCCAAACGGATGGCGTCGGGCGCGAGGGACGTGCGAACTGAAAGCGGTGGGACTTGGCGACACCGCGCCAGTTGGCTTTGCCACTTTCTCTCTCCTAGACCGATTCACCGTTTCTCCCGTTGACAGCTCCCCACATTCTATTTGTTTTGCAACGGTTTTTTCTTTTGAGCATGGCGCACTTTCAGTGCGCCGCAGCGCAGGCACCGCGAGACGGTGGTGCCCGCGCGCGCAGTTTCCTTGGTAATCCAGCGATGTATCCCGAACTGGCAGAAAAAAATCATCCGTCGACCCCTGTCGCACCGCAGCGCTTCGAAGGCAGAATAGTTCCTGCCGGTCAGCGGGGCGGGTCGAACTCAGGCTGCTCGCCGAGCGCCGCGTCGATCATGGCACTCCGATCACGGATCGCTGTCACGCTTTTCTGGCCACTGCCGAGCCACGCGGCTTTCATCGCTTCGGTAGGCTCGCGCATCGCCTCGATGATGGCGCGCGCTTCCACAACATGTACCTGCCAGCCAAACCACGTCAGCCAGGTAACGTGACCTTCGCCGATGCAGACTTCATCCGGGTCTCGCCATTCGAGCCTGCAGATTTCGGGTGCAACCTTTCGATCATCGTTTTAAGCATGGATCTCCTTGACGCAGTAGAAGCGTTTTAAAACTTCAGGCCAAAGACAACGCTTGATCCTTACGCCTTGCCCGCCGAACGGCGCTGCCGATGAAACCGAATCCACTAATCATCATCGCCCATGATGCTGGTTCTGGCGCAATGGCAGCTGCGAATACGGCCGAAAATTGAAGATCGTAATTATTAGCAAAAGTGTTTACTACCGCGCCCTCAGGATTGCCGCTGCTGCCGAGGTTGAAGTAACTGCCGCCGGAGTAATATTCCCCCGTATTTCCCACGTTGATAGCCCGAAACGTGACGGTGCTTGAGCCCGGATTTGCTGAGTAGGGCGTAATAGCAAAGGCGTAAGTATCACCGGCAGTGGTGGCGACGTTGATGTTGTTTAACGTCAACGTACCAGATGCGAGCGGATTAAATTGGGTGAGATATAGCTGCTGGCCAATCGTAGAAGTCGCAGCGTTGTAATCATAAACGCCAAAGCTGTAGGTGCTTGCCGGATCGCCACTGAGCACCTGCAAGGACACAGTTTGGAGCGACTGACCCGGCGACGTTATGGATTGACCTAATGCAAGGTCTGGCCTCGCCACCAAGAGCGATCCACCTTGGCCGTTTCCGGTGCCAATAGTCGTTGTTTGTGCTTTGGCCGGGACCACAGAAATCAACAAAAGCAGGCTCGCTGCACCAATTAGTCGCGTCAACGCCATTGCTCGAGTCCCCCAGTTCGTTTGTGGCTACATAGGTTTACCGACCTGGGAACCCCAGCAGAATCTTTGCGGTAAGCTTTAGTGCGGGCTGATGTAAGTGGTCGGTCCACCCACCGCGCTCAAAGCCAAATCCCTCCTGCGCAGACTAACGGCCACGACGACTGAGCCAGCGCCGCCAGCCCCGACGCTTCCGAATACCCTGATCCAAACCATAGCTATGCGGCGTGATCTGCGACCAGAGCATTATCCCGCACAGCGCGGAGAAGAGTATCAGAACGGCAAAAAGCCCGTACATCATGTCATTGAAAATCCCGCAACTCCTGAGCACCCCGTAATAAGCAGGCACTGCCAGCATCATCCGAAAACAGTGGCTATGTACCGCAGCCGGGCTCGTCAGGCGAGAGCAGTTGCTGTTCTTTTCCGTTGCCGCATCGCGCCGCCGACCAAGCCAAAGCCACCGATCATCATCGCCCAAGAGGCCGGCTCCGGCGCGGCGGCGATGCCACTGACGCTGAACGCGGTATCTTGGGAGGTATTGGCGATGAACGCCAAGTTGGAACTGGTAGTGAAAAACACGTCACCGCCCGCATAGGGATTGCCAGCGCTGCCCGACGACAGGAAAGAGAAGTCGGTATACATGTAATAAGTTGAACCGCCGGTCAGCGAAACGGCCGGGTCGAAGGTGAAGATGCTGTTGTTGGCATTCGCGATGGCGAGAAAATCCGGTGAGGCCGTCGAAGCCGCTAACCCATCCGGCGTGCCGGTATAGGGCGCGCTATAAAGTTAGAGGTTACCGGTCAGCAAACGCGATGAAGCAGTCTGATCGAGAAAGGCGACCTGGATATTGTCATAGTTCGCACCCACCGAACCCGCCGTGAAGCTCTGACCTAGATAGGAGGTCGTGGAGCCCTATGCGGTTGTGCTTTGCGCGAGCGTGACACTCTGCGCGGCGACGGGGGCGGTATGCCCCACGGCCAGCGTCAATATGCCAAACGCCATAACCAGCCGCTGCTTCAATGTCATCTTGTGCCCCCGTCCACCGACGCCCGCATCGATTCGAGCGCTTCCGCCAATGATTGGGGCCTTTGCGAGGAGGATCGCACTGACTTCGCGCAAGTGTCCTCGCTTCGAAGCGCGGGTGCGCTGTTTTACTGCCCAACTCAGTCCGAACCTCGCCCGCAACCTTATTAGCCGCCTGGCTCAGCGCCGCGATCGTCATCGGCGATAAATGCGTTTCCCGTGCTGGACGGCGGAACGTCGGCGCAAGGGAAACGCATTTCTCGTCGAGCCGCGTGTTGTCGTTCCACAGTCCGACTCGCACACATGATGCCATGCGCAGCGCCGGGAAACGCTGGCGCGGCTTAGTCGTCCTCTTCCTCTTCATCGCTCTCGTCATCGCCGCCGTTCTCGACATCTATGTCACGGCTAAATGTGAGCGTGACGATGTCGCCGTCTTCATCGAATTCGACCAGCTCAAATTTCTCGTCGGTTGCTACGTCGCGCACCACTTCGACCAGAGAGCGCGCCCTTGGAGAAAGGCTTTTAATATTCATGAGTTAGGCCCCTCTTCGTGTCCTGACCCGCCGCAACGAACTTTGGAAACGATGTATCCGGCGAGCGCTTTGAAAATCTGCACGCTCGTGGCCCGAAGTAAGGCCAGGCCGAGAATGACGGGGGGCGCCGCCTCGGCCTGGCCTGCCACCGGAAAAAAGGTCGTCCCCCAAATCGGCTGGCAGCTTTCCAACAGTTGCGGCACACGATAGTTTCGAACGTCGCCCGGTGTGGGCAGGTGATCGATTAGTCGCCTCTCTCTGCGCGGAGCCGCTCGATCTCTTTTTCCGCCGCTCCCTCGACACCCGCTACTTCATTACGCGCGCCTTTCATGGCGACGATCAGCTCGTCGATCTTAAGATGCAGCGCGTTGTCGCGGCGGCGCTGTTGATTGAGCACCATCTGGGTAAGGATGAAGCCGCCGATCGTCAACGCAGAAGCCAATGCTGCCTCGCCGCCGCCAAACACCAGCCATGCAACGCAGCCAACGAGGACTACCGCCTGGACGACGCTGTTTGCAGCAAAGTTCGAAACTGCGGTCGATGCTCGTTCAAGTGGAAGACGAAGCCAGTCCATTATGTCAGAACGCGCTCAGCCGGGAGCCGGCTTATCCCGCCCAACAAAGTGTGTCCGCTTCTCACCGTAGAAAATCGCGAGATTGGCGACGATAAGCTGACTAACCGTCGGCTGCCGGTCGCCTGCGATCTCAAGTCAACGTGCCGAAGCCTGCCGCTGACGCTCGGCATCCTGCCGCTGAGCCGCGGCTTCACGCGCCTTGTGCTTGTAGTAATAATGGCCAGCGACGCAGCCACCCATAGCACCCACCACGGCATGGTGATGGGCAAAGTGCCCGGCAACTCCGCCCGCGATAGCGCCTCGAATGCAGCCCTTCGCATGCACAGGGGATGCTGAGCTGGCAGCCAGACCGACGGTCGACACGATCATCGCGAGTTTCTTCATTGGTTGCTCCTTGGAAGGCTACCTGCGACAGACATAAACGCTGCTTTCCAAAGGCGGATCCATAGGCTCTCCGCTGCATTCACGCGCGCCCGCGATCGGTCGCGAAACGGCGTCTCAACCTAGGGACGATACATAAACTGGTCACCAATGGATTAGCCAAGGCGAGCAAAGTCATGGAGAGCGAAAAAGAGGAGGCGCGGCGCAGAGCGTCGGAATGATGACCGTAGACGACATGTTGTCGAAGACCTGCCTTTCCCCGATCGTCGTAAACAAGATCGCCGAGCTGGAATGGATCGTCGGTAGCCCGGCTAAACGCTGATCCTACCAAGCAATCACAACGCGCCGTAATCGGAGCGACGACTGGGAGGCGGGCCATCGGCGTTGGTATCAGCGACGTAGACGAAGGCGCCGCCGTTGTCCGTAAGGCCTCTTTAACTGCCCCCTGCTACTAGCGGAAACTGCCGCAAGAACCGCAGTGTTCGCGAGGAAAATATGTCAGATCACCCAGGGTTCGCCGTCGCGTGGCACCCGACCTACAATAATATTTTGACCATGCGAATAGTGGGTTTCTGGCCTACTAAAACGGTGACCGAGTTCATCGACCAGGTCTGGGCAAACCTCGCGCAGAGGCCGGATGTCGAATACGACAATCTTTCGGACATGAGTGGTCGGGGCGTCCAATCGCAGGAAGTGCTCGAAGCGATGATGCGGGCTGGGGAAGACATTAAGCGCCGTCGGCCTGCCCGACGCACCGCCGTGATTATGGGGGACGCCGCGCGTCCTACTCTCACCCAACGGCAAGTGAATCGAACCGTCGAGAAAGTCTTGGTGGAATCGCGCCAGTTTGTCGCCGAGCCGGAGGCTCTGGCATGGCTTCTTCAGGAGTAAAAGAGACCGCGCTAGGCAACGGCGTCGTCAGGCGATCAGCCAGGTCTCTGCGGCGGTAATCGAGAGAAACGCCTTTGTGCCGACGTGCGGCATTCGCTGCCTGAGGCTCGCTTTTGTTAAACTGCTATCGACCACCAACGCTATCCGATCGTCGGCCTGGAAGATGGCGCTATTGGCCACCGCGAGGCGCGCGGCGACATCTGCCGACTGTATCGACACGTCGCGACGATCAACCAACACGCGAACTCGTCCGAACATCGCGCGACTTGCGACCACGCAGGATTTAAGGGCGGCAATGTAGCGATCGGTCTCGTCGAGCGACCAGCAATCTCGGGCTTCGCCGCGAACTAGCATCGCTTCGGTATCGAGCCGTATCTGATACAAAATCACGCCGTCGCTCACACGCTTCAGTGCCGTGGGCACTAAGGCGGACGGGCTGATTGCCGCTGAAAAGGACGCGTTCAAATGCACTCTCGGCACAAAGCGGATTTCCATTAACGAAGCGTTTGAAGGGCGCGGACCGCAAGGCCGCTTCGACCAAGGTCTAGTTCCAATCCAGTTGATCCGCGCCGATCTGTGGATTGTAGCACAGTGTCGAGGATCGCCCTCTACGCGGGCCCGACGCCAGCAGAGGCATGGCCTTGGCGGTGATGCGGGCGGCATCAACGATGATTGCGCCCATGTCCTTCATCTCTCGCTCGAAGGTATTCACCTCGTAGAGATTGATCGCCTGGACGGTCGCTTGCATCTCGTCGATCGCATCGTCGAGCGATCCGATCAGGCTGACGATCGCGCCGCGATCGAACGGGGTCAGGAAGGTCTCGCGCACCGTGCGCAGCACCTCGCGGTTGATCTCGTCGGCGTCATTCTCGCGCTCGATGATCTCGCGGATATGATCCGGATTGCCGTCTTGCAGCAGCCGCGCGAGCGCGTCAGCGGCGGCCACCAACGTCACGACATGCGCCTCGAACAGTTCGAAGAAATTGCCGCTGTTGGGGAAAAGGCGCTGGAACCAGGCGAACATGTGACCAACCTTCAATTTGTAGGCGACGGTGCCGAGGAGGGAATTGCGGCGGGCCGCCGCCTTGAAATCCACCGGCCCGAACGAGCGGATCAGGTCGCGCAGATCAGGTTCGTCGACGGCTTCCGCCGCTTCGGCAAGACTGAACCAGCGCCGTTCTCGCTCGGGCCGTTCCTTCCACCAACCAAGCTCGGTATTCCCCGCGAGCGGGAAGGACATGGACGTCGATCATCAGCGACGCGCCGTTGTTGCGGCGCTTGCGATAACGACGAACCGAGCGGCGTCGGGCAGACGAGCCCGAGCACGCCGGCTTCCTCCTCCGCCTCGATCGCCGCCGCATTGTGCGCCGTGACGCCGGTGGGATGATTGCCCTTCGGGATGACCCAGTGCTTCGTCTGCCGCGATATAACGAGCAGAATGTTGAGGGGTGCTTCGATCGCGTTCCCAACAGGGCGGTAAGGCAAGGCTGCAATCTGACGAATGGCGAAGCTCCCTCGCCATTACGAAGCTCCCTCGCCATTACGGCGTCGCGAAGAGTTACACTTTTGTGACGGCATCCGGCAACAACAAGCAGGGAACACTTTTTGCGGTTGGCCCCAGCAGGGAACGGCAGGTTTTGGATTTCGAGTGGGTTTCGTCGAACGGCGGCAATTAGGGCGCAAAGCCGCCGGAGCGCTTCCACGTCAAGCAGACGCAGCTTACTTTACCGGCACCACATTCGCATGTCGCGCGAACCATCGCCATGTGCCGCCGGTGCGGACATAAATATTGGTGTAACGACGCTTCAGAGGGACAGCTCCATAGATGCGTCCAAGCTCGCTTTGCGCGGTCGGGGTGAAAACCTCGCCGCCCATCACCACGCCCACGTTGCCGTTCACCGCCACACTTTCGACCGAGCGTTCAAAGTTCTCGGCGCCAATTTGGCCATTGCGCATCATGGCAAGGAACTGCTCCCGAGTAAGCACACGTCCCGTAGGCGCATTGATCGTTAGCTCCGGCGCCGAGAGCGCTGCCAGTCCGTCGACATCCGCTGTAGCCACCATTTCCTTTTGCTGAAGGTCGAGCTTCGCCAAAGTTTCGCTAGCGTGGTCCCGTTTGTTCAACTGCGAAGCAACTGGTGTCGCGGCAAGTGCCGCCAACAGAAGCGCGCAAAACACATTCGAATTGTGGCGCATCGAAGCCTCCCGATAAGATGCGCTTTTCTGCACGCGAATGCGGCCCGACCGCAATCCACGCAATAACCACCGTGCGCCCGCGCCTTCCGCGAACAGTCGCTTGCGGGATCACTTTCGACTAGGCTTAGCGGCTGATTTTAGCGCAAAGCCGCAGATCAGAGGCCGCCTCAGCACCCTTCCGTCAGCATACGATGTGCGCCGATAGGACAACATCCAGACCAGTCTCCCCCTTCGCGACCGCGCGCGCTGCGGTCGAAGTCGATCCAGCCATCGTTGAGGCTGTCCACCATGCGGATGGGAGAAAGCGCCGCCCTTTCTCGGGTTCGGTCCGCCATGAAAATCGCCGCACCCTCTCACTCTCTGTCCCGCGGCGCTAGGCGCCAGCCACGCCGACGGATCGATCGGAGCTCCGAAACTACGTCCCATCCGATTGGCGCTGCTTGGCGGCGTCAGCGAATACGTCGTGGCGCCCCGCCCTTCAGCCAACCTCGGACCAGGAAAGATCATCGCTGTGTGCCCTTCGAGCGCCTAATTCCGCCGAAAGCTGTATCCTCGATGGGCGCTACGCTTGCACGCGATCAAGCACGTCACGCACTTTTCCAGCCAGAGTCACATAGGTAAAGGGTTTGGAAATCAAGTCGACACCAATATCGAGCCTGTCGTCATGCATGATCGCATCGCGGGTATAGCCCGAGGCGAACAGCACCTTGATGTGTGGGTGCAGGTTGCGAGCTTTCAGCGCCAGTTCCTCCCCCGACATCTTTGGCATGACCATATCCGTGAGGAGAAGATTTATGACGAAATCCTCACGCTCGAGCAGGCGGAGGGCGGATACGCCATCATGCGCTTCGATCACGCGATAACCGAGTTCGCGTAGAATACCGACGGTGTAGGCCCGAACCTCATCATCGTCTTCCACCACCAGCAGCGTCTCGGTTCCCCCAGCGACCGCGCCCTGCGCGCCTGGACTTTCGAAGCTGTCGCCTCCCCTGTCCGTTTTTCGGCCGAGGTAGAGGGTGAACGTCGTCCCTTCGCGCTCTTCAGAGTCAATGGCGATGTAGCCGCCCGACTGTTTGGCGAAGCCATAGACCATCGAGAGGCCGAGTCCCGTTCCTTTCCCCACCTCTTTCGTCGTGAAGAACGGATCGAACACTCTCGCGACCGTATCGGCAGACATGCCAATGCCCGTGTCGGTGACCGATATGGCAATGTATTGACCAGGCGGCGCGCCATCCGGACCTTCTTCAGCGAGTTCGACGTTGCGCGCCGCGATCGTGAGGGTGCCGCCGCCGGGCATTGCGTCACGTGCGTTCACGGCAAGGTTCAAGATCACGTTTTCGAGCTGGTGCGGATCGGCCTCAACCGGCCAGAGATCGTCGTCGGCGACGATCTGGATTGCGATCGATTCCGTGATCGAGCGAGTCAGCAGGTCAGACATGCCGGCGAGAAGGCGATCGACGTCCACCGTTTTCGGGTCGAGCGGTTGCCTGCGCGAGAAGGCGAGCAGGCGCTGGGTGAGCGAGGCCGCGCGTTCGGCGCCCTTGAGCGCATTCTCGAGCGAGCGGCGCGCGCGCGGATCGCCGCCGGAGTCGAAGCGGCGCAGCACCGTGTCGATATTGCCGATAATGATCGTCAGCAGGTTGTTGAAGTCATGGGCGATGCCGCCGGTCAGCTGGCCGACCGCCTCCATCTTCTGCGCCTGACGGAGCGCTTCTTCGGCCTCGCGGCGTTCGGCGACTTCCTGCTCGACGCGCACTTCCAGCGTATCGGCAAGGTCGCGCAGCCGCGCTTCCTGTTCCTTCGCGGCAGTGACGTCGTAGATCACGCCGATCAGGCGATAGCCCGATCCCTCGCGCACGATCTCGCCACGCCGCGCGATCCAGCGCGCCATGCCGTCCTCGTTCCTGACGATACAGAAGACGCCGTCCAATGTTTCGGGGATGGTGTCGTGACCGGGCTGCGGAATGAGCAGCGGCTCGCCTTCGGTCAGTACGCCGTTGATCGTGCGAACCGGCAGGACGGATGCCGGGTACAGTCCCAGCAATTGACAGAATTCCGACGAGACGGTCGCGGTGGCAAAGCCGTCGATATATTCGAACGTCCCGATCCCACCCGCCGATTGCGCGACGCGCAGCCGTTCCTCTGTGCGCTTGCGTTCCGTGACATCGACAAGCAGCCCGGTGAAACGGACGGGCATGTCCTGTTCGTCGAAATGGGCCTGCCCGCGGCCGTGCATCCAGAGGATGGAGCTATCCGGCGCGACGACGCGAAATTCCTTGGAGAAAACCTCCGCGCCGCCGAGAATGCCCGCCAGCGCGATGCGCATCCGCGCCCGATCCTCGGGATGGATCGCCTTAAAGAAAAGCTCTGTGGAAACGCCCGCCAGCGCCTCTTCCGGATCGAGACCGTAAAGTTCGGCGAAGCGCGCGTCGGCGTGCAGCACGCCCTCCACAATGTCCCAATCCCAGCTGCCGCTGGCGCCGGCCGCGACGAGGATCGACCGCGTCCGCGCCGCTTCGGCCTGAAGGCGGGTCTCAGCCATCGGTCCCGACGACGCGCGCGATGAATTCGTCGAGCAGTTCCTTCAGAACCTCGAGCGAGGGAATGTCCATAATCATCGCAATATATCCGCGGATGTCGCGCTTGCGGACGGCGAAGTCGATGTAGAGGAAGAGGACCAGGCCATCCGCGGTCTCGTTCGCGCCGACTCCGAACAGCGTCGCGCCGTTGCCGCGGAGTACCTCCGGGATCGTCATCGTCAGCGACCGCTTGAGCATGTTCGCCATCGTCGCGAGACACGAATTGAGAATGATGTTGCCGGTCTCGGTGAGCGCCTCATGCTCCATCTCGACGACTTCCTGCGCCGTAAGGGAGTCGCCGGTGACGGCGCGGACCAGTTCGAGGCTATTCGCTTCCGGGAAGATCAGTAGCGCGCGCCCGGAAAATGGGCCGCTGAAATCCTGCCGGACGGCGACCAGATCGGCAGCCTCGCGTTCACTGATCAGCCGCGCCGCGCGGCTCTGGCTCACGACGTCGATCGACGGGACCGAAAGCGTGACGTGGTCACCGATCATCTTGCGCAGGCTCGAAGCGGCTCGGCTGACGCCGATATTGACGATCTCGGTCAGGGCATCGCGCTCGAGCTCGCCGAGCGCCACGCTGTCGGGGATCATGCCTTGGCCGACCGCAGCCGAAGCGCGGCACCGGACAGGAAATCCTCAAGGCTGTCGGCCGTGACCGGCTTGGCGACGAAGGCCGCGCCGATCGCGCGGGCGCGGGCGATGATCTCATCCTGAATGTTCGCGGTGATGATCGCGATCGGCATGGTGGGGCGCAGGTCGCGGAGTTCGGCGGCGAGCTGGAGCCCATCCTTGTCGGCCATGTTGAAGTCGATCAGCGCGACGTCGACGCTGTGTGCCGCGATGATCGTGTGGGCTTCGACGGCGCTGCCCGCCTCGACCTTCTGCCATTCGGGCTGAAGCGCGGCCAGCGCCTTGCCGGCGACGATGCGCGCGAGCTTGCTGTCATCGACGATCAGAACAGTGAAGGGCATTCGCGTCTCCAGGGTGCCGTGTAGGCGTTACGTGCTTTCCCTCCCGAGGAGCGCGACCCGCACACCATAGGAGCAGGCCGGCGTCTTGTCATTGCATCAGATCAACGACGTGCTGCGCTAAGAATTCGCTATCGGGGATGCCCAGAACAGGCGGTCGCGCAGCCAGCAGCACCTGCAGGACCGCGAGATGCAGTCGCTGCGTCGCCGACAGGTCGATTGCGGCACCGGGATGTTCCTGAAGCGCCACGATCAGCAGTTCCGCATCCTCCGCCCGGCAGCGCCCGGCGAGATGGATGACGTCGCCGTCGACGCGGACGCTCACGCCGCGAGCGCCGGCAGATCGAGAACGAGCAGCACGTCGCCGTCACCGAGCAAGGTCGATCCCGTCACGCCCGGAACACCGGCGAGGATGCCGCTCGACGGTCGCACCAAAGTATCGACCCGCTCGGCAAAACCATCGACCGTCAGCGCGACATTTTCGCCGCCCGAGCGGGTCACCAACAGCTTGGTCGCGGCATTCGACCGCTCCGCGACACCGAGCAGCGCGGCAAGGCTCAGGACCGGCACGGTGCGCCCGCGCAACACACACGCCCGACCGCCGCCGACCGGCATCAGCGCGCTGGTGTCGACGCGCACCGTCTCCACGATCTGGTCGAGCGGGACGCCGTAGCGGTCGCCGCCGATCTCGACGATCAGGAGCCGCGTCGTCAGTGCATTGGCCGGCAGACGCAGCAGGAAGCGCGTGCCCGCGCCGGGCGCGCTTTCGATCTCGATCGTGCCGCGCAGCCGATCGACCGCCGTGAGCACCGCGTCCATGCCGACGCCGCGCCCGGAGACCTCGGTCACGGCGGCGGCGGTGGAAAAGCCCGGCGTGAAGATCAGGCGCAGCGCCGCGGCGTCCGAGAGTTGCGCGGCCGCCTCCTCGCCGATCAGCCCGCGCGTCGCCGCGACCCCGCGGATACGGTCGGCATCGATGCCGGCCCCGTCATCCGCGAGGACGAGGAGAATTGCATCGCCGTCGCGGCTGGCGGTCAGGGTGATCCGCCCCGCTGCCGACTTGCCGGCCGTCTCGCGGTCGCCAGGCGCCTCGATGCCGTGATCCACGGCGTTGCGCACCAGGTGCAGCAGCGGTTCGAACAAGCCGTCGGCGACCTGCTTGTCGACCTCGAGCCTTTCGCCGGACATCGTGAAGGCGACCTGTTTGCCGAGCGACGCCGCGATCTCGCGCACCATGCGCGGCAACCGGCGCAACGTCGGCGCGAGGGGTACGAGGCGCACCGCGCTTACCCCGCGATGCAGATCGCTTGCCGCGCGCTCGATCCCCGCCTGCACCGCGCGGATACGGGCTGCGAGATCGCGGTCGATCGCATCGGCCTGTTCGGCGAGCGGCGCGAAGGCGTTGACAGCGACGACCAGTTCGCCGAGCCCGTCCGCCAGCGCGTCGATCCGCGCGGCGTCGACCCGCAAGGTGGCCGCGGCGTGCCCTGTAACGCCCACGCTTTCCGGCTGCGCATCGATGAACGGTGCAATCGGGTGGATTGCGACCTGATCGGGCATCATCCGGAATGCCGCCTGCACCGCCTCGATCGCGGCAGCGCTCAGGCCCTCGATGATCGATGTGCAGACAAAGGGGTCGATCTCGGCCAGCGTGGGCCAACTGCCGCCTATCGGAAGGACAGCCAGCGCGACGATCTCGGGCACGCCCGCCACGACGGCGAGCGGATCCTCGCCGCGGAAGAAGCACTCGGCATCGGGCGTGTAGCGGAACGCCGTCAGAGCGGTCGTCGCACCCTGCAGGACACCCCGCTCGCGCTCGATCAGCGCATGCACCCAGAAAGACGGAGCTGGGGCGACCTCCTCCGACGCCGCCGGATCAGCGCCCGGCAGCCGCGCGATCGCCGCCGCCGCGACCGCTTCGGCGTCCGGCGACAGCGCGCCACCCCCTTCGAGATCGTCGACCCAGCGGTCGATCGCATCGAGGCAGCCGACGATTGCGGCGATGGTCGCGGCATCGAGCATCGCGCGTGCCTTGCGGGCGCGTTCGAGCACCTCTTCGGCCGCGTGCAGCACGCGCTCCGCCGGCCCCATCGGGAAGATGCCGACCGAGCCCTTCAGCGTGTGGATCGCGCGGAACGCGCTGTCGATCGCTGCGGCATCCTTCGGGTCACGCCGGAGCGTATCAAGATCGGCGGCCGCCTGCGCGATCAGGTCGCGCCCTTCGATCAAGAATTGCTCGAGCAGATCGTCCATCACGACTTACGATAGACGATTGCGTCCTCAAGGCGAGCCATCACGAAGGCGTCGCTGATGCGCGACATCGACTCGCTGTGGCCGAGGCAGAGGAAGCCGCCATGGTTGAGACTGGCGTACAGGTTCCGCGCCGCCTGGACGCGCGAGGCATCGTCGAAATAGATCAGCAGGTTGCGGCACAGGATAACATCGAACATGCCGAGCCCGCCGAGCGTGGAGCGCTCGATGATGTTGGCCGGCACGAACCGCACCGACTCGCGCAGATCGTCGATGATCTTGCGGCGATGCCCGCGTTCCGGCTCAAAATAAGCCTCGACGACGGCCGCCGGCAATTTCGCCAGCGCGCGCTCCGCATAGCGGCCGACGCGCGCCTGATCGAGCGCATGCGTATCGATGTCCGATCCGACGATCTCGATATTATAGGCATCGACCAGCGGCCAATTCTCCAGCAGCCAGATCGCGATCGAATAGGCCTCCTCGCCGCTCGAACACGGCATCGACCAGATCCGCACGAGATCGCCCGGCCGCTTGTCGCGGATCACCGCCGGCAGGATCTCGCGGCTGAGCGCGGTGAGCTGATGATCCTCGCGGTAGAAATAGGTCTCGTTGATCGTGAAGGCGTTGATCAGCGCCTCGCGCTCGGTGCCGTCGGTCGCCGCGAACGCCAGATAGGAGTATGCGGTGGAAAACCCCTTTTTCGCCATCCGGTCGGCGACGCGGCGCTCGATATAATAGCGCTTGCTCGGGCCAAATATCATGCCGCTCCAGCGGTAGAGCAGGTCGCCGATGCGCTGCATCTCGTCATCGGAGAGATGCAGCGCGAGACCTCTCTGGGGAACGCCGGCATCGCTCACGTCGCAAGGAGCGCCGTAAGTTCGTCCGCAATCCGGTCGAGCGGGGCGACGATCGAGGCGCCATCGGCGGCGACGAGCGCGCCGGGCATGCCCCAGACTACGGCGGTATCGGCGGATTCGGCGATGGTATGGCCGCCGGCGGCCTTGAGTTCTGTCATCGCCGTGGCTCCATCGTTCCCCATCCCGGTCATCAACACGCCGACGAGGCTTTCGGGCGCGACGAGTGTCATCGCGCTCGCAACGAGCCGGTCGACGCTGGGATGCCAGTAGCGCTCGGGATCGCTCGGCGCGGCGAGCGCGTGAAGCACGCCGGAACGGCGCGTGAGGACGAGGTCGGCATCGCCACGCCCGATATAGACGTGTCCCGGCACGAGCGGCGTCGCCTTGCTCACCTCGCTGACGCCGAGCGCGCAGAGCCGGTCGAGACGGCGGGCGAGCGGGCCGGTGAATGTGGCCGGCATATGCTGCGCGACGACGATCGGCCACGGAAAGCCCGGCGCGAGCTGCCCGAGCAGCGCATCGAGCGCGGGCGGCCCCCCGGTCGAGCAGCCCACAAGCACAAGCCCCTCTCGCGGCAGCGGCCCGGCAGGGGGCGTTATTCTGCGAGGGATGCGCGGTGCCGGCGGAGGCTTGCGCAGCGCGCCGCTGGCCTGCGCCCGGACGCGTTCGCGCAGCCGGGTCGCGCGCGAGATGCGCGCGCCGGCCGCCTGCCGCACCTTTTCGACCAGCGCGGGCGCCAGCGCGGCGATCTCCAGCGACACCGCGCCGCGCGGCTTGGCGACGAAATCGACCGCGCCGAGCGCCATCGCCTCGAGTGTCTCATCGGCGCCTTCGGCGGTAAGCGACGAGACCATTACCACTGGGCATGGCCGTAGCACCATGATCCGGTCGAGGCAGGCAAGCCCGTCCATGCCCGGCATGTGGATGTCGAGCGTCACCACGTCGGGCGCAATCGCGACGAGCATATCGAGCGCTTCCGCGCCGCTGCGCGCGATCGCGACCTCGAAATCGCCCACCGCGGTAAAGACCTCGGAGAGCAGCCGCCGCATTAGCGGCGAATCGTCGACGACCAGCAGCTTGATCACGAGGCGGAGGCCGCACCCTTTCCGGCAATCGCGCGCAGCAAATCCTGCTCGGCACGGTCGAGCAATTCGCGCGGCGAGACGATCAGCACGATCCGCTCATCCCGCTCCAAATTGGCGACGCGGTCGAACACACGCGTCTGGTCGTTGCCGAGGTCGGGAGCGGGACGCAGTGCACTCTGCGCGACGCGCAGCACGTCCGAGACCGCGTCAACCACGAACCCCGCGACCAGATCGCCGATCCGCACGACCATTACCCGGCGCTTGCCGCCGCTCACCGAGTCACTCCCGAACCGCTGGGCTTGGTCGATCACGGGGATGACCTGCCCGCGCAGGTTCATCACGCCCTTCACGAACGCGGGCGCCTTGGGCAGGCGCGTCAGCTTTTCGGGAAGCGAAGCGACCTCCTCGACCGCGCCGATCGGCAGCCCGAAATCCTCCGCGCCGATCCGGAACACCAGGAATTGCTCGAAGGTGTCTGCGATCGCGGTATCGCTCATAGTTTGCTCTTCGCTCCCCTCGAACAGGCGCGCCGTGATGTCGTCGCGCAGCAGATGCTCGGCCGCCAGGATCGAGACCAGTCGGGTCCCGCTATCGAGCCGGCAGATCGCCTGGATGCGCGCCTCGGCGCCGCCGCGCGCCAGCACCTGCGGCACGGAGTCGATATCGTCTTCCGACACGCTCAGGATTGCGCGCATCGCATCGACGACAAGGCCGACCCGGTGACCGCCGACGCGCACGAGGAGGATGCGCCCGCGCGTCTCGTCAGTGCCTTCGGGCAATCCAAGCAGCACCCGCAGGGAGAGCAGCGGAAGGATCCGCCCGTGGACCGCCATGCTGCCCACCACCGCCGGGTCCGCAAGCGGCATCCGCGTGATCTCGGCGGGCACGCGCAGCACCTCCTCGACCATGCCGAGCGGGAAAGCGAATTCCTGTCCGCCGATGGCGCAGACCACGAGCGGAACGGTCTCGATCTGCAGGACGGTCTCGCCATCCGCGGCGATCGCCGCGTCGTGGCTGCGCCGCGCGACGGCTGACGGTCGCGACCGCGCGACGAGGGCCGAGACGTCGAGGCGTTGCAGCGCCTGGCCGTCCTCGGCATCGGCCGCGCCGAGCTGCGAAACGCCGTCCACCGCCAGCCCCAGAGTCTCGCCGTCGTCAACGATAACGATCCGACGTTCGTCACCACCGGCTCTGTCGAGCAAAGTCGCGAGCGACAGCACCGGCACCACCGCGCCGCGCACGTTGGCAAGGCCCATCAGCGCGGGCGGCGCGTGAGGTACGCGTGCGAGCCGCGGCATCCGCGCGACCTCGCGCACGATCGTTGACGGCACGCCGAAATGCTGGCCGTCGATCGCGAGTGCCAGCAGTCGCTCGCCGAGGACGGCCGCGTTCGCCACGCTCAGGCCGTCCCGCCGGCGAGCGCGGTGGCGATCGACGCGATCTCCTCAATCGCGGCGGCGAGCGCCTCGGCGCCCTGCGCCTGTTGCCGGGCAGCGGTGCCGGCCTCGCGCACGGCGCTGCTGGCGATGTCGGCGGCTTCCGCGATCTGATCGGTGCCGCTGCGGATCTCGCGAACCGAGCGCAGGATGTCCTCCGATCCCGACAGGGTGACCTGATTTGCCGCCTGCGCGCTTTCGAGATCGCCTATGATCGTGCCGAACCGTTCGACCATCGCGCGGTTGCGGCCGATCTCGACCTCGGCCGCGCCGATCACCTGCTCGAGATCGCGGCGGATCAGCGAGACCTGATCCTGCATCGCGCGGACGATGTCGCTTGCGCGGCCCGCGCTGGTCGATGCATCGCGCGACAGCTTGCGGATGTCGCCCGCCACCGTCGCGAAGCCGCGCCCGGCCTCTCCCGCGCGCGTCGCCTCGACGGAGCCGCTGACGGCGAGCATATTGGTCTGCACCGAGACGAGCGCGAGGCTGTCGGTGATCTTCTCGATCCTGCGACCGGTCCCAGCAAGCGTGGAAAGTAGCTGGGTCACCGCCCGCACCTCGACGAGGCTGGCCTCGACGCCCGTGGCGAGCCGTTCGATCGTAGCACGGCTGTCGTTCGCGCGCGTTACGATCGCAGCGATCCGCTCTGAGGCGTTCGTGGCGCGCGTCTGCGAGATTTCCGCGGACTTCTCGATCTGGCCCATCGCGGCATTGGCTTCCTGCGTCGCTGCCGCCTGGATTTGCGTGCCGCGCGCGATCTGCTCGAGCGCGACTTGGATCTGCACCGCCGCGCCCGACATTTCCTGCACCGTCGCCGAAAGCTCTTCGGCCGACACCGCGACCTGTTCGACCGCCGCCTGATTGCTCTCGGTGCCGGAAATATCCTGGATGAGCGCGCCGAGCGCCTCGGCGGTCTGCTGGCTCTGTTCGAGCGAGGCCGCCTGCTGCTCGATCGCCTGCTGCGCTTCGGCGGCCGCGGCGGACTGTTCCTCGGCAGCGCTGGCGACCTGTTCGGCCCCTTTCTCCGCCTCGCGCGCGGCGCTCTCGGCCTCGGCCGAGGCGGCAACGATTTCTTGAGAGTCGGCACCCACGGCTGCGAGTTCCTCGCGCGAGAGCTTGAGCTGCGAGACCACGTCGCGGCCGACCTGCGCCTCGCGCGTTGCCAGTTCGGAGGCCGCGCGGACGCGCTGGACGATCGCCTTCACGTCGGCGGAGACCCGCCGGGCAAGGTCTTGAATGTCGCCCGCGCTCGCTTCCGAACTCTCGGCCAGCGCCCGCACCTCATCAGCGACGACGGTGAAGCCGGTGCCCGCCTCCCCCGCCCGCGCTGCCTCGATCGTGGCATTCAAGGCAAGCAGGCTGGTCTGGTCCGACACGTCGGCGACGCTCTGGCCGATGCCGCCGATATCATCGGCGACGGCCTCGAGCGCGGAAATTACATCCACCGTTGCAAGTTGGCGCTGCGCGTTGAGCTCGATCGCTGCCACCGACCCATCGATCTGACCACTGATCTCGACGAACGCGCCCTGCACCAGATCCGACTGTCTCCGGGCGCTTTCGGCGCCGTCGCGCGCGTCGCGGAAATTGCGATTAAGCGCCGCGATCAGCCCCAAAGACTCTTGCGCCGCTCCTGCTGCCTCTTCCGCGCCGCTCGAAATCCGGTCCATCGAACGCTGCAATTCGTTCGCCGCGGCTGAGGCTTCCCCAATCCCGCTCGAAAGCTCCTGCGTCGCCTGATCCATCCGCTCCAGGGCATTTGCCGGACGTTTGGCATTGGGACGCGCCGGTGCGCGCGCAGGTTTGACAACCGGTTCCGCAGTCGCCGCCGGGGTGCCCTTCGAGCGCGACCCCAAGGCTGATTTCTTTACAAGCGTCATTGGGGTCTCGTCAGGACGGCAAAGCACGACGGTAGAGCAAGCGCCTGTCCTGCACCAGCCACCCTTCTGACGACCCGTAGCATGGAGGGCTGGACCGTTTATCCCGCCTACGAATTCAGGCGCACAAATCGCTTCGGCCCAACGCTGTGCTTCCAGGCCCGCTTACGCCACCGCGCCTCACTGCTGCACCCTTTGCGAACGCAGCCGGCTGAGACCGACGCACGTAACCTTCCAAATGACGACATCAAGGAGTGACCAATTGGTGACTGAGGGCCATCCACTTGCGCCAACCACCCATGGAAGCCAGATTGGTGGCAACGTTTCCCGATGAGTTCGGCTGGCAGTTCGAGCCGAAATGGGATGGATTCCGCGCGATTGTCTTTCGCAGGGAGATGCGATCGGTATTCGGTCGAAATCGGGTAAGTCGCTTGCTCGTTGCTTCCCCGAGATCGTCGCGACTGTCGCCGCGACGCACAACCGATCGTTCGTTGTTGATGGAGGACTGACCCTGCCGATCAATGGCGCGCTCTCGTCGACGCGCTTCAGGCGTGCCTGCAGCCCGCCGAGAGCCGTATTCGTAAGCTAGCGGTTCAGACACCTGCTCAGCTCATGGTGTTCGATTGCCTCGCGCTCGGCGAAACAATTTATCGACCAGCCCTTATCGATGCGAAGGCGCGCTCTCGAGCGCCTTCATGCTGCAAATGGGTCAGAGCGCCTGCCCGCTGCGAGACGCTGGAGGCCGGCCTCGCCTAGCGTATTGCGACGCCCGCCGCTGCCTAGGCCCCCGGTGCCGCCGCGATCAAGGCGAGCGTGTGCGGATCGCGTTCACCGCGAAACCAGCGGGCAAGCGCAGCGTCGAACAAAGCGGTCGGCCTGGCCATCTCGAACAGGGTCAACGACGATCGCAACTTCATGGCGTCGGTTTCGCCGAACACGGCAACCGCATCGCTGGTCGACAGGTCCTGCAACGCCTCGACGCATTCGACATAGCGCGCGCCGAGTACCGGATGGTCGAGATAGGCTATCGCCACGGCGATCGAAGCGATGCCATAATATTGAGCCGTCGAACTGCGCCCCAAGCTGGTGAGCTGGGGGAAGACGAACCACATCCAGTGCGAACGCTTGGCGCCTCGGCGGATTTCGCCGAGCGCGGTCGCATAGATCGGCGCCTGGGCTTCAAGAAAACGGTCGAGCGAAGCAGCGATCGCCATGTTCATCGCAAAGCCGCCTGTGCAGACACCGGCGGATATTCGCCCTTACCGACCGGATACCTGGCCAGCACCAGATATTGGGTATCGTACGGCTTTTCGCGACGGTCGGCCCATTCCTTGAACCATTTCCGGCCGTTGGCGACGCGCTTCAGCGCATAAAAGAAGCCGCGGTCATTCTCGCCATTATCGCCGGTCGCGGCGGCATAGAAGTCGAGGTGCCACCGGCCGTCATGCTTCGAAAGCAAGCCGGCATCATCGCGCTTGTCCCGCTTCTGCAGGATCGCCCAGCCAAGCGGCACGTCGCCGGGCGGCTCGAACCAGACGGTGGCGCCGATATGGCCACCTTGCCACTGCGACCGGTCCATGAGGCCATTGTGTTGGAACCAGCGTCTTCGCTCCTCCCCGCGCAGATGACCTGACGGGGGTTGCTCGACCGTCAGACGAAAGATCGCATTCCGGGCATTCAGCGCCGCCATATAGTCCGGCGAGCACGGGATATTGCCACGGCCATCGGTCAGCTGAATGCGTTCGGTAAGCGCCGGCAGCAACATTCTGGTCGTTCCCCTCAAGCCAAGGTCGGCGTCGTGGCGCAAATCTATGGTGCTGTGTACCGGTCGGCAGGCGATCATTTCCGGCGAGCGCGGTGAATTCTGTGCGGGTGTCAGTCGAGAGAAGGTCAGGCCGAGAAAAGCGGGGGGCTGCCTCGGCCTGACCTACCACCGGAAAAAAGGTTGTCCCCAAATCGGCTGGCACGACCTCAACTATCGCACTGCAGCATTAGTTGCGCCGTGGCCGCCTCACTTCCTGGATACGATCAAGGTGCAGGTAGCGATCATCGAAATCACCAACGCGGGCAAGTTTCGCAAAATCGATTACCCGGACGACGCGCTTCGTGCGTTCAATCAAACCCTCGCTTTGCAGTGCCTGTAAGGTCCGATTTACGTGAACGCTGGTCAAGGCGAGCGCATCCGCCAGATGTTCCTGTGTCATCGGCAACACATAGTCGGACTGCGAGCCGAGGCCTGCAACCGGGAGACGTAGCGCAAATTCACAACGCAAATGTGCTGTTCTAGCTCGCGCGTCGCGACGTCCGACGTTGAGTGTCCATTCGCGAAAGATCGCGGCATCGACAAGCGTTTCATACCACATCGCCTGACCGACCAAAGGGCGATCGGCGGCAAGCTGTCGGATTGCCAGTGCAGGTATCAGTGCGACGTCGATCGCGGTCAGAGCCTGAACATTGTGGTCCGCTCGCCTCAGAATTGAATTGTGCAGATCGACCACGTCACCTTTCATATGGATCGAGAATATCTGACGGCCGCCGTTGCCGGCGACTTTGTGGCGAAAGGCATAACCTGACATAGCAAACACGCATGGGTAGGCCGGTCGTCTTCCCGAACAATGAAATCCTGCGCCTGTCTGGTGCGCAGGGTGTGCGGAAGCGCGAGCACAGCCGCACAGTCGGCTTGATCCAGCGGCAGCCAAAGCTGGAGCTTGTCTAACATCGGAGCCAGGGCAGACGCGGCAGACATGATCGCTCCGTTCTTTTGACGGGAGCGCTTCGCATCTCTCAGCCATCGACAGCCAAGGATCGGCCGATGGTGGAGATACCCTAGACAGAAACCGACGGCGTGTCGCTGGGTTATTAAACGACGAGGCTAATATGCATCAGCTTAGTCGATTTCGGTCGTCGACTTGCTGATTTGCGGTGCGCTGGCCCAACCTCTCGGCGCAGCTCGCGCGTTCGAATCCCCGGACATTGCTGCGCACATACGTCGGTATAATCCCGCCTTGAATTAATAACGCTCGTTATAGAGAGCCAGTGCGCTAGGCCATAGCCTCGAAAATCGACCGTGTTGGAGGGGACCAGTGCCGATCTATCGATTCTGTCGCATCGATGATCGCAACAGGGAAATCGAGAGCTTTGTAGTTGAGGCTATCGACGACGACGGAGCGATTGCTGAGGCGATAAGGCTCGATCACGCGCATTTCATCGACATATGGCTTGGCACGCGCATGATCTCACGCGTCTGCCCGCGCAATCGCGGATCGCACTCCAATTGAGTACTGGCGGCATTCGGCAAGCCCCATGACCGCCACCGTCAATCAACCAGCCTTGGCTATTTCAAACAGTTGGTAATTGCCTGAACGAGCATCTCAGCGTTGAACGGCTTTTTCAAATACGATGCCTTGTCAAAGGAAGCCGGCAGATCGCTTTTATCCTTGCCGGTCAGGAAGAGGAACGGAATCCTGGTTGTCTTCAGTGCCTCCGCCAGCGGATATGAGAGCTCGGCGCCAAGGCTTATATCAAGCACTGCAGCGTCGAGCGGAGTTGAATAGTCCAGACTTTCCAACGCCTCTACGACTGTGGCGAACGGACCCTCAATCTGCGCGCCAGCGTCGATGACCATGTGGGCGATGTGATCCGCGATAAGGGCGTTGTCCTCCACAATGAGAATTCGAAGTCCTGAGAGCGGTGCGAGGTGCTGCATGACGCACCCTGTCAGTCCGCCGGCTGCAAAGATAGCTCTAACCGGGAGTTCAGTGATCGTAATTGCAGCCAGGTCCGTGAACATGCGGCTCCTTGCGAGCCTCGTCCACGACGTAGGCGAGGAAGGATGGCCCATCGGCCCCACGCATCTCCTTCAGCTTCTTCACCCAACTCAGCGCGTGGACTGCCGCCGTCTCGCTACCGAGGCGCAGGTCGCGCGGCGTCGTCAGATTGCTGTCGTTGTCGATCAGGGCGCCGAAGCACAGGCCGAAAAAGGCGTAAAGATCGTCTCCGGTGACAGGCGTTTCCGGATGGAAGCTCTGCAACATGTCCATCACCACCGGAAAGAATTCCGAGTAGGTGCCCATCAATTCCTGCTCGTTGAGCGTCAGGTCAGGAAGGGTTGCGGATTAGGCTATCGTCGTTGCTCCTCGGCATTCGCAGCCTGTGCGCGGCATTCTGTGATGAAACTACAGCGCTGCCGGCTGCCGGAACAACCCTGATGTCGTCGACCCGTCCGCAGTCGGCAGCTCGCTCACCGCTCGTCAGGACTCGGGTTCTTCGGCCCTCATGACCGCACCCTTGCCCAGCGGCTCGATGTGGATCTCGTCCAGTTGCGTCAGAAGATCATCGAACATCTCGTCATTCGCCACGGGGATTGCGCGCTTGAAGCCCGAACCTAGTCGGTCGAGATCGCGTTGAGTCAGCAGTCCAACGGCAACTATGCGAGTATCGGTCATAAGCGATCCTGTCGCCGTAAGAACCGCTCGCAATATCAATTGTGCCAACCGTTACGGTTGCAGCAATCATTATTCCGCCGCTGCGAACATCGCTGCTGTATTTTTGCCAGACCGGGCCCTCGCCTTGGCACCGAGCCATAAGAAGGATTTTCGCTTTCCACCCGTAGCAAACGTTTGGGTTTGGCCTGAGCGCTCGGCTGCTTTTAGGATCGCTTGCGAGTTCCTCGAATGACCGTTTTTAGGGCGCATAGCTGCCAATGCATTTCGGCCCAGCCCGGTCTTTGCGATGACGGACAGCCACGCCAAAGCGAATGCCCACCTAAGCGAATGTGAAAGGTGCCAACCGTATCGATATATGAACTGGCAAGTGCCCAACGATGTCGCCATCGGCCTGCACGGGGGCCGCGTCGTCGCTCGCTATCGTGAGTTCAGTGCAGCGGAAATGGTCCGCGCCCGGCATCCCCCAAATCGATCGGCCCGTCAGCATGTACCTGGCAAACCGCAGAACATCGGTGCGGGACGCGCGCCGCAGCGCGATCACGTCGAATTCGGGTGAGAAGACGCTTGCTTCCGGCGTCAGTGCCCAGCGTCCCGCGAAATAGCGACCTTTGGCGACATAGACCGCCTCGCACGCGGTTTGCCCACCCGCGTGGAACAGCATGATCTTCGCGCGCGGCCAGCGGAGCAGGAACCCGGAAACCGCGAAGAGGTACGCGGCGCGCCCAATCACGCGTTTCAACGCGGATGACACGGTCGCGACGGCGTAGCTGTCCGGCCCAACGCTCGCGCAGCTCGCCATCGGGATATCGCCGACCAGGCCGACATAGTGGCGCGCACGCTGGCCACCGTCGAGGATGCGCCGAACAAAGGCTTCCGGGTCGCGCGGATAGCCGCTTTCCATGGCAATCAGATTGACGGTGCCATTGGGGTATACGCTGAGCGAAACATCGCGGCCCGACCGGCACACAGCTGCGACGACATGGCGCAAAGTGCCGTCGCCTCCGGCGCAGCAGACGTGATCGGCACGCTCGTCGACCGACAGTGGGCTCGAGCCGCTCTCGGTTTCGATGAGCGTCACCCCGCTGGAGGTAAAACAGCGTCGCAGCGCGGCGATACGTCGCTTTGCGAAGCCACCGGCGCGCGGATTGGTGAACACCTGTACGGTATCAACTTTCCAGTCGGCCGGGGCGGCCTCGCCCGGTCTCTTTTCATTTCCTCGAGACGCAACCTGTGCGGTGTTCTGCTCGCCCAATCTCAGCATCCAGTTTGCGGTTGTGCATAGCGATTGATCTTGCCCTCCGTGACGAATGGCGGATCGCTATTAGGGACGTCACCCGTGACGCTAAAGCCTGAGTTAAGGCGCTTCTAAGACATGAGAAGCGAAGTTTATGGAGCATTTCCGTCGCGAACTTGCCCGACATCGCCACAACAGCCCGGCGGGACATCTATTGATACGTGAAAGCCCCGCAGCCTGGGGGGGCGGCTGCGGGGCTTAGTGCGACCCGTGTTATCCACGTGACACCTCTACAACGACACGGTGCGCAATTTGTTGCCAGGTTCTTTGGGATCGAGGGGATGGGCCAGCGGTTTCCCGCGCGACGTAACTGCACGCTGAGTGATGTCGGTTTTCGGGATTATTGGACGCTTGGACTAATGACCGAAACTAGGGCGCGTAGCCGCCACGATGCCCAGGCCTTCCGATTTCGCGACTAGCGATTTTCTCAGCTTTCGCTACTACGCAGATAGGGAAACGGGTTCACGTCTGAACCCTGATACCATCGCTGCGCTGTCGTCGTTCGTGTCATGCCGAAATGAAGATGGTAGTTGCCCGGTGCGGCGTCGCCAGTATCTCCGACATAGCCGATCACCTGTCCAGCCGTGACCAGTTGCCCCTCGTGCAGTCCTGGTGCGTATCCGGCCAGATGGGCGTAGTAATACGTCCAGCCCCGCCCGAGCGACCGTTCGTAGATCGTGGTGCCTCCCAGACGGCTTTGGAACAGCTTCTCGATCGTGCCTGGTGCTGCTGCGCGGACCGGCGTCATCGCACCGGCGACAATATCAATGCCGTGGTGAGCGCGCTTGCCATTGTCTCGAGGGTCGCCCCAATTGTCCTGCAGAGTTGCAGCCTGCACGCCTGCGACGGGGATTATCAGCGCCGGTCTGCCGGCCCTCGTGCTCTTGCCATCTGTAGGTAAGGGCGCTGCGCGACCCCGGACTTGGGCATCCGGCAACAGCGTCAGCGCTGCCATCCATAATGCCAGCACCGCCCCGAATGCTCCGAGCAGCAGGAGCAGGAGCCGACGCATCGCTCAGAGCTGGAACACGGCCGGGGTACCGGCTTTGACCATCAGCGACAGCCGCGCCGCATCCCAGTTCGTGAGCCGAATGCAGCCGTGGCTTTCGGCACGACCGATCGTGGCGGGCTCCGGCGTTCCGTGGATTCCGTAATGCGGCTTGGAAAGGTCAATCCAGACAACGCCCACGGGACCGTTGGGACCGGCCGGCAGGGTGGCCGGATCGTCGCTCTTCTTGGCGTTCCAGAACAGCTTCGGATCGTAGTGAAATTTGGGATTATAGTCCGCGCCCTGAATTTTCCACGTCCCGATCGGCAGCGGATCGTGTTCGCTACCCATCGTCGCCTGAAACTGCGCAACGAGTTTGCCGCCCGCATCATAGACCTTGAGCACCTGATCGGACTTGTCGACCACGACCTTTGCCGCAACGGGCTGCTTCGCATCGACGTTCAGGCCGGCGAGCGTCTTGCGCCACGTTTCGTTCAGTTTCGGACCATAGGCGCGGGAATAGGGCAAGGCGTTCGGAAACACGACTGGAGTGCCGGCGACGAGCGGTGTCCGCGGCGGATTGAGCGCGCGCAATGCCTCCGGTGTGGTGTGGAACATCTCGGCCAACTTCTCCATGACGGAACTGTAGCCAAGCGACGACAGCTTCGCCTGCTGATCGAGCGCTTTGGGGATAGGGCTGATGAACGGACCCGCCAGCACCTCCGCGCTCAGGCGCAGTTTCCGTGTCGCAGGCATCGTCGCATAGGGCTTGAGCGCTATGCGCGTCGCATCATCGAGCGTACCGGATGTCGTAAGACCGCGCGATTCCTGAAAACCCTTCAGTGCGGTCGTGAATGACTTGCCGGTCTTCCCGTCCAGCAGCCCCGGCGAGAAGCCGAGGTGGTCGAGCACGACCTGAACCTGCAGCACGGATTGGTCCACGTTGGCCGGGGCGCCAGCCGACGCAGCGGCGGAAGCGGCCGAAACAATCAGGGCCGTCGCAACAATGAACTTATGCATGTCGTCAAACCTTGATGAGCCTTGCCGTCGAAAACGACACGCACGCCCGATGTGTCCCCAACTCCGCGATCACCGCGAGCATCTGAAACGATTTGAACTGCCCCGCCGTTTTGCAGCACACGCAGCGCGGCTGCACAGGAAGACGAATGGTCCTCGCAAAATTCATCCTACTCGTGCGGTTCGCTATCTGCCTGTGCGTGCTCGGCTGTCTGACTCTGATGCCTTGGGCATCCGCGCGTAAAGCGCGACCGCGGCCAGTCGCGGAGTTGCTGGTAAATGCCACGACCGGGACTATTCTCGCTGCGCATCTGCCGGACGTTTCACGCCGGCCTGCGTCGCTCGCGAAGATCATGGCGCTGTATCTGGTGTTCGACGCTATCGACGCCGGCCGCCTGCACCTCGACGACAAGGTCCGGATATCGCGGCGCGCGGAACGACAGCCGCCTTCGACCATGGGCCTTCCCGAAGGCAGGTCATTGACCGTGCGCGCTGCGATCCAGGCCATTGCGGTTCACTCCGCGAACGACGTCACCGTTGCGATCGCCGAGAAAATCGCCGGCAGCGAGCGCGCGTTCGCAACAGCGATGACCGCCAAGGCGCGCAAGCTCGGCATGAGCAGCACGCGCTTCCACAACGCCACCGGGCTGACCGATCCCGCCAATACGACCACGGCACGGGACATGGCGACCCTCGCAAGGGCGTTGCTGCGAAATCACCCGCGCGATTATGCGGTGTTCGCGACGCGGTCCATTCGCTGGCGGTCGCTGCCGATGATCAACCACAACCATATGCTCGGCAAGGTGCAGGGCGTCGACGGGATCAAGACCGGTTACACCGCCGATGCGGGTTACAACATCGTGAGCTCCGCAAAGCGGCGGGGACGACGGGTCATCGCCGTCGTTCTCGGCGCGGAATCGGTGCACGCACGCGATGCGCGTGCAGCCAAGCTCGTGGACTTCAGTTTTGCGCGCAAGCGCTGATCGTCAGACCTTCGCGGAGTAGATCATGCGGCCCTGGCCGAGGCGCGCGAAAACCTGCTTGAGATCGCTCTCGCCGACCGCGAAACATCCCTGGCTGCGTCCGAGCTGGCCATGCGTTCGCAGCATGTCCGCGTTTGCGTACCAGGCGGCGTGAACGACCAGCGCGCGCGACAAGGCGTTGCTGTTGGTAGGATCGAGCCCGATCAGTCGCTGCGACTTGCCGTGTTTGCCAATGTAATAGTCCGAAGCGAGGAAAGCGCCCTCGCTCGACGCATTGGACCCTTCCGCGTTCGAGAACCGCTGGAGGAAGCCGGTATGGGCGGGATCGCTGCCGCTCCCGTGCGCGACCAGCAAGGTGGTCGCCATGCCGTTTGCCATATCGACCAGAAAGAAACGCGGCCGCGACGAGGGCTGCGCGAAATCCGCGATGGCAATCCGGTCGTGATGTGGGATCTGCGATCCGTGACGCTGGAGCGAGGCCAATGCGCTGCGCAGGAGTTCCGGACGTATGACGCGGCTCGACGCCAACGGCTGCACCGTGGCCGGCACGGCTGCCGCGACTGCCATGCGCGGGATGGCTGCAACGCTGGCGAGTGCCAGCCCGGCTTTGCCGAAAGACCGTCGTGACAACGCGATGTTCCGATACTCCATTTGCGGTCGATACCCCATAAGCGTGCAATTTGGTTGTAGCGTTGATCGATGAGCGGCCGATGAGCGGAATCCGATCGGTTCCCATCCGGAGATGGCGCCTGTCCGACGCCTGGGTCGCCCTATCGCAACAATTGCGTACATGCCGATTATAGGATCGAAAATCAAGGCTTTGCGTTCACCTCTTCAGACAATTGCCCGGGCACCGTGCTTCGCGATCGGCGGCCGGTATGTCGAAAGGTAGGCTAATGGCATCGTTGCTATTCCGCTGTGGCCAGTACGCCGCGGCCGCTGCTCTCATACTCCCGCTCGTGGCGCACGCGCGCGACGCAGAGCCGACGGCTGACGTCGTGGCGATGCTCAGTGCGGGCGATTTCGTCTGGGACAGCGCTCACAAAGTCCCGGCGAACGCCACCGGCACGCGCATCGTTATCAGCATCGCCGACCAGAAGCTGTACGTCTATCGGGGGGCGACGCTGCTTGCCGTCTCTGCGGTTTCCACGGGCAAGCCCGGTCACGACACGCCGACGGGTGAGTTCAAGATCCTCCAGAAGCAGGTCGATCACAAATCCAGTCTCTATGACGACGCGCCCATGCCGTACATGCAGCGGCTTACCTGGGACGGTGTCGCAATTCACGCCGGGCGCGATCCAGGCTTTGCGGACTCACATGGCTGCGTTCGCGTGCCCTTAGCTTTCGCGTAGAAACTGTTCGCCGCGACGCGCCTGGGCGCGCGGGTTTCGATCACGGACGAGAGCCTGGCCCCCTACCCCACGCCGGATGCCCAAGCGATAGCTGACCCCCTAGATCTAGCACTCGAGACTCCCACGCTGCCAGATAACCCACAGTCTGTGCGCTAGCAGGTCGGTCGCGCAAAATCAGGAGAAGAATTAAACAACGGCCGGGTCTAAGGCTTATAGCGCAAATATCTCTAGAGTGTTCGACGTGAGCTTTTGAGATCGAGTAAGGTGGGTCCGAGGAGGAACAGGTGATCGACGCAGCCGCAAGCGTCGAGACAGTCCTCGTCGTCGACGATGAGGCGAGCATACGGCCTTTATCGATAAGGTCCTGGATGCAATCGATTATACCGTCATCGGCACCGCCGACGGCGCGGCCGGACTCAAGGTTTGCAATCAGGCGCAAGGATCGAGCCGCTGATACCGGATGTCGGACTTCCCAACGGAATGAACAGCAGACAGGGCGCCGACGCGGCACGGGCGCTCAGGGCTTGCCCGAACGTTCTCTTCATCACCGGGTCCGCGGAGAATGCCGCGGTCGGTAGCGGTCATCTTGAACTCAAATGGAATTGCTGACCAAACCGTTCATGATGCAGGCTCTGGCAGCAAAAGTTGCTGGCATAATGGCCTAGTCCAATACTGCGTGAATTGCCCGACATGTGCAACGAGCGCCTATGAATCGCGTCTCACCTAAACGTCGCGAGCCGGACGGTTCGTTACCGCTCCCGCAGATCCCTTCAAAGCACCGCTGCGATCAGACCAAGACTTTGCGCCTGATTGGCCTCGACATACCAGTTGGCGGGCGCCTTGGTCAGGACCTCGTCCATCGTTACGCTCGATCCGCGGATAAGATTCTCGAACCCTTCGTTCTGAATGGCGATTGACGCTTCGATCTCGTGCAGCGTCGCCTTGACGGTGGCCACACAGGTTGTGAGCGGACCGTCGATCGTCAGCTGCTTCGAAAGCTTGCGCTCATGGATCATCAGCCTTGTGCCGCGCGTGAGATAGCGATTGGGAAGCGCGAAGAAGCTCATGAAGGTGGTGCCCGCCGAATAGATCGCGGCCTTGCCGAGGAAGACGAACCGGCGGCTCGTGTCAAGATCGCTCAGGAAACGGATATCCTCGCCCATCATCCGCGCGACTTCCGGATCGCCCCCGAGCGTAGAGAGCTCGATGACGACCAGCCCGGTCTGCGGCGCGGTGGCGAGCTGCTCGCGGAAACTCTTGTACATCTCGTAATCGACGGTGCCCGAAAGCAAGACCGACGGCACCGCGAAATCGGCTGCGGCGAGGATCGTGTCGTTCATGGTCTTTCCTGAATGATGCGGCCTCGCGCAACGCGGCGCGACGCCGAAGGTTCAACTAGGCCGCATGGACATCGACCTTTTTTTTCATTTCCAGAAACGCAGTGCGCGGCAGGTCGCGATGAAGCCGTGGCGTCCTTAGCCTCGGCGAGCTGAACGAACCCATCGGCATCGACACCTTGTCAGCCGGCCGCCAACTTAATTTGAAATAGGGCCGCGTCCGCGTAAGCGGCCTAAATCGTATTCCTGTGCCCGGCCCCACGGCCGCTGCGACTGGCAGGATAGTCGGCGTTTCATTGCTCCCGCGCGATCGGAGCGCGCAAACGGGGGAGCGGTCGCATCCTTGAGGCTGTCGTCGATCTGATCCTGCACCGCCCCGTCGGGCGCTCAACCGTTCGCCATTACGGCAAGCCTTCCAAGTCACCGGCACGACGAAATCAGATCGGCTTCGCGATGTTCCAAGACCGCGACCGACCCGCAGTGTCAGCCTTTAACGGCTAGTCCGTCGGCGGCCAGACGGACACCTGTGTTAGCTACATCGGGTTCGCCACGGGAATAGGTGCCTATCAGCACGCCTGCACCCAGGACGCGGCCCCTCAGCGCCTCGACAAAATCCGACCGGCCGGGGTTGGGCGCCAGGGCAGGCCCATCGCCGAGCGCGAACAGTTGAAACACATAGTCATGCGACCCGTGTCCGGTCGGGGGATCGGGCGGCAGCCAACCTTCGCCGAGAAAGCTGTTGCGACCGATATCGGTTGCACCGGGCTCGCCCGACCCGTCCGGGCGGATCGCGCCTTCTTCAAGACGGCGAAGATCCGCCGGGAGATTCCAGGCAATGGCATGGACAAGGGGTCGCGTGGCCGGCGCGTCAGGATCTTCGACGATCAGCGCAAAACTTCGCGTCCCCGATGGCGGATCGCGCCACATCAAAGGTGGCGAGACACCGGTGCCATCGGCGGTAAAGCGTTCCGGCAAGCGACCACCCTCGCCGAACGCGAGACTGGCAAGATCTAGATCATGCGCGGTGCCCGCGAATTCGGGCTGCGCGATGACGAGCTTCTCGGACCCGGCACGGACATTGCGCAACAGGTGGCCGAGCCAATGGGGGACATATTCGAGCATCTTGAACTTTCGTTCGCAAAGGAAGCGCGAGTGAAGCCGCGCCGCCGGGACGGGCGCGTTACGCGGCCGTCGCCACGGGCTGCTTCGGGGCGGTGCCAACAAGCGCGATGGCGAGCGCAGCACCGATCGCCGCGCCGATCGCGATTGTCAGCGCCGGGCGGGCCGCCGCGCCTTTCTGCATATCAGCGGCGACAACGCCGGCATCCTGCTCGTTAATCGATTGACCGATCTTACGAATGCGACCGGTCACGTCTGTCACGAGCGAGTGAATCTCGGGCCCGAGCGGCAAATTCGCCTCTCCAAGATAGTGATCGAGCGTATCGGCCGCACCGACGACAATGTTGCCGACTTTTGCGATCTGCTGGTTGGCCATCGTCACGGCGAATTGGGGAATTGCCGACCCATTGCCGCCGTCGGCTGTGAATGCCTGCTGATCCGTAGGTGTTTCAAGGGTCTCATGTTCGGGCATAGGGGCTCCTGGATTGCAAAGTTGCGGCGGGGTTCGCGTGGCCGGCCGACCGCGGGGCGACCGGTCGGGACGATTCTAGGCCTTGAGTCCCTTGGCCATGTTGAGATGCGCCGTGACCGTCGGCACGAGATCGCTCGCGAATGCCTTCAGCGCCGGGACGTCCCCGGTCGCCGCATAAGCCTTGAGCGCGTCGAGCGTCTGCTGGTGGCCGCCCGTTTGCGCGTCGATATAGGCCTTGTCGAAATCCGCACCCTTCAATGTCTTGAGTGCGTCCAGTTTCGACTGCTGATCGGCGGTTAGCGTCGGATCGGGCGTGATCGCCGGCGACAAGCCCGCCGCCGTCGATTTGAGCTTGTCGGTCGATTTCGTGTGCGCATCGATCATCATCTGCGCGAATTTCTTGACCGATGCGGAAGTCGACGTCTCCAGGGCGGCCTTGGACGTCGCGATCTCGAAGGCGTCACTCGATGCTGCGGTGTTCGCGAACGTCTGGCCGCCACTGGCTGCGGGTGCCGGTGCCACGGCAACGGTGTTCGTGGTCGTGTCACTGACCGTCGTGGCGTTAGAAGTGACGTCGGTCGATTCCGTCTTGTGACCGCAAGCCGACAGCGTGAGCGTAGCTGCCGAAAGGAGCACCAAGCTTTTGATCTTCATGATTTTCGTCTCCTGTTGAAGCATCGTGATAGCCTTGCGTTTTAACGGCCCGCAGCGGGCGTCGTTCCGTGATGCGGCAACGGCGATCGGGATGCAGCGGACCCTTGTTTGCTGGCCTTCGTTACCGGGAAAGCGATTCTCAGATCGCAGAACGACCACGGGAGCGAACGATGAGCATTTTCGGCAGCATCATGGGCAAGATCTTCGGTCATGCCAGCGCCACTCCGACACCGGCATCCCCTCAAGCGACCGCCGATGCGCCTGCGTCTTCACCGGCCTCGTCAGCGCCTTCGCCGACGCCGACACAGGCTCCCACATCTGCCGCACCCGCGGCGCCGGTCGACGTCGGTGCGGTGCTGAGTGAGATGGCGTCGATGAAGGAAGGCGGCGGCAATTATCAGACGTCGATCGTCGACCTGCTCAAGCTGCTCGATCTCGATTCCAGCCTGTCAGCACGCAAAGCACTGGCAGATGAACTCAACGTTCATGCCGGGGCGGACGGCAGCGCCGAAGAGAATATCGCGCTTCACAAGGCGGTGATGGCGAAGCTCGCAGAAAATGGCGGTGTGGTGCCCGACAGCTTGCGCGGCTAAAGGCCGAGCGGGGCTCGCCCAACGAGCAGGTCCCGCTCCCTTCTTGCAGCATTCAGTCAGAACATCAGCGGCCTCTGGTCAAACGCCACACTGTGTCGCCGACATCGTCCACGATCAGCAGCGCGCCCTGAGCGAACGACCGACAGTCCGACCGGTCGCGGCTGACTTGAAACAGTTCCGCCAGCCATAACGCTCCCTTTTCGTTTGCAATGAAAAAGATACGATCGCGGGATGCAGGTCGTTTCGGACTGACGATCAGCCCGGAAGCGTCACCTCGCCCTGATCCTCGCCATTCCAATAATGCAAGCGCTCGGCATGCACCTTGATGAGCGTAAGGCACAGCGTGTCGACGCCCTGTTTGAACCAGCGGTCGAGATCGCTGTTCCAATGCGCCTCGAACAGGCCCTTGTCGCGCAGGATCTCGGCTTTGCCTTCAGCTGCGATGAACATCGGCGGCTTGCCGAGCAGGCTGACATTGCCGTGCAGCGTGAGCCCGACGTTCGGATTGCTCTCGATATCGGTGACGGTCTTGGTGTCGTCGAGCGCGAAGAACCAGCTGTCGCCGTCATAATCGACGTCGCGGTTGTTGCTCATCGGCCGTGCGGCGAGGCCGCCGTCGGGCGACTGTGTGGTCAGCATCGTGAAGTCGATGTCACGCATGACCTCGGCGAGATCGGCGAGTTTCTTGGCCATCGTGATGACCCTCAATCCTGCGCCGAGCCGGGTTCGGCCATCTTGCGGTGCTGCTCGGCAAGAACCGATGCAGGCGTCACATGCGCGAGTGCCGCCTGCACCTTATTCTTCCAGCCCGAAACGATGCTGGCCTTGCCTGCCATCAAGGCGTCCCAGCCGTCCTTGGCGACGTCTGCAGGCTCGCTCTTGCTGTCGGAGGCGCCGACCGAGGTATCGAGCATGTCGGCGCGGTCGAAGAATTCGGTCTCGACCGGCCCCGGCATCAGCGTCGTCAGCGTGACGCCTTTGGCCTCCTTGATCTCGTTGCGGAGCGCATCGGTGAAGCTGTCGACGAACGCTTTGGTGCCGTTGTAGACAGCCTGGAAGCTGCCGGGGATGAAGCCGGCGATTGACCCGGTCACGAGCACCTTGCCGTCGTCGCGCGCGACCATGTCCTTCAGCACCTTCTGCAGCAGATACGCCGTTCCGGTGATGTTGGTATCGACCACGCGTCGCCAGTCGGCGAGATCCTGGTCGAGAAACCCGTGGCCGAGTCCACGCCCGGCATTGGCGCAAAGCAGGTCGATGCGCCGCCCGCCGGCTGCCGCGAGCAACATGTCTACGCCTTCGATGGTGGAGAGATCGGCCTCGACCGATTGCACGTCGGTGCCGAACTGCTTGAAATCGGTCGCCGCTGCGTCGATCAGCGGCTCATCGGCGACGACGAGAATGTCGTAGCCGTCCTTCGCCGCAAGCGTTGCCAGTTCAAAGCCGATGCCGGTCGAGGCACCCGTGATGATCGCGAATTTGTCAGCCATCATCTCTCTCCTATTCGGCCGCGACGGCGAAGTCGGGCTTGAGCACGACCTTCGTCACTTCGTTCTGGTTGTCGTGGAACATCTTGTAGCCCTTGGGCGCATCCTCGAGGCCCATGCGGTGCGAGATCAGGAACTCGGTATCGATCTTGCCCTCCATGATCGCGTTGAGAAGCGCGGGCATGTAGTGCTGAACGTGAGTCTGGCCGGTCTTGAGGGTCAGGCCTTTCTCCATGAAAGCACCGAGCGGGAACTTGTCTACGAAGCCGCCATAGACAGCGGGCATTGAGACCCGCCCGCCCTTGCGGCAGGCATGGATCGCCTGGCGGATGGAGTGGGTGCGGTCCGTGCCGAGAAACGTCGACTTCTTGATCTGGTCGAGCACGTTGTCGACGAAGAAGCCGTGCGCCTCTAGCCCGACAGCATCGATCACCGCATCGGGGCCGATCCCGCCGGTCATCTCCATCAGCGCCTCGTAAGTCGCACTCTCCTCAAAATTGATCGTCTCGGCGCCGAACTTCTTCGCCAGCTCCAGCCGGTGCGGGAAATGGTCGATCGCGATCACCCGGTCCGCGCCCATCAGGAACGCCGACTGCACTGCAAACAACCCCACGGGTCCGCAGCCCCAGACCGCGACGATATCGCCGGGCTCGATCTGCGCATTCTCCGCCGCCATCCATCCGGTCGGCAGGATGTCGGAGAGGAACAGCACCTTCTCGTCCTCGACGCCGTCGGGGATGACGATCGGGCCGACGTCGCTGAACGGCACGCGGACATATTCCGCCTGACCGCCGGCATAGCCGCCGGTGAGATGACTGTAGCCGAACAGGCCGGACATCGGCTGCCCGTACAGTTCTTGGCCGATGTCCTGATTGTCTGCCGGCAGGCCATTGTCACAGGCCGAATATTGGTGCTTGCCGCAATGGTAACAGCTGCCGCAGGCGATGGTGAACGGGACGACGACGCGCTGACCTTTCTGCAGCTTCGACTTCGGTCCGACCTCGACCACCTCGCCCATAAATTCATGGCCGAGGATGTCACCCGACTGCATCGTCGGGATATAGCCGTCGTAGAGGTGGAGATCCGATCCGCAGATCGCGGTCGACGTCACCTTGATGATCGCGTCGCGCGGGTTGAGGATTTCAGGATCATCGACCGTATCGACGCGGACGTCGTGGCGGCCGTGCCAGGTGAGCGCGCGCATCAGGCCTTCTCCTCTTCGAGCTGCTTCTTCGTGAACGAGGCCGTGGCGATCTCGCCGGTTTCCATGAGCTGCTTGAAGCGCCGGAGATCGCGCCGCGCCTGGATCGCCGGCTCGCGCTGGAACATCTTGGCGATGAGCTTGCCGATCGTGCCCGCAGGCGGATCGTAAAGGATCGTCGCGGTGACGACCGCGCCGCGCGCCCCCGCGTCACGGAAATCGATACGGCCGCTATTCGGCACGTCCGCGCCGTCTTCGGACACCCAGGCGATCAGTTCGTTTTCGCGCTCCTCGGTGACGACCGCGTTCCATTCGACCGTCTTGCCGCCGGGTGCCTTCACGACCCAGTGCGAGCGCTTGTCGTCGATCGGAGAAACCGACACGACATTGTCCATAAAGGTCGCGAGATTCCCGAAGTCACGCCAGTACGCGTAGAGCTCAGCGACGGGCCGGTTGATCGTAACGGCACGGCCGACGATCGAAGTGGCAGCGCCCTGCCCCGGCTTGTCGATCAGGGTTTTGGTGGCGTCGTCTACCGCGTCCCTGCGCTTGGATGCAGCGAGCGGCGCATCGTCGGCGGGGCGCGTGTCGGCTTCATCGGCCACGGCTCGTCTCCTGTCTGTTGGTCTGATACCTAAAGCGAGCGAGCGCGTTGCAAGTTCCTGTCAGTATCCGCTTGTTTCGTGCGCGAAACCAATATGTTAATGCTCGTTACTACTCACGTACACAACGCTCGCTTCCTTTCCGCGGTCAGAGGATTTCGTTGAAACTTCGCCCGCCCCCTTCCGAATCGGACAACCCTGATCGCCGCACGGTGGTTGAGGGCAGCCCCGTGGCGGGTGTCAGTCTCGCAGCAGGCCCGACTCTCGCTGAAGAGGCTAAAGCCGTGTGCCGCTGCATGAACATCCCGGCCCGCCACTGCACCGGCTATAGGGGCGACAAGGGCCTGCCCACACTGGTCGGTGACATGGATTTCTCGGCGTGCTCCGAGGCCTATCTGGGTGGCCGCTCATACGTGTTCGACACACGGCATAACTATCCGCGAAAGTGCTGCACCCTGATGGCGCGGGGCCGCGACGCGATCGATGTCGCACTGACCAACAGATCCGGACCGGCGCAGCTCACGCGCTCCGATCTACACCAATGAGGACCGGCTTGGGATCATCGAAGGCGCGTCTAGACGAGGTGCCGATCGCGCAGCAGCGACAATTCCTCGGGCGGGCGGCCGCGAAAGTCAATGAATGAGGTGGCAGGATCGCGGTCGTTGCCATGCGCCAGCACTCCGTACCGAAAGCGCGCCGCAAGCACCGGATCGAACACGTCGCCAACTTCCGTAAAGGCCGCGAAACTTTACGATTCCTCATCACGCCTTTGCGTTTGATCTAGCTTGTGCCGAAATCGAAATTCGCCAGGATTTGCTCAGCACCGAAAGCCAGATCGACGAAAGGACTGACGTACTTAAATTAAGCCTTGGCGCAACGCTCCGACGGGCTAAATCAACCGCTTCCTAATGGACCTTCTGGGCCGGGAGTGGGCCGGCAGCTTTCGGCTCGCGACCGAACAGACCGGCCCTATCGCTGGAGCAATTCCAGGGTGACGCCGTTGGTCCAACCGAAGCCAATTTCGGTGCCGTATTCGCCGCCGCCGCCGGCGGTGCCGCGCTCGACATCGTATTTTTCCAGCAACTGGCCGGTCTCGCGGTAAAATCTGTCGATCATGCGCAGCCAATGCTGCGCAATAGTGTCGGCAAGGTCGGTCTGGCCGTATGCGCGCAAACCGGCGACGGCGACCCATTGCAGCGGGGCCCAGCCGTTCGGGCTATCCCATTGCTGGAAGGTACATGCCTCGGTCGTCACCAAACCGCCAGGCCGAAGCAATCGCCTGAGCGCATTGGCGATCGCCAGCGTGCGCTCGGGCGGAGCGATACGCGTAAAAAGGACGAACCCAAGCGCCGCCGTCACTAAGTCGTCGCACGCATTGCGATCCAGGTCATAATCGGCATAGCAACCGGCCGTCCCGTTCCAAAGATGCCGATCGAATGCGGCGGCACGATCTGCTGCGCGCTTTGTAAAGGCGTGCGCCGCGGCGGCGTCGCCAAGCGCTTCGCTCTCTGCGGCGATGGCATGTTCAAGTCCGTACAAAAGCGCGTTCAGATCGGTCGGCAGCAATCGCGTCGTTCGGATCGTCGCGAGCGTCGCGCGGTCGCCGAGCCAGCGCGAGCTGAAGTCCCACCCACTTTCCGCAGCCGCGCGCAGATCACGCCACAGTTCCTGCGAGTCGCGACCCGGCGTCGCGCGCGCAAGTTCCACATCCTCGCGCCAGGATTCGTCGCGCGGCGCGGCGCGATCGTCCCAATACCGGTTGAGTAGCGCGCCATCTGCGAGCCGGACGACGCGGCGGTGTTCGCCGGGCGCCGCCAGCATATCCTCGCCCGCCATCCAGAAATCATGTTCGACCCGCATCCAGCCGAGCCGCTGGCGCCGCGCCGCCTCGCTCTTGTCCTGTGACAGAGCGGCCATGAGATAAAAGACCGGCGGGTGTGATCGGCTGAGATAGTAACTGCGCGTGCCGTTGGGGATGTGGCCGTAGCGCGTCAGCAGGTCGCCGAAGATCGCGATCATGTCCTCGACCAGATCCTGCCGGCCGGAGCGCGCGAGGCCGAGCATCGTGAAGTAGCTATCCCAGTAATACAGCTCGCGGAAACGGCCGCCCGGCACGACGTGACGGCGCGTCAGCGGCAGCAGCGATCCGCCCGCATCCGGCCGGTCCGGCTCCCGGGTCAGGCTCGGCCACAATGCGGTGATGTGGTCCGCGAGCGGCAGCGCGTCGGCCGGTGCCGCGGTCGCATGATCTTCTGGCAGAATGAAATTGGCGAGCACGAAAGCCCTTAGCGCGGCATCGTCCGTTCCGGCCCGCGCCCGCGCCCAATCCTCGAGGATCGCTGCGACCGGGCGGCGCGGAACGGCGTCGGCGAAGGTCTTGGAATCCGGGAACAGCCCGCGCTCTTGCACGGCGGCGAACAGCGGCCCCCAGATATCGGACGGCGTCGGTGTCATGCGGCCGCCCCGCTACCCTGCCGACGACGAATGATCGGCAGGATCAGCGCGATCAGCGCCATCGGCACCAGCGTGAAATAGAAAGCAAGAGTACCGGGCAGATGCTGAAACAGCATGCCGGTGATGAAGGAGCCGATCGTCCCGCCAAGCGCGGAGAAGATCACGATCAATCCCATCATCGCGGCATGGCGGTGGCGCGGCAGCGCGCTCAGCGCGACGGAGCAGAGCGTCGGGTAGATCGGCGCGAGGAACACGCCGAGCAGCGGGAAGAGATACGCCGCAATCGGCGCGTGGAACCAGTCCACCGCCGCATTCGGCTGCACACCCTTGGCGAGCGGCAGCGACAGCAGCACCAGCGCCGCGACGCAGACGAGGCACCCCAGCAACGCGGGCAGCCACGCGACACGCCGCAGCACCACGCCCGAGGCGAGCCGCCCCAAGGCTGAGGCCCCGACGAAGATGCTCGCCAGTTGTACGCTCATCGCCGCTGGCAGGTGCAGCACCTCGTTGTTGAAGGTCGGCAGCCAGGTGCCGACGCTCTGTTCGATCAGCACGTAGAAGAACAGCCCGGCCAGCACCGCCAGACTCGCCGGCAGGATCGCGAGGCGCGCCATCTCGCCCCAATGCGCGTTTTCGGATCCTTCGGGTGCGGCGGCACCGCGTTCATCGATCGGCGTGACGGTCCACAGGAGCGCCATCGCCGCGAACGCCGCGCCGAGCGCCCAATAGACGCGCAGCCAGCCGTTGCCGCTGTCATCGAGCGCGATGAACCAGCCGAACAGCCACACACCGGCGAGGATGCCGGCCATGAACACGCCCTCGATGATGCCGGTGATGCTGGCATGATCGTTCGGGTCGCGCGCCAGCAGGCCGATCGTCGCATAGGTCGCGACCTTGGCGATCGCGAAGCTGAGGCCGATCACGACGAACAGCGCCTGCATCGCGAAAAACCCGCCCGCGAACGACACGGCGAAGCACGCCAGCGCCATCAGCGCCAGAACGGCGATCAGCGCGCGGCGGAAGCCGAACAGCGGCACCCGCGTCGCGACGAGGAAGGAGACCGCCACGACGGTCAGGTCCTTGCAGGCCTCCAGCGTGGAGCCCATCGGCTTGGTCGCGTCGAAGTGGCGGATCGATTGTAGGATGACGACGCCCACACTGTTCATCATCACACCGAGCAGGGCGTAAGTGAGGGCGAGCGCGACGATGACGCGGAGGCGGCTCATTTCTTGTCCCCTGCCGCGAGATGGCGATCGAAGAAGCCCGCGATCAGGCGGAATGCCTCCATCGATTCGGGCATGTCCGGCCACATGAAGAAAGCGTGCGGCAGGCCGTCGAAGAGATAGAGTTCCGACGGCACGCCGGCCGCCGCAAGACGGCGATGCGCCAGCGTCAGCGCGCTGGCGGCGAAATCACGGCTGCCGGCCAGCAGCAGCGTCGGCGGCATGGCGCGCGTCGCATCGTCGGAAAGCAGCGCATAGGCCCGCGCGTCGGTCAGCGGAACGCCGGTGAGATAGGGGCTGACCGGCGGCGTCGTCACCGGCGCGGCGCCGGTTAACGGGCCGGACAGGAGCAGGCTGTCGCCGGTATAAGGCGCGCCGGTGCTGCAGAAGGTGCCGATCGCGCCGGGGCGCGGCAGCCCCTCGCCCTGTAGCGACGCGGTGGTCTGCGCGACCAGTGCGCCGCCCGCCGAACAGCCGTAGAGGCCGATGGCCTCCGCCCGGTAGGTCTTGAGAAGGACTCGGTAGACCGAACTCATGTCCTGCGATGCGGCGGGGAAATGGTGGTCTGGCGCGAGGCGGTAGTCGATCGTCACCACGCGCACCCGCATCACCGCCGCGATCGGGATCGCCTCGACCAGCGCGCCGCTGCCCGCGCCCCACAGGAACGCGCCGCCATGCGCGTTGATCAGAACACGGCCGCGATTGGCCGGACTGATGCCCTCGGCCGGCTCGACCACGTCGACACCGACCCCGCCGATCGTCTCGTGATGAACGATCGTCTTGAAGCGGCGTTGCATCTCGCCGAGGCGATCGTCGTTAAAACGCTGGTAGAAAGCGCGCTGCTTGGGGATGTTGCCGGCAATGTCGGCAGGCGCGGCCGCCGCGTCCATACGTTTGAGGATCGCGACCGCTTCCGGGCTCAACTGGTTCGACGGAGGCAGAGAGAAACCCGGCACTGCCACCTGCGCGCTGGTGGCCGAAAACGCCACGCACGACGCGGCGACAGCGAGCATCATTCTTAGCCGCGCACCGATCACCGACAGTCCCCTCCACCTGGCGGGAGTAAATGCTCCTCGCGTTCCGTGATCGAGTAGGTCGCCATGAAAAGGTTTTCAAGAAAAAGCTGATCACGTCTCGCGGATCACCATCTCGGTAGGAAGCAGGGTAGATCGCGCCCGCGCACCGTCGAGCTGCTGCATCAGTTTCTCTACGAGCAGCGCACCCGCGACGTCGGTCTTTTGGTTGATCGTGGTAAGCGCCGGCGTGAAGTGCGCCGCCGGAGGTATGTCGTTGTAACCAACCAGAGAATAGTCGCGCGGAGCGGTCAGGCCGTGCTCGCGAAATGCGCCCACTGCAGCCATCGCCGCCGTGTCGGAGAAGGCGAAAACCGCGTCGGGGCGGGCTCCACTGACGAGATAGGAGGATACCGTCTGCGCGGTGGCGGTGAACGCCATCGATACGATCGGCAGGAAATCGACAGTGATGCCCTCGGCCGGGTCGGCCTCTTGGCAGAGCCCCTCGTAGCGCAGGCGCAGCTCCTCGTGGCGGATATCGCCGAGAAACAGCCAGCGCCTGCGAGCTCGTTCGCGGAAATATCTGCCGGCCAGCCGGCCGCCGCGAATATTGTCACTTCCCACCGCGCAATAGCCCGCATCCTTGCCCACCGCCCCCCATACCACCATCGGCACGTTGCGTTGGGCCATCGTCCGCAACATCGCGTCGCGCGTCCCCTGCCCGAGAATGATAAAGCCGTCGGCACCACGCGCACGGTAGAAATCTTCGAAAGCGCGCGCGTCGTCGAGGCCCGGCGGGGACAGCAGCAGCTCTTGGTCGCGGATTGAAAGCGCCTCGGAAACACCTGCAAGCAGCTCAAAAATAAAGGGATCGCCGATCGCCCCGTGTCTGTGTGAAGCGAAATCGAGCATCACCGCGACAGTTCCGGTCCGTGCCTGACGCAGTTTCTGCGCATTGCGATTGACGACGTACCCCTGTTCGCGCGCGACATCGAGGACACGCGCGCGCGTCTCTTCGGTAACGAGCGGACTGTCGTTGAGAACGCGCGACACCGTAGGCATCGATACATTCGCGAGCCGCGCAATGTCCTGCATCGTCGGGCGAGAAGCGCGTGCGCCGCGCTCCGGCGTTTTCGACAGATCATCGCTCATGAGAAAGACCGTAAGCGAGCCCGCGGTAGTGTGGCAAGCCTGCAACAGCGCATTTGACGATACTCTTGAAATGGATTTCATTACGATTTAGCTAGCGACCCACCAAGGCAATCATGCCGGTTTATTCGCAAGGGGAGGATTTATGATCCGCACCGCTATCTATTTGCTCAGCGCCGCACCGCTCGCGCTTTCCGCCCAAATCGCCCACGCCCAGTCGGAGCCCGTCTCGACACCTGACACCGCAGCGCCCGCTGCGGACGAACCGGTGCAGAGCGACATCATCGTGGTCGGCACCGCCGGCGGCGGCACGCGCCGTCAGGATGCCGCCTTCGCCGTCACCACGCTTAGCAGCGATGCGATCACCCGCGCCGCGCCGACCAGCACGGCCGACATCCTCCGCACTGTTCCCGGCGTCATGGCCGAAAGCTCGGGCGGCCAGAACGGCGCGAATATCTTCGTGCGCGGCTATCCTGCCGGCGGCGATGCGCAATTCGTGACCTTCCAGATCGCCGGCGTGCCGATCTTTCCACCCTCGACGCTGTCGTTCCTAGAGAACTCGCAACTCATCCGCCTCGACGAGACGGTCGAGCGCGTTGAGGCCGTGCGCGGCGGCACGGGCTCGCTGTTCTCGGCGGGGCAGCCCGGGCTCACCGTCAACGTCGTGCCGCGCATCGGCGGCAAGACGCTGAAGGGCTTTGCGAAATTCTCGATCACCGATTACGGCGACAAGCGCGGCGACGCTTGGATTTCCGGTCCGCTGAACCAGGACACCACCTTCATGGTCGGCGGCTATTACGCGCAGGGCCACGGCATCCGTAACCCCGGCTTTGACGCAGAAAAGGGCGGTCAGATCACCGCCAACATCCATCATGATTTCGACGGGCGCGGCTCGCTCGAAGTCTATGGTCGTTACCTCAACGATCACGGTCAGTGGCTGCTGACGATGCCGGTCGTGCAGAACGGAACGCAGATCAGCCAGTATCCGGGCTTCTCCGGCAACAGCAACAGCCTGATCGGCCCGGAGACGCAGGTCGTCACCAACGCCGCGGGCCGCCGTATCGACATCTCGGACGGTCGCGGCGCGAAGATTTTCAACGCCGGCATCACCTTCGATTATGAAGTCGCCGACGGGCTGCGCGTGCGTGAACGTACCGCCTATCTCGGCGGCACGGCCAACACCAACGGCCTCGTGCCGGTTGCGGCACCGACCACGGCGGCGGCGATGGCGGTTACGCTCGGCGGTGCGGGCTCGACGGTCGGTTCGCTCAACTATGCCAACGGCGGCGGCGCGGTTTCGACCGGCGCCAGCACGCAGGTGCTGCAGGCCGGCGCGTGGAACGTCCAGAAAAAGATCACCTCGTTCGTCACCGACTCGGCACTCGAGTGGAAGACCGGCGGCAACACGCTGACGGGCGGCTTCTATTACGCGAACTACACGACTCATGATAATTGGGCGCTCGGCAACAACGTCCTGCTGACGGCGACGCCCAACGCGCGCCTACTCAGCCTGACGCTCGGCGATGGCCGCGTCGCCTCCAGCACGACCGGCACCAGCGGCGGCCAGGGCTTCCTCGTGGACGGCAGCTACACCGGCAACGACTACGCCTTCTACGCGGTCGACGAGCTCCAGATCACGCCGGAACTGCGGGTCGATGGCGGCATCCGCTGGCAGCGCCATGAGGTGACGGGCCAGGTTCGCACGCCGGGCGGCACCGTCAACGTCGATGGCAACGCCAACACGCTGTACGACAACGTCTCCAACGTCCTCGGAACGACGCCGCAGGTCATCAATTACGGTGCGGAAGCCTGGTCGTGGACGGTTGGCGCAAATTACGACTTCTCGCGCAATCTGGGCGTCTTCGCGCGCTACAGCCGTGGCAACAGCTTCCCGCAGTTCGACAATCTGCGCGGGCTGAGCGACTCGGCCATCGCCGCGCACACCGGCACGGCGGTGACGGCGAAGGTCGATACCTATGAAGGCGGGGTGAAATATTCGAGCCCGCTGCTCAACCTGTATCTGACGGTGTTCCACAACAAGTTCGACGGTCTGGCGACGACGCAGATCGTCACGCTGCCGGGCGGCGGGACGGGCGTGGTGTCCTCGATCGGCGGCGCGAAGGCGACCGGCGTCGAGCTCGAAGGCGTGGTGCGGCCGGTGCAGTGGTTCAGCCTGACGGCGTCGGGCACGTATCTCGACGGCACCTATCAGGGCTATTTCACCAACAACGGCCTGAACAACAACACCGGCAACATGGTGCAGCGTCAGCCGAAATGGGCCTGGCGCGTTACCCCGGCGCTCGACGTGAATGTCGGGGGGCTGAAGCCGTCGCTCTACGCGACGGTGCAATATACCGGCGATCGTTTCTCCGATCCTGAAAACCAGCAGCTCCTGCCGCATTTCTACCAGGTCGATGCGGGTGTGTCGGTGACGATCGCCGATCGCTACACGTTTCAGGTGACGGGCAACAACCTCACCAACGAATTCGGTTTAACGGAGGGCAATCCCCGCCAGATCGGCTCGCAGGGCGCAGGCGTGGTGCTGGCGCGTCCGATCCTCGGCCGCTCGTTCCGCTTCAGCGCGGCGGTGAAGTTTTAAGGTGCTCCCCGAGTGCCCGCTTTCGGTTCCCCTGCCGGAAGCGGGCCATTTTCGTATAAGGAGTGCGCATGGATCGGCGTGACGTCCTGAAGGGTATCGCGGGTGTCGCGGCGGTCTCCGCCGCGCCGCTGCGCGCGGTGGCGGCCACACCGCCGAAACGCAACGTCCTGCTGCTGATCTCCGACGATCAGGGGCTCGATGCCGGCTGTTACGGATTGGGCATCAAGACGCCGCGCCTCGATCGGCTGGCGCGTGAGGGCACGCGCTTCACCCAGGGCTACGCCACCGTCTCGTCGTGCAGCCCGAGCCGCGCGTCGATCTATACCGGGCTCTATACGCACCAGAACGGCATGTACGGTCTGGGCCATGACGTGCACCACCAGTCGCTGCTGCCGGGCATAGAGACGTTGCCGGCGATGCTGCGCCGGGCAGGCTATGCGACCGCGCTGGCCGGCAAGAAGCACGTCGGGCCTGACGCCGCCTTCCCGTACGAAGCGGAACTGGTGCCGGAACGCAGCGGCATCCGCGACGTCCACGAACTGTCGGTCGCAGCGGCCAGCTTCATCCGCGCGAGCGACGACCGCCCCTTCTTCGTGACGGTCGGCTACAGCGATCCGCACCGTGCGGCAGGCGGCTACGGCAACGGCCCCGCATGGCCGGGCGTGAAACCGGTCATCTACGATCCGAAGCGCGTGCCGATTCCATCGCATTTGCCCGATCTGCCGGCTGTGCGGCAGGATCTGGCGGATTATTACCAGTCGATCAGCCGGCTCGACAGCGGCATCGGCATGTTGCTCGACGATCTCGCCGCGATGGGCCGCGCGGACGATACGCTGGTGATCTTCCTGAGCGACAACGGCCGCCCCTTCCCTGCTGCCAAGACCAATCTCTACGATCCGGGCCTGCATCTGCCGCTGATCGTTCGCGCGCCGGGCGCGGCCCCTTCCATCAACGATGCGATGGTGAGTTGGGTCGATGTCGCGCCGACGATCCTCGCGTGGACCGGTGCTGCCGGGCCGAATTACAAACTGTCCGGCCAGTCGCTGCTGCCGCTGCTCGGCAAGGCGGGCGATCCGGCGCGCGACGCGGTGTTCGCCAGCCACGATTTCCACGAGATCAATCAATATTATCCGATGCGCGCGATCCGCACGCGGACCCACAGCTACATCCTCAACCTCGCGCATCCGCTCGATTATCCGATCGCGGGGGATGTCGCCGGATCGCCGAGCTGGCAGGCGATCGCCGCCGATCCGGCGATCCTGCTCGGCAAGCGCACGCAGGCGGCCTATCTGAAGCGTCCGGCCGAGGAACTCTACGACCTGAAGCGCGATCCCGATGAGGTGGTGAACGTGGCGAACGACCCCGCCTATGCCGCCGTGAAGGCGCAGCTCGCCGAACGCCTGCGGGCAAGCCGCGCGGCCACCAAGGATCCGTGGCTCGCCGGGCAGACCGATCCCTACAGCCATGTGGGCAAGCACGAATGAGCGACAGTCCCGATCGCCGCGGCGTCCTTCTGGCCGGCAGCCTCGGCGCATTCGGGCTCTACAGCTGGGCGGCGGGCGCGGAGGCCGCGACACCGCAATCGCTGACGACACTCAGGCGCAAGCCCGGCTTGAAGCCGAAGAACATCCTGTTCGTCCTCACCGACGATCATCGTTACGACGCGCTCGGCTTCATGAAGACACAAGGCTTCGGCGACACGCCGACGCTCGACCGGCTGGCGCGCGAGGGCGTGCATTTCCGCAACGCCTTCGTCACCACCGCGCTCTGCTCGCCGAGCCGCGCGTCGATCTTCACCGGCCTCTACGCGCACCAGCACCGGGTGGTGGACAACAACCATCCGATCCCGCCCGGCCTCGTCTATTATCCGCAATATCTGCAGCATGCCGGGTACGAGACCGCCTTCATCGGCAAGTGGCACATGGGCATCGAAACCGACGCCCCGCAGCCGGGCTTCGACCGCTGGGTCAGTTTCAAGGGCCAAGGCCATTATCTGCCGCATGAGGACGGCCTCAACGTCGACGGCCACAAGGTGGCGCAGAAGGGCTATATCACCGACGAGCTGACCGATTATGCGCTCGACTGGATCGGCAGGCGCGACGGCAAGCGGCCGTGGATGATGCACTTCGCGCACAAGGCGGTGCATGCCGAGTTCATCCCGGCGGAGCGCCACAAGGGCCGCTACGACAAGGAGACGTTCCGCTATCCCGACAGCATGAAGCCTGGCGTGCCCGGCCGGCCGATGTGGGTGGAGAACCAGCGCAACAGCTGGCACGGCGTCGATTATCCCTATCACGGCAAGCTCGACATCGGCGATTACTACAAGCGCTACATGGAGACCTTGCTGGCGGTCGACGAAGGCCTGGCCAAGATCATGGCGTTGCTGGCGCGGCGGGGCGAACTCGACGATACGCTGATCGTCTATATGGGCGACAACGGCTTCATGTTCGGCGAACACGGCCTGATTGATAAGCGGGCCGCCTACGAAGAATCGATGCGTGTGCCGCTGATCGCGCGCTGCCCGTCGCTGTTCGGGCGCGGTGCGGTGGAGCAGGTCGTCGCTAATATCGACATCGCGCCGACCATGCTCGCGGCGGCAGGGCTGGAAGCGCCTACGCACATGGCGGGCGCGGACATACTGCCGCTGATCGGCGGACGGGACGTGCCGTGGCGCAAGGAGCTGCTTTACGAATATTATTGGGAGCGCAATTTCCCGCAAACGCCGACCGTTCACGCGCTGCGCGAGGAGCGCTACAAATATATGCATTTCCACGGCATCTGGGATACCGACGAACTTTATGACCTGACCGCCGATCCGCAAGAAAGCGACAATCTGCTCGCTCGTCCTGGTCACGAGGCGATGGCGGAGCGAATGAGCACGAAACTGTTCGACCTGCTCGAGAAAACAGGCGGGATGCAAATCCCGCTCAGCGCCGACGCCGGTGAACGCAACGAACTGCGTAATCCAGCAGGATCCTCGGGTGCTTCTTTCCCCTCACGCTTCTTCCGGCCGCCTTTACGCTAAAGGCCGATGTTGCCCGTCGCTCTGAACCGAAGTGTCGCGGTCTCAGCAAGAAACGGCAGGTTTTGGGTTTTGTGTAGGCGTCTTCGAGCGGCGACAATTTGAGGCGCGTTGCGGCGGGTGTGACGAAAACTCGGGCGGTTAATCGCCACCGGTACCATTCACCTGGCCGAATTGGGAGATCGAACCCGGCTGTACCCACTATTTGGCTATTTAATTGCGCACCCTTGAATCGGCACGACGGCGCGGCGCTCGTCCGCCGTTGCGATCCGCGCCGCCGAGCCGACGCAAGATCCTGGCGCGGTGATGATAGTGACGTACCGAGGTGGGCGCGATATGCGGGGTACCGATGATCCGTCTTTTCTCGCCTACGTGGTGGACGAGACTCAGAAGGAGCCGCCTGTTTACGGGCTCGGCTGCAATCACGCCCGCTGATCGCGCGATTCAGCACGTCCAAACCTCAACGTGGTCGATTTAAGACGTGTTTGCCGTTCAGATTCTTCGTCGTGATGTTCGCCAATCCCATAGATATGCCTGTATCAATTCGAAACTATCGCCACCGCGCAGCCGGTTGCACTGCAGCAATCATTGTGGTGCCTTGGCGCCCATGCGTATCTTCTGTTTGCTCGGGCATCGACGAGCCGATGGCGTCCTCCACGGCATGATTTTTTTGGGTGAATGTCGAACCTGCGCGACGCCGGTTGTAAAGCGGCCCGGTGGGCGCTGGTATCCGATCCCAAAAGGCTACCGTGTGGTCTGGAGAAAGGAAGGGCAGCACGCGCTCCCGCCGCGAGAACTACTGTCGCGGGCGAGGAAGGAAGCTCCATTTCTCCACCGCCGCCGATCGCGACATGTCGATCCTATGTCTGCCTACCGAATCGAATAATTCAAACCGACCGCAAGTTCGTTGGGCGAATGGCCCTCTGTCACTCGTCCTCTAGGGGCACTTGGCAAAACGACCCTTGGCATTGCGGCACTTGCCGTCCTTGCCCTTCGAAATGCCGGTGCTCGTCGCCTTTGCAGGCTCCGGGCATTTCACGAACTTGCCCTTGGCGTCCTTACAGGGCTTGGCGGCGAGCGCCGGAGTAGCCGACAACGCCAGCGATGCGACGGCGAGCAGTGCGATGCGGATCAGTACATTCCTCCTGCCGAAAGTCGGTGAGCGCAAACTATCCCGGTGCTGGGTCGATCGCAATATCGACGCCCAAATCCGCTCAGGACTTCGGCACCGCCAGCCGATCCAATTCCACGGGAATCTTATGGAACCGTTCGACGCTGGCGCCATCGCGCGCCAATGCCAGTGCTCCGATCCGCTTCACAATCCACCACGGCGCACGATCGTTATGCATGCGCCGGATGGTCAGCGGCTCAGGAAGACGCTCCGTTTCTGGCCTCAGTGCAGTCACGACTGCGGCTCGGTCAATCCGTAGTTCCAATCGGCGGGAGGAAGACCCTCATGACCAAGCGCACACAAAGCGTCGTTTAGCCTGATCGCAACGTCAGTGAGATGAAGCGAGTCCGCGATGCGCAACGACGCCTCAATGGCGACCGCGAGTTCGTCGAGACTCATTTCGTTGGACACGTTTCCATGCTTCTCCAGCTTCCGCTCAACGCCCCCTCGCGTACATTACCAGCGTGAGCCCACGAGTCGAATCGCTGACAAAGACACAGGTCGAGTGCCTCAGAGCCAAATGGGATGGCATGACCGACGCTGAAATCGCGAAAATGCGGAATACATCGAGGCGCGTGGTAGAAATGCACAACGCCGAATCTCGACGAAAACTGCGCACTAACACTACTGAAAGCGCAGCAAAAATAGCCGCTCGAGAATTGGGGTGGCCACCTTCGGATCGACCTTCGGATCGCAAATCCGAACTATCTCAAACTTCGATTTTCCCGCCAGCCATCTCCCACGGCCTGGAGCAGGCCACGGAGACTTCCGCGTTACGGGACATCGGTTGGAACTACGATCCGCCGCCGGCACGCATTTCGCCGTGGCCTCTCCGATCAAGGGGAGCACGCCGCAATGACCTGAGTATCTCGACACGCAATCTCTGGATCATCGCTATCGCGATCGGGATGCCAGCGGTTTTGGTGCTCTGCATGATGATGGGCGACTATCTGGGTCGGCTCGTCGCCGGCATTTCCCACTTCCTCGGCCCTTGATCGCTTCATTTGCCGAAATTCATTCGGCTCAGGGGGTATCATCATGCTGAACCATCGTCTCGCTGCGGCCCGTAAGGTCGCTGCGCATCTCATGCCGGCTGAAGCCGACCTCGAAAGCTCCATCGTTCGGAATGCACGTCTACAGATCGCGATCGTCGAAGCGCGTCAGGAAGCCAAGGCCCCGAAGAACCTTGGTGCAGCCGCTCTTGTGCACCTTGCCGACGCCGGCCAAGCCCTGGCAGCGGCCTGGACCTCCATGACGAGCGCCCATTCCGCGCTGCACGAAGATCAACGACTGGCCGGTCTCAGCACCTTCGCCTTTGGCGATGTTGACGAGACGCCGACCAAAACGACCGGCATTCACGCCGAACCAGTCCTGCGCGAAGTCGCCTGACGCCGCATTGACGGGATAGAGCAAGTGCGGTCTTCATATCTGCGTGTGGCATATAGGCGCCTTTCTGATCTGGTTGACCATGTGCTGCGGACTCGCCGCTTTGGTGGGTGGGGCGGCCGAGCGGCGAGCGGCGGCGTTGCTGGTTCTGGCATACGTCGCATCCTTCATCGCGGCCCGGATACGCGCCCACTCTCAATACACGGCAGTGTATTACGACGCCTGGATCATCGACCTGCTCCTCCTGATCGCTCTCTACGTTCTGGCGATACGATCGACCCGGTTCTGGCCGATGTGGCTGGTCGCGATACATGTGCTAGCGGTGATCGCGCACCTGCTTCGGGTCATCGACCCCCTGATGATGTTCGAGGGCTATTACGGGATCATCAATCTTGCGGGATGGCCGATGGCGGGGATTGTCGGGATCGCAGCATTTCGGCATCGCTATCGGGTCCGGCGCTTCGGCAGCGATCCGTCCTTCGCGACCTTCTGAGTTGTGCCAGACCGGGTAATGCAGACGTCTGGGCGGAACGGCTGCTCAACGAATACGGCACGCTCTACGCCGTCATACGGGGACCGGCTCGTCGCACCCTTCCGTTTTTGAACGGATGTTACGATGCCCTCGACCTGCTGCAGACGATGCATGCCTGCCATCTGGAGATGCTCCGGGGAGAGGTGGAAGAACGGGAGCCTCTCACCGGGGAAGACGCGGTTCAGTATCTGACGGCTGCAATTGGTCACGAGGAAACCGAGGTCGTCTGGGCGCTCTTCCTGGACCACCGATACCGGCTGATCAAAAGCGAGGCGCTGTTCCGGGGCGGCTTTGACAGCTGTAACATTGAAGTCGGCATGATCATGCGTCGCGCGCTGGAACTCGAGGCGCGTGCTCTGCTCCTCGCGCACAATCATCCCAGCGGTGACTGCACGCCAAGCCACGCGGACAAGATTCTCACCTCTCAAATCGCCAGGGCCGGGAAGGACCTTTCCGTAACGTTGGTAGATCATCTGATCATATCTGCGGAATCGTTCACGAGCTTCCGCAGAGAATTGCTGCTGTGATCCTCTCGTTTGGCGCTGTCCTACAGCGACGCGATTTGCAAAGTAGCATCATGCCCTCCCCAAATGATCCCGATGAACGTACAGAGTCTCGCTGGCGAGAAATGGGTGAAGCTATCGAGTTTTGGGTGCTCGCGGCACTTGTTGCCGGTGCGCCGGTTTATGGCATTATCTCCGCACTCCTCGGCGCGTTCCGGAATTAGCGCCACGATGCGCGTGCCCGACTGGCAAACGCTCTGCTCTGCGCGGACTTTTGATGCGTTGCTGCTTCTGCACTTCGGCCCCGGTGAACTCGACGAGCTCTCGCCCGAGGAGTATGACGCCGCGATCGGACGCCTGCGCGATGGCTTCGGTCGGGAGCAAGACCCTGGGCGCCGTTTCGCTCTGTGGGCACTTTTGCATCTGTTCGATGAGGCCCCTTCGCTTGAGCAGACTTTCGACGATCCAGCCACGATCATAGCGGCGCATGAGTTTGTGAACGCATCGGAACCTGTGATCGTTTGAACGCGCCTCGACTTGCCTAATAACATGAGACCGGCGTAATCTCAGGTCGGATTTGCCCCCGCAAAATTGGACAATGACTTCGGCATTATTGATCGGGTGTCCGCATCGACGAACCCGACAGCTGTCTGAGGGCCAAGTGCCAAATCTCGGTCGTCTCGGCCGCTGCTCGCCGCTGGATGAACGAACAACCGCTTTCAGGACGTCGCCGCTTCGATTTCGATGGCCGATGTGAGCACGCTTAGGTGCCACGCGGTAGCCGGTCGGAATACCTTCAGGGTGCCACTGTACTAGCTTTCATAGCAACTGGTCCAGACGAGAAACCGTCCAGACCAACTGACCTCGTCTAAATGTCTACAGACCTTCCGCCTATTGCGCCGTCTTCTGAACCTCACCCTGACCCATGGCAGACACCAGAACACCGCCGTTGCTGCTGAAACTGGCCGCCGGCAGCGTTGCGAGCTTATCGCCGACCTTCATGCTGATCGTCTCGATCCGCTCCCGCGCGTCGGTGGCGGCCGAGCGGACGCGGCCGATGACGTTGCCGGCGGTGTCGCGCACCTTCATGCCGCGCGGCCCCCCCGAGCCCGATCCGGCACCCTCGCCGCTGCCCGAAAACGCCGCGCCGTCGATGCCGCCATTCGCATTGCCCGATGCAATGCCGTCCGCCGAGCCGGAGCCCGACGTCAGACCGGTCGCGCGGTCTTTCGCCGTGCTCACGACATTGCCGGCACGATCGCGCAAGGTGCCGACGGCGTTGACGGCGCGGTCACGAACCGTCCCGACCGTATTGCGCGCAGTGCCCACGGTGCCGCGTGTTGATCAGTGTGTTTCAGGTCAGGACACAGCTTCAGGAATGGACGCTGAGCAATATCCCTAAAATCCTCATGGCGACATTTCTGCTCATCGCCATCGGAATTTGGTGATGGGACGTGTCACGCAGTTCGCAACATCTTTGTATCTTCTCATTTCTACGCTCGCCAACTGAACCGAGCCGGGCCTACCGGAGGTATTGGGCTGTGAGACACGCTGCCATATCGAGGTTGCTTGCGTCACCGTAACATTGATCTTCGGCCTCGGTAGGCGGGATGTTCCGATGGGTTCAAGCAGCCGGCGATGGTTGGACCAGTCGACGCGTTCGAGCGTGGCATATTCGACGGCTTCGAAGCTGCGCCACGGTCCACGCCTGTGGATCACCTCGGCCTTATAAAGGCCGTTGATGGTCTCGGCCAACGCGTTGTCGTAACTGTCGCCCACGCTGCCGACCGACGAGTCGATCCAGGCTTCGGCGAGGCGCTCGGTGAACTTGATGGGCACGTATTGCGAGCCGTGATCGCTATGATGGATGAAGCCGCCCCGATGGGTCGGCCGACGATCGCGAAGCGCCTGCTCCAGGGCATCGAGAACGAAGCTGGCATGTGCCGTCCTGCTGGCCCGCCAACCGACGATCCGCCTGGCGTAGGTGTCGATGGCGAAGGCGACGTAGACGAACCCCGCTGAAGTCGCCACGTAGGTGTCGGCAACCTAGGTCGGGACACCGGCACGCTTGCCGCTATCGACCTCGGCCTTCTTCATCCACTCATGCAGCGTCTGCGGAACGCAGCCGATCTTCTCCCCGATCGACACCACCAGCGCCCAGCGAGACGGCCAATCGCGCTCGTGATCGGCCACCCTCCGCACCGCCGCTCGCGCACCTTGGGTGCAAGCTTGTTCGTCGTCTTGCTCATAAAGGCTCCACCTTCTCAGGAGTTGGAGCCTCCGGCAAAGCCGGCGCGGTTCAAACAGCTTCATCGCGCCGCACGAACGCGATCACTATCTCCAGCAAATAGCGCGTCCCCCAACGCTGAAGTTATGGTGTATCGGTGAGCCACTGGCTATCGAGACGGACGATTTGCGCCATCTGCATCTGGGCGTTTGTGGCGAGGTCAACAGGGCCGTTTACCGTCACGCTGCGGCCTCCACCAAATGGCCCGCCGAGCGGCAGCAGCGCATAAGCCGTCGAATCTGCGATCATTGGCCTCAAGATATAGGGCCCGGGCGCCAAGGGCAGACGGTCAATCTTGCACCGTACAGTGGAGCGACCTGGAGCAAGCTGGCGACCGGCGAAGTCGAAAACTGAGGAGACGCAAGTCATGCCGTCTGGCGTCCAGAGCGAGAAGCCGGGGAAAATGCCAACAACGTCGGGCATTTGCATTTGGATTTCCATTTCCAAGGTAATGGTAGATCCAGTTTCGGCATGACTCTGCGCGACTTCCCCGAAGCCGAGTGCGAGGATCGCCACTGTGGCGCCGTCGTCGGGCGCGAACGGCGTTTCATGCCGCTCTGTTTCCGCAAGATAGGCACGGACGATCGCCTGCGTCTCACCCTCAGCAGTGACGCGACCATGGTCGAGCAAGATGCCGCGTTGGCACACCGCATGAACATGCGCGATCGCGTGCGACACTAAGAGCAAACCACCACCGCGCGCCAGAAATTCCTTCATGTACGTCAGACACTTGCGTTGAAACGCCACGTCTCCAACCGCGAGCACTTCATCGACGAGCAACACGTCGGCTTCCAGCAGAGCGGCAATACCGAACGCTAAGCGCGCCCGCATACCCGTGCTGAAGGTCTGAAGAACTGTATCGGCACTGTCCTCCAGTCCGGCGAAGGCAAGCACGTCGGGAACCATTGCGGCGGCGCGTTTGCGATTGATGCCGTGGAGCTGCGCCGCCAGTCGGATGTTTTCACACGCAGTGAGCAATGGGTTGAGACCAGCGCCAAGCTCAATGAGCGCGACCACCCGGCCGCGTATTACAACCCGGCCGCGGTCCAGGGGTAATAAGCCGGCCAACACCTTCAGCAGAGTCGACTTTCCCGCACCGTTGCTTCCGAGCACCGCCACAGCCTCGCCGGCGTGCAGCTGTAGGGACACGTCATCGAGCGCCCAGAATTCGCCCCTGCGTAACCGCATCAAGCGCTGCGTGGGCAAAAATTCGGCGAGAATGTCGAGCGCGCCGTATAACAGCGAGCGGCGCACACCGGGGCAGAACCTCTTACTGGCGCCATCGACCTGAAGGAGCGGCTTGGTCATTACCCTAGCCGCGCGACGATATGCGGTCGCGCAAGGCGGTAGATGAACCAAGCTACCAGCAGCAGCGCGGCAGCAAGCGCGGCTGTGGCCGCAAAGCCGTTTGACACTGATAAACGCACCAACAGATTACGCGGCGTGTCCAGCAAAGGTATGAGCGGGTTGAACCGCTGCACGCCGCTCGCGGTAATTGGATAAGCGACCGGCATCGCGAACACGAGCAGGTTTGTCACCAGTAACAGGCCTCGCGCGCCATCCTCGTATAGAAGCGTAATCGGCGCAAATAGAAGACCGACCGCCAGCCCCAACATTGCCACAGGAACCGCAGCAAAAGGTGCGAACAGCGTCGTCGTGCCCAATGGCACTCGCAGGAAAATGCAAAGTATCAGTAACGAGCCAAGCCGCACGGCTGCGTTGAGGAACGCCTCATATACACCCGCCAAGATCATAGCCTCGTGTGGTACACGTAATCTCGTGACCGTGCCGCGATGTGCGATCAATTGTCGCGTGGGGGCGTTCAGCGTTTCTAACAACAACTGCCATAAGGTCGTACCGGCAAAAACAAACACCGCAACCGGCATGCCGATATCTGGAAAGTGGAAAATTCCGCGCGCCTGAACATAGCTGATTGCGGTCACCGCCATGATCGCCGGAATAAAAAGCCAAAGATGCCCGAGCAGGGCGCGACGGCTCTGGGTCTGCAAGCCCGCTTGGAACAGCGTAAACCCGAGCGACAGACTCTGATGGAGATCGGTTGCCGCCTCATGCACAAAGCGCCGCCCGTTGCGGAGCTGCGGGCCGGCTTCGTAGATGATCTGTTTCTTCATGACTTCATCGTTTCCCTTGCCGCCGGTCTGGTCCTCGTAATGCAAAGGACAAGCCCCTAGCTCGCAGTATGGCGAGGAAGAGTGTCGCCTCGCTTAGCAAAATCGGGGCGAACAGGATCAGATGTGTTAACAGGACGGCCGCATCCTGCGGATGGCGCGAGGTAGCCGCCAGCAAAAGTGAGAGCGGCAGTAACGTGACGTAGTAATCAGCCAACAGCGTCACACATTGTGACCGCGGCTCTACGAGGGTGATCGACCACTGCCGTGCCTGCAGTTTGATGATCGTCGCGGTGCTGTAGGCGGCGAGCCCCAGCGCCGGGATTTTTCCCGGCAGCAATGCAAGCAGCGCGAACAGCGTGATTAGCTCCAGCGGGAAGAACAGCCGTTCGCCGCAACGCCTCGCCTTATTCTCGCCGACGCGTTGAACAAAGGTTTGGCTACCGCTGCGGCGGTCCGCATCCGCATCGCGTAGCTGATGACCGAGAATTGAGCGCAACCCTGTCCCAAGCGCCCAGACGGCGAGAACGCCTGTCCAAAACGGCCACGGCGCAACACCCGCCGCGCGAAACGCGACCAGCGCGGCGGTAAGGCTTGGGAATAGGTGCGCTCCACACGCATCCGCCATAAGCCCGGCAAATCCGCACTCTTTGAGGCGCAGCGGCGACAGCGAATAGGCGGTGAACGAGAGCCAAGCGGCGACGTAGACGAGAACAAGAGCCGGATCGTCCCGCCAATGATATGCAAAAGCCACGCCTGACGCGACGAGTGCCACTATGAGCACCATCGAGAGCGCGATGCGGCGTGGGCGTCCAGCCAACCGGTTTGGCTTTCCTGCCGCGCGATCTTCGCGAATGTCAGCCAGGTCGTTGATGATGCTGACGTAGGTGGCGCCAACCACCAATGCGGCCAATAACACGAGCCCCTCACGCCAGGCCGGGACGATCGGTCTACCAGTCAAGATGAAGGGCGCGTAGAACGCGGCGAGTAACGTTGGCATCTTGGACGACCACCAGTCGCTCGCCCGTGCTATCGAGCCGACATCGCTAAAACGCTTTCCCAGCCCCTTCATCGTTCGGCCCTCACCCTCTCATGTTGCCGCTACAAGTTCCGCCGGAGGCAGGCTACAGGATTGCGTTAGATGCTGATATTCGAGGAGGTTGGACCGAAGATGGCCGGGGGTTCAAAGGCGCAGCGGGACGTCGATGGCGAACAGGTCAACGCCGCCATCGACCGCGGCCTTGCCTATCTCGCCGAGCATCAATATCCCAATGGCGAATTCTGCTGCTATATCGCGATCGATGAGCCGATGCAGGGCTGGTGCGTTACCGACAGCACGGTCTTTGCGACAATGGTCGTCGCCTCATGCCTGGTATCGACAGAGGCCCATCCCGCAAGCGAGCACATGCTGCGCAAGGCGACAATATACATGCAGTCGCAGCAACACCATGGACCGACATGGCCGGTATTCTCCGATCGCCACCGCTGGCACGCGGCAGTTCCGTACGATTCGGATAGTCTCGCCTATGCCTCAGCCTTTCTGCAGGCTCGCGGCATCGTATATCCTGCGCTGAACATCCCGTTGCTGCTCGCGAACCGCAACCGCCAGGGTCTTTTCTTAACCTGGTTCCTGTTGCGACCCGTCTGGCCAAGGAATCGGACGCATTTGCGCGTCACTGCCAAGCGACTGCTGCACCCGTTGCGCAATATACTGTTCTGGCGGGCCAATGAGTGTGATCCCGATGACGTCGACATGGGGATCAACGCCAACATCCTATATTATCTCGGCGAGCGACCGGAAACGCTTCCGATCGTGACTGCCTTACTGCGTGTCATTGTGGAGGGGCGCGAGGACGATTGCGACAAATGGTACCGCAACAGGTTCAGCATCTATTATCTCATCGCTCGAGCATATTCGAAGGGAGCGCACGGCCTTGCTCCGGCGCGGGATCTGATCGTCGAACGCATCCTCGCGACCGCGCAACGCGATGGCAGCTTCGGTACCTCGATCCTCGATACGGCGTTTGCAGTCTCAACATTGCTGTTACTCGACGCCCCGACAGCGCAGGTCCATCAAGCGGTGGCAGCGTTACTAGATCAGCAGACCCAGGCGGGAAATTGGGTGCGCTGGCTATTCTATTACGGCGGCCCGCAGCGCTCGCAAGGATGGGGGTCGGAAGAGTTGACCACCGGCTTCTGTCTCGAAGCTGTGGCGCTTTACCGAGCGAAATTTGGAATCTCAGTCTAGGCCGATTGATCCGCCGGGGCGAGCGTTCGTTCGGCCGCTCGCTCAAAAGCGTGGCCGACAGGTAGTCCGGTATCCGAACTCGGAGCGCGGTTATGCGCCCCTTGCCGTGCCGCTAAGATCGATAATTCGGCAGCGAGAGTCGCAGACGGGTCAGAAGGAATCTGCGTGCGGATGGAGCGACCGGCCGCTTCGCCGATGGCTTGCCAATCGTCGCGAGAAGCCCATGCTTCCTCAAGAATGGCGTCGATCTCGAATTCGCTATGTCCAGCGGCAACGAACCCAGTTCTGCCATGCTCGATCACTTCAGCGCCTCCCCCAGCGGGCGTGATGACCGCGACACGCCCGCTCAGCATTGTCTCTACCACCGCGAGCGGCAGCCCCTCGCAGCGTGAGCACAGCACCAAGCCGTGATGATCGTCCCAAACTCTCTCAGGTGTAGCGATAAATCCCGGGAAATCGGCCCGTTCGACGTCAAGATACCGCGCCATCTCGCGCAACCCTTCTGCGTCGGGCCCCGCCCCATAGAAGCTGACACGGAGCGGACGTTCACGCCATTTCGGCTGCGCCAACACGCGAAGTAGCGCCGCTTGTCCTTTCTCCACAGTGTCCAGCCGGGCGACGCAAGCGAGACGAAAGCCGTTGCCAGTATCAGGCCAGTCGTCGCGCTTGGCCCACGGAACGAGGAAAGGGTTCGCCACCACGCGAGCATTGGGCAGACTGCCTGCAATCTGTTCCTCGGTAAGGCGCAGATTGTGATTGGAGACGAAAAGACTTTCGACCGCGCCGCGGTGCGCATCCATGAAAGCTCTGCGAATTTCATCCCTTGGCCAATGCATATCATCTGCTTTCTGGCTGATAAGCACATAGGAAAGACCGACCTGCCGACAACGCTCGGCCCATTGCCAACCCTCGTAGTTCAGGCCTTGCGAGATTATCACCAGATCGGGTCGGGCAGAACGAAATAGATGGTCGATCTTCGCTGCCTGCGTCATTCGCGTAAACGGTGTGCAGGCGTCGATAAGATGCCTGATCTTGAACGGAATCATGCCCGTGTTGCGCAGATCGAAATGGCGAACGCCGCGCTTTTCGAGTCGATCAAGGGGCGTGATATTGGGGCGGGGAGTCTGAGAGCCCGTGACGACCCGATGACCGGCGTCGGCGAGAGCGAGGGCCGTGCGGCTCCATAACTCTTCGCTGCCACCCCACAGCTTGTTGGTGCTTAAAAATGCAAAGCTAAACTCGGCTGCGGAGCGAACGCCCGTCATCCCCTTCCCTTCGTCTTCAGCCGCGTTCCTCCACGGCAGATTTCGAACTGTAGGCAAGCGGAGGCCGATTGGGTACCAATATCGTGTTCGTCAGAATGTTGGCTCCGAGATCCCGCGTGAGAGCAGGCCCGCAAGCGGGATCGATCGAAGCGCTAACCTGTCGCTGACCTGAGCCATGTTGACGTGCGCCCCTGAAATGTGACCGATTTTCGGCAAGTCCGACGCGAAGGAGCCGGACGAAGATGCGCGGCAGCTGACCTGCTGCCCGTTTCTTGGACCGTTTTGAGCTGGAAAATTCCAGTTTAGGATTGAAGGCTAGGTGACGGAGTGGACGATGAAGAGATCGAAGTTCAGCGAGGCGCAGATTGCATTTGTGTTGAAGCAAGCTGAGGACGGCACGACGATCGGCGAGGTATTCCGGAAGGCGGGGACCAGCAACGCGACATTTTATGCACGGCGCAAGAAGTACGCCGGGCTGATGCCGTCGGAGATGCGGCGGCTGCGCCGACGCCACCAGTCTCATCCAGGTAAACATTGATCTGCCGTTGCCGATCGACCGGGCCGTCGATCTCGGGTGCCACAAGGGCTATCCGGGGCACCAAGTCTATAACATGCCGCTCGAACGCACGCTTTCGCGGAGGCGTGAATTGAGCGAGTTCAGCATCTACCCGCTGTACGGCCCACAGAGTTTTCCCGCCGAAGGGTCGGCCAATTTCGGCATCGAACTCGCCTTCCCGAACGACGAACGCACCACCTTCGAGAAGGCGGTACTCTTTCCCCTGGCTGGCTTGGTCCCTGCCGGGGCAGCACACAATTACGCGCTCGGCGAGGCGACAAAGGCGCTAGCCGGCGCGCGCTTCACCCTCGCCCGCGACTATCTCGAAGACCGCGTCACTCGCGATCAGGCAATGGCGTTGACCCAGAAATACAGTCTCGTTTCCGAAGAAAGCGCGCTACCACCTGCCGCATTAGTCTGACAGCGCCCGCGAGCCTCTTGTGGACGCTTTTCTCGTATTCGGTACCCGAGATTACGCAGAGGCGAACATCTTCTGTATCTCGCCTGAGGTCACTGGGCGGCGCGCCTGGCCGACGAGGTCCATGCTGTCGGTCTTGAGGCCGCCCAGATTTTCTCGTGGCGAAACGTCGACATTGCGGCCTAGATGTCGCAGCGCCCCGACCATACAATTCTCGCGACTGCCTAACGTCGTGAAAGGGTCGTAGCTGTATTCGCGCATAACTGTCTTATGGGTGATAGCGTCGATTACGCTGTCGGATAGTCCATTGATCGACGCATAGAGATATTCTGGACAGTTCGGCCACAACGTGTCCGAATGTGGGTAGTCCGCCTCGTAGCAGACCATGTCGGGATTCATATAGTCGAGGCTCTTGAGCCCAAACTGATCATCGATGAAGCAAGTGATGATGTGGCGCTTGAAGACGTCCGACGGCCGCTCCTTGCCGAAATCACTGAAGGTCCACTCACGGTGATGTTCGTAGGTGAAGTCGGCGCGCTCGAGCAGATAAGGCACCCAGCCGATGCCGCCCTCAGACAGCGCCATGCGCAGGTCGGGATAGCGTTTCCAGAATGACGCAAAAAGCCAGTCGGCGGCAGAATTGGAGATTGCCATTGGCATGGTGGTGATCCACGCGTCGATCGGCGTTTCGTCGGATGCGTGCGCGGCCTCTGACCCGGTGCCGATGTGGCAGTTCAGCACCATCTTATGATCACTGCACTTCTTCCACACAGGTTCCCAATAGGCATTATGGATGCTTGGCAAACCACCTTTGAAAGGATTGTCAGGAAAGGAAATGGCATGAACCCCTGCCTTCGCCATCCGATCGATCTCCGCAACCGTCTCGGTCATGTCCCAGAGCGGAAGGATGACCATCGGGATCAGTCGTCCTGGGCCGGCGCCGCACCAATCCTGAACCTGCCAGTCGTTGTAGGCTCGAACTGCGCGAAGCGCCTTGTCAGGCGCACCGTTCTGAGCAGCTGTGATGAACGCCCCACCCGCAAAACCCGGCATCGTCGGAAAGTTAAGCGACCCCAGGATGCCATTGACATTCATGTCATCAATGCGTGCCTTGGGATCGAAACAACCAGGACGTAGCTGCTCGAAGCGGGTCGGCTCCATGCCAAACTCAGACCGCGGGCGACCGACGACGGCGTTGAGACCGATGGTGGGATAGACGGTATCGTTCCAGAGCCAGGCGTCCTTGCCGCCCCGATCGACGATCCGGGGCGCTTCGTCTTTAAACGCCGCGGGATAATGGGAGACGAAAGCATTCGCCGGTTCGACGTTGTGATCGTCAACGCTGACCAAAATCATGTCTTCCATTTTCATTTCGCCACCCCCTGATGTCGTATTTCTCACGTTCGAGTCCGGTATAGAAAACTGACGATTAGTCAATTATATGCGACTGGTTGCGCTAAGCCCGGGTCAACGCTCAATTTGGTGATGGCTCTGTCAAGTCAACAGGCACGGCGTAGCGGGGCGCTGTCAGAGCAACGTGGCAGGAGCGGTGTCCGATAATACCGGGTCCGGATGAGCCGCAAATCCTGAGCACTGCCGCTAAGCCCATCCCTCTATTTCAACCTTCACCCGAGGTGACCCGCCTCGTGGTGATGATGTACGTGCGCTTCCCGCTGTCATTGTGGAATGTGGAGGATTGGCTGATCGAGCGCGGCATCGAAATCAGTCATGAGACTGTACCGATAGCCGAGGGATTGGCGGGCAACGTGCGATCGTTCAACATCATCGCTCGGGAGCGCCGGTCGCGCCGGAAGAACGCAGCGGCAGAAGGGCTCATGACGCGCGAAGAGTTTGAGCGGTAGAACGCCGAAGACCCGGAGCCATCAGTCACGCCTTGGCTGATCCCGCCCAACCGATACAGGCTAGCGTACCGATCAGGGTGGAGCGCGGCACTTTGAAAATTCTGCACTGTCAGAGCTTCGAGGCAGCTATTTTTCTACATGGTTCGGAGCGCATTCAGCTTACGCAAAATCCTGCTTTGTTCCTGAAAAATCTCGTTCGCGTTTCCGCATAAAGGAACCAGATGCTGGTTGGTCTAACAGTACCGTTCGGGCTGTTTTCACCAAAGCCTGCAAGCCGCCACAGCCCTGCGGCGGGTACGCCGCATGGCACCCTCGCCGGCCGCAACGTGAACGTCCTGGTTGTGGGGCCAGGCGATAGACGGAGCCTCAGCTGGTCGCAGCCTTCAAGCGGCCTGCGACATATCCTCGGTGTCCAGCAGCACGTAGCCGCGGCCCCAGATCGTTTCGATATAGTTTTCGCCGTCGCATGCCAGGCTGAGCTTCTTGCGCAGCTTGCAGATGAAGACGTCGATGATCTTGAGCTCGGGCTCGTCCATGCCGCCATAGAGGTGGTTCAGGAACATTTCCTTGGTGAGCGTCGTGCCCTTGCGGAGCGAGAGCAGCTCCAGCATCGCATATTCCTTGCCGGTCAGGTGGACGCGGCTGCCATCGACCTCGACCGTCTTGGCGTCGAGGTTCACGGCGAGCTTGCCGGTGCGGATGACCGACTGGCTGTGGCCCTTCGAGCGGCGGACGACGGCGTGGATGCGCGCGGTCAGCTCTTCGCGGTGGAACGGCTTGGTGACGTAGTCGTCGGCGCCGAAGCCGAACGAGCTTACCTTGCTGTTCATGTCGTTGATGCCGGAGAGGATCAGCACCGGCGTCTGCACGCGGGCGAAGCGCAGCTTCTTCAGCACGTCATAGCCGTGCATGTCCGGCAGGTTGAGGTCGAGCAGGATGATGTCGTAATCATACAGCTTCCCGAGATCGAGGCCCTCCTCGCCCAGATCGGTCGCGTAGACGGTAAATCCTTCCGAAGTCAGCATAAGCTCGATCGCCTTGGCGGTCGTCGGCTCGTCCTCGATCAGCAGTACGCGCATGCGGGGCTCCTTTAGGCCTGCGCCTAAACAAAGTTGGTTAACAACTCGTCAATCTTTAAAATTGGGTGGCGCGGTCATCGTGCTTCACCGTGCGTTCAGCCGATGCGACCCTAACGCGATGCGTAACCTTCCCCGGAGATACCCCTTTGACCGAAGTGTCGACGCTTACCGAATTGACCGCCCACATCGTTGCGGCGCATGTTGGCCATAACAATGTCGCCATCAGCGATATTGGCGGCGTGATAGAGAGGGTTTATGCCGCCCTCTCGACGCTGGGAACGCCAGCGGTGGAACCCGGCACCAAGCCGATTGGCGCCGTGTCGGTGCGCGCCTCGATCAAGCCTGATCATCTTGTCAGCATGATCGACGGCAAGCCGTACAAGATGCTCCGCCGCCACCTCAGCCAGAACGGTTACACGCCGGAAAGCTACCGCGTGGCCTTCGATCTGCCCAAGGATTACCCGATGGTCGCCAAGAGCTATACCGAAACGCGGCGGGCGCTCGCGATAAAAATCGGCTTGGGCAAATCAAGGGCGGCCGCGCCCGAGCACGTTGTCGCGAAGCCCGCACGTAAGCCGCGCGCGAAGACGCCAACACCAACCCTCGACGCCTAAGGCTGCGCGCCGTCGGCAAGCGCTTCGCCTCGCAAAGTGCCCTGACAGCTTGACGATAGTGCATCGTACCAAAGCGTTATGCCTCATCAACACCGACCGGCGCCCACTTCTTGCTCGGGTATGGGTCGAGAGCGAATTCCCGCCATGGGGTGGATTGCGGACGTTGGCGATGCCAAGTTATCCTAATGACAGACCGGGCATTCCTTCAACTCAATCTCGTGGAACGCAGAGCCGAACGACCCCGCACCCGAGGTTCAGAAAAATGGTTCGGAAGTGACATTGCAGTTCCGCTTGAACCCTTGGGCCTACGAGGCGTCGGCAGATGAGCAAGGACGGCTGACCTTCGACGGATGTTCGAAATGGAGGCTCGGTAGCACCAACGATGAAGGCTGGTATCGCGGGCAGTGCCGCTACAGCACGATCGCTCCAGCATGGGGTGAGTTCTACGAAATTGTCGGTACTGACGCGCTCGCGCATGCACCCACCGACTGGAAGTCGACCAACCATGAGCATGCGGGAAAGCGCCACTTTCTCTTCTACTTGCGTGACGAGACGTTCGAGTGCTTTGCGGATGAATGGAGCTTTTTCCGCTCGCGCTGACGTCCGCTATGGGTCGTTAGCGGACGCTCGGGAAAGTCCCAGCGGAGCTTAAAGTCGCGCTACATGCCACTGAATCGAATTGCGCCTATTAACAGACTTCGCTACCCGGCGCTGTTGCAGTGAGCGCTTGTTACGAAATTGGCCGTGCGTTAGAAATGTCCATGAGATTCGACGATCGGACGGCGGCCTCCCGGGCAGACGGAGTTACTGAAACGCGATTCGATCTCGACACCGATGCTCTGGTCGTTACCTTATATTCGGAGCTTCGCAAAATCGCCCGCCGCGAACATCTCCGCGCAGGGGCACCGCAGACATTGCAGACGACCGCGTTAATTGGCGAAGTCTATCTTAAGCTCAAACGCCACGAGGTCTGGCAAAGTCGCCCGCATTTCCTCGCCTGCGCATCGACCGCGATTCGGCACCTGTTGGTCGATGCCGCCCGCGCTAGATCGACGGCAAAACGTTCGGCGCCTCAGATGGAATATGACGACCGCGTCGCAGACGAAAGAAGTGACCGAGATCTCGTCAAGCTTGGTGATGCGCTTGAGAGTCTCGCACGCATAGACAGCGAGCTTGCGCGGCTGGTCGATTGCCGGTTTTTCGCGGGCTATGACGAGCGCGAAACCGCCGAAATTTTGGGCATTAGCGATCGCACCGTGCGACGTCGGTGGGTGCAGGCGAAGGCGTGGATTCATAACGAGATCGCCGCGTGACGGCTTTCTTCGACGCGAAGCCGATCAGACTTTGACGCGGCAACCGACTGCTGAAGAATGGGACGCCATTTTAGCGGCATTCGAGGGTATCGTTGACCTGCCCGAAAATATGCAGGAAGCGGCGGTTGCGGCAACAGGACTCTTACCGTTCGAAGCGGGACAATTGCGGCGGTTGCTGGCCGCCAGTCGCAGTACCGGCGTTCTAGACCGGCAATTTCCGGCTTCGCAGCCCGACCCGGACAATTATGCGTCTATTGCCCCGGGGACGCGCATAGGGCGGTTCCGCGTCGACAATCTAATCGGGAGGGGCGGCGCGGGCGAAGTCTATTATGCGGAACGCGCGGCCGGCGGTTTCGGACAGCATGTGGCCCTGAAATTGCTTCGCGCCGAGGCGATCGACCGTTTCGCCTCGTTCGATTTCGAACGGAAGTTGCTCGCCTCGCTTGACCATCCCGGCATCGCGCGCCTGATCGACGGCGGCACGGCACCTGACGGGCGGCCTTACATGGCGCTCGAGTATGTGCCCGGCGCGACAATCATTGATTGGTGCGCAGAACATGACGCCAGCCTGGAGACGCGACTGAAGCTCTTCGTCGACGTCTGCGATGCCGTTGCTTACGCTCACTCCAAGCTGATCGTGCACCGCGACCTGAAGCCCTCCAACATCCTTATCGATACGGGCGGCCGAGCCCGTCTGCTGGACTTTGGAATTGCCAAGCTGATCGACGAGGCAACGCTGGACCGCGCGCTCACTGGGCACGCGATGCTGACTCCGGATTATGCGGCGCCGGAGCAATTGGAAAATGGCACGACTACCGCCGCAACCGACATTTATGCGCTTGGCGCCGTGCTGTTCGAACTGCTGACCGGAAATCGGCCGTGGCAGACTGGCGGTGCACACGTTCCATCTCTTCTCCGCCGCATCCTCGACGAGGACGTGCCGGTCCCGAGCCGCGTCGCCACAGCCAGCTCGCCGATCGCGCCTAGTCGCATCCGGGGTGATCTCGATGCGGTCATTCTCAAGGCGATGCGACGCAATCCGGACCAGCGCTACATCAGCGTCGGCGAACTGGCCGAGGATCTGCGCCGCCATCTCAGTTCGATGCCTGTGAAGGCACGGCAAGGTTCTACGCCCTATTACCTCGGTCGATTTATCCATCGCCATCGTTGGGCAGCAGCCGTCACCATCGCGGCGATCGCAGCGATATTGATTGGCGCAGCGGGGATAGCTTGGCAGGCGCGAAACACGGCGATCGAGCGCGACGCCGCGCGCGCGGAAGCGGGGCAGTTGAAAGCGCTGAATGACGCAATGCAGCTTATGTTTCGCGACGCAACCGGCACCACACGGCAGAGATCCATGTCCGTACGCGAAATGATTGAGGGGACGACGCGCCGTATGATTCGCACGCTCCCCCCCGATTCCCCCAACGCAGCTCAGACTGTCACGGCGCTGGCCGACCTCTACCTTGGAATGGAGAACAATGACGATGCCAAGGTGCTGCTGACGCAGGCCCTGAAGCGCGGGATTGGCCGATCCGATCCCGTTAACGCAGCGCGATTTAGGCTTAAACTGGGCACGATTCTCGCAACTGAAGGCCGTTTCGCTGACGCCGAACGGATGCTTGCGAGTGCAGATCGCACATGGAGTTCGGATAGCGTGCGTTTCCGTCGCGAACGCGTCGAGACTGCCGGTGCGAAGGCTCTGATCCTGCGCCGCACCAACCGGCCAAATGCGGCCACAGCCGTGCTGATGGACAACCTCGTTGATGCCGAGGAAAACTACGTCAACGACGACCGCAATCTAGCTGCACGCTACGCTAGCATCGTCACCCTCATGCTAGACACCGACCATTTCGCCGAGGCTCACAATCTGCTTAGTCGAGCCGACGCGACTCTCACGCAGACTGCGCATCCGCATTCGGAAGGAGCGCTCAACCTGCATCGGCTCAGCGCGGAATTGATGATACGGCAGGGTCAGACTGCTGCCGCCGCAGACATCTTCAGGCTGTTGATCGCCGATAGACGGCGTTATTTCGGGCCCGGCATCGCACTTGCCGTAGATCTTCTTCGCTTTGCCCGACTTTTCAACCAAGTTGGGAAACCGGCGAAAGCCCTCACATTGCTGAGCGCTGCCGCGCCGATGGCGATCGAACATTTTGGCGAAGCAGACAAGACGACCTTGCTCGTCCGCGCGGCGCAGATTGAGGCGTTGATCGATCTCGACAGATTGACGGAAGCACGGGCACTGGCCGAAAAAGTCGCGAACCCCGAACAGCATCTCGACAGCGACACCCTAGCGTTAGCGCGTTATCGCCGGTCTCGTGCCGCGCTCACCTTCGCTCTCGGCGATCCCACTGCTGCGCGCAATATCCTCATCACTGCGGACGATGCGGCAGCGAAGCTTGGCAAAGGTAGCCGCGAATATTTTCTGAGAGAAACTCTCCCCATCCGTCGGCGTTTGAGCCGGGCCTAACTCTACTTAAAAAAAATATGGACGATCGTGGCCGGAAATGCGGCGCGCTGCCGTCTAGGTGAAGCGACCCAAAGACCTTCAATTCGGAAGGTCTGGAACTTCAGCCCGGGCATTTTACTTGCTCGGGCTGCTTTTTGGGTGACGGAGCGATGCGGGGATGGTGCTGAAACATCAGGGCTTTGCTGCGACGCTCGTCAGCACGCTGTTGATTTCCGCTTGTGGAAGCGGCGGCAGCACGTCGACAGCCGACAGTATCAATGCCACCGACGCGCGAAAGGCCGCCGGCCCTAGTGTTACCAACGCCTGCGCGTTGATCGACAAAAGCGTCGTCGCCTCGGTGCTCGGCAGCGGGATCAAAAGCGCTGAACTAAGCGCAGTGAAAGACGGCGCGGGAGGCACCGAGCAATTCTCGCAGTGCGCTTACACGTTTGAGAGCGGCAAGATGATCGTCGTGTCGGTCGGTCAGTCGCCCGACAATCCCGGCGTCGAGGAGATTCAAAAGCGCGCCGTCAGCCAGACCGCGATCGTCTCTAATACACCGCCCGTGAAGGTCGACGGCGTCGGCAAGGCTGCACTGTGGAGCCCTGACATGCATATGCTGCAAGTCTATCTGGAGGGCGGGCGCTTCTACTATATCAATATGGCGAGCGCCGGCGGCGACGAAGCGCAGGCGACCGCAGTCACGCTAGCGCACAAGCTCGGCGCATGAGGCTATTCGCAATTGCCGCTCTGGCGCTAATCGCCGCATCGTCTGCTCCGTGGGTGCTGGGCGATATCGGCTTAAGCCAAGGCGGCCATGTCGTGAAATTCGGCGTTCCGCGCGCTGCAGCGATTGCGGCAGTTTCGGCAGTCTCGGGCAAACCGATCAAGGCTCACAGCATTCCCGATTGCGGTCAGGGCGAACCGATGAGTCGCGTAGAGTTCAGAAACGGCCTTGGTATGGAGTTTCTGAGAGGCAAATTTTCCGGTTGGACACTGGATGGAAACGGCGACCGCAGCTTCAAGACTTCGAAAGGCGTTGGCATCGGCGCCACCCTTGCGACGCTAAAGAAAGCCTATCCCAGCGTGACCGTCGACGACGGCTCGCTAGGCGTAATGTTCACCGTCGAGAACGGCCCGTCAGGCTTCCTCGATAACACGAAGCCGACCGCGCACGTCACATCGCTCTACTCGGGCGAGACCTGCATGATTTCGTGATTTTTTGGGGGGGATGGAATGAGCAGGACCAAGTTCGCCGGGCTCGCCGGCGCCGCAATTGTGCTTGCTGTAACGGGCGGCTGTTCGTTCAAGTCGGCGCACGATGGCAATACCGCTTCGCCGCCGGTCAATACTACCGTCGTCGCGGCCAAAACCACGCCGAGTTCCACGGCGAGCGCCGCGCCGACGACTGCCGGGTTCAGCCCGGACAGCACACCGCTTGCAAACCCGACGCTCGGGGCATGGCCCTATTTCGGCATGATGGAAGGCTACGAGCGCTTCGACGAGAAGAACATCGCGAGTTCCGAAGCCAAAAAATATCTTGAGGACGTCCCTTACGATCACTGGCAATTTTTTGACGGTACCAAATTGATCACCGTTGAGGGCCGCACGATGACGACCGGCGGCAAGGGCACAACCGCCTCCTTCTTCCAGATTCAAAAGACCTACGAGAAGCTCGTCCACGATCTCGGCGGCGTCACGGTGTACGAAGGCACCGGCAAGCCGATGAAGGACGACAAGATCATGTTCTCCGACCGGCGCTACCGGGCGAACTACGTCTACGAAGAAGACCAGATGGGCGTCTACATGGTGCGCACGCCAACCAGACAGATCTGGGTTGAGGTCTATCACCCCTGGGAAGACAATTCGAAAAACTACTGGCTGACCATCGTCGAGAAGAAAGCGCTCGAGGTGAAGGTCAAGATGATCCCCGCCGAAGTGATGAAATCGGCACTCGACAGCGTCGGCCACGTCGCTCTCTACTTGAGCTTCGATACCGACAAGACGGATATGAAGCCAGAGTCCGCGCCAGTCCTGTCCGAAATCGTTAAGCTGATGAAGGCGAACCCGGCGCTGAAATTGACCGTCGAGGGCCATACCGACAACGCCGGCACTCCCGCCCACAATCAGGCTCTGTCAGAAGGCCGCGCATTTGCTGTGGCTACTGCGCTGAAGGCGCAGGGTATCGCAACCGACCGATTGCAATCAATGGGCTTCGGCCAGTCGAAACCGATTGCAGACAATCTCAGTGAGGACGGGCGCGCGAAAAACCGGCGAGTTGAATTGGTCAAAAGATAGGTTCCGGCTGAGGAGCGCAGATCAAGAAGGTCAGGTGGCCAACCTTACTTTTCTGGAAAGGGGATTTTATGGCAAATGGTTCAGGTCCGGGTGCATATCGCATTTTCAACACCGCAACCGAGCTCGAAAAAGCGTATCCGCAACTCAAGGGATGGGCACCAGAGTTGTCCATGTCTATCGAACTAACAAACTTCGACATTGCCAGTTGCGAGCTTAAGCCGGAGCATAAGGATGGCATCTATCGCGGTAGTCTAGGAACGAGCGACAGAGAATATAAGGTCGCGTGGTCATTTGGTTTCCACAGCCATACAGGCGGCCAGGCGTTCAATTCACAGCTTGCCGAAGCACGCGCCGACAGTGCGATAAGATTCGCGTACAGCATGCGTGGTCCAGACACGGTTGTCGGCGAATGGAAGCACACTTCGGTTTCTTGGCGACCCGGCTTTCCTGATGGTGAGTCTGCTGAAATGCGAAAAGTGCTGATCGTCTATTTTAAAGGTCTCCCTATCCGCCCGCCCATTGCAATGGGGCCTACAAAGAACAAGCGGTAACGTCGTGAGAGTGGTATCCGCCATATCGCACGCATTTGAGAATTTTAGAACGTCCTAAAGGTTGAACTTCAGTAGGTAGGGCTTGATTGCGTGATCAGTGGGATTGGGCTTTGACAGGAACCTTGCGCGGCCCGCGCTTGCGGGCGGTTGCGGTTGGAGCTGCCGCCGCTGCAGATTGCGCCTTGGTTTTTGCAGCGCGGCCCTTCTGGCCCAGACCGATTTTATGCGCCATCGCGCGGCGCGCCTCCGAATAGCTTTCTGCAACCATTGGATAGTCGGAGCGCAGATTGTAGCGCTCGCGATATTGGACATCCGTCAAGCCGTGGGTCGACAAGTGACGGCGCAAGGTCTTGTACGGTTTGCCGTCGATCATAGAAATGATGTGGTCTTTCGACGCCAGCGACTTCCTGGCAGTGACGGCTGGCACGTACTCTGGCTCAGACGGCGCCTGTTCGAGCGTCTTCGTAGGTGCGGTGAGCGCCCTTCCCAGCTCCAGGATCGTGCTGTGCATAGTCCGCAAAAACGTCGGCACGTCTTCAGGCGCGACGCGGTTGTTCTGATTGCCAAGCCAAGCAATCGTCAACTCTGTTGCGAGTTCAACTGAGTTGAGCGTTTCGTCGGCCATTACCCAAATCCATTTTCGCAAAGTCGCTGTTGCCGCCAAATCGGATGTTACAGCTACATTGTCCAGGTTAATTAAGGCGCACGCCCGTCGATCGGCGTCTCAGAAGGCGGCGTCTTTATTGCCAAATTTTTTCCCTGCGCGCTGCGGACGATGCAACGTCCGATCCTAAAAGCTGGGCAGAAAAATGGGACAATCTTGCTTGGTGCCGTCGCGCTCGACAATGTTCCTTTCACGTCCGCAATCGACATGACCATCGGCTTATGCGCGTTTGGCCGCGGAACCCTCTTATTCGACTGTGGTCAACCGTATCTGGATACGTCGAGGCAAGCGTGGCCGTGATGCTATTCCCGAATAGGTCTGAATAAGCGGATTGTCCCGACAGCCTGGTCGTCGAGGATTCGGCGCTGACTTTCCCAGAGGGCGCGATCCTGCTCCGCCCGGGCGTCCGGACGCGGATCGGCGAGGGGGTGCGTCTGGGGATGGCGGTCAAGCGGCATTTCGCGCTTGTCCGCGAGATCATGCCGACAGCGGCGAGATGCCCGGACAGCGTGGTCTGGTGTTGATCGGACCGTCCGCCAGGACCGACCGCGCGGGTGCGGAAGCGCTGGCCCGCGCTTGGCGCGATCGGCCGTGCGGCGCGCGTGGTGCTGCCGCCGGAATACGCTCTGCACCTCAAGTCCGCAGTCAGCCTGCTCGACGAGGACAGCGCGCTCACTACGCGCGCCGGCGAAGACAGCGGGCTGTTCGCGAGCTTCCGCCAGCTCGTCGTGCCGGCCGGTGAGGAAGCCGCTGCCAACGCGCTCCGAGTCAACCGCAGGCTCCTTGTCGGCAGCCAGTTCCCGGCGACGCTGCCGATGCTGGCGGACGAAGGCTATATCGTCGTCCCGCTCGACGCCCTACAAACCTGACTGATAAATGCAGGCCTCTCGTGCAGGTCGCTACGCTGGTCTCGGCGGCAAGCCAACGTTGGCAGGCGCCCTGTGGCATGACCGAAAGTTCCAATGTCGACCGTTCGGGTCGTCGCTCAGATTTGAAAAAGCGAACGGCCGTTTTCGGGCGCGCTCGCATTCCGCTTGGACGGCCGAAAGGAAGCACAAAGCTGACGGGGGATTAGCGGCAGGGTCGTCACCGTCGGCATCATGCACCGCTCTGAGGTCCGGACTGTCGCAACGCTGTCTAAAGCCCACCCTGAAAATTGAACGCGAAGCGATATGATCGCTGATTGCCTCGCCGCTTGCCTGCCGTCAAAGGCGATGTCGCCGAAACAAGCGTCAGGCTGCCGTCCGCGACCTGAACCGGCACCCCGAGCGTCAGATCAACGGAACGCGACCATTCGCCGCCCAGCACGGTCGCGCGCACGATCAATCTGCCCGCTTGTATGCACTGCACATTGACGGGGCAGCGGCTGTCCTCGATGAGCTGTTCCGGGCGAACATGCGGTCCGTTCACGGCGGCGATCTGACCAAGGCGCACCGGCCCTTCGACCGGCATTGCGGAGGCGCAATCGCCTACGGGCAGGAGCGCCAGCGTAGTTCCTGCGGCGTAGAGAAAGCCCTTCAGCCGCATGATGCAGCAGTGACCTTGCCCTTGAACACCGTCACCGTCACACGATCTTCGCGATAGTCCTGCGTGACCACGTCGCCCGGAGCTATCCGGCTCACCGTGGCGCTTCCAGTTCGGCGGCGGATCGTCACGTCGCTCGGCACGGCCCGGCCAACAAGACGCGTGGCTGCCTGCGGACGGCATTTGGTTGGCGGGACGCCAGCCGAGGCGCTAGCTTCTGCGCCCATTGCTCCAAGCGTGATTGCCAAAATGGCGGCGGCTTTTAGTTTCATACATCATTCCCGTAGGCGAGTTTCGAAGCGGAATAGCGTTTCGAACCTGAACGCAGCCCGAAGCTCGCCTACGCTATCCGGTGGCCATCCCCTCAGCGGCATGCAGTGGCGGCCGTTCGAACTGAACAGACTTCCCCGCTCGCCATACAGCACGGCTTTCAAAGGCGCGCGCACGAGAGTCTTGCCAATTCGCAGTGAGATCGTTGCGGCTTGTGTCCGCCGGCTATGATCGAATACTGGCCCCGAGACCCAACGAATATCTGCGACGGCGCGGTGCCCGCCGGCGATACGTACCGGCAGCAGGACGGGGCCGGGGTGCATCCCTACCGGTGCCCGTCGAGAGGCCGGCAGCACGCGACCACGCGCATCGCGAAATTCGATCATCTGCAGACCCGGCAAAGAGCAGTCGCTTCCGATATTGCGGATGGATAGCTCGACGCCCGAATGTGACATGCCATTGAAGTCACCGTCTTGCCGTCCACCTCAGGCGAAGCTGGTAGGCTTTGCACGGGGTTGTAGACGCGGCTTGTGCGGTGGGAATTCAGGTACCGTATCGGGCGGAGCGCGCCAAGAGATGACCGGGAATGGTCAGGATGCCCCAGCGAGAGAGTGTCTGGGCATCGAGAATAGACCACTCTTCCCCGGTAGCCCCCCCTCGACACTTCGAAGACTGTCGAGACAGAGTTTGGGTAACGGGTGAAATGCGCCGGCATGCGCCAAGCGAATGATTGGTTTCAGGCTCACTATGGCCTTCGTGAAATTTGCCTCTCACCAATACCCAACTTCATGCGGCAGCGATCCGGCGAAGCTAGTCGATAGAGCGCATGTAGGTCGCGGGACTGCAACTTTAGCGTACCCTCGGTACGCACTGTCCACAGCCTTTTGATTGACGTCGATCAGCCATGGCGAATAGTTCCAAAAAAAGCAAAAATATATATTATTTTGAATGGCATCCAATCGATGACCTGAGCCGTATGTGCGGCCAGCGGAAATATAGCGGCGAGCCTGATCCCGCCGGTTTTCGCGTGTGCATAACAGGAGTTTTCTATGGGTCTTCTCACAGCAATCGTCGATAACGGTTCGCAGCTTTCGCGCCGGCGCAACCTTTTGCGCTACACATCGGCATTGCCCGTGTTGGCCCTTACTTTGGTCGTTGGACCGCAGGCATTTGCGCAGGAAGAATGCGGCCCCGCCACATCCGCGACCGTTACCTGCACCAGCGCGGGCAATCCTTATCCGAACGGCATCAGCTACATCGCGCCGCCGCAGGATCTGACCATCAATCTCGATTCCGATGTCGTCGTAGATACGACGAACACCCTCAACATCGGTATCCTCGCCGTCACCACGCCGACCAATTCGATCACCATCAACGCCGATACCGGCGCCTCGATCACGACCAGCGACGCAGGCGCGTTCGGCGTGCTGGCCGGTACCACAGCAGGCGACGTCACCGTCAACACCGGCAACGTCATCACGCACGGCGATTTCGCCTACGGCGTGCTCGCGGTCGCCGATACGGGCGACGTGATCGTCAACAGCAACACCATCACGACCGATGGCGCGGGCGCGGATGCCGTCAACATCTCGACCGGCCAGGGCAACATCACCGCGACAGGCTTCACCATCGTCACCAACGGCGCCGGCGCGGACGGCTTCAATCTGCTGACGCAGGGCGGGGACATCAACGTCACGCTGGCGCGCAGCATCTTCGGCGGCACGGTCATCACCAATGGCGACGGGTCGATCGGCGTGTCGGCGGTGGCGCCGGGCGCGGGCAACGTCAGCATTGTCGGCAACGGCCCGAACGGCTTCGGGCCGAGCGCCGTCATCACCAGCGGCGCGGGCTCGACCGGGGTGCTGGCGACCGCGGAGAACGGCAACGTGCTCGTCGATCTCTCGCAGGTGCAGACGACGGGTGCGGGTTCCGACGCGATCGTCGCGACCTCGACCGGCGGCACCGTCACCGTCAACGCCTCGGCAGTGACGGCGAACGATGGGCGCGGCATCGTCGCGACCGGCGCGGCCGGCGCGACCGTGACGCAGAGCGGCAACTTCATCGGCACCGGCGGCGACAATCATGCCGCCGTTACCGTGGCGTCCACCTCGGGCACGGCACGCGCGACGATCAGCACCGCCTTCACCAACGGCGCGAATTCGAACGCTGTCGACGTCAGCAGCGCGACCGGCGACGCGATCGTCTCGGTCGGCGGCGTCTCGACGCAGGGCGCGGGATCGACCGGCGTGCGCGTGAGCGGCAACACCGCCTCCGCCTCGGTCGCGTCGGCGCGCACCTTCGGTGACAACGCCGTGGGCGTGCTGGCGACCGGAACCGGTGGCACCGCAGCCGTCGTCAACAATGGCGACGTCACGACGACCGGCACCGGCAGCAGCGGCATCGTCGCGACCGGCACGACGGGCGTGACCATCAGCGGCACGGGTTTGGTTTCGACCGCCGGTGACACGGCGACGGGTATCGACGCGTCATCGACGGGCGGAATCGCCTCGGTGACCTCGGGCCCGGTCTCGACCACGGGTTCGGGTGCGGTCGCCATCTCAGCGCGCGGCACCAGCGCGACCGTCACCGCGAACGGTCTTGTCTCGCGGTCCGGCGCGGCGGGCGCTGCGCCCACTGCCGCCATCGTCGTGCAGGGCACGACTGGCACTGCAACCGCCAATGTCGGCAGCGTGACCGGCTCGGGCACCGGGATCAGCGCCGTGCAGCTTAACGGCGCGACGACGGCGGCCGCCACGGTACGTACGGGCGGCGTGGTGACCGGCAATGTCGACGGCATCGCCATCACCTCCGCCACCGGCTCGACCGTGAGCAACGCGGGCACGATCAATACCGGCACCGGCTATGCGATCCGGGCGACGGGCGGTGCGGCAACCGTCAGCAACAGCGGCTCGATCAATGGCCGCCTGCTGCTGACCGGCGGCAACGATAGCGTCACCAACAGCGGCACCTTCAACGCCACCCAGGCGAGCGACTTCGGTGCCGGCAATGACAGCTTCGTCAACAGCGGCACCTACAACAGCTCGAGCGTCACCGACCTCGGCGCGGGCAACGACAGCTTCACCAACAGCGGCGTGTTCATCGCCAATGCGGGTGGCGGGCTGAACTTCAACTCCGGCACCGACAGCTTCGCCAATTCCGGCACGATCCGCATCCTGCCCGGCACCGCGACGGCGGGGACGACCAGCTTCACCGGGCTGGAGAGCTTCGCCAACTCGGGTACGATCGACCTGCGCAACGGGCACACGGGCGATGTCTTTACGATCGGCACGTCGGCCTACACCGGCTCGGGTGCGAGCACGCTCGGCCTCGACGTTCAGCTCGGCGGGGCGACGCCGACGGCGGATCGCTTCGTCACGGGCGCGGCGACGGGTTCCACCGCGATCGTGCTCAACAACCTGACCACGGGCGTGCCCCAGCTCAACCCCGGCATCGTGCTCGTACAGGGCGGCGCTGGCAGCAACGCCGGGGCCTTCACGCTCTCGGGCGGCAACGTGAACTACGGCTTCGCGAGCTACGGCCTGCGCTTCAACGCGGCGGACAACAGCTACCTGCTGGTCGGCGCACCGTCGGAGGCGGCGTTCCGGACGCTGAAGGTTGCCGAGGGCGCGCGCACGCTCTGGTACAAGTCGGCCGATGCGTGGAGCGCGCACATGACTTCGCTCCGCGACGCGACCTGGCGCGCGACCGACGGCGGCGAGACCCCCGGCTCTGGCCTCTGGCTGCAGATGTACGGATCGAGCGACACGCGCCGCAACGGTACGCAGGGTTTCACGACCTTCGGCCAGGCGGGCACGGCCAACCTCGGCTACAAGCAGGATGCGTTCGGCGGGCAGATCGGCTTCGACTTCGGCGCGCCAAAGCCGGCTGGCGGCTTGGTGTTCGGCATCACCGGCGGCTATGTCAGCTCGGAACTCGGCTTTGCCGGGTCGCCGGACCGGATCCGCTATGACACGATCAACGGCGGCGCGTATCTGAGCTTCGTCTCGGGCATCGTCTTCGCCAACGCGCTGGGCAAATACGATTATTCGTGGATCGACACGAGCTTCGCCGGCACCCGCACGAAGCTCCACGGCAACAGCTACGGCGCGCAGGGCGAGGTCGGCGTCCGCTTCGGCGGCACGCGCTTCTTCGTCGAGCCGGTCGCGCAGGTCGCTTATGTGAAGACCAATATCGACACCCTCGTCGCGCCGGGCTTCTCGTTCGACTTCGACGAGCGCGATGGTCTTCGCGGCAAGGCGGGCGCGCGGGTCGGTGCGGCGTTCGACCTAATGGGGTCGAAGGGCCTGGTCTACGCTTCCGGCATGGCGGTGCATGAGTTCCGCGGTCAGGACGGCGTTGCCCTTACGAGCGGTGGCCAGACCGTGGCGTTCTTCAACAACCGGATCGGCACTTATGGTCAGGGTGCGGTCGGCTTCAACGTGACGACGCCGGGCGGTGTCACCGGCTTTATCGAAGGCTTCGGTGACTATAGCGACGATTATCGCGGCGGCGGCGGACGGGCTGGCATTCGCCTGCACTTCTAGGACGAGAATGAAGAATATGGAGCGGCCCACTCGCGCCGCTCCATATTCGAAAAGGCGGCTCGGGCGGCCGCTTTCGGCTTAGCCGCCACTACGATTGACTGACCGATATTGAAGCGCTTCCCCGACCGGCAGCTGTTTAGCCAAAGGCCGACCGGCGGGTTAAGCGCGTCGTGCAGCGCGATGGCGAAATCTACGGCGTGCAGGCACGAAACTTCATCGTTCCCGAGGACGGTTTAGCGATCATCGTTTTTACCAACCGATCCTCCGACGACTTCCCAATGGGCGAAATTTGGCAGCGGCCGGGATTTGTTTACGACCGTGTCTCAGCCGCAGCTTGCGGCGCGGTCGACGCTGGCCGTTAGGACGGCGAGTTTCGGGACCGGCCCGAGCTTGGCGGAAGCGCTGATGTCGGGGCGCATTGGCGTCACGACAAATAAGCATCCTAGGATAATTGCGATTCACCGGAGCAGCATCGCTGCCTCTCGATCGATCTGTCGGAGCATGTCCGCTCGGATCTTTTTTGAAGCAATACAGTAGCCTTGCCAGTCATCCATAATTGATTGCGTTGTCCACTGACCGATATGACTTGCTGACGCCACTCGCGAGCGCTGCTGGTCTGCGCGGAGCTCCCCAAGCACTGTCCTTCCGGCAGGATCTGTCGCAAGGCCCGGACTTGCCAGCAAGGCCTGCACGATCGTCGCTCTGCGTCGGCTGGCCTGGGTTAGCCTCAACCGGGCCGCGGCCAATGAGGGCATATCGGGCGTAGTCTTTGCGGTCTCTTTCGCGATCGCGAAGATCAGCCTTCGCAATTCGGCATGCGCCTCGCTAAGCGCCGTCTGCTCCTCTCGTCGCATGTTGCCCCGCCTTTGAACGATGAGCGGCCATAATACGGGCCCTACGCTCTACCGCAATTGCGTCGATCAATTCTGCGCGGCTCCACCGTCAGCCGGCGATCGGTGCGGTAAATCGGTGGCCTCCGGTCCATGGCTGGAACAGATCCCAGAGCGCGACCGCTCCATGATTGATCGAGAACAATGTGAGAACGTCAACGTGTTGCTAGACTGCTGTTATTCTGCCGTAACGACGAGCTCGTCATCGGCGCAACAGGGAGCCGCACGATGCCTACACTCGACGATCAAGCCTATTTCCGAATGCGTGCGGCTACCGAGCGCGAGCGCGCGAACGCCTGCAGTGATCCCGCGATTGCTCGAACCCATCGCCAGATGGCCGACGCCTATGATCGTCGGTTAATCGGTCAGACAGGCTTAGAGAAAGCGAACGCGGCACGATAAAAATCGCCTCGGCTAATCGCACGGGCTCCCGTCGATCCGGTCGCGGGCGCGTGCACCGCATCATCGATACTCGACGTTTGAGGGAGGCAGCGAGCAAGTTGCGGCGTTCGATCAGGCTATCGGCCATGTTCGTTTCCCGAGGAGATAAGAGCGTCAGGAAACAGCGCCAGCGAGGTATAGCGCGACGCCGGCGGCGGAGGCGCTACCGAGCGTTGTGAAGATGCCGATTCTGAGGCGGAACATGGCGATGATCGCCGCGAGAGAGAGCGCCGACGCCCACGGATCCACGCTAACGATCACTGGCATATCGAAGCGCAGCGGCCCGGCCGCGACCGGCACCACCTTGCGAAAGATCGTATGGATCGCGAACCAGACTGCGAGGTTGAGCACTACGCCCACGACAGCCGCCGTGATCGCCGACAGCGCCCCCGACAGCGCCGTGTTGCCGCGCATCCGCTCGATGAACGGCGCGCCGAGGAAGATCCACAGGAAGCACGGCACGAACGTGACCCAGGTCGCGAGCAGCCCGCCGAGCGTTCCCGCAAGCAGCGGCGAGAGCATGCCAGGGTGGCGATACGCGCCCATGAAGCCGACGAACTGCAGCACCATGATGAGCGGCCCCGGCGTCGTCTCGGCCATGCCGAGCCCGTCGAGCATTTCCGGCGCGGTCAGCCAGTGATAGCCTTCGACCGCTTGCTGCGCGACATAGGCGAGCACGGCATAGGCGCCGCCGAACGTCACCACCGCCATCGTCGAGAAGAAGGTCGCGATCTGGGTGAAGACGTTGCCGTGCCCGAGCAGGAGCAGCAGCGCGACAACGGGTGCCAGCCACAGCACCAGCCAGATGCCTGTGTGCCGCAGCGTCTGGCCGATCGGAGGACTGGCATGTGCGGGCAGTTCCTCGCCGAGAAGCGTGTCGGCATCCTCGACGATCTCACCCTTGCCGGCTTTGTGGCCACCGCCGACCTGGAACGCGGCGACGCCGGCCCGCCCGCCGAGATAGCCGATGATCCCGGCCCCCAGCACGATCACCGGGAACGGCACGCCGATAAAGAAGATCAGCACGAACGCAAGCGCCGCCAGCCCGCGCATGACATTGTTCTTGAGCGATCGCCCGCCGATCCGCACCACCGCTTGCAGCACGACCGCGAGCACCGCGCACTTCAACCCGAAGAATAGCGCCGAGATGATGCCGACCCGGCCGTAGAGCGCATAGATCCAACTCAGTGCCATGATCGACAGCGCGCCGGGCAGGACGAACAGCGCGCCTGCGACGATACCGCCCTTCGTGCGGTGCATCAGCCAGCCGATATAGGTCGCGAGCTGCTGCGCCTCCGGCCCCGGCAGCAACATGCAATAATTTAGTGCGTGCAGAAACCGATGCTCGCCGATCCAGCGTTTTTCCTCGACGAGGATGCGATGCATCACCGCGATCTGCCCGGCGGGCCCGCCGAACGACAGCGCCGCGATCCGGAGCCAGACCCAGAAGGCCTCGCCAAGCGTCACCGGCTGCGGCCGTGCGTCCGCGGCTTGCGTCCGTGTCGCGCCGGTCATGCCGAGGTCTTGGCGCGGGTCGGCGTGTGCGATGTCCAGTCGTGCCGCTCGTCGCGCGCATCGCGGCACCAGCGATAGAGCGCGTCGTAGAGGAGCATTCCCGCCTCGAGCTGGGCATGGTCGTCTGCGTACGTCCGCGACAGGCCGAGCGAGATCGCCAGCAGGCCCGCCGCCTCGGGCGCGAGGTCGAGCCGGTCGGTATCGGCGCCGCGCACGATCGTCGCGAGATGCGCGAGCGGCGCGTGATCGGCGAGCCCGAACGCCTCCACCATCACGTCGAATGTGCAAAGCTCGCCGCGATGGCTCCAGACCACACGGTCATCGGAGATATCGAAGGGTTCTGCATGCTGCTGCACCGCTACCGTCAGCACCTCACCCGGCGCGACGAACAGAAATCGCGCTTCGGGATCGATGAAGCGGCGGATCAGCCAAGGGCAGGCGATACGATCGACCTTGGGCCGTGCGCGCGTTACCCACCACGTCCGCCCGTCGTCGTGGCGCGGCGGCAAAGAATCTAGCGAAACCGTGGCATGGCCGCCAGCGCGCCAAGCAGCGAAGCCACCTTCCAGCGCCTCGGCGGCAAGACCGTCGCTGCGCAGCACCGCCGCGATCGAGGCTCCGGCCGAGCCATCACTATCGACGATCACGACGCCGCTATCGTTTTCTCGTGCCCACGTCAGGGGCGATGCCACGTCGCGGAATATTGATCCGGGTACGGCCTGTTCGGAGTTAGCTCTGACGTCGATGATCGTCGGCGATCCCGGCAACCCGATCAGGCGGGCAAGTTTGTCCGGTGTAATAACACTATTGGCAGGCATGGCGCGTCCTTGTCGGAAATCTGGACGCGATGCTTTAGCCGAAGCCTCGTGGGGAGATCGCAGTCCCCATGCGCTCACTAAAGCGGTTGAGTGGCTCGACTGTCAAGCGCCGACTCTTGAGCAACACGCTCAAGAGCCTGGGCGGCTGAAGCTGCGACTCTTTGCAAACGGCAAATTCACCGCGCATCTGATCTAAGCGGCGCTTTCAGGATCGACACCGACGGCTCTAATGTTGAGGCGCTAATCCGACACTCGGCTGCTCGTAACCGGTTTGGATTGAACCGCCTGCAGTCATCGGCCGGCTAGGCCAGTCGAATGGGACGAGTGATCTTAATTGCGTCAGTACCCGCATCGATGTTCGCGACGAGCCACCACGCGCGAATTTGGGTACGCAAAAGGGCTTAAATCATTGCATCAGCCAAGTAGTACCCCTTCCGCTTCACGGCCGCGAAGGGGTACATCGAGCCGCCGACTATGGGAGATACGTCGTCGCCGGAGATTCGATTTGTTGTGACGCAATCTGGCCGGTATTGTGTGGGCGTTGTTCTTGTGGCGCAGGGTCACTGCTATCGCCTGCGTCAAATGCAGGGGCATCCGCTTCATCTAAATGCTTGGAATATACCTCAACGTTTTCAAGCGCCGTCTGATTCGTTACTTTAGTCCGCTTAAAATCGGTCTCGCTTACATAGGCAGCCTCGGTATCGAACCGGTCATACCGGTCAGGCACGCTCGACCTATAGTTGGAAGAAGGAAACGCTTCGGCTGTGGACGAAACCAGATATGGTTCGGGGAACTGGGTGAAGCTCGCCGAGCTTGGCAGAGGCGTCGACGCGGCGGGCGCGGTCGTCCTCTGATCACCCCGATCAGCTTCAACAAGGCTGGTGTAAGTGCTACCTCGATATGCTTTGTAGAAATCGAAGTCCTCGCCCTGAACCGCTGTAGCACCGAGCGAACCTGCGATGATACTAGCAGCGGCTCCAGCGACAATCAGCACTGTTGTTTTCAAGGATAAGAAACGCGACATCTCAACGGTCCTTGAAGAAGCCCGCGATCAACACTCCGGAGGAAGCCTGAACATTCTGGAAACACCAGACGGCTGTCTAATCCGACCGACCAGCGACCCCTCCGGCATTCGTTGAAGAGCGAGTTGCCCGGGTTACCCGGCGGCGTTCTCGCGCGGCTGAGAAAACCGCCGACGCTACGATCATCAGCACAGCAATAATCGAAATAAGATACACAAGGCCTATCGTGATGAGGATGTTAGCGAGCACGCGACGGCCTCACAGGATAACGCCGACAACGGGCCTGGGTGCTGTCCATGACGATGGTCCCACCCCGTTGCCGGCGTATGTCATAAACTCAGTTGGTTGCGTGGTCCGCAGCCTTGCTAGCTGCATCCCCGACCTTGCTGGCGCCATCACCGACCTTGGAGGCCGCCTTGGTAACCGCATCGGTCCGGATGGTATCGTTCCGGTTCTGCGCCAGAAGGAAATAGCCCCCGACGATCACCGCGATGAGGAGGACGATCGCAATCAGGATGGTGGCACCAGAGCCGCCGCTGCGTTCGATAACCGTAGTGTTGGGGGCTTGTCGATCGGCCATGAATTTTCTCCTATTCCTCGTGCGAAAGGTCACTCGATCTTGCCTCGCTGATCGCCATCCTTGGCGCCAGACCCGCCGTCCCGAGTATTTCGTCAAGGCTGCGAAATGGGCCGCAAGGCGGCAAGTTCCGAAACCGGCGGAACGTTGGGAAATTGTATATCGGTCAGCTGGTCGCGCGCTTTGAGAGACTATCCGCTCGAAGTTAGGCGCCATCTGAAAGAGCAGACGCGAGCGGCAAATCGATCACGATTCGCAGCCCGGGCTCAGCGCTATCGATTGACAGTGTCCCGCGATGAATACCGGCGATAGCGGAAACCAGGTTGAGGCCGAGGCCATGGCCGTCGGTGCTACGGCTCTCATCGAGACGTACGAAGCGTCGGGTTATCCGCGCAAAATCCTCGGGCGGAACGCCAGGTCCGTCATCCTGCACGGAGATGCCTGCACGATCGCCACAGGCAACTACCTCCACGTGGATGCGTGTTCCCGGCGGCGTGTGGACCTGTGCATTCTCCAAGAGGTTCACAATCGCCTGCGAGAGCAATTCGCGATCACCGAGAACCCATATATTTGGATTCGTTGCCCAGCTGAGGTTGCGATAGCCATCCTCTACGACGGGAAGAAAGCTCGTGCAGAGGTCTTCCGCCAGCGCAGCGAGATCGATCGGTTCGAAGGATCGCGCCGCCGCGCCGCCCTCGATCTCGGAAATGCGGAGAATGGCCGAAAAAAGCGACAAGAGTTCGTCGCTCTGCGTCAGCGCCTTGCGAAGGGCGAGGTGCTGCAGGATGGGATCCATGGGACCCTCGAGCGCCTCGTCGATCTCACTTCTCATGCGTGACAGGGGCGTACGCAGATCATGAGCGACATCTGTCGAGACCTGTCGAAGGTTTTCCATCAGGTCAGCGATCCGGTCTAGCATTGCGTTGAGGGATCGCCCGACGCGATCGAATTCATTGTCTCCCGGTCGTGAAGGAACGCGTCGCTGCAGGTCGCCTGCAAGGATCGCTTCCGCCGTTCCGGTTATCTGCTCCAGCCGCGTCCGCAGGAAACCGCCGAGCAAAAAGGCGCCGCCCGTACCGAATACGAGCATCAAAAGAAGGGCACCGGCGAACAAGGCCAGGATCGTCCCGTCCAGTTGCTCGACGGCCTCACTGTCGAGCGCAACCACGAGCGTCCGATCCGGCGAGAGTGACGTTACCTGGGCTCGCGCCTCGTCCCTGCCCTCTTCCGGATCTTTGAAAACAAGAGTTTGCCAGCCGACATCCGGACGCGGCGTATCGAGATGGCCGGCGACACGCCGCCCGTTTAATCCGAAGACGGCATAGCCGAACCCGTCAGCAACAGAATCCCGCTCTCGACGATCGATGTTTGCACGGAGTTCAGGCATGCCGCCGCTCCGAAATTCGTGCACGAGTTCATCGCTTTCTGCGCTGATCGAGGCGTCCTGCTGACCTCGAAAATTGGCATCCGCGGCGAAATACACCATCGTTCCCAGCCCGGCGATCATGATGGCAAAGCCGGCGGAATAGGTAAACGCAATGCGATAGGCCGAGCTTGCCCAGATATTACTCATGGACGCGCATCCGATACCCTGCGCCCCTTACGGTCTCGATTGGATCCCCGGGGGCTACCGCCTTCAATTTTGTACGCAGCCGGCTGAGATGAGTCTCGACCAGGTTCGTCCGGGGATCAAAATGGAATCCCCAGACGACCTCCAGAAACATCGCGCGCGTGACGCAGCTACCCGCGTTGCGCATCAGAACTTCAAGCAGCGAAAATTCTCTGGGCTGCAGATGGACGAGCGAACCAGCCCTCCGCGTTTCCCGAGTCAACACGTCGATCACAACATCACCCGCCTCGAACCGCGTAAGCGCCCTGCCGAGAGTCCAGCGACGCCGTATCGCCGACAACCGGGCTACGAGTTCGGTTACGGAGAAAGGCTTTACGAGGTAATCATCCGCGCCAGCGTCTAGCCCCGCTACCCGATCAGCGATGCCGCCCAGCGCAGTCAGCAGAATGACGGGCGTATGGATTGAGGCGGCCCGCCAGCCGCGCAATACATCGATCCCGTCTATCCCCGGCAACATCCGATCTAGGACGACGACATCGATGTCGGAATTCTTTCCATGGCTAAGCGCATCGCTTCCGGACGTGACGCGGATTACCTCATGCCCGAGCTTGGTGAGCGCGCGGGTAACCGGAAGAGCGGTTCCATTGTCATCTTCAGCAAGCAAAATACGCATGGCGGCTCCGACAAATACAAACTGGTCGCGGCAACCACATCAGAGGCGCACGGGCCTTCGGACAGCGACGATGTACCTTGTCCCTTGATCCTTTGCCGAAAGGTATCATCAAGACTAAAAAAGAGCGTGTTTGCGCAGACGCCCGGGCTCGCTTTCGCGACGCACCGGCTAAGCTTCGGGCGGCGTAGCGCGCAGACAACGAAGGCCTGGGGGCATCGCGTCCTATGGTTTAAAGGCCTTGCCCGAATGGGGTGCGCCGCCCGGATTTGAAACTCCAAGCGACGCGTCCCAATGAGATCAGCAGCCGTGGCGGCGATTCTGCGCGGCATCGTGCCGCTGGTCGAGGTGACGGCCGAGAAGCGCGCCCCCAACACCGCCGGCGATAGTTCCGAGCGCATCGCCGCCAATCGCATTGCCGATAAGGGCACCGCCAACGCCGCCGGCAATCGTACCCGTCGTGCCCCGCGAGCGGTGACAGTCCTGATAATATACGCGACCGTGACGAGCATAACGATGCCGGGCATCCGCTGCGGTCGGTACCGCTACTGCGGAGACAACCGTTGTCACGGCGCAGAGCGAGAGGAGGACTTTACGCATCTTAAAACTCCCAATAAAGATTTGCTGAAACATTGGTGGGGCGAAGTTGCACGAAAACTCTGTCGCTTCGCTGAACCGATGTGTTAGCTTATTGTCAGAATTGCTTCGCACTGGCTGAATGCCTTTCGGTGAAATGTGCGATTGAGCGCTGATGAATTCCTTTGATATTCTGCTGACGCGCTCAGTCAGAAAGCCGGAAACTCGCTTATTTCGATAGGCTGTTCGTTGCCCCGTTCGCCGCGGCGACCACGCTCTCGAACACTGCGTCATGCAGCGGTGCGGCGAATGCGAACCCGTAGAGGTCGCCCTTTTTCCATTTTACGACGGCGGGCAGACCAGCCAGATTGGGTATTTTCAGGTGTGCCTTGGAGCCGAGCGCCAGCCGGTGAACGGTGTCGATCTGGAAGCCAGTACGCGACAGATTGGTAACCTCGACATTCAATTTGTCGAACCCGCTCACGCGCAACTGCGCGCGGAGTCTGAGCCCGACCCGCTCCGACCCGCGCTCCCCTCTCGGTTCTTCAGATACGACCATGGGCAGTCGAAGTAAGCCGCAAATCTCGAGGAAATAAGTTACAAATTCCCAACTTTCCCGACCTTTTGGCTCGCCGAATGTCGGTCGCTGCCCCCTGCCCGGCAAGGTGCATTGGTCCCCCGCGTCATCCTGGCATGCTATATATTGGAGCAGTCGCTACTGCCCTTGTTGAAGTGAGGTTGCGAGATCCCGAGTATCAACCGCAACAGAGAATTTTACACCGAACCGATCGGCTAGGACCCACTGTACTGCCGCGTTGATGCTCATCCCTGGCAGATCGAATGTCACTACGCCGCGCGGATCGGCACCACCGACGCAATACAGCAGCGCACCGGTCGAGGAAATGTTGAGCACGTGCGCGCGGCGCACACCCGTGATGTCCACAAGCCGGGTCGGCGCGAAAGCCTTGAGCCTGCGAGCATCACGCCGGTCCGTGGTCAACCCGTCGGCGAGCGAGGAAGAGCAATTCATGCGGCAAGCCTCGCGCAGAATTTCATCTCAAAGTCGGAGGCGCGGATCGGGCGCCCAATGTGCCATCCCTGCGCGTAGTCGCACCCGGCCGCGGTGAGCACGTCGAGGATTGATTGCGTTTCGACCCCCTCGGCCACCACCTTATAGCCGAGTTCGTGCGCCAGCTCGATCGTCGAGCGGACCATTACCTGGTCGCTGCGATTGTCGGCGAGGCCAAGCACGAAGCTCTTGTCGATCTTGATCTCCTTGGCGGGCAATCGCTTCAGATAGGTCAGCGTCGATTGTCCCGTACCATAATCGTCGATCGACAAGCCGATGCCGAGTGCCGCGAGCTGTTCCAGCGCCGTGATGGCGCGTTGCGGATCGGCCATCGTAGCGGATTCCGTGACTTCCAGCGTCAGCAAGGACGGGTCGATCGATCCGTCGGCGACCATCGCCCGTACCGCCGTCAGAAACTTCACGTCCGTGGCGAGCAAGGCGGACACATTGACCGCGACATTGATCGGCGTTCCCGCCGCCGCCCACGAGGCCGCATCCGCCACCGCGCGGCCCAGCACGAACAGTGTCAGGTCGAGGATCCGGCCGCTCGCCTCTAGCGCGGGAATGAAGGCGTCTGGCAGGATGGCGCCGCGTTGGGGATGCTGCCAGCGGACAAGCGCCTCAGCCGCCGTCACCTGCCCCGATGCGATAGCCATTTTCGGCTGGTAGGCGACCCAGATGTCTCCAGCCGCCAACGCCTCATTCAACTCGCTGGCAAGCGATAGCCGCCAGTCGAGCTGCCGGTCGATCTCGTCGTCGTAGAGCTGCCATTCCTTGCCCAACTCGCCGGCCTGATCCGCGGCAAGGATCGCGCGGTCCACCAGCTTCGAGGGCGACATGGTGCCCACGTCAGCCAGTCCAAAAGCGGAGCGCAGCTCAATTTTGCGTCCCGCGACCTCCAAAGGGGACCGTAACAACGCGATAATGCCTTCAACCTGTTCAACGCACGCCGCCGCATCGTCGTCCTGAGAAGCCCAGGCCAGAACGCTTTCCTCTAGACGACAAATCGCCCCGTTTCCTGTGGGGTCAACACGGTCCACGATGCGCTGGATAAGCTCCGCCGCACGCTCCTGCCCGAGAACGCCGGCCGTATCGCGATAACTCTCGATCCGCATCGCAATCACCGCTCGTGGGGGAGCGCTCTTTAGAGCGTCCTCAAAACCGCGTCGGTTTTGCAGTCCGGTGGCCTGATCGACGGTGCGGGCGTGCTGAAAGGAGCTATAGAAAGACAGCGTCAAGGCGAGAATGGTGCCGACGAACAAGGCGCACAGCGCTGGCGTGATATCGACCGTGCCGAGATGCATGGCCTCAAGCGCGAGCGGGACGAGCAGCAACGACAGTGCGGCGCCACTGATCGCCAAGCCCTTTCCTCGGCGGCCAAGGCGCGCGCAGAATGCCAGCACCGCGACGGCGCCCAGTAATGGCAGCATCATTCCGCGGTCGACCGGGCTCGATCCGTCGGTAAGCGTTTCGGCCGCTAGTAACTGGATGGTCGGGCCGGGGATTACGCCGTAGCGCGGAACCGGATACCGATCGCCGAGCTCGATCGCGGTTGCGCCAATCAAGGCGGTCTTACCGCGCAAGGCACCCGCCGGAATACGCCCCTCGACGAGGTCAACAAAACTGATGCTGGGGATCGTGGCGGGGTCGATCGCTCCGTCGATCGCGAAGTCGGTATCGGACCGTCCGGCGCTGGCGGCCAGCATCGCGCCGATCGAAGGACGCGGCGTGTTCGCAGTCGTTACGCCGAAGGGATAGCGGCGCACCATGCCATCTTCATCAGCATCGATGTTGACCGCCGCCAGCAACGCCTTCTCGCGCAGCGCGGGAATGGGCAGATTCTCGTAGGTGCCGCCTCCGGTTTGCGCGCTGAACTGGCGAAACGTTGGAAGCAGGATCGGCACTTTGGCAGTGGCGATGGCCTTGGCCAGCTTCCGATCTCCGGCTGGGTCGCTGCGTGACGAGAAATCGACGTCGAACGCGATTCCATCGGCGCCCGCCCGCTCTAACATCTCGATCGCCTGCGCATGATATCCGCGCGGCCAAGGCCAGCGGTTGAGCTTCGCCAGCGAGCGCGGATCGATCTGCACCAGCACGAAATGGCCGCTCGCTGGCCGCATTCGGATGGCGTCACGTGCCGAATGGAGTTGCTGCTCGAACCCCACGCCGTAACCGCTAATGTCGACCCCAACGCCACACAGCAACGCTACGAAAGCTACGACTGCCCAACGCGCCTTCCTAACCCAAATGCTCAGCGCAGCAGCGAAAGAGGCGGTCCTCGATCTCATTGGGCTAATGTTGGCTGAAATGTGAAACGCATGTCGCCCGGCCCTTTAGGGATGACCGCCGTTACCGTGCCCGTTGCCCGCGCCGCCGTTTCCGTTGCCGTTACCGCCGCCGTTGCTCGATCCGTTACCGTTCCCGTTATTGGTACCGCCATTGCCAACGCCGTTGTCGCTGCCTGACCCCGAACTACCTGAGCCGCTGTTGCCGTTTCCGTTTCCGTTTCCGCCAGCGTTGTTAGATCCGTTCCCGTTCCCGCTGGAGGATCCGCCATTACCGTTGCCATTGTTGCTGCCAGACCCGGTATTGCTCGAGCCGCTGTTGCCGGCTCCGTTTCCGTTACCGCCAGCGTTGCTCGATCCGTTGCCGTTCCCGTTGTTAGAACCGCCGTTCCCGATGCCATTGTCGCTGCCAGACCCGGAATTGCCCGAGCCGCCGCTGTTGCTATTGCCGTTCCCGCCGGCATTGCTTGATCCGTTGCCGTTGCCGTTCCCGTTATTGGAGCCACCGGCACCATTGCCGTTGTCGCTGCCAGACCCGGAATTGCCCGAGCCGCCGCTGTGGCTGTTGCCGTTGCCGTTCCCGCCGGCATTGCTTGATCCGTTGCCGTTGCCGTTCCCGTTATTGGAACCACCAGCACCGTTGCCGTTGTCGCTGCCAGACCCGGAATTGCCCGAGCCGCCGCTGTTGCCGTTGCCGTTATTGGAGCCGCCATTTACAACGCCGTTGTTGCTGCCCGACCCGGAGTTGCCCCCGGCGCTGCCCGACCCATTGCCGTTCCCATTGCCAGAACCGCCATTCCCACTACCGCTGCTCGACCCGGGGCTGGTCGATCCGCCGTTGCCATTTCCGCTCCCGTTGCCACCGGCGTTGCTCGATCCGTTACCGTTGCCATTATTGGAACCGCCATTGCCGTTGCCGGACGAGCTTGGCGAATTCCCGGTGCCGCCACCCGCCGCGTTCGTGCTGCCACCGCCGCTCGCAGCAAGGCTGGCAAGCCGCGTTTCGGCAGGTGATGGCGTTACCGCCGCGAGCGCGACATTGACGCTGGTAGTCCCGGAAACAAGACCATCGCTCAGCGCGCCGATTGAGCGTGGAGTTTCCTCCACGGCTTCGGCGATAACGATGGCGGTGCTTTCATGATGCGCTGTCTGTACGGTACTGGGCGCCGATTCAGGTTCGCCGTTCGCTTCGGCGACAACCGCCTGGGTCAATGGTCCAGCCTTGGATGAGGCTGACGAGCCCGAATTCGTAGCCAGACCTGGTGAGCGCAGCACCTCAGTTGTCTTACCCTGCACCGTAAGCTGCCCGAGATCGGCCGCGCCTACGATGGCGATGTTGCCCGGTTCGACAAGATGATGCGCGCCCCCGTCGAGCGTCGCGACCTCGACCGCACCCTCGACGACCTGCACCGAAGCGCCGCCGTCATCGACCGTAACGCTGAAGGTCGTGCCCTTTACGACCGCTGCAAGATACGGCGTCTGCACGCCGAAGTGAGGCGCGGTCCCCTTCTTGACGCTGAAGACCACGTTGCCGATTTTCTCGATGAATTGCATCAACCCGCCGGATTCCTGCGGATTGGCGATCTGCAGCCGCGTGTTCGGCGCGACGACCGCATATTGCTCGCCGTTGACGAGCACGGCGCGCGCGTTCTGCGCCGTCGATACCACGTCACCGGCCTCGACACGGCCGCCGCGGAGCGCTGCCTTCGTCATGCCGCCATGCAGGACCAGCACGCCGGGCGAGGCTTCGGAGATCGTCCAGCCCGCCGGCGCGGCGTGCGCGGCTGTGGCGGTAAATGCCGAGCAGAGCAGCGCGATCCTGATGAGCCGCATCGATACATCTCCTGTCGCGGAAAGAGGCCCGCATTTCTCCGAAGATTCGGCTCATAAGTCCTTGGGCGTAAAAGAATTGGCAACCAGTGATGGTTAAGCACTTCCCCAATGTTTCGCGTATTGACCACATCGATGCTGCTTGCCGCTGCACTCGTCGCGCCCGCGATTGCGCGTGCCCAGAGCGCCCCTCCTGTTCAGCGCCTTGATACGGGCGTGCTCGTTCGTGAAACCAAGCCCGAGGTCCCGAGCGAGGCACTCCCACGCCCTGAGATCGAAACCCCTGCGCGCGCGGCGGAACCGGTCGCGGTGGCGCCAGGCGTGATGGTCGGCGCGATCATGATCGACGGGGGAGAAGAGCTTTCCCGTGCAGAGTTGATGACGGCGGTATCTTCCTTCATCGGCCACCGCCTGAATACGGCGTCGATGCAAGATTTGCTCGCGGCAGTGTCCGGTGTCGCACGCGCACATGGTTACATTTTTGCGCGCAGTTCGATTCCTGCTCAGACGATCAGCGCAGGTGTGCTGCACGTCGGATTGGATCTTGGTCGGATCGGCGAGATTCGTGGCGCGACCGGAAAGGACGGCGAGGTGCTCAGTGCACTCGCTCCGCTCATCGGCCATGCGCCCATGCAGGCTGAACTCGAGCGAAGACTGATGCTGGCGGGCGATCTGCCCGGCGTTTCGATCGGCCGGGTTCGGTTCGTTCGTGAAGGGACGCGCGGCATCCTGATCGTACCCGTCACGCGCAAGCGCGTTCAAGGCCTCGCGACGGTGGACAATCGCGGGCTGGATGCGCTCGGGCCGGTACGCGCGCAAATCTCGGTCGACGTCAGCCAGTTGCTCATGGAGGACGATCGCATAGGCATGCAGGTGGTCACGACGCCGCTTGAGCCGCGCGAACTGTTCGCGCTCTACGGGCGCTATGAGATTCACCCGACCGCCAGCGGCACCGAGGTCGCTTTCTACGGCTCTTACGGGCGTACGCATTCAGGCGGCCGCTGGAGCGCTTTCGATCCCGAGGGCGAGAGCTTTAGCGCAGGCATGAGCATTACCCAGCCCATCTTTCGGGGCCGCCGCGAAAGCTTTTGGGCGAGCGTGCAGTTCAACCATGTCGAGACCGATTCATGGTGGGCAGGCGCACTCAGCCAGCGCGACCGCATTACGACGATCGGTGCCTCGATCAACGGATATGCGCCCTTTGCAGGCGGGCGCCTGCGAGCCGGAGCGGGCGTCAATCAGGGCGTTCTCGCGTTAGGCGCGATGGGACCGAACAATCCGCTTGCTTCGCGGTTCGCGGCGGGCTCGGATTTCACCGTTTTCAACTTCTGGGCAAATTGGGTAGGCGATATCGCTGGACCGGTCAGCGCAAGGTTGGCCGTCACCGCGCAGGCGAGCACCAATCCGCTGCCGGCCGTACAGCAGATCAGCATCGGCGGCCCCTATTTCGGGCGCGGTTACGATTTCAGCGAGCGAATGGGCGATGAGGGCGTGCTGGGCTCGGCCGAATTGCGCGCGAAAGTGGTCGATAAGTCATCTGGGCTAGTACGCTGGACGCAAGTCTATGCCTTCGCGGACGGCAGTCATGTTAGAAGCCTGCGCAACGATTTTGGCACCGGAGATCTCTATTCCGCAGGAGCAGGGGCGCGGCTGACGCTGGCGGAAAATCTCGGCGTTGAATTGGAAGCAGCGTTCCCGATCAATTCTGTCCGATACGATAGCGGCAACAAATCGCCCCGCGTGTCATTCAGCGTCAACAAACGCTTTTGAGCAGTCGATCGCGACCGTCGACGCAGCTTTACATGGCCAACTAGATGATGACCGGTGGGTTTCGGGAGTTGCTTTCCCCGCAGTGGAATGACCAAAAGCTGAGCGCATTCCTGACACGCTAACTTTCTAGAATAACGATGCCGTGCTCATCGCGGCGTACGTCGCGCGCCAGCTGATATCACTCGTTGCGCACCGTCGCGATCAGTGAGGATCCCGAGCGGGCGTGGCGGTCGAGTGCTTGCCGCAAGCGCGTCACGATCACGTCGACGTTACGCGCGCTCGTTACCCTGCCATTGTTGAGCGCGCTCACCAGAAATGAGCGCGACAGAATCCGACGCGGTCTGTCGGCCAAGGCGACGAGAACTTCAAACGTCGACCCGGGCAGCTCGACGCGGTTCCCAGCGGGACTGACCAGATAACGGCGTGTCACGTTCAGATACCAATGTCCGTTTGAGGACGACGTAAGCTGCGGCCCCGGGGCGACCCCGCTCCTGCGTCGCAGGATGCCAGTGATGCGCGCGCGCAACTCCGCGCCCGGCATATCCGGACTGACGCAATCGGCCGCTCCTCCTGCGAACGCCGCTACGCAACCGTATTCGTCGCTTCGTTCCGCGACAACAACGATAGCACCCAACCGATCACGGCCGACAGCGACAAGGGCAAGCTCAAACACACCGATCGGCAATATTGAGAGGTCGTAGTGCCCGGTTCGGTCCATGAGAATTCCGGGTTCCGACACAGGAATCAGCTTGATTGCATGATATGACGACAACGCTTGCGCCACATGCACGGGCCAATGCTGGCCGTCAGAAATGAGCACCAGGACCTCCGCCATGCAGAAAGGCATGACATTTTTGTGACAATCGTCATTGTGCTGCAGTGCGACATTGCAGTTTTGTTACGGTTATGCGCACGTCTCGAACCATGGAGCGAAACGCATTTCTCGCTGGTGCACTTTGGGCAATGCTCATCGCCGCACCAGCCTTTGCTAATGACGACGCCCAGCTTTGGACCAGCGCCACGGCGACCGTGAATGTCGGCAGCCATGTGCGAGTGTCCGAAGAGGTCGTCACGCGCTTCAGCGATTTCCGGCATGGCTTGTATGAAGTCGAGAGCAACACGCTGCTAGGGTATCGTGTCGCACCTCACGTCACGGTTTGGGCAGGTTACACGCACGATCCCTTATACGATGGCGGCAAGTTTCTGGTGATGGAGCGCCGAGCGCGCGAACAGATCACCTACGACGATCTTCTCAAGCTTGGTCCCGGGATCATCAGCGCGAGGCTGCGCATCGAGCAACGATGGCGAGACGGGCTCGCCGGCACCGGCTGGCGCGTCCGCCCCTTCATTCGCTACGTCGTGCCGCTGCGTCCAGGCAGTCGGACGGCGCTCGCCTTCTCGCACGAGAACTTCGTCGGTCTGAACTCCGTCGTCTTTCGGCAGGCGACGGGTGAGGAGCGGATGCGCAATGCAGTCACGCTCGCGCTACCGATCGCACACCGGGCGACGTTCGAAATCGGCTATCTCAATCAGCACGCTTTTGCAGGCACCCAGGAAACCGACCACGCCTTCACCCTCGCGATCGGCCGGACACTCTGATGAACGCTTCGGTCGTCGCGATCGTGCTGCTCGCCGCGATGCTGCACGCGAGCTGGAACGCGCTGCTGCGCGCGGGCTCCGACCGCTTGTGGTCGATCACGATCATGTGCATCGCGGTCGGCCTGGTTTGCGTGCTCGCGATCCCGTTCGTGCCGATACCCGCTCGCGCCAGCTGGGGATGCGTGCTCCTCTCCGGCCTGTTCCACGTCGGCTATAACCTTTTCCTCATCCAGACTTACCGCCACGGCGACCTCGGCCAGACCTACCCCATCGCGCGCGGCGTCTCCCCGCTGCTGATTTCGCTGGGCGCAGCTTTGTTCGCGCACGAACTGCCCGACACGATGAGCCTGATCGGCATTCTGCTGGTCTCCGGCGGCATCGTCTCGCTTGCCTTCCAGGGACGAGCGCTCGGCCGGGACACTTTGCTTTACGCCCTGGGAACCGGCTGCTTCATCGGCGCGTATAGTGTGACCGACGGGATCGGCGTGCGGCTTTCCAGGACACCCGTCGGTTACACGCTCTGGATGAGTCTCATGTCGGGCCTTTTCATGCCTCCGGTGTATGCGTTCGCCCGCGATTGGCGCGGTCTGATACGGGGGCCGCGCGAGACCGGGCTGGCGGCGACGGGCGGAATCGTTTCCGTACTTGCGTACGGGATCGTCATTTTCGCGATGTCGTTCGGGCCGATGGGCGCCGTTTCGGCGCTGCGCGAAACCAGCGTCGTTTTCGCGGCGCTGATCGGTTGGCTTTTCCTCCGCGAACGCCTGACCGCTTACCGAATCGGCGCGTGCGTCGTGGTAGCAACTGGCGGGCTGTTCATCGGCCACGCAATTTAGCCCGCTCGCGTCAGCGGCATCTGAAATCAGAGAGGGCAAGTGCAACGCCGGCCAGTATTCCGGCGGCAGCGATCAGCAGACCCGGCAGGCTGAAAGTCCCGACCATCGCGCGGGTCGCCAGCGGAATTGCAGCCAAAAACGCGACCGACGCACCGCCGCCCGCCCGCCAATGCTGATGCACCAGCAACCAGAACGCCAGCGCCAGTTCGAGAAAGGCTACAGCGAGCGCAAGTTCTTGCCAGACCTCGCTCATCTTCGCCTCAGAACAGCAGAGTCAGCGCGTAGAACAATGCGCCGACGGCAGCCGAAGCCGGAATCGTGATGATCCACGCGATCACGACATTGCCGGCGACCCCCCAGCGTACCGCCGACGCTCGCCGGGCCGTACCGGCCCCGACGATCGCGCCGGTGATGGTGTGGGTCGTCGAGACCGGGATGCCCAGCCAGGATGCCGAGAACAGGATGATCGATCCGCTCAGCGACGCGCTGAACCCCTGGTGCTGCGAGAGCTTGGTGATGCGCGAGCCCATCGTCTCGATGATCTTCCAGCCGCCGGTCATCGTGCCCATCGCGATCGCGACATAGCAGCTGATCGCCACCCAGTGCGGCACCGCGAAGGTGCCGTGCAGATAGCCGGTCGAATAGAGCAGGACGGTGATTACCCCCATCGTCTTCTGCGCATCGTTGAGGCCGTGGCTCAGCGAATAGGCACCCGAGGACAGCAGGTGCAAATTACGAAAGGTCTTCTCCGCCCAGCGCGAGCTCGCGCGGCGGAACAGCCAGCTCGTTGCCAGCATGATGAGCATCGCGAGGATCATGCCGAGCGTGGGAGAGAGCACGATCGCGATCAGCGTCTTGTTAAGACCGATCCACTTGATGCTACCGATACCGGCGTGTGCGACGCCGGCGCCGATCATCCCGCCGACGAGCGCATGGCTGGACGAAGAGGGGATGCCCTTGAGCCACGTCACCACATTCCAGAACATCGCCCCGCCGAGCGCGCCGAACACCACGGCCGGCGTGATGAAGTCCTTGTCGATCAGCCCCTGGCCGATCGTGTCCGCGACCTTGTGCAGGCTCGGGAAAACGATCGTCAGGAAATAGGCGGCGAAGTTGCAGGCGGCAGCGAAGCCGACCGCGTGGACGGGCTTGAGCAGGCGCGTCGCGACTACCGTGGCAATCGAATTGGCGGCATCGTGCAGACCATTCAAAAAGTCGAACGCGAGCGCGACGACGATCAGGCCGATCAGCAGCGGAAGGGCGAGCTCGTGCATGGATCAGCTATGATCGATGACGATGCCGTCGATCTCGTTCGCGACATCCTCGAACGCGTCGACGATGCGCTCGAGATGCTTGTAGATCTCGCGCGCGACGATGAATCCCATCGCGTTGCCGCCGTCCTGCTCCTTGAACGCGCGCTTCACGCCCGCGGTGTGGATGTCGTCGGCATGGCTCTCCATCCGCACCAGCCGCTCGGTAAGTTCGTGCAGGCGCGCGCCGTTGGTACCGACATCGCGCAGCAGCGGCATCGCCTCGGCGGTGATGCGGGCGGCGTCGACGATGATCGCGCCCATGTCCTTCATCTCGCGCTCGAAGGTCTTCACCTCGTAGAGGTTGATCGCCTGGACGGTCGCTTGCATCTCGTCGATGGCATCGTCGAGCGACCCGATCAGGCTGGTGATCGCGCCGCGATCGAACGGCGTGAGAAAGGTCTCGCGCACCGTGCGCAGCACCTCGCGGTTGATCTCGTCGGCATCGTTCTCGCGCTCGATGATCTCGCGGATGTGATCGGGATTGCCGTCCTGCAACAGCCGCGCGAGCGCGTCGGCGGCCGCGACGACCGTCACGACATGCGCCTCGAACAGTTCGAAGAAATTGCCGCTCTTGGGGAGCAGCCGCTGGAACCAGGCGAACATGTGACCAACCTTCGATTTGTCGGCGACAGCGCCGAGGAGGGAGTAGCGGCGCGTTGCCGCCTTGAAGTCGACCGGCCCGAACGACCGGATCAGATCGCGCAGATCGGGTTCGTCGACGGCTTCCGCCGCTTCGGCGAGTGTGAACCAGCGCCGCTCGCGCTCGGGCTGTTCCTTCCATGAACCTAGTTCTGTGTTCACGGCGAGCGGGAAGACGTCGACGTCGATCATCAGCGACGCGCCGTTATTGCGACGCTTGCGGTAGCGATACGATCCAAGCGGCGTCGGACAGACGAGGCCGAGCACGCCGGCCTCTTCCTCCGCTTCGATCGCGGCCGCATTGTGCGCGGTGATGCCGGTCGGATGATTACCCTTGGGGATCACCCAGCGTTTCGTCTGGCGCGACGTAACCAGCAGGATGTTGATCGGAGCCTCGAGCGCGTTGCCGATCGCGCGGTAAGGCAAGGCAGCGATTTGGCGAATGACATGGCTCCCTACGCCACGAGAGCGCCAGGCACGATTACACTTTTATGACATCATGCGGCAACCTATGATGCCTCCCAGGCGACGCGCCGGACGACCTCGACCCGAACCGGGCGGCTCAGCGCCATCGCCTGGCCCCTTGCTGGATGAATGAACGGCAACTCGGACTTTCTGGGAGTTAAGTTAAACGGCACAGAATAAGGCGCAATTCTGCCGTGCAACCTTCAACCAACGAGGTCGCTCGCCGATGGCACTAGGGAGTTCGCGACTGACCGGCTTTGGTTGCTTCGCCTTCGGCAGGGATCTAGACAGTCTTTGGAACGGCGACCTCAACCGACTTTGCAGCGATCTTGGCGGTGACAGGCGTCCGCGCGAGCACCTCGCCATCAATCGATATCTTGAGAGTGGGCGTCGTCTCCACGCGGAAAGAGCACGCCCGGAACTCTTCGGTGTGAGCATGCCGATCGCGCAACTTGAAGAACTTGGCATACCAATCGGCGGCGAGCCTTGCCTTGCTGCGGCCAACGACTGCCTGGATCACGATCTCTCCGCTCTCGACATCGGCGGTGTCGGACAACTCGACACCGCCATGATAGCGCCCATTGAGGATACGGACCTCTGTCGACCACAATTCCTGCTGGGTCTCGCCGTCATCGAGCCGAAGCCGGAACGCGCGGAAACTGATCGAGCAGCGGAGGGCCCAGAGAAGGTAGCCGACACGCCCGAGATAGCGCTTGAGATTGTGCGGCACTGTCTCGCCGATCATCGTCGACAAGCCGATCGATGCGCCATTCACGAAATAATCGCCATCGATCATGCCGAGGTCTACCCGCCGCCGCACACCTCCCGCGATTACCGCGATCGCGCCGTCGAGATCGAGCGGCAACCGCAGGGTGCGGGCAAAACTGTTCGCCGTGCCGAGTGGCAACACCGCGAACACACAATCGGTGCCGACGAGCTCGTCGATAGTGCCCGAAAGCGATCCATCGCCACCGCCGACGATGACCATCGGTGCACCATCGGCGACCGCCTCGCGAACAATCGCGGCGAGCGTCTCGGGATCTTCTACAGCGTGCGCCGCAAGCAGTGTCACGCCGTTTGCCTCGAGTTTCGTCCTGGCCTTCTCAAACAGGTCCTTGCCCGAGCGCGAGTGCGCGTTGACGATCAGCGCCGCTTCGCGCGGCAATGGTTTTGTTGTCATCTCGTAACAACTCGCGCGGGCGCGATTTGGATGCAGCGCAACCATCCATGGATTTGGCCCGTTGGGAATGCGTGGCACGGATCGCACATCTCTCCGATATTCATTTCGGTGCCCACGACCCGCGGATAGTGGACGCGACGGAGGCGTGGTTGATCGCGCAGCGTCCCGATCTCGTCGTGATCAGCGGCGATTTCACGCAGCGTGCGCGCGTCGCGCAGTTCCGAGAGGCATCGGCCTACCTCAACCGACTGCGGTCGGCAGGGTTGAAATTGCTGGCTGTCCCCGGCAATCACGACGTACCGCTGTACGACGTAATCCGACGCTTCGCCGCCCCGCTCCGGCGTTACGAAAGATATATCAGCAACGATCTCTGCCCGTGGTTCGAGAATGACGAGGTCGCGGTGCTCGGGCTGAACACGGCGCGCTCGCTGACGATCAAGGATGGCAGGCTCAACCACGCGCAGCTCGCGATGGTACACGACAGGTTCGCCTTGGTCGCTAGCGCAAAAACCCGGATCCTCGTTACGCATCACCCGCTATTCGCGATGCCGATCGGGGCGGGCGGCGAACTTAGCGAGGCGGTCGGGCGGCATGACGATGCCGTCAGGGCCGTGTGCGAAGCTGGCGTCCATATCGCACTCGCAGGGCATTTCCACCGCACCTATGCGGAGGCCGCGCGCAAGATGGTTGAGCGCGCAGGCCGGTCGCTGATCATTCAGGCCGGTACTGCGACCTCTACCCGGCTCCGCAACAACGAACCGCAAAGCTTCAACTGGCTCGACGTGGAGCGCAGCAACACGGTCGCGCTTCAGGTCGTGGCATGGAACGGCACCGGTTTTCAGGGTGCCAGCCATGTTCAGTTCGATTTCAATGGCAGCGATTGGTCTTCGCAAGTCTTGACCGACGATCCAGCGTCGAAACGGTCTGCGGTACCCAGGCAACAGTGCGAGCCCGCAACTCGCTGAGCGCCGCGTACAAGAGCTCCGGACAATATCATGCCCGGGTGGCGCGTCATTGCCGCATTTACTGAATTCATCCGATCATCGGGCGGGCCGTTTGCCGAGATAAAGGCGAATGCTTTCTATTTCGGCGCTGGTCATGATCGATAGCCGCTTCGGCGCTTCCTCGCCCATAAGAACCGCCTTGCTCCCATCCTGCTTGATCCCTGTTCTCACAAGCCGCTCAAAGCCTGCCGGTGAATAGGTTGCCGCGACCATCAGGTCGGGCGCATCGCCTGGCTGTGGGTTGCGCGGGCCTTTCAAGTCGGGGCCGTGGCATTCAGCGCAGGTGATAGATGCCAGATACCGCCCCTTCGCGTATTGCTGCCCTAGGTCCGCAGGGTTGCGAGCTGCCAACCGCGCCGCTTCGTCAGCCGAGTTTTGAAATCCTTGAGCGAGTGCCGCCTTAAAGAGCGGGCCGAATTTGATCGGCGGATGTAGTTGCCCGGTGGGGGGCACCGTGCGTAGCCACGCGATTAAGTCCTGCATGTCCTCATGTGACAGCCGCCGATGCACAAACGTGGGCATGAACCACAAAGGCGTGCCATCCATGCGCTTGCCGGTGCGAAGCGTCTGGTCGATCTGGGCATTGCTCAACCCAGGAAGAATTCGCGAGAGATTGCTGCTCCAGGCAAAGGCAAACTGGGCGTTTTCCTCGAAGACATGGCCGTCCAGCTTCTCGCCATGACAGCTGATACAGCCCATTTCCGTGGCCAACCGCAATCCGTGCGCGCGCTGCCGGGCGCCGGCCTGTGCGCAAGCGGCCAAGGCCAACAGACTCACAAGCCAGGCTACCGTGCGCAACCTCATCGTACCTCCCTCGCCGCTCAAATTAAGTTGGTGCGTCCGCAATGACCAACAGTTGCCGTTTTCCATATGCGCAGTGTTGTCACAGATATCCGACCGGACGCATTGTGTTCGCCCTCAGGCAAGATCGCCATGGGCCGGCCGAAAATATGTTATGTAGGGCCTGATGGCGCCGACGGTCAGCCCTCGCTATTACCATCCATTCGGCGTAAGGACATTTCATCGTCGAAGCCCTCTCACGAAGCGTCCGACGACTGAGAGACGCGTAGCGCTCCCGCTTTGACGGGAGGCTTTATGTCACGATCAGCGGACACACTCTATCTTGCGCGCCGGGCCGCGATATCGCGCGCTGCCGCGCTGTGCGCGACCGATCGCTGTTCGAGGATAGCACATGGTAGCCTTGCGAAAGCCTATCAACGCCGCGTCGATGCTGCCGACGCGGTAGCCGAACTGGAGAATACGGAGCCAGCAGATGGTTGGACGCATGGAGGCATTCGACGACCGATCTCCCGCTGGCTCACGCCAAATCTCTTCGCGAGGCCGATACGAATTTCGGCCGACCTGACGGGCGATGTGGCCGCATCTGGCAACAGGCAAACGCAGCGACGGGTGATCCCGGCATGAAAGAGGTCGAGATCCTGCGATCCCAAGCTGAGGAGGCCATCAGGAGCGCGCAATAGCAACCGACGACACGATCCGTCGTCGATGCACGGTGTCCGCCGACTGGTGGAATGAGATCGCCGATGCCTTGGAGGGCGCTGACCAAGGCCGGTTCAGCGTGCTAACGCAAGGGGTTGTTCCGTTCGACCAGCACGCTCGAGATCGGTGGCAGGATATTCAGATATGCTCGCACTGACGTTACATTCGCTGTTGAGCTCGCACGCGCCCGATCACCTCCGGAATCACTGGGACGAAGGCAGGTTTATGAGCGCCTGTACGATATGCGGGCGGCCGATGATGAAGGCGCCGGGCGGTCGCTGGCGCATATCGCCGGCACGCCGCAAATGAGCATGCTTCAAGGCCACGAGATCCAACTCGGATGGAGCGTCGTCCGGCACGAGCCCTGGCATTTTGTCGGGCTGTTTGCGACGGAGGCAGAGGCGCGGGATAAAGCGGACGAGATGGGGCCGGACTATATCGCGCGTTATGGCGAGCGGCAGGAGGACACGTTCAGTTTTCATGCCCGGGACGGCGGCGGCAATATGATGGCGGGCTCGATTTTCGCGTCCTCCAGGAATGACACGTGGCTGGACTGAAATGGCGTTACTTGGAGTAACGCCGGCCAAGACGTCGACCAGCCGGTGAGCGTTATCGTCCAAGGCGCCGGACCGTTGATTCCCATCAGGGCAGCCCGAGATCAGATTAGCTATGGTCTGATCGTCGCCAGAGGCCAATCCGCAAGAGAGGGGCTGCATGAAAAGAACAGAGAATAGTCCTTTCCTCGATCGCATCCTGACGTGGTCGCTTGATCACCCAATGCCTGCGCTCCGTCGCTATCTCATCGCAACGCTGGTAATCCTGATGATCGCCGTCGTTCGCGCCGCGTTCGTAACCGAGCTGTTGCCCTGGCTCCTGTTCATTCCCGCCGTTGTGGGGATCACGCTGATCCTCGGAGAAGGCACTGGGCTATACGCCAGCCTTCTGGCGACATTCGCGGCTGCGATTACCCTCGGCACTTTCGTACAGGAATATTATCTGACCGGGCAGCAGTGGGCCGGATCGGTCCTCTTTCTGATTACCGCTGGCGGTCTTGCCCGGGTGGTCGGTGAGCTTCGTGCAGCCTTCCGCAGGGCAAGAGCCCTGAACGTCGAATTGTCCGAGCGTGAAGCATTTACCTCCAGCGTCCTCGCGAGCTCGACAGACTGCATCAAGGTCATCGACTTGGACGGACGCCTCTCCTTCATGAGCGAAGGCGGCATGAAGGTTATGGAGGTCAGCGACTTCAACGACATCAAGGGGTGCCCCTGGCCAGACTTCTGGCAAGACGCGGGCAACACCGAAGCGCGCAACGCGATCGCCAACGCCAAACTGGGGCTGACCAGTCACTTCACCGGCAAGGCCGACACTTTTCTCGGCACGCCTAGATGGTGGGATGTATCGGTGTCTCCGATCCTTGGGCCCGACGGCAAGCCCGACCGCATCCTGTCGGTGTCACGCGACATGACCGCGCTGCTGGAGGCCCGCGAGCAGCAACAACTTTTGAACGGCGAACTCGGTCACCGGCTGAAGAACGTGCTCGCCCTCGTGCAATCGATCGCCAATCAGACGTTTCGGCAATCCGACAGTGTGGAGGAGGCCAATGCCGCGTTCGCGTCGCGGCTCGCGGCACTCGGGAAAGCTACCGACGTGCTGACGTCTACAGCGTGGCGGAGCGCACACCTCGACGATATCGTCAGGGCGGGTCTCACGTCGGTCGAGGGGCTAGGCGACCGCGTGCAGACGGGCGGACCAGCCATGAAGCTGGATTCGCAGGTGGCGTTGGCCCTGACGCTTGCCTTGCACGAGCTCGCCACCAATGCGTGTAAATATGGCGCACTCTCAAACGATAGCGGGATGGTGTCACTGATCTGGGATTATGAGGCGGTAGAGAATACGAGTGACACGCGTTTCAGTCTTCAGTGGCAAGAGCGAGGTGGTCCTCCAGTGCTCCCGCCCACGCGGAAAGGTTTTGGGTCCAAGATGATCGAGCGGTCTCTACGCTCCTATTTCCGAGGCGAAACGTCGTTGAGCTTCGATCCCGCTGGTGTCGTTTTCAGGATCGATGCACCTCTTCCGAAATCCGGCGCGTCGGTCGCCTGATCTCGTGGGACAAGCGATCTCCGAAGAGCGCCATGCGATTCTTATCGTCGAGGATGAGGCATTCATCCGCTACGACCTCGTCGACTTTTTCGAAGATGCCGGGTTCCAGGTCTTCGACGCCGAGAACGCCGATGTCGCGATCGAGCTCATGGCTGCAAACCCCTCTATCCGCATCGTACTGACGGATGTCGACATGCCTGGGTCCATGGACGGCGTGAGACTCGCGCATGTTATTCGCGACCGCTATCCCCCGACGCTGCTTCTGATCGCGTCTGGCGCGAGGAAACTGGAGCAGGGCGACATGCCGCCCGGTGCGACGTTCATAGCCAAACCCTTCGATCCTCGCTCTTTGCTCAGCAGGATACGGGAAGCCGGTTTGCCCAGTTAAGCTTTTAGCATCCCGGCGACCCTCCGTCGGAAACCGGTTGCTGCATAGGAATTGTCGATGCCGAAGTGGCGTTTATGACCATGGCGACGCTGCCCGGTTCCGCATCCGATTGCGAAGCTCTGATCGCGTACGACGCGGCACAATCGCGGCTCGCGACACATTCGATCCCGCTCGGTATTGAACGGGCGTCGCTCGCCAAGGCCGGCCGACGCGCTGTGGCAGAAGCCGTCTACGCGCGCATCGACAGTCCTCGTGCCGACACCGCCGCGATGGACGGCTATGCCGTGCGCAACGCCGATATCGATACCGGCCAGCGCGCCTTTCCTGTCACCGGCACGCACTTTGCGGGCGGAGCCTCAACTTCTCCGCTCACGCCGGGTTCGGCGGTGCGGATCATGACCGGCGCGCCTTTACCCGCTGGCGCCGACCGCGTGGTGATGCTTGAACAGGTTCGTCTGGAAGGCGACCGGGTCATCCTGCCGCAAACTCTGTCCGCCAAGGTTCACGTCCGCCGGCGCGCGTCCGATTTCGCGGCGGGCGACACGCTGTTGAAGCCGGGCCGCGTCATCGACCCACGCGCCCTGCTGATCGCCGCCGCTGCCGATGTTGCCGAGCTTGCCGTTTGGAGGCGACCGCGCGTCGGCTTCCTGTCCACCGGCGACGAGCTAACCGATCCCGGAAACGCCGCCGCGACCACGAGCGACATCCCTGACTGTCTCGCCGAGGCGGTGGCTCTGCTCGCCCGGCAGTGGGGCGCCAAACCGGCCGGCGCTGCACGCGTTGCAGACGATGCCGAAGCGATCCGCGGTGCTGCTGAGGGCGCGCTTGCCGACTGCAATGTGCTCGTAGTGATCGGCGGCGCCTCACGCGGCGACCGCGATTTCGCGCGCCTGGCATTGCTGCCGCTCGGCCTCGACCTGGTGTTCGCCGATGTGGCGATCAAACCCGGCAAGCCGGTGTGGTACGGCCGGATCGGCGCACAGCACGTGCTCGGCCTGCCCGGCAATCCGACCGCGGCAATGACGGTCGCGCGGCTCTTTCTCGCGCCACTGCTGACCGGATTGGATGGGCGCGGCACCGATGCTGCGCTGGTTCCAACAATGCTGCCGCTCGCGGACGACGCGCCGACGGCCATTCGCGAGCAATTCCTGTGCGGACATGCCGATGGTGCTGGTGTTCGGATTATCGAACGGCAGATGGCCTCGTCGCAGGCGATGCTGCGGAACGCCGACATGATCGTGCGTATTCCTGGCGGCGCAGCGCCATCGCCGGCCGGCACCTCCGTCGCGACGTTTCGCTTCTAGTGACCGATCGTATCCTTGGTGCCGTCATCGCCGGCGGCCGGTCGCGCCGGTTCGGCAGCGACAAGGCGCTCGTCATGATCGCTGGCCGCCCGATGATCGACCATGTGATCGCGGCGCTGAGACCGCAGGTCGACGGCGTGATCGTCTGCGGTCGCGCTTGGCCAGGCCTTACCGCGATTGCGGACGAACGGCCCGGCCGGCTCGGCCCGCTCGCCGGCCTCGAAGCGGCGCTTCGGCACGCGGTGGAATGCGGCTACGCCGCGGTGCTGTCCGTCCCCGTCGACACGCTTCCTTTGCCTGGCGACCTTCCAAGACTGCTCGCAAGTGAAGGGCCAGCGACGTTCCGGAAGCAGCTACTCATCGGATACTGGCCCATCGACTCCTTGCCGGCCTTGAGCCGATATCTCGATGCCGGGGACAGATCCTTGCACGGCTGGATCGCGGTATCGGGAGCGCGGGCGGTCGATGAACCTATCTCGATCTTCAACATCAATCACGAGGCCGATCTTTCGGCGCTCGACACGTGATTCAGCATTAGTCGTCGAGATCCTCGAGCTGCTTTACCTGGTGCATCGGACAGCCGTTTGCTTCTGCGCGGTAGTTCGCGGAGAATTCGTAAGCCTCCCGCCGCACGCGGTTGATAGCGCCAAGCGGCTGGTGCGCAGCGAGCCCGTGCCAAGGGCTGAACGACAACGCGTCCTCACGCCTCTGGCTGTGGCCGTTTTCCCAGGAGATTTGCGGCGCCGCTTCGACGGTGGCGACGGTCACGAACGGACTGAGCTTTTCGTCCCACAGGACAGTCGGATCCTCGACCGGCATCTTCTCGAGGTCGCGGCAGAACTGTACGCGCAACTCCCACGTGCCGCCCTGTTCGACAATCACTTCTCGAACGTCCTCTCGCAGGGCGTCCGGGCGACCCGCGACATCCACTTTATCACCGGTGCGTTCGGTCAGACCCGGCGACACAGGAGCGAGGGAGAACTTTGCGATGAGATCGCCGTAGCGATAGGCCGTTTGGGAGAAATACGTTTCGCCGAGTGGATGGGTCTCGGGCGCACCGCCGAGCGAGCTGATGAGCACCGAACTTCCGCCGACCGCCTCCAGAGCGCCTTCAAGCACGCGCAGCGTTGCCGACCACGCCTTTTTCAGACCTTCGGCCTTATCGGTGGTCGCTGCCAGAAGCTTCAGATTTTTCAGAAACGCAGCCGGAGTCGAAGCCCCGAACACCGGCCCATTGACCATCACGAAGTCCTGATCGCCGTCGTCCGACTCAGGCAAACGCTCGCCGGACACGCCCAGAACCTTTAGGGCAACGCCCCGAGGCGAACTAACACCGTCGTCGAGAATGTCGCCCGGTGACGTCGAGAAGCGCAGGATGGCCTCATAGCTGCCGGGAGATGCAAATAGACCTTGCGCGAGTTCAGGCGGCAGGCCTGGAAGAACCGTGAAAGTGCCCGTCACGATACCGTGCCCTTTTGCATGAACGCCGCGAACGGCGTGACCATAATCCTTTCGGGTCGTCTCCATGATCGAGCGAAAGCTATCTTTGAAGCCGTCGATTGTCTGCGCCTCGTCAGACTGTGGCTGTTCATAGGAAGGGTTGTAACGGACGGGGGGTGCGACGGTCATTAGGCAGGCTCCCGGTGGGAAATGCGATTGTTAAGCGAACGAGCCGGCGGTCTGCTCGTTCCCATAAGCTTTTGAAATCGGGGCTCGCTCTACAAAGGCAACCAACGACGATCCCACCGGTTGACAGGCGGTCGGCGAGGGTATCGGATCAGCATATGACGGAGCAAAAGTCGGACGAGCCGCAGATCGAGCCTTTCAAGGGGCCAGCGGGCGGCTGGGGATCGGTGCGATCGCTGGCGGAAATCCTTCCGCGCGAGCGTGTCTCGCCCGAGGCGTTCCGCGAATTGGTGCGCCAGAACAAGCCTGACGGTTTCCAGTGTGTCAGTTGCGCCTGGCCGAAGCCGGCCAACCATCACCCTGCCGAATTCTGCGAGGAGGGTGCCAAGGCGACGGCGTGGGAGCTGACGACGCTGCGCACGACGCCCGATTTCTTTCGGGAGCATACGCTGACCGAGTTGCGCGGCTGGCGCGATTACGACCTCGAGCAACATGGCCGTCTCACCCATCCGCTGCGGTACGATGCCGCGACCGACAAATACGTCGCGGTGTCGTGGGACGAGGCGTTCGGCGCGATCGGCGACAGTCTGCGTCCGCTCGATCCAAAGTCGGTGGTGTTCTATTCCTCGGGCCGTACCAGCCTCGAAGCCTCGTACATGTACGGGTTGATGGCACGGTTGTTCGGCAACCAGAACCTGCCCGACAGCTCCAACATGTGCCACGAATCCACATCGGTCGGGCTTAAGGCGGCGATCGGCGTGCCTGTCGGCACGACCCGGCTCGAGGATTTCGAGCATTGCGACGCGATCTTCTTCTTCGGCCAGAATGTCGGCTCGAACGCGCCGCGCATGCTCCACGATCTGCGCAGTTGCCGGAAGCGCGGGGTCGAGATCGTGACGTTCAACCCGCTCAGGGAGCGCGGGCTCGAACGCTTCACTGATCCGCAGAACCCGCTTGAGATGGCGACGCTGAAGGAGACGGCGATCTCCACGCAATACCATCAGGTCAGGGCCGGCGGCGATATCGCGGCGATGATGGGCATCGCCAAGTTTTTGGTTGAATGGGACGACGCCGCGCTCTCGGCGGGAGAGCCGCCGGTGCTCGATCATGCCTTCATCGAGGCCCACACCAAGGGCTTCGCCGATTTCAGCGCCGCGGTTCGGGCCGCCGACTGGGGTGCGATCCTTCTCGAATGCGGCCTGCCGAAGGACGAACTCGAAGCCTCGGCGCGGATTTACGCCAAGGCCAAGGCGGTGATGGCCATCTACGGTATGGGGCTGACGCAGCATGTAAAGGGCGTCGAGAACGTCCGCATGGTGGTGAACCTGCTCCTGCTGCGCGGCAATATCGGCAAGCCCGGCGCGGGAGCCACGCCGGTGCGCGGCCATTCCAACGTGCAGGGCCAGCGCACCGTCGGCATCACCGAGAAGACCGAGTTGGTGCCGGTCGAGAAACTCGAGGCGCAATACGGCTTCACCGCGCCGCGCAAGAAGGGCCTCGACACGGTCGAGAGCTGTCGCGGCGTCATCGACGGATCGGTCAAGGCGTTCGTCGCGCTCGGCGGCAATTTCCTGCGTGCCGTGCCGGAGACGGCGGCGATGGAGGAAGCGTGGCCGCGGCTCGACCTGTCGGTGCAGATCGCTACCAAGCTTAACCGCAATCACCTCTTTCCAGGCAAGGTCACGTACCTCCTCCCCTGCCTCGGTCGGATCGAGGAGGACGTGCAGGCAAGCGGCCCTCAGGTCGTAACGGTAGAGGATTCGACCAGCTGCATCCACGCCTCGCGCGGCAAGGCGACACCGGCGAGCGAGCACCTGCTGTCCGAACCGGCGATCGTCGCTGCAATCGCCAACCGCATTCTGCCGCCCAACCCCAAAGTTGACTGGGACGCGTGGGTTACGGACTACGCCCGCATCCGCGACGCGATCGAGACGACCTATCCGGAGGTTTTTGTCGATTTCAACAAACGCCTCTTTACGCCGGGCGGCTTCTGGAAGGGCAACAAGGCGACCGAGCGGATCTGGCTGACGCCGAGCAAGAAAGCGGAGTTCCTGGTGCCCTCGGGCCTGTCGGCGACGGGCTTTGACGATGCCAAGGGCCGGTTCCGGCTGATGACCCTGCGCTCGAACGACCAGTTCAACACGACGATCTACGGCTATCATGATCGCTTTCGCGGGGTGAAAGGCACGCGCGACGTGCTGTTTATGAACGCGGATGACATCGCCGAGGCGGGCCTGGTCGAAGGCCAAATCGTTGCGCTCGAAAGCGACGCCGACGATGGCAAGGTACGCCGCCGCGATGGGCTTATCGTCACGCCATATAGCGTCCCGCGTGGCTGTCTTGGCGCCTATTACCCCGAGTGCAATGTCCTGATGCCCGTCGAACATCATGCCGAACAGAGCCATGTGCCAGCCGCCAAATCAGTGCCGGTAAGGATCGCCGCCTGAACGCGCTAGCGCCCGATCACGTCCGGCTGGAACTATCGTGCGTGACGGCAGACGGCGCCCCGCCCACGCTCACCGATCGAGCGGTCGCGGTGGAAATGCCGGTCGCGATTGAAGTCGCGGGAATCAGCTATGCCGTCCTTATGGCGACGCCCGCTGATCTCGAGGATCTCGCTTACGGTTTCGCTCTGGCCGAGCGTCTCATTGATAGGGCCGAGGATGTTGTCGATATCATGGCGCACCGTGCCGAGCATGGTATCATCGTGCGGCTGACGCTCGCAGATTCTGTAGCGCATCGGGCGCTCGACCGTGTGCGTCACCGTGTGTCAGAAAGCGCCTGCGGGCTATGCGGCGTCGAAAACCTTGAGCAGGCGATGCGTCCGCTGCCGCCGCTCGCCACGCGCTGGCGCGGCGATGATACTGCAGTGTTTCGGGCTCTATCGGAACTAGACGCGATGCAGCCGCTTAATCATCGCACGCGCGCCGTGCACGGCGCGGCGGTGTGCCGGATCGACGGCATGCCCTGGCTTGTGCGCGAAGATGTCGGCCGCCACAACGCGTTCGACAAGGTGATCGGGGCAATGCTGCGTGTGCGCCAGGATTGGGACGGCGGTTTCGCGCTTCTAACCTCGCGCTGTTCCTATGAACTCGTCGAGAAAGCTGTGCTCGCGGGCTGTCCGATGCTCGCCACGATATCGGCCCCCACATCGCTCGCTGCCGAGCGTGCCGCCGCCGCCGGGCTCGCATTGCGTGTCGTGGCACGGCCCGACGGTCTCTTGGCAACGCAGTGACGGATAAAGGTCTCAAATGGGCGGGAGCTGATCAAGCAACTTGTCGAGGGTAATCGGATAGTCGCGAACGCGGATTCCGGTCGCGTTGAACACCGCGTTGCCGATGGCGGCGCCGGCCCCGGATATCCCGAGCTCACCGATCCCTTTTGCCTGAAGCGGGTTGGCAAACTGGTCGCGTTCGGTGAGAAAATGCACCTCGAGCTGCGGAACGTCGGCATTCACCGGCACATGATATTCGCCGAGGTCGTGGTTCACGACCTTGCCATTGCGCGGATCATGGACAAGATCCTCCGTAAGGGCAGCGCCGATGCCGAAGGTCATCCCGCCGAGACACTGCGATCGCGCGGTCTTGGCATTGAGAATGCGCCCCGCCGAAAACACGCCGAGCATCCGCCGCACGCGCACCTCACCGGTGGTGGCATTGACGCCGACCTCGGCAAAATGCGCGCCGTAGCTCGCCTGCTTGCGCTGCGTCTCCATGTCGCCTGGCGCGATCTGGCCCGTCGCCTCCAGGCCTTCACCGACAAGCTCGGCGAGCGCGATCTGACGGTTCCTGGCAGTCGCGATCCCGTCCTTGAGCGTGAGCTCGTCGGGCACGCATCCCATGGCCGCTGCAAGCCGTTCGCGTAGCCGCTCACACGCGAGATACACCGAGGACCCGCTTGACCCCGCGCCCCAAGATCCGCCCGAGCCCGCACCGGGCGGCGAATTGGTATCGCCAAGGTTCACAGAAATCCGATCGAGCGGCAGGCCGAGCAGCTCGCCGGCGATCTGGCCGAGAATGGTGTAGGTGCCGGTGCCGATATCGGTCATATCGGTGGCAATGGTCGCGCGACCATCCGGGTCGATTGAGACCGTCGCGGCCGACTTCATCAGCATGTTCGAGCGCACGGCCGCCGCCATCCCCATGCCGACGAGCCATTCGCCGTCGCGCACCTGCGCAGGTTCGGGATTGCGCACGTCCCAGCCGAACCGCTCGGCACCCTCTTCCATGCAACGCAGCAGTTGCCGGGTGGACCAGGGCACCTTTTCCTCGGGCGCTTCCTTGGGCTCGTTGCGGCGCCAGAACTCGATCGGGTCGAGTCCGATCTTATGGCAGAGCTCGTCGAGGGCAGCTTCGGTCGCCATCATGCCGGAGGCTTCGCCCGGTGCTCGCATCGATCCCGCCAACAGCAGGTTAAGCCGCACGATGTCGTGGTTGATCACGCGGTTGTCGCCAGGATAGGCGAAATGCGTGCCGACGCCCGCCGGTTCGAAGAAACTCTCCCCCGGCAAATTGCTGGTCTTGGTCTCATGGCCGACCCCCGTAAGCCTGGCCTCCGCATCAACCGAGAACCGCACACGCTGTTCGGTGCTCGCGCGTCGCACTGTGGTCTCGAAAACCTGAGGCCGGGTCATCACCGCCTTTATCGGACGCCCGAGCTGCTTCGCGGCGACGGCCGCCGCGACCGATTCCGGTGCTACGCCAAGCTTCGAACCGAAGCCGCCACCGATATACACTGCGATAATTCGAACCTTTTTGGCGCTGACTCCGAGCGCTTTGGCGAGCTGCAGCTTGTCGGACGACGGCATCTGGTAGGAGCCGTAAAGTGTTAGCGTACCTTCCTCCCACACGGCGATCGAGGCGTGCGGCTCCATCGCCGCGCTGTTCTGGCTTGGCGTGGTATAGACCACGTCGACTGACGCATGCGCGTCGGCCACCGCCCGATCGAGATCGCCCTGATGGAAATAGCCTGGGATGTTGTTGAACGTTCCCTTCTCGCTGTCTGCCTTGAGCGCCTCGAAATCGAAACGGCCTTCCGCTTCTTCATATTCGACAACGAGGCGCTCGCCGGCATCCCGCGCGGCTTCGTAGCTTTCGGCGAGCACGATCGCGACGATCTCGCCGAAATACTGGACGTCTTTCACGCCTTGCGCCGGCGCCTTGCTTTCCCCGCCCTGCTGCGGGTTGCGGATGAAGGTCGCGAAATCGGTGATCACGTCAATCACGCCGGGGAGCCCGCGGACGGCATCAGCATCGACCCGCGTGATCTTGCCGCGCCCGAACTTCGCACCGACGAGATAGCCATAGGCTAGGTCGGGAATCGCATATTCGGCCGAATAGGTCGCACGCCCGGTGACCTTGAGCGGCCCTTCGCTGCGGCTGAGCGGCTTTCCGATGAGGCCTTGTGCGCCGATGTCGAGCAGGCTGGACGGGACCGGCAAGTCCATGACGAGGTTGTTTGTGTCGCTCATGCGGTAAGCTCCCGGAGGCTGGCGATGAGCGTTCGCTTCGTGAGGGGAATCTTGAAGTCGTTCGCGCCCTGTCCTTTCGCCGAGGCGAGCAGCGCATCCGCCGCCTGAGCAAACAGCGCGTCGGAGGGTGCATGACCCAACAGCAACGCTTCGACAGACGTGTCGCGCCACGGCATAGGTCCGAGGCCCCCAAAAGCGAGGCACGCCGAGGCTATTATCCCGTTTTCGACGGAGACTACGCCAGCGACCGACACTAACGCGAAGGCGTAGGACGCCCGGTCACGGACCTTGCGATACAACTGCCGGCCGGGCGGCGGCGGGGGCAGCTCGACATGGGTGATAAGCTCGCCGGGCTCGAGTCCCGTCTCGATGTGCGGCGTGTCACCAGGCAGGCGGTAGAAATCATGGATGCTGATCCGGCGGCGATCGCCGTCGGCCTTCAGCGTTACGATTGTCGCGTCGAGCGCGCGCATCGCGACCGGCATGTCGCCGGGATGCGTGGCAATACACGCCGCGCTGGTGCCGAGCACGGCGAGAATGCGGGTGTACCCCCCGATCGCCGAACATCCCGAGCCGGGGACCCGCTTGTTGCAGGCCATCGCCGTATCGTAGAAATAATAACAGCGGGTGCGCTGAAGCAGATTGCCGCCTGTCGTTGCCTTGTTCCGCAACTGCCCGGAGGCGCCCGCCAGGAGGGCGCGGCTCAGCACCTCGTACCGCTCGCGCACGCGCGCGTCCGCAGCCAGGTCGCTGTTTGGAACCAGAGCTCCGATCAGCAGGCCGCCCGCATCGGTATCCTCGATCCGGTCGAGATTGAGACGACTGATATCGACCAGCGTCTCAGGCGTTTCGATCTGAAGCTTCATCAGGTCGAGCAGGTTGGTGCCGCCGGCGATGAATTTCGCACCATTGCCGACGAACCGTACCGCGTCCTGGGGGCTCGTCGCCTTCTCGTACACGAAACTTTTCATGCCTGCGCCGCCGCGACATCGCGAATGGCATCGACGATATTGGGATAGGCCGAGCAGCGGCAGATGTTGCCGCTCATGCGTTCCGAAATCTCGTCATCGTTGAGATCGACGTCGCGGAGCGACGGGCTGACATGGCTCGGCCATCCCTTCTTAAGCTCGTCGAGCATACCGACCGCCGAGCAGATCTGGCCGGGCGTGCAATAGCCGCACTGATAGCCGTCGTGCGATACGAAAGCCGCCTGCAACGGATGCAGGTCTTCAGGTGACCCAAGACCCTCTATCGTCGTGATGTCGTCATCTTGATGCATGACCGCGAGGGAGAGGCAGCTGTTGATGCGCCGTCCGTTGATGAGGATCGTGCAGGCCCCGCACTGGCCATGATCGCATCCCTTTTTCGACCCGGTCAGTGCAAGATGCTCGCGCAACAAATCGAGCAGCGAAACCCGGTTGTCGACCTCGACCTGATAGAGGGTCCCGTTGATAGTGAAATGCATACGAACACCCCTGCGCATCTTCTTCTGCGCTAAACGCTGTCACAGCGGGTTCGTGTCCAGACGGCACTATGTATTTTCGGCATGGCCGTGAGCTATCCCAAATGAGACAGTCTCGCCGATCTGCCAGAGTGTTGCCTTAAATTGTGGCGAACGCTGGCGACTTTCTTTCTAAGAACGCGTCAGAAGATCCGAGAGCGGCCTTCAAAAGAGCCAACACACCGTCAGTATTAACGCACATCAAGATTGGTGTTCTAATCGGAACTTACGCTTGTCACGCCTGTTCGATCTCGGAGCGTCAAGAAAACAGGATCATCATACTATGTTTCGGATAAAATTTGTAAGTGCAGCGTCCATCCTTGCGCTTGCGGCGCCCGTCTTCGCGCAATCTCCGGTGTCGCCGAACGCAGCACCGCCGCCGCCGCCGATGAAAACAATGGTGATGCCGGTACCGGCTGCAGCCGACATGCAGGCGGTTCTCGACCAGTTGCAGGCGCTCGGCGCAAAGCCGATCGAAATGCTCACGCCGGTAAAAGCGCGTATCCAGCCTTCTGCCGCAGACGCCGCCAGGGCGGTTATGCGCATGAAGGGCATATCGACCGCCCCCGATCCCGCCGTCGCAACGATGGATATGCCGTACGGCGCCGACCCTATGCAGTTCGCGCGCATCTACAAGCCTGCTGGCGGTCCAAACGGCCAGCCGATGCCTGTTATAGTGTATTATCACGGTGGCGGCTGGGTGATTGCTGACGTCACCACCTACGACGCTACGCCGCGGCTGATGTCCAAGCAGCTGAACGCAATTGTCGTGTCGGTCGAATATCGTCACGCGCCCGAGGCGAAGTTTCCGGCCCAGCATGACGATGCGGCCGCAGCCTATCGCTGGGTGCTGCAGAATGCTGGAAGCTGGGGCGGCGATTCCGCTAGGATTGCGCTCGCCGGTGAGAGCGCTGGTGGCAATCTCGCGGTAGCAACCGCAATCTATGCGCGAGACAACAATCTCACCGCGCCGCTGCACGTGTTGGCCGTTTATCCGATCGCTAACAGCGGCATGACGTTGCTGTCGCGCAGTGACAGCGCCAATGCCAAGCCGCTCAACACGACGATGCTCAAGTGGTTTGGATATTATTATTCCAACACCATGGCGGACCAGATGGATCCGAGGATCAATCTCGTGAAAGCCGATCTGCACGGGCTGCCGCCGACGACGATCGTCAACGCGCAAATCGATCCCCTGCGGTCGGACGGCGAGACGCTCGCAGAAGCAATGCGCGGTGCCGGCGACAAGGTCGAACAGCGGACGTTTCCCGGTGTGACGCACGAGTTTTTCGGCATGGGGACGATCGTGCGCGGTGCCTATGACGCGGAAATGTACGCGATCGGGCGGCTGGGCAAGAGCTTTGACAAGGCGCGCTGAACCTGCGTTCTCATTCAATTTAGGAACTTATTATGATGAAATTCTCGATCCTGATCCCAGCGTCCGCCGTTCTTTTCATGGCGGTTCCCGCCGCGGCGCAGGTTATGACGCCGAGGGAATATGTTATGACCGCTGGCGCCAGCGACTTATACGAGCGACAGTCGGCGCAGATCGTTCTTGAGACGACCGCTAATCCCGACGTCAAATCGTTCGCCACGATGATGCTGAGCGCGCATGCCAAAAGCACGGCTGACGTGAAGGCGGCCGCGATGAAATCAAAAATCAAGGTTTCGCCCCCGATGCTGATGCCGGCCCAGATGGAGATGGTCGCGCAGCTCAAGGCCGAGAACGGACCCGCGCGCGATGCTGCCTATCTTGCGCAGCAGAGATCGGCTCATGGCCAAGCGCTCTTTGTGCAGCAAGCTTATGCGATGGGCGGCACCGCGCCCGCGCTGAAAGCCGTCGCCGCTAAAATCGTCCCCGTGGTCAAGATGCACATCGCCATGTTGATGAAAATGTAAGGTAGACGTTGCCGACGATCACGGTGATCGCCGTTCGTCGGCAACCTGTCCCGCTCACGATCCGCGCAGATCCAGACGGTATTATCCCAAACGTAGCGGCAACCGTTTCCGCCGGGATCGCCATCCTATTTCGCGCGGAACCACAACTAGATCGCGTTGCAAGATCGGTTTTCGCATCGGTGCATCGCTTTATGGATCACCAAGCCACGGAAAATTGTATTCGGGAGATCATCTGGTGACGATCGACGCCGAACGTCGGGCAAGCGGGCCGCTGGTTCTCAATCAAGGTCGCCCCCACTGTGCCTTCAGTCACAACTGACCGACCCGCGATTAAATCTTCGACGTTCAACATATTGGCGTCTGCGGGGGCTGGCTGCTTGGGCCGAGGATAGAATGCTCCTGGCGGTCAGGCAAAACCTTAGTGGAACGTATGCTGCGAATGAAAAACGCTTCATAGGCCGACTATGCATTCCTAGCGTCTGGCATTCTGAGGAAATTTCAAATGATGCAACTTGGAGGTCAGACGCCGCCTCGACTCGTTCTTCAGCTCGGATATGCCGGCCTTATTCCTCAGATTGCTGCACTGGCAGTGCTACTCGCGCACGACCCCGAATACCATTTTATGGCGTTGGCGATGGGCTATGCCTATGCTGCGCTGATCCTCAGCTTTCTTGGTGGCCTATGGTGGGGTCTGGCTGCACAGGCGCAAGAGGATGTGCCCCTTTGGCTATGGTTCGCAGCTGTCGCGCCGTCGTTGATCGCTTTTGCATCGGCCTGGCCGTGGGCAACCGGCACCAAATGGCCCGGCTCTTCCCTTATCGTACTTGGCGTCGCTTTGATCGCGTCGCTCGCGGTCGATTTCCGCCTCAAAGCCAACGGGCTTTGTCCTCCATGGTGGCTCCACCTCCGCATTCCGCTCTCGATAGGCCTGGGCCTTTCAACGCTCTTGATGGCCGCGTTCGCCTGACAAAGCCTCATGGCTCCGTTCAAAGATTAGCTGATCGAAATCATGCCTACGAGATTTCTGGGAACTCTGGGTCTTAGCCATGCGCTTCCTCGCAACACACGACGGCATGAAGACGCGGTCGAGGAGATAAGCTATGGGAATCATGCTGACCGCCACCTTCGACACTCGACGCGACGCGGAAATGACTGTCGAACGACTGGTGCAGGAGTTCGACGTCGACCGCACCGCTATCTCGATCGCGTCCGAGGGCGATGCGAATACGGCTGGCGATCTGCTGGCAGGCTCAGACACAGCAGCCGATCAGCCGGGCCAGGATGATCGAGACGATGCCCCCTTGCAGGGCGCGATCGTTGTGACAGCAGAGGTTGAAAATGAGGAAGCCGCTGAATTGGTTCGTGCGGCTTTTTCAGAATTCGACGCAGCAGGTGTCGTCGAGACAGAATAGGAACGGTCTTTTACAATATCATTCCTGTGTTTCGGAGCAAGCTCAAAGTTATAAATTTGTGGTGACCTGTCGCTGGACAATAAAAATATTGTACGAAGCCGACGCCCGACCTGCCTGGCCAACCAGAGTCGCTGAGTCTTTTTGGAGCGGAGGCCGGGCCGGACAGTAACTCGACCTAAGAACTTTCCGCTATCTCAACAGACTGTTAGAAACCATAACCGTGCCAAGGTGAATCGGCCTGCGTCGTTCTTTGGTGGCGACGACGCGAAAAAGAGGCGAACTAAATTCGGTCAGCACGATTTGACGAATTGGTAGCAACCGTTCCGCCACCCGTCCGTTCGGATCCTTGTTAATCCCGTATTCTCGAAGGCTCAAAGAGGAGGCTTGACTGTATATCCTGTCGATAGCCTTGGGCGGCTGCCTGAAAGGACCACCCGTGGAATTCGGGCTGACCGAAGACACCGGTGGTCATATCACCTATGCGTTAGGTGCGGCACAGGCCTTGGCAGGCAGAAGCGATGTAGGTCGGGTCGAGATCGTCACGAGACTGATTGAAGACGACACCCTCGGCCCGGCTTACGCTGTGCCTTATGAGCCCGTATCAGCCAAGCTGGCGATCCGACGTATCGGAACCGGCAACCGGTCCTACTTATCAAAAGACGCAAACGCGGCCGACCGCGCGGACTTTGCCGAGGCTCTGATCGCTCATCTCATGAGTGACGTCGCCCGACCAGATATTATTCATGCGCATTTTGCCGATGCCGCCGAGGTCGCAGAACGCGTTCGCGATGCACTGGATATCCCGTTCGTCTACACGGCGCATTCGCTTGGCATCGACAAGGCCGCGCTGGGATCGGCGGCTGCGCCGATGACGAAGCGTCTGGCTGAGGAGGATCGCGCGATCGGCGCGGCGGATTTGATCATCGCCTCGTCGCGGGACGAGGCCGAGCGACAGTTGATGCTCTATCCCTCAGCATGCCCGGCCAAGATACATCGGCTGCCACCCGGTGCCGGTATTGCCCGGAAAGGCCCGATCGACCTCGACCGTGCGCGCGCACTAATCACCCCTTTCCTGCGCGATCCTGCCAAGCCGTTGATTCTCGCTATCGCGCGGCCGGTCGCGAAGAAGAACCTCGAAGGACTCGTCGATCTTTACGGCGCCGATGCTGATCTGCGCGCGCGCGCCAATCTCGTCATCGTCGCAGGTCTGCGGGATGGACCAGCGAGCGGCGAGCCCGAACAAAATGGGGTGATCAGCGCGTTGCTGGCTGGGCTGGATGCGCACAACCTGTATGGCCAAATGGCAATTCCAAAGCGCCATAGCCAGGCCGATATTGCCAGTCTGTACGCGCTGACGCACGAAACCGGCGGGGTTTTTGTGAACCCGGCTCTCACGGAACCCTATGGCCTCACGTTGACCGAAGCCGCGCTACACGGGGTTCCGGTCGTGGCAACGTGCCACGGCGGACCAGCGGACATCGTGGCTACGTTACGCCACGGTCGGATTGCCGATCCCCGCAACCCACGCGCGTTTGCGGACGCGATACGTGCATTGCTGTCGAATAGGATCGAGTGGGCCCGGGCGTCGGCCGAAGGGCGATACCGCAGCGAGACCTTGGACTGGCACAGCTACGCAGCTTCCTTCGTAGCACTTGTGAAAGGCTTGACCGCGCAAGCGCTTGCTGCTGCTTCAGCAAAAAAATTGTTGCTGTGCGACATCGACAACACCCTAACCGGATGCACGGTTGGCGCGGTCGGACTTGCCGCATTTCTTGCCACGCAACCCGAACTGGCGTTCGGGGTCGCAACGGGGCGATCATTACAGGAGGCGGAGCGGCTGCTTACTGAGTGGCGGCAGCCGCCACCGCGTGTTTTGATCACCTCCGTTGGCAGCGAGATTTACTGGCGACGCGGCGCGCGGCTGGTGGCAGATCAAGCGTTCGCGAAGCGGATTGCGGAGGGTTGGCTGCCGGACGAGGTCGATGAGCGCGTCGGTCAGATCCCTCGTGTCGAGCGTCAGCCGCCGGTCGAGCAACGGCGCTACAAACGAAGTTATTTTGCTGATGATCCGGCGGCTATTGCGGCAGTGCGCGCCGCGGTCGCAGATCTTCCGGTGCGTGTTATTCACAGCCACGGCCGGCTGCTAGACATTTTGCCTGAACGCGCTGGCAAGGGTGCCGCAATGGCGTGGGCTGCGAACCACCTCGGGATCCCTGAGTGCGACGTCTACGCCGCAGGCGACAGCGGCAATGATCTCGACATGCTGGACAGCGTCCGCAACGGCATCATCGTTGCAAATCACAGCGCCGAACTGGTGCCGTTGCTGGGGCGCCCGACCATCTATCTGTCCCAGCAGTCGCACGCAGCCGGCGTCGTCGAAGGAATGCGCGCATTTGCCATGAAGGAAGCCGCATGATCCGACCGATCGGCTATTTTGTTCATCATCAGGGGCGTGGTCATGCCGAACGTGCGGCGGCGATCGTCAACGCGCTGCCGCCGACCCGCCCGGTAACGCTGTTCTGCGCACGCGACAACATTTTTCCGGCGCTTGGCAGGCACGTCCGTATCCAGCGTATCCCGTCGCTTTTCGAAACACCGGCTGATGCGCCACAGGCATTGGCGGGCGCGCGCACCCCGGCAACTTTGCATTGCGCACCGCTCGGCTGGAGTAGCATTACCCAGGCAATCGCGACGATCACCGCCTGGTTCGACAGCGCGCGGCCCGCATTGTTCATTACCGACGTGTCGGCCGAATTGGCGCAACTGGCCCGGATCGCGTCGATCCCTTGTATTACGGTGCTCCAGCACGGCCAGCGGGATGATCTCGGTCATATGGTGGCGTACGAATCCGCGATCGGCGTCCTCGCCCCCTATGCGCCTGCGCTTGAACAGCCGGGCCGCCCCGTCTGGATGCGCGCTAAGACGCATTACGCGCCGGGTGTGGGAATACTTCCCACGCATATTGCCCGCGGTAAGGCGCGCGAGGCGCTCGGGCTTCCTTTGGACGCAGACATCGTGGTCGTCATCGCGGGCGGCGGCGGCACGGGTACTCCGGGTACGCCGCTGACGCTCGGCGCGCGCGCCGAACCGGACGCGATCTGGCTGACGATCGGCGCGGTCGAACGCGAATGGCATGCAACTTCGCCGGCCAATCTGCGGCATCTCGGGTGGGTCGACCGCCCGGAAGTGTACATCGCGGCTGCCGATAGGATTGTCTCATCGGCAGGCAATACCACGGTACATATGATTGCCGCTGCCGGCCGGCCTTGGATCGTGGTGCCGGAATGGCGCTATTTTGACGAACAAATCTGGAAGGCCCGCATGCTGGCACACGTCGGCGCGGCGGTGATGCTGGATCACTGGCCCGCACATCCCGCAGCTTGGGCCGCTGCCTGGACAAAGGCCGCGGCACTCGATCTTGACGCGCAAAAAGCCTTGGTCGACCCGTTCGCAGCACAAACCTCGGCAGGATGGATCGAGGCGCAGGCGGAAGCGTGCTGGGCGAATCCGCCGGTCGAAATCATGCCGCTGGCGCTTGTTTCGGAAGGAGTGCGATCATGAGGGTCAGCGTCTGCACGTTGGCGCACGGCCGCGCGGAGCATCTGCGTAACATGGTGCTGGGCCTTGACGCACAGCAGCGCCCACCGGAGGAGCTCGTCATCGCGGTCATGCAGCCGGAAGCGTATGTATTGCCCGCGACCCGCTTCCCGGTGCGGCAACTGATGGTCGGTACTGGCGGCATCCCGCTGGCTGCCGCGCGCAACGCCGCGGCAACCGCCGCGCAGGGCGAAACGCTGATTTTTCTGGATGTCGATTGCATCCCCGATCCCGCTTTCGTAGCCGATTATGCAGGGTTGCTGGAAACGCTCGACGCGACCCTGATGGGCGAAGTGCTGTACCTGCCGGCTGGCGCCAATTCGGGAGACCTGGACTTCGCCCGCTTCGCCACGGTGGGCATCAAGCATAGCGAACGTGCCGGACCGCCTGAACAGACAATCGGGGATTGCAGCGATTATCGCTGCTTCTGGTCGCTCAATTTCGCGATGCGTCGCACGACATTCCTCAAAGTCGGGGGTTTTGACGAGAATTATGTCGGCTATGGCGGTGAGGATACCGATTTCGGCCGGATGGTCTTCGACGAGGGCGTTCCGCTTTACTGGTGTCGCGGCGCGCGGGCCTATCATCAGCACCACGCGCACCACATGCCGCCGGTGCACCATATCGACAGCGTGCTCGCCAACGCCGCGCATTTTCGGGACAAATGGGGACATTTCACGATGGAGCATTGGCTCCGTGCCTTCACGCTGATGGGTCTGGTGCGGCTGGAAGACGGCGAGCATGTCCAACTACGCGCCGTCACCGAAGACGATCTCGCGCTAACGCGGCAGCAGGCGGACCAACCCTATGCCAGCACGGCGGCCGTTCTCGCGATACTGGAAGGCCGCGCTGCCATGGCTGCCGCGTAGGCGGCCTCGTAGCCCTCGATCATCTTGGTTATGGAAAAGTGTTCGGCCACACGCTTCCGGCATAGCTCTCTTGGCAAGAGCAGCGCCAATCTGATCGCTTCGGCCAGTGCGGCCGGGTCTGCGCTCGGCGACAACGCGCCGCTATTCCCTATCACTTCGCGAAGCGCACCTCGGTCGATCGCTGCGACGGGTACGCCACACGCCATGGCTTCGGCCGCGACCAATCCAAAGGGCTCGTCCCACATTGGCGTGGCGACCAAAACCGACGCCGCACCGATTGCGTCGATCAGCGCCGGACCCCCGAGATGCCCATGATATACGCAGTCGGCGCCGAGCAATGGTGCAACATGGTCTTCGAAATAGGTCTGACAGTCCACCGGCCCGTATAGGTCGATGGGCAGCTCAGCAACGCTTGCCGCCAAAGCCGCAACCGCCGTCCCCTTGTTTGGGGTGATGCGTCCGCACCAAGCGGCGCGGCCATTGCCTTTCGGCCGGTAGCGCCAGCGATCGATATCGATGCCATTGTGCACGACGGACGCGGAAGCGGGAGGCGCTGTCCACCAGCTCTGCAAATGGCTGTGGGATGTCGCGGTCTGCCGAAGCCATGATGCGCTGCAGATATCGACCATCCTCGCAAGACCGGCGAAAGGCGGAACGTGGAGGGAGGTGACCATTGGCAGACCATCGCGCAATGCCCAGTGGTGCAATGCCGGATGCATGGCATTGTTGTGCACAATATCGAAGTCGCTACCGACGATAGCGGCCCAGGCGCGCCCAAATGCCGCGTCCTGGAATGCGGTGAGATCGGCCGTTCCGTGCCACAAGGCCCATGGCAGTACCGCCTCATAATGCCGGTCCGCCACGGCGTGCAGCGGTAAGGCAGGATCGCTGTCGCCGCTGGCGAACAACGTAACGTCATGTCCGCGGCGTACGAGCGCATCGACCAACTGGTGGGTATGCGCTTCCATCCCGCCCATGAAGGGCAGCCTGATCGGATGCCGTAAGTGCGCGACAACCGCTATGCGAACAGGCGGGGTCAACGCCCGAAGGCTTCCTTCACCTTTTCCGCAGCCTTGGTTATCAGGCCCTTTTCGGCCTCTTCGGCCTGCGCCTTGGTCTTGAACGCGGCACCTTCCGGTTCGGCTGGCGGGGCGTAAACAGAGAACAGCTTGAGGGTGCCGTCGCCCTTGTTGACGACGTTGTGCTCGGCACCCTTGGGCACGACAATCAGGTGGTTGGGTCCGGCTTTGGTCGAATGGCCATCGATAACGATCTGCGCCTCCCCATCGACAATGAATGTCGTTTGGTCAGCGGAGTGCGTCTCCAAGCCAATCTCCTCCGCAGCCGGGATGCTCATCAGTACGATTTGGATCTTGGGATCGCGATAAATCTCCTTTTGCCAAAGGTCGTTCTTTCGCGCGAGCTCGATCATGTCCTTATTGAAGATCGTCATGACGTCGACTCCCGTTGCTGGTTCGCATTGCTCGACGCCTGATGACGCAGAGCGTTCCGCCGCAAATAAAGAAAGAAATCGCGATAACCTCGAACGGTGTTGGGGCGCATGTCAGTGGTGAGCGCAGATCCCCCTACCGCGCATTACGCGCTAGAACGCTCTGCTAATTCGTCGGTTTTAGAATGTCCGCCACCTTGGTGGCCAGTGCTTCCATCGAGAATGGCTTGGTCAGCAGTTCCATTCCAGCTTCCAAGTGACCATTTCCGACGGCAGCGTTTTCAGCATAGCCGGTGATGAACAGAACTTTCAGGTTCGGCCGCAACGAGCGGGCCGCGTCAGCAACCTGACGCCCGTTCATGCCGTTCGGCAACCCTACGTCCGTGATCAGCAACTCGATCTTCGCACCCGACTGGAGCACCTTAAGCCCGGCGGCACCATCGGCGGCGCCGATGACGGTATAGCCGGCGTCGTCCAGAACCTCGTCGATCAGATGGCGGATCGTCGCCTCGTCGTCGACGACGAGAATCGTCTGCCCCGTAGCCGCATCGGACCTGATCCGGTCCTGTTCGATTTCAAGGTCTGGTGCCTCGCCGTGATGTCGCGGCAGATAGATGCAGACCGTCGTACCGCTGCCGACCTCGGAATAGATGCGAACCTGACCGCCAGACTGGCGAGCGAAGCCATAGATCATAGAGAGGCCAAGTCCGGTTCCCTGTCCGAGCGGCTTTGTCGTATAGAACGGCTCGAACGCGCGCTCGACTGTCTCAGCCGACATTCCGGAACCGGTATCGGTAACACAGACCGACAGATATTGTCCGGAGGCGAGATCGCGCTCTTTCGCCGCGCGGTCATCCAGCCATTTGTTTGCGGTTTCGATCGTCAGGCGACCGCCGTCCGGCATCGCGTCGCGGGCATTAATGCAGAGGTTGAGCAAAGCATTCTCGAGCTGGCCGGCATCGATGTTCGCCGACCACAGACCGGCTGCACCAACGACTTCGACCGAGGTCGTTGGTCCCACGGTTCTGACAAGCAGGTCCTCCAGGCCATTGATCAGGCGGTTGACGTCGGTCGGCTTCGGATCGAGGGTCTGCCGTCGGGAGAAGGCGAGCAATCGCTGAGTCAGCGACGCGGCCCGGCGCCCCGCTCCCTGGGCGGAAAGAATGAAGCGATCGAGGTCGTCGAGCCGACCGCGGGCGATCCGTGCCTGAAGCAGCTCGAGATTGCCCATCATGCCGGTCAGCAAATTGTTGAAGTCATGCGCCAGCCCGCCCGTGAGCTGCCCGACGGCTTCCATCTTCTGTGATTGGCGAAGTGCCTCTTCCACCACCTCGCGTTCGGAGATCGCATCGGCGATACGCTGCTCGAGCGTGCGATTGAGGTCCTGAACGGCCGCCTCGGCCTGCACGCGCGCCGTGACGTCGACGGAGGACCCGACAAGTCCGACGACATCGCCGGCGCTGTTGAACACCGGGGACTTAGTCGAGAGCCAGACCGCGGGCGTTCCATCGGCGAGTCTGACCTCTTCCTCGGTCTGCTCGCTGCGGCCGCTCTCCATGATGCGACGATCATTGGCCATGATCGACGCGGCTTCATCCTTGTCCTCGAGCAGTTCGGCGTCTGTCTTTCCGAGATATTCCTCGGGAGGCTTGCCGAAGAGCGCGGTTGTGCCGCGATTGCCAATGAGTAGCCGGCCGTCGCGGTCTTTGGCGTACACGACACCGGGCACGGTCTCAGTGAAGGAGCGCAGCAATTCGGTCGCGCTGTCGCGTTCTGCCTCGGCCGCCCTGCGCGCTTCGATGTCGAGAAGGACGCCGGGAAGTTGGACTGCCCGGCCCTCTGCATCCTTCTCGACGCGGCCATTGGCTTCGATCCAGCGATAGACCCCGTCGCGGTGCTTCACGCGGTATTCGCATCGGTACCGACCGCCTCGCGCCATCGCCGACGCAATGGCCTCGTCCACGCGCGCCTGATCATCGGGATGGACAGAGTCGAGTACCTGCTCAAGCGGCAGGCCGGTCCTGCATAGCTCCCGCGATAGACCGAACGAGTCGGCAAACCGATTGTCAGCGATGAATTTATCGGCGAGCACGTCCCAGAACCAGGTGCCGACGATTGCGCCGGCATCGAGCGCGAGCTTGAGTCGCTCCGAGGCGTTTTGTTCTTCAGTGACCTCGATGAAGGTGCACATCGCACCCTGATGGTCTCCGCCAGGAGCGATCGGCACGACCCAATATTCGACAGGGAGGGGTTCGCCGCCGTTTACAGGGAAGAAAAGCTCGCCCCGAATATGCGCCGAGGTTCCGTCGCGCGCGCAACGATAGATCGGGCAGTCGGCAACGTCATAGTGCGATCCATCGGGATGGTGGCCATGGATGAGGCCGTGCAGCTTGCGCCCCACGGCATCCTCCTCCCGTTCGAACCCCATCATGCGCAGGAACGCCGCGTTGCAGACCGTGGTCACCCCGTCCCTGTCGACCGCGTAGAACCCCTCGATCATGGAATCGAGCAGCAGACGTATGTTGGCTTGAGTGCCGCGCAGCGTTTCGGTTGCCAGGCGCTGTTCGGTCCGGTCGCGCAGCACTTTGACGAAGCCGACCGCATCGCCACCGTCGTTACGCAGGACGGTCATCTCGCCGCTGGCCCAGAAGCGCTCGCCGGTCTTCCTGAGATGCCAGCGCTCATCGTTACCCGCGCCCGTCTCTAGAGCACACTCCATCTCAGTAGCAGGTCGTTCGGCCGCGAGATCTTCCGGTGTAAAAATGCGGTCCACGGGCTCGCCGAGCATTTCCGCCTTGGTCCAGCCAAGGGTGAGCCGAGCACCCTCGTTCCACGCGGTGACCCTCCCGGCTCGGTCGGTCGCGATGATCGCAAAGTCGGTCGCGCTATCAATGATCCAGCGATTGAGCGCGTTGTCGGGCATGGAAGTCCTGTTTTCGAGACGTTAGTGCGAGATCGTATGAAGCGTGCGAGCGACATAAAGTATCCGCGCTCGCCAGTGATGACAGTTTATCGCGCTGATTCTGACCAGCCGAAAACATGGAGCCGATCAGGAGACACCACCCTCAGGGCCCTGGACAGTCGCAGAGACCGCGGCATTGCATGGCCTTGATACCATCCGGCTGGCTGTCAGGTGAGAATAAAAACCCACCACTAAGACGTTCCGCAACTCTTATCAGGGCTGTCGCAATGTCAGCTATCAGTCGCAGAATCCGCCCCGTTGCATGTCCAAAAATAAGGGTACTTAGCCGCCAACAGTTACCTGGCCAAAATCCTCAGCCACTCTAAATGGCGTTAGCTCGGCCTGCGCAATTACGCCGCCGCGCTCATCGGACTTGCTATCATGGCCGCCACCATGTCCCCTTCAATCGGGCGGCTGAAGAGGTATCCCTGAATGCTACTGCACCCCTGCCCGCGCAACCTCGCGAGCTGATCGTCATCCTCAACGCCTTCCGCAGTGGTTTCCATGTGCAGTGCCGTCGCAAGATCAACGATAGCACGCACAATCGCGGCCGAGCTCGTGTCGTTGGCGACCCTGTCGACGAAGGACTTGTCGATCTTGATCTTGTCAAACGGGAAGCTGCGCAAATAGCTGAGCGAAGAATAGCCCGTGCCAAAATCGTCAAGCGCGATACGTACACCCATCGCGCGTAGTTGGTGAAGCAGCGAGACTACGGCGCTCTCTCCTTCGAGAAACACGGATTCCGTGATCTCGATCTCCAGCCGCGAATGTACCAGCCCGCTGCGTGACAGCGCTTGAAATATGACGTTGGCGAACCCCGATGCGCGGAACTGGAGCGGTGACACGTTGACCGCCACGCGGACGTGATCGGGCCATTTGACAGCTTGGCGGCAAGCCTCGTGCATCACCCACTCCCCGATCGCTATGATCATGCCGGTTTCTTCCGCCACGGGAATGAACTCAGCGGGTGGCATGTTCCCGCGCTCGGGATGTTGCCAGCGCAACAGTGCCTCGAAGCCACTGATACGATCCGATTTGAGATCGAAGATCGGCTGAAAATTGAGCCGGAACTGACCAGTCTGAAGCGCCTCGCGCAGATCGAGCTCGAGTTGACGGCGTTTGCGCGCGGCGGCATCGAGCGCTGGCTCGAAGAACCGGAATACGCCGCGGCCATCCTGTTTGGCACGGTACAACGCAAGGTCGGCGTTCTTGAGCAATGTGTCAGGGTCTTCGCCGTCGCCGGGGCTGATCGCGATGCCGATGCTGACACCAGTTGCGACTTGGTGGCCATCGACGCGCATCGGCTGACGCAGGTGATCGAGCACGAGTTGTGCCAGCACGCGCGGCCGGTCGGGATCGTCGCGACCGGCAAGGATGACAGCGAACTCGTCACCGCCCAGGCGCGATACCAAGCCATCGACGGCAAGCTTGGACAGGATCTCGCCAACACGCCGAAGTAGCTCATCGCCGACCGGATGGCCGAGCGTGTCGTTGACGCTCTTGAACCCATCTAGGTCGAGGCAAAGCACCGTCACCTTCTCGCCCATCTTGTTCGCGCGGGTCATGTCCGCTTCGAGCTGCTGGCGAAAATAGGTGCGATTGGGCAAGCCCGTCAGCGAATCGTGGAATGCGAGATGCGTGATGTGGTGCTCGCGCTCGGCGATGCCCGCAGACATCAGATTGAAGCTTTGCGCCAAGCGGCCGATCTCGTCGCAACCCTCCACCAGCACCTCGGCGCGGCTGCCCTCCTCAAGCGCCTTGGCGGCTGCGTCGAGCGCCGCGATCGGCCGTGCGATGCTGCTGGCCAGCCGACCGCTGCCGATCAGCATCAGAATCAATCCGAGCAGACCCGCCAACGCGATGCCGATCTGCAGGCTGCGGTATGATGCGAGGGCTTCCGCTTGCGGGTAGCTGAGCAGAAGTACTGCTTCAGGTTTATCGTTGCGGCCCGCGAGGCGTTTCACCAACGCAAAAGCGGGGCCACTCGGCAAGTCGATAGTCGTCGGCGAAGTTTCGCCGCCTGCCTGCGCGATCATTGCGTCCAGTGTGAGGTTCGGCGGCACGCGGGAGTCACCCGAAGTCCAATGACCTTGGGCGTCGCGGCGCAGGATCGTTGCTTTCAGCGGAATGGCAGACAGATGTTCAAGCGCCGTCATTTCGCCGGCATCGAGCGGAACGGCGAAGATTACCGAGCCGATCTGGACGGGGGCAAGGATTGGCGACGCGACGACGCGGTAGGCGCCGCCTTTTGTGCTGATGACCGCATCCGAGCGATCTGTGGAGAGGGAAGCCGGCAGCCCCGCAACCACGCCGCGGAGATCCGCCGGACCATCACCAATTACGTCGCCCGCCTGATCGACGACGAAGGCATTGGGCACATCTGCGCGCTCGCGCAGATTGGCGACCGCCGAGGCGATCGTCGAACGATCTCCACTCGCGACTGCGGTGCGAAAGCCGAAATCGCGCGCCACCACATCGCCAGAATTCGCAAGCGACTTTGCGCGCAACGTCCAGATGCGGTCATATACGGTGCCGCTCGTCGTCAACTCCGCGCGAACGCTTTCCCGCGCATGCGCGAGGATCATCACCTGACCGACCAACGCGACGACGATGAGGGACACTGCGAACAGCGCGGTATAAAGCACCGAAAGGCGCGTGCTCAGGTGACGAAACCGGAACAGTCCCCCCATCCGCCTCGCCGCTGCGAAAACGCTCATTTGCCGCGAACTGAGTATGTTGCGGAGAGTCCGCCCGCAGGGACAGTTATCGTCTGGGAGAGCATGTTGCCGGTCGTTCGGATCGCCGGGTTCCAAAGCCGCACGGTCGCAGCGCCGGCGGGTACGTTCGGGATGGTGACGTGCCCGCTCGCATCGGTGATCATCGCATAAGGCGTATCGACCACGAACACGAACGCGCTCATCGAATCGTGGATGTTGCAGCCGAGAGAAACCACCCCTGGCTTGTCGAAAGTCACGCTGCGAGCATCCTCCTTGCCGTACAACTTCAGGTCGAACTTCTTCGCAGGCGAAAATGAATAGACGTGGTGGCGCACCTTGTCGCGATTGGGGAAGCTGACGCTCGCACCGACCGGAACGATCAGGATGTGCGGCATGAACATGATGTTCTGCTGCGCTATCTCATAGGGCCATGGAAACTTAATGGGCCCCGCTGGCTTGTGCGGGCTGTCGATCAGGACGACGGCATTCGGCATCGGCTGGCCGGAGGCGTCGCGCACGTCGATATTGACGGTCGCCCCCACGCCGGGGGCGGCGGAAAGGGTCGCGAACACGACCGCGGAACAGGCAATAAGCACGCGCATAATCATGGCTTTAGCGGCCAAGGGTGAGCAAAGCTTCAAGACCGACTTAACGATATACTAACGATACATTGCCAGAGCCTGATCCCTGAACAATCAGGATAGTTTTCATGACGGCGGCTAGGTCATGGCTGATGGCGACTGCGCTGCTCGCGGGAATTGCGGCTGCCGTGCCCGTCCAAGCTGGCGAGCGGCGTGACGGCGGCAAGCTCGTTCTGACCGACGGCATATCGACGGTCGAGGGATCGGCGGGCGGTGGCCTTGCAACTTGGGCGGTAATCGCGGGCGCGGAAACCAAGGACGGCATTGGCGGCACCGTTCACGCGACATACGTCGCCTTGCCCGATTTCGACCTGACCAGTTTCGGCGGCGCCATCGGCATCTCGAACCGTGTCGAATTTTCTTACGCGCATCAGATCTTCGATACTCGGGCAGTGGGCGCTGCGCTGGGGCTCGGGCAGGGCTTCACCTTCAATCAGGACCTGTTCGGCGCGAAAGTGCGGCTGATCGGTGACGCGGTCTATGATCAGGACAGCCTCCTCCCGCAGATCGCGGTCGGCGTACAATATAAGATCGCCAATCGCGGAACCGTGATCCGGGCGGTCGGCGGGAGGCAGTCGCGCGGAACCGACTTCTATGCGTCGGCGACGAAATTGGTGCTGTCGAAAAGCCTTTTGCTAGGCGCGACGGTGCGACTGACCAAGGCCAATCAGTTCGGTTTGCTAGGCTTTGGCGGCGACCAAGACGACAGCTACCGCGCGCAGTTCGAGGGATCAGTCGGAACGCTGCTCACCCCGAACCTGGCAATTGGCGGCGAATATCGCACAAAGCCGAGCAACCTCGGTTTTGCGCGCGAGCAGAATGCGTGGGACGGTTTCGCAGCATGGTCGTTCGACCGTCACGCGACACTGACGGTCGCCTATACCGACCTCGGCGACATCGCCACCGTGCGCGGCCAGCGCGGTGCTTTGTTGTCGCTGCGTGGGCGTTTCTGAACTAGGCTCGCGTCATGATGATCGTGTTCTTTACCGTCGCATTTGCCGCGCAGGCCGTGCCGCCGGGCGAGGAACCCGTCGAACCCTATACCCAGAGCGATGCCAACGCCGGCGCCACCCCGTTTCGCGGTGCGGGGATGCTGCGGGCGTTCCACGGCCGTACGGGCATCAACCGAATGACCGACGATTTCGTCGACCGGCTCCTCGCTGACAAGCGCATCACCGATATTTTCAAGAGCCAGGACATCGTGCGCCTACGCCGTCTGCTCAAAGAGCAATTTTGCTACATCCTTAACGGCGGCTGTGCGTACACCGGGCGCACGATGAAGGCCTCCCATAACAATCTCGGCATTCAAGAGGCCGATATGGGCGCATTGGTCGAGGATCTGCAGGCCGCCATGAGGAAGGAGAAAATCGGCTTCTTCGAGCAGAATCGCTTTTTGGCGAAGCTGGCACCGATAAAGCGCGAGGCCGTCCAGCGCTGAACGAGCTTGGCGCATGCTGTCGAAGACGCGAGCATAGCGCACCGCCTCTTATTCCAAATTGAACGGCTGCAATGATGGCGCCTAACGGCCCTTGCCCTCAGAAAACTTCCAAATCCAATCCGCGGAAGAATTGCTCGCTGTGGGCTGGTACGCGACCAATCGTGTTGGCTATTGTTGTTTCGGCGGCCCGTTGAATGAGCTAGCCAGTCGTTATGACGAGAGGGCAAAATTCAAGAATTTCAGCTGCCAACGGTAGCGAAGCCGCGCCGAACGTGACAGCGCCTGTCGCGCTTTCTGAGAACGCCGCTCCCGCTATTGCTCCCTATCCGTTCCTGACAAACGGCGGCGCCTGCGCCAAACTCATTGCTGCAAAGGACTGGACGCCGACCCCACTCGGATCAATTGAAAGTTGGCCAGCGAGCCTCAAGACCGCCACCGCCATAGTGCTGCGATCTCCCGTGCCAATCGTCATGTTGTGGGGTAGCGCCGGCATCATGCTGTACAACGACGCTTACTCAGCGTTCGCCGGCGGTCGGCATCCCCGATCATTGGGATCAAACGTTCGCGACGGATGGCCGGAAGTCGCAGACTTCAATGAGACTATCATGCGCGCGGGCCTCGCCGGCGAGACGCTGCATTATCGTGATCAAGAGCTGACACTCTACCGGCACGGCTCGCCCGAGCAGGTTTAGATGGATCTCGATTATTCGCCGGTGCTCGGGGAGGACGGCGAGCCGGCCGGCATCATCTGCATTTTGGCGGAAACGACCGAGCGGGTGGCAGCCGAGCGACGAACAGCATTCCTGCTTTCGCTGTCGGATGCGCTTCGGCCGCTTGCCACGCCGGCGGCGATCATGGCGCTGGCGGCCGAACGCCTGGGCGAACAGCCCAACGCGAGCCGTGTCTTCTATGCCGAGATCGCCAACGGTCTGATGACGGTGGAGGCTGACCACGCACGCGGCGTCGCTTCGATCGTTGGCAAGCATTCGCTTGAGGCGTTCGGTCCCGATCTGCTCAATGCCTATCGCACCGGCGCACCGGTTGTGGTTCACGACGTCGCCGGCGACGGGCGGCTCAGCGAACCAGCCCGCGAAGGTCTTCAATCGCGCGAGGTCGGTGCGTTTGTCGATGTCGTGCTCTTCAACGAAGACCTATGGGTCGGCCTTCTAGCGGTGCAGAGCGCATCGTCGCGAACCTGGACGGCAGCTGAAGAAAGCCTCGTTCAGGAAGTAGGCGAACGCATCAGGCCGGCGGTCGAACGCGCGCATGCGGAGGTCCGCCTGCGCGAGCTTAACGAGACGCTCGAGCAGCAGGTGGTCGAGCGGACCGAGGAGCTTCGCCGCTACCAAGACATCGTCGAGGCGACGGTCGCGCCGATCTGCGCCTTTGACACCAATTTCCGCCTGATCGCGTTCAACCGAGCGCACAATGACGAATTCAGGCGGGTCAACGGCTTCGACACGAAGATCGGTGACGTTTTCCCGGATCAATTCATCCCCGAGCAAAACGCGGCCATGCGGCGCCTAATGGGTCGCGCCTTGGCAGGCGAGAGCTTCACGGTCCTCGAGGAGTTCGGCAGGCCCGAGCTCGGCACGCCGTGCTGGGAAATCACCTATACGCCGCTTCGCGATGGTGCGGGCACTGTCGTCGGCGCTTTCCACAGCGCGATCGACATTTCAACGCGGCTGGTGGCGCAGGCCGAGCTGGAGGTGGCGCAGGAGGCCTTGCGCCAGAGCCAGAAGATGGAGGCGATGGGCAGCCTGACTGGCGGCGTCGCGCATGACTTCAACAATCTGCTGACGCCAATCATAGGCTCGCTCGACATGCTGGTTCGAAAGGAGCTTGGCAACGAGCGCGAACAACGGCTCATCGGAGGCGCATTGCAATCTGCCGAGCGCGCCAAGACGCTCGTTCAGCGGCTGCTCGCGTTTGCACGCCGCCAACCCCTGCAGCCGACGCCGATCGATCTCGAAGACCTCGTCTGCAGCATGGCCGATCTCATCGGTTCGACCTTGGGGCCGACGATTGCCGTCAACCTGGACATCGAGGCGAACCTTCCGCCTGCGAGTGCCGACGCCAATCAGCTGGAGATGGCGCTCCTCAATCTGGCGGTGAACGCCAGGGATGCCATGCCCGATGGCGGCGTGCTCACGATCGGAGCCCATCGCTGCAGCGTTACAGACGGCGACGTCGCTGGCATCTCAGCCGGCAGTTATGTGTGTCTCGTCGTGCAGGACACTGGCACTGGAATGGACGCGACCACGGTGGCGCGCGCCATCGAACCGTTCTTCTCGACCAAAGGCGTCGGCAAAGGGACTGGCCTCGGACTTTCCATGGTCCACGGTCTCTTGGCGCAGCTCGGCGGGGGACTCACGATCGACAGCGCGCCTGGTCTCGGAACGAAGATCCAGCTTTGGATTCCGATCAGCGCCGAGGTCGTAATTATCGATGCCCAAGCGCCACCGATCTTGCTTGCATCGGATTTTGCCGGCCGCGCATTGCTCGTGGAAGATGAGGAGCTCGTTCGCATCAGCACCGCCGAGATCCTCGTTGACCTGGGGTACGAAGTTTCGGAGGTCAGCTCGGCGGAGGATGCGCTTCGCCTCGTTAGCGAGGGCTTTGTACCAGATGTGCTGATAACTGATCACCTCATGCCCGGCATGAGCGGCGCCGAACTGGCGCGCAGCCTGAAGTCTGGTCAACCCCAGCTTCCTGTGCTGATTGTCTCGGGCTATGCCGATGCGGACGGCATTGCTCCCGATCTTCCCCGGCTTACCAAACCGTTTCGAAAGGATGAGCTGGCCGCCAGTCTGTCTGCGCTGTCCCTTTCGAGAGCGCATCAATCCGGTTAGTCACCTATCGGCGATGGACCTCTTGCGCGCGCAAGCGGGATCGTAGGCTCGCTCTCATCGAATGTCGGCTAGCCACTACAGATTCCCAGACTCGCCGAACAATCGGTCGGTTCAGACGGCCGCCTCGAGATCTCGTACGACCCAGAATTGCTGCACAACGGCCGCTGGACCGCAGACGCCTTCAGCGCGCTCCGCGAATAGCTAATGCGACCAGTCTCTTTTAGAACAATCGTCACTGCGTCGCGGCGAGGATCACAGCAACCGTTTCTTCTGGCTGGTCCCACATCGGAAAATGCCCGCTTGCCTCAAACCAGTGCAGGGTGGCGGAAGGAAAGGCCGCCCTCGCCCGTGCTGCCTGTCTCGGTAGACACAGACGATCATGGCGGCCCCAGCCGATCACAATCCGAAGCGCTGGATCAGCGGCTGGACCAGTTTGCTCAGGTCCGCCTGCAAGGTCACCGACTAACGCATCGAATGTCGCTGTCGTGCTGAGCGTGGTCAGCTCCGTTGCAACGATCTTTGGATCGAGCGCCCAAGGACGGGCCGACAGCTGCGCCAGCAAAGCAGTGCGGGAAGCAGCGTTTGCGCTCAGCTTCGGCAGGAGAGGCCGGATTGCCCGAACCAGCCGTCCTGATAGTCCTATCGTCGTCTTGAAGAATGTGCGCTCCCAACCGCGCCAAAACCCCCCTGGATCCAGCGCCACGACGTTGCCGACCCGACCACGCCGAGCAAGTTCAAGGACGATCCGCGCACCCATCGAGCTTCCAACGACGTCGATCCCGTCCAGCCCCTTGTCGACAAGATAGCGCTCGACGCTACCAACCAGACCATCGAACGTTCCGCTATCCTGCTCCGCCGGGGTGGCACCATGTCCCGGAAGGTCAATCGCGATCACGGTCCGTTCGGCATTGAGCCGGTCAACTATAGTGTCCCACGATCGCCAGCTGCCGCCAAGACCGTGAATCAGGAGCAGCTTACGGCCAGAGCCGCGTTGAACTTCGTTCATTCAGGAACACTCTCGTTGTTTGATTCCCTGAACGACCATGCTCAGCGTTCGGGGCCAACAAGAGTCTCGATTGATGGCGGCCGATGCGTGCCGCGTATCGACCGCAACGTCTCAGTCGCGGTCAGGACGCGACCGACCTCGTCAGGCGGCGCAGTATTTCGTCTTCCAGAACGATGCTGATATCCGCGCCACTGCGGCGTAATTCCTCGGCCTTGCGATGATCGGCGTGCGCCGTGAAAAAGCGACCAAAGGGCTGCTCCTTGCTGACGACCAGCATCGTCGTGGTCGCGCCGACCGCCGCAACGATGCAAGCACCTTCGGCCGCTAAAGCGCGCGCCAGCAAGCCGTCGCGCGGCGCCCCGAGGAGGGCAATGCGCTCACCTTTCAAAGGGCCGCACGGCGCGGCCTTGGGAGCCGGACCGCACCGCCCACGTGCCGGTGTGAGCCAGCCAGCAAGGTCGATCCCCGTGTGCTCCATCGCCCGCACGACCACTGTCCCCGCCGCGCGGGCGTCGCTGAGCGCATCGTGATGCTTATGCCGGATGCCAAGATATTTGGTCAGCACGTTGAGGCGGTGGCTCGAGAGTTCTGGCCAGGCGCGCTTGGCAACGCGAACGCTGTCGAGCCAAGTCGTCTCAATCACAGGCCGGCTATGAATGCGGCACGCAGCCCCCAACGCGCCTTTGTCGAAATAAGAATGCGCTACGGTGATCCGGCCACCAAGATGATCGTCGATCGCGGCATGCACGTCGGCGAAGGTGGGCGCTCCCTCGACGTGATCGCCGGTGATCCCGTGAATACGGATGTTGAACGACGAAAAGCGGTCGAGCGGATCGACCAGCGTTTCATATTCAAAGACTTCGACGCCGTTCCGGAACCCAACGATCCCTACCTGGCAGATGCTGCTGACGTTCGAGCACGCGGTCTCGACGTCGACGACGACGAAGTCGGGCACCGTTTGGTCTGATGTGACTGGACCGTTGATCGAGAAGACAGATGCGCTCATCTGGCGGAACATATCGTGTCCGGCATCGCTTCGCACCCCCTTATGTTCTCAGCCGGCCGATGGGTCTTGGCGGCTGCATGACAATCCCCATATCCGTTTCAAGTCTCTGGAAACGGATAGAAATGGCAAACGGCTGGGCACCCGACAGCGCGGTTCAGGATCAAATCGACGATACGGTAAAGGACGCTGTCGCATTCGCACGCGCGCGCATGCCGTCCGGGCCGAGCGCCGAGGATTGCGATCTGTGCGGAGAAGAGATTTCGGAGCGGCGACGCGCTGCCGTTCCCGGTGTCCGCACATGTGTTGCCTGTCAGTCGGAGCGCGACAAGCGCCCCGCCCTTTCCGGCATCAACCGTCGCGGTAGCAAGGACAGCCAGTTGCGGTAGCCCCAATCGCCTGCCGATCTGCCGGTAACTCTGGCCCGATGCGCGGAGCCTGCGAGCGTTCTCAAGGTTCGTCGTGGCCAGTTGTGACGGAGTTAGCATCGCGACCACCCTATCGCAAAGGCTTCCGGGCGCGGGCAACCTTTGACACCAAAGCAGGTGTGCAAAGCTCATAGGTGCGGGGCCTGGACGGGCAGAACCGTCTTCTCCGTATAAATTGTTTCGCGGTACCCTGATTATAGATCAGGCAGGATCTGGTCGGCGCGGCCCCAATGCTGCAAGTCTTTCGAAGCAGCCCGTTGCAGCATCGCTTCTGCGTCGCCGATATGCCAGCGCGATGCTGTATCGAGGCTGCGCAGTTCCTCCCAGGTTACCGGGACCGCGATCGGCGCGTGTTCGCGGGATCTCGCACTGTAGGGCATCACAGCCGTGGCCCCGCGCTGATTGCGCAGATAGTCGATGAAGATCTTGCCTGTGCGCCTCGCCTTTGCCAACGCGGCCGTGAATCGATCCGGCTCAGCCTGGGCTAAGGCCATGGCAAAACGGTGCGCGAAATCCTTTATCTCGGGCCACTCCGCCGAGGGTGTCAGGGGGGCGATGACGTGCACCCCCTTCCCGCCCGTCACCATCGGAAACGTGACGAGCCCCATTTGCGCGAGCGTGTCCTGGAGATGGAGGGCGGCGGAGACCACGTCGCTGAACGCGAGACCCTCGTCGGGGTCAAGGTCGAAAACCAGCCTGTCTGCCTTCTCGACATCCTCGATGCGCGCGCCCCAGCCGTGAAACTCGATCGTGCCCATCTGCACGCAGGTCAAGAGACCAGCGGGCGTATCAACGAACAAATAAGGCTCTTCATGACCATCTTTTTCCAGGATGCCGACATGGCGGACGTCGTCCCCGAAAGTCCCGGCGTCGTGCTTTTGAAAAAAGCATTTTTTTGCGCGCCCTTGCGGACACCGCACCAAGCTGATCGGGCGACTTCCCGCCCAGGGCAGCATGATGTCTGCAACCGCTTCGTAATAGTCGGCGAGCTGGCCTTTGCTCAGCTTGCCTTCCGGAAAGATAATGCGCTCGCGGTTGCTGATCCTGACACCGCTCGTCACGGTCGGTGTGGCGACCAATGCGACCTTTGCGGGTTTTTCCAGGACCACGGCTTCGGGCTTCTTGTCCTCGCGCAGGCCCAGATAGCTGGGGTGGCGCAGAACGCCCTCATCGGTAAATTCAATATAGGCGATTTCTGCGACCAGCTTGGGTTTGATCCAGTGGGCGCCGCGCACCGCGGCGCGGGGTGCCTCGACAGGCGCCGTTTTCTGTTCAAGCGGCGCCATGATTCCCATCAGCCGCTCGATCTCGTCCCCGGTGAAACCGGTGCCGACCTTGCCTGCGTAGCGAAGCTTCCCGTCCTCGTTTACGCCCAGGAGCAGCGAGCGGAACCCGCGCTGCTTGTCCGACGGTGTCCAACCTACGATGACGAATTCTTGGCGACGAATGCACTTTGTCTTCACCCAGCTGCCGCTTCGTGAACCGCTATATTTGGCGTCGACACGTTTTGAGATGACGCCTTCGAGGCCGGCGCCGCAAAAGCTGTCGAACAGCTTTTCGCCCTTGCCGATGATATGGTCTGAATATCGCAGGCGTCCGTGCACCTCCCCCATCAGGGCATGCAGCAGTTCCTTGCGTTCGATGAGGGGTCGCTGTGTCAGATCCTCGCCATCCAATTCCAGCAGATCAAAAGCGAAATACTGGATCGCGCTGGGATCGCCCTTCAGCGCCGCCTGCAGCGCCTGAAAGCTGGTCCTGCCGTCCGGCAAGGTTACGACAGCTTCTCCATCGATGAGGGCGCTCGTGGCGGTAAGACCGACGGCATCGGCGATGAGGTGCGAAAACCTGTCGGACCAGTCGAGCCCGGAGCGCGTATAGGCACGGCCTTCGCCGCCGCCCGTCGCGAGCAAGGTTCGATAGCCATCGTATTTGAGCTCGTGCAGCCAGCGATCTCCTGGCGGCACATTGTCGACCAACGCCGCGAGTTGCACGGGCTGAAACGGTGGCAGCGTGCCCTTGGGCATTTTCCGCGTCCGCCCGGAAACCGAAGCTTTGCCTTTTGAAATCTTCGGCGACGGAGCTCCGGACCCCGCGCGCTTTGCAGCTGCGCCAGCCGCTATTTCGTCCATCGTCCGATCGGTGTCGACGCTGGTGAGATGAATGCCGACGAGATCGTCGGAGCCGCCGGCGAAAGCATCGTTGACCTTGCGCAAAATCCAGTTCTCGGCCTTTTCCTTGCCGCGAGGTTTGAGACGAAACAAAATCCACTCGCCGCGCATGCGCCGGCCGTGAAGGATGACATGCAGGTGGCCTTCCGGCAAGGTCTGCCGCGGATCCTTGCCGGGGATTGATTCCCAGGTGCCGTTATCCCAGAGCATGACGGTGCCGCCGCCATATTCGCCCTTGGGGATCGTGCCCTCGAAGCGAGCATAATCCAGCGGGTGGTCTTCCGTGCGCACCGCCAGGCGCTTGTCATCCGGATTGACGCTTGGGCCCCGCGTCACCGCCCAGCTGACGAGGACGCCGTCAAGTTCGAGCCGAAAATCATAATGGAGCCGCGTGGCGGCGTGCTTCTGAACGACGAACCCATTGCCGCTGGTCTGCTCGGTCGCACCGGACGGTTCGGCCGTCCGCGCAAAATCGCGTTTGGCGCGGTACCGCGCAAGACTATCGGCATCCGATGTCTTCTTCGCCGTTGTGCTGCGCGCCATGCTGGTGTCCTTCGTCGTCACAATCCACAGGCGCCGGGAGTCGTTCCGCCCCGCTTCCGCTCAGGAAATGGTGCGGACAAAGCGATAGCTTCGCTGCTCGAACCCCGTCGATCGAAAGAAGTTGTGCGAATTCTTGAGATCAATGTCGCTCATGACCTCGACCGTCGTGCACTTTGCCTTGGCAAGCGCTGCAAGCGCCGCGTCGAGCAGCCTGGTTCCGATCCCGCATTGCCGTCGCTTATCGGTGACCACAAGGAGTGAAATGCGGCCGACCTTGCCGCGGTGGAGCGTCGCGACCGTGGTCCAGGCGCAGCATCCCACGAGGTCGCCATAAGCCGCGATCATCACGCCACCCCCTGCCTTGCGGACGCGCTCAAGGTTTGCGGCGGCGGCTGCCCCATCGATCGTGATGCCGTTCAACTGTCCAAGCAATCGGGCCAGCGCCTTTCCGTCAGCAGGCTTCGCCGCGCGCACGACGAGTTCAGGCTCGGGAACAAGCTTCGGTTTGGCAGCCGCCGTCGGTCGCACGAAGACCGACGCCTCGCGCTCTCGCGGGTGCGGCGTCTTGCCGAGGCCCGACGGCGCAGCCTTTTTCGTTGAGGCGGGCTTGCCCTTTGCGGGTGGTGTGTCCTCTTCTCTCGGAAGCGCGACTGCCTTCTTCGTCAAAGGCTTTTCCGCCGGCAATTGCGCCGACTGCCGCCACGTACCGGTCGCGCCAGCGCGCAGATACGCTTCGATATCTTCAGCGCTTGCTGTCAGCTCGCCGTCGCCGATTCCCAGCAGCGGCTTTCCCTCCGCGTCGGTCAGGCCAAACTTCCCGAAGTCGCCAACGCCAGCCTTTCGCCGTCGGGACTTGACCAGTTTCAAGCCGCGGTGCTGCGCCAGCTCGCGCAGCTCATCCATTTCGCCCTCTGCCATTTTAGGGCAGCCGGGACGAGTCGGCGTCACCGCCGGTTATGGGAGCAGGAAGGCGATGACTCGCTTTGGCGTGGATTGGATTCGGCTCGGCGCTCAAGGCGGAACGATCGATTCTGCCGCTCGCTGCGCTGCCATGCGTGCCTGTCGTTTTCCGAAATCCGCGATGATCGAGCGTGTCTGTTACGACGACGCCGCGCAGACGATGAGCATCGCGTTTCGGTCTGCGATCAAATACTTTTATTACGACGTGCCGGAGCCGGTCTTCGCAGCTTTCTGCCAAGCGGCATCGGCAGGCACTTTTTTCAACGAACAGATCAAGGGGCGCTTTCGCTGTCAGCGGGACCCGGACCGACGTCGCTTCGGTCCAAACGCCAACCTCGAACTGCCCGCGCGGTGAGACATTAGGCATCGCCAAGGACGCGGTAGACGGCCATCAAGTGTCGGGACGCGCTCGCCCGCGCCTTTGGCGAGCGTATCGTTACGTCGTTGGTCTCCTTGAGCATCGTCAGCATTTCCAACACCTCTGCGCGCGACATGCCGCTGTCGCGCAGGTGGGTTCCGATCAGCGTCAACAGGTTGCTCCACAATGTGATGGCGCCTTCGGCAAACGCCTCTGCGCTGTCCTCGCTTGCGATCTCGGACGTCGCCTCGACCACCGCCCTAAGCCCGTTTGCGCGCCGGCGCCTTGGCGGGCTTGTCGGTCGCCTTTTTGGCTGCGGCCTTGGCGGGCGCTTTCTTCGCCGCAGTCTTGTCAGCGGCACCGGACCCAATCGATTTTTTCAGCGCCGCCATCAGGTCGACGACGTTGCTGCCGCGCGGATCGGCCTTCTCCGCGCCATCGTCGATGTTGAGCGTCTTGCCTTTCTTTTTGCGCTCGATCAGATCTTTGAGAGCATCGACATAACGGTCGTGGAAGTCGCTAGCGTCGAACTTGCCGGTCTTCTTGTCGATCAGGGTCGTTGCCAGATCTAGCAGTTCCTCATCGGGATCGGAATCCGCGATCTCGCGAAAGTAGCTCGCCGCCTTGTTGACCTCGTCAGCGTAGCGCAGTGTTTCCATCACGATCCCGCGTCCGCAGGCCTTGATGCTGACGACATATTCGCGGCCGCGCATGGCGAGCTGGCCGAGCCCGATCTTGCGGCTGCGGCGCAACGCTTCGCGCAAGACGATGAACGCTTCCTCGGCGAGGTCATCGGCCGGCACGACGTAATAGGGCTTTTCGAAATAGATCATGTCGATGTCCTGGGCATCGACGAACTGGGTAAGCTCGAGCGTCTTCTTGCTTTCGAGCTTTACGCCTTCGATTTCCTTTTCGTCGAGCAGGACATATTCGCCTTTGGCATATTCGAAGCCCTTGACGATCTCGTTGACGTCAACCGGCCCAATGCCGGGAACGACCTTTTCGTATTTGATGCGCTTGCCCGAGGGCTCGTGGATTTGATTGAAGGCGATCGTCGCCCCGCTCTTCGTAGCGGAGTAAATCTCGACAGGGATTGATACGAGCGCCAGTCTGATCTGGCCTCTCCAATACGGACGTGCAGCCATCACATGGTCTCCTAAACAGGAAACTCTATACTCTCCACGACGGACCTGCGTTCCCGCGTCGAGCGATATGACGCGAGCCGCGGTGAGCCAGCACGCCGCACGTGACCGCGCTGCATCTACCGCGACGCCAAAAACTTACTTCTTCAGCTTTGCCGCAGCGGCGTTGAGCTTGTCGCGGTCGTTGCCGATCCGATTGATCAGGCCCTCGGCCTGTTCCTTGCTGATGTCGTGCTTGCGCGCGAAATAATTGACCTCATAGCCTTCGCCGCCTGCGACCTTTCGGCGGTCCGCAGCGCCACGTTTCGTTTTGTCATCCGCCATGTGTGTTCTCCTTCCAGTGCAGAATCAGCGGCGGGCGCAGGAGTTCCGCCGCGACGCGGTCCATGACGATGCCGGGGATTCCCGACGATCACAGACGTGCGAAGACGGCGGCGCCCCTCACCATTGCAGACTGATCTCGCCGCTCGCCGGGACGCGGAATTCGACGCGGTCCGGTCCGGATGTGAAAGGCCGGACCGTCTCCCCTGAAATCGTCCGCAGCCTGACCTTGGGCATCGTCGCGCGCGGCAAGCGCATCAGGATGAACTTCGCTTCCCGGGTATGTCCACCGTCTAGGCCGAAGGTGAGCGAGCGTTCGGAGGTCCGCTCGCTGGTCACCGGAAAGTGATCGCAAAAAATCCTGAAGGGGGCGCCGCTGACATTGTGGAACGCCCGGCTCGCAAACACGAAGGCGGCGCCTGCGCCGTAGATCTCCTGCCCGACCTGTCCGGCGGGCTGCCCGTCGACATACAGGTCTTCGATCGGAAAGGAGAGTGCGCGATCGATGTGGCCATTGCGAATGTCGTCTTGGGCAAGCGCATCCGCAGGGAGCGCGTCGGGATAATAGAACCACGCGCGGTCGAGCGCATATTTGCAATATTCGCTGATCAGCAGTCGTGCGGCCGGATCGAGGTCTGGACCGCTGTCTTTCAGATATTGCTCGAACGCGGCAAAGCTGTCGAAGCATTCGAAGATCGCCATATATGGCGCATCGTGCAGGCAGGTGGCGCCGAGGAAGACCTTGTACCGGGCGGCGTGCGCGATTTCCGATTCCCAGATCACGCAATTGTGGAAAAAGCTCGCCAGATAGACATAGCCCTGTTGCAGGTAATAGGCCTCGTCGGTGATGCGCCAAAGCCGCATGCACGCCGCGGCCCCCCAAGCGGTCAGGTTCGCCTGATAGTTCAGTTCGAAGCGCATCTCTCGCGCCGCGTCGATCGCGTAACGCGCTTCCTTCAGGAAGGTCTGATCTCCGGTAAGCTCATAGGCCTGCACCATGACATAGGCATAGATGCCGCCCACGTCCGTCTGACCAAGCCCGTCCTCATTGCGCGCCTCGACGATCACGTCGAAACTGTCGACCTTGAACTGGATCGGCCAGGCATAATTGAAATGTCGCGCTGCTTTGACGGCCAGACCGAGCGCGCCCTCGAACAGCCGCTTGGCGCGTGCGTCACCGGCTCGGGCGAGGTGCCCGAGGTTGAGCAAGGGATGGTAGAGATACCAACTGTCGACCGCGAGCTTGTCCTTGTCCTTGCCGACATTCGGCAGGTAGCGGCGCATCGTCTCGAGATCCGGGTCATGGAATTTCTCCAGGCCCCGTTCGAGCGCTTCGCAAAACGGGATGTCCTTGCCTGTCCAGTCGGCATAGTTTCGCAGCGGCGCGATGATCGCCATCTGCACCATGACATCGGGATATTCGGATGCCGTATATGGATGGATGTAGGTGTGCCCGTAGTGGCGGATCGTAGCCTCGGGCGCCGTTTCAAGGTCCTTGAGCGTCTGGTCGGCGCGCGACACCCAGTCCCGAAACGCCGTGTCGGGCGCCTCGAGCTGGCGGTAGGCCGTACCCAGCAATTGCAGGAAGCGACGCGCGGAATCCTGTTCGTCGCAAGCGGTGGCATTGTGGAAGACCAGAATTGCGTCCGAGATCGTGACGCTTTTGCCCGCGGGCAGGGGGTTGACCGGGGGCGTGCCACTCTGCGGCGGCGTTGGCGGAAGATAGCCTAGTTCAGGCCATTCGCCACCGACCGCGCCGTCGGGCTTGGTGTCGGTTGCGCGGAAATAGTCATTCAGCGCGGTCAGATTCTGAAGATACAGCACGCTGCCGAAAGCGGGCTGATCGAGATGGAAATAGCACAGGCCGACATTCAGCCCGCGTTGGGCCGCCTCGACCGCGCCTACAGCCGCTAGGGGATCGTCGCCCGCACCGAGCGGATAGAGATCGCGCGGAAAGTACGGGACCAGAAGCGGTGCAGCGGGCGTGAGGGTGGTCGTGACGCGGAGCAGCGCGAGTTCGAGATCATCGCTGCGCAGAACGACGCTCTGTGTGCCGATGGCGCTCTCGACCTCGAGATGCAGCAGTTCGCCTGGCCCGCGACGCCGGCGGGACACTTTCGTGGGACGGCCCGCGCAATATGCGAGGCGCAAGGCCAGGCCCCCCTTGGCGGCGCGTCGTATGATGGCCCAGAGGGAATCCTGTCCGACGCAGATCTCCACGTCACGGTCCCCGAGCGGCAAGGTCGTGATGCGCCGCATGCCGGCCGCGAGCTCGGCTGCAAGACCAATGGCCGCCGGACTCCCGGCGATCGCGTTCTTCATTTCGGCGGACCTCCCTGTCCTTCCCGACGCGGCTCGTCGGCCGCCTACCGGGTTTTTGCTGCTGTGGTGAACGTGCCCTGCGTAACTTCACCGGACGCGCAAAAGCTGCGCTCGGCGAGCAACTTTAACGGTCCTTCCAACAAGTGGTTGCAGCCTTGTGATTTTCAGAATGCTGCGGGTTTTGCGGCACGTCTGTTCGATCCACTATCGGAACAAAACACTGGCTCGTCGGAGCTTCGCCGCGTCGCCGGACGATACGCTGCGGGCGTTCGTGAGGTGGGGACGTTTGCGATCACGCGGTCAGCAGATGGCAGCGTTTTCCCCGAGCGGCCGCACGACATCTTGCCGTGTGAGGCCCGATCTAGAGATGTGAGACGCAACCTTGCAACACGACCGGCAGTTGAAGGCGTTCCCCGTCCAGGAGTTTCTCGATGTCACACCAGCCCCCCATTCCTGACGCCGCGACGTCTCCCTATCCGCTGCATCCTGCGCCGATCGCGTCCGGGCCAAATCCCACAAGCACGTCAGAGGCTGGCGAGGGTCACGCGACCGGGTCCGAGAAAGGGCTTTCTGCCGGAGCGCTTGGCGTGGGCGCAGCCGTGGCGTTTGGCAGCGTTGCCGTCGTTGGCGGATGGTTGTGGACCCTGCGCCGAACGCGGCGCGCAGCGGCGAGCAGTGTATCCGACGCCAAGGCCAAGCGCGGCGGACCCGCCCAGCGGCGTACCGCGCGCGGTGAACCCTATGAGGTCAGCTATTTCGCGCGGAAGCACCGGATCAGCGCGGCAGAAGCGCGCGCCATCATCAAGCAGGCCGGGCCCGACCGAAAAGCGGCCAACCGTCTCGCCAGCGAGCGCGCGAAATAAGCACCCGTCTTGGTTCACTTATAAAACGGGTCGGACGCGCGCTCCTGCGAACGTTCGATCATTGAAAGGCGATGCTATGACAGAAGCGAGCTGGGGCGACACGACAGAGTCTCCTGAAATTCCTTGGCGCATGAGCGCGTCGCTCGAGAACGTGCCCCGCGGCGATTCCGAGCTCGCCGAGGTCACGAGTCTGGAGGGTGCGGTTCGCGCCTGGCTCGCGCTTGATCCCTCCCACCGGAACGCTGCCAACCTGAGCGTCGAACATGCCATTCAGATTGATGGCGTGTCGGTCACGACCTTTGCCGGCGAAGGGATTGCCGTGCTTGCCGAGCGACTACCCGATCATGGAAGCTCATAAGTCGGGGTGACGCCTCACCTGATGGCGCCCTTCCCCACGCCGCCCACATACCTGTGGTCACGCCCTGTCAGACGATCGTCAGCGCCGCTCGCCGCCGTGTCGTATATTCCCGCGCATTGGCCTCGCCAATGTCTCGAGCCTCCTCGCAATCGCGGTACCCATAGCCGAACATGGGCACGATCCCGAATTGCTCGACCTCCCAGTCGCGGCGGGCATCCTCCTCGTCATCGCTTTCGTGATCATTGGCCGGCCGGGTCGCCGCGTAGGTCTCATAGCCGACATTCGAGAAGGTGAGATCATACGCGTCGGCGGCAGGATCGAACGGCGGCTTGCTCCGAGAGACGCCGATATCGTGCACTTGATGTTGATGCGGCATACGCAGCTTTACGACCTCGCGGACGCCCTGATGCTCGTCGAACGTGGCGTCGACACCCTCTTCCGTCACACGATAGATACCGCATCGCTCGCCAGTGCGGGCCTCGACAATCTCGCCGTGGCTGAAATCGAAAAACCGCGTGCTCGTCAGGCTGAGCGGCTCGTCCTCCCAGAGCAGCCAGAAACGTCCCTCGAATTCCATTTCCATCTCCGACTCACGAGACAGTGAACATAGAACATTTCAGGAACAATGGCGAGTCTGGAGGTGCTGGTCAGGACCCATCGCCATCCGGTACGGCGCCCGCAATGCGAAGCTGGCGGACGATGCCGTTAAAGGCTGCCGTACAGCCCTGCGCCCGGCCGATCGCATTGTCGGTCCCCGCCGCATCCCAGAACATCTCCAGCGGCCAGCGGTCCGGGCAGAAGTGCAACAGACATCGCAGGGCAAGGCGCACCTCGACCGTCGCCACCGCCGACTGAGTCGAGCGCATCATGGCGGAACGGAGGACACGGACAGAAAGCTCGATGACGATACGCTGGTGTCGCGAAAGCGAAGCGGGCACGCTCAGTGGAAATCGTGCGATTTGATGCGCACAAGATCCTCGGGATCGGCGCCGCCTGCGAATGGCGGATGATAGAGGTTGTGGGGCTTCGGGACCCAGCCCGGATCGCCGCGATCGGGTGCTCCGGCATGCGTTGCGCCGTCGCCGCGCCCGGTCCGGTGCGGAAACTGCATCGAGCCGACCTGGCGCAGCATGTCGGTGCGGTCGACCATGTGATCGACGATGACATGGATGACCTCCCCCTCCTTCTGGAGGCGACCGCGCAGGCTGACCATCGACGACGACATGACGACGCGGCGATACGTCTCGAAGCGGTCGGGCCAGAGGATGCCCTGTGCAACGCCGGTCTCATCCTCGATCGTAATGAACAGCACGCCTTTGGCGCTGCCGGGCTTCTGCCGCACGAGGATCACGCCGGCGACCTCGACGTGTCGGCCGTCCTTGATGCGGGTCAGATCGGCGCAGGTGCGAATGCCTTCGCGTTCCAGCCCACCGCGCAGGAACGAAACAGGATGTGCGCGCAGCGACAATTGCGTCATCCGATAATCCTCAACCACCTCGCGTCCATCGGTCATCGGAACCAGGACAACCGCCGGCTCGAGCCCTTCCGGGCTGAAGCCCGCCTCGCGCGCGTCGGCGGCGGCGAACAGCGGCAGCGGCGCCTCACCCAGACCTTTCACCCGCCACAGGCCCTGCCGCCGATCGTCACCGAGCGCGTGGAATACATCGGCCTCGGCCAGCCGTTCGATCGCGGCGCGCGGAACCTCGGCACGGCGCCAGACCTCCTCGGCCGAGCCGTACGGCAGGTCGCGGCGCGCGGACACGATCGCCGCGCCATGCAGATTGGCGAGCCCGCGAATCTGCCCGAACCCGAGGCGCACCGCGCGATACGGCCCATCGGTCGGCTCCAGCGTGCAATCCCAGCGGCTCCGGTTCACGCAGATCGGCCGCACCTCGACGCCGTGGCGCTCGGCATCCTGAACGATCTGCGCGGGCGCATAGAAGCCCATCGGCTGCGCGTTGAGGAGGGCTGCACAGAAGACGTCGGGATGATGATGCTTCATCCACGAGCTGGCATAGGCAATCTTGGCGAACGAGGCGGCATGGCTCTCGGGAAAGCCATAGCTCCCGAAGCCCTCGATCTGCTTGAAGGTGCGCTCGGCGAAGTCCTTAGGATAGCCGCGCTCGACCATGCCGCCGACAAGCTTGTCGTAGAAATGGCTGACGCCGCCCGTCAGCTTGAAGGTCGACATCGCGCGCCGGAGCTGATCGGCCTCCGCAGGCGTGAACCCGGCGCCGACGATCGCAACCTTCATCGCCTGCTCCTGGAACAGCGGCACGCCGAGGGTCTTTTCGAGCACGGCGCGCAGTTCGGGCTTGGGATATTCCGGACGTTCCCTGCCCTCGCGTCGCCTAAGATAGGGGTGGACCATGTCGCCCTGGATCGGACCCGGCCGCACGATCGCCACCTCGATGACGAGGTCATAGAAGCGCGTCGGCTTCATGCGGGGCAGCATCGACATCTGCGCGCGGCTTTCGATCTGGAAGACGCCAAGCGTGTCGGCCTTCTGGATCATCGCATAGACGTCCGGATCGTCGTCCTGCAGGTCGGCCATCGTGACGCGGATGCCCTTGTCCGCCTCGAGCATGTTGAAGGCGCGGTTCATGCAGCCGAGCATGCCAAGGCCCAGTACGTCGACCTTCATGAACTTCAAGGCGTCGATATCGTCCTTGTCCCATTCGATCACCTGGCGGTCGGCCATGGCGGCTGGCTCGATCGGCACCAGATCGTCAAGCCGGGCTTCGGTCAGCACGAACCCGCCGGGGTGCTGAGACAGATGGCGCGGCGTGCCGATCAGCCGACTGGCGAGGTCGAGTGCCAGTCGCAGTCGCCGGTCGCCGAGGTTGAGGTTGAGTTCCTTCGCCTGTTTCTCGCCGACGCCTTCCGCCGACCAGCCCCAGACCAGGCCCGATAGCGACGCGGTCAGATCCTCGGGCAGGCCGAGCGCCTTGCCGACCTCGCGGATCGCGCCGCGCGCGCGGTAGCGCGTGACGACCGCGGTCAGCGCCGAGCGGTCGCGGCCATAGGTCTCATAGATCCACTGAATGATCTCCTCACGCCGTTCATGCTCGAAATCGACGTCGATATCGGGCGGCTCGGGGCGCTCGCCGGAGACGAAGCGCTCGAACAGCAATTCATGGCGGATGGGATCAATCGAGGTGATGCCGAGCACGAAGCAGACACAGCTGTTCGCGGCCGACCCGCGCCCCTGGCACAATATCCCGCGCCGCCGCGCCTCGTTGACGATGGCATGTACCGTCAGGAAATAGGGGGCGTAAGCAAGCTTGCCGATCAGCGCGAGCTCGTGGGTGATCTGGTCGGCGTGCGCCTGCGGCACACCGTCCGGAAACATTCGCTCGGCGGCTTCGCGCGACAGCTTTTCGAGCGCTTCCTGCGCGCTTAATCCGTCCAACACGCGCTCGTGCGGATATTGATAGCTCAGTTCGCCGAGATCGAAGCTGCACAGCCGGGCGATATCGGCGGTCGCGCGGATCGCGTCGGGAAAGTCCGCGAAGCGGCGCTCCATCTCTTCGGGCGATTTCAGGTGGCGATCGCCGTGGCGTTCGCGCCGATAGCCGAGCCGGTCAATCGTCGTCCCTTCGCGGATCGCGGTGACGACATCCTGCAAGAGCCGCGCCTCGGGCGCGTGATAGAGCACATCTCCGGTCGCGACCGCGCGCACCCCCGCCTTGCGCGCCTGCGCGGCCAAGGCATGCAGGCGCACCATATCCTCGGGGCGCCGACGGAGCGCCAGCGCGAGATGCCCGCGCCGCCCGAAGACCTCGCGCAGCGCCCCAAGGTCGTGATCCAGCCGATCGTCGGCCAAATCGGGCAGCAACGTCGCGACCAGTCCGTCGGCATGATGCGCCACATCCGCCCAGCTCAGCTCGCACCCACCCTTGCCTGCCCTTGCCTTGCCGACGGTCAGCAGCCGCGTCAGTCGCGACCAGGCCGCGCGGTCGGTCGGATGCAGGAGCAATTGTCGGCCGTCGTCGAGCACGATGCGGGCGCCGGGGATCAGCCGAACGCCGGTCGCCTTCTGTCCCTGCCAGGCACGCACCATGCCGGCGACGCTGCCGAGATCCGTGACGCCAAGCGCGCCGTGACCGAGCAGCGCGGCCGCCGAAAACAGCTCTTCGGGCGAGGACGCGCCGTGCAGAAACGAGAAATGCGTGGTGACGTGAAGCTCGACATAGGTGGACACGGGTGACGCCTGACGCCGTTGCCGGCCGATTCGATGTTCGCTCTATGTTCCAATGTGCGCGGGCCAGCGTCAACCCGCCAAAGCCGTGTACCGCCGTCCATGCCTGCAGCCGCTGCCGCTCTTTGCGTGAGCCTCCGGAGGCGAAAGATCCGGCGCTCCCTCTCAGGCAGCCCGAGGAATGGATAATCGACGTGATGTCGATCAGCTTCGCGCAACTATCGGTGGCCGCCGATCATTTGCGTCGCATGAGCCGATATTATTTTCACGTTTTCAATGACGAGGAAACCCGTGATGACGAGGGACAGGAGTTCCCCGACGTTGCGGCGGCGCACGCGCGGGCACGCTATGAGGTGCAACGCCTTGCTGCACATTCGATCACCGAACATGGGCATCTTGTCCTGCACCACCGCATCGAGGTCGAGGACCAGGACGGGAATTGGATCGCCACGGTCCAGTTCGGCGATGTCGTCGAGATCCGACAGTAAACCGTCTCAACCCGCCTCCTCTAAATGCAGATAGCGGGGATCGAACTGGCCGATCGTACAGAGTCGCTTCCAGTCGAGGATTGTGACGCGCTTAGGTTTCACGTCGACGGCGCCCGCTTCGCGCAGCACGCGGAGCATCCGGTTGACATGCACCGGCGTCAGGCCGGTCGCATCGCCGAGTTGGGCCTGCGTCAGCGGCCAGTCGAATGCGCGGCCGTCACGGCACTCGCCGATGCCGAAGCGACAGGAGAGTTCAGCGAGCAGATGTGCGACGCGCGCGTCCGCCGACAAACGCCCGAGCACCAGCGCCCATTCGGACAGGATGGCGGCGTCCACCACACAGTCGCGCCAAAAGGCTTCGGCGAGCGCGGGATGCCGCCGCGCGAGGTCGCGGATGTTCGCATGTGCGACGCGGTAAATGGTGCATTCGCCGATGCTCTGCAGCGCGGTCGCGGCCTTGGGCAGTGCGACCGAATGCAGATCCGCCATGTCGCCGGGAATATGAAGCGCCGTAATCTGCCGCTCACCGCTTCGCGCCTGTCCGAACCGCCCGGCCATGCCCTCGACGATCAGACAGGCCCGGTCGACATGCTCCCCCAAATTCACGAAATCACGGTTCGATTTGACGAAGACGAGATTGCCCGGAAGCGCCAGAACCGCGGCACGTTCCTCCTCATTCAGGTCGGACCGCAGCGTGAGGCGGTCCAGCCACAGGGCCAGCCCTGTGTTTTCATCCGGCATGATATTTCCCCGTTTCAACCGCACGCGGCGTCTGACGCGCCCCGTTGCGGGCAGATGAACCCCATGACCGGCGAAATCCTCGCCGATTTTCGTCTAACTCGCGGCACGTTTCTTGGCTCCATCACCGCTTCTCGCGCGCAATCCTTTGCGCATGACAGGGCCCCTTTGGTCAACCGAAGGCGCCGTGCATCCACCACGACAGGTCGCCAGTCTCCGACTGAATCCCGTCGCCGCGCCGGAAAACCCAGAACCGACGCCCTTCGCGATCCTCGACCCGAAAATAATCGCGCACCGCCCAGATTTCCGCGTCGCGCACCCACCACTCGCCGTGAATCCGTTCGGGACCGTCGCCTGCCACGATCTCGTGCAGCGTCCCGCGCCATTCGAACCGGCGCGGTGGATGGTCCGGAAGCAAGGCGATCACGCGCGACAAGGGTTCGGGCCGGGCGAGCATGCGCACCGGCCGGAGCCAGCGCGGCCATCCCGCCACGGTCTCAAGCGCTGATACCTGTACGACCGCCCGCTCCGGGACGTCGCTCTCGAGCGGTGCCGCCTTGAACAGCGCGCGGTGACCGATCCGGCCAGCGAGCTGGTCGATGAGCGGCGCGACATCGACATGCCGGTCTTCGCCCGTCAGCACTGTAGCCAGAGTTTCGGCACCGAGTGGCTCGGCCAGTCGCGCGATCAGGCGTCCCGCCTCGATCCCCATCCCCGGATCCACCGCCTCGAGGCGCAGATGCAGCAGCCGGGCGAGGTGCCGCCCATCGCGGCTCGCCCGCGCCAGTCCGACCTGGACGTGCTGCTCGCTACCATCGATACGGAAGAGCGTCAGCACCAGCCGACGCGCCCCCAGACCTTCCGCGCGAAGCTGTCCGGCCAGATCGCCCGCAAGATCCGTCATCACCTGCGTGATCGCCTCGAGCGTGCCGATCGGCTCCAGCAACCGGCACTCCGCGGTCGGCGTGGCGAACGGCACCACGCCTTCGATCGGCTCCGCGACGCGTCCGATCGCCTGGTCGAGGCGTTCGATCGCGCCGCGCCCGAGCCGTCGCGCAAGCGGTCCGCGCGGCAGCGGCAAGAGATCGACGACCCGCTCCAGGCCGAAGCGCCGCGCCGCCGTCAGCGCCGCATCCTCCAGCCGCAGCGCTGCGACCGGCAGCGGCGCGATCGCCTCGACCGCAAGACCGGGCGGGATGATGGTGATGGCCTCGCCGGAATGGCGCGCCAAAGCGTGCGCCGCGCCGACAGTATCGGAGATCGCGATATGTGCGGTCAGATGAAGACGCGCGAGGAACGCCACCAGCCTGCGGCAGAAGACGGCTTCACCGCCGAACAGATGTGTCGTGCCAGCGAGGTCGAGCAGCAGGCCGTCCGGTGGCGCGGCTGCGGCGGTCGGGGTCCAGTGCCGGACGCCGTGCAAAGCGAGCCGCTCAAGCGCCGCCCTGTCGCGCGCGGGATCGGCCTCTTCCACCTCGAGGTCGGCGTATAGCGCGCGCGCCTGCGCAATCGGCATGCCAGGCAGGAGACCGGCCGCGAGCGCGTCCGCGCTCGCAGCATAGATCGTATCGCGCTGGCCCTGGCGGATCGACAGGACAAAAGGCGCGCTCGCGGGTGCGCTGTCGGGCACCGCGCGGGATGCAGGCGCGCCGCCATCGTCGGCCCGCACGCCACGGAACGGATGGACCGCCGCTTCGGACCGGCGCCCCATCTCGCGATATGGCGGCTGACGATGCGCCGCCACGTCTCCGGACTGGGCCCAGCGCGCGCCCGGCCGCCAGTGCCCGCCGCGCGGGACCGAACACGCGCCCGGATCGTCGTCGACGGGGAGCGCCGGCCCGGCCCTGCCGTCAGGCGGCGTGTGCGCGGCGCCCCGCCCCAACCGCTCGATCGGCAGATGCGGCAGGAAGACCGAGGCGACCCTGCGCATCGCAGCCCTCCAGTGTCAGGGTGAAAGGCGCGCCATTTCGCTGGCGGACGAGATCGACACGCCAGTGCGCTCGCCCGACGCCGGGCATACTGAGCGGCGTCGATGATGCACATCCGATCCGCCAGCGCGTCGCGGCGGCCGAGGGCGCATCGAGCGGATTTGCATCGCGTCGGCGCCACCGGCGCATCAGCAATGCGGTGCGGCCGCCATCGGCGGCGGCAAGCTGGAGGCGCCGCGTCGCCGTCATGTCCGCGCGGCACACTTCGCCGACGACCGCGCCGAACGACCCGTCGCGCAAGGCATCCTCCATCACGGCGAGCACGTCGCGATCCTCACGCGCTTGCGCGAACACCACCCGGTCGGGAATCAGGCCTGCCTGTTCCAGTCCCGGCGCGTAGAGATCGAAACGCGTGAGCGCCCACAAGATCGGCAGAGACGGCACTGCACGGGCGGCAATGCCGGTCGTGAACAGCGTCGCGGCGGCATCTTCGGTAAGCGCCGTGCCCGCGGCGGTGATTTCATGCAGGCTACCGGTCGCGATTCCGCCATCTGCCAGGCGGCGGTCGAGTTCGCCGACGCCGAAGGTCACTGCCCCGCGCGCGCGGCCCGGCGTCTCCAGCGCCGCGATATGCCGGCGCAGATCGTCGACGGTGGCAAGGCTGCCGGTCGCATTCATCGCGGATCAGGGGCCCGAACGCCGTCCGCCATCGACCGGAAGGTGATGGACCAGCGTGTCTGCGTCATCTCGACGATACTGTGTTCCCAGATGTGGCGCGCCTCGCCGCTGAGACGATAGAGCGCGCGCGGCTCGAGGGGTGCCGAGCGGCGCTCGAAATGGCCGGGCTTTCGGCGCCGCAGCCGGAGGATCGCGGGTGCACCGAGCGAGAGACCGACGACGTGTTCATAGACCGGGCGATCGCGGTGCCATCCTATTCCGGCACCAGGATCGTAGCGGATGACCAGCGCCTGCACGAGTGCCTCGGGTGCAAGTCTGGCAAAGGCCGCGGCGCGCGCGCGGATCGGGAGCAGCCAGTCCGGAAGCGGATCGGCCGCCTCGACGCGACCGCGCGCGAAATCATAGCCGACCCCGAAGGATGCGGTCAGCCGCTTCCCGAGCCAGCGTTGAAACCTGAACGGTTCGAGCGCGCAGGCGTCGATTTGCGTGATCAAAGCGCGCTCCTGTTCCGGCGTCACGATCTCCGAGACGCTCTCGAATCCCGGCACGACGGCAAGGCCGAACAGATCGCGGGTCATCGCGTTCACCAGGGAATCTCCGCGACGAAATCGGCCAGGTCGCCGAACGTTACGTCGTCGAACCCGGGCTCGTCGCCGAGCGCGATCAAGGGCGCGACCGCCGCCGCCGCGAGCAGATCTTCCTGACGATGTCGCGCTTGCGGATTCCGCGCCTCCCAGCGGCGCAGCGCCGCGATACGGGACGCGACCGCTCTGGAGGCGTCATCCACCAGCATTTGCGTCACCGTCACGGTCGGTGTTGCCGGCGCGTCGGCATCCCGGGCCCTAATTCGATGGTCGTTGTTCGTCATCTCGCCTTACTCCCTTACAGCGCCAGCGCGGGCTGGGCGGCGAGAGCGTCATCGTCCCACAGTTCGGCCTTGAAGGTGCCTGTCGGCAGGGCGCGCAGTATCTCGGTTTCGGGCACCAGAGCGTCCAGCCAGTCCATCCGCCGGTCGCGGTGGACGACCACCATCTGACGCTCGGCGTAAGCTCGCACATCGTCGTTGCTATCGATCGTCAGCGTCGCATAGGCGCTCGACCATCTCGGCCTCGCCGGTCGCCAGATGCCTGCGAGGTAGAACCAGTCGCCATCGACGCGAGTAAAACGATAGCGCTGCCCACGGCGTGTATGGAAGAATTCGGAAGCCGGCACGAGGCAGCGGTTCGTCGGAAATGTCCGGCCTTCCGCACGAACTGCCTCGAACGGTCGTTCCTGCGGCCAGGCAGGCTCGAGCCCCCAGATCAGATTGACCATCTCCACGCGCAGGTCGCGCCCGCGCCGGATCACGGCACCGGGATTGCCAATCCTGTCGGCATGCGTTGTCCTGTTCGCCATACCACCGCTTCCCGGCCGCTGGCCGTCTGTTCCTGCTACCGATACGACGCCTTGGCACGTTCGAATCGACTCGATAGACGAAGAACATAGCAGGAACGACCCGAACGACAAAGGTGGGAGCGACGGACGATGTGCAACGACTACCGGCTCAATGTTGATCTCGACACGATCGCGGGGGACTTCAGCGCGCTGCGAATCAAAATCGACTTTCCGGAGGGCGCACCCAACATCGCGGCGCGCGAGGATATCAAGATTACCGAGATCGCGCCGATCGTGCGAGCGGGGTCGCATCCGGACAAAGTCGACCTCGTACAACGCCGATGGAGTTGGCCAAGTCCGAGCAAGAAGCCGGTCTACAACTTCCAGTCGGAAAACCGGTCGTTTGACGAGAATCGGTGTCTGATCCTGGCGGACGGCTTCTACGAATTCACCGACCCTGAACCTGTCGAGGGCGCGCCGAAAAAGCGGCTGAAGGACAAATGGCTCTTCACGATGCGGGGCCACAGGCTGTTCGCCATCGCCGGGATTTACCGCCGTCATCCCGAAGTGGGGGAGGCTTTCACGATGCTGACGGTTGCCCCCGGACCTGACATCAAGCCTTATCATGACCGGCAGATCGTCGTCCTGCCGCGCGAGGACTGGGCCCGCTGGCTCAACCCCGTCTATCCGGCGGCCGATCTGCTCAAGCCCGCGCCCGCCGGATCGCTGGAGGTCACGCGCATCCGCTAAGCAGACGCGCGCAGCGCGCGCGCCGATGGTTTCGATCGGCGGACGGACCTTTCCGTGCCGAACACTCGTTTGCGGGTGGCGCGGCGCAATCTCGCGTGCGGTGCGAGGAAAGGTGCAGCCATGAACACAACGACATTGAAGGGCGAGGGGCAGGAAATCGGCGGCAGTCTCAAGGAGGCCGCAGGCAAGGCGATCGGCGACAACGGATTGGCCAGCGAAGGCTTTGCCGACCGGATTGCCGGCTCCGGAAAACAGGTCATCGGTGCGCTTACCGACGCGCTCTCCGACCCGCAGACCCTGTTCGACAAGGCGAAAACCTTCGCCCGCGAGCGCCCTTACGCCACGGCGGCGCTGGTCGGCGTCCTGGGTCTGGCCACATTCAACACGCTGCGCGGCAAATAAACGCCGAGGGGACTGGCGGGCGGCGTTTCTCGCGCCGTCCATCAGCCTCCGCGCTTTCAGGCAGAGGCCTCATGCCGACAGAGCCGCCAAGCTTCCCAACCATCGCTCGAGCGACCCAAGCGCGCCCGGCGCTATGCGATCGTCGGCGGACAACGCGGCGTGCTGTTTCAACCCGAGCGCGCAAGTGTCGCCCTACCGCCAAATCCGTTTGGGCCAGGACGAGGCGGCCACGCGCGCCTCATCACGCGAACATCGTAAGCGCCACGTATCACGGCCGCCCGTTTCGACGGGTGTTGGCCAGAGGCGCAGCACATTCTCCGAAGACATATCAACATGCCTGACGGGCAGCATCAGCCGGATCAGGCTCAACTGCACGCGATCGTGGAAGGGTTGAGCGACGGCGTCATCCTGATGGACCCCGATGGTCGTATTGTCTGGGCGAACGACGCGGCGCTCAGGATGCATGGATGCACAGAGCTTCAGGAATTGGGCGGAACGGCGACGGGATATCGGAACCGGTTCGATCTCCAGCTTCGCAATGGTCAACCGATGGCCGCGAGCGCCTATCCCTTGGCGCGCCTGTGCCGGGGAGAAACGTTCGAAGACGTCATCGTCGATGTCCGCAAAGCGCATCAGAGGGAGCCCGACTGGGTCCACCGCGACCGCGGGCTGGTGCTAAACCGCGACGGCAAGCCCGATTGTCTGGTCCTGATCCTATGCGATGCGACCGAAGCTTATGAGGCGGAAGAACGCTTCGAGAGCATGTTCAACGCAAATCCTGCTCCGGCGTTGATCGTTCGGCTTGCGGACTTGCGCTATGTGCGGGTCAATGAGGGGTTCCTCGATTTGTCGGGATGGGACCGCGATCAGATCATCGGACGTTCGCTGTATGAGGTCGACATCCTCGGTCAGGCTGCGGAAAAGGACAAAGCGAAGGCGCTTCTCGCGAACGGCGAGACGATACCGCAGATGGAGGCGGACCTGCCGCTGCCAGACGGCGACAGCAAGCTTGTGCTCCTGGCGGGGCATCCCGCCGAAATGCCGAACAACGAGCCATGCATGATCTTCACCTTTGCGGATCTTGAACCGCGCCGCCGCGCGGAGATGGCGCTGCGCCAGAGCGAGGAGCGGTTCGCGACCGCCTTCCGGTTCGCACCGGTGCCGATGCTGCTCACCAGTCTCGACGGTCACCGCATCCTCAACGTCAATCACGCTTTCCTCGCGCTGACCGATTGGGGACATGACAGCGTCGTCGGCCGCAAACCCGCCGAGATCGAACTGTTCGAAAGCTCCGCGACACGGCGCGAGATCGAGAAGAAGGTGTCGGAGAGCGGGTCCTTTCGCGGCTACGAACTCCAGGTGAAGACACGCACCGGCGCGCTGGTGACCTGTCTGGCCTCGGCGGAGACCGTTTCGATCAATGGCCAATATTGCATTCTCGCCGCGTTCCAGGACATCAGCGACCGCAAGCGCACCGAGCTCGATCTCATCGCCGCCATCGAAGCGGCGATGCAGGATTCAAGTTGGCTCAGCCAGAAGATCATGGACCGGCTGGCGGCGCTTCGGGACCCCTCGCCGTCGGGCAAGGCCGCGCTGCCGATCGTATCGCTGACCGCACGCGAGCGCGAGGTGCTGGGGCTCATCACGCAAGGCAAGACCGACGACGCGATCGCGGAAGCGCTCTCGCTGAAGCGCAACACCATACGCAATCACGTCGCGCGGCTTTACGCCAAAATCAATGCGCACAGTCGTGCCGAGGCCATCATCTGGGCGCGCGACCGCGGGCATCAGCTCGGGTTCGATCCCCACCATTAAGTGCGCGAATGGGTGCCGACGCACCCATCGATGGGGTGCCTGCGCATCTTTGAGGGCAGGCAGCGCGCCCTTATTTCTCCACCATCCGGGCCACTGCCCGGTCTGAAAGGAGAACGGCAATGTCTATTCTTGCATGGATCGTGCTCGGCCTCGTCGCGGGCTTTATCGGCAGCAAGCTCGTCAATCGCACCGGAGAAGGGCTGCTGCTCGACATCGTGCTGGGCGTCGTCGGCGCGGTGGTCGGCGGGTTCCTGTTCAATCAGTTCGGCGCGTCCGGCGTAACGGGTCTGAACATTTACAGCCTGCTCGTTGCCGTCGTCGGCGCTGTCGTCGTGCTCGTGCTGTACCATCTCGTCGTCCGCGGCACCGCACGCTGAACATTTACGGATTCCAGAACGTCACGGACCGCCTGGCACGACGCCGGGCATAGGAGAGATCATCATGACAGAGACAATTACAGGCTTGTTCGACCATTACGGCGACGCACGCCGCGCGGTTCAGGATCTTGAGGCTGCGGGCGTCCCGCACCGCGACATCAGCATCGTCGGCCATGACAAGGACGGTCCCGCCGCGGAAGCCGCCGAAGACGCTGGCAAGGGCGCAGGTATCGGTGCTGCTGTCGGCGGCGTGGGGGGTCTGCTGGCCGGTCTTGGCCTGCTCGCCATTCCCGGCATTGGCCCGGTCGTAGCCGCCGGCTGGCTGGCGGCAACGGCGGCGGGTGCAGCGGGCGGTGCCGTTATTGGCGCGGCCGCGGGCGGCCTGGTCGGCGCACTGACCCATGCGGGCGTTCCGGAGAAGGACGCGCACGTCTATGCCGAGGGCGTCCGCCGCGGCGGCACGCTTGTGACTGCCAAGGTCGACGAACCCTTGGTGCCGACGGCGCGCAACATTCTGAGCGACGACCGCACCGTCAACGTGGCGGATCGCCGTCAAGCCTATGAAGCGCAGGGCTGGAGCAAGTTCGACGGAGCGGCGCCGGCCTATACCGACGACGCCATCGCCGCAGAGCGAAGCCGCTACGACCGCGTCTAATCGCCCTCTTCCGAAGGAACAGCCTTATGCGTATCGCTCCGATAGCCCTGCTCGGGGTCGCCTTGCTGGCGACGCCCGCACTGGCACAAGTCGCACCGGCAAAAAACAATGTCGCGATCAAGGACACCCACACCGTCGATGACGGGACGTCCCGCAGCGGCGCCAATTCGTTCACACAGGCTCAGGCGCGCGAACATATCGCTAAGTCCGGATTCACGAACGTTTCGGCGCTGACCAAGGATAAGCACGGCGTCTGGCGCGGCACCGCGCGCAAGGGCGGCCGCACGCTGCACGTGGGTCTCGACTTCAAGGGCAACGTCTCGACCGGACGCTGACGCAGAGGCGGCGGCCCATCGACTGATGGGCCGCCGCTGTCCCGGTTGCCTGATCGCCGTCGCTCGGGGCCAATTCGCGACGTGGGAGACCATCGTTGGATAGCTTTTTCACCCGAGTAGCGTCGCGCAGCGCGAGCCTGATGGGTCAGCCTGTCGCGTTCATCATCGCGACCAGCTGTTGCATCCTTTGGGCCGTGACGGGCCCGCTCTTTCATTATTCCGACACCTGGCAACTCGTCATCAACACCGGTACGACCGTGCTGACATTCCTGGCGGTCTTCCTGATCCAGAATAGTCAGAACCGCGACGGATCCGCCATCCAGGCCAAACTCGATGAATTGATGCGCGCGATCCCCAATGCGCGGCCGGAGTTCATCGGTATCGAACATCTGACGGATGCGGAAATCTGCGCGATCCGCGACGCCCTGGAGCGCGAAGCGGGCGCCGGGTCTAACTCTGCCGCGTCTGCGGATGGCACGGTCGACGAGCTGCTGTCCCGACGGTGAGGAAGCTGGTGCTGGTAACGGCCCAGCGGCACGCCGGGTGAGTGCCGCAACGAAGCCGCCCGAACTGAAGACCAGAAGCACATAGTCCTTAGGCGACCCCACCGCCGTTCAGGGGAGCGCCGCCGCCTCCTTAAACATCATTTGGTGGTCGGCTTTTGGTCATCGTGAAGATGGTCGTCCTTGCCGTCATGTTCGGTGCTACCCTCGTCCTCCCCGCCCTTGGGCTCATAGGGTTCTGACGCTGTATCCTCACGCTGTTCGGCGGGTTCGTTCGGCATGATGTCATCCTTCAAAGTTTGAGCGTCGCACGCGATCAATCGGTGCCCTCGTCGGGATCGATATCGCGCCCCGCCTGCGCCAGCTTTTCGGTCTTGTGGGGATCGTCCTCATCGACATCCCGCGCCTCTGGGGGCGTCCCGCCCGCCGGCTCGGGATAGTCTTCCGGCTTCACCGAACTCTGGTTCTTCACCGCCTGCAGATCCGCGACATCGCGCGCGTCGCCACCCTTATCGAAGCTGCCGCCCGGCTTGTTTGGTTCGTCGCTCATGTCTTGTCCTCTCGAGTGGGTCCGGCCTTCAGGCGGTCCGGAAAATCACGCCCCGCCGGGGGTAGCGACGTCAAAGTCTTCGCCCGGATTGCCGCCGCCCGCACCGGCACCGCTATCGCTGACCTTGCCGTCCGCAGGCACGGCACGGCGCTGCTGCCCGGCGCGCCACGCCGCCTGTCCGGCGCTGTCAAATTCCTGCCCGGAATAGCCGCTGCCCGTCCCAATCGCGCCGATGTCGTCGTCTGCCGGCGCGTTCATCGGCGCACGCACGCCGATGTCCGGGCCGATGTCCTTTTCGCCGCGAGGTTGGAGCTGATGCTCCACACCGTCAGGACTGCGGGTCTTTTCGATTGGCATGAGCTTTTCCTTCGCTCTTCCAACGCGCCAGAGACCAGAATGGCCACATGGCGGAAAACGCGGTCGCCATTGCCGCGGGCGCGCGCGACCCGGCTGCACTAGAGCGCGTCGCTGCGCAGGAGGCGTTGAAGTGAGAGGGTATCTGTGGTGGCGGCGCCTGAGGCCGTATTGTCGAAAATAGACCAGCACCGGGATCCCGCCGCGCCCTCCGCAACGATCGAGCGTGCGAGCAGTTCGAGACGTTCAGCATCGTAGGGAGAATAATAGATGCGAGGTGCCCCGTGGAGACGATGATAGCGCAGGCCGCTCCATCCGCCGGGCTCCGCGCCATCCGGTAGCAGAACCGGGTCGGCAGCGACGCGGGCGACATGCTGCGCGAGCATGGCGGCGGTCGCACCGTCGCCTGCCCAGCTGGCATGACGTGGCTCGCACGCAAGGCCCAGGTCCGGACCGACCCGCCCCCGCACCATCTCGAAGAAGCTGGTTGCGGTAGCGGCATCGAACGCGAAGCTGGGGGGCAGCTGGAGAAGAAGCACCTCGAGCTTCGATCCCAGCCCGCCTGCCTGATCCAGAAAGGTTGCGAGAGCATCGTGCGCGTCGACCAGCTTGCGACCGTGGGAGATATCTTTCGGAATTTTTACCGAAAAGCGAAAATCGGGCGGCGTGCTGGCCGCCCAGCGTTCGTAGGTCGCGCGCTTGTGCGGCCGGTGAAAGGAAGAATTGATTTCGACCGCCGGGAATAGCGATGCGTAGCGTTCGAGGTGTGATCCATGAGCTGGGAACGCCTCGGTGGAAGCGCGTGGGATCGACCAGCCGGCGGTGCCGTATCTAGGTTCGGCGGCTTTCGAAGATTCGGTCATTGTTGCGTGAGTGCCTCGAACCACGCGGCGTAGGGCGTGGTTCGCACCATATGTCTGTTGAGATCGGGCGCTCCATCGGTCCACCATGGTGGGCCGCGCTCACCCAGCGCGATCTTCGCGCTGCCGACCGCCGCGTGCGCGGTAGCTTCCGTGGCCGGGTCACCCGCTTTTCTGGCCTGATGCACCGCGCGACGGGCGTCCATCAGCGCCTTGACGAGGGACGCGCGCTGCGCGGATGGCAGGTTCGGATTTGAGGCGCGCCACAGCCGCCCCCGCACAACTATGTAGCGCCCATCGGGCGTGACCGGCGATCGTCCATCAAGGTCCCGGGAGGCCGGCTGACGGGTGTCTTCGCCCGGCCGTGGTTGGGCAACGCGCTTCACGGATTCACCATCGCCCGATCTGCTCAGCCCTTGCCGATTTCACGCCAGCTCTTTTCCTGGACGTCTACGCCGTGCTTCTTGGCGGCGGCCTTGATACGCTTCCAGGCGGCGTCGCGCTCGTCATCGCTCACGTCCTTCACCTGGTTGAACCGGGCGATGGCGTTGCGGACATGGCTCGCATTCTCCAGCGGCTCTTTGCGCTGCTTCGCAAATGCGAACGTGCTTGAATCGAGCGCGTCGCGGTCGGCAGTCTTGAGGTCAGCCATGATCATCTCCTGTGGAGGCTAAACGAACGACCGCGCGTTCCGTTCGTCTCGGAGGTACCGGGAGGCACATGCGGACATGCAGGCGGGGCGCCCGGATCCTCTACATGCCTCAGCAACCGATCAATCAGCGGCGCCTGGCTTGGCAGGATGCAGTGCCGAGCCCCGGCAACATCAAACCAGCACGCCTCGTCGACCTCGGGCACCGAGCGCTTTCGCCCGCTGCGGGGCGGCCATTCGATCTCGATCATCGTGCTGACCAAGGCGGCCGGGTCCATGTCGCGCTCGACCGCGAAGCCGGCGACGATCTTTCCGGCGGCCTGACGAATTTCCCCCAAGGATATCAGCGGCTCGTCGATGACGATTCCGAGTTCCTCGGCGACCTCGCGCCGTGCTGCGGTGGCATCTTCCTCGCCGCGTTCTACCAGACCTTTCGGGAGCTGCCAGGCGCCCGCGTGTCGGTTCCGCCAGAACGGTCCGCCGGGATGCACGAGCAGCATCTCGAGCATGCCGCGCGTGTGGCGGTACAGGAGAATGCCGGCGCTTCGGGCAGGCATCAGCGCTTCTTCCCACGGCTGGGCTTTTCGTCTGAAAGCGCAATCCAGACCGGCGCGTGATCGCTGGTCTTGTCCCAGCCGCGCACGTCGCGATCGACCTGCGCGTCCACGAGACGAGCTGTCAGCGAAGGGCTGAGCAGCAGATGATCGATCCGCAGACCTGCGTTCCGACCATAAGCGTTCCGAAAATAATCCCAGAAGGTGTAGATCGTCTCGTCCGGGTGGATCTTGCGCAAGGCGTCGGTCCAGCCCTGGCCCGTCAACCGGAAGAAGGCCTCGCGGACCTCCGGCGCGAACAGCGCATCCTCGCGCCAGCGTTCGGGTTTGTAGACATCGGCCTCCGTCGGCATGACGTTGAAATCGCCGGCGATGACGACGGGCAAGCCGCTATCGAAGAGGCTTGCGGCATGCGCGATCAGTGCGTCGAACCATTTGAGTTTGTAGTCAAACTTCGGCCCCGGTCGTGGGTTGCCGTTGGGCAGATACAGACCGGCAATCAGAATGCCGTTGACGGCCGCTTCGATGTACCGGCTCTGCGCAGGGTCCGGATCGTCCGGTAGCCCGCGACGTGTCTCGTGGATCTCCCCGACGCGGCTGAGCATCGCGACGCCGTTCCAGCTCTTCTGCCCGTGCCATATCGCATCATAACCAAGGTCGCGAATCGCTGTTTCCGGAAATTTCTCCTGCGGCGCCTTCAGTTCCTGCAATACCACGACGTCGGGCTCGGCTTCCCGCAGCCAGCGCAGCAGGACGGCAAGGCGGCCGTTGACGCCGTTCACATTATAGGTCGCGATTTTCACAAGAGCGGGTCCCTTTCACGCAGCCTGGAAGGTCTCCCTAGGAATGTGCGTGATCCGACAGGCGAGATCGGCTTCGCCGGAAGCGACGATGTAATGGTCGCCGCCATCGGCTATGCCGGTGGTGAACACCACGTCGCGAACATACATCTTGTCCTCGAGGGGCTGGGTCAGTGCGGGTGCCGCTTCGAGCAAAGGTGTGTGACTGGTGGCGACGACCTTGGCCGGATCGTCGCGGTCGAGGATCGACCAGTAGGTCCGATAGATCCCGACGATCTCGCGCGGTTCGACGCCGTGCCACAAGGTCAGCCAGCCGCGATCGGTCAGGATCGGTGGCGTGCCACCGCCCATGCGGGCCGTAAACACCGTCGCCGCGTGCGGCCGAATGCCGGGCTCGCGGTGGGGCTTCCAGTGCAGGGCGTCCGGCGAGGTCGCCAGATTGATCGAGGGCCCCCCGCGCCATTCGCTGCCCGGCGGATAGGCGAAGTACAGATCTCCAAGGGGCCGGGTTTGCGCCCAATATTTTCCCTCGATCTGGCCTTCGAAGATCAGCATGTCCTTGTTCTGATGGTCGAGCACGATATCCTCGAACACGAAATCGAGGCCGTTCTCCGAAGTGTACAATGTGGTGGAATGGCGTTCGGGGCTGACCGAACAGGTCGTCATCAACCAGCGTTCTCCGACCTTCGACACGCGCGGATCCTCGACGCCGTAGCATTGGAAACTGGCGTGCGGCGCGATCGCCTTATCGTAATGGACGGTCACGACCTCAAGCCCATCGGGCGTGAGCTCCACGGGCAGGATCCACGAGAGCGACGTCAGCGCCATGACCTTCCACGCGCCACCCCGCACGAGGAATTTGCGCGGGTCGGCCGTGTCACAAAGATCCAGCGGCCAGGCATCGAGACAATATCGTCCCTCCTCCCACCGGATTGCCTGCACATGGCCGTCGACCACGGGTTTGCGCAGCGCCTCGGCGACGCGAACGAAAATGGCCAGATTGCCATTTGGCAGACGCGTCAGCGCGGGGTTGAAGGCGCCGAGCACATAAGTTTCGGCATCAAAATGACCGGCGAGCGGAGAGCGCGAAAGGTCAATGTCATCCGGCCCGAAGATCAGGCGATCGACGGCGAAGCCCGTCATTCTTCACCCCGGGCGCGGGGTGCGATCGAGATTTGCTGGACGACGGCGCGGCGCGGCTGGGTCAGCGCGAAATGGACGGCGACCGCGATATCCTCGGCGCGCAGCATCGTCTCTTTGCGGTTTTCCTCGGCCTGTTCCTCGGCGGTATACGTGGCGTACTGAAAGTCCGCGCCGGTCTTTGCAGGCTCGACGTTGCAAACCTTGATGCCTTTCGGGCCAAGCTCCTTGCGCACCGCTTCCGCAAACCCGGCGATACCCGCTTTCATGCCCGCATAGACGCTGCTTTCGGCCCCGAGCAGATGCGATGCGACCGATCCGATGAAGATGATATCGCCGTGATCCTTCATGATGTCCGCAGCGGCGTATGCGGTGGTCAGATAGGCGGTGAAATCGACTGCCACAGCGTAGCGAAGCTCTTCCGCGGTCATCGCCGTCAGGCCCTTAGCCGGGATCGCGGCATTGATGATGGCGATGTCGAAATCGCCGAAATAGTCCTTGGCAGCCCGCACGAAGCGGTCGACGGCATCGGGCTCGGCAAGGTCCAAGCTGATCCCGTCACCCTTGCCGACGTCGCGGATCCGCGCGAGTCCATCGTCAAGGTGCTGCGGATCGCGACCGCAAACGAACACGTCGACCCCTTCCGCGGCGAGCAGCACCGCGATCGCGCGGCCAATCCCGGTGGTACCGCCGGAGATGAGCGCCTTTCGCCCGCTCAGGGACGGCCGCTTCGTATGGGCGTCGGACAGCGGGATGGCAGGCGGCTCGGCAAGGTCGGACATGATCTGGCTCCTTCAAGAGGCGAACAACGGCCTGAGGCGGTAGTTCCGGCCAAATGTCTTTTGGGGGTCTGCCGTCTCGATTAGCGCGCGGCGAAGAGCCGTTTCTGCGAATGTCCTTGCAACCGTGCGCCAATGCCGGGGGTTAGCAAGGAGCGCGAGGAGCTGCGAGCCGCGCGATAGGAATATGAATGAACGATATCGAGACGTACCGCGCCCATGCTGCCGAGGCGCGCGCCGCCGCAGCGAATACGACTTTGCGAAATCGCCGGGAGATGCATAAGCGCTCGGCCATGGTCTGGGAGACCATGGCAACCAGCGCCGAGGAAAATCGGAGCAAGGCCGCCGTGAATCTGGCGGCTAAAACCAACGCGCGCGACTGAGCCGCGTCGTCCGATCCCGACGCGTAAGGACCGTTGAGAAGATCGAGAAGGGAGCCACAGGATGCCCCAACGCTCGCGACCGCTTAGTTTAACGCGGGATGGACCGGCGTGCATAACCGAATGTGCTGCGATTGCGCCAATCGAAGGGCCATCACGCGGGAGAACGTGATGGCCCTTCCCGCTACCGGGACGGCCATTGGGGGAAGGCCGATCCGGCGCGGATCTCGCCGTCGCTGCGCCAGGATCGGGCTCGAGCCGATCGATCACAACACGCAACAGCCGCGGTCGAAGCGTGGCGCAAGATTACAAACGATCGGCGGTCCGCTCGCGCGCGCCGGCGCAACACCGTGGCAGCCTGACTCGGGAGTTTGGGGAACGATTCGCTGGCGATCGCCTCGCTGCTCACCGTTACGGTCGGGCCTGGCCCTCTTCCATTTTTGCTGCGAGCTGATCGGCCATCGCGCTGTGCGATTGTATCAGCGCGCTCGTATCGGCCGCAACTGCACGAAGGTTTGGATCGTCGCCCGAGGCGGCATAGACCTCTACCGTCACGAGCGCGGCGTGATGCGCAAGAACCTGCTGGCGGGCGTAAAGCCGGTCGAACTCGCTTCCGCGAGCACTCTGGAGGGCGCTCAGGAACATCGACTGGTCGCCGCCGATCCCGGGCGGGGGCGCGGCAAGTTTCGACCGCGAGACCGCATCCGCCAATGCTTGAGACGTCTTTCGATGATCTTCGATCATCCGAGTCGCAAAGCCACGAACGTCGGGGTTCTCGCTTTGCGCGAGCGCGGTGACCGCCTCGTCGATCTCGAACTGGTCGGACTGCGCCGACGCCGACACGAACTCACGGGTCCTTTGCGACCCAGGGCCTTGCGCAAATGCCGGAGCGACCAGCGCCAGCGCGGCACCGCCCGCTGTCAGCACCCGCAGCGGCAAGCGCATGCGCAACTGCCTCATGGCTGACCCTGTCCGCCGCCGGCGCCGTAGATGTTGCCGGTCGTATAGCTGCCATCGTCCTCGGCGAGCCGCACATAGATGCCGGCGAGTTCCGCAGGCTGGCCCGGCCGGCCAAGCGGCGCGGTCGCCCCAAAAGTCACGAGCTTGCCCTGGCTTGCGCCGCCCGAGACCTGCAACGGTGTCCAGATCGGACCCGGCGCCACGCCGTTCACCCGGATGCCTTTAGGCCCAAGCTGCTTTGCCAGGCTCTTCACGTAATTCATCGTCGCGGCCTTGGTTTGCGCATAGGCATAAAGGTCGCCGTCCGGATTGTAGGCCTGCTCCGACGCCGTGCCGATGATCGCGGAGCCGGGGTCGAGATGGGGAACCGCCGCGCGAATGATCCAGAACGGCGCATAGATGTTGGTCTTCATCGTGCGGTCGAATTCCTCGTCGGTGACATCGAGGATCGAGGGAATGGATTGCTGGCGCGCGGCGTTGCAGACGAGGATGTCGAGCCCTCCAAGGCCTGCGAGAGCCTTGGCCACGAGATCCTTGCAGAAGGCGGCTGTACGGATGTCGCCGGGCAGTGCCACAGCCTTGCGACCTGCCTGGCGGATGAGCTCCACCACTTCCCGGGCATCGGGCTCTTCTTCGGGGAGATAGTTGATCGCGACGTCAGCGCCTTCGCGTGCAAAAGCAATCGCAGCCGCGCGTCCCATGCCGCTGTCGCCGCCCGTGATGAGCGCCTTGCGGCCGGTCAGACGCCCGGATCCGACATAGCTTGTGTCGCCGTGATCAGGCCTCGGGTTCATCTTGCTCGCAAGCCCTGGCCACGGCTGCGACTGCGACTTGAAGGGCGGCTTCGGGTATTTGCTGCGAGGATCCTGCTTGCCACCCGGCTGCGCTTTGGACCCACCCATCTGGGCGGCGACCGGCGAGGCTAGGGCTGCCGCTGCGCCGAGAGTTGCTGCCTTGAGCGCCTGTCGGCGTGTCTTTTCATCCATATGCGGTCCTTCCATGCGGCGATGTCAGGGTCCGCTGAAAGATTGAACTCGCGATCAGTTGGTGAGGTTGCAGAAGGTCCCATGAATTTGACGCTGATATCGATCAACGATCAGCCCATTTCATGAGGAAAGACTATAATACCAAACCGCATTTGCCTGGCCGTCTTGCCGACATGCCTGACGACGGGACAGCATCAATGCGCGGTCAAAGCGCGCGTCAGCGTATCGCCGCGAAGCGCCAGCACCAGCGACAAGAGACTCTGACCCGTCCCTTCCTGCGCGGCGCGCAACTCCTTGGTGCGACGTTCGACATGCTTGGCAACGGTCTGCGCGCCCAGCCGAAGATGGCGGGGGGTCGTAAGATACGTGTCGTTGTCGAGCAGTGTCGCGGTGCACAGCGATAGGAAATCGATTACGTCATCTGCACAGACGTCGCCGTCCGAGCTTACCGACGCAAGCGCATCGAACAGCTGCGGCATCACCTGCTGCACGAGGTGAAACTTGGCAGCGTCGTCGACCTTAAAGCTATCCATCATCTATTCCTCATATTGCGACTCGCTCCGCGCAACGGCAGTGGGTCAGGATCGGCAATCGGCGTCTGCGAACCTCCCGCCGTAATCGCGCGCGCGAGTTCGTGCGCCGCGCGCTCGCGCAAACCCGGATCAGGCATCGTGATGCCAATCCGGGCCCAACCGGGCGCGGCGAGGATCGACTGCGCGATGAAGGGTTCGGGCGGAGCACAGCGAATCGGGCCATGAGGCGAGAATAGAACAAATTAAGAACAGGTCAATCTCGTGTCGGGCTCACGAGAAGCGAAATACATATGAGACGAAACGGGCTCAGGCTCCGCACGCAATACGGTGCGCTCGCATGCGTTTAAAACGCTAGAGTTTCCAGGCGGTCTACAACGGCACAAAGACGTTCGTCGACAGCTTCACCGATGCGCTGCGCAACGAGATTAGGGACTCGAAGGGTGTCACACTGACAACGCTGATGCCCGGCCCTGTCGAGACCGAATTCTTCGACCGCGCCGACATGCTCGATACCTCGGTCGGGGCGTCGAACGACAAGAGTGACCCCGCCGATGTGGCCAAGGACGGCTGGGATGCGCTGATGACCGGCAAGGCCAGCATCGTATCGGGCTGGAAGAACAAGGGACAGGCAGCGCTCGCGCACGTCACGCCGGCCTCGGTCCTTGCCGAACAGCATCGCAAGATGGCCGAGCCCGGCTCAGCAGAATAATACGCCGTGCCGGGCGGTCAGCAATCTCGCCAGAATGATGGATGACATCGCCTTGATCACGCGGACGATGCAGGAGAGTCCTCCGCGCTTTGTTCGGTTGAACACGCTCTCAATTGCGTTGGCGTCGCCAGCAGTGACCGCCTGCAGCTGACCATCGTCGCCTTAAGCGAAAGCTGCGCCGTGAGCGACGTCAGTCGGCAAGGCCTTCGAGTAAAGCCTGTACCCGCTCGCGCCGGTTCGTATCATCCGTGCGCTCTGTCAGCAGCCAGCGGCCGTGCTTCTCCACCAACCCGGTGCTGTGCGGCTCGAAATCGGGGCGCGGCGTGAGCGCGATCGCAGCGGCTCCGGCGTCAATTCGAGCGACGCGGGCGATCCGCGCGGCAAGCCGGATCCGGGCGCCGGCCATCAAAGCTTCGGTTTCTCTCGGAAGGGGGCCGAAGCGATCGAGCAATTCGTCCTCGAAGGCATCGATTGCGGGCTCTTCCACAAGACGTGACAGGCGGACGTAAAGGGATAGGCGCACATCGTCCTCCGGGATCCAGCTTTTTGGGATGGCTCCAGCGGCGCCGATATGGAGCTCGGGCGTCCAGCGCTCGACCGCTTCACCGCGCGCAGCGCGAACGGCAGCGCCCAGCAAATGCTGATAAAGGTCGATACCGATCAACTTTATGTGCCCTGCCTGGGTGTCGCCGAGCAGATCGCCCGCACCGCGCATGTCCAGGTCGCGGGCGCTGATTTCAAATCCGGCACCCAGGCGATCGAACGTCGCGAGCGTTCGCAGGCGCTTGAGGGTTCTCTCGCCGATCGCCCCATCCGCTTCCGTCAACAAGATGACCTGCCCGCGGCGATTGCCCCGGCCGACGCGTCCGCGCAGCTGATGAAGCTGCGCCAGCCCAAACCGGTCGGCACGCCAGACGATCATGGTGTTGGCGCGGGGAACGTCGAGCCCGGCTTCGATAATATTGGTGGCGAGCAAAACATCGCCGCGCCCGGCGCTGAAATCGACCATCACCTCGTCAGTGTCAGAGGCCGGCATTTTGCCGTGCGCTTCGACCAGCAAGAGATCGGGCACGAGGCGCTTCAGCTTGGCGGCGAGCGGCGCCATGTCTTCGATGCGCGGCACGACCACGAAACTTTGCCCGCCGCGTCCCTTTTCCCGGATCAGCGCCGTGCGGATTCGCCCATCGTCATAGTGATCGAGGCTGGTGCGGATGGGTTGCCGCCGCGCGGGCGGGGTTGCGATGATCGAGATCTGCTGCAGCCCGATCAGCGCCATCTGCAAAGTGCGGGGAATGGGCGTGGCGCTGAGCGTCAGCAGATGGGTCTCGCCCTTGCCGCGGAGGCGCAACTTGTCGGCGGCGCCGAACCTTTGTTCCTCATCGACCACGACGAGCGCGAGATTTTTGAAAGTTACGCCTTTAGCCATGACCGCGCCTGTGCCGATGACGATTTGGATCGACCCGTCGCGAAGGCCGGCCTTGACCGCCTTTTTCTCGGCAGCGCTCGATAGTCTCGACAAGGCAGCGACAGTCACACCGGTGTCTACAAAGCGGCTTCGGAAGCTTTCGTGATGCTGGCGCACCAGTACGGTCGTCGGGGCCGCGACCACGACCTGATGACCGGAAAGCGCCGCGAGCGCCGCGGCCCGGAGTGCCACTTCGGTCTTGCCGTATCCGACATCGCCCACGACCAGACGGTCCATGGGCTTTCCGCTCGCCAGATCGTCGCGCACGGCGGCAATCGCCCGGGCCTGATCACCAGTTTCGTTGAACGGAAAGCCGCTTACGAACCGCTCATAGGCCGCAGAATCTGGCGCCAGCACTGGCGCGCTGAGCTTCGCGCGCGCCGTGGCAAGCGCGGTCAGCGCTTTCGCGCTTTCGGCAATCGCAGCGTCGATCGTGCCCCTGCGCTTCTGCCAACTCGACCCGTCAAGCTTGTCGAGCGTCACAGCATGGGCATCCGTGCCATAGCGCCAGATCCGATCGGCCTCCTCGACCGGAACGAGCCTGCGAGCTCCAGCTGCATATTCCAGCGCGATCATTTCGCTCCCGCCGTCCCCCGAAGACGGCGCAGGATCCAGCCCGGCAATACGCCCGATTCCGTGATCCTCGTGAACGACGACGTCGCCGATCCGAATTGCCGTCTCCCGATCGGACCACGGGTTGCCGGCACCCGCGTCACCATCCTCGAGTACCGCGCGGCTCCCCAGAAGGTCGGCAGCGGCGATCAGCACCAGAGACTCTGTGACAAATCCCGCATCCACCGGGAGTTCGACGCAGGCCGCCGTTCCAGGCTTCGGGCTCGCGAGCTCTGACCAGTCTGCAATCTCGGAAAACTCTACCCCAAGCCGCTTGGCCAGCCTGCCACGCAAAAAGCGGATGTCGCGACCGCTCCCAGCGAGCACCAGGGAATGTCCTGCCGCAAGCAGCGGTTTAACGAACCGCGTCAGCGCGGCAAGTGGCGCGCGCGTCTCGGCAAAGCGTGGCACAGATACAAAGTCATCATCGAAAGACAGCCCGCGCCACGCCGATGCGGCGCGCGACCACTCTGCAGCGTCGATCGCGTCACAGTGTGGCGCAGCGCCCTTGGCGGCGTCCGTGGCGAGCTGGACAAAGCGCTGCCGCCGTGCGTCCGCCTTTTCCGACATGCCAAGCACGCCCGGTGTCAAATGGGATAGACAGGACACGGCCTCTTCAATCGGCGGTTCCGCCGCGCGGCCAATTTCGAGACTGTCACGGTCGTCGCGCGAGCGTTGCGTGATGGGATCGTACGAACGGATCGCAGTAATCCGACCGTCCCCAAATTCGATACGGGCCGGCAGCCCGGCGTCTGCGGGAAAGATATCGATCACCTCCGCCCGGACTGCCATTTCGCCGGGTTCATCGACCCGGTCGTCAGCAAAATATCCGAGGGCCTCGAGTTGCGCGGTCAGCGCTTCCGGATCGATTGGGTCGCCGGCGTGTAACGTCGGCGGTGCACCATTAAAGGCCTCCGGGAGAGGATAGCGCCTGGCCGCGGCTTCCCCGCTCAGGATGCAGGCGATGTGCGCGCGCACGGGTTCGGACTGGAGCCCACGCAAGGCGCGCAACCCTGCGACCCGGCGGCCAATATTCGCCGGCGATGCCGGCGCGACGTCGCCTGGGAGAGCATCGCTCGAAGGCAGATGCACCACCGCATCGTCCCGCGTGATTTTGCGCAGCACTGCGGCCAAACGTTCCGCATCTTGCTCGTCGTCGGTGAGATAGACGACGTTGCTCTCGGTCAGGGTCTTCGCGAGCTGCGTGGCAATGAAGGCGAGGTTCATGCCGCCTGCGCCACTTGCGGGACCGCAGTGTCGGGCCAGTCCCCGTCCTTGAGCGGCGCAAGCGCCTCGAAGGCTGCGTTCGACAAATCTATGCTCAGGCCGTCGCAATGAAAGACGATGGCTTCACGCGGGACGGCCCGCAGCTGTTCGGCGATGCCGCCTGCTGCCGGGCTCGCGACGACGACGTAGCTGACTTCGCCGGTCCGGCACTCGATGAGGGCCTCGACGGTCTTGCCGACAGTTCGGCCGTCCTTGGTATCGACGCTCATCCCGGCGATGCCCGTCGCCGTGAACAGCGTCGGGGCGGAGGATTTGCGACTGGCGTCGCGCGCCGAGCGACCGCCATCTTCGTAGGCGCGCTGTCGACCAAGCCAGCGCCAGATGCCCACGAGGTTTACGAGCGTCAAAAACGCGTTGGTGGCGAGAAGGTTAGTTTGCCCCGATGATAGGCCGACCACTATCCAGGAAAGCGACCCGATCACGAAGACGACAAAGCCCCAGCCGGTGGTACGGGCACCGAGATTTGCGGCCGTCATCATGGCAGCGATCATGGTCGCGATCGGGGCGACCCATTCGGCGATTTCCGTCAACCTGCATCCTCTCGGCTCATGCGCCGCGCGACGTGGCGGCGTCTCTCATTGTCGACATCGGGGCCGGAACTGCTCCGGCCCAAAATACTGCTTCAGCGCATCAAGCCCGCCGCCCGCAAAGCGTCCTCGATGACATCGGATATGCCTTTGCCCGGCTTCGGCGGAGCTGCGCTCACATCGACGGCCGGCGTTTCATAGGAGACGGGCGTCCTGCCTACTGATGCAGCCGGTGGAGCAGCGCTCATCGGGGTCTGTGAAAGAAGACCGAAAAAGCGTGCGATCTCTCGTGTCGAGCTTATCCCTGCTTCCAGCATGAAGGGTCCCGGAACACCGCAGGCTTCCGCACCGCGCGTCGCAAGAGGGACGCCGTGTCCCATGCCGGGCACAAGAAAGCTTTCGATCCGCGTCGTGCCTGACGGGTCGGTCCAGGATTGGCGCATGCTGCCGGAGAACGTGTCCGAGCGCGCTGGAGCAGAGGAAAGGCCGTGAACGCCGCGCCACTGGGCCGTGAGGCGCTTGGCGTTCTCGGGAACGACGACCGTATCAGCGGCACCGTGCCAGATAGAAATGCTCGGAAAACGAACCGGCGCGGGCGCGGCGTTTCGAACGAGATCGACAAGCGCCGCCTCGGCGGGAAACCCCTGCCCTCGCATCCGTGCCAGCGCGTCCGCGACGCCAGTCGCGCTGCCATAAGCCAGGCCGGCGATAATCGCGCCTGCCGCGAACGTCTCGGGGTAGGTTGCCAGCATGACCGAAGTCATCGCGCCGCCGGCCGAAAGTCCGGTAATGTAGACGCGCGCCGGATCAAGATCATAGGTCGCGATCATGGCGGTGATCATGTGCCGGATAGATGAGGCCTCGCCTTGACCGCGCCGTATGTCGTCAGGGGCAAACCAGTTGAAACAGCGCTGCGGATTGTTGGCCGCCTGCTGCTCTGGATAAAGCAGGGCGAAGCCGCATGTGTCGGCTAGCCGCGACCACCCCGAACCATCATCGTAGCTTGCAGCGCCTTGGGTGCAGCCGTGCAGCACCACGACAAGAGGCGCTTGCGGTAAGAGCCCGTTGGGAATGTATTTCCACGCGCGCAGCGCACCGGGGTCCGGTCCAAATTCCGGGAAAGTTTCAAGCCGATTTTCCAGCGGCGGGGTGACGCGAGCGGCAGCACTACCCTTTTGAGCCACCAGCTCCATGATCGTTCGACCTAAACGTGACACTGTGTGACCCCCGGGCGCAGACGAAGGCTGCAGAGGTGTAACGCTTTCGCCAGACCGATCGTTGCTGCAGTGCACAATCAATTTCCCGGACCGCGCGCGGCCGCTCGCCGCAGCGGTGAGAGGCGTGCCAAATCATTGCGGATCGTCGTCGCTGCTACGCCGCCTTCCCCCATCGCATGACTGATCTGATCGAGCCCGAGGACGACATCTCCGGCTGCATAGAGGCCCGGCACGTTCGTGCGTTGATGAGCATCGACGGTCAAACAGCCTTCTTCGCTCGTCCGCGCGCCCACGCCGCGCGCCAGTTCGGAGCGGATATCCGAGCCCAGTGCCGGATAGACGGCGTCGAACGCTCTGGAGCCGTCGGCAAAGGTCAGCACGGCTTTCGGACCCGTAAAGTCCATCGTCGAGCAGGCACCGAGGATTTCGACTCCGGCTTCTTCAAGCTCGGCACGTTGGCTTGACGTTAGGTCATGCACGTCGTCCGGGGCGATCAGTGACAGGCTCGCTGTGAAGCTCCGAAGAAACAGCGCTTCGCGCAGGCCACGCTCGCCCGTTCCCAGCACCGCGACCTGCTTGTCGGTCACTTCATAGCCGTCGCAAATCGGGCAATATCGCAACTGACCGGTTGCCAGGGCGCGGGCATGGGTCTGGTCGTCAAGGCCTCGGGGTCGCCGATTTACGACGCCGGTCGCAAGGAGCACCGTTCGCGCCTCCCACGCGGCGCCGTGGGCTAGGGCGATGAAATGCCCTTCCGCATGTTTTTCCAGGGTTTCGATGGTGCCTTGCAGGAGGCTGGCACCATAGAGTGCGGCCTGTTGACGCATCCTGCCGACAAGGTCGGAGCCGGCAATACCGCCCGGGTATCCCGCATGGTTTCGGGTTAGCGGAATCGAAAGCGCCCGGCTAAGCCCGGCGTCAAACACCCTTACCGCCAGGTGAAACCGTGCCAGATAGATTGCGGCGGTAAGGCCGGCTGGTCCGCCGCCGATCACCAAACAATCAGCAATACCGGTCATCTCCGCCGACGCCCGGTCACCGAAGGGATATGGTCGAGCGTTGGCAACGGACGGCCGCCATAGCCGAGCCTGCATCGGTCGACGGTCGGACCGGTAATACCGAGACCAAGCACGACTGCCCTCGGCATTGCACACCCGCTCAATGCGCGCCGGACGTGTAGCGCTCGAATTCCTCGTCGTAGCGCGCCGTGATCCGCGCCTGTTCTTCGGCGTCCGCGCTCTCGGCGAGCTTGAGGAACCAGGTGCCTTCCTCGGAATAGACGTGATGCGCGACCGCGCCGCGAATGTGTTCGAGCTTATCGAGATAGTCTTCGCTCAAGGGGTCCAGCCGCTCGAGCAGGCCCATCTCCATCTTGGCTGCCGACTGCTCCTGATAGGCAAGTTCGGCATGGCCGACTTGTTTGTCCGCGGCGAGCGCCGGATAGACAGCGGCCTCTTCCGCGATCGAGTGCCCAGTCAGCAGCAGCGCAAGCTCCTGCTGCGCCTTGCGTCGGGCGACCGCAGTCTCTGCGATCTTCACGGCGTCGAAGAGATCCTCGATCTCTCGGTGGTGACCCAGGATTTGCGAGAGCCAGCTGCCGGGTTGCGCAGCAGCCTGAGCTTTTGCTCGTGCCTCGACGCGCGCCTTTTCGCTTTCGGGCGGTGTAACGGCAGAGACGACCTTGTCGATAAGGGACATGGTGAAATCCTTTCGTTTGCGTCGTCGCTCAACCGTTGCGGCACAACCCCGTTCCGGGCTCGACCTCGGGCTTGATCCGCATCAGCACGATTGTCCGGAACGTTGGCATCCGGGCGGGCGTCTATGCCGCCATGACAAAATTGCAGACACCGATGTTCAACTGGCGGCACCAAAGCCAGGATGACCTCCAGCAACGTCTTCTCGCCTATGTCGCGGAGCCCGACTTTCCCTGCGTCGGCGCGAAGGCGGCGCTCGCGCGTGGAACGCTGCAGGTGCTGGCGTGCGACCGCATCGACAGTGCCTGGGACGACCTGCGCATTCATGACGGTCTGCTCACCTTTGCCGCAGACTATCGCCGCGATCCAGCTCTGTTTCGCAGCTTCGCCGTGGTGTTCGAGGGGCCGGACGATCTCGACGAGGCGGCGTTCGAATCGGCGCTGTGGGAGCGCGCGCAGTCGCTCTCCGACAAGGATGTGTGGCGCGGGCAGGGCTACGATTCTTCCGTCAGCGCCGACCCGGACAGCCCGCATTTCTCACTGAACTTCGGCGGTGAGGCGTTCTTCATCGTCGGCCTCCACCCGCAGGCAAGCCGCCCCGCGCGCCGCTTCGCGCGGCCGGCGATGGTGTTCAACCTGCATGATCAGTTCACGATGCTGCGCGCGCAGAACAAATACGAGGGCATGCGCGAGAAGATCATGGTCCGCGACGAAGCGCTGGCGGGCACGCGCAACCCGATGCTAGCGCGCCACGGCGAGGCGAGCGAGGCGCGGCAATATTCGGGCCGCGCGGTCGATGGCGAATGGCGATGCCCGTTCCAATATTCGGGCACCGATTCGGGCGATCCGGCGTGAGCGACACCGTCACCATCCCGGAGCGCAGTGGCGTCGCCTTTACGCTTTCCTCGGGCCAGACGCTCACCGTCATCGATCCGAAGGGCATGCAGGTCGCCGATCTGCTGGCCTTCAACGCGCGCGATATGGACGAGGTGATCTCTTCCGGCCGCACGCTTGATTATGCCGAGACGATCCGGCTGACGACCGGGCACAGCCTCTATTCGAATCGCAGCAATATCCTGCTCGAGATCGTCGAGGACAGCGTCGGCCTGCACGATTTCCTGCTGACGCCGTGCAGCCGCGAGACGTTCGTGCATTTCTATCCCGACCTGCCGCAGCATCGCGGCTGCTTCGGCAATCTCGCCGCCGCGCTTGAGCCCTACGGCGTCCTGCCGGATCGCATCCCGGTCGCGTTCAACTGCTTCATGAATGTGCCGGTCGACGGCGCGACGGGAAAGCTCCGCGTCGAGCCGCCGGTCAGTAAGGCGGGCGACCGCATCGTGTTCCGCGCGGCGATGGACCTCGTCATCGGCCTCACCGCCTGCTCCGCGCCAGCCTCCAACGGCGGCAGCTTCAAGCCGATCGCCTATCGTGTCGATTGATCGAGACGGTCCGGGACGCAATGCCGCGCCTGCGAACGAACCGGAGTCACCCAACGGTATCGCCGCGCGTCGAAACCCTGCTGCTAGGCGCCCGTGCCATCGGGACCGTACTCGCGTTGGCCGGCATCACGTTGACGCTTTTCCACTCCCGACAGGCTCCACGGTCGCCGGCGCTGCCCGGCAATCGGTACTCGACCACTCTCCGTCGACCCATGACACGGGAACTTAACGTCCTGGCCGGAAGTTTACCGAGAACAAATGCAGTACAAGGACAGATCATGGCTGACCAGCTCGACAACCCGAAACTCGAATCCCACCCGGGATCGAACACGGAGAAAGATCCTGCCGATTGGGTATCGGGCGATGACCCGATGACAGGGGCGCAGGCATCCTATTTGACCACTCTCTCCGAGGAAGCCGGGGAAGTGCCGCCGGCCGATGGACTGAGCAAGGCCGACGCCTCCCGTCGTATCGACGAACTCAGGGAGACACTCGGAAGGGCGGAGAACTGAAGCCTTCACCGGAACGCCGGAACTCTGGTTGTCACAGTCCGTTTCGCATCCGCACCGTCAATCAGGCGGCACGATAAGGAGAGGCGACATGGGTAAGGGCATTTTGCTGTGGCTGCTGGGCATTCCGCTGCCGATCATCATCATTCTCCTGCTCGTCTGGCACTGAGCATGAGCACCAATCCCTATAGCGCGGTCGATCCCGCCCTTTACCCGAGCGGCGCCCCCGCAGGGCCAGCCGGATCGGCCATGTCGTGGTCAGCCATAATGGGCGGGGTCGTCGCTGCGATCGCGCTGACCCTCACGCTTCTCACCATCGGCTCCGCCTTCGGTCTGGCGTCGATCTCCCCGTGGCCCGGCGTCGGTGCGGCGGCGTCGACCTTTACGATCGGCGCGGGCATCTGGCTGATCGTCACCCAGTGGTTGTCGGCGCTGATGGGCGGCTACCTCGCCGGTCGCTTGCGGACGCGGTGGCACGGCCTTCACACCGACGAAGTGTTCTTTCGCGACACGGCGCACGGGTTCCTGACCTGGGCGACGGCAACCATGATCCTTGCGATCGTCGCAGTCGGCGCCGGGGCGCTCGCGCATATTGCGACCCCCGCGACCGACGTCGTCGTAACCAAAGAAGCCGCCGATGCCGCGCGCAAAACGGCCGCTGCTTTTGCCACCTTCACAGGGCTTTCGCTGCTCATTGGCGCCTTCATCGGCAGTGCCGCTGGCGCCGTCGGCGGCAGACTTCGCGACCTTCACCCCTGACCTTTTGCCGCGGAGCGAGGCGGTATGGACATCACGTCCTCAGCTTCGCTTCGTGGCTTTTGGGCTCAGGGTCTCCGATGAAGATGCGGTGAAGCGTCTTTCTGCGATATTGCCACGGCATCGCGAAACAGGACCGTGAAGGCTGTGCCATCGTCGACATTCTCGACCTGAATGAAACAGTCGAGACACAGGCAACCGTCGCGCATCTCGCCGGACATAATGTCTCGCGCGCTTCGCACCGCATAGCGCCGTGCAGACTCCATATCGTCGAAATCGTGCCCCTGCTCGTCGGGGGTGACCGCTCCCGCTTCGTGAAGATGAAACAGATAGTGCGCCACGGTTGTCTCCCGGCCGCGGCAGCTGAACGGTGACGCTGCCTCGAGCAATCAATCAATGACCGGGATGCGCCATCGTATCCGGATATTCGTGCTGATCGAGGTCAAACATCGCTTTTGGACAATGATGATAAACACTGATCGAGATTACGACGATTGCGCGGGCTGATCGTGCTCGCCCTGCGTTGAAGCCCCGTGCCGCGTCCTGCGGTGGGGAATTCAGACATGGCGCGCGATAGCAGCAAGACGGACAACAAGAAGTTGAAGGGCGAAACGCCGAAAAAGGCTCCCAAGCTGCCGGTCGGCGCTGATAGCCCCACATCTTTTGCGGAAGTTCAGGGCGCTGGCGGCGAAACCCACCAGTCGACCAACGATCCGGCGCTGACCCTGACGAGCGCACAGGGCATTCCGGTCGCCGATGGTCAGAACAGCCTCAAGGCGGGGCCTCGCGGCCCGACCTTGCTTGAGGATTTCCAGCTCCGCGAGAAGATCTTCCATTTCGATCACGAGCGCATCCCCGAACGCGTCGTCCACGCCCGCGGCTACGGCGCGCACGGCGTGTTCGAGCTGACGGACAGCCTTGCCGATATCTGCCGCGCGGATGTGCTCGGCACGGTCGGGCAGCAGACCGAGGTCTTCGTGCGCTTCTCGACCGTTGCCGGCAGCAAGGGATCGCCTGATCTCGCCCGCGATGTGCGCGGCTTCGCCGTGAAGTTCTACACCAAGGAAGGCAATTGGGATCTGGTCGGCAACAATATCCCGGTCTTCTTCATCCAGGATGCGATCAAATTCCCGGATCTGGTGCATTCGGTCAAGGAGGAGCCCGATCGCGCCTTCCCGCAGGCGCAGAGCGCGCACGACAATTTCTGGGACTTCACCAGCCTGAGCCCGGAAGCCTGGCACATGGTGATGTGGCAGATGTCGGACCGCACCATCCCGCGCTCGTTCCGCACGATGGAAGGGTTCGGCGTCCACACGTTCCGGCTGCTCGATGCCGAAGGTAATTCGACCTTCGTCAAGTTTCACTGGAAGCCGCGCCAGGGTCTGCAGTCTGTGCTGTGGAACGAGGCGGTCAAGGTCAACGGTGCCGACCCCGACTTCCATCGCCGTGACCTGTGGGAGGCGATCGAGTCAGGCGACTTCCCGGTCTGGGATCTCGGCGTGCAGCTCTTCAGGGAGGAGGACGCGGCCAAGCTGCCGTTCGATCACCTCGATGCGACCAAGCTGATCCCGGAGGAACTGGTCCCGGTGCGGATTATCGGCGCCATGACGCTTAACCGCAATGTCGACAATTTCTTCGCGAACACCGAGCAGGTCGCCTTCTGCACCGCAAACGTGCCGCCGGGCGTTGATTTCAGCGACGATCCGTTGCTGCACGGCCGCAACTTTTCGTATCTCGACACGCAGCTGAAGCGGCTTGGCGGGCCCAACTTCACGCACATCCCTGTCAACGCGCCGCGCTGTCCCGTCATGCACTTCCAGCAGGACGGTCACATGGCGATGACCAACCCCAAGGGTCGCGCCAATTACGAGCCCAACAGTTGGGGCCCGGAAGGCGGACCGCGTGAGAATCCCGCGCGCGGCACGACCAGCTTCGCCGCGCCGCTCGACGGACCGAAGCAGCGCATCCGATCGGAGACTTTCGCCGATCATTACAGCCAGGCGCGGCAATTCTATCTCAGCCAGCAGCCGATCGAGCAGAAGCATATCGGTGACGCGCTGACCTTCGAACTGTCGAAGGTGGTGCGGGTCGACATCCGCGCGCGCGCAGTCTCGCATCTGCTGAACATCGACGCCGACCTCGCGGCGACGGTGGCGAATGGTCTTGGCATGGCGCTGCCCGAGGCAGCGGTTGCGGCGCGGCCGACGATCGATCTGCCGACCTCCGACAAGCTCAGCATCCTCGCCAACGGCCCGAAAGACTTCAAGGGTCGCAAGATGGGCCTGCTGCTGACCGACGGCTCCAGCGCGGACCTGTTCACCGCGTTGACTGGGTCGCTCGATGCCGAGGGTGCGGTATGGGAAGTGATCGCCCCGAAGATCGGCGGCGTGACGCTGGACGATGGGACCGCGGTCGCTGCCAAGCAGAAGATCGATGGCGGTCCGTCGGTGTTGTACGACGCCGTTGCCGTTCTGCCCTCCGCAGCGGGTGCCGCTCTGCTTGCCAAGGATGCTGCCGCCAAGGACTTCTGCGCGGACGCGTTTGGGCATTGCAAGTTCATCGGCTTCAGTGCCGAGGCTGCTGCCCTGTTCGACGCGGCCCGCATCCCGGAGATGGACGCAGGGTTCGTCCAGCTAGCCAAAGCCAAGGATGCCAAGGCCTTCGTCGCGACCTGCCGCGCCCTGCGGTTTTGGGACCGTGAGCGCAAGGTCGATCTAGACGCTGCTGCATAACAAGGCTGAGGGAGGCTATCGCCGAGGGGCGCAGATTTCTGCGCCCCTCAAGCGCCGGAGCCTCTGCCGAACTTTTGAGATCGCGGCGCTCTGGAGCCGACATTTAACTCGTCCGAGCCCGACAGCGCCCCTCCGGCTCGGTCAGCGGAAATTGTCGATGACAGGCTGCTACGATAGGTTCGTTTCGATCAGGCCATCATCTCGTCGATCTTCGCGGCCAGGGCATCCAGAGAAAACAGCTTGGTGATCATCCCCATGTTCGTACCGGATAGTGATGGGCAGCAGGGTTGATCGCAAATGTCGGCCATTCGAGCGCCTTGTGATCGACCTCGGATTCACTGGTGATGACGAGCGTGTTGGTAGAGCTGGAAAAGGTCGTTACCGCAACTGCGTTCCCGAACACGTCTGTCGTCCAGGCAATATCCGCATCGGGTCGAACTATAGCGAGTGTTTGAGGGTCGTGAGGTCAGCGCTGTCGCGAGGCGTCAAAACTAGCCGATGCGGTAGGAGAGCCACGCGAGCCCCATAGTGATACTCTGGCCAATGCTCGACTTTCAGGCGCACTGGACAGCTTGCCGGCGCTCACCGCCCGGGCAGTCGGTCATTCTAAGCCCATACTGTGCGATCCCGTTTCTCCCGGATGCTAACGCTGAAGTGTTGGCACGAGCCGATCGGGACCTCGGGCATGAACACCGGGAAATGAGGCTTCCGCTTGCCACGCGATATGGGCACTGCGAAGCCTTTGCAGCAGATAAAACGCCTCATGTGATTGGATTGGAACCGTCGTCCGCAGAAGCGAAATTCAAATCCTTGCGACTTTGGTCGAACTGGAGGGGGCGCCCCTGCGCCTGATCATCACCAGTTAACGGTTTACTCTTGCTATCACCGCGACGGAGCCGGGGATGAGCTCAGTGCCGACAGCCTATTATGATGATAGCACTGGAATTGTGCATACGGTCGCGAGCCGGCTGGCGACGATCAAAGAATTTGATGCGTATATGCCGCAGGTAACCGAGTTGCTGGCCCGTAGTCAGGCCCGACATGGATGTGCCCTCCACCTAGTTGAAGCTTCGGACAATCCAATTCAGGAAAAGAGTGCCTTTGCTCACATGTCGGACGCAACGAAGGCACAAGCACATCTGAGCGTCCGGTGCGCGGTGGTCCTGAGTTCTGCGTTGGCGCGCATGCAAATCCGTCGCATGCCGCAAAGCGCCGAGCGAGAATTTTTTGGGTCGGTAGCCGAGGCAACGACCTGGTTGCTCGGTCCGCAGCACCGTGCGGCTTTGGCGTGATCACAGTGACCGGATATTCGGTACGACGCGACCGCGATCGCAAGATGATCATCTGCACCGTGAATGCGTCTTACGAGGAACAGCACTCCCTCACTTTGCTCCCGGAACTGGCAGATGCGATTGCCTGGGCGCGCGCCTCTGCGTCGCTGAATGTCCTGTTTGACAATCGCGCAGGCCGCCCTCTTGCTCCAGCGACATCGGAAGCGATCCGCAAGATCATGTTTGAAGACGCGAGCCCCACCGATCGCGTCGCGATATTGGTGCCGTCCAGCGTCACGAAAGGCCTGGCACGCCCGCAGACCAACGCACATTGCGGGCTTTTTCTCTCCGAGAGTGCGGCATTGATGTGGCTGATCGGCGAGCATCCGGCGCGACCCGGCGTTTACCAGGATGCCATTTGAAACGAGCTTGAGCTTGAGGGCGCAAGCCAATTGCGCGGCGCGGCACTACAATCTTTGACCGTCGCTACCGGTTAAGGAAATGGCCGCGCGCGATCGTTAGCCAATTCGCAGCTCCCGTGATACGCAGTCATTGTCTCGCGACACGGTGTTATCGGAAAGTTGCTCCGAACGGATAGCATCCTGTCCAACCCGCGCGGCTGCGCGGAGGACGAATGAGCGATCAGCATGCGACTTGGGACGAAGGGGCGTTGCGGCGCGCAATCGACGCTGCAGAGGTCGCGTTGTGGCGCTGGAATGTCGACACCGACGCCCTACACATGGATGCTCGCGCTTATCGCCTGTGGGGCATAGCAGACGATGTTGTCGTAACGTTCGGTGCTCTCTCCGAGCATATTCATCCCGCTGACCGCGACCGCGTCGGCGCCGCGTTCAACGCGACGCGCGCTGGCCCGGGTGCCTATGAGATCGATTTTCGGATCGTGCTCGGCTCGGAAATCCGCTGGATTTCGGCGCGCGGCCAAGGCGGCGATGTCGGAATGATCGGGCGCCTCATGGCGGGCATCTTTCTCGACGTCACCGGACGCAAGCAAGCCGAGGAAGGGCATGAGCTGCTGGCTGGCGAAATGAGCCACCGGGTCAAGAATCTGCTCGCGATAGCGACGGGGTTGACGGCCATAACGTCACGCTCGGCGCGGTCCGCCAAAGACATGGCGGAACAGCTCACGGGCCGGCTGACGGCGCTTGGTCGAGCGCACGACCTTGTCAGGCCGATTGCTGGCAGCGATGGTGACGCCGCGCTGCTGGGTGACCTCCTGACTGTTCTGCTCGCTCCCTATGACGATGAGGGCGCTTTCGCCGGCCGCATCCGCGTCGCGGTGCCGCGCATGGGGATAGGAGAGACAAGCGCAACCACGCTTGCTCTGGTCATCCACGAACTGGCGACAAACTCTCTCAAATATGGCGCGCTATCCGACGAGAAGGGTACGCTTGATGTAAGCTGCGCCATCCAGGACGACGTCGTCGTGCTGATCTGGACCGAACGCGGCGGACCGGCGGTAGTGCCCCCTGCAAACGCCAAGGGTTTCGGCAGCGATCTGGTCAATCGCAGCGTCAGGGGTCAGCTCGGCGGCAGCATCGACCATGACTGGTGCGCCGAAGGCGTCATCGTGACACTCCGCCTTGCCAAACAACGGCTAGCGAACTGAGCCACTGCGAGTCCAACGTTGCCACGATGCCGGCTCGGGTCCACCTACTAACCGGCGCTACTGCAAGCGGACACCCCAGCGCCCGGACGAAGCCCTATTCATCAATATCTTAATTGATAGCGACGATACTTGGAGGCCTGGAGAATGGCGTATGTTGCAAATCGTCTACATCAGTAGCGCTCTATCGTCGGTTACGAATGCCGACGTATCGAGCTTGCTCGCTCGCTCACGTACGAACAATCAGCGAGATGGGATCACAGGGCTGCTGTTCTTCAACGGTCAGCGCTTTCTCCAAGCGCTTGAAGGGCCCGACGAGCATGTAGAGCGCACGATAGCGAAGATCGCGACCGACCCACGACATCGTGCGCTGGTCACCCTCTCCCGCCGTACCATTGTTGCTAGAGAGTTTGGCGATTGGGCAATGGCATCGTTTGGCCCGCTCGACCGTGATGGAAAGGTTGCCATCGCCCGGATCGACACGCTGACCGCCCAAGCATCACCGAATGTCCGCGCGCTATTCACCAGCTATGCGAGACTGCGCGCGGCGTAACAGACCGCAGCCCCTTCGGGCTCATTTCGGCCGATCTGCCGGATAGTCTTCGGGTTTGACGCTGCCGACATTGGGGCGGTCTTCGACTTTTTCGGTCGGCTGCCCGCCCGGCGTATCGTTCTGTCCGCGATCGAGCGTATCGCTAGGGCTGCGCGCATCGCCTTCACGCTGATGCTCAGTCGAGATATTAGGCGCAGGTTGTGTCTTGGTCGCCGTATTGGGCGCCAAGCCTTTCTTGCCCGGTTCGGTCGACAGGTTCGGACGGGGCTGTGTTTTGGTGCTCGTGTCGTCGGCCATCAGAAATCTCCTTAAGACTTCAACGAACCGGTCATGAACGGCGTTCCGTTGGTGGTTCGGTATCTTCGTTGAGGAACACATTTCGGTACGAACATTCTCTGCCACCGCAAGATGGACGCTTACATCGCCAGTGCCGGGCATCAGCACGAGCCAAGGGCGCTTCGCCATGACTCGCGCCAGCGGCCCTGCGGCGAGACAACCTGCTCGCGCGCGGTATTTTCTCGCGCAGGAATGATTCAACTGGAATCTGTCGCCACATCGTAACCGCAATATTTCGCCCATTTCTTCATCAGCTTCCGACGTTTCATGAACAGGTCGCCGCGCCGATAGGCCGCTTCGGTTTTCCCCGCGATGACGTGCGCCAAGGCCATCTCACAAACCTCATTCGGAATGTTTGTCGTTTCCGAGGCCCAATCGCGAAAGGTGGAGCGGAATCCATGAACCGTTTCGGGCCGGCCCATACGGCGGAGTAACATGGGCATGGCCATGTTCGAGAGCGGCTTGTCTCGAGCGACTGTTTTGAAGATAAGCCCAACTCGCTGCTCCTCGGGCGTGGCTTTGAGCAAGCACAGAGCGGGGGTCGAAAGCGGAACCCGGTGTTCGCGCTCGGATTTCATGCGCTCGGCAGGAACAATCCAGACCTTCTGAAGCAGGTCGATCTCGTCCCATTGCGCGGCCACGATTTCGTTCGTCCTCGCAGCCGTCAGGATAAGGAATTCGAGGGCCCGTGCCGCAGTGCCTTCTCGAGCACGAAGCTTCCGGATGAACACCTTGATCTTGGCAAACGGCAAGGCGGCGTGGTGGCCTCTGAGACCTTTGCGCCGCCGCGGAAGCAACTGGTCGAGATGGCCGCGCCAGCGCGCCGGATTCTCGCCGTCGCGCAGCCCTTCTGCTTTGGCAGCATTGAGGACGCTTTCAATGCGCCCTCTCAGCCTATTGGCGGTCTCAGGCACCCTGGACCAGTGCGGCTTTAGCACCCGCAAGATTTCTGGCGTGCCAATTTCCTCGAGGATCATCTTGCGGAGTGGTGCGGCGTACACGGTCAGCGTCATTTTCCACTGTGCGACGTGCTTTTCGTTGCGGAACGTCGCGCTCATCGTCTCAAAGAAAGCATCGGCATAGGTACCAAAAGTGACATTGCGTTCGGCACGATCGCGTTCGGCTTTCGGATTCTTGCCTTCGGCGATCAGCGCTCGGCATTCCGCAGCCCGCTCTCGCGCCTTGGCCAGCGACAGAATTCCCGCACCGCCCAGGCCCAGCTCGCAGCGTGCGCCGCGCCATGAATAGCGGTAAACCCAGCGACGCCGGCTTTCGCCTATGATGAGGTACAGGCCACCGCCATCGGCATATTTGCCGGGCTTTGTCAGATTCGCGATTTTGAGGGCGGTAAGGCGGTGTATCGCGCGCGCGGTCATAGTCTCGAACTCCGGTTCAAGACCCCTTCCCGCCATGGGTCGGATAGGGATTCCAGCAAATGCGCCTTGATCGGGTCCCCCATTGGGTCCCCCAATTGCGGCGCGCTTGCACGATCCGGCTTGAGACTAAGCGAGACGCCTGTGATTCTCAAGCGCTTGATATTTAAGGGTTTTTGAGACGTCTTGAGACGGTCTGAGACTCTGTGAAAAGGCATAGTTGGCGGAGAGGGTGGGATTCGAACCCACGGTGAGCTTGCACCCACGCCGCATTTCGAGTGCGGTACATTCGACCACTCTGCCACCTCTCCGCGAGGTCGTAAGATGCCGTCTGATGGAAGGACCAAAGAGCCGGCACCGGTCGGTGAGCGGGCGCCTCTAACGCAATCGTCACAGGCAGACAAGAGCGTGTGTCGCTATCTTCTTGTGCGGCCGCGAACACACCCTAGATTGGTGTGATGCAACGCACGACCCTCTCGGCTCCGCCCTTCGATTCGGCGGTGCCGCTTCCCGCCATCACGCACGCCCGTTTCGCGATCGGCGATGTGGTGCGGCACCGGAGCTACGATTTCCGGGGCGTGATCTTCGACGTCGATCCGGTCTTCGCGAACAGCGAGGAGTGGTATGAATCGATCCCGGAAAGCGCCCGCCCGCGCAAGGATCAGCCCTATTATCACCTGCTCGCCGAGAACACCGAGTCGAGCTACGTCGCGTATGTGAGCCAGCAGAATCTGGTGGTCGATGATACCGACGAGCCGGTCGATCATCCCGCCATCGCCGGGCTGTTCACCGAATTTGCCGACGGCCGCTACACCCTCCGCCGCGAGCACCGCCACTAAGTACTCTGACGACAGCGTAGAAGCCCCGGCGGATCGCTCCGCCGGGGTCTTTCGTGTGCCGGAACCCGGGACGCTTCGCCTCCCGGGGCCCTGCCCTTGTCAATATTTGGCGCGCAGGCGGACGTACCAGAAGCCGCCATTGAGACCGAAAGGCCCGCCGCTCGACGGATAGATCTGACCGTCCGAGCTGCCGCCGGTGATCGGGAAGATCGAATTCGACAGCGGCGACAGCTTGTCGGGGCGCTCGTCGAGGATGTTCTGCCCACCGACCGTCACCGAGTAATTCTCGGTAATGTTGTACGTCACGTCGAGATCGCTGACGAACTTCGAGCCGAAGGTCTGCGCCGGGCCGTAGCTGATCGCCGCTTTCCACCAGCTGTAGAAATTCTCGCGGAAGTTGATGCTCAGCGGGCCGAGCGCCCAGTTGGTGGTGAACACCGCGCGGTGATTCGGCGCGCCATGCTCGATATCGAGAATCTGGTCACTACTGATCGAGGAGCCGGGCCGGGTGACCTCTGTCTTGTTGTAGTTATAGGCGAGCGTGAAGTTGATGATCGCCTCGCTCAGCGAGGTCTTGTAGGTCGCCACGACGTCGATACCGCGCGTCCGGGTATCGAAATCGTTGGTGAAATACTGAACCGAGCCGCCAACCCCGACCGCCGCCAGCGCAGGCTGCGCGGCAATGTTCGCCGCCGTCACGTTGAAGGTTTTCGAAACGCCGATGCGGTCGCTCACGTCGATCTGATAGGCGTCGATCGTCAGCTTCAGGTTCTGCGCGGGGGACAGCACGACGCCGAAGCCATAGTTCATCGACGTTTCGGGGCGCAGCGGCACCGCGCCGTAGAAACGCGAGATCGCCGTATCGACCGGATAGGTGCCCGTCTGCGTCTGCACGCCGTTGTTGAATGCGGTCGTCAGGATCGAGGTGTGCGACTGGCCCGGCGATGGCGCGTGGAAGCCGTTGCCGATCGTGCCGCGAACCGAGAGGAAATCGGTCGCCTTCCAGATCGCGTTGAACTTGCCCACCCACGATCCGCCGAACGTGTTGTAATTCTCGTAACGGCCCGCAGCGCCGACGCTCAGATTTTCGACGATGTCGGTTTCGAGATCGACATAGGCCGCGAAGCTGCGCTGCGTCCAACTCCCGGCTGCGTCCGGGCTGGTGCCGCCATAGCCACTGGCACCCGGCGACTGCCCCTGCGTTTCGCGGGGATCCGTCGGCGTGTAGAGCGAATAGACGCCGGGCGAGACCAGAGTGTACAGCGTCTGAGCCGAGGCATAAGGCCCTGCGCCATAGGACTGCACGTCACCGGCGGTCAGCGTGTATTTCTCCTGCCGGAATTCGCCGCCGCCGGAGATCGTCAGCGGGCTCGCGAAGCCGACTTCGATCGGATAGCTCAAATCGATGTTGGCGTTGATTTCCTCCTGCTGGAGCGCGCCGAACTTGAAGCTGGTCTGCGACTGCGGGCCGTAAGAGCCGTTGAGCGAGCCGAACATCGACAGGTCGAGCGTGTTCTTCGCATAGGTGCCCGACAGATCGTAGGTGAAGTCGCCTGCGCTGCCCTTGTAGCCGAGCGTACCGTAGAACTGCTCGCTCACACCGACGAACTGCGGGGTGAACCCACCCGGGTAGACCGACGTGAACTGGAAGTTGTTGGCGTCGCGTACGAACCCGCCCGTCGGGCAGGTTGCGTTGCCGGCGGGGCACGGCGTCAGATAATAGATCTTCTTGAAATAGTCGTTGGCGCTGCCGCCGCCGATGCCGGTCGTGGTCGGGAAGGACCAGTCGAGCACGGGACGATAGTTGAAGCTCTGAGTCGCCTTCGAGCGCGCATAGTTGGCGAACAGATAGATCTTGCTGCTGTCGGTGACGTTGAGCGCCGAGTTGACGAAGAACTTGTAGCTCTCGGTCGGCGACGAGCCCCAGATCTGCGCCGGGCCTGGATAGTTGGGGATCCGGTTGACGACGCCGGGCTGTGCCTGCGCGAGGAACACTGCCGAGGGGCGCGTCACGCCGCGGCTGGTCTGGCCGTCGTTATTGTATTCGCCGGCGATGTTGATGAAACCGAGATCGCCGATACCGAAGCCAACGTCGCCCGCGACCTGCACGCTCTTGCCGTCGCCGTTCTGGTAATATTGACCATAGCGCGCCTGCAGCTCGATGCCGGTCTTTTCCTTGAGACCGTAGTTGAGCACGCCCGCGATCGCGTCCGATCCGTATTGCGCGGTCGCACCGTCGCGCAGCACCTGCAGGTTGCCGACCGCGATCGCCGGGATCAGCGAGATGTCGGCACCCTGCGAAGCCGCCGAAAGCGCGGTGTCGGAGCCGCCGGCGACCTGCACCAGCGCGGAGCGGTTGTAGCGCTTGCCGTTGATCATCACGAGCACTTCGCTGGCCGGCAGGCCGCGCAGCGACGGCGCGCGCACGAAGGTCGATGCGTCGGTGATGGTGTTCTGCGGCACGTAGAAGGACGGGATGATGTTCTTGACGATGTCGAGCATGTTGCCCGACGGCTGGTTGGTGAGCTCGGTCGCGCTGATGACGTCGATCGGCGAGGCGGAACTCGTCACGGTGCGATCCGTACGGCGCGTGCCGAGCACGATGACGTCGGTTTTCTCGTCATCGGGTGCCACTGTGGCATCGGACGGCGGCGCATCGGGCGCGAGAGCGGCGGGCGCATCGGCCGGCGCGGCAAAAGCTGGCGTTGCCGCAATACTGGCTACCGCCAGCGCGAGCAGCGAAATCGAGTTCTTAATCATATCGTCTGAGTCCCCCAGGCTGATTCCGGTGGCTCTCAGGCTGTCCGCCCCTGACTATGTCTTTTCGTTGATGCTCCTTCGTTCCGCCTGCTTTTCTCAGATGCCGGTCTTTTCGCCGTACACCCCGACCGGACGCGCGCTACCCCTTGCCGCAAAGCGCAGCACGTCGGGGAAAACCCGCCATTCGATCTGTTCTGGTCGGCGATACGGAAACATCCCCCCGTTCGCCGAATCGGATGACGCCACAACGCTCGCCGCATTGCAACATAAACTTCACGATTTTCGGGACGCCTCGGACCAATGGGCAAGTCCATCGGGAAGTGATGCAGACCTGCAACGATTTCAGCACCTTGCCGCATCACTATTCGCAACGCATCGTACGAAAAATGTGCGCACCGCGTGCCTGCAAAACCGGCTGCCAAATGGCTTTCCAAGGTTGACAGCCGCGCCACCTTCGCATAGCTGGCGCTTCTTTCCCGCGCCGGGGCTGTCCTCAGCGTGGGCCATAGGTATTTGAAAGTGATGAAGGCCATGTTCGCAGTCGTGCGCACGGGCGGCAAGCAGTATCGCGTTGCCGCTGGAGACAAGATCGTCGTCGAGAAGCTCGACGGGGAAGCCGGTTCGTCGATCACGCTCGGCGATGTCCTGCTCGCGGGCGAAGGCTCCGAGCTGCAGTCGGTCGACGGCCTCACCGTCTCGGCCGAAATCATCGCGCAGGCGAAGGGCGAGAAGGTCATCGTCTTCAAGAAGCGCCGCCGTCACAACTATCGCCGCCGCAACGGCCACCGCCAGCAGCACACGATCCTGAAGATCGTGAGCATCGGCGCTGCCGAGAAGAAGGCGAAGACCAAGAAGGCCGATTCGGCCCCCGCAGCAGCCGAGGGCGAAGCCCCGGCAGCGCAGGCGTAAGGAGTAGATCGAGATGGCACATAAGAAAGCAGGCGGTTCGTCGCGCAACGGTCGTGATTCGGCCGGCCGTCGCCTTGGCGTGAAGAAGTTCGGTGGCGAGATCGCCATTCCGGGCAACATTCTCGTGCGCCAGCGCGGCACCAAGTTCTACCCGGGCGTGAACGTCGGCATGGGCAAGGACCATACCCTTTTCGCGCTCGTCGAAGGCCGCGTGGCCTTCCATCAGGGCAAGCTCGGCCGCAAGTTCTGCTCGGTCGAGATGGTGGCGGAAGCCGCCGAATAACGGGCAACCGGACGGGTTGCCCACCAGGGCGACCCGGGTGTCCGAAACGGATACCGAAACAAGGGAGACGGGTCGCCCCGGCTCCCTTTTTTCATGCTCCCTCCACGGCTTCTGTCGCGTCCCTGTCATCCCGGCATGCGAGCGCAGCGGCAACGACGAGGAGAGAGTCGCATGTTCGCGCGGACTCAGAGACTGACGCTGCGGCCGCGCTGGCCGGAAGACGCCGCCGCCATCACGCGAGCCGTCGCACACGAAAGCGTGGTGACGAAGCTCGCCCACCTGCCCTGGCCCTATACGCAGGCCGATGCCGAGGCGTGGCTCGCCATGCCGCGTCCGAAGATCGATGCGACCTGCCTGATCCTCGAGCATTGCGGCGAGCGGCCCCGGCTGATCGGCGCGATCGGCATCGAGGAGACGGCGAACGGTGCCGAGCTAGGCTATTGGCTGACCCCGGACGCCTGGGGCCGCGGCTATGCGACCGAGGCGGGGCACGCGATGATCGGTATCGCGCGGCACGCGCTGGGGCTGAGGCGGCTGCGCGCGGGCTATTACCAGGGCAATGAAGCCTCAGGCAACGTCTTGCGAAAGCTCGGTTTTCGTGAGACGGGCGCGGCTACGCGCCCCTGCCGTGCGCTGCGCCGCGATGTGCCGTCGGTCGAGATGGCGTGCGATCTCGACGTATCTGACGTACCGGCGGACTTGTGCCTGGCGGCGTGAAAAGTCACACTAAGGTCACACTGATCGGACCTTTCGGGCGGGCGCGCAAAGCGTGGCAGAATCGAGCGGATCGGCAATGAGAAAGAGCGGGTCGCAGGATAGCGAATCGCGCCGCTGTAGGACAGATCAGGCCGCAGCCAATGTCTCTGGCGGCAGCACCGCATCGGCATAGTCGCTGGTCGCGCGGGCGATGAGGTGGCGGTCGTCCACTTTCCACGGGTGGAAGCCGGGCAGGAAATAGCCGAACCACGCGCCGAAGATCTTCCGCGCGATGCCCGGCCGCACCAGCGCATAGGCCAGCACCGCGCGGTGCGCGCGCCAGCCGGTGATGCCGTCCTGCCGCAACAATTCGATCATGCCGCGATAGCGATCGACGAAGAACTTCCGTGTCGCGCGCAGCATCGTCAGCGCCTTGACCAGCCAGCGCCGCAGGCGCGGCCACTCGCGCGTCGCGTGCAGCCATGTATCATAGGCGACGCCCTTGTGCTCGATCTCCTCGGCGGCGTGCCAGCGCCACATCGCGGCGGCCTGCGGCTCAGCCCCCGCGAAATGGCGGGGATCACGCAGCACCTGATGCGCGAGGATCGCGGTGAAATGTTCGAGCGCCATCGTCGCGGCGAGCTTCATGATGGCGGGCCGCCCCTCGGTCAGCGCGAGCGCTTCGTCGACATGCCTGTCGAGCAGCGACACGTCGTAGCCCTGATCGGTGACGTGGCGGTTGAAGGCGACATGCTCGCGCGTGTGCATCACCTCCTGGCGGATGAAGGCGTTGATCTCGCGTTCCAGCCGGGGCGGCGTCCCGTCGCGAAAGGCGCGGACGCTCTCGATGAAATAGCCCTCGCCCTTGGGGAAAGTGACGGAGAGCGCGTTCCAGAAGGCGGTGGCGATGGGGTCGCCGGCGAGCCACCAGCGGCCCATCGCCTGCCCGCGACCGAAGCGGAGGTCGCGCGGGGTGATGGTGAGGTCGGGCGGCGTACGGGTCATGGTGCGACGCGATATTGGGTTTTTGGGGGCTGGTGCAAGCGTCATGGCAAAGCCGTGCCGTCGGACGACGCTCGTCGCGCCGCCGGCCGGGCGCGCTCTAGCCTCGCTTTAGCTGCGCTAAAGCGTTAGGACGCGCGCCATGCACTTTCTTGACCAAGCAAAGATCTTCGTCCGCTCGGGCGCGGGCGGCCCCGGGGCCGTTTCGTTCCGGCGTGAGAAGTTCATCGAATATGGCGGCCCCGATGGCGGCAATGGCGGCAAGGGCGGCGACATCGTGTTCGAGGCGGTGGCCGGGCTGAACACGCTGATCGACTTTCGCTACACGCAGCATTTCCGCGCGCCGCGCGGCCACGGCGGATCGGGCAGCAACCGCACCGGCGGTGGCGGCGACGATCTGCTTATCAAGGTGCCGGTCGGCACGCAGATCTTGGACGAGGAGCGCGAGGAAGTGCTGCTCGACTTCACCGAGGTGGGCCAGCGCGAGGTTTTCCTGCGCGGCGGCGACGGCGGGCGCGGCAACGCCAGCTACAAGACATCGACCAACCGCGCCCCGCGCCAGCACGGCACCGGCTGGCCCTATGAAGAGGCCTGGGTATGGCTGCGGCTGAAGCTGCTCGCCGATGCGGGCCTCGTCGGCCTGCCGAATGCGGGCAAATCGACCTTCATCAATGCCTGCACCAATGCGCAGGCGAAAGTCGGCGCATACGCCTTCACCACCACCCGGCCGCAACTGGGCGTGGTGCGCCACAAGCAGCGCGAGTTCGTGATCGCCGACATTCCCGGCCTGATCGAGGGCGCCGCCGAGGGCGCTGGCATCGGCGACCGCTTCCTCGGCCATATCGAGCGCTGCAAGGTGCTGCTCCATCTGGTCGACGCCAATGACGACGATGTCGGTGAGAGCTACCGAATCGTGCGCGACGAGCTCGAGAATTACGGCGGCGGGCTGACCGACAAGCCGTTCGTCGTGGCGCTCAACAAGATCGACACGCTCGACGACGAGCTGATCGCGGCGCTGTGCGGCGAGCTGGAAGAGGCGAGCGGCGCGGAGGTGATCCCGGTGTCGGCGGCGGCGGGCACCGGCACCGACTGGGTGCTCGACCATCTGCTGGAGGCGATCGGGCCGGATGCGACCGCGGTCGCCGAGGATGACGAGGGCGAGGATTCGATCGAATGGTCGCCGCTCTAAAGCGGTAAGATCACGCGCACGCCGTCGAGCGTCGCCACCCTGCCCTGCGCGGCCGCCGGCACCCTGGCATCGGGCAACAGGACGTAGAGGCGGTGCGGATCGAGGCGGCCCGCCTCGAAATCGCGCTGTTCCTGCGCCAGCCGCCGGGCGGTTTCGGCGCTGGTGCGCGCCTGGTAGACGAGGCGGACGGGCTTGCGCGCATCGACCGCGCGCCAGGCGACTTCCTGGAACAGATCGAGCTGCTCGGTCGCGTCGGGCGGCATGAAGGTGACGTCGCGCGCCGCGGCGATGGCGGCGGTCCAGCGCGGATCGCGCGTGCGTTTCCACTTGTCGCGGTCGCCAGCGATGGCGGCATCGTGGCGCATCATCGCCGAGAGCGGGATCATGTCGACGACCTGCAACGCGAGCGCGCCGGCCAGAACCAGGGCGGCGCGGCGGCTCGAAAGGCGGTAGGCGGCGGTGATCGCGACGAACACCAGGACATAGGCGACCGGCCAGAACAGCCGCGACGAGGCGCGCACCGGATCGAGCAGCGCGAGCCCGGCTTGCGACAGCGGCAGCGTGAAGAGCGTCCGCCCGGCGAAATCGACGCGGTGCGAGATCGCCAGCAAGGTCAGCACGACTAACGCGGGGACCAGCCACAGCAGGCGGCGGTGCAGTGCGGCGATCGCCGGTGCGGGGGCGCTGCGCCACAGGATCAGCGGGGTGGCGACGATCAGCAGCAGGAGCCCCGCGCCGAGATACTGGAAGGCTTCCATCTGGCGGTCGGCGGCTTGCGCGTGCGCGGGGAGGAAGGCCGATAGCCCCTGCAGCGCCGGGTTCCAGACGGCATCGACCGGCATGCCGAAGCGGCCGTAAGTGCCCGACGACAGGATCGCGCCGCGATCGACCAGCATCGCGAGGATCGCCGCGACGAGGCAGAGCGCCCCTGCCGCGCCGAGCGCGAGGCCGGCGCGCCGCCGCCAGTCGGGCGCCGCGACGAAACGCTCGAGCATCGCCGATCCCCAGATCGCGGCGACCATCACCAGCAGATAGGAATGCATCGCCGCCGCGACGCCGAGCACAGCCAGCCACCAGCGCCAGTCGCCTGCGCGGCGTGGATCGACATAGACCCATAGCGCCCAGAGGATGAGCCAGTGAGCGCAGAGATTGGCATGGACCTGCCGCACGTAGAGCGTCGGCAGCAGCGTGAGCAGCAGCACGCCGCACCACAGGGCCAGCGGCGTTTTCGCATAGGGGGCGAGCAGCGCCCGTGCGAGGACCAGGTGGAGGATCAGGCACGCCAGGAACCACGGCCCCACGAACTGCAGATCCCCGCCGACATCGCGCGCGACCGGCGCGACGACGAGCGCAAGCAGCGGATTGCTGTCGGTGAACAGCAGGCTCACGCCCTCCGGCGCGCCGAGCAGGTGCGTGCGGAAGCCGTGCGCGGCCGGATCGGCGAGCCAGGCGTGAACGCCCAGCGCATTCTCGGCATTGTCGGTGCCGCGCAGCAGCCAGCCGATATTGGTGGGATCGAGCATCGCCACGTTGAAGAAGGCGACGAACAGCAATGCCGCCAGCAGCGCGATGACGGCCATGTCGATGGGCGAGCGATGGAGCGGGCGCATCGCGTGCTTCTGGCCGATGCGGGCAAAGATACGGTTAATGCGGGTATAATGGCGCGTCACAAATCGGAAATGCGAAAGTCCTTATTCTTCGTCCGAAATGCCGGTACAGCCGCTGCTTCGACAATCGTCGGGGGGCGATAGCGTGGGGATGTTTCAGCAATTCGGGAAATGGGGCTTCATCGCACCGCGCGATATCGGCCTGTTCCTGCGCAGCGCGCGCACCGACACGACGCTGGCCGATCTGCGCACGACCGTGGGGCAGCAGGCGGCGTTCGACACCGTCTATGCCAGCGGCGACCCCTGGGCATCGAGCGACCCGCGCTATTTCTACCAGCGGCGCAAGTATGAAGTGCTCGCCGGTCTCGTCCCGGATCGCCGCTTTTCGCGCGCGCTCGATCTCGGCTGCGGGCACGGCAACCTCGCGCGGAAGCTGGCGGCGAAGGCGGACAGCGTGCTCGGCGTCGATATCGCCGGTGTGGCGATGGAACAGGCGGCGATCACGCATGCCGACGTGCCCAATCTGCGCTTCGAACAGGGCGACGCGCTCGACCTGCCGGCGCGCTACGACGGCCAGTTCGATCTCATCACCATCGCCGACATGATCTATTATCTGCCGCCGCCGATCGAGGATGCGTGGCTGAAGGATCTCGCGACGAGCGTGGCGCGGTTGCTGAGCCCGGGCGGCATCCTGCTGCTGGCCAATCACTATGTCTACGCGCGCGACAAGGACAGCCGCATGTCGCGCCGCATCCATGACGCCTTCAGTTGGTCGCCGAGCCTGCGGGTCGTGTCGCAGCACCGGCGACCCTTCTATCTGGTGTCGGTGCTGGCGGGATAAGACGCGCCGCGCTAAGCGCCCTCCCGATATGTCGCTGTTCCCCCCCGCCTCCTGCCCGCGGCTGATCGTCAAGATCGGATCGGCGCTGCTCGTCGACGAAAGCGGCGGGGTGCGGCGCGAGTGGTTGGCCGGGATCGCCGCCGATATCGCCGCGCGGGCCAAGGCGGGGCAGCAGGTCGCGGTGGTGTCGTCGGGCGCGATCGCTTTGGGCGCACGGCGGCTCGGGCTGCCAAAGGGCGGCCGCGCGAGTCTGGAGGATGCGCAGGCGGCGGCGGCGACCGGGCAGATCGCGCTGTCGCAGGTCTGGGCGGAGATGCTGGGCGCGCAGGGTCTGACCGCGGCGCAGATCCTGGTGACGCTCGACGATCTCGAGGACCGGCGGCGCTACCTCAACGCCGCGGCGACGCTCGACCGGCTGCTCGGGCTGGGCGTGGTGCCGGTGCTGAACGAGAATGACAGCGTCGCGACGGCGGAGATCCGCTTCGGCGACAACGACCGGCTGGCGGCGCGGGTCGCGCAGGCGGCGGGCGCGCAGGGCGTGGTGCTGCTGTCGGACGTCGATGGGCTGTACGACCGCAACCCGGCGCTGCCCGGCGCGGTGCATATCGAGCGGGTCGAGCGGATCGATGCCGCGATCGAAGGCATGGCGGACGCGGGCTCGGCCTCGGGCATGGGATCGGGCGGGATGGTCTCGAAGATCGCCGCCGCGCGCATCGCCAATGCGGCGGGCGCGCACCTCGCCATTGCCAGCGGGCGGACCGGGCATCCGCTGTCGATGGCGGCGCGGCATACTCTGTTCGTGGCGGAGAAGTCTGCCCCGGCGCGCAAGGCGTGGCTGGCCGGCGGGCTGACGGCGCGCGGCACGATCCATGTCGATGCCGGTGCGGCGAAGGCGTTGAAGGGTGGCGCGAGCCTGCTCGCGGCGGGAGCGACGCGGGTGGAGGGCGATTTCCGGCGCGGCGATCTGGTCGCGATCTGCGGGCTCGACGGGCGGACGCTGGCGCGCGGGCTGTCGGAATATGACGCGCCCGAGGCGGCGCTGCTTACCGGGAAGCGCAGCGGCGAGCATGCCGATATTCTTGGCTATGCGCCGCGTACCGCGATGGTGCATCGCAATCATATGGCGTTGTTGTGAACCCACCCCTCCCCACTTCCGTTCGCCCTGAGCGAAGTCGAAGGGCATGCCCCGGAATACGTGCTTCGACTTCGCTCAGCACGAACGGTGGGGGTCTAGCGTGAGCATCCTCGCCATCACCGGCGGAACGGGTTTCGTCGGCAAGCGGCTGATCGACCGCGCGCTGGCGGACGGTCATCAGGTCCGCGCGCTCACCCGCCGCGCGCAGGCGCACCGGGCGGGGGTGACATGGATCGAGGGGGCGCTCGACACGCCCGATGCGCTGGCGCGGCTGATGGAGGGCGCGGAGGCGGTGATCCATGTCGCGGGCGTGCTCAACGTGCCGACGCGCGCGGACTTTGCAGCGGGCAATATCGCGGGAACGCAGGCCGTGGTCGATGCCGCCACGGCGGCGGACGTGCGGCGTTTCGTCCACGTCTCCTCGCTCGCCGCGCGCGAGCCGCAATTGTCGCTCTACGGCTGGTCGAAACACGGCGCGGAAGAGGTCGTGGAGGCATCGTCGCTCGACTGGACGATGGTGCGCCCGCCCGCCGTCTATGGCCCCGGCGACATGGACATGCGCGACATGTTCCGCATGGCGAAGCACCGCCTCGCGCTGACGCCGCCTGCCGGACGGCTGTCGGTGATCCATGTCGACGATCTCGTGCGGTTGCTGCTGGTGCTGGTCGCCACCGATCCGGGGCGCATCATCCTGGAGCCCGACGACGGCACGCCGGGCGGCTGGACGCACAGGAGCTTCGCGCGCGCGCTCGGCGTGGCGGTGGGGCGCGGAGTGATGCCGATCGCGCTGCCGCGCGCGCTGATGAACGCGGCCGCCTCCGCCGACAAGGCGATCCGCCGGCGCGGCGCGCGGCTGACGCATGACCGCGTGGCCTATTTCTGCCACCCCGACTGGGCGAGCGTGCCCGAGCGGCGGCCCGACCCCGCGCTGTGGCGCCCCGAGATCGCGACGCCCGACGGCCTCGCGCAGACGGCGGCATGGTATCGCGCGAACGGCCTGCTATAGATTTGCCGGAATGCCGCCGCATTTGCTTGGCAACGCTGGCGGGCGGCCACTTTCCACAAGGATTTCCATGAGCGACCGAGCCCAAGTCTTCGATACCGTCACCGGCCTGATCGAACCCTTCAACAAGAAGCAGGTCGCGCTGAGCGATGCGACCACCTTCCAGGGCGATCTCGAATGGGACAGCCTGACGGTGATGGATTTCGTCGCCGCGATCGAGGACGAATTCGACATCATCATCACGATGAACATGCAGGCCGAGATCGAGACCGTCGGCCAGCTCGTCGATGCCGTGATGAGCCTGAAGGCGTAACCGACATGACCGAAGCCGCCGCCACCGCAGACGCCCTGCCCGCCACGCCCGCCGCAGTCGCCCCCGAGCGCGACCTGTTCAGCAAGTTCGACGCGCTGATCGCCGAGCGCGAGGCGCTGATGGCGACGGGCGTGCGCGACCCGTTCGCGATCGTGATGGAGAAGGTGCTGTCGCCCACGCTGGCGATCATCAAGGGCAAGGAGACGATCCTGCTCGGCACGTACAATTACATGGGCATGACCTTCGACCCGGACGTCGTGCAGGCCGGCAAGGACGCGCTCGATAACTTCGGATCGGGCACGACCGGCAGCCGCGTGCTCAACGGCACCTACTCCCCGCACAAGGATTGCGAGGAGGCGCTCAAGGAGTTCTACGACACCGATCACGCGATGGTGTTCTCGACCGGATATCAGGCCAATCTCGGCATGATCTCCACGCTCGCCGGCAAGGGCGAATACATCATCCTCGACGCCGACAGCCATGCGTCGATCTACGACGGCTGCGCGCTCGGCAATGCCGAGATCGTGCGCTTCCGCCACAACAGCGTCGAGGATCTCGACAAGCGGCTCGGCCGTTTGCCCAAGGAGCCGGGCAAGCTCGTGGTGCTCGAAGGCGTCTATTCGATGTTCGGCGACATCGCCCCGCTGCCGGAAATGGTCGCGGTCGCGAAGAAGCACGGGTGCATGGTGCTGGTCGACGAGGCGCACGGCATGGGCTTCTTCGGCCCCAACGGGCGCGGCGTGTACGAGGAACAGGGCGTCGAGGCGGACGTGGATTTCGTCGTCGGCACCTTCTCCAAGTCGGTCGGCACGGTCGGCGGCTTCTGCGTGTCGAACCACCCGAAGTTCGACGTCATGCGGCTGGTGTGCCGCCCCTATGTTTTCACCGCCTCGCTGCCGCCGTCGGTCGTCGCCACCGCCGCGATCTCTATCCGCAAGCTGATGCATGCCGGCAACAAGCGCGCGCACCTTTGGGAAAATTCGAAGCGCCTCCACGGCGGCCTGAAGGAGATGGGCTACACGCTCGGCACCGAGACGCCGCAGTCGGCGATCATCGCGGTGATCCTGGAGGACCAGACGCAGGCGGTCGCGCTGTGGCAATCGCTGCTGGAGGGCGGGCTCTACGTCAACATGGCGCGGCCGCCGGCGACGCCGGCGGGCACCTACCTGCTGCGCTGCTCGCTCTGCGCGGAGCATAGCGCCGAACAGGTCGAGACGATTCTCGGCCTGTTCAAGGCGGCGGGGCAAGCGGTCGGTGCGATCGGCTGAGGAGCAATCCCTATGGGAAACTCCCGGCTTTTCACGAGTCGCGCTTCGCTGTAATCTCGCGCCATGAGTGGGACAGAGGGGGACAGCGCCTTCTTGCAGGAGGCGGGCGATCAAACGGCGGGCACGGCCTGGCGGATGATTCTGCTGGTGATGATGGCCGTGCTGGGCGCGGCCGTCCTCGTCGGGCTGATCGTCACGCTCGCCACCGCAAATACCCGGCGCGACGAGGCGCTCAAGCTCCAGAGCCACAGCTATGAGGTGATGATCCTCGCCCGGACGCTGTCCGGCACGATCTCCGGCGCGGAGGCGTCGCTCGGCCGCTACGTCATCAGCGGCGACCAGCAGCTGGGGCAGGAATATTCGGAACGGTGGCAGCTCGCCGGCACGCAGATCGCGCGGTTGAAGCAACAGGCGTCAGACAATCCGGCGCAGGTGCGGCTGATCAACGAACTCGCCGCCGCTTACCGCGCGCGCGGCCGGGCGCTGGAGGTGATCGCGCTCAGCACCAATTACAAAAAGAACGACCAGGCGCTGGGGCTCTATTACCAGGCGCGCAAGGCGGACTCGCTGCCGCGGATCGACCGGCTGCTCGAGGAGATTTCGGACCACGAGCATGATCTGCTCGACAGCCGCACCGCCAACGCGATGCGCAAGGTCGATCAATCCAATTTCTTCGCCAAGATCCTCGTGGTGTTCGGCGTGCTGATCGTGATCGGCGCAGTGGTGCTCGGCTGGCTGACGATCGAGGCGATGAAGCAGGAGGCGATCGCGACCGCCGATGCCGAAGCCGAGCGCGAGCGCGCGGGCCTGCTGGAAGAAGCCGTTACGCGCGCCACCGACGAACTGCGCGCGCAGGAGGCGCGGATGCGGCAGGCGCAGAAGATGGAGGCGATCGGCCAGCTTACCGGCGGCATCGCGCACGACTTCAACAATATGCTCGCCGTCGTCATGGGCGGGCTGGAGCTCGCCAAGCGCCAGCTCGGTCAGGACGACGAACTGGTCGAAAAGCATATCGACAGCGCGACCGAGGGTGCGCTCCGCGCCGCCGCGCTGACCCGGCGGTTGCTCGCCTTCACGCGCGAGGAAGCGCTGCGGACCGAGCCGGTCGATCCCGGTGCGGTGGTGGCGGGCATGTCCGACCTGCTCGACCGCACGCTCGGCGACACGATAGCGGTGGCCGTGCGCGATGCCGGCAGCGGGTGGCAGGTGCGGGTCGACCGCTTGCAGCTCGAGAACGTCGTCCTCAACCTCGCCGTCAACGCGCGCGATGCGATGGACGGACGCGGCACGCTGACGATCACGACCGCCGGCACGACGCTGTCGGCGGGTGCGGTCGGCGATTGCCCGGCGGGCGAATATGTCAGCCTCTCGGTCACAGACACCGGCGCGGGCATGACGCCCGAGGTGCTGGAGCGGGTTTTCGAACCGTTCTTCACCACCAAGCCGGTCGGCAAGGGCACCGGCCTGGGCCTAAGCCAGGTATTCGCCTTCACGCGCCAGGCCGAGGGGGAGATCGCGCTGCGATCGACGCCGGGCGAAGGCACGACCGTTACGCTCTACCTGCCGCGCCGTGACGGCAAGGCGGCAGCACCGGCGCTTCAGCGCCCTGCCCCCGCGGTTCGGCAGGACGTGGAAAGCGGGCCGCTCGACATCCTGGTCGTGGAGGACGATCCGCGCGTCCTGGCCTCGACGATCGGCGCGCTGGAAGAGCTCGGCCACCGCGCGACGGCGTGCAACGATCCGCTCGCCGCGCCCGCGATGATCGCGGCCGACCCGGCGATATCGCTCGTCATCTCCGACGTGCTGATGCCGGGACAGACCGGGCCCGAGATGATCGCGGGGCTGCTCACGCAATATCCGGCACTGACCGTGGTATACGTCACCGGCTATGCCGGCGATGCCGGCGGCGAGGCGGAATTCGGCGGGCACACGGTGTTGCGCAAGCCCTTCACCATCGCCGGCCTGGAAGCGGCGATTGCCGATGCAGCGGCAGGGAGCGGCCGCACGATGCCGCTGAACGGTATCGCCGCCGAGTGATTGAAGGGCGCGTGATTTCGTAGCTGACGGGGGCGCCTTCCGCCGATATAGCCCGCCGATCCGGCTCTTTTTCCCGCGCCGCCCGTTCTCCCGTCGCCCATCCCCGCATCCAAGGCCGCCTTAGTCAGTCCATGAAGTCCATCGACCGATACATGGCCCGGCTGATCGCGGTGCCGCTGTTCTCGACACTCGTCATCTCCGCGATGCTGCTGGTGCTCGATCGCATGCTGCGGCTGTTCGATTTCGTCGCGACCGAAGGCGGGCCGATCAGCGTGGTGTGGCGGATGCTCGCCAATCTGCTGCCCGAATATCTCGGTCTCGGCATCCCGATCGGCCTGTTGCTTGGGGTGATGCTGGCGTTTCGCAAGCTCGCGACCACGTCGGAGCTCGACGTGATGCGCGGCGTAGGGATGAGCTACACCCGGCTGCTCTACGTGCCCTTCCTCTACGCGGTTGTGCTGGCGGCGATCAATCTCGCCATCGTCGGCTTCATCCAGCCCGACGCCCGCTACAATTACGAGAAGCTGCGCTTCGAGCTGCGCACGGGCGCGCTCGGCGCGTCGATCAAGGTCGGCGAGTTCACGCATTTCCCCAACGGCGCGACGGTGCGGATCGAGAAGAGCCAGAACAACGGGCACGATCTGTCGGGTATCTTCGTCCAATATGCGGGCAAGAAGGGCGAGTGGTACGCCGTCACCGCCGAAAGCGGGCAGTTCCTGGCGACGGACAATCCCGACGAGATCATCTTCCGCCTGACCCGCGGCACGCTCGTCAACAAAGCGCCGGAATTCGCGACGCCGCGCGTGCTGACCTTCACGTCGCACGATCTGCCGATCCCGCTGCCCAAATACGAGAATTTCCGCGACCAGGGCACGACCAATCTCGAGCTTACCCTGCCCCGCCTGGTCGAGGTCGGGCATGATCCGAAGGCCGCCGCGAAGGACCGCGCGGAAAGCCGCGCCGCGTTCCATTACCGGATCGTCGAGGTGACGACGATGTTCCTGCTGCCGTTCCTCGCGCTCGCGCTCGGCGTGCCGCCGAAGCGGTCGACCTCGGCGCTGGGGGTCATCCTCGGGATCGTGATGATCGTCGCCTATCACAAGGTGAACGAGTATGCGATGGGCCTGGGCGGACGCGGCGGACTCGATCCGATCTTCGCGCTCTGGGGGCCGTTCCTGATCTTCGCCGCGCTCGTCATGTGGATGTTCTACACCATCGCCTTCGTACCCGGCGGCCAGCCGATCGGCGGGCTGGAGCGGGTCGCGGCCAAGACGGGCAAGCTGCTCGGCCGGCTGCTGCCGCGCCGGCGCGCGGAGGCCACGGCATGAGTTCGCTTCACCTTTTCCCGTCGCGCACCGTCTCGCTCTACATGGCGAAGATGTTCCTGGTGCGCGCCTTCGCGATCCTGGGCGTGCTGGTGCTGATCCTGCAATCGCTCGACCTGCTGACCGAGAGCGGCAAGGTGCTGGCCTATCAGGGCAATGGCGATGCCGAGATCTGGCGCTACGTCGGCCTGCGCGTGCCCGAGATCATCGCGACCTTCCTGCCCTATTCGGTCCTGCTCGGCGCGATCATCACGCTGTCGACGCTCAACCAGAACAGCGAAGTCATCGCGCTGAAGGCATCGGGGCTGTCGGCGCATCAGATCCTTGCGCCGTTGATCGTCGCGGCGATGGGCGTGGCGGTAATCTCCTTCGGCTTCAACGAGCGGATCGTGGCGCGGGCGACCGCCTCGCTCAACCAGTGGCAGAAGGTCGGTTACGGCCCGATGCCGATCGACCGGGGCGACCGATCGAACGTATGGGTGCGTGACGGCGACGACCTGATCCAGGTCGACCAGATCAAGGGCCGCGGCGATGCGGCGAAGCTCGGCGGCGTGACGCTGTACGACCGCGACGGCGGATCGCTGAGCGGCGTGGTGCGCGCGACCTACGGCAAGCGCGAGGGCGACGGCTGGCGGATCTGGCCGGCGACGCGCTTCGACATCGCCACCGACAAGGAGACTGCCGAGGGCTCGATCGTGATCGGCCACGGCGTGCGGCCCGACCAGTTCACGCTCGCGAGCGTCGATGCCGACGGGCTCGACTTCATCCAGTTGCGCGAGGCGATCCACGACCTCAACGCCGCCGGCCGCCCGACGATGGCGCTGGAGGGGACGCTTTGGCACAAGCTCTCCGGGCCGCTGTCGGCGCTGCTGATGCCGCTGCTCGGTGCGGTGGCGGCGTTCGGCATCGCCAGGTCGGGCAAGCTGTTCATCCGCGCGGTGATCGGCATGGGGCTCGGCTTCCTGTACTTCGTCGCCGACAATTTCGCGCTCGCGATGGGCAATCTGGGGGCGTATCCCCCCTTCCTCGCCGCCTGGGCGCCGTTCCTGCTGTTCCTGATGATCGGCGAAGCGGTGCTGATCCGCACCGAGGAGTAATCCCCGACCTCCGTTCGCCCTGAGCGAAGTCGAAGGGCACGGGTGGGCGTCGGACATGTGCTTCGACTTCGCTCAGCACGAACGGCTGGGAGGAACTACCCGAGCGACCGCCGGATCTCGAAGATCACGCCGCCGAATACCGCCAGCCCCGCGAGCAGCGCCAGCAGCTTGAGCCACACCATCGCCGCTTCGCGCGCGGACGGGCGGGGTTGCGGCTCGCTCATTCGCGCCGCGCGCCCATCGTGCTGCGCACCAGCCGCCCGACCAGACCCGGCAGCCCCGCATAGTTCGCGCCGTGATAGGGCGATCCCTCGCCGAGCGCCGCCGCAAGCCGGCGGTGCGCCTCGCCGAGCGCGTGATAGGGCACGCTCGGCACGAGATGGTGGAGCGCGTGGTAGCGAAGGCCGACCGGCGCCCACAGGAACGGCAGCAGCGCGGGCGGCGGCACGTTGACGCTGTCGAGATATTGCGCCGTGACGCTCATCGCCTCGCCCTCATTCTCCCACAGATGCGCGACCAAAGTGCGGACCTGGTTGAGCAGGGTCGCCACCGCATAGATGCCGAGGAAGATGGCGAAGGCGCGCAGCGGGATCACGCCGGTCGCGACGCCCGCGATCAGCGCCATCGCCCACAGGCTCGTGGCGGCCTCCAGCCGCAGCCAGAGATCGCGGGACTCGCCCTCGGGCGGGCGGCGCTTGAAGGCGGGGTTGATCTTGAGGCCCGAGCCCTGCTCGACCAGCCAGGTGCGCAGCGGCGGAATCACTAGCGACAGCGGCGTCAGCACGCCGAAGCGCAGCAGCAGCGCGACCGGCGCGAGCAGCGCAGTCAGCACGAACAAAGGCAAGGTCCATGGCTTCATCAGCGCGAGCGGGAGATATTCCGGATCCTCGATCGTGCCGTAGCGCGTGCGCGCGTGGTGAAGGTTGTGGACGCCCTCGTACATGAAGCTCGGCACCATCATCGGGATGCCGAACAGCAGGTTCCACCCGAGCCGGAAGCCGGGCAGCGCGCTGTGCTTCATGTGCGTGATCTCGTGGATGAAGCTGCCGGCGCGGAACAGCGCCAGCGCCGCGACCGCGCCCGCCAGGATCGCCCAGGGCGAATGGATCAGGATCGCGGCGGCGAGTGCGGCGTAACCCACCAAGGTCGAGGCGAGGAAATCGCCCCAGTAGATCGCCGGGCGGGGCACGTGCAGCTCGCGCGTCAGCTCGGCGGCGGTGCGCAGCATGTCCATGTCGTCGGCAATACGCCCCACGCGCTGCGAAGCGGTCGGCGCGGCGGCTTTGTGGTCGGCAAAAGCGGCGGTCGTCATGGGGCGATGCATTCGCCCAACATAGTGGCGGCAGAAGGGCAGCAACAGGGCGGCCACCGATCTAACGGCTTGACGTCACGCGCGCCGTGCGGCTTCAAGCGCCAACGCGCGACGGGAGTGCGCGATTGACGCTTCAACCGAGGAACGCGGTCGTGCCCAAAGACTTCACCATCCGCCCGATCGACAGCAAGGCCGATCGCAAGACGTTCATCGATCTGCCCTTCCGGCTCTATGCCGACGATCCCAATTGGGTGCCGCCGCTGAAGGGCGAAGCGCTGGGGCTGGTGACGCCCGCCAAGAACGGCTGGTTCAGCCATGCCAAGGCGCAGCTTTATCTGGCGGAGCGCGCGGGCAAGGTCGTCGGGCGCATCTCCGCGCATATCGATACGCTGGCGCTGGAAATGCCGGCCGCGCAGGGCTTCGGCCCCGGTGTCGGCCAGTTCGGGCTGCTCGATGCCGAAGACGGCGAGATTGCCGCCGCGCTGATCGAGACCGCCGAGGGCTGGCTGCGCGCGCAGGGGATGACGCGCGTGCTGGGGCCGATCAGCATGTCGATCTGGGAAGAACCGGGCCTGCTGATCGAAGGGTACGACCATCCCCCGACGATAATGATGGGCCATGCCAAGCCCGAATATCGCGGCTGGATCGAAGGCGCGGGCTATCTGCCGGTGAAGCAGTTGATGACCTACGACCTCGACATCACGCAGGAATTTCCGCCGATCGTGCGGCGCATCATCTCGTCGGGCGAGAAGAATCCGCGCATCGTCATCCGCGAGGTGAACAAGAACAGGTTCGACGAGGAAGCGGCGATCATTCTCGCCATCCTCAACGATGCATGGTCGGATAATTGGGGCTTCGTGCCGCTGACGCCGCCCGAGATCAAGGACGTCGGCGTGAAGCTGAAGCCGATCGTGTTCAATGACCTGATCCGCATCGCCGAGGTCGACGGGCGGCCGGTGGCGTTCATGATCACCCTGCCCGATCTCAACGAGGCGATCGCGCCGTTCAAGGGCAAGCTCTTCCCCTTCAACGTCATCAAACTGCTGTGGTGGCTGCGCGCGCCGAAGGTGCGGACGATGCGCGTGCCGCTGATGGGCGTCGTGAAAGAACTGCAATCGTCACGCCTGGCGAGCCAGCTCGCCTTCATGATGATCGAATATATCCGCCGCGCGGCGATCACCAAATATGCGGCGACGCGCGGCGAAATCGGCTGGGTGCTCGACGACAATCAGGGGATGCGATCGATCGCCGAGACGATCAACAGCAAGATCAACAAGGTCTATCAGGTCTACGAAAAGACGCTGTGAAAGGGTGCGCGGCGCCCCCGAGGGGTGAAGGGCGCCGCGCGGACCGGCATCAGATCACTTGTCGGTGAGCGGGTCGATGCCGGTCTTCTCGATCCACTCCTTGCGGGTGTGGCATTCCTTGTGCGGGATGCGCGATCCGATGATCGTGTCGATCACGCAATATTTGGTCTCGGCCTTCGGCGCGGCGGGGGCGACGTCGGCGATCTTCGCGCCTTCGCCGGAGACGGCGGTGGCTGCGGGTTCGGTGGCGAGGGCGGGGACGCTGGCGAGCGAGATTGCGGCTGCGGCGGCGAACAGGGTGAACTTGAGCATGACTTCCTCCACTAGAAGCGGCTCCGTCATCGTGCCGCATCTGTGTTAGTGCATTAGTCATGCCAAACACTAAAACATCGGGATTTCAATGGGTTGTTACGAAGTTGAACCGAAAATGAATGGTGCGCCTGGCTGAAGCTGCGCGTCATGTACCAGATGTTGGGAAAATTTCCGGGTGCCTAGATGCGGCGCGCGATACCGAAATAGATTTCCGCGTCAGGCGCATCGTGATCGAGCCCGGCGATGCCGCCGATATCGAGCTGGAGATCGTCGCGCACCATCCACGCCAGCGACAGCGCGCCGAGCGCCTGGGTCGATTTTCCGGCGGGATCCTCGTCGCGCAGCAGCTGGACTTCGGCGGTGCCGGTCAGCTTCCTGGTGAGCGCCAGCGCGAGGCCTATTGTGGCACTGGCGGCGAAATGACGGCCGCGGCCATCCTCGTTCACCGCCGCGTCGATCTCCGGCGTTACTTCAAGATTGATTGCGTCGCTGACGTCGTAGGTTACGGGCAGCACCAGCCCCGCGCCCCAGTCCCCCGCTCCCACGGGCGCCCGACCGACCGGAACCGTCACGAACGGCAGCACGGCGATGCTGAGCCCCTTGCCGTCCGGGTGGAGCAGGTTCGCCTTCACCGCCAGCTCGACATCGCCGGTGCGCGTCGCGGTATCGACCGCGCCGCTCGCCTTGTCGCGGGCGCGGACAACGCCGAGCGGTGTCCAGTCGATCTGCGCCTCGATACTGTCGGTCAGGCCGACGCGCAGCTTGGTGTCGCCGATCAGAAACGTATCGGTTCGGCTGTCCGGGTCGTTCTGCAGGCTCCAGTCGCCGAGCGCGGTCTCGATCGAGACGCGGCCCGGCGCCACCGTGCAGGCAGGTGTACCGAGGCCGGGGCGCTCCGGGCAATACTCACGTTCCTCGGCGAAGGCGGGCGTCGCGACGAGCAGCGCCAGCGCGCCGAGCAGGAGGTGCCTCACCTGAGCCGCACCCAGGTCGGGGCATGATCGCTGGCTTTTTCCCGGCCGCGATAGTCCTTGTCGACGCCCGCATCGACGAGGCGGTCGGCGGCAATCGGCGAGAGCAGAAGGTGATCGATGCGGAAGCCCGCGTCGCGCTGCCACGCGCCGGCCTGATAGTCCCAGAAGGTCCAGATGCCACCCTTGGGATTGCGCGTGCGCAGTGCATCGGTCCAGCCCTGCGCGACGAGGCTGCGGAAACCGGCACGGCTTTCGGGCTGCATCAGCGCGTCTTCCTGCATCGCGCGCACCGAATAGGTGTCGTCGTCATTGGGGATGACATTGTAGTCGCCCGCGAGCACCACAGGGACTTCCTCCGCCAGCAAATCCAGCGCGCGGGCGCGGAGGCGATCGATCCAGCGCAGTTTGTAGTCGAACTTGGGACCGGGCTGCGGATTGCCGTTGGGCAAATAGATCGAGGCGATGACGGTGCCGCCGACCTCGGCTTCGAGATAGCGGCTGTGTTCGTCCTCGACCTCACCGGCGAGGCCGCGCTGCCGTTCGACCGGCGCCGTGCCCTTGGCCAGCACAGCGACCCCGTTCCAGCTTTTCTGGCCGTGCCAGACCGCGCCGTAGCCTGCGGCCTCGATATCCTTGACCGGAAAGGTCTCGTCGCTCGCCTTCAGTTCCTGCAGGCAGACCACGTCCGGTTGCTGTTCGGCGAGATATTCGAGCAGGCGCGGCAGGCGCGCCTTGATGCCGTTGACGTTGTAAGTGACGATCTTCACGCGAGGGTGAACGTCAGATCGAGAAGCTGGCGCCGCAGCCGCAGCCCGAGGCCGCCTGCGGATTGGTCACGCGGAAGGCCGCGCCGCCGAGTTCCTCGACATAATCGACCGCCGATCCGCGCACGAGATCGAGGCTGATCGCATCGACCACAAGCCGCACCTCCCCGTTTTCCGCGACAGTGTCGTCGCCCTCCACGCCGTCCGCGAAGCCGAACTTGTACTGGAAGCCCGAACAGCCCCCGCCATCGACCGACAACCGCAGGATCGCGGGCTTGCCCTGCTTCGCCGCGATCGTCGCGACACGCGCGGCGGCGGAATCGGTGAGGATGATGTCGGGAGCGAGTGCGGTGGCCATGCGACAGAGATAGGCGGTGCGGGGCGCGACGGCAATGCTCGGACGATGGGTGTCAGGTGATCACCGGCTCCACCGTCACCGGGAAATTCACCGAGCGGGCGATGAAGCACATTTCGTGCGCCTTGTGGTGCAACTCCAGCGCGAGCGCGGCGTCGGAGCCCTGAGCGATTTCCACGCGCGGGCGGAGCGTGACGGCGGTGAACTGCCCTGCCCCGTTCGCTTCCTCGGTCATCTCGCCTTCGGCATCGTCGACGTATGAGGTGACGACCACCCCCGCCCCCGCGCAGAGACCGAGATACCAGAGCTTGTGACAGGCAGAGAGTGAGGCGAGCAGCAGTTCCTCCGGGTTCCAGCGCGCCGGGTCGCCGCGGAAGCTGGGGTCGGACGATCCGGCGATCGGCGGCTTGTCGCCTGCGGTGATCGCGTGGGCGCGGTCGTAGCCGGCATAGGAGGCGGTGCCCGCACCGCGATTGCCTTCCCATGTCACGCGGACCCGATAGCGGTGCTGCTTTACGGCCATCTCACTCTCCCCCAAGTGCGAAGGGCGCCGGTCTCGCGACCGACGCCCTTTGCGTAAACTCAAAGTCCGACGTCTCAATCGGCGGAGTCGGAGGCCACTTCGCCGGTCGCTACGGGCACGGTGTGGATCGTCTTGTCCTGCGCGGCGACGGTGAAGTCGGCGCTCTGCAGGAACGGCATCGGATTGACCGCATGGCCGTCCATGCGGACTTCGTAATGGAGGTGCGGGCCGGTCGAGCGGCCGGTCGAGCCGACCAAAGCAATCAGTTGGCCGCGATGGACGCGGGTGCCGGCAGCGACGAGGATCTTCGAGAGGTGGCCGTAGCGGGTCTGGATACCCTTGCCATGATCGATCTCGACCATGTTTCCATAACCGCCCGCGCGCTCGGCACGGTCGATCATGCCGTCGGCAGTGGCGTAAACGGGCGTGCCGACCGGCTGGGCGATATCGACGCCGGCATGCATCGCGGCGACGCGGCGGAACGGATCCGAGCGGATGCCGAAGGTGCTGGTGAAGCGGATCTGATCGACTGGCTGCACCGACGGGATCGAGATCGAGCTGATCTGCTCCGCATCGTCGAGCTTCTTCCAGGTCTGGAAGAGCGAGCGGTACTGCATGTCCGCGCGGACATCGACGGCGGCATCGCTGGCGGTGCTGACGGCACTGGCAGCGTTGGCGGCGGCGGTGTTGGCGACTGCTGCATCCGCCGCATTCGCGGTGCCGGCGCAGGCGAAGGTCGCGAGACCTGCCAGCACGAGACCGGAAATTCGGGTGGTGAGCAACGATTCTACCTGCGCAAACTTCGGCAGGCTCGACGCAATCGTGTGTATCTTCATCTGTCCCCGGCGACTGTTATGCGTTTGCCGGAGAACAACGGCACCCGCCCCTTACTGTCCTGGCCGCAGCCCCTCCGCGTCCCGGACACCCTCACCTGACGGGGAAATGCTTAATGAGGCAAGCACTTGGTAGTAATCGCGGGTTAGACCGGCCCGTCGGCGCGCCGAGTCGTTGAACGGAGGCTTCAAACTGCCTCGAAAATGGCGGCCGACGAGCGCCCGCCAGTAGAATCCCGGAGCCTCGCCGGCGGCATTGCAGCCATATTCGAACCACTTGGTGCCCGCCCCGACGTGGCGGATTTCGTCCTCGAAGATGCGCCGCAGGATGCGCGCCGTGGCGACATCGCCGGCCGCATCGGCGCGCGCGATCATATCGGGCGTGACGTCGAGCCCGCGCGCCTCCAGCACCATCGGCACGATGGCGAGGCGGGCGAGCGGATCGTGCGCAGTTTCCGCGGCCGCCTCCCACAGTCCGTCGTGGGCGGGAAGCGCGCCGTAGTGGCTGCCGAGCGCCCGCAGCCGCCGGTCGAGCAGCGCGAAATGCATCGCCTCGTCCGCGCCGACCGCGAGCCAGTCGCTGGTGAAAGCGTCGGGGAAGCTCGCGCCGAACCGCCCCGCCATGTCGAAGGCGAGATCGATGGCAATGAACTCGATATGCGCGAGCGCGTGGAGGAGCGCGATGCGAGCGCGTTGGGAGCCGGCCTTGCCGCGCCGGGGCATCAGGTTGGGCGCCAGAAGTTCTGGCGCGGCGGGGCGCCCCGGCCGGTCGGGCATAGCGCTGCCGTCTGCGGGGCCGAACGCGCCCTTCCGCCAGCCGCGCGCGGCGGCGCGGGCGGCCTTTACCTTCGCATAGGGGTCGGTCGCCTCCAGCACCTGCCGGATGGCGACGGAGATGCTCGTCACGTCAGGCTTTTCACCGCCGCCAGCACCGCTTCGGCATGGCCCGCGACCTTCACCTTGCGCCATACCTGCGCGAGCGTGCCGTCGGCGGCGAACAGGAATGTCGAGCGCTCGATGCCCATGTACTGCCGGCCGTACATGCTCTTTTCGACCCACACGCCGAATGCCTCCATCGCGACATGCTCGTCGTCCGAGGCGAGCGGCACGGCGAGATCGTATTTGGCGGTGAACTTGCGGTGCTTCGCAGGCGTGTCGGCGGAGACGCCGAGGACGTCGGCGCCGGACTTGCGGAACTCGGAATAGAGCGCGGTGAAATCCTGCGCCTCGCGCGTGCAGCCGGTCGTGTCGTCCTTGGGATAGAAATAGAGGACGAAGGGCGCGCCGGTTTTGTCGCGCAGCTTGAGCGGCGTGCCATCCGCCGCGACGAGTGTGACGTCGGGGATCATCGCGCCGGGTTCAATCGCCATCATTCGCTCCTGTGATTTCGGCAAAATATCGTGAGACCTCCTGCCGGGTCGTCTCTAGGGTGGCAACCACCGCCGCCCAATCCGCCATGCCGAGCGCGCGCGCGATCAATGCCTGCGTCGGCGCGGACGGAATGGCGGAATCGGGTGCGACCAGGCGGAGGATGACGAGCAGCCGCGTCAGGAATGCGCCCGCCTCGACCAGTTCGGCGGGCGCGGCCCCTTCCGCGACCAGCCCGGCAATCGCTTTGCCGAGATTTGGATCGAGCCCGATGTGGCGAGTGAGTTGGACGATGTGGACCGCGAATTCGAGATCGACGAGCCCGCCCGGCAGCAGCTTCGCGTCGAGGGGGCCGTGCGGCGGCTTGTGCTTCGCCATCTCCGCGCGCATCGCCAGCGCGTCGGCCGGGATATCGCGCACCGGGCGGTCGCCGTGCAGCACCGCCGTAACGCCGGCCGCGACCTGTTCGCGCGCCGCAACCGATCCGAATACCGGTCGCGCGCGAGCGAGCGCCATATGCTCCCAGCTCCACGCGCTCTCGCGCTGATAGCGTTCGAAGCCGTCGAGCGAGACACTGATCGGCCCCTGCGTGCCAGAGGGGCGCAGTCGCGTATCGACCTCGTAGAGCGGGCCGAAGGCGGTCGGCGTGGAGAGCGCGCTGCTCACGCGCTGCGCGAGGCGATTGTAGAAGAGGACCGCGCCGAGCGGCTTTTTGCCATCGGACTCGGCCTTGTAGTCGCCGGTGAAGAGGTAGACGAGATCGAGGTCGGAAGCGTGCGTCAGCGCGCCGCCGCCGAGGCGACCGAGGGCGAGGATGACGAGTTCGCTGTCGGGCACGCGGCCATGCACGCTCACAAATTCTGCGATCGTGGCGCTCGCGAGCACCTCGATCGCAGCCTCGGCGACGCGGCTGTAGCCGGCGGCGACGTCGAGCGCGTCGCTGGTGCCCGCGACGATCTGCGTGCCGAGCGCGAAGCGCTTCTCCGCCACGATACGGCGGACGTGATCGAGCCGCGCCTGATAATCGCCGCCGCCCGCCGCCATGACGCCAGCGAGGTCCGCGACCGACCCGACCGGGCCAAGCGCGCTTGCGTCGATCAGCCCGTCGAGCAGTTCAGGCCGCCCGGAAAGCGAATCCGCCAGCGTGACGGCGTGGGCGAGGATCAGCGCCAGCAGTCGCGCGAGCGCCGGCCGCGCCTCCAGCAGGCGGAAGAAGTTGATCGCGCTGGAGAGGCGCGACAGCATCTGGTCGAGCTTGGCGATGGCGGCATTGGGATCGGGCGCGGTCGCGAGCGCCTTGATGAGGCCGGGCAACACCGCCTCCAGCGCCGATTGCGCCGCCTCGCTGCGCAGCGCCGGATAGCTGCCGCCGCGCCAGTGCGTCACCATCCGCGCCGCCGCCGCGCCATCGGTGAAACCCGCAGCGGCGAGCTCTTCCGCGAGCGGATCGGCATCGAACGTCACGCCGCCGCTGTCGGGCGGGTCGAGCGCGTCATAGGCGCGGCCGACACGCTCGACGTGCGGGTGCAGCAGGTCGAGCAGCGCCGCGCTGCTTTCGACGCCGTGGAGATGCGCGAGATTCTCAAGCGGGGCGCCTTCGGGCAGGCGGTGGAGCTGGAGGTCATCGACCATCTGCACGCGGTGCTCGATTGTCCGCAACAACGTGTAGGCGCTGGCGAGATCGCGCGCCTCGTCGCCATCGATCCACCCTGCCCCGGCCAGTTGCGCCAGCGCGTCGCGGGTCGCGGGCGCGCGCACCGAGACGTCTCGGCCGCCGTGGATGAGCTGGTGGATCTGCGCGAAGAACTCGACCTCGCGGATGCCGCCGCGCCCGCGCTTGAGATCGTAGCCGGGGCCGAACGCCTGCCCCTTGGCGTGATGATCGCGGATGCGGCGTGAGATACCGCGAATCTCGCCGATCGCACCAAAATCGAGCGCGCGCCGCCAGATGAAGGGCTGGATGGCGGTGAGGAAGTGCCGCCCCAGCGCCAGGTCGCCGGAGGCCGCGCGCGCGCGGATGAAGGCCGCCCGCTCCCACGGCAGCGCCAGCGATTCGTAATAGGAAATGGCGGCATCGACCGGCAACGCGAGCGGCGTCGCCTCGGGAGATGGCCGCAGCCGCAGATCGACGCGCAGCACATAGCCGTCGCCGTCGCGGTTCTGCAGGATCTCGACCGCGCGCCTGGCGATCCGCACCGCCGCCTCGACCGGCTCTTCCCGCGCGCGATGCGGCAGCGTCGCGGGGTCGAAGATCAGGATCGGGTCGATGTCCGAGGAATAATTGAGCTCGCGGCTTCCCTGCTTGCCGAGCGCGATGCCGGCGAAGCCGCGCGGCTCCTCGCCCGGCATCTTCTCAAGGATGGCGGCATGGATCGCGGCGTTGAGCGCGCGGTCGGCGAAATCGGACAGCGCGTGCGTGACGGCGGTGAGATCGAGCGTTCCGGACAGGTCGCCGATCGCGACGATCAGCGCGAGCCTGCGTCGCTCCAGCCGCAGGCGCTTCGGCACCGGCATATCGGGATCATCGACCGCCACGACGTCGAGCGACGGCATCGCGCCGCTCTCGAGAAGCTCGGCGAGGTCCGGTTCGCGGTCCAGCAACAGCGACAAGAACGGCGCATGGGCCCGCGCCCGCGCCACCGCATCGACGATTGCGGATTCTTTTGCCAACTCAAGCATAACGAAGGTGACATCGCGGCTTGGCCAGCAAAAGGGAAGCAACAAAAGACGAACTCGCCCGTTGTAGCTTCATGTCGATCAAGTCCGAACCGGCCGTGCGCGAAACGATCCAGAACGGATACGCTGTCGGCGTACCGCAATTCTGCGATACTGTTGGCGGATCGCTGGCACAGGCTTTTGCCACGGGCGACGACGATCTCGGCGATTTCGAAGCGTTGCTGCGCCAACTCGATGCCATTCCGGCGAGCGCCGAAACCCGCAATTGAGCCGCTTCAGCGGTCCTTGCTGAGATCCGCAACCTCACCCATGATCGTGTCGAGCGCGGTCATTCCCGGTTCGTTGCTGTGTGTGCGACGCGACGGCAGGCTGTTGTCGTTCATCAGCGCCTCGAGCGCGACGCGGCCGCGCGCGACGCGGCTCTTGATCGTGCCGACAGCGACGCCGCAGATATCTGCCGCTTCCTCATAGGCGAAACCTCCCGCGCCGACCAGGATCAGCGCCTCGCGCTGCGGCTGGGGGAGATGCAACAAAGCGCGCTGCATGTCGCCGAGTTCGACGTGACGGTCCTGGCTGGCCGGAGCCGCGAGAATGCGGTCAGCGACGAGATCATCCCATTCGCCCTTGAAGCGCGCGCGGCGCATCTGCGAAAGATAGAGATTGCGCAAGATGATGAACGTCCAGGCGCGCATGTTTGTGCCGGCCTGGAATCGCTGACGAGCGGCCCATGCCTTCATCAGCGTTTCCTGGACAAGGTCGTCGGCGAGGTCGCGGCTGCCCGACAGCGAGCGCCCAAACGCGCGCAGGTGCGGGATGACGGTTGCCAATTCCTTTTTGAAATCACCATCCGAAAGCGCGACATGCTCCACCACCTCGGCCGGAGCGTCGTCATCGTCTTCGGTTATGTTCGAATCGCTCATCAGCATCCGTTTCGTTTCCCGTGTCTCAACATGGTGAGGGGGGCGTCAAAGTCCAACCGGGCGGCCATAAAAGGCCGCCCGTCAGTGTCCGTTCCAGATGAGGATGATCGCGAACAGCACGATGATGGCGATTAGCGAGATGCCCAGAACGTAGCGCGTGACGTGAGGCGTTACTCCGCCGCGCGCGTCGTTTCCACTGATCTCAGTCGGTTCGTTTTCGTCAGCCATGAGGTAGAAACGGATGAAATCCGTTTTGGCTCCGTACCGAATGGAACCGGGCCTGAAAAAAGTTTCAGGCCGGCACCGTCGCCGCGTCGAAGAACAAGGCCTGGCTGATCGCCGCCTTTACGGTAGACCGCTGGAAAGGCTTGGTAATCAGGAAGGTCGGCTCGGGGCGCTCGCCGGTCAGCAGACGCTCGGGGAAGGCAGTGATAAAGATCACCGGCACTTCGAACTCGGCAAGAATGTCCTTCACCGCGTCGATGCCCGAACTGTCGTCGGCAAGCTGAATATCGGCCAGGACGAGGCCCGGACGGTCTTCCATCGCCAGCGCCACCGCTTCGTCGCGGGTGACGGCCACGCCGGTCACTTCGTGGCCGAGATCGCGCACGATCGTCTCGATATCCATTGCGATGATCGGCTCGTCCTCGATGATGAGAACGCGGCTGCGCGTCTGCTTCTCGATTTCGGACAACGCCTCGGCGACGAGCGATTCGACCTCAGCCGGTTCAACCTCGATAAGGTACGCCGTATCCTCGGGCGTGAAGCCTTCCATCGCTGTCAGCAATAGCGCCTGACGCGACAATGGCGTCATGCGGGCGAGGCGCGCGCGGGCGATCGCCTCTACGCTGGCACCTTCGTCGGCACCGGCATTTTCCGCCGTCTCGTCGTAGTTGGTCGAGCCCCAGATCGCCTGGAACATGCGATAGAGGCCCAGGCGCGGGTCCACGTCCTTGGGAAATTCGGTCGGTGCCGCGACGATCGCCTCGAGCGTGGCGCGGACGTAGCGATCGCCGTGCGACTGGCTGCCGGTAAGGGCGCGGCCGTAGCGGCGAAGAAACGGAAGGTGCGGTGCGAGCTGCTGGCCAAGCGACATGACTGTCGAAAACTCCTCGAAAAAAGCGACCGTCATTCTGAAAGCGACGGGACGCAGATGCAATGCGCTTCGCCCGGAAAACGACCCCCCGGAGTTTTTCGCATCGCAAGTGGAACAATCGAGCGGGTCTTTAGTTTCATCGCCACTACACGACGTGTATCGACATTTTTCTCGTTTCCCGGAAATGGTACGGGAGCATAACAATCTGCCGGGGTGAAACCCGATGCCCAAGGGGGACGACATTGCGTTCTGGCGAAGAGTCTTCGAAAAAACCGCCGAGCGCGCGCGCGAAGATCCAAAGCAAGGATCGTGACATGGGCGCGGCGCTGCGCACGGTCTACCAAAAGACCGTGGACGAAAAAGTGCCGCCCGAGATGCTCGACCTTCTGGGCAAGCTCGACTGACCCCAGTAATGGACGAGCCAATCGGCGCGCCCGTCGTTGATCCGGTGCCGCATCGCAGCGCGATCGCCCGGATTCCGACGGGCGCGAAAGTTTTTCTGATTCTGAGCGCGGCGTTGCTGCCGCTGGCGATCATCGCCTTTTTCGCGACGATACGGACGACGCAGATCGCCGACCAAGGCGCACGCGCGGCGCTGCGCATCGCCACCGCCGAGAGTGCGCGGAAAGTCTCCATCGAGCTTGTCGGCGACATGACCGCGCTGCGGGTGGCGTTGAGCGCGCTCGACGCCGACCCCGGCGACGCGCCGAGTTGCGCCCGCGCGACCGGCGTGTTCGCGCCGCAATCCGCTAACGGTGCGCGCTTCGTAGTCTCCGATGCGCGCGGCCAGCCGATCTGCGGCAGCGCTTTTTCCGCCGATGTCGCTCCGGCCACCCCGGCGGGTGAAGATCCGATCGCCGCGCGCGTAATCGAAGGGCGCGGCGTGACGTTGTCGATCCGCGGTGCGAGCGGGCGGACGCGCGCCGCCGCCTTCTTCCCCGCCACTCTCCTCGCCGACGTCGCACGACCGAGCGAATTCGCGCCCGATTACGAGGCGAAGCTGGTGCTGGGCACCGATTCGGTCTCGCTGTTCGAACTGCCCGAACGCGGCGTTCTCGACCGGCGCGAGACGATCCGGCTTGGCATCGGCATCGGTGGCCTGGTTTTGCAGACACGCGCATCGAGCGGCGAGATCACTTCGCCGCTGCTCGTCGCGATGCTGCTGCCGATCGTGATGTGGGCCGCGGCGGCGGGCATCGCGTGGTTCATCGTCGACCGGTTGCTGATCCGCCCGCTGCGCCGCCTGCGGCGTAGCGTCGCCGCCTATGTTCCCGGTGAAGAGATCGCGCTCGATACGATCAACGTGTTGCCCGCGCAGGAGATTCGTGAGCTCGGCGACACCTTCCGCACGATCAGCCGCACTGTCGCCGAACACGAGGCCGGCCTCGCGGAGGGACTGGTGCGTCAGACGAAGCTGACGCGCGAGGTGCATCACCGCGTGAAGAACAATTTGCAGGTCATCTCCAGCCTGATCAATTTCCACGCGCGCGGCGCGAAGAGCGCGGAGGCGACCGCCGCCTATGCCTCGATCCAGCGCCGGGTCGATGCGCTCGCCGTCGTCCATCGCCATCATTTCGCGGAGCTGGAAGAGAATCGCGGCCTGTCGTTGCGCTCGGTGATCGGCGAGCTTGCGTCGAACATCCGTGCGACGGCACCTGAGGGCACTGGCAAGCTCGGCATCGCGGTGGAGGTCGCGCCGCTTCTCGCCAGCCAGGATGTTGCGATCGCGATCAGCTTTCTGATCACAGAGCTCGTCGAACTGGCGATGACCTTCAGCCCGGCGGCGCAGGTGCGCGTCTCCATACGCGATGCCGACGTGCCCGATCGCGCGGTCGTCCGCGTGGCATCCCCGGCGCTGATCGAGACGGATGACCTGCGGCAGGTGATCACGGATCGCTACGGTCGCGTTACCGAGGGGCTCGCGCGACAGCTGCGTTCGAAGCTGCACTACGATCCGTTGGTCGGCGCCTACGAAATACAAATTCCGGTTTCGGGCCGCGACTAATTTTTTTGAGAAAAAATATCGAAAATTTCTCGTGGGGCCGGGAACCACTTTGGGCAGAGGCCGTTCTACACTTCGGATAGTGACCTTATGCCCCCCCGCTCTCGCTATCCAAGACATGGGACCGAACCTGCCGCCCTTCCCCCCCCCCCCCCGGCGCCAGGTTCGGTCCCAAAACTTTTCAGGCTCCTGAAATCCCCCACATTTTCGATTGATCTCATAAGCCGTTGCCGATGCGGAACGGACCACCGCGTCGATCATTGATCGCCTGCAAGGCTTTCAGGAGATCCCCAATGCGCAAATATATCGGACTGGTCCTCGTCGCCGGAGCGTTGCTCGTCAGCGCGTGCAACACGGTCGCCAAGACCGCTCACGACACGAAATAAGATCGGTTCGAGCGGCGTGGAACAGTCTTGCCGGGCGGGCGTTCCCCAGCCACCCGAAATCGGGTCACCAGCGTAACAAACCGAGAGGTTGTCATGAACAAATTGATTCTCCTCGCGCTCGCGGCCGGTGCCGCCATCGCGACGATTCCCGTGGCGGAGGCCCGCGACGGTTGCGGCCGGGGCTTCCATCGCGGTCCGGCCGGGCATTGCCGCCCGAACGGCTATGCGCGCGGCGGTCCCGTCGTGGTCGGCGGGCCCGGCGTGTCGCTGGTTGTCGGCAACTACTATCGTGGCAGGGGCTATTGGGATGGTCGCCGCTATTACCGCGAGCGCTATCGCCATCACGGCGGCTGGCGCTATCGCTGAGGCGCGCGCCTTACGAGGCTGGAAGGGCGGTGGTCGCAAGACCGCCGCCCTTTTCGTTGGCGATCAGGCGGCTTCGGTCTCGGCGGAGCGCTTGCGGCGGCCGCGTTCGGTAAACCAGATCGCAATCAGCGCGAGTTCGTAGAGCGCTACCAGCGGCACCGCGAGCATGATCATCGATCCGGCATCGGGCGGCGCCAGCACCAGCGCGATAGCGAAACAGCCGACGATTGCGTAGCGACGCGCGCCGATCAGTTGCTTGCGCGTCACCAGCCCAGCCCGCTCGACCAGCATCAGCACGACCGGCAGCAGGAACGAGATGCCGAAGGCAAACAGGAACTGCATCACGAAATCGAGATATTTGTCGACCGCCGGCAGCGCCGTCTGCTGAATGCCGCCGACATTGCCCTGATAGCTGAGCAGGAAATGCAGCGCGCCGGGGATCGCAACGAAATACGCTAGGCTCGCGCCCAGGACGAACAGGAACGGCGTCGCGATGAGAAACGGCAGCAGCGCGGCCTTTTCCTTGCGGTAGAGGCCGGGTGCTACGAACTGCCAGAGCTGGTTGGCGATGATCGGGAAGGAGATCATCAGCCCGGCGAAGAACGCCACCTTGATCTGGACGAAGAACGCCTCGAACAGACCGGTGTAGTAGATCTGCTTCTGCCCGGCGGCAATCAGCGGCTGGACGAGGAAGCCGAAGATCGGCTCCGCAAAAACGAAGCAGACGACGCACGCCAGCGCCAGCGCGCCAAGGCTGAACAGCAGGCGGCGGCGCAGCTCGACGATATGATCGAGCAGCGGCGCACGTGACGCATCGAGATCGTCGGCGGGCGCGTTCACGACTGCGCCTTGCCCGTATCTCCGGCCGCGGGTGCCTGTTCGGGCTCGGCGGGCGCGAGCGGGGCGGGCTCGACCGAGGGATGCGCGACCATCACCGGCGGACCATCCTCGCTATACGGCTCGTGGCCGATATCATGCTCAATCGCGCCATTCTCTAGAGCAGGCGCCGGCGGATGCTCGCGCATGATACGCGCATTCTCCTCCGCCCACTTCTTTTCCATTTCGTGCAGCTCGGCTTCGCGCACCATCGTGTCGAAGCCGCTGCGGAACTGCCCGGCGACGCCGCGCACCTTGCCGACCCAATAGCCGGCGACGCGCATCGCCTTGGGCAGATCCTTGGGCGGAATCACGACGATCGCGACGGTGCCCAGGATCAGAAGCTCCATCGGCGCAAAATCGAACATCGTGAAGCAGCCGCCCTAGTGCGCAAAGACCGCCTTAGCGGTCCTCGCCGACCTTCTCGCCCTGTGCGGTGAAGGCGGGCTCGGCCACCTTCTTCGCTTCGATACGGCTCGGCTCGCGGGCCGGCTCGTCCTCTTCGGCCATGCCCTTCTTGAACTGCTTGATGCCCTTGGCGACATCACCCATCATGTTCGAGAAACGGCCGCCACCGAGGATCAGGATCGCGATACCGCCGAAAATCAGCCAGTGGACGAGGCTAAAACTACCCATCACAAATCTCCCAGGAGTTGAGCCTATCTAGTCGCCTTCGTCGGCGTTTGCCACCTCGTTGATGTCCGTATCTTCGAGCGCGCTTTCGAAGGCGAGATCGACCGGATCGAGCAGCCCCGCAGCCTTGAGATCGTCGATTCCCGGCAGGTCGCGCCTGCTGGCGAGGCCGAAATGCGCGAGAAACTCCGGCGTCGTCGCGTACATCAACGGCCGGCCCGGCACCTCGCGCCGCCCGGCGGGGCGCACCCAGCCGGCTTCCATCAACACGTCGATCGTCCCCTTGGAAATCTGCACGCCGCGGATCGCCTCGATCTCCGCGCGAGTCGCGGGCTCGTGATAGGCGATGATCGCCAGCGTCTCGATGCCCGCGCGGCTGAGTTTTCGAGGCTCCTCGCGGTCGCGGCGGAGCAGGTGCGCCATGTCGGCCGCGGTCTGGAAATGCCAGCGCTCGCCGCGCCGCACGATCTCGATGCCACGCCCGGCATACTGGCCCTGCAGAGCCTCTAGCGCAGCGCGAACGTCAGCCTCCTGCCCGAGATGTGCGCGGATCGCGTCGAGCGTCAGCGGTTCGGTTGCGGCGAACAGGATCGCCTCTACCGCGCGAGTCAGGTCGTCCGGCGGCGTCACGAGGCTGGAACCTTGAGATACAGCGGCGCGAAGGGCGACTTCTGCTGGAGTTCGACCCGGCCTTGCCGCGCCAGTTCGAGCGCGGCGAGAAAGCTGGAGGCGAGCGCCGACTTACGGAAGATGCCGCTCGCCGCCTCGGGCAGGAAGCTCTCGATCGCGGTCCACTCGACGCTCGCGCCGACCAGCCGCGAGACGCGCTCCAGCGCCGCCTCCAGCGTCATCACCGGGCGATCGGCGACGATGTGCATCACCGGCCGGGTGCGCGCGTTGATCCGGCCATATGCGGCGATCAGATCGTAGATCTCCGCCTGCCACAGCGCCTTGCGCACCGTCCGCAGACCCTCGGGCGCGCCGCGCCGGAAGACGTCGCGGTCGATCCGGTCGCGCGCGATCAGCCGCGCCCCCGCCTCGCGCATCGCGTTCAGCCGTTCGAGCCGCAGTTGCAGGCGCAGCGCCAGTTCCTCGGGGCTTGGCTCGACCTCGGGATCGCGCGGCAGCAGCAGCCCCGATTTGAGGAAGGCGAGCCACGCCGCCATCACCAGATAATCCGCCGCGATCTCCAGCTTCAGCTCGCGCGCCTCCTCGATGAAGCGCAGATACTGATCGACCAGCGCGAGGATCGAAATCTCGCGCAGATCGACCTTCTGGTTGCGCGCCAGCGCCAGCAGCAGATCGAGCGGGCCCTCCCAGCCCTCGACCTCTACGGTGAGGGTATCGTCGTCGCTCACACGAGCGCCAGCAAAGCGTCGCGCTTGGCGATCAGTCCGGCGAAGTCCGCCTCTTGGCGCTTGTCCGCGACGCTCGCCATCGCGCGATCGAGCCGGTCGCGCGATTGCGGCGCCATGACGTCAAGGCGGCTGACGATCTCCTCCATCTCCTCCATCCGGCCCCAGCAATCGAGCACCAGATCGCATCCCGCCGCGATCGCACCCGCCGCCTTCTCGCCCGCCGTGCCCGATAGCGCCTTCATGTCGATATCGTCGGTCATCAGCAGTCCGTCGAAACCGATCTTTCCACGGATGACATCCGCGATGACGGTCGGCGACAGCGTCGCGGGCCGCTGGTTGTCCCAAGCGTCGAACACGATGTGCGTTGTCATTCCCATCGGTGCGTCATTCAGCGCGCGGAACGGCTCGAGGTCGATCTCCAGCTCAGCCTCGCCCGCCGTCACGCGCGGCAGTTCGAGGTGGCTGTCGACGAGTGCGCGGCCATGCCCCGGCATGTGCTTGACGACGCCGACCACGCCTGCACGCGCGAGGCCCTGCAGGATTGCCCGCCCCATCGCCGCGACGCGCATCGGCTCGTGCCCCAGCGCACGGCAGGTGATGATCTCGGCGGTGTCCGCCTGCGCAACATCGACGATGGGCCAGCAATCGACGGTAATGCCGACCTCGGCAAGCATCAGGCCGGTCGCATGGGCGTTGGCGCGCGCCGCCTCGATCGCGGAGATCGGCGCGATTTCGTAGAGCGCGTCGAAGGCCGGGCCGGCGGGAAACTCAGGCCATTCGGGCCCGCGCATCCGCGCCACGCGCCCGCCCTCCTGGTCGATCAGGATCGGCAGGTCGTCACGGCCCGTCATCGCGCGGAGATCGTCGGTCAGCGCGCGGACCTGCGCGCGCGTCTCGATATTGCGCCCGAACAGGATGTAGCCGGCGGGCTCGGCCGCCGTGAAGAACGCGCGTTCGTCAGGGGTGATGGCGGGGCCGGAGAGGCCGAAGATGACGGGCTTCATGGGAGCGGCATATCAGTGGGTCAACCCAACGCAAAACCGTTCTCCCGCGAAAGCGGGAGTCCAGTCACGAACGCTGCGCTGCTTGGCTCTGGGCCCCCGCTTTCGCGGGGGAATAGGTTGCGCTCAATCCTTTGCGACGAAACAGGCCTCGCCCGCGACCTTCATCTTGCCGCACAGTTCGCTCGCCTGCCCTGCGCTTCCGGCGTTGACGCGCAGGCGGTAGGTCGTGTGGCCGTTGACCTGCGCCGCCTGCACCGACTTGCCGAGCGAGGCGAGATAGATCAGCCGCTTCGAAATCTTGCCCCAGGCTTCGTTCGCCGCAGCCTCGGTCGGGAACGATCCGATCTGGACGAGCGCACCGCCGGACGTGCCCGACGCGATCGATGGGGTTGCCGTCTTCGCGGCGAGCTTGCCCGACGAGGGCGGCAGCGCGACGACGGCCTTGCTGGCGCCGGCACCTTCGGTCGTCGCGGGAGCCGCCTTGTGACCGGTGATCGGTGCCTCTGGCACACCCTTCAGATTGATCGATGCGTTCCCGTTGTGGGTGCCGTTGCTGGTGGCGATGGCGGTATCGCCTTCACCCTCGACCTTCATGCCGCCCGGCTCGTTGGGCTTGACCTTATAGTCGCCCTCCTGCGCAGCGATCATCGCGCCGTTGCCGTCCATGCCGGGGCCGGCGCGGAAATACTGGTAGCCGAAGATCGCCGCCGCCACGACCGCGAGCAGGCCGATGACGATGCCGACCACGGTCAGCGTCGAGGGGCCTTCGCGGTAATCGTCGTCGGCGGTTTCCAGCCAGGGCAGCCGATCGTCATCGGGGCCATCGGTCTCTACGCTACTCATCAGTTCATCTCCTGAACCGCCTCGACACCCATGATGGCGAGGCCGTTGCGGATGATCTGCCCTATCGCGTCGGCAAGGAAAAGACGCGCGCAGGTGACCGGCACGTTGTCCACGTTCAGGAAGCGCCGCTCGGGCCGGTCGTTGCCGGCATTCCAGAGGGAATGAAGTTCCGCCGCCAAGTCATAGAGATAGAATGCGATCCGGTGCGGCTCGCGTGCAGTGGCAGAGGTTTCGACGATACGCGGGAACTGGGCCGCGAGCTTCACCAGCGCAAGGTCTTCCGTTTCAAGCTGGGACAGATCGACCGCGCCGCACACGATTCCGGCCTCCGCCGCGCGCCGGTGTAGCGAGGCGATGCGGGCGTGCGCATATTGAACGTAGAAAACCGGATTTTCCTTCGACGCCTCGACCACCTTGGCGAAGTCGAAGTCCATCTGCGCATCGGCCTTGCGCGTGAGCATGGTGAAGCGCACCACGTCCTTACCGACTTCGCGTACGACATCAGCCAACGTCACGAAGTTTCCGGAACGCTTGGACATTTTGACGGGTTCGCCGGCGCGCAGCAGCTTGACCATCTGCACGAGCTTGACGTCGAAGCGCGTCTTGCCGCCGGTCAGCGCCGCCACCGCCGCGACGATCCGCTTGACGGTGCCGGCATGGTCCGCGCCCCAGATGTCGATCAGCGCATCGGCGGTCTGCGCCTTCTGGTAATGGTAAGCGAGGTCGGCGCCGAAATAGGTCCACTGCCCGTTAGACTTCTTGATCGGCCGGTCCTGATCGTCGCCGAACTGGGTCGAGCGGAACAGCGGCAGCACGACCGGCTCCCAGTCCTCGGGGGTCTCACCCTTCGGCGCCTCGAGCATGCCGTCATAGATCAGGCCCCGCGCGCGCAATTCGGCTTCCGCTGCTTCGGGCTTGCCCGCCGCCTGCAACTCCGCCTCCGACGAGAACAGGTCGTGATGAATGCCGAGCAGCGCGAGATCGCCCTTGATGAGCACGATCATTGCCGCAACGGCGGCCTTGCGGAACGGCACCAGCCATTCGCTCTCGGGCGCACCGACAAAGCGGTCTCCATATTCCTGTGTTAGCGCCTGCCCGACCGGCACGAGATAATCGCCCGGATACAGTCCCTCGGGGATCTCGCCGATATCCTCGCCGAGCGCCTCGCGGTAGCGCAGGTGGACCGAGCGCGCGAGCGTATCGACCTGCCCGCCCGCATCGTTGACGTAATATTCGCGGATGACCTTGTGCCCGGCGAACTCCAGCAGCGCGGCAAGCGCATCGCCCACCACCGCGCCGCGGCAATGCCCCATGTGCATCGGCCCCGTCGGATTGGCCGAGACGTACTCGACGTTAACGGTGATGCCCTTGCCTGTTTCCGAGCGCCCGTAATCGCCGCCCGCATCGCGGATCGCCGACAATTCCGCGCGCCAGGTATCGTCGTTCAGCCGCAGATTGATGAAGCCCGGCCCCGCGATCTCTACCGCATCGACCTCGTCGAGCGCACGCAGCCGTTCGGCGATCTTCTCCGCCAGCGCGCGCGGATTGGTGCCGGCGGGTTTGGCGAGGACCATAGCCGCGTTGGTGGCGAGATCGCCGTGGCTCGGATCGCGCGGGGGCTCGACCGTGACGGCGGCGCGGTTGAGCCCGGCGGGCAGAGCGCCCGCCGCGACGAGCGCATCGAGCGCCGCATCGAGATGCGCGGTGAAACGAGTGTAAAGGGTCATGGCGGGTCCGGTCGTCAGAAGCGAGCGCGGGCCTTAGCGGAATGCCGCTCGCGACTCAAACTGCGCCCCGAACGGGCAGGCCCCGCCCCCTGCCGCAGCAGGAGACGGGGCCACCTCTCTCCCCGAAGGATCAGAACGAGAAGCGCAGGCTCGCCTTGCCGCCGTTGTCGGTGCGGCCGCCGCCATGCCGACCCGAATAGGACAGGCCGAACGTAAGCCGGCTGGCGAGTTTCGCATCGAGGCCGAGATCGAGCGAGAGCTGGTCGCTCGCGATCGGCGTGCCCGTCACCGTGAACAGCGAGCCGCCCGCGAAGGAGAGCGATGCCGCCGGCAGCGTCTTGCTGGCGAGACGATAGCCGACGTCGCCCTTCAGGCGTACCGCGCTGCCGATCTTGGCGTCGACACGGATGCCGGCGGTGCCGACCACCCAGTCCTGCTTGCCCGAGCGGAGCGACAATGCCGCCGCGCCGCCGCGCTCGCCCGCCGCGTCGCCGTCGACGTTGACATAGGCGACGTTGACGAACGGCCCGAGCCCGCCGCCGGTCGGGAGCTGCCAGCGATAGGCGAGTTCGCCGAACACTTGCGCCACCTTGACCTTGTAGTTCGAGGCCAGCGAGTCGGTGAAGCCGGTGAAGGACGCCACGCGGTTCGCCTTGATGTCGCGCCAGGTATAGCCGCCGCCCAGGCTCGCGCTGAACTTGCCGTCGCCGTAACCACCGTAGACGCCGAGGTTGATGTCGTCGGCCGAAGCGTTCGAGACGCGGTCGGCGACGCGCAGCGTGCTGTTGGCATAACCGCCCATCAGGCCGAGGCGGAAGGCATCGCCGTGTACCACGTCATAGCCCAGGAAAATGCCGCCGATGTCGCGGGTCGATGCCGCGGCATTGAAGTTGGTCTGCGCATTGCCCCACGATCCGAAGGCGTGGCCCCAGACCGGCTCCGGCGGCGCATCGGTGCCCGCCTGCTGCAGGTGGCCGAGCATCGCCTCGCGAACGAAGCGGCTGTCCTCGAACGCCTGGCCGCGCACCGTGGCGTGGAGTTCGCCCGAGGTGGCGTCGAACGCCGCGCGTGCTTCCGCATCGGTCTGCAGGTTTACGATCGGGGTCCAGATCGGCCCGCTGCCGATGTCCGACCCGCCCGCCGAGGCGATCTGGTTGGGCGTCAGGCCCGCCGCCGCGAAGCGCCGCGTCTGCAGCGCCGACAGATAGACGTTCGTCGCGTCATACGTGTCGACGAGGTTGGAGAAGGCCGAGACGCGCAGGTCGCCGGTCAGCGTGACCTTGCCCGTCACCCCGCCCGCTGCCGTGATGATCGCATATTTCGAGCCGACCAGCACGCGCGTCGGAGCAGTGCGGGTGACGTTGACGACCGCGCCGGTGGCGACGGTGGCCGCACCGGTGGCGATGATGCGGTCGGACGAGGTCGTGTTCAGTTCGACCTGATAGGTCGCGCCGGCAGCCTGATTATAGTTGCCCGCCACATTGAGCGTGCCGATCGAGTTGCCGGGGGCGATCGTGCCGCCGGTCTGCACGTCGGTTGCGCCGACCGTGCCGCTGCCCTTCAGCGTGGCGCCGGTCCCGACGGTCACGGCCGAACCCGCGATCGAGCCATTGACGGCCAGCGTGCCGGCCGAAACCGTCGTCGGCCCGGTCATCGTGCTGGTGCCGCCGAGGATCAGCGTGCCCGCGCCGGTCTTCTCGACCGCAGCGGTGCCGGCGAGTGGCGTGTTGACCGTCGCCACCATGTTCGGCGCGGCGGTGCTTTCATCGCCGACGTTGAACTTCACGCTGGAGCCGGTCAGCTCAAGCCCGTCAGTGGCCGTGTTGCCGTTGATGATGTAACCGCCGACCTGGAAGTCGAGACCGGCGACCTTCACCTGGCCCATGCTGTTGTCGACGACGACCGTGCCGGGCGAACCCGCGAACACGATCTCCGCGCCCTGCGGCTGCGAATTGTCGGGGATGCCGTTGGCGCCGGTGAAGGTCGAGCGGTCGCTCGTCCATACGCCGTTGCCGCCCTGTACCACGCCATCCGCGCCGTGGCCCGCTGAGTCGCCGTCCCAATAGGCGCGCGGTGGAGTGCCGCCGGGGATCGGGATGACACCGCCGAAACCATCGAGATAGGCATAGCCTGCGTGGCCGCCGTACGGACAGTCGTTGGCGAGCAGCGACAGGATGAAGTCGTGACCGACGCGGCTCGACACGTCGATCGATTGCGTCAGCCAGTCGGTATAATACCAGCCCGAGTTCGACTGTGTGAACGTGCCCGAAGCCGCCGTGGCGGAGTTGAGGTTGTACGTGAACAGAACCTCATTGGTCGTCGCGTCGGTTAGCGTGATGATGAAAGCATCGGAATCGGTCGGGCCGTGCGAATCCTGCAAAACGGCCGCATATGCAAAGGCGATCTGACTGTCGGTATAGCCATTTACGCGCTGGCTGATCACTGACACGCTGTCGTTATTGACCGGGTTGTTGACCATCGCCGAATAGTTTCCGGCGTAGACCGTCCGCAGATTGTTGTCGGTGTACGCATCGAAGCCAGGCGTAGTCGTGACGACGACGCTCTGCGACGCATCATAGCGCGAACCACCGGGCAGATAGTCTGAAGCGACCGGATACGGTCCTCCCGTCCAGGTTCCGCCGCCTGTCGTCCAACCGTTGATAGTACCGTCCTCGAATCCACCGTTGACGAACGTCTGCGAATACGCCGGATTGGCAACGGCGATTGCCGCCACCGACGTGGCCAATGAAATCAAAAGCTTTTTCATGCTGTCCCCCGCACCCCTAACCACGAAAAATCGCGGTGGTGATTGTCTGTGCAGGACGATTAGAGTCGCTGCGCCGGAACAGTATTGTATAAAATCAGCATCTTCGGTTTCGCGACGATGGCTGTACCGTTTATAGATTGATCTCGATTATAGATTCTGCGGGGTCATCTTTGCCGACTATGCGGCATGTCCTTTGATTATAAACGGAAAATAGGGATTGGCGCGCAGCGTCGGCAAACAGCTCGGCTGCAACTTTAGAAGGTCGCGCGTAACGTTTTTTTAACACTCTTGCTGCGCGCAGCGGCGTGCGGCGGCAAGATTCTGACGCAACGACTCGGAAGGGCCAGTCCGGCCCGAACGCGGTTCGGGGATCAGAACCCGTCGGGCAGGTCGATCGGGCCGACGACCTCGCGGTAACGCGAAATGGCGTAACGGTCAGTCATGCCGGCGATGAAATCGGCGATGTGGCGGCTGCGGCGCGGCTCGTCGGGTGGCAGGCGCTCCGCCCAGCCCGCCGCCATCAGCGACGGATCGGCGCGATAGGCGGCGAACAGGCCGGCGACGATCCCTTCTGCCGCCTCCGCCGCCGCCAGTTGGCGCGGATGGTGATAGAGGTTGGCGTACATGAAGCGCTTTAATTCGCGCTCGGCCTCCGCCATTTCGGGCGAGAACACCGCCACGCAGCGCCCGGCCGCGCGCACGTCGTCGGCGTTCGCGAGCGCCAGCGTGTGCGCGGTCGCGGTGGTCGTCGCGATCAGATCGTTGACCATCGCGCCGATCTGGCTGCGGATCAGTTCGCCGATCAACCGCTCCGGCGCAATGCCCGGAAAGCGCGCGGTCACCCGTCCCCACCCGTTCGCGACCATCGGCACCGCCAGCAACTGGTCGAGCGTCAGCAGCCCCGCACGCAGGCCATCGTCGATATCGTGATTGTCATAGGCGATGTCGTCGGCGATCGCCGCGACCTGTGCCTCGAGCGAGGGCCAGTGCTCGATCGCGAGCGGAAAGGTCGCATTGGCCTCTGCCAGCGCCCAGCCAGGCGCGGAGACAGGCCCGTTGTGCTTCGCCAGCCCCTCCAGCGTCTCCCAGCCGAGGTTGAGCCCCGGCCAGCGCGGATAAGGGCTGTCGATCCACATCAAGGCGCGCAGCGTGTTGCCGTTGTGATCGAAACCGCCCTGCATCGCCAGCGCGGCCTGCAACGCGGCCTCGCCGGCATGGCCGAACGGCGGGTGACCAATATCATGCGCCAGCGCGAGCGCCTCGGTCAGATCCTCGTTGAGCCCGAGCGCGCGCGCGATCGTCCGCGCGATCTGCGCCACCTCCAGGCTGTGCGTCAGCCGCACGCGGAAATGGTCGCCATCAGGTGCCATGAACACCTGCGTCTTGTGGCGCAGGCGCCGGAAGCTGATCGAATGGATGATGCGATCGCGGTCGCGCTGGAAAGCGTCGCGCGGGCCGCGAAGATCGCCGCCCTCCTCATGATAGAGCCGTCCGCGCGTGGCGGCGGGATCGGCGGCGAGGTTTGCAAGGGGCCGAGTCATGCCGGAGGCGATACTCACTTGGACGGCAACTTGTCGACCTTTTGGCCCACCTCGCTGGTGAAGACGAAGCCCGACATACCCTTTTTGGTAAGCGTGTTGACGAAGGCCTGCGCCTCCGCCTGCGTGGCGAAGGGGCCGGTCAGCAGGCGGTTGGTCGCCTTGAGCGGCGTCGCATAAGCCTGCTTGCCCTTGAGCGTATCGCCACCCTGCCCTTGCTTGAGCTTGTCCCACGCCTTGGGCAGATCCTTGGCATTGGCGCCGCCCGACACCTGTACCCAGATGCGCGGGGTCTCCTTCGGCTTTTTCTTCTCGTCGGCGAGCTTCCTGGCGTCCGCTTTCCTGTCCGCGGCCTTCTTGTCCTTGGCATCGGCGAGCTTGGGATCGGCCTTCTTGTCGGCGCCCTTTTTGCCATCGGCGAGCTTCGCGTCGGTCTTCTTGTCGCCCGGCTTGCGGCCCTTTGCCGTCGTGTCGTCCGGCGCATCGGCATCGGCCAGCTTCTTGCCGCTTGCGGTTTTCTTCGCATCCGCCGCCTTGGCGTCGAGCCTCTTCGCGTCGGCGAGCTTCTTTTCGGGGATCTTCTTTTCTTCCGGCGCGGGCTTGGGCTCGGCCGGTTTCTTCGCCGTGGCGACCGGCTTGGGCTGCACCGCCACAACCGGCGCAGGCTCCGTCCGCGCAACGATCGGCTCTGGCGCGGGTTCGGGCCTGGCGCGGGCGGGCGCGTTCACGCCCAGTTCGGACGCGGGCACGCCGATCCCCGCGATGATCGAGGAAAGAATCGAATCCTCGCTCCGCACCGGCGCGACAGCGGCAACCTCGACGGGCGGCGGCGCGGGTGCCGCCGCGACGGGTTCGGGCGAGAAGCCGGGTTGAGCAGCGGCGGACACGGGCGGCGTAACCGCAGCGGCCGTCTGGGCAGGCGGCGGGGCGATCGGGGCGGCTGGCTGCGGCGTCTGCACGGCGGGCGTCGATGCCGCCGCGACGGGGACCACGACGCTGGTCTCGGGGCGCACCTCCGCGGGTACGGGCGCCACCACTTGCTGCGTGACGGGCGCAGGCGTCACCGCCCAAACCTCGGGCTTCGGTTCCGGCTTCGGCGGCAGCGCGGCGATCTCGATGCGCGTCGGAACCTGCGGGGCCGTCTTCACGACCTCGACAGGCTTCGGCGCGGGGGTGGCAGCGACGGGTGCGGCCGTGAACATTGTCCGCGACGGGGACGGCTCTGTCTTGAGCACTGCCTGCGGCGCAGGCACGGCAAGCGGCTGACGCGAGGGCACGACCGTCGCGACCTCGACCGGCGGCTTCGCGGTGGGCTGCGCGACGGGCGCACCCGGCTGGCGGGTTGGCAATTGCTGGACGAAGAAATTGCCCCCGGCCGGCACCGGCGGGCGATACGGGTCCGGTTGCCGGTAGCTATCGGCACGCTCGACATAGGCGGGCGGCGGCGGCAGCGGCGGCGGGCCCGGCGGCGCGGCGGACTGGAACGACAGTTCGGCGCGGTCCTTGCGCCCGCGCCGGGGGCGCGACGTGCGATCGTCGCGCACCTTCTCTTCGCGCGGCTTCACCTTCAGTGCCGCCACCTGCGTCCGCGCATCGGGATCGGGGCCGAGCGGCGGCAGTTGCGGCACCTGCCGCGCGTCGATGATGCGCTCCGGCGTGGGCCGAATCTCGCCGAAATGCACCGCGAAGGCGCGATCGATCTTGGACAGCGACGGAAGGCGCTCGAAGAAAGGATGCAGGCCCTGCGCCATTCCCGCCGGCATCATCGTCGTCGCGATCTTGTCCGCGCCCGATTGATCTCCGCCCATCGCCAGCACAAAGGCGCGCACCCGCCACGCCGCCCGGTCGCTTTTGCGCAGCAACGGATCGAGCAGCGCCAGCGCCTCCTCGCGCTTGCCGCCGATGCCGAGCGAGAGCGCGTAGCGGCGCGTCGTCTCGTCGCTCGCCCCGGCCTTCAGCGCGAGGCGATAGTCGCGCTGTGCCCGCTCCTGCTCGCCGATCAGATCGTAGGCGAGGCCGCGGTCGGCGGCGAAATCAGCGACGCGCCCGCCCATCCCCTCCGCCTCGTTGAAACGGCGCAGCGCCTCGCCCGGCCGCTCGCCGCTGACGAGCAAGCTGCCGAGCCCGGCCTTGATGCGGGCGTTGCGCGGATCGATCCGCTCGGCGCGCGCGAAGAAGCGCGACGCCGCGGTCGGATCGCCCAGCCGCAGCGCGAGTTCGCCGGCGCGGATCAGCGCCTCCAGATCCTGCGGGTTGGTCGCCAGCGCGCGCATCTGATCGGCGAGCGAATCGGCGTCGGAGCGCGGCGGCGGGGCCGGCGTGTAATAGGGGTTCTGCGCGAGCGCGGGGACGGAGAGCAAGGCTGCGGCGGACGCGGCCAGAAGAAGCGGGATACGGCGCATTGTCAGCAACCCTTGCACCCAACGCGCCTCAACGGGAAGTGGCTAGCGGCACGTGGATGCGCCAGATCGATACGTCGCGGCGACGAGGATGCGCGGCCACATCCACCCCGGCCTCCGCCGGGGTGGATGCATCCAGGTTACTGGTTGTTCTGGCGGTGCAGGAAACGCGGGATTTCGACCGCGTCCTTGTCGGCCGGGGCCTCGTCCTCGCGCGCGGCATTGCGCGACACGCTCGACATGCGCTCGAACAAGGTGCCGCCCAGCTTCACGCGCGGCGCAGGCGCTACGGGTTCGGGCGCAGGTTCCGCCTCTGCCGCGGGCGATCCGCCCGACAGCCAGCGGCGCTTGACGGGAGCCTCGGGAACAACCTCCGCGGCGGGCTCATCGTCGCCGAACACCAAAGGCTTGGGCGCGGGTGCCACCTCGGATTCGCTGCCAAGTACGAGTTCGTCGGCATCGGCCGCCGCAATCGGCAGCGGTTCGTCGGCGACTGGCGTTTCTTCCGCAACCGGCGCGGGCTCGGCGGCGGCTTCGGGCTCCGCCGCAACCGGCTCGGGCGCCGCTACCGGAGCGGGCGCGGGTTCGGCTGCCTTGGGTGCGCTGAAGCTGAAGGCGCGGGTCGGCGCGGGTGCCGCCACCGCCGGCTGCGCATCCGCCTCGATGCCGGTCGCGACGACCGACACGCGGATCTTGCCCTCGAGATCGGGATTGAACGCCGAACCCCAGATGATGTTCGCATCCTCGTCGACCAGCTCGCGGATGTGGTTCGCGGCCTCGTCGACTTCGAGCAGGCGCATGTCGTCGCCGCCGGTGATCGAGACGATTACGCCCTTCGCGCCCTTCATCGACACGCCGTCGAGCAGCGGATTGGCGATCGCCTTGGACGCGGCTTCGATGGCGCGGTTGTCGCCCTCGGCCTCGCCGGTGCCCATCATCGCCTTGCCCATCTCCTGCATCACCGAGCGGACGTCGGCGAAATCGAGGTTGATGAGGCCGGGCATCACCATCAGATCGGTGATGCCGCGCACGCCCTGCTGCAGCACCTCGTCCGCCATCTCGAACGCTTCCTTGAAGGTCGTGTTGGCGTTGGCGACCAGGAAGAGGTTCTGGTTGGGAATGACGATCAGGGTGTCGACGTACTTCTGCAGTTCCTCGATGCCGGCTTCCGCGCTCTTGGCGCGGCGATTGCCCTCGAAGGCGAACGGCTTGGTGACGACGCCGACGGTCAGGATGCCCATGTCGCGCGCGGCCTTGGCGATGACGGGCGCGGCGCCGGTGCCGGTGCCGCCGCCCATGCCGGCGGCGATGAAGCACATGTGCGCGCCCTGCAGCATCTTGGCGACGCTATCGATCGTCTCCTCGGCGGCGGCGCGGCCGATCTCGGGGCGGCTGCCCGCGCCGAGCCCCTGCGTGATCTTCGCGCCGAGCTGGATCTTGTGGCTTGCGGTCGACTGCTTGAGCGCCTGCGAGTCCGTGTTCGCGACGAAGAAATCCACCCCCTGGACGTCCGCGCGCATCATGTTCGCGATCGCGTTGCCGCCGGCCCCGCCGACGCCGATCACGGCGATCCGCGGCGTGAGTTCGTCGACTTCGGGCGCAAGAAATTCGATGCTCATCTTCGCTTCTCCACCGCGCCTCCCCCAAACGAACTTCGGCGCGTCTATGATTAACTATCCTGCACTATCGGTCGGCGCTGTTCCAGCGGGAATGACGCCGACCGTCGTATTTCCTTAATAATTCGCCCTGGCGGCGGCGACGATCCGGCGGAACAGCCCGAAGCCCTTGGGCCGGTGGACGGTCTGCCCCGCGCGCGACAGCGAGCGCAGATCGATGGGATCGGTCGCCGCGTAGAAAGCGAGCCCCGCCAGCGTCGCGAAGGCCGGGCCCGAATGCGCCTCGGGCAGCGCGGAGAGGCCGCGCGGCTTGCCGATCCGCACCGATCGGCCGAGCGCAGCCTGCGCGTAATCGGCGATGCCGTTCAGGTCCGCGCCGCCGCCCGTCAGCACGACCTGCCGCCCGACCGGCCCCTCGAACTTGAGATCGACCAGTGCCTTTCGGATCTCGGCGATCAGATGATCGAGCCGCTGGCGGATCACCGCGATCAGTTGCGCCTTGGTGATGCGCGTGCCCTCGCCGGCATCCTCCTCGCCGGAAATCGGCGAGACGTCGATCATCTCGTGATTGTCGCGCGGGCTCGTGTTGGCCGAGCCATGCACACACTTTACCCGCTCCGCCTGCGCGCGGCGCATGCCGAAGGCGGAGGCGATGTCGTCGGTAATGTCGGCCGCCCCGACCGGGATCGAGGTCAGCCCGACCAGCATGCCGCCCGCGAACAGCGAAACGTTGGTGATGCCCGCGCCCATCTCGACCAGCGCCACGCCGAGCTCGCGCTCCTCTTCCGAAAGGCACGCCATGCCCGTCGCGACCGGCGATGCGATGATCGATTTCACCTCGAGATGCGCATTCGCCACGCAAAGCCCAAGGTTGCGCACCGGCGAGCCATCCGCCGCGACGACATGGATATGCACGCCGAGCCGGTCGGCATGCAGCCCGAGCGGCCGCTTCACCCCCGTGAGCCCGTCGAGCGTATAGAGCGCCGGCTGCGCGTGCAGCACGATGCGCCCGGCAGGATCGATCGACTCGCGCCCGGCCTGCAGCAGCGCATCGATGTCCGACTGTTCGACGCGGTGCCCACCCAGCTCGAACTCGACCGAGGCGACGTCGGACACGAGGCCACCCGCCGAGAAGCTGACCCAGACATTCTCGATATTGGTGCCCGCGATCCGCTCGGCCTGCTCGACCGCCTCGCGCACCGCCGCCTCGGTCGCGGCGGCATCGGCGATATAGCCGCGCTTGACGCCGCGGCTCTCGCGCTGGCCGGTGCCGAGCACGATCAGTTCGCCGCCGTCGCCCTTCTGCGCGATCATCGCCGAAACCTTCGACGATCCGATATCGAGCGCGGTGATCAGTCCTTCCGGTGCCATCTTCGCCATTACGCCTACCCCTGCCCTGCCGTAACCTTGCGCTTGCCCGCCGCCGACGGCGTCTGCGGCTTGATCTCCTCTTCGGAGGTGTCGCGACCCGCAATATCGCCGGATTTACGCGCCACCAACCTAGTAGGATCCCGCATGTCGAAGCGGATCCAGCCCTTGTTGAGCAAAGGCTGCACGCCGTCCATCTCCGCAAACTTGACCAGCGCCCGCGCCGCCGCATCCTCGCCCTCGGGCAGGACGAGCGTCTCGCCGGTCTCGAATGTCAGGTTCCAGCGGCGATTGCCTACCCAGGTCGCCGCCTTCACCATCGGCTTCAGCGCCGGGGCTGCATCGAGCAGCTTCTTGTAGGCATCATTCTGTTCGTTGGCATGCTCGCCGATCACCAACGGCAGATCGGGCATCGCATCGGCGCGCACCGGCTCCAGATACGTTCCGTTCGCGGAAATCAGCGCGAGATGGCCCTGGTTCTGCCAGATCGCCGCCGGCGTCCGCTCGACGATATGGACGAGGAGCGTATCGGGCAGCCGCCGCGACACGTGCGCATCCTCGATCCACCCGCTATGCGCCACCAGCCGCTCCCGCGTGCTTTCGAGGTTGACGAGCGGCATCGCCAGCGACGGCTGTTCGAGCGCGATCTTGTAGATCGTGTCCTGATCCATCCGGTTGAGCCCGGTGATCTGCACGTTGTTGATGCGAAAACCCGCCTCGCCGATCCCCTCGCCCACCGCCTGGCCGACCGCACCGGGGATGCCCATCCACACTGCCATCGCCAGTACGCCCGCGCACACCGCGCCGACGATCGTCCACGATGCGATCCGCGTCAGCATCTCCTCGCTGATCGGTAGCCTGGCGATGATGCGGTCGATGATCGACTGGCGCGGTTGCTTGCGCCGCTTCTGCTGGACGGGCCGCCGCGCGGTGCCGCGCTTGATCGTGCGGCTCATGCAAGCGCCTCCCCAAGCGCTTCGTCCACGATCTTCTGCACCAGTTCGGCATAGCTCATGCCGATATGTTTCGCCTGTTCGGGCACGAGGCTCAAGGGGGTCATGCCGGGTTGCGTGTTGACCTCCAGCAGGAACAGCCCGTCGACCCCGCGCTCGTCGTCCCAGCGGAAATCGGAGCGCGACGCGCCCTTGCAGCCGAGCACGCGGTGCGCATCGAGCGCGATGCGCTTGCAGGCGTCGGCGACATCGTCGGGGATCTGCGCGGGGCAGACGTGTTCGGTCAGGCCGTCGGTGTATTTCGCGTCGAAATCGTACCAGCCGTTCTTGGGCTTGAGCTCGGTCACGCCGAGCGCCTCGCCACCCAGCACCGCCGTCGTCAGCTCGCGGCCGCGAATGTACGGCTCGGCGAGCAATTCCTCGAATTCCTGCCACGGCCCCGCTGCGCCGCGGGCGATGGGATTGCCGTAATTGCCGTCGTTCGTCACGATCGCGACGCCGACCGACGAGCCTTCGTTGACGGGCTTGAGCACATAGGGGCGCGGCAGCGGATCGCCTGCATACAGGCTCTCGGACTTGACGATCCGCCCGCCCGGCATCGGGATGCCTGCGGGCACGAGCAGCAACTTGGTCAGTTGCTTGTCGATCGCGATCACCGAAGTGGCGAGGCCGCTGTGCGTGTATTTCAGCCCCATCAGGTCGAGCAGGCCCTGCACCGTGCCGTCCTCGCCCGGCGTGCCGTGCAGCGCGTTGAAGACGATGTCGGGCTGCGCGGCGGCGAGCTTCGCGGCGACGTCGCGCGCCATGTCGATGCGCGTGACGCGGTGCCCGCGCGATTCCAGCGCGTCGGCCACGCCGTTCCCCGACATGAGCGAAACCTCACGCTCGGACGACCAGCCGCCCATGAGGACCGCGACGTGGAGGGAGGTGCTCATGCAAAACATCCGTTCGGGCTGAGCTTGTCGAAGCCCTGCCCTTCTTCTGCCACCGTCGAAAAGAAAGGCAGCCCTTCGACAAGCTCAGGGCGAACGGAATTGGGGATCACCATCACGCCTTCACCCCCACCCGCTGGATTTCCCACTCCAGCGTCACGCCCGAATGCGCCTTCACCTTCTCGATCACCTCATCACCCAAAGCCTCGATATCCGCGCTCGTGGCGGAGCCGAGGTTCAGAAGGAAATTGCAATGTTTCTCGCTGACCTGCGCGTCGCCCTTGCGCAGGCCCCGGCATCCGGCGGCGTCGATCAGCGCCCACGCCTTGAGACCTGCCGGGTTCTTGAAAGTAGAGCCGCCGGTCTTGGAACGCAGCGGCTGCGACGCCTCGCGCTCGGCGGCGATGCGATCCATCTCGGCCTGGATCGCTTGTGCCTCGCCAGGCTCGCCCCGAAACGTCGCCGACACCACCACCGCGCCCTCGGGCAGTTCGCTGTGCCGATAGGTATAGCCGAGTTCATCCAGCGTCAGCATCGCCCGCGTGCCGTCGCGCAGCACCACGTCGCACTCCACCAGCACGTCTTTCACTTCGCGCCCATAGGCCCCGCCGTTCATCCGCACGAAGCCGCCGACCGTGCCGGGGATCGAGCGCAGGAACTCGACGCCTGCAATCCCCGCATCGCGGGCCTTCGACGAGACGAGGATACCCGATGCTCCGCCGCCGCACCTGAGTGTCGTCGCATCGACCTGCTCGACGCCCGCGAAAGCCTTGCCCAACCGCACCACCACGCCCGGCCAGCCGCCGTCGCGTACGATCATGTTCGATCCCAGCCCCAGCGCCAACAGGGGGTAATCCGGACTGATGTCCGCCATGAAAATCGCGAGATCTTCGACGTCGGCGGGCTCGAACAATATGTTCGCCGCGCCGCCGCTCTTGAACCAGACGAGAGGAGCGAGCGGAGCGCCTGCCGTAACGCGTCCACGCGGCGGGTGCTGGCGAGAGATGCGCACCGTGTTCATCGACCGCCCCCTACCCCGTTCGTGCTGAGCGAAGTCGAAGCACGTGCGGCGAGCGAAGCGCCCGTGACACGTCCTTCGACTTCGCTCAGGACGAACGGAGATTGGGTGGCGTGACCCGCCATCACATCCACACGCTCCACAGCTTCGTCCAAGTCTGGATCGCCTCGAGGTTGGTCTTGGCCATCTGCTGGCCGACCTCCTGCATCTTCACGAAGGCGTCGCCCGCGCCGAGCGCCTTCTGCCCGGCCTTGAGCGAGGCACGCTGCGCGTCGAGCGACGCCTGTTGCGCATCGAGGATCTGCTTCTGCAGCTTGAGTGAGGCTTCGATATAGTCCTTCATGTGCCTGCCGCCTCGATAGCGGGCGCGAGCCCCGCCGCCCATTTCGTAATATCCCCGGCCCCGAGGCACACCACCATGTCGCCGGGCCGCACGACACCGGCGAGCGCCTCGGCGAGCGCATCGGCATCGGCGATCGTCGCGGCCGAGCGATGCCCGCGCCGCTTCAGCCCCTCGACCAGCACGTCGCTGCTCACGCCCTCGACCGGCGCCTCGCCCGCCGCATAGACCGGCGCGACATAGACCATGTCGGCGTCGTTGAACGCGCCCTGGAAATCCTCCATCAGATCGCCGAGCCGTGAATAGCGATGCGGCTGCACCACCGCGATAACGCGGTTCTCCACGCCCTCGCGCGCCGCCGCCAGCACCGCTTTGATCTCGACCGGGTGGTGGCCGTAATCGTCGATGATCGTCACGCCCCCGGTCTCGCCGACCTTGGTGAAGCGCCGCTTCACGCCGCCGAACTTGGCGAAGCCCTGCTGGATCGTCGCGTCGTCGATGCCGAGTTCCAGCGCGACGCCGATCGCGGCGAGTGCGTTCTGGACGTTGTGCCGCCCCGGCATCGGCAGCTCGATCCCCTCGATCGACCGTGTCGTTCCGTCGCGCTGGCGCACGATCGTCTCGAAGCGGTTGCCGCCCGGTATCGGCACGACGTTGACGCCGCGCACGTCCGCCTGGGTCGAGAAGCCGTAGGTGACGATCCGCCGGTCGCGCACGCGCGGCAATATGCCCTGCACCTCGGGATGGTCGAGACACAGCAACGCCGCACCGTAGAAGGGCACGTTCTCGACGAATTCGACAAAGGCGTCCTTCACCGCATCGAACGACCCATAATGATCGAGATGTTCGGGATCGATATTGGTCACCACCGCGACCGTGCCGTCGAGCCGCAGGAAGCTGCCGTCGCTCTCATCGGCCTCCACGACCATCCAGTCGCTGTCGCCGAGGCGCGCATTGGAGCCGTACTGGTTGATGATGCCGCCGTTGATCACGGTCGGGTCCACCCCGCCCGCGTCGAGCAGCGCCGCGACCATCGAGGTGGTCGTCGTCTTGCCGTGCGTGCCCGCGACCGCGACGGTCGACTTCAGCCGCATCAATTCCGCCAGCATCTCCGCGCGGCGCACGACCGGCACGCGGTTGGCTAGCGCCTCCTCCACCTCGGGGTTGCCGCGCTTGATCGCGGTCGAGGTGACGACCACCGCCGCGTCGCCGAGATTCTCCGCCTTGTGCCCGATCGCGACCGGGATGCCCTTGGCGCGCAGTCCCTCGACGACATAGCCCTCGGCCACGTCGGATCCCTGCACCTGATAGCCGAGGTTCTTCATCACCTCGGCGATGCCCGACATGCCGATGCCGCCGATGCCGATGAAATGGATCGTGCCGATATCGGTCGCGACGCCCTTTTTCATGCGCGTCATGCGAAAGCGGCTTTCTCTGGGAACTTGGCGGGCAAGGGCACGCCGATCTGCAATTCGTTGGGCTTGTCGCCGAGGCTCTCGACCAGATCGGCGAGATCGCGCGCCGCATCGGGCCGGCCGCAGCCGCGCGCGCGCACCGCCGCATTCTGGAGCGCGGCGGGATCGAGACCCAGCCGCTGCATCTGCTTGGCGAGTTCGACCGGCGTGAAATCGCGCTGGTTGATGGTCCGCGCGCCGCCCGCCATCGTCATCTCGCGCGCATTGACGGTCTGATGATCGTCGGTCGCGCTCGGCAACGGCACGAGGATCGCCGGCCGCCCCGCACAGGTCAGCTCCGCCAGCGTGGAGGCGCCCGCCCGCGCGATCACGACATGCGACCACGACAGATGCTCGGGCAGATCGGGAAGGTACGTCGCGAGATCGGCGGCGATGTCGAGTTCCTTGTATTTCGCCCGGCACGCCTCGATGTCCTCGGGCCGCGCCTGATGCGTCACCTGCAACCGGCGGCGGAAGGCGACCGGCAGCATCGACAGGCCATCGGGCACCACCTTCGACAGCACGCTCGCGCCCTGGCTGCCGCCCGTCACCAGCACGCGGAAGATGCTGTCCTCCTCCAGCAGCGGGAACGGCCTGGCGCGGATCGCCAGCACTTCCTCGCGCACCGGATTGCCGACGAGGTGCGTCTTTTCGTTATACGTCTCCTTCAGCCGCTCGACCTTGGCATAGGAGGTCGCGATCGCATCGACTTTGCGCGCGACCAGCCGGTTGACGCGGCCCAGCACCGCATTCTGCTCATGCACCGCCGTCGGGATTTTCCGCGCGAACGCGCCGAGCAGCGCGGGCAGCGCGGGATAGCCGCCGAAGCCGATCACCGCATCGGGGCGGAAGGTGCGGTACAGCTCGATCGCCATCGCGCGGCCCCGCCACATATCGCGCGCCGCCTTGTAGTAGCCGACCGGCCCGCCGCCGAGCCGTCCGGCGGGCAGGATATGCGTCTGGATGCCCTCGAACAGGCCGGGGAAGCGCACGCCGCGCTCGTCGCTCACCAGCGCAACATAGTGGCCGCGCTTCATCAGCTCGGCGGCAAGCGCGGCGGCGGGCACCATGTGCCCCCCGGTGCCGCCGGCCGCGAGAACGAAATGACGGGGTTTACTCATGCACCGCTCCACTTGGCGACATACGGGGACCGCAACACGAAGGGATTGCGCCGGGTCAGCGCCAGCAGCAAGCCCATCCCGATCGAAAGCGCGATCAGCGACGAGCCGCCGTAGCTGATAAACGGCAGCGTCATGCCCTTGGATGGCGCGAGGCCGGTGTTGACCGCCATCGAGATCAGCGCCTGCACGCCGAATTGCGTCGCAAGGCCGGCGGCGGCGAACAGCCGGAATTCATCCTGCTCGTCCAGCAGCTTGACGAACACCCGCACCACGATCGCGAGGAACAGCAGCGCGATGATCATGCACGCGATCAGCCCGAATTCCTCGCCGATCACAGAGAAGATGTAATCGGTATGCCCCTCCGGCAGGCGGAATTTCATCGTACCCCCGGCAGGCCCCGTGCCGCGCCAGCCGCCGTTGGTGATGGTGTTATAGGCCGCGTTGGTCTGGAAATGATCCTGCGCGCCCTCGCCCTCGACGTCGGGAAACAGGAAGGCGTTGATGCGGTTGCGCGCCGTTCCGTAGAAGAAATAGGCCGACACCAGCCCGGCCGGTGCCGCCGCGACCAGCGCCAGCATCACCTTCGTCGACGTGCCCGATATCATCAGCAGCGCGAACCACACGCTGACGAACACGATCGTCTGGCCGAAATCGGGCTGCATCATCAACATCGCACCGACCAGCGCGGTCAGCCCGCCAGTGATGAGCACGACCGGCAACGCCTCGTCCTGCGCGCGCAGCGCCAGCAGCCACGCCACCGTCACCACGAAGAACGGCTTGAGGAATTCCGAAGGCTGCAGCAGCGAGATGCCGAAGTTGAGCCACCGCCGCGCCCCGTTCTTCTCCACCCCGAAGAACGGCACCAGAATCAACAGGATAACGCACACGATCATGCCGAGCAGCGCGAGCCGCCGCGCCACTGACACCGGCAGCATCGATACGACGAGCAGTACCGGGATCGATACGCCGACCCAACCGAGCTGCCACCAGAGATAGAAGAGCGGCGGAATGTGGTGCCGCTCGTCCGAATAGCGCGTCGCCGCCGAGGGCGAGGCCGATCCCACCGCGACCAGACCGATGCCGATCAGCAGCAGCACGAGCAGCAGCAGCACGCGGTCGATATCCCAGAACCACATGCCGAGCCACGAGCGGTCCCCGCGCCCACCACGGCCTTTCAGACGGCCGAACAGGCTCACGACAGCGCCTCGACGAGCTTGCGGAACTGATCGCCACGATCCTCGAAATCGCGGAACTGGTCGAACGAGGCGGAAGCCGGCGACAGCAGCACGGTGTCGCCCGCCTGCCCGTTCGCGGCGGCATCGGCGACGGCCTGCGCCAGCGTGCCGCTCTCGCTGACGGGCAGCCCCGCGCCGCGCAGCAATTCGGCGAACACCGGCCCCGCCTCGCCAATCGTATAAACGTGCGTGACATGACCGAAATGCGGGCGACAGGCGTCGAGCTCGGCACCCTTGGCGCGGCCGCCGACGATCCAGTGGATACGGTCGAACGCTGCCAGCGCGGGCGCGGTGCTTTCGGGATTGGTCGCCTTGCTGTCGTTGACGAAAGCGACGCCGCTGCGCGTGGCGACCTGCTCCATTCGGTGCGGCAGGCCCTTGAAGCTCGCCAGCCCCGCGTCGATCGCCGCGTTCGACACGCCGAGCGCCTCGCACACCGAGATCGCCGCGAGCGCGTTCTGCGCGTTGTGCGGGCCTTGCAACGACGGCCAGCGCGACTGATCCATGCACACGCCGGGCGCGATCTTGGTCAAATCCTCGCCGCGCGCCGAAAGGCTCCGCGCGATTTGGGCCGAGGCGACGTCGCTGATGCCGATCACCGCCGCATGGCCCTTCGACTGCATCGCGAACAGCCGCGCCTTGGAGGCGGCATACCCCTCGAACCCGTCATAGCGATCGAGATGATCGGGCGTGATGTTGAGCAGCACCGCCACGTCGCAATCGAGGCTGAACGTCAGGTCGATCTGGTAGCTCGACAGCTCCAGCACATAGACGCCGCCGTCCGGCAGCGGCTCCTGCGCGAGAATGGGCAGGCCGATATTGCCGCCCATCAGGCTGGGGATGCCCGCCGTCTGCAGGATATGATGGACGAGCGCGGTGGTCGTCGACTTGCCGTTGGTGCCCGTGATGCCGACGACCTTGTGCGGCGGGAGATCGGCGCGAGCCTGCGCAAACAGTTCGATGTCGCCGATGATGGGAGTGCCGACGGCGCGGGCCGTGATCGCGATAGGATGTCTGTTGAGCGGTACACCAGGCGAAACAATAAGCGCATCGAACCCGTCGATCGTCAAATTGTCCAGATGTTCGAGATCTTCGAGGACGAGATTGACGTTACCGTCGCGAAAGCTAGACCAGTCGCGACCGCTCGCCCAGTCAAAAAACTCATTGTCGAATGTGTCGCGCCTCTCAGCATTCGCATCCCAAGCCACCACAATCGCGTCGCTCGCAACCAAACTGCGCACCGTCGCCGCGCCGGAACGCGCAAGCCCCAGCACCGCATATGCCTTCCCGGCGAAGGCGGGACTCGTGATCACCGCAGCTTCAGCGTCGAGAGACCGGCCAGCGCCAGCACCAGCGCGACGATCCAGAAGCGGATCACGACCGTCGACTCAGCCCAGCCGAGCTGTTCGAAATGATGGTGGATCGGCGCCATCTTGAACACGCGGCGGCCGGTGCGCTTGTACCAGAACACCTGGATAATGACGCTCATCGCCTCGACCACGAACAGCCCGCCGATGATGCCGAGCACCAGCTCGTGATGCGCCACCACTGCGATCGTGCCCAGCGCGCCGCCGAGCGCCAGCGAGCCGGTATCGCCCATGAACACGGCGGCGGGCGGCGCGTTGAACCACAGGAAGGCGAGCCCCGCCCCCACGATCGCCCCGCAGAAGATCGCAAGGTCGCCCGCGCGCGGCACGTGCGGGATGCCGAGATAGGTCGCGAACTTGAAGTTGCCCGCCAGATACACGATCAGCATGAAGCTCACCGCCGCGATGATCACCGGCATCGTCGCCAGCCCGTCGAGCCCGTCGGTCAGGTTCACGGCATTGCCGAACGCCACAATCGTGAAGGCCGCAAACACGACGTAGAACCAGCCGAGATCGAGCGCCGCGCCGTTGTAGAACGGGACGTAAAGGTGCGTGCCGTTCTGGTGGATGATCATCGTCGCCGCGATCCCCGCGATCAGGAACTCGCCGAGCAAGCGCACGCGCCCGGACACGCCCTTGGTGCTCGCCTTACGCACCTTGTCGTAATCGTCGAGGAAACCGATCGCCGCGAAGCCGAGCGTCACGAAGGTGCAGGCCCACACGAACGGGTTCGACAGGTCCATCCACAGCAGGATCGACACGACCAGGCTGGTCAGGATCATCAGCCCGCCCATCGTCGGCGTGCCGCGCTTGGCGAGGTGCGATTGCGGGCCGTCCTCGCGGATCGGCTGCCCCTTGCCCTGCCGCACGCGCAGCCAGCCGATGAAACGCGGGCCGATGACGAGGCCGAGGAACAGCGCCGTCGCCACCGCCCCGCCGGTGCGGAACGACAGATAGCGGAACAGGTTGAGCAGCCCGTGGAAGTGCAGCAGCTCGGCGATGAAATAGAGCATTACAAATTCCCGCTTCGCAGCTGTGCGACCACCGCCGACAACCCTACCCCGTTCGAACCCTTGATGAGAACCGCGTCGCCGGGCGCCAGCAGCTCCCGCAGGCGCGCCCGCGCGGCGGCGGCGTCGGGCACATGGACGAAATCGCCCCGCCCCTCAAGCGCCGTCGCAAGCGGGGTCATGGATTCACCGACGAGAATGCCCGTTTCGACGCCCGCCGCCGCGATCGGCTCGGCAAGGGCCGCGTGGAAGGCGGCGCTGCCTTCGCCCAGCTCGCGCATCTCGCCGAGCACGACGAGCTTGCGCGCCGCCTCCTGCGCGCCAAGCACGGCCAGCGTCGCGCGCATCGAGGAAGGATTGGCGTTGTAGCTCTCGTCGATGACGAGCGCCTCGCCGTCCCCGATCGCCACGCCGAAACGCGCGCCGCGACCGGTCAACCCCTCCATCTCGGCCAGCGCGAGCCCCGCCAGCGCAAGATCGCCGCCGACCGCGCGCACCGCCGCCATGACGGCGAGCGAATTGGAGACCCAGTGCGCGCCGGGCTGGCTGATCGTGTAGCTGATCTCGGTCGTGCCCAACCGCGCCGTGACGAAAGTGCCGCCGCTCGCCAAGGGCATCGCCTCGATCGCGCGAACGTCGGCGTCCTTGCCGCTGCCGAAGGTGACGATCTCGGCGGCGTACGGCTTGGCGGCGGCGATCAGCCGGTCGCGGTGCGGGCTGTCGAACGGCACGATCGCGGTGCCGCCCGGCTCCAACCCCTGGAAGATCTCGCCCTTGGCATCGGCGATCGCCTCCTCGCCCGAGAAGAAGGCGGTATGCGCCGGCGCGATCGCGGTGACGAGCGCGACATGCGGCCGCACCAATTGCGTCAGCGCAGCCAGCTCACCGGCATGGTTCATCCCCATTTCCAGCACCGCATATCGGCTCGCGGACGGCATGCGCGCGAGGCTCAGCGGCACGCCGGTATGGTTGTTGTAGCTCTTGACCGAGCGATGCGCGTTGCCGCGCGCGCAGCGGTCGAGCGCCGCGTAGAGCGCCTCTTTCGTGCCGGTTTTGCCGACCGATCCGGTGACGCCGATCACCTTGCCCTGCACACGGGCGCGCGAGGCGCGCGCAAGATCCTCCAACGCTGCCATCGTATCGGCGACGCGCACGCTCGGGTGCGGCGTTTCGGCACTGACGATCGCACCCGCCGCGCCGGCCGCGAAACTCTGGTCGAGGAAGCGGTGGCCGTCGGTCGTCTCGCCGGTCAGCGCGACGAACAGGTCGCCCGAGCCGACCTCGCGCGAATCGAACGTCACGCCGGTCGCCTCGAACGGCGCAGAAGACGTGCCGCCGGTCGCGGCAGCGATTTCGGTGGAGGTCCAGAGGGTCACGCGGCGCCTCCCGACATCCAACCGTCATCCCGGCCTTGAGCCGGGACCCATGTTTCCGCAAACGTGCCGGCCAGAGCCTCATGCCGGCACGCCCGCCCCACGATGGGCCCCGGCTCAAGGCCGGGGTGACGACCATGAGTCATACCGCCATCTCCCGCGCCACGCTCACATCGTCGAACGGCAGGACGAGATCACCGACGATCTGCCCCTGCTCATGCCCCTTGCCCGCGATCAGCACGATATCGTCCTTGCCCGCCGCCGCGATCGCCGCGCCGATCGCTTCGCGCCGCGATCCGATCTCGGTCGCGTGCCGAACGCCCGCCATCACCATCGCGCGGATGCTGGCGGCGTCCTCGCCGCGCGGATTGTCGTCCGTCACGAACACCACATCCGCCATCGCTCCCGCGACGCGGCCCATCTCGACGCGCTTGCCCTGGTCGCGGTCGCCGCCCGCGCCGAACACGACGATCAGTCTGCCGCCGACATGCGGCCGCAATGCCGATATCGCAGCATCGAGCGCGTCGGGCGTATGCGCGTAGTCGACATAAACGGGAGCGCCAGACTTCGCGATCACCGCCCGCTCCAGCCGCCCGCGCACCGGCTGCAACCGCGCGAGGTTCGCCAGCGTCGCCGCGATATCGCCGCCGCACGCGATCACCAGCCCGGCCGAGACGAGCGCGTTCGCGGCCTGATACGCGCCGATGAGCGGCAGCTTCACGACATGCGTCTTGCCCTCGGCCGCGATGGTCAGCGTTTGCCCGAGCAACGTCGGCTCGCGCGACACCAGTTTCAGCGTCTCGCCCGCAGATCCGACCGACAGCACACCGATGCCGCGCGCCTTTGCCGCCGCCACGACGTCCGCAGCATGCGCGTCGTCCGCCCATACCACCGCCGTGCCGTCACCGCTCAGCACCTCGGTGAACAGCCGCAGCTTGGCGGCGAGATAGGCCTCCATCGTGCCGTGATAATCGAGATGATCGCGGCTCAGGTTCGTGAACGCCGCCGCCTTCACCGCCACGCCCTCGCTGCGATACTGGTCGAGACCGTGGCTGGAGGCCTCGAACGCGACATGCGTCACGCCTTCGCGCGCGAGCCCCGCGACGTTCGAGAGGAAGGTGACGACGTCGGGCGTCGTCAGCCCGGTCGTCACGCGGTCGTCGCCGGTCGTCACGCCGAGTGTGCCGATCGAGGCAGCGGAGAAGCCCGCCATCCGCCACAATTGCCGCACCATCTCGACGGTCGATGTCTTGCCGTTCGTGCCCGTCACCGCCACCGCGACATCCGGGAAGGGCGCGAAGAAGCGCGCGGCGATCTGGCCGAAACGGCGGCGCGGCGCGGGGTCGGCGATGTGGACCGCGCCCTCCACCACCGCTTCCGGCCGCGCCACGACGGCGATCGCGCCGCCCGCCACCGCCGCCGCGATATAATCCTCGCCATTCAAGCGTGCGCCGGGAAACGCGCCGAACACCGTGCCGGGCGCGACCTTCCGGTGGTCGATCGCGAACCCCGTGACCGTTGCGGTTTCGCCTGTGCCCGTCAGTGTCCCGAGTTTCATTCCACCGTCTTCGTACTGTCCTTGCCCGGTGCCCGCCAGACCAGCGGCGTCAGATCGGACACGTCGATGTCGCGATTGGCGTCGGGCATCACGCCCAGCATCGCGCCGGTCCGCGCGATCACGCGGCTGACGACGGGCGCCGCCGTCCACGCGGCCGTTGTGAGGCCGAAGCTCTCGGCGTTGCCGATGGGCGAATCAAGCATTGCGACGACGACATAGCGCGGGTTGTCCATCGGGAACACGCCCGCGAACGTCGAGACGTTGACCTTCTTAGAATAGCCGCCGGCACCCGCGACCTCGGCGGTACCGGTCTTGCCGCCGACGCGGTAGCCCGGCGCCTCGGCTTTCTTGCCGGTGCCCATCAGCACGATCATGCGCAGCAACTGCCGCATCCGCGCGCTCGTCGCCTCGGAGAACACGCGCCGTCCCGCCGGCGCCTTGCCCGGCGCGACCTTCAGCAGCGTCGTCGGGCGGAAGATGCCGCCGTTGACGAGCGTGGCATAGGCATTGGCGAGTTGCAGCGGTGTCACCGCCATGCCGTGGCCGTAAGCGGTGGTCATCACCGCCGTGCGCGACCAGTATGTGGGCCAGATCGAGTGCCCCTTCTCCTTCACTTCGATCAGCGGACGCCCGTGGAGGCCGAGCGCCTCGTACATCGCCTTCTCGCGGTCCTCGCCGAGTTCGTCGGCGATGCGCGCGGTGGCGATGTTGGAGGAATAGATCAGCGTCTCGGGGATGTTGAGCCAGCGCTTCTGCTCGTCACCGCGATCGTCATGGATGGTATAGCCGCCGACCTTGAGCGGCACCGTCGCGTCGAAACGCTTCGCCATGTTGGGCACGACCCCGGTCTCGATCGCGTTCGCCATCGTGATCGGCTTGAAGGTCGATCCCAGCTCGTAGACCGATTGCGTCACGTTGTTGCGCATCGCATCGGCGCTGGTGCCGCCGACCTTGTTCGGGTTGTACACCGGCAGCGACGACATCGCGATGATCTCGCCGGTATGCACGTCGAGCACGATGCCGGTCGCTGTGCGCGCCTTGAAAGATGCCATCGCGCGGCCGAGCTCGCTGTCCATCGCCGCCTGCACGCGGCTGTCGATCGACAGCACGATCGGCTTGCCGCGCTGCCCCGGCGCCGTCAGGCGGTCGTCGAACGCGCGCTCGATGCCCGCGCGGCCCGCGATCGTCGGATCGTCGCCGATCGGCCCGATATAGCCGAGCGCATGCGCCGCCAGCGTCGATTGCGGATAGAGCCGCTCGGGCTCCTGCGCAAAGACGAGGCCGGGCTCACCGAGATCGTGGATGGCGTTGACGGCGGCGGGCGATGCGTGGCGGTCGAGATAGGTGAACTTCACCTTCATCGTCAGCCGCTGATAATAATAGTCGCTGTCGCGGCCGGGCAGGATTTCAGCGAGCTTGTCGGCCAGGAAGCGCCGGTCGCCGAGGATCTCGCCGGGCCGCACCGCCACCGTCCAGGCGTCGATCGTGCGCGCCAGCGGCTCGCCGTTGCGGTCGAGGATGTCGCTGCGCACGATCGGATTGACGGCCGCGCCCTGCGCACCGGCGGGCGAGGAGATGAAGCCGAGCAGCGCGATCTTGCCGATCACCGTCAGGAAGCCCGCACCCAGGAACAGCATCAGGATGCTGAGCCGCATGTGCGCCGTCGCGATCAGCGCGTGGCGCTGCCCGCTGGTGCGCCGCTGCGGCACGGGACGGGCGACGAACGTGCTCACCGGCGCGAGCCGCCCTCGGCACGCGCGCCGCTCAGCAGGTCGCCGACGGTCGAATCGCTCAGCAATTGCCGGTCAAGCATGGCGACGGCCTGCGCCTTTGCGCGGGTGACCGCAACCGCCTTCACCGCCGTCACGGCGTCCGCTAGGCTCGGCCCACGGACGTTGCTGATGACGGCGACGGTACGGATCGGCTTGGCGGCGGTGGCGGGAACGACGGCGACGGCGGGCTGCGGTGCGGGCGTCACGACGGGGGCAGCGGCGGCGGCCTGCGTCTCGCTCACCGGTGCGGAGGGCACGAACGACGCGGTCTGCATCCCGCCCGACTGGCGCACGTCGATCGCGGCGAGCCCGGCCTCGTTCGCCACGAACTGCGCGGCGGCGGGGGCGACGAGGCGCAGCGTGTCGCTGTTCCACTGGTCGAGCTGCGCAAGGTTGGCGCGCGTCTGGAACTCGGTCTCCAGCGCGCGGATGTCCTTCCGCGCCTGGGCGATGTCGGCCAGCGTGTGGTCGAGCTTCTTGCGCTCGCCCGCGACCTGCAGCGGCACCAGCAGGAAGCCGAGCGCAACCGCCACGCCCGCCAGGAACCAGCCAAGGGTCTTCCACGCATAACCAAGCATCTCTACGCCCCTTTTCCATCCCACGCGGCCGCCGCCGTGCGCCGCGCAATCCGTAACGTCGCCGAGCGCGCGCGCGGGTTGCGCGCGATCTCGTCCTCGCCGGCGCGCACCGCGCGGCCGACAGTCTCGAAACTTGGTGCGGCCGCCTGGGCCGCCACCGGCAGATGGCGCGAGCCCGAGGGCATGCCGCCGCTGCGCTCCTTCAGGAACCGCTTCACCAGCCGGTCCTCCAGGCTGTGGAACGTCACCACCGCCAGCCGTCCGCCCGGCTTCAGCACGCGCTCCGCCGCCACGAGCCCGTCGGCCAGTTCGCCGAGCTCGCGGTTGATATGAATGCGGATCGCCTGGAAGGTCCGCGTCGCGGGATCCTTCTTGTCATGCGGCCTGTAGGTTAACGCTTTCCTAACCACGTTCGCCAGTTCGGACGTGCGCGTAAGGGGTCTTGCGGAGACGATCGCGCGCGCCACCCGGCGCGAGCGCGGCTCGTCGCCATATTGGTACAGCACGTCGGCGATCGCCGCCTCGTCGGCGGTGTTGAGGAAGTCCGCCGCACTCTCGCCTTCCTGGCTCATGCGCATGTCGAGCGGGCCATCCGACTGGAAGCTGAAGCCGCGCTCGGGCCGGTCGAGCATCATCGAGCTGACGCCGATGTCCATCGTCACGCCGTCGACCGGCGCGGCCCCGCGCGCCTCCAGCTCGGCATCGAGCGCGGAAAAGGTCGCCGCGATCAGCGTCAGCGCGCCGTCCGCCTTCGCGACCAGCGCCTGCCCGTCGCGGATCGCATCGGGGTCGCGATCGAAGGCGAACACGCGCGCGCCCTTGGCGAGCATCGCGCTGGTGTACCCGCCCGCGCCGAAGGTCGCATCGACATGGCTCTCACCGGGGGCGATGGCGAGCGCGTCGATCACTTCGTCGAGCAGGACGGGGATGTGAGGAGCGTCACTCACAACACGATCCCCTTCTGCATGCAGTGATAGCGGCAGCAGCTCGTCATCACCTCGGGCAGCCCCTCGGTGGCGAGCAGAGTCTTGGGATCCCAGATCTCGAAATAGTCGATCACGCCGTAGAAAAAGGCATGTTCGGCGATATTGGCGTGGAAGCGGGGAAAGCCGGGCATGATGAAGCGGCCGCTGCCGTCGAACGGCAGAGCCTCGCCCTGCGCGGCACCGCGCTTGATATTGTAGTTGAACTCGCCGTCGTCGCTGGTGTTCGCGGCCTCGCGCGCGTCGAGCCGCGACGTCAGCACCTTCAGGAAACCGGGATCGTACGCCACCAGGCATTTGTTTTTCTGGTGGACGCCGATGATGACGGTGCCGCCGTCCTTGCCGTCGGGGCGCGGGGCGTTCTGGGCGAGGCTGGAGCGGAGCGACGAGGGGATGGCGACCCGGCCCTTGTCATCGACAAGGCCGAAACCGTCCCCCTGATAGCCTACCCGATCCACCACTGTTTGCCCCGTTTTCGGCAGGCAAATCTCCCCCGTTCCGAAAAACGGCCCCTGCCGAAATCCGGTCGCGCAGTGCGCAGGCGAGTGAGTCTGCCCCCTGCAAGATGATTAACATAGGGTAACTCGGGGACGCAACGGAAAATCCGGGGAAAGTCGGGGCAACTTCGTTTTTCTAAGGGCCATTAGGTATTCGTGCGGAGCGTCTTTCGGCGATGTTCTACAACCGTTCCGGTACACGAACGGGAACGCCCGGGAAAACCCGGGCGCGGGCGTGTTCAGCGATGCGATTTCCCCGCTTCTCCCTGTCCCGAGCGGGCACGCGATTTCAGCGTCGATAGCGCCACATCATTCCCCTCCCTGGAAGGGAGGGGTTCGGGGTGGCTCGCTCTCGAAGAGGCGCAGCGTTTCCCCCACGCCCACCACCCCCGCCCCTCCCGTCCAGGGAGGGGAGATGATGCGGTGGCGCTCAAATCAGGGTTGCGCGGGCTGCGAGCTGTTGGCCGTGGCGCTCGGTGCGACGCCGAGTTCGGCGAGCGGCTCGTTGGTCGGCGCGGCGGCGGGCGGCGGCGCGGTGTTCGACATCCGCGCGACCGTGTCGGCATGGACCTTGGACGCGAACGCCAGCGAGTGATCCTTGGTGCGCGTCGAATAAATGGCGGCAGCGAGGCCAATCAGCAGAAAGACCGAGGCGAGGCCGATCATTCCGACCTTCACGCGCTGGCTTAAATGGCCCGATTCGTGTGCGATCATTTTCATACTGTGGCAAATATGTAACGCAAAACCATCACGTTGTCGATAGCTGCGCTCAGTTCGTCGCAAGCCAGGGGAAAACGGGCAACCCTTTGCTCTCCAGCCACGCCCGGTTGTAGAGCGACGAGAGGTAGCGGAAACCGGTATCGCACAGCACCGTCACCACGCGCGCGCCCGGCCCGATCTGCTTCGCGAGCCGCACCGCGCCCGCCACGTTGATGCCCGATGACAGGCCCAGGCACAGCCCCTCCTCCGCCAGCAATCGCTCGACCCAGGCGAGGCCCTCCTCGTCCGAAATGCGGAACTGCGTGTCGACCGGCGCACCCTCCAGGTTCGCGGTGATCCGCCCCTGCCCGATCCCTTCGGCGACCGACGATCCTTCCGCCTTCAACTCGCCATGCGCATAATATTCGTAGAGCGCCGCACCGTGCGGGTCGCTGAGCGCGATCTGGATCTTCTCGTCCTTCGCCTTCAGCCCGAGCCCCACGCCCGCCAGCGTGCCGCCCGTGCCCACCGCGCAGGTGAAGCCGTCGATCCGCCCGTCCATCTGCGTCCAGATCTCCTCCGCCGTGCCGGTGATGTGCGCGCGGCGGTTGGCGATATTGTCGAACTGGTTGGCCCACACCGCATTGGGCGTCTCCTCCGCGATCCGGCGCGAGGTGTGGACGAAATGGCCGGGGTTCGAATAGGGCGCGGCCGGCACCAGCACGAGCTCCGCGCCAAGCGCGCGCAGCGTGTCCATCTTCTCGCGGCTCTGCGTCTCGGGCATGACGATGATCGTCTTGTAGCCCTTGGCATTGGCGACCAGCGCGAGGCCAATGCCGGTATTCCCCGCCGTCCCCTCGACGAACGTCCCGCCCGGCCGGATGAGCCCCCGCGCCTCGGCATCCTCGACGATGCCGAGCGCCGCCCGGTCCTTCACCGACGCGCCGGGATTGGCGAACTCGCACTTGCCGTAGATCTCCGCCCCCGCCGCCGCGCTCGGCCCCTTCAGGAGCACCAGAGGCGTGTTACCGATCAGGGCGAGCGTATTGGCGGCGATATGCATGCCCCACAGATAGCGCGCGGGGCGAACGGGGCAATCCACCGAAATTCTCTGCGGGCCGAAATCACAGCTTGTGATAGGCGGCGGCGATGACTCTCAAACAGTCGTTCCCACCCGTTGTCGATGCATACGTCCGCGTCCTGATCCTCGGCAGCCTGCCCGGCGAGAAGTCGCTGGCGGCACAGCGCTATTACGCCAATCCGCAGAACCAGTTCTGGCGCCTGCTATCGGGCGCGCTGGCGGAGGATTTCGTCGCCTTGGAGTACCAAGCCCGCCTAGCCCGCCTGCTCTCGCGCCACGCCGGGCTCTGGGACGTGGTCGCCACCGCCCGCCGCGAGGGCAGCACCGATGCCGCGCTGCGCGACGTCAGCGCCAACGACCTGACCGCCCTCGCCGCCAGCCTGCCCGATCTCCGCGCGATCGCCTTCAACGGCGGTGCCGCGCACCGGCACGGCCTGAAGCAGCTCGGCGCGGCGGCGGAGCGCTACGCGATCCTCGCACTTCCCTCGAGCAGCGCGATGCACACCACCGGCCTCGCCGCCAAGCTGCCCGCCTGGCAGGCGATCGCCACCTATCTCACTTAGGCCGCCCGCTGAACCCCGCCGCCGCGCGCAGTTCGTCGGCGTTCATCAGCGCGCCGTCGCTCATCACCCAGTCGGTGTGGCGCATGTCGCCGATCTTCGCCTCGGGGTCGCCGCTCACCAGCACCAGATCGGCCTGCTTGCCGACCGTGATCGAACCCGTATCCTTGCCCGCACCGACCAGAGTGGCGGGCGTCAGCGTCGCCGATTGCAGCGCCTCGCCCGTCGTGAAGCCCGCCTGCACGTACAGCTCCAGCTCGCGGATGATCTCCAGCCCGCCGCCGTCGGTGCCCGCGACGATCGGCACGCCCGCATCGTGCAGCGCCTTGGTCAGCGCGACGAGCTTGGCATAGCTCGCCCGCCAGTCGGCGCGCGTCACGCCGGCGGGCGGCTTGAACCCGCCCTCCCTGAAGCCGCGCTCGACCTGCGGCGGCATCGTGCCGACGAACGGCGCGTAGCTCGGCGAGAGGTCGCCGTTCTCGGGCACATACAGGCTCTCGAAGGTCGACAGCGTGGGATCGACGGTGATCTTCTTCGCCGCCATCTCCGCGATCAGCGACTTCATCGGCTCGGCACCAAGATCCACGTCCTTGGCGTATTTGCCCGGCCCGTTGAACCGCTCGATGCCGTTGTCGATGTTGACGACGCTGTCCGGCAGCGCCTGCATGATAACGAAGTTGATGTGCGTGATCTCGTCATATCCACCCGCGATCACGTCCTTCGGGCGCAGCGTCGCCGGAATATGGCCGTGGACGTGCAGGCCTAGCTTGTGCGCCTCCTTGATGGCGGGCCACAGCCATTCGGGCTTCATCGAGGTGTAGAATTTCACCCCCGGAAAGCCGTCCGCCTTGGCCTTGTCGACCGCCGCCACCGCTTCCTCGGCGGAGGAGACGGTGATGCCGCCCTGTGCCGCCAGCGGCCCCTTGCCGTCGATCAGCACCGAGGAATAGACCGTCGGATAGAGCAGTTCGCCCTTGGCGATCCGCGCGTTCCGCAGCAAGGTCGGCTGGATGTCCGCGCCGGGGTTGCGCGCCGACGTCTCGCCCATCGACAGCAGCATCAGCCCCTGCAGATCGCTGCCAGTATGCATGTGCGCGTCCCAGATACCGGGGCTCAGCGTCTTGCCGGTGCCGTCGATCACCTTCGCGTTGGCCGGCACCTTGATCGACCCCGCCGGGCCGACCGCGGCGATGGTCTTGCCGTTCGTCACCACCGTCTGGTCGGGAAGGAACTTCGCGTTGACGGAATCGAACAGCTTCACATGCGTGAAAGCGACCGGCACCGGTGAGACCTTGCCGAATTTCGCCATATAGGCCGGGTTGCGCGCCGCCAGCGCGTCGATCTGCGCCTTCTGGATCTTGAGGAAATCGTCCTTGTACGCCTCGGGGATCATCGCGATGCCGCCGACATAAGCGAACAAGGTGCCGTCCTGGTTCAACACGATCGGCTGCGGTTCCAGCCCGACGCCCTCGATCGTCCACGATGTCACTGTCTTGGCGGTCGGCCCCGAACCGATCGGGATATCGACCAGTTTGACCATCTTCGCGCTGCCGCCGGGCAGCAGTGTCAGCGTCTTGCCGGACGCCTTGTAGAGCGATTCGGCCGAATATTTCAGCGCCGAGAATGGCCCCCCATAGGTCGAATATTGCGCCTTGCCGTCATACGCGACGGTCGCATCCTCGATCTTGTTCTTCCAATGTGCCTTGCCGTCCTTGATATCGAACGTCTCGGCAATGTCGCCGCCCGGATCGATACCGCGCACGACGACCCTGTCGGGCTGGCCGTTGGGGCCGATGTGCAACGTCTCGTCCTGCTCGAAGATCTGCCCGCGCAGGTTCATGCTGAAACGATAGGCGAGCGTCCCGTCGGGCAGCTTCCACGCCGCTGTCGTGCCGTGCTGCCCGGCCTGGGAGATGATCAGGAACGTCTCGGCATCGGCCGGCGGCACGAGCAATTGCGAGGTCGGCGTCTGCGCGACGGCGGCGGAAGAAACCCCCGCGAGCGCGGCCGCGACAACAAGCGAAATCCTGCGAACAGCCATCGACTCGATCCCCCTAAGTGTGTTTATCGCCTAACACTCTCATGCGACGCGGGGTTCAGCAAGCGTGCCCTTACACTCGCCACCGCCAGTCCCTAGATGCGCTCCGCATCATAGGGGGCACATTATGACCACGCTGTACGAGCAGACCGTCCCGGTCTTCATCCGCAACCTCACGTCGATCGGCAAGGTGCTTGCCAAGGGCGAGGCGTTCGCGGCCGAGAAGGGAATCGATCCGCGGGAGTTGCTCGACGCGCGGCTGATCGACGACATGGCGCCGCTGACCGCGCAGATCCAGCGCATGAGCGATGCCGCAAAGGGCCTCGCGGTGCGGCTCGGCGGGGTCGAGAACGTCGCGATGGCGGATGAGGAAAAGACCTTCGCGGACCTGCAGGCGCGGATCGCCAGGACGATCGCCTTCCTTGAGAAAGTCCCGGCCGACGCATTCGACGGCAAGGAAGACGCACCCGTCGAACTGGCGACGCCCAAGCAGACCTTCACCTTCACCGGCGAAAGCTATGTCGCCACCTTCGCGCTGCCGAATTTCTTCTTCCACATGACGACGGCCTATGGGCTGCTGCGCATGAAGGGCGTTCAGATCGGCAAGATGGATTATCTCGGCGGGGTCTGAGCGCACGCCCCCCGCGAACGCCTCAGGGTGCGGCCCGGTCGTTGCCGTCGCAGGTGAGGCACAACGCGCCTGCCTCGAGCGCGGGCTCCTCGCCGCACATCAGGCAGAGCCCCGCCGCACGCAGCGCGCGCTGTTCGGCGCGATAGCGGCCGAGCCAACCTGTTATCCGCCGCCAGATCCCGATACCGGGCTCGTCGCGGCCCATCTCGCGCAGGTGCGCGGCACTCCGTTCGATTGCCATAAATCCCATCCCCGCCGTGATTGCTAGACAGGTACGCGGCTCTGTCAACGACGCGCTCAAGGTCGGATAAACGGCGCGTTTCAGGGGATCGTTCTGTGACCGTAATATAATCTTTTGCGAACAAGCGGTTGAATCGAGCAGCCCTGTCCTACAGGCCAATGTTCTGATAATGTTCTTCCGTCATGTTTATGCCCGCGCCCGTCCCGAGTCGGCCCCCGGCACCTGCCGACGCACTCGGTTCGTCGCATTTTCGGGGTAGAGATGCGTTACCTTCGTTACCTTCCGAGTCGGGTCTCGTCCTGCCGCCTCGGCCGCTCCGCTGGCTGTTCCTCGATCTCAACAGCTATTTCGCCAGCGTCGAACAGCAACTGAATCCGGCGCTGCGGGGCCGCCCGGTCCTCGTCGCGCCGGTCGACAGCGACACGACCGTCGCCATCGCTGCCTCGGTCGAGGCCAAACGCTACGGCATCTCGACCGGCACGCCCGTGTGGGAAGCGAAACGGCTGTGCCGGGATCTCGTCATCACTCCCGCTCGCCACGAGAAATACGTCGAATTCCACGACGCGGTGATCGCCGAAGTCTGGAAGCACATCCCCGTCACAAAGGTCTGCTCGATCGACGAGGTCGCCTGCCGCCTGCTCGACAATGAAAACAGCCGTGAGGCCGCCGTCGCGCTCGCGCACCGCATCAAGGCAGGCATCCGCGAGCGTGTCGGGGAGTGCCTGACCAGCAGCATCGGCATCGCCCCGAACCGCCTGCTCGCCAAGCTCGCCTCCGACATGCAGAAGCCCGACGGCCTTGTCGTGCTGGAGGCTGAGACGTTGCCACAGCGGCTCTACGCCATGCCGTTGCGCGATATCTCCGGCATCGGCGCGAAGATGGAGCGCCGCCTCGCCCGCGAAGGTATCAACGACATCCGTCAACTCTGCGAACGCCGCCCGCGCGACGCCGGCACCGCCTGGGGCGGCACTAACGGCGACCGGCTCTGGTATCTGCTCCACGGCGTCGATCTGCCCGAGAAGGCGACGCAGAGCCGCACCATCGGCCACAGCCACGTCCTGTCGCCCGGCAAACGCGGGGTAGAGCCGGTGCGCCTTACTGCGCGCCGCCTCGCGTTGAAGGCGGCGAGCCGCCTGCGCCGCAAGCAGTATCGCGCCCGCCTGCTCGTGCTCCACGCCCGGTTCGAGGACGACAAATCGACCTGGCGCACCTCCGTCAAGCTGCCCGCCACGCAGGACAGTTTTCAGGTGCTCGCCGCGCTCGACAAGATCTATCCGCGCCTCGTCACCGCCGGACGGGCCCGGCCCGGCGATTTCCAGATCCGCATGATCGGGGTGACGCTGGCGGAGATCGAGCCGGTCGCGGGCGAGCAGGATTCGCTGTTCGGCCTGCTCGATCCCGACGATCCGCTGGCGCGCGAGACGCGCACGCTCGCGCTCAGCCGCGCGATGGACCGCATCAACGAGAAGTTTGGCCGCAACGCCGTGATGCTCGGCCCGCATTATGGCGGGCGCGTCGACCGCGTCGGCACCAAGATCGCGTTCGGCCGCATCCCCGACCTCGACGAATTCCACGAATGAAAAGGGCCGAAATGGTGCTATGCAGAATATTTTTCACGGCCTCAAAGGCCAAGTATTGACGCAAAGTTTCGCATGCGCGAAGCAACCCACCCATGAAAACTCTGCTCCTCCCCCCCGCCGCCCTTCTCCTCGTCACCCTCGCCGCCTGCGGTGAAAGCAAGCCGATCGTCGTCAGCTCGACCGCTGCCGATCCGAACGCGGCCGAGCTCGCCAAGCGCGGCAAGGTCGAGCTGCCGCCGATGATGACGAAGGAAGTCACTTTCCGCTGCAAGGACCAGAGCCTTGCCGTCGTGTCGTTCTTCCAGGGCGACAAGCAGGTGTTGGTCAAGGCCGACAAGGCCGGCAGCCCAACCAAGCTCGTGGCGGAGAAGGCCGGCGATCCCTACAAGGCGGACGGCTATGAGCTGACCGGCAGCACCGGCGGCATCACCCTCGCCTCGCCCGGCAAGCCATCGCAGGCGTGCAAGGCCTGATTCGGGCGTAACAATCGGCCGCTTGCCGCGCCCCGCGTTCGGCCCGATAATGGCGGGCAGCAATGGGGGAGCCACCGTGTCGACGATCGCGATCTACAGCCTGAAGGGCGGCGTCGGTAAAACGACGCTCGCGGTCAATCTCGCCTGGAGTTCCGCGCAGCAATCCGCCCGGCGCACCCTGCTCTGGGATCTCGATGCCCAGGCGGCGAGCACGTACCTGCTCGCGCAGGGCAAGGCGAAGGATACCGCCCAGTCGGTGTTCTCCAAGGATGCCGACCCGGAAGATCTGGTCCGCAAGACCGCGTTCGACCGGCTCGACATCATCGGCGCCGACGCCTCGCTACGCGGCCTCGACGTGCTGTTCCACGAACTCGATCGCAAGAAGCGCCTGCAGAAGCTGCTGACGGGCCTGCGCAAGCAATACGACCGCATCATCCTCGATTGCCCGCCCGGCCTTACCGAGACCAGCGATCAGGTAATGCGCGCGGCCGATCTCATCGTCGTGCCCGTCATCCCCTCGCCGCTGTCGGAACGCGCCTTCGCCGAAGTGGTGAAGCATCTCGGTGCCAAGGCGCATCTCATGCCGGTCCATTCGATGGTCGACCGCAGGCGCAAGCTCCACGCGACCGCGCTGGCCGAACATCCCGACTGGCCCGTCATTCCGATGGCGAGCGCGATCGAATCCATGTCGAGCAAGCGGGCCCCGCTCGGCAGCTTCTCGCCCAAATCGGCGGGCGCGCAGGCCTTTGCCGGCCTGTGGCGCGCCATCGAGAAGCGCCTGGCTGCATGAGGAATGGGCACGGATCAGGCGGTACGGAAATCCCCCCGCTCGATCCGCAGCTCGTGCTCGGTGCCTATTCGGTCGGCGTGTTCCCGATGGCCGACGCCCGCGACGCCGACAGCGTCTATTGGGTCGAACCCCGCAAGCGCGCGATCCTGCCGCTGGGCGATTTCCACCTCTCGCACTCGCTGAAGAAAGTGATTATCGCCGATCGCTTCCGCGTGACGGTGGATCAGGCCTTCCCGGAGATGATCGCGCTCTGCGCCGAATCCGCACCCGACCGGCCCGATACCTGGATCAACTCGCAGATCGAGCGCGTCTTCGGCGAGTTGCACGCGCTCGGCCATGCCCATTCGGTCGAGGTGTGGGACGGCGACCAACTCGCGGGCGGCCTTTACGGGTTGGCTTTAGGGCGCGCCTTCTTCGGCGAGAGCATGGTGAGCCGCGCGACCAACGCCTCGAAGGTAGCCATCGCCTGGCTCGTCGCACGCCTGCGCACGGGCGGCTTCACCCTGCTCGACTGCCAGTTCATGACCGATCACCTCGCCTCGCTCGGCGCGGTCGAGATCAGCCGCGCGGACTACCTGACGGTATTGTCTGCGGCGTTGGAGGGCGTCGGCGTCGATGGTTCGGGAGTGTCGTCGCCCTCGTCGCCCGATTTCTTCGCGCTCGATCGCTTGGCGGACTTGTCGTCCCCGGCCGACACCGAATTGGGTCCGCCCTCCGGGAAAGTCATCGCGCAGCTCTTGGTCCACACGTCGTAGATCGGGTGCTGGACGACGTTGAGCGACGGCCGCTCCTTGTAGATCCAGCCCGAGAAGAACCGCCGCCACTTGTCATCGAGCCCGCGCACGTCGAGCTGAACGAACGCACCGGTATAATGGTCCTGCTCCCACGGCGCGGTCTGTTCGCAGGCGCGCAGGCGGACGATGGCATCGCCGACGCGCACTGCCTGGCCGGGCTTCAGCGTCACCTCGCGCGCCACACCGTTGCGCTTGTTGAGCAGGCCGAGCACCGCAACGCGCTGCGCCATCGGCGTCGCGCCGAAGGAGGGATCGTCGTCGTGGTTGACATCGACCGTCACGACGTCGCTCGGTCCGCCTTCTTCGTCGAGCGCGGTTCTGGGCGTGGCCTCGGTCGGTGCCGGCTTCGGCGCTCCGCCTTTGTCGCAACCGCCCATCGCCAGCACCGCGAGCAACGCCGCCGCAGCCGGCAGCCGGGCGTTCACGGCTCCGGCGTCCAGGCTTCGTAATCGCCGGTCGCGGCGGCGCGGTGGCCGCCCTTTTCCAGCGCGCCGGGCGGGCGATAGGCGAGCGCGGTGCCGGTCAGGTTGGGCACCGCCGGCTTCTGCCAGGCACGCGGCGCGGGCAAGGCGCGCTCGGGTACGTCATCGACCTGATGATGTAGCCAGCTAAACCATTCTGGCGCGATGCGGCTGGAATCGTTCGGGCCGTCATAGATCACCCATCGGCGCGGGTTGCCGGCGGTATCCTTGCCGCCTTCGTAATAGACATTGCCGAGCGTATCCTCGCCGACGCGGGTCTTGCCCGACAGGCCGATGATAGTGCCCCAGGTGGCGCCGTTCCACCACGTGAATGGATTGAGGTTGATGCCCATGCCGCCCGCTTAGCCTGTGGCGCGGGCGGCATCAACCGCCATCAACGCTTCGGCCAGCCTGGCCAGCGTACTGTATCACCCTCTGCGATATCGAGGTCGGCGGATCGGCCGCCGCGGATCTCCAGCACCGCCGCGACCGGCTCGCCCGATGGTATCTGCGCTTCGGAGAAGGGCGGCGTGTTCTCGGCGATGCGCGCGATCGTGCCATCGGCGCGGATGAAGATGATGTCGAGCGGGCTCGGCGTGTTCTTCATCCAGAAACTGGCGGCCTTCGGCGCGCCGCCGTCGGGCGGATACGGGTGGAACAGCATACCGCCATCGGCCGGGATGTCGGTGCGGAACATCAGGCCGCGCGCCTGATCGGGCGCCGTCTGTGCGCGCTCGACGGTAAAGACGTGCTTGCCGCTGACGCCGCTGATGGTGACAGCGACTTTCGCAGGCGCGTCGGCGGCCTTGGGTGGGGCCGCGCTATCACAGCCTGACAACAGGATAAGGGTCGCCGCAACCGCGGCCGCCAAACGCTTCATGCCCGCTTATTCGGCTGGTTCGACCAGCACCGCAAGCGGCCCCTTGGCGCCGTTGACGATCCGTACGCGCAGCGGCTGATCGGGCTCGACGTCGATGATGCCCGCGCGCCGCAGCGTTTCCATATGCACGAACACGTCGGCATCGTTGCTGGAACGGATCAGGAAGCCATAGCCCTTCAGACGGTTGAACCACTTGACCGTCGCATCTTCCAGTGGGCCGGCGTCGGCGATCAGCGAGGACGGGTCGACGCGGTCGGTCACCGGACGCTCGCGCACCGGCGGCTCCACGGCGTCGGACAGATCGATGGTCAGCACCTCGGTCGCCTGCATGCCGCGGTCGCGTACGACGGCGAGGCATTCGATGCGCGCACCCTCCGGCAGGCTGCGGCGGCCGTGCGCGCGCAGGATGGAAAAATGAATCAGGATATCGCCTGCCTGGGGATCGTCGGCGACGAGGAAACCGAAGCCGCGCGTGGCATCGAACCACTTCACGGTGCCGCTATAGGGATGCGGCTCCGTGCCGCTCCGCGACGGACGTTCGTCAACCTGTTGCAATTCCCGGACTTCCGCGTCGGGAAAAGTCTCTGCACGCATCACTGTCGTTCCCCCAGACGACGGGTTTAACACGAAATATTCTGTCGCAAAAGATCACTCGTAATATTCGAGAGCTTCCCCGGGCGACAAGTTCACGATCTTGCGCGAAAGTTCGAAATCGTGACCACCCCTGATCATCGCCGCGACTTGCTTCTCGCGCAGCGGACGGTCCGCGAGGGCATCGGCGAACGGCCCGATGCGCCGCCGCCGTGCGAATGCCATTGCCGCCTCCAGCGATCGCGCCGCGATCCCCGGCGCTACCGCCTCAGCGTCCTCCGCGCCGATCCCCGCCGCCCGCAGAGCGCCGCTCACGCGCCGCCGCCCCAGCCCGCGCCGCGACATCGCGGTGGCGCGCGTCTCCGCGAAGGCGCGGTCGTCGATATAGCCGAGACCGGCGAGCCGCTCGGCCAGCGCCGCCGGATCGGCCGCCTCCCCTTCCCAGCCGCGCTCACGGATCTTGCGCACGAGATACGACGCCAGCCGCGCGCGCGTCGTCGCAAACCGCTCGACATAGCGCAGCGCGAGGCGTTCGAGCGCGGGCCCGTCGAGCGGCGGAATCGGCCGCTTTTCCGCGCCTTTGCGCCGTTGTTGATAGGGCTGGGACATTGCGCCATCATTGTGCCACAGTCGGACACGATTTTGGAAGCTTCGCGGCAACTGGGGTGCTCGCTTAGTTCGCGGCTACGACGGGAATACAAGCCGCAATCAAGGGCGCAGACGATAATGACGACAGACATTGCAGGTTTCGGGGCGGGTTCCAAGGCACCGGCGGAGAAGCCCGTCCCGGTTGCAACCGCCACGGAAGACCAGCTCGATCGTCGTTTCGCGACGTTCGACACGCTCGGCGAAGCGCTCGATTACGCAGCAATGGGCATGCGCGGGCTTAACTTCCACGACGCGCGCGGCACGCTGGTCCGCCCTTATCCCTTTTCGGAACTGCGCGACGACGCGCTGGCAATGGCGCGCCGCCTGATCGCGAGCGGCGCGAAGCCGGAGGACCGCATCGCCCTGGTCGCGGAGACGGGCCCTGAATTCGCTGCGCTGTTCTTCGGCGTCATCTACGCCGGTGCATGGCCGGTGCCGCTGCCACTGCCGACCTCGTTTGGCGGGCGCGAATCCTATATCGAACAGCTCCGCGTCCAGCTTTCGAGCTGCGACCCGACGATGCTCGTCTACCCGCCCGAGCTGGCGCAGATGGCTGGCGAGGCCGCGCGCCTCGGCGGCGTGACCGGCATCGATTGGGCCGAGTTTGCGACCCGTGAAGCGCCGGAGGCCGTACTCCCCGCCGCCGCCACGACCGACATCGCCTATCTGCAATATTCGAGCGGATCGACGCGCTTCCCGCACGGCGTCGCGATCACGCATCACCAGTTGCTCAACAATCTCGCCGCGCATGCGCACGGCATGCAGCTCGTCCAGAGCGACCGCTGCATCTCTTGGCTGCCCTGGTATCACGACATGGGGCTGGTCGGCTGCTTCCTCTCGCCGATCGCCAATCAGGTCTCAGCCGATTACCTCAAGACCGAGGATTTCGCGCGCCGCCCGCTGGCGTGGCTCGACATGATCAGCCGCAATCAAGGCACCTCGATCAGCTACTCACCGACCTTCGGCTACGATATCTGCGCGCGCCGCATGTCGAGCCAGACCAAGGCGTCCGAACGTTTCGACCTGACGCGCTGGCGCCTCGCCGGCAACGGCGCCGACATGATCCGCCCCGACGTGATGCAGGGCTTCGTCGATGCCTTCTCCGACGCGGGCTTCAAGGCGAGCGCCTTCCTTCCGAGCTACGGCCTCGCCGAGGCCACTCTCGCCGTCTCGATCATGCCGCCGTCGGAGGGCATCCGCGTCGAACTGGTCGAGGAAACGCAGCTCTCCGGCGTCTCGGCCGGGCAGGACCGGCCGCAGCGCTACCGCGCGATCGTCAATTGCGGCAAGCCGGTGAAGGACATGAAGGTCGAGATCCGCGAGGAGGACGGCACGCCGCTCCCCGAACGCGCGATCGGCAAGGTCTGGTGCTCGGGCCCGTCGGTGATGCAGGGCTATTTCCGCGATCCCGAAGCGACCGCCGCCTGCATGGTCGACGGCTGGCTCGACACCGGCGACATGGGCTATCTCAGCGACGGCTACATCTACATCGTCGGCCGCGCCAAGGACATGATCATCGTCAACGGCCGCAATCACTGGCCGCAGGACATCGAATGGGCGGTGGAGCAGCTTCCCGGCTTCAAGGCCGGCGACATCGCCGCCTTCGCGATCACCACGCCGGGCGGTGAGGAGACCCCCGCCGTCCTCGTCCAGTGCCGCAGCAGCGACGAGGCCGAGCGCATCCGCCTGCGCGACGAGATCCGCGAGCGCGTCCGCTCCGTCACCGGCATGAACTGCGTGATCGAACTGATCCCGCCGCGCACGCTGCCGCGCACCTCCTCGGGCAAGCTCAGCCGCGCCAAGGCGCGCAACCTCTACCTCAACGGCGAGATCAAGCCCTACGACATCGCCGCCTGACCGTAAGGCCCGGCGGCGTGCCGGGCCTTACGCAGCGACGCGCGCCTCGCGCTTTGCGGTGTGGCGGTTCACCGGCACCGGCAGGCCGAGGCTGTCGCGGAACGTGACGCCTTCATAGTCCTCGCGGAACAGCCCGCGCGCCTGCAGGATCGGCACGACCTTTTCAACGAACAGCGCGAGCTGTCCCGGCAGCGCCTCGAACACCACGAACCCGTCGGCCGCTCCGCCCTCGAACCACGTTTGCAGCGTGTCCGCGACCGTCTCGGGCGATCCCACGAACGCTCCGCGCGGCGTCGCCAGCCGTTCGACCACCTGCCGCAGCGTCAGATTCTCGGCACGCACTTCCGCGAGGATGCGGTCGCTGCTGCTCTGCTGGCTGTTGCGCCCGATATGCGCGACGTCGGGGAACGGTCCGTCGAGATCGTACTGGCGGAAATCATGGTCGTTGAAGGTGCGCGACAGGAAACCGAAGCCGCTCTCCAGCGATTCCCGCGCGGCCAGCTCGCGGTAGCGCGCCTCGGCCTCGGCATCGCTGTCGCCGATGATTGGGGTGATGCCGGGCAGGATGAACAGCGCCTCCGGGTCACGGCCGAACCCGCGCGCCCGCTCCTTCACGTCGCCGTAATAGCTCACCCCGTCCTCGAACGTCGGCGCGTGCGTGAAGATCGCCTCCGCACGGCGCGCGGCGAAGTTGCGGCCGTCGTCGGACGCGCCCGCCTGGAAGATCACCGGCTGGCCCTGCGGCCCGCGCTTGATGTTGAGCGGACCGCGCACGTGGAAGAAGTCGCCGCGATGGTCGAGCCGGTGGAGCTTGTCGGGATCGACGAACACGCCGCTCTCCTTGTCGGCGACGTGCGCGTCATCCTCCCAACTGTCCCAGAGGCCCTGCACCACGTCGAGATATTCGGCCGCGATCTTGTAGCGGACGTCGTGCGCGGGATGTTCGGTCTTGGAGAAATTGGCGGCGGTATCGCCCAGCCAGGACGTTACCACGTTCCAGCCGGCGCGCCCGCCGCTGATGTGATCGAGCGAGGCGAACTGGCGTGCGACGTTGAACGGCTCCGAATAGCTGACGGTCAGCGTACCGACGAGGCCGATCCGGCTCGTCGCCCCGGCCAGCGCCGACAGGATCGTGATCGGCTCGAAACGGTTGAGATAGTGCGGGCTCGATTTCTCGGTGATCGACAGGCTGTCGGCGACGAACACGAAGTCGAACTTGCCGCGCTCGGCAAGCTGCGCCTGCTCCTTGTAGAAGGCGAAATTGGTGCTCGCGTTGACGTCCTTGTCCGGGTGCCGCCAGTCGTTCCAGGTCCGCCCCACGCCATGAAGGATGAAGCCGAGTTTGAGCTTGCGCGCCTGCGTCATGACCATTGCCTCGCTGAAATTGGGATGCTGCGGATGTACGAACGCGGTGGCGTGACGACGAACGCGTTCTGCTCAACCGCTGATGATATTCTGCAAAGCGCCGGCGCGTTTCAGTGCAGCACCAGATAGCCGGCCGCCGCCGCCGCGCTCTCGAGCGTGCGCAGCGGCAGATAGCGTTCGAGGTCGCCCGGCACGACGCCGCGCAGGAACAGCGCCTCGCGCTCTCCGGCCAGCGCGGGATCGGCGATCACCTCCGCCAGCGCAGCCTTCAGCGCCGCGACGGTATCCGCGTCCGTCCCCGCCGCTGTCACGAACGGCGGCGCCCAGCTTTCCGCCGTCTCGCCGACGATGCGCAGCGCGGGCACAAGTTCGGGCTCCCCGCGCAGCGTCGCGGCATAGGTCACAGCGTCGATCGCGGCGATATCGGCCTCGCCGAGGATGACGGCGCTGATGCTTTGCCGGTGCGCGCCGGTCTCACGCACGTCAGCAAAAAAGGGTTCGCCGCCCGCCTCCCCGGCGATCAGCGCGCGGAACAGGTTCATGCCGGTGTTGGAATCGCGCCCGTTGATCGCGGCGCGGCGGCCGCGATACGCCACGATCCCGTCCGCATCATCGGCTCTTGCGATGATCAGGCTGCGATGCCGCCCGCCTTCGCACCCCGGCGCATCATAGACCGGCACGCCCAGCACCTGCAGCCCCAGCGCAGGATTGCTGACCAGCGGAAAGCCGCAGATCTGCCCGAACAGCAGATCCGGATCGCGCCACACGTCCTGTACCGCACGCCGCCGCTCGAGCCGCTCGGGCACGTCCGCCACGCCGCGCGCGCGCAGCCGCTCGGCGAGCGCCGCCCACAGCGCATCGTTCGCCACTTCCTGCCGCGCCTGGACGTACATGCCGAGCGAGGCGATCCTCACGCTGCTTCCTCCGCGTAGGCCGGGTGCAACGGCGCATCGTGGCGGCGCCACGCGAAGCGCCGCGCGATCTCGCCATAGCCCGCGTAGAGGATCGCTCCCTCGCCTGTCAGCCGCGCGCGGTGACGGCGGTGATAGGCCGGCAGCTCGCGCCAGCCGAGCCCCGGCTGCTCGTGATGCGCGACGTGAAGATTGTTGTTGAGGAACAGCAGCCCGAACAGGCCCGCCCGCTCGACCGATGCGGCATGGCCGGCGGTGCCGAGCCCGGCACGATGCTCCGCGAAGGACCGCACCATCGTCAGCGCCATGCCGGGATAGACGAAGGTCGCGACATACTCCCCGATGCCGAGGCCGACATGATCGAGCCACAGCACAATGAGTGCCACGCCCGCCAGATGCGGCAGCCAATCGCGGGCTACCTGCACCGGCTCGACGGCCACGCGCCGCGCCTCGCCCGCGAGGAACCTGCCCACCGCCACAAACGGCCCGATCAGGATATGGCCCGGCAACGTCGACTGCGCCCGCGCCGCCAGCCACACGACACCCCCGGCCCGCGCGACGTAGCGCGATTCAGGATCGTGTGCCGGATCGGTGATCGCGCCGCTGCGGTGATGCGCGACATGGCTGCGCTCGTAGAGCGCATAGGGCAGCCACAGGCCGATCGGCACGAAGCCGATCGCGCGGTTGATCGCGGCGATGCGCGTCGGATGGCCGTGGATCGTCTCATGCTGCAGCGATCCGTGCCACGCGATCAGCCACGCGCCGATCGCCACTAGCAACGGCGTCGGCAACGCGGCGTGCCAATAGGTCGCCGCCAGCCAGCCGCCATAGATCGCGGCGGCGACGGCCAGCGTTGCCCACTCGGTACGACCGCGCCGTGACGCCATGCGAAATTCGTCCTTCCCTATGGAACGGTCGATTAATCTCTACCGTATCGATGGGATATGCAAGATGACGCGGATTTGCGCGAGGCCAAGTTTTGCTTTCCAACCCGCCGAGGGGAGGAGACCTTGTAGCGAGAGAAATATACGTGTTGTGGCAACAGTTTGTATATTTTCGGACCTGTTCTGAAACGCCGTTCGCTTGAGAAATCTCAAACGGAATCCTTGCCGAACTCAATTGCCCGCCCCCCCTTTATCCTATCGAATTGATGGGTATTGGCGCGACATCAGCGCCTGCATCCATTCGATCTGGGGAACACCGAAAATGACGCGCCTGCCTTCGACTTCCAGCCTGTACGCCCTCGCCTTCGCGACCGCGCTTGGCGGCATCGCCAGCCCGGCGTTCGCGGCTGATCCGCCCGCGCCGGCTCCCGCTGCGGAACCCGCTGCCGACGATATAGCCGACACCAGCCACGACGTCATCGTCACCGCCACCCGCAAGGAAACGCGGCTGCAATCGACGCCGGTCGCAGTCAGCGTCATCGGCGAGGAATTCCGCGCCACGCAGAACGTCGTCACCACACGCGATCTCGCCGGGCAGATCCCCGGCCTCTACACCGCGCCGTCGGGCATCACGCCGCTCACCAACACCTTCTTCATCCGCGGCATCGGCAACAGCGATCCGATCTTCGATCCCACCGTCGGCGTCTATATCGACGACGTCTATCTGCCGCGCGCGATCAACGGCATGTCCGACCTGACCGACGTCGAGCGTGTCGAGGTGCTGCGCGGGCCGCAAGGCACGCTGTTCGGCGCGAACTCGGCGGGGGGCGCGATCCGCTACGTCACGCGCACACCGGGCGACACGCTCGAGGCCAGCGGCGATATCGGCTACGGCAACTTCAACACTGTCAACACGCACGGGTACATCGCCGGCGGGATCGTGCCGGGCGTGCTCGCCGCCAGCCTCGCCATCGCGCACGATCAGCACGACGGCTACACCTGGAACCCGACGCAGAAGCTCTACGTCAACGATCAGAACACAACCGGCGGGCGCATCAAGCTGCTTTTCACGCCGACATCGACGCTGAAGATCACGCTCGCCGCCGACGGCACGATCGATCATTCGCAGGCCGCGCAATATACCGCGACCACTTATAACGCGACCAACCCGGCGCTGTCAGGCCTCGGCGCGATCACCGGCGGCACGCTCTACAGCCCGACGTCGTTCTCGGCCTACCAGCCCAACGTCAGCTATGCCGGGCGTTATCCGATCAACCAGTCGCGCTCGGGCGGGGTCAGCGGTCGGATTGATTACGATGTGGATTCCCACCTGTCGTTCCACTCGATCACCGCGCTGCGCGGGTTCGTGCAAGATCCCGTCAACTACAACAACGACGGCCAGGCGAAGCTGCCCTACAATTCCGCCCAGCCCCGGCCGGTCGAGCTCGCCGACAACTACATCACCTACAAGCAGAAGTCGTTCACCCAGGAATTCCAGCTCCAGGGCAATTGGAACGCCTTCGATTTCACCGCCGGCCTCTATTATCTGTTCGAGGATTTCCGCAGCGACCGCATCGGCTATGTCACCGGTCTGCCGGCGAGCGACACCGCCCTGCCAGCGGCACCCTTCGACCAGATCGGCAAGACGATCACGCGCAACTATTCCGCGTATCTGCAGGCGAACTACCACCTGACTGACAAGCTCACGCTGACCGCCGGCGGGCGCTACATCATCATCACGCGCGGCTTCGATTTTCAGGGCGTGAACTACGACCTCGACGGCCGCCGTATCGACCCCACCCTCTATCCACAGGTGCTAACCGGCGGCGCGATCCCTGCACTCGGCATCAACGTCGCCACGAGCCAGGTGAACTTCAACAATTCCGGCGTGCTCAACCGGAAGACGTGGCGCGCTTTCACGCCCAAGGCGGGCATTTCATACCAGGTGACGCCGACGATCTTCGCCTTCGCCAGCTATGCCAAAGGGTTCGACGCGGGCGGATTCAACAACCGCGCGCTGACGCTCGCGACCGCGCTGCCCTACGACCCCGAGACGGTGAACACGTACGAGGCGGGCTTCAAGACCGACTGGTTCGATCACCGGCTGCGCATCAACGCGACCGGCTTCTACAACGATTATATCAATCTGCAGACCGGCGTATCGGCTTTCAGTCCTATCTCCGGGACGTACGTCAGCACGCGCGGCAACGCGCCTGCGGCGCACACGACCGGCTTCGAACTCGAAACATCCGGGCAGCCTACGCGCAATCTCGCGCTGGCGTTCAACGTGACGTATCTGAAGACTCGCTTCGACGATTATTCGGCGCCTGCACTCGGCACCGTGCCGGCGTATAATTACACGGGCAAGCAATTCGCATCGCAGCCGCAATGGCAATATTTCGCCTCCGCGACCTGGACGATCCCGCTGGGCGACCACGGCACGCTGAAGCTCGGCGCGAGCGGCAATTACATGACGTCCTATTTTTCGGACACGCTCAACACCGCGCAATATCAGATCCCTGCGCACGGCTACGCCAACGCCTTCGTCGATTTCGAGACGGCGGATCATCGCTGGAACTTCACGTTGACCGCTCGCAACCTCGCCGACGAATTCTACTTCTCGTCGCTCACCCCGGTCGGTGCGGGCATCCGCGCCGGCCCCTACGCCGGGACGATCCTGTTGCAGGGTGCGCAGAACCCGCCGCGCACGATCTTCTTCAAGACCAGCTTCAAATACTGAACGAAAAAGGCTCCGATCCCGCCGGGGATCGGAGCCAGGTTCAGGCGGGAGCCTTTCGGGAAAATCGTCAATCAGGCATCGAAGCCGGGTACGTGCCGCTCGGCCTTCCGCAGCGCGGCCGCCCACACCAGATCCGATGTCGATCGCTCGCCCTGCAGCGGGTTGCGCGGACGCTGCATCTGGCGGCGGACCTCGTCCTGCGCTTCCTGCGGCGCCAGCAGCACGTTCTCACGGCCGATGCTGAGGGTGCGAACCTGCGCGGTGCAGGCGGTCTCAAGCTGCTGGATGTTGGTCCACGCCTCGCCTGGGCTCGCGCCCAGCGCCAGCGTGCCGTGATTGCGCAGCAGCATCACCTTGGTGTCGCCGAGATCGGCAACCAGCCGCTCGCGCTCGTCGAGGTTGAGCGCGACGCCCTCGTAATCGTGATAGCTCAGCCGCGGGATCAGCCCGAGCGCGCGCTGGTTGAGCGGCAACAAACCCTCTTTATGGGCAGACACGGCCATACCGTCCGGGCTGTGGAAATGCGCAATGAAATGCGCATCGTCGCGCGCACCGTGGATCGCCGAGTGGATGACGTAGCCGGCATAGTTGATGCCGTACTCGCCCGGCTCGATCAGATTGCCGTCGAGGTCGACCTTGACGAGGCTCGACGCAGTAATCTCTTCGAACGCCAGTCCGTATGGGTTGATCAGGAAATGATGATCGGGCCCGGGCACGCGCGCGGAGATGTGCGTGAAGATCAGATCATCCCATCCATGCCACGCCGCTAGTCGGTAGAACGCCGCGAGATCGACACGCACCTGCCATTCGGCATCGCTGACGGTGTCCGGCACCGTGGGTTTCAACCCCAAGTCCTTAAGCAAAGTCGCCATGATATCACTCCTGAGTCTTGAAGAGGCCGCTGCCGACGCTGGCGTCGAACGCCTCCGCGATCGGCCGTGTGGGGGCGATCAGGCCCGCGCGACCGAAGCGGTCGGCGATCGCCTGTTCGTGTGCGAGAACGGCGGGCGCGATAGCGACCGCGGTGCGGTTGTTGCGGTCGAAGCTCGCGCGGGCGATGTCGATCGGCAGCCCGGTCTCGCGCGACAGCACCTGCGCATACGCCTCGGGATGCGCGCGCGCCCAGTCGAGCGCCTTCGCCTCACGCGCCAGGAAATCGCGGATCAGCGCGCGCTTCGGCGTGATCGCGGCGGCATTGGCGACGTCGAAGGCGACCGGCAGGTCGTAGTCCTTCGCATCGACGATCACCCGCGCGCCCTCCTTGATCGCGATGTTGGTATACGGCGTCCAGCTCGCCCAGGCATCGACTGCGCCGCTGTCGAACGCGGCCTTGGCGTCGCTCGGCGCAAGCAGGCTGACCTTGACGCGGCTCGCCGGGATATGCGCGCGCTCGAGCGCCTGCAGTAGCAGATGATGCCCGATCGAACCGCGCGTCGTCGCCACCGTCTTGCCCGCAAGATCAGCGACGGAACGCAGCGGAGACCCTTCCCGCACGACGACCGCGAGTGCATCGGCCGGTCGCCCCGCCGTTGCCAGCGCGCCGACCGCCTTGATCGGGCTGCCGCTCTGGTACGCGAAGATGAACGGCGCATCGCCCGCAAGGCCGAGATCGGCCGAGCCGCTGCTGACCGCCTCAAGCAAGGTCTGCGCAGCGGGGAATTCCGACCATTCGACCGTGTAAGGCGCGCCGTCGAGCACACCCGCCGCGAGCATCATCGCCCGCGTCGATCCTTTCTGGTTGGCGACGTGCAGCACATCCGCTTTCTGCGAGCCGCAAGCGGTTAACGTCGCGACGGCGAGAAGCACTGCCCCCAATCCGTTCGCCCTGAGCTTGTCGAAGGGCTGTCTTTCTTCATGACCGTCGAAGGAAGTGCAGGGCTTCGACAGGCTCAGCCCGAACGGGATTGGGGGCAAGCGCATCCCGCGCTTAGCCCGCCAATGCCAGCGAGAGCCTCTCGCGGTCGGCGACCTTGCGGCGCACCAGCGGGATCAGCTCGCGCCCGTAATCGATCGCATCGCCGAGCGGATCGAAGCCGCGGATCAGGAAATGATCGATGCCGATATCCCAATAATCGAGCATCCCCTCGGCAACCTGCTCGGGCGTGCCGACGAGGCCAGTCGAATTGCCCGCCGCGCCGGTGAGCTGCGCGACGCCGGTCCACAGCCGCGTGTCGCGGCGCGTCGCGCTCGCCGTCTCCAGCAGGCGCAGCGATCCGGCGTTGGGCGGACGGTGGCCGCTCGTCGGCAGTCCGGCCGCCTCGCGATTGGCGCGAACCTGCTCGACGATCTCGTCGGCCTTCTTCCACGCCGCCTCTTCGGTATCGGCGATCACGGGGCGCAGCGACAGCGAGAAGCCCGGCCGCTTGCCGTAGCGCGCGGCGGATGCGCGCACGCGGCGCACCGTATCGCGCACGCCCTCGATCGTCTCACCCCACAGCGCGTAGACGTCGGCATGCTTGCCCGACACCTCGATCGCCTCGTCCGACGATCCGCCGAAGAACACCGGCAGGTTGTCAGGCTTGATCGCGCTGAACCCCTGGCGGATCTCGTAGAAGCGCCCGCTGTGGTCGAACGGCTGCGCGGCGGTCCACTCCTGGCGAAGGATCGTCAGATATTCGTCGGTGCGCACGTAGCGTTCGGCCTTGTGCGTGCCGGTGTCGCCGTCGCGCGCCATCTCGTCATCGGCACCGCCGGTGATGATGTGGACCGCCACGCGCCCGCCCGAAAGCTGGTCGAGCGTGGCGAGCTGCCGCGCCGCCACCGTCGGTGCGGTGAAGCCCGGCCGGTGCGCGACGAGGAAGCCGAGCTTCGTCGTGATCGCGGCGGCGTGCGCGGCGACGATCTGGCTCTCCGGGCTGTTCGATCCGAACGGGATCAGCACGCGGTCGAAGCCGCCCTCCTCCTGCGCCTTCGCCGCCGCCTCGACATAGTCCTTGTCGAGCCCGCGATCCCGCACCGCCGCCTGCGTTTCGGAGCCGTTGTTGAACCCGATATACCCGATGAAATTGACGCTCATGTCGAGCCTCCCTTGCGAAATCAGATGACGTAGAAACCGTGGGTGCCGTCGCGTTCGAGCTGCGCGACCAGGCCGTATTCCCAATCGAGATAGGCCTGCATCGCGGCCTGTTTGTTGTCCGTGCCCTCGTAGGGGCGCTTGTAGCGGCCCTCGGGCCCGCGCGGCGGCGGTGCGCCGTCCGGGCCGGTTTCGAGCACGCCGTCGAAGGCGTGGTCGAGCACGAAAACCTCCCAGCCGAGCTGCGCGAGCCACGACGCGGTCATGTCGGCGCGCGGGCCGAGATCGTCGGACAGCACGATGCGGCTTCCTCGCACCGGCGCATAATGATCGGTTTCCTGCACGAGCTGCCCGCCCTGCGCGTTGCGGAAACCCGGCAAATGCCCCGCCTCGAACGCCGCCGGCTGGCGCACGTCGTAGAGGTAGAGCGTGCGGGCACTATCCGCCTTCAGCACGTCGAGATCGGCCCAGCTCAGGCGCTTCACGCCCGCGCGGTATGCCACGCGCCGCGCCGTGGCGCGCGCCTCCGTGACGCCCTCGCCTTCCGGATCGGGCGCCGCCTGCTGCCGCCCGGTATCGAGGCTCTGCCCCGCCAGCGTCCAGCCGATCGTGCCGTTCCGGAGCGCGAAGATGCGGTTGGGGAGCCCCGCGTTGATCAGCGACTGCGTGCCGATGATGCTGCGCGTCCGGCCCGCACAATTGACGATGATCGTGGTGTCCGGGTCGGGCGCCGCCGCCCGCGCGCGCAGCACCAGTTCGGCGCCCGGCGCGCTCTGCCCGGTCGGGATGCTCATCGTCGCATATTCGTCGAAGCGGCGCGCATCGAGGATGGCGATATCGGCTTTCTCGTCGATCAGCGCCTGCACCTCCTCGGCCGGCAGCGATGGCGTGTGGCGATTGTGCTCGACCAGTTCGCCGAACGCCTTGGAGTAGCTGTTGACGTCCTCGAACAGTTCGTACCCCGCCGCCTTCCAGCCCGCGAGACCGCCGTCGAGCAGGCGCACTTCGGTGAAGCCGAGCGCCTCGAGCTTCTCGACCGCATCGGCCGCGAGCCCCTCGCCCGCGTCGTATACGACGATCGGCGTGTCGAGGCGCGGGATGCGCCAGCGCGCCTCCGCCTCGATCCGCCGCACCGGCAATTGCGCCGCGAACAGCGGATGGCCGAGCGCGAATTCGGCTTCCTCTCGCACGTCGATCAGCGCGATTTCCGAACCAGCGAGCAGTGCCTGGCGAACCTCCAGAGGGGTGGCTTTACTCATCGTGTCGATCGGTCCCAGATGTTGGGGATCGCGGCGTTCGCATATCCCGAGATGAAGCGTTTCGGGCTGCCGTCCTCGGCGAAGGTCGCGCGCTCGACCGCGCCGATATTGCCGCCGTAGACATGGATGCTGACCGAGGGCCCGTCCTCGCGGCCGTTCGAGACGCGGTGGATGTCGCCGATCTTGGGGCTGACGACATCGACCCGCCCGGCCTCCAGCACCACCTCCTGCCCATGCGGCGCGAGCGCACCGTCCGGCGTGCGCTGGTAGCGCTGCACGCGCTCCGCCCCGCGCAGCACGCCGACCAGCCCCCAGACGCGGTGGTCGTGGACCGGCGTCGACTGGCCCGGCCCCCACACGAAGCTGACGACGCTGAAGCGCTCGCGGCTGTCGCAGTGGAGCAGATATTGCTGATAGCGCTCCGCGCTCGGCTGCACATAGGCGTCGGGCAGCCAGTCGTCGCGCGCAATGAGCCGCGCGAGTAAGGCGGAGCCGGTGGCGAGGATCTCATGCTCGTGCCGCGTCGCGCTCAGCAGTTCGGCGAAGCTGGTGACGAAGCCGCGCAGCGGCGCGGTGTCCGCCTCGCGGGCGGCGTCCGGCTCGGCGACGATGGCGGTCACGGCGTTCATGCCCGCGCACTCGCCAGCCGCACGATCCCGCCATCAGACGGCGCAACCTTGAGATGGCCGAGCAGCGTGTCGCGCAGCCGGGGCACCAGCGCGTCACGCTCCCCGCGGGGCGCGGCGATCCGCTCCTCCGCGACGATCCGGCCGCTGTCGAGCACCAGCACGCGGTCGGCCAGCGCGATCGCCTCGTCGACGTCATGCGTGACGAGCAGCACGGCCGGCGCGTGCGCACGCCACAGCGACAGCACCAGCTCGTGCATACGGATGCGCGTCAGCGCGTCGAGCGCGGCGAAGGGCTCGTCGAGCAGCAGCAATTGCGGCTCGCGCACCAGCGCGCGCGCCAGCGCCGTGCGCTGCGCCTCGCCGCCCGACAGCGTCAGCGGCCAGGCATCGAGCCGGTGACCGAGACCGACCTCGGATAGCGCCTTCTCCGCCCGCTCGCGGACATTCCCGCCGCGCAGGCCGAGCGCGACGTTGCGCCACACCTTCTTCCACGGCAGCAGCCGCGCATCCTGATAGACGACCGCGCGCGATCCCGGCACGGTGATGTCCTGACCACGTGCATCGTCGAGGCCCGCGAGCGTGCGCAGCAAGGTCGTCTTGCCCGATCCCGAGCGGCCGAGCAGTGCGATGAACTCGCCCGGCGCGATCTCCAGGTCGAGGCCATGGATGATCGTGTTCTCGCCGAAGCGGCGCGTGAAATCGCGCAGCCGAACGACGGGCTCGACCGGCACTACGGGAGGAAGATGCTCGGCCGCCTCGGCCAGCAGGAATCCGCGACGTGCATCCATCACGCTTGCTCCACGATGCTGGGGCGCCACACTAGGGCGCGTTTCTCGATTCCGCGCACCAGCCAGTCCGCGCCGAGGCCCAGAAAGGCGTAGACGATCAGGCAGACGACGATGATGTCGGTCCGCATGAAATCCCGCGCGTTGTTGATGAGGTAGCCGAGCCCGGCTGATGCGTTGATCTGCTCGGCGATCACCAGCATGATGACCGCAATGGTCAGCGCGTAGCGCAGGCCCACCAGCAGCGACGGCAGCGCGCCCGGCAGGACGACGTTCCAGATCAGCTCGCGCTGCGTCAGCCCGAAGCTGCGCGCCGCATCGATCAGGCGCGCGTCGATGCCGCGGATGCCGGAATAGAGATTGAGATAGACCGGAAAGACGGTGGCGAAGGCGATCAGCGCGATCTTGGTCGTCTCGCCGATACCGAACCAGACGATGAACAGCGGTGACAAGGCTACGACCGGAATGGTGCGCTTGATCTGCATGAGCGGATCGACCGCCGCCTCGCCCGATCGAGAAAGGCCGGCGACCAGCGCCAGCGCGATCCCCGCGCCGACGCCGAGCCCAAGCCCCGCCGCGACCCGCCAGAACGATACCAGCAGGTTCGCGGGCAATTCGCCCGAGACGATCATCCCGGCCAGCGTCGCCAGCACCTTGGATGGCGCGGCCAGCGTCCTTTCGGGAATGACGTCCGTGCGCGAGCCGAGCTCCCACAGCAACAACAGTGCAACGGGCGAGAACCAGCGCGCCGACACGACCTGTCCTGTCAGGCGCGCGGCAAAATGCGGTCGGGGAATGGCGAGAGCAGTCATGAAATCAAGGCTCGTCTTTGGTGAGCACTGAGGGAACAGGATAATTCCTACTGCTTCAATCGAGTTTCCGGCCCCGGTATATTGCAGAAACTCATAAGGCCCGATTTGTCTCGTAAAACCGCCGATTTTCCTGCCCTTGCAACCGTAGAAAGAATAAGTTGCAATCGGACAATTCCTACTAACTAGATAGGATTATTTCACGCGCGTAAGGTCGGCGCGCCGGGTGCCAAGGAGTACGCGGGGGACGCGATAAAAGGGGCGATGGAATGCCGGTCAACCTGCCGACGACGCTGCTGCGCAGCTTTGTCGCAATCGTCGATTCGGGATCGATGCTCAACGCCTCGGAACAGGTGTTCGTCACCCAGTCGGCACTCAGCCTCCAGATCAAACGGCTCGAGGAGCTGCTCCAGCAATCGCTATTCCTGCGCGAAGGCCGCCGCCTCAGCCTGACGCCGGCCGGCGACATGATGCTCGACTACGCACGCCGCGTGCTCAGCCTGCACGACGAGGCGGTGGCGGCCGTCAGCTCGGGCCGCTTCGCCGGTCCCGCGCGCGTCGGCATGGTGCAGGACTTCGCCGAGACGTTGCTCACCGGCCTGCTCGCGCAATTCTCCGAACTGCATCCCGATGCGCAAATCTATGCCCGCGTTGCCGGCACCGCCGAACTGCAAGGGCTGCTGGAACGGCGCCAGCTCGATATCGTGCTCGGCTTCGGTGCCGCCGCCGATCCACTCGGCATCGCGACCGCGGCGATGAGCTGGTACGGCGATGCCGCGCTGGTCGATCGCGGCGTCCTGCCGTTGGCGGTGCTCGAGACGCCCTGCCGCTTCCGCGAGGCGGCGATCCGCGCGCTCGACGACGCGGGGCGACCCTACCGGATCACTGTGGAGACGCCCAACCTCACGACGTTGCGCTCGGCCGTGCAGGCCGGGCTCGGCCTCACCTGCCGCACGCATCTGCTGCTCAAGGACGTGGCACCGCTTGACGACCCGCGCCTGCCCGAATTGCCCAGGGTCGCCTGCATCCTGCAGGCGGCGGACGGACTCGATGTCGCCACGCAGCGCCTCGCCGATCTTGCGCGCGAGACGGTGCTGGCGCTGCAGGAACCGGTGCGGGAGCCAGTATTGGCATAACTCATCGGTCGCGACCGCCTTCTCGTTTCCGCGCGGACCGCGGGCTCCCTTACCGTGCGTGGACGATCCCAAGGAGCCCGCGCATGACCCAGCAAACCCTTGCCGCCCAGTTCGCCGCCCTCCATGCACAGCGGGAGCGCGACTGGTCGCCCGAACAACTGGCGAAAAATGTGGGGACGCGCGCCGATCTCGTCCGCCGCTACGATGCGCATGCGCATGTTCAGGTTGGCGATACGGTGGAGGATTTCACCCTGATCGGCGAGGACGGCGAGGCGATCGGCCGCGACCAGCTCCTTGCGCGCGGACCGGCGGTGCTGATCTTCTACCGCTTCGGCGGTTGCCCCGCCTGTAACATCGCGCTGCCCCATTACGACCGGCACCTGTCATCGGTGCTGCGAGAAGCCGGCATCCCTCTGGTGGCGATCAGCCCGCAGACGCCGGTCGATGCGACGCTGCGCGCGCGGCAGGGGCTGTCGCTGCAACTCGCCGCCGATCCTCAAGGGACGCTCGCCGACCGGCTGGGCATCGCTTTCGAGACCGACACCGGCGCGATCCCCGGCGTTGAGCGCCCCGCCTTGCCGCAGCCGACGATCCTGATCCTCGGCCCCGACGCGCGCGTCCGCTTCGTCGCGGCCAGCCCTGACTGGCTCGACCGGCCCGAAGCCGACGTCGTGCTGGCCGCACTGCCCGAAGTCGCCCGGGTCCGCGCGGCGGCTTGAAGCCTTAGTAGCCGAGCGCGCGGTCCACCACGTCGCTCGGCGCTTCACCACGCGCGAAACGCGAAATATCGCCGATGATCTTGTCGGCCAGCCGGTCACGCACCAGCATGTAATTGGACGAGACATGCGGCGTCAGCCGCACCTTGGGGTGCGTGTAGAGCGCGTGCCCCTCGGGCAGCGGCTCTGGCTCGGTGACGTCGAGCGTCGCGAAGTCCAGCGGCCCGGCATCGAGCGCGTCGATCAGCGCCTCCTGATCGATCACCGATCCACGCGCCACGTTGATGAGGTGCGCCCCCTTCTTCGCCAGCCCCAGCAGCCCGGCATCGAACAGCCCGCGCGTCTCGGCGGTAGCGGGCACCGCCACGACGATGTGATCCGATTCAGCCACCACCGCCTCGACGCTGTCGAGCAGCCGCACGCCCGGCTCCAGCCCGCCGCCGCGCCGCCGCGTCGCCACTACGCGCGCGCCCAGCGCCGCCGCGCGC